>CAYJPV010000008.1:74924-154955 GCA_964372095.1 uncultured Vicinamibacterales bacterium | reverse complement strand
GTCTTTGAAGTGCCCCTCGTACCACCGGATGGACCGCTCCAGCGCGTCCGCCTGGTGCCGCACCTCCCGGAGCCCATGCCCTTCGCGTGGGTAGCGCACGAACACGGTCTCCACCCCAACGTCCTTCAAGGCGATGAAGAACTGCTCGGCCTCCATGATGGGCACGTCGTTGTCGTATTCGCCGTGCAGCAGCAGCACCGGGGTCTTCACCCGCGCCACGTGGCGGATCGGCGAACGTTGGAAGAGGACGTCCATCAGGTTCCCTTCGTGCGGGTAGGCGCCGAACTCCACGGCGAGGTAGTCGTGGTAGTACGCGGTGTAATTGAAGCTGATCAGGTTCGCAATCCCGGCCGTCGAGATGGCGGCCTTGAAACGGTCGGTCCGGGTCACGAGCCAGTTGGTCAACTGTCCGCCGTAACTCCCGCCTTCGATGCCCAGGCGTGAGGGGTCCAGCCAGTCGTGCGCGGCCAGGGCCGCGTCCACGCCGGCGAGGATGTCGCGAGCTTCGGCGCCGTTCTGGTCCCCCTGGATCGCATCCGCGAACTTCTGCCCGTAGCCGGTGGACCCCCGATAGTTCACCATCAGCGATGCCCAGCCTTTCGCTGCGTACGCCTGGGCCTTGAACGCAAACTGCGGCCCCTGCTGCCCGTGGGGCCCTCCATGGATCGTGACGATGAGCGGGGCCTTGGCGGAGGGCGAGGCCTGTGGCGGCTTCGTGAGGAAGGCTTCGACGTCGAGCCCGCCTTCACCCGTGAACGTGAATCGGGACGTGCGCGCCACGGGGCTGCGCGCCGCCAGCAGGGCGTCATTCAACGACGTGACCCGCTTCGCGACCGTCGAGCCCGCCGGCTTGACGAACAGTTCCGCCGGGCCATCCTCGGAGGTCATCGCGAACGCCAGCAACCCGCTCTTCGACAAGGACCATGCGTGGACTCTGCCGTGCTGCCCGGCCGGGGGGGCCACGGCTTCCGCCGCTCCACCGGCCGCGGGCACGCGGTAGAGCCGGCTGTCACCGCGTTCGTCTACGGTGAAGTACACCCACGTCCCATCCGCGGACCAGCGTGGCGCGCCCTGCCGGTTGTCGATCAGCGCGCCAACCTCCCGCCGGCCGGTGCCATCGGCCTTCATCACCCACACATGCGTATCCTCCATCGTCGTTTCGGACGATGTGCGGGCGCGCGTGGTCGCGCGCAGTGCGATGCTGAGCCCGTCGGGTGAGAGGACCGGGTCATACTCGGCGCTTGGCGTCGTCGTCAGGCGGCGCGTCGCGCGTTTGACGATGTTGAACGCGAAGATGTCGTCGTTGAACACGCGATCCGGATCGGCTTCCTGGTTCGATGCGAACAGGATGTCGTCGCCAGTCTGCCCCCAGTGCAGGGAATGATGGTGGTAGGGCGCATCGGTCAGTTGCTGGGGCCGGCGGGTGACGAGATCGACCATGAACAACTGGAGTCGACGATTGTCGTTGTAGCGGGACGGGCCCTCTCCGGTTGCCGGTTTGTACAGGTACCGGGTGATGACGGATGGGTCGCCGCTGCCGGCGTCGCCTTCCGGACCGGGCATACCCGTGACGTACGCCAGCCGGGATGAGCCAGAGGACCAGGCGAAGGTCTCACCCGTGTGCGGCAAGGGATGGTTGACGCCAGAAATGGGGGCGATGAGTTCGGGATCCGAGATGACGTCGTCAACGCGGACGAGAACCAGGCCGGGGCGGCCGTCGCCCCGGCCGAGGAAAGCAATCCACTTGCCGTCCGGCGACCAGCGCGGACGGGAGGCGGCGGTCCGTCCGTCCCCGACCTGTGTGTGCGTGTCCGCCGCCACGTCGTAGATCCAGAGGCTGGGTGTCGGCGGACCGGACTTCTCACTGGTCGACACGATGTAGGCAATGCGCGAGCCGTCGGGGGAGGCGTGAACGTCGCCCACCGTGCGAATCTTGTGCAGGTCCGCCGGCGCGAATCCCGGCGCCGGCGCCTGGGCGGCCAGCGCCGCGGCAACGACCGCGACGGCGCCGCACACGGCAGCCAGATGTGCTCGACCACTCCATCTCATCACAGACTCCTCACGCCTCTGGCCTGAACTCCACCTTACGTACTAACGTACCTTGGCCCGGCCCGTCCGCGCCTCATCAACCAGTTGTCTGGTCTGCTTCATGAGCGTCGGGACGTGATACGGGATGCCGTCCTTGATCGTCCACTCGATGCCGCCGCCGTGCACGTTCTGGTTGTTGACGTTGATACCGGTGCCGTAGGGATTCAGCACGTGCAGGTTCTCGAGCGGGTTGCCGTTCACGACCAGGAGATCGGCGATGTAGCCCTGGCGGACGCGTCCCAGGCGGTCACCCAGTCCCAGCAGTTCGGCGCCGTTCACGGTGGCGTGTTTGATGACCTCGAGGGGGTGAAATCCCGCTTCTTCCATGAGTTCCAGTTCGTGGATGTAGCCGAAGCCGTACAGCGAATAGATGAAGCCCGCGTCGTCACCCGCCGCGATCAGCCCGCCCTTGAGACCGAACTCGCGGACCGCGTCCATCCAGACCTGGTAGTTCTTCTTCCAGCGAACCTCCTGCGTATTGGTCCAGCCGATGAAGTAGGACCCGTGGTTCCGGAGGGACGGCTGGAAGTACTCCTGCATGGCCGGGTGCAGGTAGTCCTTGTACCAGGGCAGGTTCTGGGCGCGCAGCAGATCGCGGCTGGCGACATAAATCGAGAACGTCGGAACCCAGGCCACGTTCTTCGCGACCATCAGGTCGAGGACGGCGGAGAGCTTCGAACGGTTGAGATTGGACTGTGTGTAGAGTTCACCGGCCCGTCCGAAGCGGTGGATCTCGTTGTTGCCGTTGTGATCGGCCGGGAAGTTCTGGATCCCGTCGAGGGCCGCGTCAGCCACGCCGTAGAAATGTTCGATGGACGTGACGCCGAGTTCGGCGAAGTCCTTCGCATTGGTCTCTTCAACCGCGATATGGACGGCCGACTTCATCTTCAGGGAGCTGGCTGTGTCAAGCGCGGCCTCCAGGAGGTCGCGATCGATCCCGAACAGCTTGATCCCGTCGGCGCCGGCGGCTTTGGCCCACTTCACGCCGTCACGGACCGTGGCGGCGGTTTCCGGGCCTGGGCCGCGGCCCCGCCACGAGGACGTGTAAATGAAGATGCGCGGGGCGATCAACCGGTGCGCGGCGCTCTCGGCGCGCCACACTTTGGACTTCTCAAGGTCCGAACCCACATCCCGCACGGTGGTGACGCCTGCCGCCAGGTACAGGTTGGCTTCGTACTGGAAGGGCTGCGCGATGCCGCCCCGTTCGTCCTGCAGGTGCATGTGGGCGTTCACGAACCCGGGAAGGACGTACTTGCCCGAGGCGTCGATCACGGCGTCGGGAGCCGGGTCATCGGCGCGCGTGCGGCCGATGCGGGCAATCAGGCCGTCCTGCACGAGGATGTCCACCGGGCCGAACGCCGGCTTGGCATTGCCGTAGACCACCATGGCGTTGCGGATGAGCAGTCGCGTCACCGCCTTGGCGTGGGATGGGGCCGGCGCGTTGCTTTGGACGGCCTGCTGGGCGAACGGCGCGGGCGACAGGGCTGCTACGGCGAAGCTGACGGCCAGGGCGAGTCCGGCGGACCTGGACCAATGGATACGTGCCACGATACGTCCTCCTCGGAGACGGTGGGTGTGCTGCGTCAGCGAAGCATAGCCGTCCGGGGAACGGCTGACAACTCGGCGGGGGAGTGTTATCCTGCGCGCCACTTGTGGATCGGGTTGCGGGCCCGGATGGAGGGAGTTCAGATGCGATCGTGGTTCTCGATTCGGATGGTCGTGTGTGCGGGACTCGTCGCCGCCGCCGCGGGATGGGTCGTGGGGGCGCAGGCTCCCCCGGATCGGTGCCTCGTGCCGCCAGCCGTCCGGGAGCCGATCCTCGACGAATTCTCGGGAGAGCAGGCTCACCTGCACGTGCAGTTGCTGGCCGCCAATCGGGACCGGCGAGCCGAGGAGTATACGGACCGGTACTTCGAGACCAGCTACATCAGCGCCGAAGCCACGCGGATCGGCCTGTCGGCAGTCGAGGTGGAGTACTTCCCGGCGGCTGATGTGTGGGATGCCGAAGAAGCGGATCTCTGGCTGGTCGAGCCCGTGAAGAAGAAGCTGGCGAGCCTGTTCATGGTGCCGACGGCCCTCGCGCGCGGGAGCGCGTCTGCCGAGGTGGAGGCCGACGTGGTCTATGTCGGCGCCGGCCGGGATGCGGACTATGCCGGCAAGGATGTGGCGGGGAAGATCGTGCTCGGCAACGGGTCGGTCGGACAGGTGTTCAACGCGGCGGTGAACACGCGAGGCGCCGCAGGCGCCCTGGGCACGGGCAGCGCCGGCGTCAGCGCGGACTCGCCGGGTTACACGCTCGACCAGTTGGGCTGGTCCAGCGTGACGCCGCGGGGCGAACGCACGGGCTTTGGATTCGTGCTGTCGATCCGCCAGATGCTCGAGCTGCAGCGGTACGTCGAACGCGGCCAGAAGATCGTGATGCGCGCCCGCGTGAAGACGAGGACCTACCCGCAGAAGCTCAACGTCGTGTCGGCGGCCATTCCGGGCACTGACGCGGCGGCGGGCGAACTGATGCTGGTGGCCCACGCCTTCGAAACGATCGCCACGCCAGGCGCCAACGACAACTGCTCCGGTGTGGGGACGACGCTCGAGATCGCCCGGACCCTGACGCGGCTGATTCGGGACGGCGTGCTGCCGCAGCCGAAGCGGACCATCCGGTTTCTGTGGGTGCCCGAGATTTCGGGTACACGCGCGTGGCTCTTCAAACACCCCGAAGTGGCTGACCGCCTGCTGGCCGCGATGAACTACGACATGACCGGGTCGGATCTGGAGAAAACGGATACCTACCTCCGGATGAAGATGACGCCCGACTCGGTGCCGTCGTACCTGAACGATCTCATCGCTAATCTGCTGCTCTTCGTGGACCAGACCGAAATCCGGACCCAGACCGGGAACAACGCACCCTTCAACTACCGCCTGGTGCCGTTCATCTCGAACAGCGACCACATGGTCTTCCTGCAGGCGGGCATCCCGGCGATGCAGTTCAACCACTGGCCTGACAACTTCTACCATTCGAGCGAAGACCGGGCGGTGAATTCGGATCCAACCCAGCTCAAGCGTGTGGGTTTCATGGGGGCCGCCGGCTTCTACTACCTCGCCACGGCCGGGCCGGCCGAAGCGAAGGCCCTCGCGTGGGAGGCCGCGGCCAACGGCGAGAAGTGGCTGGCGGAAGTGGCGCGGCAGAGCGTGCGTCTGATGGGGCAGGATGCGGCGAAACTGCCCGCGCAGTTCGAGGCCGCCGCCAACAAGGTGACGTGGGCATTCCGGCGGGGGAAAGGCGCGATCGAATCCACGCGGACCCTCGCGGACGGCGACGACGTGGCGGCGACGACGAACGTGCTGGTCTCGTCGCTCGATCAGAGCCGGGCGGCACAGGCCGCCAAACTCGAAACGCTGTTCAAGGCCCGGGCGGCCGCCCTCGGCGCGGCTCTGGGGCCGCGCGCCGTACTCGCCCGGCAGGCGGAACTGGCCCGGCTGGTTCCACGCAAGACGTTCAGGCCCTTCTCGGAGGACGCACGCAAGCAGACAGAACGCCCGGCGGGTGGGCCCGGCGGTGGGCGGCCAGCCGGGTTGTCACCACTGGCCGCGTGGGAGGTGTCGGGATTCATCGATGGCACGCGCACGATCGTGGACATCTGGAACGCCGTGCGGGCGGAATACGGTTTCGCGACCACCAGTAACGACGACTACAAGTTTGCCTGGGTCGTCTCGCCGGCCTACCCGGACATCGAACTCGAAGCGGTGGCGGCCGCCATCCTGGCGATGGAGAAGGCGGGGACAGTCGCGATCAAGGGTCGGGACGAATAAAGCGGGTAGATCCCGCATTACTTCGTCCCGACCCCTTGAATAAACTCCGCCGCGCGGGCGAGGACGGCGTCTACCCGTTCGCGGTGAGGCGTGTGGCCGCAGTCGTCGATCAGCCACGACTCGGCCGGCCCGGCAACCCGTGAGACGATGGCCTCGACCTGCGCGGGCGTGCCGAATTCATCGTCGGTTCCCTGTACGGCCAGCACCGGACAGACCACGTTCGGCAGTTCGGCGTGGAGCGACCAGTCGTGCATGACGGGCGATGTCCAGACTCCCGACCAGCCGTTGAACACGTCGTCGACGTTGTCGCCGTGCAGGCGCTGGAGGCTGGAGCGCAGCGTGCCTGTCGCGTATCGGTGTCGGAGCGCATGCAGGCCGCCGGTGGTGACGGCTTCGACCATGACATGTGCGGCTTCGGTGATGATCCCCGCGACGAGCTCAGGATGCTGCGCGGCGGCCATCAGCGCGATGGAACCGCCGTCGCTGTGCCCGAACAGGATCGGGCGGGTGATGCCGGTCTTCTCGAGCAGGGCCGGGAGCGCCGTGCGTGCTTCGTCGTGCAGGAACGTCACGGGCCATGGCGGCGGGCGGCGATCCGACCCGCCGTATCCCCACCGGCTGTACGTGAGCACGCCGCACCCGGTGCGCACGGCGAGTTGTTCGGGGAAGTCGCGCCAGGCTGACATGGCGCCGAGACCCTCGTGCAGGAACACCACCGTCGGGTACCCCGTCAGCCGTGGGGCCTCGAGGCGGTACTCGATCCGATGGCCGTCGATGACGGTGTCAGGCATCGTGCCGCCGTGATCCGCGTCGGTGGGCGGCGAGCACCCTGGAGGGCAGCGGGTGGCCCACGAGTGCTTCGACGCTGACCGACGCGGCCATCACGCCGTCGAGGCTGATGCCGGTTTCGATGCCGAGGCCGTCCAGCAGGTACACCAGATCGTCGGTCGCCAGGTTTCCCGACGCGCCGGGGGCGAAGGGGCAGCCGCCCAGCCCTCCGCACGACGCGTCGAAGGTCGTGATGCCGGCGTCCAGCCCCGCGAGCACGTTGACCAGGCCCGTGCCGCGCGTGTCGTGGAAGTGGAGCGCGATCCGGTCCAGCGGAATACGCCGGGCGACGGTGTCCAGTACGTCCCACACCAGGCCCGGGTGCGCGGCGCCGATCGTGTCGCTCACGGCCACTTCGAAGACGCCAAGATCGATCAACGCCTCCGACAACTCGGCAACGCGAGCGGCCGGCACAGGGCCTTCGTACGGGCAGCCGAAGCAGGCGGACAGGTACCCGCGCACGCGCATCGACCGCGCGGCCGCTTCGCGGCACACGGCGGCGTACGTGCGCAGCGATTCGGCGATCGACTGATTGATGTTGCGGCGGCTGAAGGTGTCGGAGGCCGCGGCGAACACGGCGACCTCGGTCACGCCGGCCGCCGCCGCGCGCTCCAGCCCCTTGACGTTCGGCACGAGGGCCGAATACCTGGTGCCGGGCCGCCGGGCGAGGGCCGCGAACATCTCGTCCGTGCCTGCCATCTGGGGCACGCGCTCCGGATGCACGAACGCGCCGGCTTCGATCACCGGAAGGCCGGCGTCGGCGAGCAGGGCGACGAACCGGGCCCGTTCGGCCGGGCTCAGTGTCCGCCCTTCGTTCTGGAGGCCGTCACGCGGACCCACCTCCACGACCGTGACGCGCGCCGGGAGGGCGGGCTTCATGTGATGTCCACCAGCACGACACCGGGCTGCACGAGTTCGCCCTCGACGCAGCGGACCGCCGTCACGGTCCCCGGCCGCGGTGCCCTGACGGGCATCTCCATCTTCATCGCTTCGAGCTTCAGCAGGACGTCGCCCGTATTCACGGCCTGGCCCACGGTGACGAGGATCTCGAGGACCGTGGCAGGCATGGGGGCCGACGCCGCGAAGTCCTGGCGCCGGGGCCTGGCCGCCGGACGCCCGGCAGGCACGACCTCGACCAGGGCCGACATCCCGTCCACGAACACCCGGCGCGCCTCGGGCGGCCCCGACACGAAGACGCGCCAGGCATAACCGCCGTCGCGAACGACGTACTCACCAGGTCCGCACGGCTCGACATCGAACATGGCTGCGATGTCGCCGACGCGAACGCGATGGCCCTCCAGCCGTTCGGCCGCCATTTCGGCGTCGCCCACGCGCACCACGAACTTCCGGTCATTCGAGGGCATGGTCATCCCCGCCAGTCTCTCAACGACGCCCACGGGTCGCCGGCCCCCTTCGAATGCTCTCGCGGCCCGGCCGTGCCGGCTGGGGTGTCCTGGTGGAACACCGCCGCGGCGAGCGCGGCCGGCGGCAACGTCCGCGCCACCGCCCGGTGCTCACCCGAATCGAGGAACGCCGTATGTATCCGGCCTTCGATGAACGCGGACGACTCGAGGACGTCAATCAGGAACGCGATGTTCGTTTGCAGGCCCAGCACCACGAACTCGCGCAGCGCGGTCCTGGCTCGGGCTGCGGCGGCCTGCCGCGAATCGGCCCACGCGATGACCTTGGCGACCATCGGATCGTAATGCACGGAGATCTCGCTGCCCCCCGTGACACCCGAGTCGACCCGTACGCCGGGGCCGCCCGGTTCTCGATACAGGTCGATCGTGCCGGCCTGCGGCAGGAAGTCGTGGGCGGGATCTTCGGCGTACACGCGGCACTCGATGGCGTGCCCCCTCGTCGACACGTCGTCCTGCGACCACGGCAAGGGTTGCCCGGCCGCCACCTCCAGCTGGGCCCTCACGAGGTCGAGGCCCGTCACGGCTTCGGTGACGGGGTGTTCGACCTGCAGGCGCGTGTTCATCTCGAGGAAGTAGAACCGCGCGTCGTCGCCCGACCCTTCAAGCAGGAACTCCATCGTGCCGGCATTGCGGTACCCGACGGCCTGTGCCGCCGCCGCGGCCGCTTCACCCATGCGCGCCCGCACGGCAGGTGTCAGGGCCGGCGACGGACTCTCTTCGATGACCTTCTGGTGGCGACGCTGGACCGAGCAGTCGCGCTCGAACAGGTGGATGGCATGCCCGTGATGGTCGGCCAGCACCTGGACCTCGACGTGGCGCGGCCGTTCGATCAGGCGTTCGACATACAGCGTATCGTCTCCGAACGCCGCGTGCGCTTCGTGGCGGGCGCCCGACAACGCTGCCGACATCCCGTCTTCGTGCCGGACGACGCGCATACCCTTGCCGCCGCCTCCGGCAGAGGCTTTGACGACGACCGGGAATCCGATACGCCGGGCGCACGCAACGATGGCGGCGTCCGACTGGTCGGCGGGAGTCTCGCCGGGAACGACCGGCAAACCCGCGGAGGCCATAGCCGCCCGTGCGGCGGTCTTCGACCCCATGACGGCCATCACGTCGGGTGTGGGGCCCACGAAGGTGATGCCGGCGTCGGCGCACGCCGATGCGAGGGCGGGGTTCTCGGCGAGGAACCCGTAGCCCGGGTGGATGGCGTCCGCGCCGGTGCGGCGCGCCGCGTCGATGATGCGCGCGATGTCGAGATAACTCGCCCCGGGGGCGGGAGGGCCCAGGCGGACGGCCTGCCTGGCTTTCCGCACGTGCAGGGCGGCGCGATCGGCGTCGGAATACACGGCGACCGTCTCGATGCCCAGTTCGTCGCAGGCCCGCATGATACGGACGGCGATTTCTCCGCGATTGGCGACCAGCAGCCGGTTGAACATCAGTCCGCGCGCCACCCCGCGCGCCGCTTCTCGATGAACGCCCGCATGCCTTCCTGGCCTTCCGCGCTCACGCGCTGCCGGGCGATGGCCTGCGTCGTGACCCGGCGGGCGTCGGGAGCCTCCAGCGGCCACACGTCCCGAATCAGTCTCTTGGCGGCGGCGACAGCCTCGGGCCCGGCCGCCAGCACCTCGCGCACGGTTCCCGCAACGGCGGCATCGAGTTCCGCTTCGGGAACGACGGTGTGAACGAGGCCAATCTCACGGGCCCGCGCCGCGGTAAATCGCGCGCCGGTCAGAAACAGCTCCCGTGCGGCCGACCGCCCGATCTTGGCCAGGGCGAACGGCGAGATGACGGCCGGGATGATGCCCAGCTTCACTTCGGTGAACCCGAACACGGCGTCGGACGCGGCCGACACGATGTCGCACACCGCGGCCAGACCGCATCCTCCGCCGAGCGCAGCGCCTTGTACCCGGCCGATGAGCGGCACCGGCAACGAATCGAGCGCATGGAACATCGCGGCGAGGCGCTCTGCGTCCTGCACATTCTGGTCGTGCGAGGCGTCGACCATCCGCGACATCCACGCCAGGTCGGCGCCCGCGCTGAAGGTGGGGCCGGCGCCGGCCAGCACGGCCACCCGGACGCTGGCCGCGCGCGCCGCCGATTCGGCCCAGCCCGTGAGCTCCGCGATGACGGCTTCGTTGAAGGCGTTCCGCACCTGCGGCCGGTTGAGCGTCACGGTCTCGACGGGACCGTCCCGATGCACGAGGAGGTGGGCGTAGGGCATGACTACATTCGGAAGACGCCGAAACGGGCGGCGGGGATGGGCGCATTGTACGCGGCCGACAGGGCCAGCCCCAGCACGTCGCGCGTCGATGCCGGGTCGATGACGCCATCGTCCCACAGGCGTGCGGTGGAGTAGTAGGGGGACCCTTCGCGTTCGTACTTGTCGAGGATCGGCTGGCGGATCTCCGCCTCTTCGGCGTCGGTCATCACCCGGCCCTCACGCGCCATCTGATCCCGCTTGACCGTCGTGAGGACGCCGGCTGCCTGCTCCGCACCCATCACGGAGATCCGGGCGTTGGGCCACATCCAGAGGAACCGCGGATCGTAGGCCCGTCCGCACATCCCGTAGTTCCCGGCCCCGAACGACCCGCCGATGACCACGGTGAACTTCGGCACCGACGCGTTCGCCACGGCATGGACCATCTTGGCGCCGTCCTTGGCGATGCCCGACCGCTCGTACTGCTTGCCCACGATGAATCCCGTGATGTTCTGGAGGAAGATCAGGGGCACACCACGCAGGTTGCACAACTCGATGAAGTGGGTGGCCTTGAGCGCCGACTCCGAGAACAGCACGCCGTTGTTGGCAATGATGCCCACCAGGAACCCATGCAGGCGCGCGAATCCCGTCACCAGCGTGGCGCCGTACCGTTCCTTGAACTCGTCGAACCGCGAGCCGTCCACCAGCCGCGCAATGACTTCGCGCACGTCGTACGGCTGACGGACGTCCGCCGGAATGACACCGTAGATCTCGGCGGGGTCGTATGCCGGCGGTTCCGGCGTCGTGACATCGTCCGGCAGGTGTTTGACGGTGTGGAGCGTCGAGACAACCGTGCGCGCCAGGTGCAGGGCATGGGCGTCGTCGTCGGCGAAGTAGTCGGCGACGCCGGACAGCCGGGTGTGCACGTCGGCGCCGCCAAGGTCTTCGGCCGTGACTTCCTCACCGGTGGCCGCTTTCACAAGGGGCGGGCCGCCGAGGAAGATGGTTCCCGTGCCCTTCACGATGATCGTCTCGTCGGACATGGCCGGCACGTAGGCGCCGCCCGCGGTGCACGAGCCCATCACCACGGCGATCTGCGCGATCCCCTCCGCAGACATCTGCGCCTGGTTGAAGAAGATCCGGCCGAAGTGGTCGCGGTCGGGGAAGACCTCCGCCTGCAGGGGCAGGAACGCCCCGCCGGAGTCAACGAGGTACACGCACGGCAGACGGTTGTGCCGCGCGACTTCCTGCGCGCGGAGGTGTTTCTTCACCGTGATGGGGAAGTACGTGCCACCCTTCACCGTGGCGTCGTTCGCCACGATCATCACCTCGCGGCCGGAGACCCGCCCGATGCCCGTGACGATGCCCGCGCACGGCGCTTCGTCGTCGAACATGCCGGTGGCGGCGAGGGGCGAGAGTTCCAGGAACGGCGCGCCGTCGTCGAGGAGGCGCTCGATGCGCTCCCGGACCGGGAGTTTGCCCTGCTCCTGGTGGCGTTTCAGGTAGCGGGGGCCGCCGCCGTTGCGGGCGGTGGCGAGGCGCTCGCGCAGCTCACGGACGAGCGTGTCCATGCGCAACCGGTTTGCCTGAAAGTCCGGGCGATCGGGCGAGATGTGCGTGTCGAGGACATCCATGGGAGTAGCGCGATTATACTCACATCACCCAGGAAACCCCGCGCCAGGCCTCCGGAGCCGTCCGGGGCTGGCGGAATCCGCTCCGGCATACGCGGTTTGCGATTATCCTGTTGGGGTCGGATTCAGAACCTGCGTGGAGGCGGTGTGGACGACCGGTCACGAATCGCACTATCGGCATTGCTGGGCGCCGTCGCCGGTGCGGCGGTGGGCTTCCTGTATCTCACCGAGGAGGGACGGCGCGTCCGCGAGCGCCTCGGCCCCGGGATGGACGACGTCGCGCAGGAAATGCGGCGCCTGCGCAGCACGATGGATTCCGCACGCTCGGCTACGCGCGAGGGGTGGGCGGCCATCGAAGACCTGCGGCGCGGTCTGGCCGAGGCGGGCGGGCAACAGTGGACCGGACCGGTCCGGCCGCCGAGGCCGTACTAGGGAGCGTTACGTCAGGTGACCCAGCCCATCACGGCGTCTGGCCCGATTGGGGAGACTCTGGTGCGGGTTCGGCGGCATGGGCTGTCGCTCCGCAAGGGCGTCATCCTCATGGCGAGGGCCATCTGGGAAGGCGTGGTCGGCGTCTTCGCGAGCGACGATCTGACACACGCGGCCGCGATTGCCTACTACGCGCTCCTGTCGTTCCTCCCGTTTCTCATGCTGTCGCTCTCGGTGCTGAGCTACATCACCGCCGACCACGGCGCGCACGCCGAAGTGCTCCAGTTCGTCCTGCGCAACTTCCCGACGCAGCTCGATTTCGTCGATACCCAGCTCGAGGTGTTCCGGCAGGCGAGTGTGCCGGTCAGCGTCGGCGGCGTGCTGGCGCTGGCGTGGGCGTCCCAGGGCGTCTTCGGGGCGTTGAGCACTGCCGTGAACCACGCCTGGAAAGTCGAGCGGCCTCGGGGCTTCTGGTGGCATCGTGTGTTCTCGCTGTTGATGATGCTGGCGGCCGGCGCGGGCATCATGCTCGCCCTGCTCATGGTGGGGGCGGCCAAGGTGGCCAGCAGCAATACCCTGTTCTGGGTGCAGTACCCCGTGCTGGCGTCACTGAGTGACTGGGCAAGCCGGCTGTTTATGGCCGTGCTGTTCGTTGTCGTGGTGGGTCTCGTGTTCTACTTCGTGCCCAACACGAAAGTGCGCTTCCGCGACGTGTGGCCCGGCGCGGTGTTGACCGCGGTGCTCTGGCGCCTGGCGCTGGAAGGGTTTTCGTGGTGGGTACGTTCGTTCGCCAGAGCCAGCGTGCACGGGTCGATCGCGACGGTCGTCTGGTTCCTCGTCTGGGTCTACATCTCCTCGGTCCTGCTGCTCTATGGCGTTGAAGTGACCGCCACCTACGCGCGCCTGCGGCGCGAGCACCGCGAAGCGGCCGCCCTGCGTACGTAGCCCCGGGGCTGCGTACGAATCTCTTTGGCGGGTCCGGCGTCCTACCTGTAGGGTCACTGAGCCCAGGGGACATTGCATGGCGAACCGTCTGGCGACCGAGAAGAGCCCGTATCTGCTGCAGCATGCCCGCAATCCGGTGAACTGGTACCCCTGGGGGGACGAGGCGTTTGCGCAGGCGCGCCGCGAGAACAAGCCGATCTTCCTGTCGGTCGGGTATTCGACCTGTCACTGGTGCCACGTGATGGAGCACGAGTCGTTCGAGAACGACGCGGTCGCGGCCATCATGAATCGGGAATTCATTGCCATCAAGGTCGACCGCGAAGAGCGCCCGGACGTGGATCGGGTCTACATGACCTTTGTGCAGGCGACCACCGGATCCGGGGGGTGGCCCATGAGCGTGTGGCTCACGCCCGACCTCAAGCCGTTCTACGGCGGGACCTACTTCCCGCCCGAGTCGCGGTGGAACCGGCCGGGATTCAGCGAGATCCTCACGGAGATCGCGAAGGTCTGGCGCGAGAACAACGATGGTGTCAGGCAGTCGGCCGAGTCGCTGACCGCCCGGTTGCGGGACATTGATGCCGGCGGGTCCGGCGGGAGCGTGCCCGGGGCCGAGGTGCTGGCGCGGGGCGTGAGCGATTACGCGGCGGCCTTCGACGCCCGCCGCGGCGGGTTCGGCCAGGCGCCGAAGTTTCCGCGCCCGTCCGAACTGCTGTTCCTGCTGCGGGAGTCCGAGCGCACGGGGGAGCCGCATCCGCGAGAGATGGCGGCGCGTACGTTGCAGGCCATGGCCGTTGGCGGTATGCGAGACCACATCGGCGGCGGGTTTCACCGCTACTCGGTGGATGCGGACTGGCGTGTCCCGCACTTCGAAAAGATGTTGTACGACCAGGCGCAGCTGACGCTGGCGTACCTGGACGCGTTCCAGGCGACCGGGGAAGGCGCCTACGCCGACGTCGCCGTCGATACGCTGGCTTACGTCTCGCGGGACCTGGCGGATGCTGAAGGCGGCTTCTTCTCGGCGGAAGACGCGGACAGTCTGCCGCCGGAGCGGGGCCGCGCTCGTGGCGTCCGGCTTCAGCCGGACGTGACTGCCGACGCTCGTGGCGTCCGGCTTGAGCCGGACGCTGCTCCCGACGCTGCTCCTGCCCGGAAACTCGAAGGGGCCTTCTACCTGTGGACCGATGACGAGCTGGACACCCTGCTCGGCTCCAATGCCGACATCGTCCGTGCGCGGTTCGGCGTCGAGCCTGATGGCAACGTCCCGTCTGATCCTCATAACGAGTTCGGCCGAGGAAACCAGCTGTACGCCGCGAAGGACCTTGACGACCTGTCGCGGCAGTTCGGTGCAGGCCACGCCGACCTGGCGCATCGCCTGGCGGCGGCGCGTGAGCGCATGTTCGTGGCGCGAGGCGCCCGACCGCGACCGCACCTGGACGACAAGATCATCACCGCATGGAACGGTCTGATGATTGCCGCCTATGCGCGATCGGCCCGCGTGCTGGGTCACGAGGCCCACCTGGTGGCCGCGCGCCGGGCGGCCACGTTCGTCCGTGAACACCTGTGGGACTCCGCTGGCGAGGTGCTGCTGCGCCGGTATCGGGATGGTGATGCAGCGATCGCCGCTTACGCGGATGACTACGCGAACCTGGTGTGGGGCCTGCTCGAATTGTTTCAAGCGGACGGCGATCCGGACTGGCTCGCATGGGCCATCATCCTGCAGCGGCGGCAGGACGCGTTGTTCTGGGATGCGGGGCGGGGTGCGTGGTTCAGTACGACCGGTGCGGACACCAGTGTCCTGTTGCGGCTCAAAGAGGACTACGACGGCGCAGAGCCTGCAGCGAGTTCTGTCGGGGCCTTGAACCTCCTGACGTTGGCGCATCTGACGGGCGACGCTACCTGGCGTGCCAGACTTGACAGCGTGTTCGGGGCGTTCGCCGGCCGGCTGTCGTCCAGCGGCCGCGCCATGCCCCTGATGCTGGCGGCGTTGTCCGCCCACCACGCGGGTGTGCAGCAGGTGGTGATCGTGGGCCCGCGGCACGAGGCGGCGACCGCCGCCCTGGCGCGGGCCGTTTCGGAACGGTATCGGCCGTTTGCCGTCATCGTGACCGTCGAGCCGGGGGAGGCTCAGGAGCGGTTGCGCGCCCTGGCGCCGGCGATCGGTGCCATGACGATGATCGATGGCAAGCCAACGGCCTACGAGTGCCGTGACTTCGTCTGCCTGGCCCCGGTCACCGATCCGGCCCACCTGTCCGTTGCCGGTGGCCGATAGCATCGCCTGAGAATTTCCGGGAACTTCGCGGACGAAATCTCAGTCATACTGTTGGTGCCTTCTTTGGGGAAGGCCCAATCCACCCATGAATATCTGTCCAATGCCCCCATTGGCGCGGGCGTCCGCGCGTGTTCTGGTCTGCACCGTCGTGGCGGCCTTCTGGCTGGCGGCTGATCCAGCCCTCGCGCAGACGAGCGCCGCACCTGTGTCGTTACCCGACTCCACACCCGCGGACACGCCGGCCGTCGTGCTCACGCTGGACGCTGCGGTCAGGATGGCGGAAGAGAAGAGCGAGCAGATTGCGATCGCGCAGTTTGGCGTCGCCCGGGCGTCGGCCGACCAGCAGCGGGCACGCAGCGAGCGGCTGCCACAACTCTCGGCGTCAGCGTCCTACGATCGGACGCTCAAGTCCGAGTTCTCGGGCATCTTCTCGGGCTCGTCGGAGCCGGCCTGCGACCCGTTCGCGCTGGACGCCTCGCGTTCCCTCGACGCCCGCGTGGCGGAGCTCGAGCGGGCGATCGACTGCGGTGCGGTCGGGGGCGGTGGTTTCGGCGGCTCGGATTTCTCGGACCTCCCGTTCGGCCAGTCCAACACGTTCCGGCTCAACGTCACGTTTTCCCAGGCGCTGTACGCCGGTGGCCGGATCACGGCCCAGGAGCGTATCGCGACGGTGGGACGGACGCTCGCGGACCAGGCCGTCGAGTCGGCCCGGGCGAGGCTGGTGCTGGATGCGACGCGTGCGTTCTACGACGCCGCGCTCGCCGATCAGCTGGTGTCGATTGCCGAGGCCACGATCAAGCAGGCCGATGCGACGCTGGCCCGGGTCGAGTTGTCGCACAAGGCCGGCCGGGCGGCCGAGTTCGAACTGCTGCGCGCGCGCGTGGCCAGGGACAACCAGAAACCCGCGCTGATTCGGGCCCGGGCCAACCGGACGCTCGCCTACCTGCGCCTCAAGCAGTTGCTCGAGATTCCGGCGGCCGAAGACGTCGCGGTCAAAGCCGACCTGGACGATGCTGCGCTGGAACCGCCAGGCCGGTTTGCCGAGTCGCTGGCCGCGGTCACGGCCAAACCCGCCGCACGTGTGGCGGAGGATCGGGTGCCCGTGCAGCAGGCGGCGTCGGTGCTGGCGCTGCGTGAAGCGTCGCTGCGCGTCGTGCGGTCGCAGCGTCTGCCCGCGGTGTATGCCAACTCGGCGTTCGGGAAGGTGGCGTACTCGGCCCTGCCCGGGTTTGACGACTGGCGCACCAACTGGACCGTCGGGGCCGTCGTGCAGATTCCGCTGTTCACGGGCGGCCGGATCAAGGCGGAAGAGGTGTCGGCCGGTGCCAGCATTGGCGAAGCGCGGGCGCAGCGGAAGCTCGCCCTGGAACTCGCCCAGGCCGAGACGGAAGCGGCGTTGGCCCTGCTCGACGCCGCCCGCGCCAGCTGGGAGGCCAGCGCCGGGGTAGTCGACGAAGCCCGCCGGGCGTATGACATCGCCGACATCCGGTATCGAGAGGGCATCTCGACACAGCTGGAGTTGCTGGACGCCCGGCTCGTGCTCCAGATGGCGCAGGTGAATCGGGCGCAGGCCGCGCGTGACGTGCAGGTGGCTCGCGCGCAGGTGGCGCTGTTGCCGGCGTTGCCGCTCGGCGCGTCGGGTAACGGTTCGTCGGGAGGTCAGTAATCGTCATGTCCAAACAGAACTTGCGCCGTGCCCGGCGTATCGCGGTGTTCGGTGTGCCCGTTGTCCTGTCCCTCGTGATGGTGGCCTGCGGCGGCTCGGCGCCGGATCCGGCTGCTGGCGCGGGGGCGCCCGACCCCACGGTGACCGTCGGCCCGGAGAGCACGGCCACGGCCGTCCGCGACACCATCAGCAGCGGGCCGCTGCTGTCGGGCGAACTGCGGGCTGCGCGCGAAGCCACGGTCCGCGCCAAGATGGCCGGGTCGGTACTCGAGGTGACCGTCGACGAAGGTCAGCGGGTCCAGCGCGGCGCCGTCATTGCCCGTATCGAAGCGCGGCCCCTCCAGGACGCGTTGGCGTCCTCGCAGTCGTCCATCCGGTCGGCGGAGCAGGCGCTGAAGGTGGCCGAGCGCGAAGCCGAACGCACCGAAACCCTTGTGAAGGGCGGGGCGCTGGCCGACCGCGATCTGGAACTGGCCCGGACCGCGGTGGCAGGCGCCCAGGCGCAGCTCGCGGACGCCCGGGCGCGCCTGGCGTCCGTGCGGCAACAGCTCGACGATGCGGTGGTGACGGCTCCGATTGCGGGCGTCGTCAGCGATCGCCCGGTCAACGCCGGCGACGTCGTGTCGCCGGGCACGCCGCTGGTCACCATCATCGATCCGTCCAGCATGCGCCTCGAAGCGTCGGTGCAGTCGGAAGCGCTGGCGCTCCTGAAGCTGCGGATGCCCGTCGAGTTCGAGGTGCGCGGCTACCCGGGGCAACGGTTCGAGGGGCGCATCGAGCGGGTGTCGCCCGCTGCCGACCCCGTGACCCGGCAGGTGACGATCTTCGTGGCCATTCCGAATGTCGGCGGCCAGCTCGTGTCCGGCCTGTTCGCCGAAGGGCGCGTCACCACCGAGTCGCGTGTGGCCCTTGTCGTACCTGCAACGGCCGTCGAGCTGGCAGGCCCGCAACCCTGGGCGGTGCGCGTCCGGGACGGGAAAGCAGAGCGCGTATCCGTCACCGTCGGCATGCGCGACGATCGCCGCGAGCGCATCGAGATCGTGTCGGGCCTGGGCGATGGCGACATCCTGCTGACGGGCGCGGCCCACATGGTCACGCCCGGGACGCCGATCAAGCTCACCGCCGTGAAGGCCGATCCCGCCACCCGATAGGAGCCGCGCCCCGTCATGTTCATCTCCGATTTCGCCATCCGCCGGCCGATCATCACGATCGTGTCGATGCTGGCCCTGGTCATGTTCGGGCTGGCGGCCCTGGCGCTGCTCAAGACCGATGAGTTCCCGGACGTGCAGCCGCCCATCGTCGTGGTGTCGCTGTTGTATCCGGGCGCGGCACCCGAGAACGTAGAACGCGAGGTCCTCGAGCCCATCGAGGACGTCATCTCCGGGATCAGTGGCGTCAGCCAGATTCAGTCGTCGGCCCTCGACAGCTTCGCGGTGTTCCTGATCCAGTTTGCCTACGAGAAGGACCTGCAGGAAGCGACGCAGGAAATCCGCGACGAGATCAACGCGATCCGCAACGACCTGCCGCCGGAAATGGAAGAGCCGGTCCTGACGCGGTTCGATCCGGCCGACCTGCCCGTGGTGTCGCTGGTGCTGGCGTCCACCGACCTGAAGGGACCTGAGCTGACGCGGATCGCCGACCCGGGAATCGTCCGCAAGCTGCGCGGCTTGCCGGGCGTGGCGCAGGTGACGGTCGTGGGCGGCGTGGACCGCGAGCTGACCGTCGAACTGCGGCCGCAGGCGCTGCAGGCAGCGGGCGTGGGCGTGGCCCAGGTGGTCGGCGCGCTGCAGGCGCAGAACCTCGCGGCGCCGGTGGGACGGCTGCTCGGGGACCTCGATGAACGCACGATTCGCCTGCGCGGCCGCCTCGACTCGCCGCGGGACTTTGAACAGCTCGTGATTTCGGAAAGCCGGGGCCGGCTGGTGCGGCTCGGCGACGTGGCCGTGGTTCGTGACGGAACCGAGGAGCCGCGGTCGGCGGCCGTGTTCAGCGGATCCGAAGCCGTCGGCATCGAGATCGTCAAGGCCAAGGGGTACAGCACAACGGCTGTGGCGGAGGCGATCCGCAACGAACTGGACCGCCTCCAGACGGGGCTGCCCGCGGGTACGACGCTCCGGATTGTCCGCGACGCCGGCGACCGCGTGGCGCGATCGGTTGGGGACGTCCAGTATGCCCTCGTGGAAGGCGCGGTCCTCACGGTCCTCGTCGTGTTCGTGTTCCTCAACTCGTGGCGGTCGACGATCATCACGGGTATCGCGCTGCCGATTTCAGTGCTGGCGTCGTTTGTGGCGGTGTGGGCGTTCGGGTTCACGCTGAACACGATGTCGCTGCTCGGCTTGTCGCTGGCCATCGGCATCCTGATCGACGACGCCATCGTCGTGCGTGAGAACATCGTGCGGCACGTGGAGATGGGGAAGGACCACTTCACCGCCGCCCATGTCGGCACGGACGAAATCGGCCTGGCGGTGGCCGCGACGACCTTCTCGATTGTCGTGGTGTTCGTGCCGGTTGCCTTCATGGGGGGCGAAGCGGAGCAGTGGTTCGCGCCGTTTGCCCTGACGATCGCCTGCTCCGTGCTCGTGTCGTTGTTCGTGTCGTTTTCCCTCGACCCCATGCTGTCGGCGTACTGGCCCGATCCGCACGTCGCCACCCAAGACCGCTGGTTCATCAGCCGGTGGCTCGTGCGCTTCAACGACTGGTTCAACCGCCAGGCCGACGGCTACAAGCGGCTGATTGGCTGGGCGCTGACGTACCGGTGGTCGATGGTGGCGCTCGCCACGGCGTCGTTCGCTGGAGCCATCGCGCTTCCGGCCATGGGCATTGTCGGCGGCTCGTTCTTTCCCGTGCAGGACGTGTCCGAGTTCAACATCATCATCGAGACCCCGCCCGGGTCGAACATCGAGTACACGCGAGTGAAGGCAGAAGAGGTAGCCAGACTCGCGCGGACGAAACCCGAGGTGGCGTACACGTACACCACGATTGGCGGGACTGGCGGGCTCGGCAGTGCGTCGGGAGCCGTGGACGAAGCGAATGTCTACGTACGACTGACCCCGAAGCACGACCGATCGAGGCACCAGGAAGTGGTGGCCCAGGAGATGCGCCGCGAGGTCTCGCGCATCGGGGGCGTGAGCGCCTGGATCAGCAAGGACACGTTCGGCAACCTGAAAGAGATTCAGGTGCAGTTGCGGGGGCCGGATATCCGCGAACTGAACCGGCTGGCGCCCGAGGTCGGCCGCTTGCTTCGGGAGACGCCGGGCGCCGTGGACGTCGGGTTCTCGACCAAGGGACAGAAACCCGAAGTCGAAGTCGAACTGGATCGTGCCTTGGCGGGCACGCTGGGCGTGACCGTCGGCCAGGTGGCCCAGTCGCTGCGGCCTGCGTTCGCGGGCATCGACGCCGGCGACTGGGTCGATCCGGCTGGCAAGACTCGTGACGTGACCGTCCGGTTCGTCCCTGAAGCGCGGGCGAGCGTGGTGGATCTGGAACGGCTCCCGCTCGTGATTCCCGGGCCTGCCGGGCCCGTGCCGGTTCCGCTCGGCCAGGTGGCCCGGATCACGCGTGGGCTGGGGCCGGCCAAGATCGATCATCTCGATCGCGAACGCGTCATCACGATTCAGGCCAATACCGAGAACCGGCCGCTGAGCGAAGTCATCCGCGAGTTCGAGGGCAAGCTGGCGTCGTTCCCGCTGCCGGCGGGCTACGAGATCTCGCAGGGCGGGCAGACGAAGGACCAGCAGGAAGTCTTCACGCGCATTCTCGTCGCGCTGGGCGTGGCGCTGATGCTGATGTATTTCGTGCTCGTCATCCAGTTCGGATCGTTCCTCGATCCGTTCGCCATCCTGCTGTCGCTGCCCCTGTCGCTCATCGGCGTCATGCTGGCGTTGTGGATGACCGGATCGACCCTGAACATCATGAGCATGATCGGCGTGATCCTGCTGATGGGGATCGTGGCGAAAAACGCGATTCTGCTCATCGATTTCGCGAAGTCCGCGGAGGAGCAGGGCGTGCCGCGGCGGGAGGCGATTGTCGAGGCGGGCCGCGTGCGCCTCCGTCCGATCCTGATGACGACCTTTGCGCTGATTGCCGGCATGATCCCGGTGGCGATCGGGTCGGGAGAAGGTGCGGACTTCCGCGCGCCGCTGGGCCGGGCGGTCATTGGCGGCGTCATCACCTCGACCGTGCTGACGCTCCTCGTGATCCCGACCGTGTACGACATCATGAGCCAGGGACGGGACTGGGCGATGTCGAAGCTGCTGCGCAAGCCGAGGTGACCTGTCGTGGCGTCCGGCTTTGGCCGGACGTCTCACCGGTGTTCGTCGTCAGCAACTGACTGCTTCAGGGACCCGAAACCGATCGGGCGAACGGGCCGGCAGGGCTCGAGGTCATCGGATGAAGGGGCGCCGCAGTCGGGCGAACCGATCCCAGACCACAAGATCGTCCCGGGCGTCGACGGGGTCGTCGGGAGGGGGCCAGCCATGGAGCGTACCCCAGAGGTTCAGGAGTTCGAGCGCCGCCGCGATCGAGTTCGCGGGTGTCCCCCATGTTGTCTCGAGGTCGCGCACATCAAGGTCGTTGGCGAGGGCCCGGTTCCGGTGCCACCGTCGGATGTCCGCACGATCGTCTGTCTGGCGCGGGACGTCCATGCGCCCATCTTACACCGTCGGAATCGGCCGGGGCGTTTCGGCTATCATGGCGACGTCACGGTTGTGTTTGTGGCGTCCGGCTTCAGCCGGACGTCCCGTGGCGGGCGTACTGTGCCGGGGTGGCGAAACTGGCAGACGCACGGGACTTAAAATCCCGGGAGGCAACCCCTCGTGCGGGTTCGAGTCCCGCCCCCGGCATTCCCTTCGCTCGCGCTGCGGGACTGCCAGGGCCGGGCCTCAGACTGGCGACTTCGCCTGCGGCTCGTCAACCGGTTCGAGTCCCGCCCCCGGCACCAACAGAATCTATCGAGCACGTGTCGGTGATGCGCTCGTTGTGTGTCCGAGCGACCCGACGCCGTCGAACTGGAGATCGCGCCGCGGGTGTCGGCGCCACTCAGCGACAGTCCAGCGTCCTGAATCCCCGGCCAGCCAGCAGCCGCTGGTCGGCCGTCACCAGCGTCAGGTCATAGGCAGCCGCGGTGGCGGCGAGGAAACGGTCGGCCGGGTCCGCGTGGTCGACGCGGATGTCACGGGTCCGCCAGGCGACCTCTCTCGTGAGGGGCGCGTCTCGCAATGGTGCGCGTTCGAGGGCTTCGCGGGCCCAGGCAGCCGCAGTCTGACCGGACGGCAGCTGGATTCGGCCACGCTCGGCCAGCATGTCCAACTCCCAGAGGCTGATGGGCGAGAGCCACGCCTCCGCCCTGGGGCCGGTGATCGCGGATACGGCCCGTCGCGAGAGGCGCTCGGGCGACGAGAGACACCAGATCCACACGTGCGTATCGAGCAGAACGTTCACGACAGCACGTCCCACTCGGCACCAGTGGGTCCGACGATGTCGCCCGATTGGACGACCGTCCCTCGCATGCCTCCAAGCCAGTCGGCGCCTGAGCGGGGTAGCGCTGGCGGGACAATGTCGGCAACGGGCTTGCCGAAGCGGGTCACACGGACGGGGCGGCCCGTCTTCTTCACCCGGTCGAGCGTCGCCAGACACGTGGCCTTGAACTTCGAGATGGGAATGCTCTCCATGCCAGCAGTGTACCATGGTCAACAACCATGGTCCATTCTCGCTGCCAGTGTGTCTTGGTCCCCGCATCGGCGCTTGGCGGGCGTATCATGGAGCGGCACGCGAGGGGCAGACCATGTGCCGGGGTGGCGGGACGGGCAGGACGGGCCCGCCGGATTCAAGGTGGCGAACTGGGTATGACCGGAGGACGTGAATGTCACTTCGTGGATTCCTGATCATCGTGCTGGCGATTGCCGGCGCGTCGGTCGTCATGCCGGCCCAGGAGAAGCCGGCTGCCACAACCGTGCCGTTGCGCGGCATCTACGGCGGCATTCCCCAGGAGATCGTCGACAGCGGGCGCAGCCTTCGGGACTTCGGCGTCGATGCCGTCTGGCTCGGCTCCGGCAGCTACTCGCCCGAGCGGTTGGCCTGGCTGCGCGCCCAGCAGGTGCAAGCCTACGCGGAGTTCAACACCCTGCACGTCGCCGACTACATCAAGACACATCCGGACGCCGCGCCGGTTGGCACGGACGGCCACGTATCGCCTGCGCCCGATGGGTGGCAAGGCATCTGCCCGACCCACGAGGCGTATCGCGCCGATCGGATGCGCGCGTTCCGCACGCTGCTCCAGACGTTCGCCATCGATGGCGTCTGGCTCGACTATCACCACAGCCACGCCAGCTGGGAGCAGGCCACGCCAAACATGCCCGATACCTGCTTCTGCGATCGGTGCCTGCGCCGGTTCCAGGCGGACACGGGCGTCACGCTGCCGCAGGCGCCCACGCCCGAGCGCGCGGCACGGCTGCTGTCAACGCATCGCGCCGCCTGGGTGCGGTGGCGGCTGGATGTCTTCACCGACTGGGTGCGCGAGTTCCGCGACATCAGGGACGCGACGCGGCCGGGTGCGTTGCTCGGCACGTTCCACAACCCATGGAGTGACGACGACTTCGATGGCGCACGCCTCGAGAAACTCGCCATCGACCTGAAGGCGCAGGCGGCCTACATCGACGTCTTCAGCCCGATGCCGTATCACGCCCGATTCGGACATGTGAAGGACCCGGCGTGGGTCTCGCGCCAGGTGGCCTGGCTCGGTCAACACCTTGGCGTGAAGGGCGTGCCCGGCGAGCGGCTGCGTATCTGGCCCATCGTCCAGATCTCGGATTGGGGAGAGCCGGTGCCGGTCGAGCAGATTGACGAGGTATTGCGTCACGGTGCCCGCACGCCCGCGACGGGTGTCATGGTGTTCGCCTGGGGTGGCCTGCGCGCCCACCCGCAGAAGATCGACGCCATCGGGCGAACCTTCCGGGCACTGGCGGGATCCAGATAGCGCGACGCGCGAAGCCCGTGGTTGGATGCCACGAGGTCGGATGGGAACCATCAGCCGCGGCCATCCGTATCCCTCAGCGGAGCCCATGCCCGGGCCACGCTGAGGGAACCATGTCCACGCTGCTCCTGGATCTGCGCTACAGCATCCGCCTCCTGCTCAAGACCCCGGCGTTTTCGCTGACGGCTATCCTGGTGCTGGCACTGGGCATTGGCGCGAACGCGGCTGTCTTCAGCCTCCTCAACACGCTGCTGCTCAAACCAGTGGCGGGCTCGGACCGTCCGGGGCAGGTGGTCGGCATCTACTCCCATGACCACACGCGACCGAACTCCTACCGGGGATTCTCGTACCCCGCCTACGTGGACGTGCGGGACGGCGCGACGAGCTTCAGCCAGGTGACGGCCTTCAGCCTGGCGTTCGTGGGCATCGGTGAAGGGACCGCTACGCGCCGGGCATTTGCGGCGGCGGTCACGCCGAACTACTTCGCGACGCTCGGCGTGGATCTGCTCGCCGGGCGAACCTTCACGCCCGACGAGAATCGTCCCGGCAGCCTCGCGGCCGTGGCCATCCTCAGCTACGACTACTGGAAGAGCCACGGCGGTGACCAGGCGATGCTGGGTTCGACGTTCAGGGTGAACTCGCGCCCTTTCACGATCGTGGGGATCGCACCGCGAGGATTTACGGGCACCTCGATGGTCGTCTCGCCGGACGTCTGGGTGCCGATGGGTGCGCAACCGCTGGTCGCAAACGACTTCATGAGCGGGTCTGGAGATTTCCCGATTACGGATCGCCGCAACGAAGACCTGCTTGTCGTCGGCCGGTTGAAGCCCGGCGTCGCGGAAACCACCGCCGAGCCGGACCTCCGCCGGTTGTCAGCCAGGCTTGAAGAGGCCTATCCGGCCGAGAACAAGAACAGGCTGCTGACGACACACGTCCTGCCCCGGGTGTCGATCAGCACGAATCCCAAGGACGAAGGGGAGCTGGGCACGTTGTTCATCATGCTGCTGGTCATGGCCGGCATCGTCCTGCTCGTGGCCAGCCTGAATCTGGCCAACATGATGCTGGCGCGCGGAACGGTCCGACGCAAGGAGATCGCCATGCGCCTCGCACTTGGCGGCGGGCGTGCGCGCATTGTGCGGCAGTTGGTCACGGAAGGGCTGACACTGTCGTTGCTCGGCGGGGCGGTGGGCCTCGTGTTTGGATACTGGGGCGTCAGCCTGCTTGTCTCGGCCCTGGTGCGGTTCTCACCGGTACCCCTGACGTTCGATGCTCAGCCGGACATCCGCGTGCTCGGGGCGACGTTGGCATTTGCCGTGATGAGTACCCTCGTGTTCGGACTCGGACCCGCGTGGCGCCTGGCTCGAACCGACGTGGTACCTGAACTGAAGGACCAGGGCAGCGAGACTGGCCCTCGGGGGCGCCTGCGCTGGTTCGGCGCCAGGAACGTCCTGGTCGTGACGCAGATCGCCTTGTCGCTCGCGTTGTTGACGGCCGCCGGTCTCTTCACCAAGGGCGCGATGAAGGCGGGGCAGGCAGACCCGGGCTATCGCCTCGACGGGCAGGTGCTCGCGTCGGTGGATACGAGTCTGGCCGGTTACGACGAGACGCAGGGCCGGCAGGTCTATCGCCGGCTCATCGAGCGGCTGCGCGGCATTCCTGGTGTGCGGGCTGCCAGCATGGCATCAGTCGTGGCCTTTGGCGACATGACCGAAGGGCGGACCGTGCAGAAGGGCGGCACCCCACCAGGGTTAGGCTCCAACGGGCGGCCGGCTGGAGTGTCGTCGGTGCTCTACATTGTCGGCGCCGACTACTTTCCGGCACTTGGCGTGCCTGTGCTGCGCGGTCGCGGCTTCACGCGGGCCGAAGAAGAAGAGTCGACGGCTCCTCCCGTGGCGGTGATCGATGAGCCCCTGGCGAAGGCGCTGTTTCCGGGACAGGACCCGTTGGGGCAGCAGATCCAGCTCGCGGCCAAGGAGGACTCGGCTCCGGTCGCCGGTCAGGGGATCATGCTCGACGACCAGCAACCGGCGCGGCAGGTGATGGAGGTCGTGGGTATCGTACCTGGCCTGCGCCACCAGTTGTTCGACAAGGCACCGGTCGCCCATATCTACATGCCCTTCGGCCGGCAGTTCCGCAGCGGGATCAACATCCACGTGCGGGCCGCCGCGGCGGGCCCGGCGGCGGAGCGGGTGGTGTTGCAGGCCGTGCGGCAGGAGATCAGGGCCGTGGATGAACGACTGCCTCTGCTCGGCCTGAAGACGATGACCCAGTTCCGAGATTCGAGCCTCCTGGTTGGTGTCGTACGTGCCGGTGCCTGGCTGTTCGCCGTGTTCGGCGGTGTCGCGGTGTTCCTGGCCGTCGTGGGCCTCTATGCAGTGAAGTCCTACGTCGTCGCGCGCCGCACCCGCGAGATTGGCATCCGCATGGCCATCGGATCGACGTCCGCCGATGTGATGTGGCTCATCCTGAAGGAAGGACTCGGTGTGACAGCTGCCGGGCTGGCGGGGGGGTGTGCCATGTCGGTGGCCATCGGCCTGGGTGTCGCGAGCCTGTTGTATGAAGTCAGCGCCTTCGATCCGCTGGTCTTCACGGTGGCACCCCTGCTGCTGGCGTCCGCCGCGCTGGCGGCATGTTACCTGCCCGCCCGGCGAGCAACCCGCGTGGCGCCGACCGTGGCCTTGCGAACGGAGTAGCCGCCTCCGGGAAGGGCTGGTCGTCCCCGATGATCGTATGATGGGGACACACCCATGCCGCGCCCCATCCCGCTTATCCCGTCGCCCAGGGGCGTGCCATACGCACGGCTCGCCGTCTTGCTGCTGCTGGCCAGCGTCATCGCCGCCGCGGCCCAGTCGGTCACCATTGTCGTGCCGCCAACCGGCTTGGCGCGCGATGCCTGGCAGGCACTCGAAGAGGGCCGGTTCAAAGACGCCGAACCGGTCTTCAACCGCGCGCTGCGCGCCACCCCGGATCAGCCGGTTCTGCTGCTGGGCGCAGGCATCGTCGCGCGCCGCCTCGGGCGGGTCGATGAGGCGCGCTCGGCGTTCACCCGCGCCCTCGAGGTTGAACCGGGCCTGACCGCCGCTTCGCTGCTGCTCGGCATGATGCTGCACGAACAGGGGGACCTGACTGGGGCCATCCGGGTCTACGCGTCGGCGCTGTTCCGGGCGCCGGACCATCCGCAACTGCTGGCGCACCTCGAGCGGTGGCGCAGAGAAGCGACGGCGCAGGAAGGGTTTCTTCGGGCGGACGGCGGTCATTTCACGGTGCTGTTCGAAGGCCCGGCCGAAGAGACGCTGGCGCAGGCGGCGGTCGATATCCTCGAAGACGCGTACCACCGGATCGGCGACGCCCTGATCTACTACCCGGTCAATCCGATCACCGTCGTGTTGTACACGCAGGAGCAGTTCCGCGACATCGCCCGTTCGCCGTCCTGGGCGGGCGGCCTGTACGACGGGCGCATCAAGGTCCCGATCCGCGGCGCGCTCCGCAACCGTGCCGAACTATCGCGTGTCCTCACCCACGAGTACGTCCACGCCGTGGTGCATCGGCTTGCCCCGACGGGCGTGCCGACGTGGCTCAACGAAGGGCTGGCCGTATACCTCGAACGCGAAGACGTGTCCGACGCCCAGCCGCCATCGACGCCGGCCGGGTCCGTATCGTTGCGCCGCCTGTCGACGTCTTTCCGTTCGCTGCCTGTCGAACAGGTCAAAGCCGCGTATTTCCACAGCGGCTCCGCCGTCCGCGCTATCGTCGAGCGCGTCGGGCTACCGGCCGTCGTGGCGTTGCTCACGGACCTGGGACGGGGCGCGTCGTTCGATGAGGCCTTTGCCGTAAACGTGCAGATGTCGTTTGATGAGTTCCAGCGCGAGTGGGCCGAGGGGATGGGCAAGGAAGCGGGTGAGGCGGGAAGGTGACGTGCCGCTCCCGGGCGGCCGGATGGCCTCCCGGGAGCGGCGTGTCGTCAGGCGCAGGTCGGGAACCCGTCCCCAGTCCTACAGGCCCAGCTTCTTTCTGGCCAGCGGGCGTGCGTAGGCGGTGTTGGGGTTGTGCGACAGCGAGGCCATGGCTTTGGTGTAGTACTCCTTCGCCGCGGCCTGATCACCCAGCTTTTCGTGCCCCTGGGCAATGAGCGCCAGCACGAAGGCGTCGTTCAGGTTGCCCTTCATCAGTTCGGCGATGGCGGTCCTGGTATCCCCGGTGTAGAACGCGACGTAGCCCACCAGGTACGGGAAGAACGGTGCCTGGTCAGGGTTGGTGCCCGTATCGAGGGCGGCCTTGGCTGCAGCAACGTGGGTGGCGGCTGTCGCCTTGTCGCCGCGCCGCGCGGCCAGGCGGGCCTGGGCGTGCTCCAGGCGGAACTTCCACAGGTCCTTGGCGGCCGGCGTCATGTTCGGCGTCTGGAGCGCCGTCTCGTACGAGCGTTTGTACCAGGCTGCGGCGGTGTCGAAGTCGCCGGACTCGAGGCACACGCGCGCCAGCTCCGTGCCCATCTCGCCGGCGCTGGTGAACTCTTTGTTCTTCACGTGACGATCGAAGAGCCGCTGCTGGTACGGGATCGCGTCCTTGCAGTTGTTCTCGAACGCATACGAGATGGTCATCGCCCGCAGGGCCTGTGCTTCGAGCGCTGGCGTGAGCGGCATGGCGAGGGCCTTCGTGATATGCGTGCGGGCTTCGGCATAGCGCCCCATCAGGTCGAGGTGGACGCCGATGCGGAGACGAACCGGCACGGAGGTGGGGAACTTCTCGGCGGCCTGGAGGTAGGCGGCCAGGGCGTCATCGGCTTTGCCGTCGCGCATCAACTGCTGACCGGCCCGCAAGGCCTCGGCGGCGGGGTCCGGAGGCTGCTGGGGGGCAGGCGCCTGTGCGGCGAGCGAAGCCACACCGAGCGCCAGGACGATACACGTATACCCGAAACGGAAGAATGTGTTGTGCATCCCCCAATTATGGCACAGCCGCGGCCGTATTCCGGCGGACCGTCGCCGCCCTGGCCCGCCGCGTGCGGGACCGGCCACCGCCCGGATTGACAGCCATGGGCCGGCGTGGTTTCATCGTGCGGCATACAGACAAGGGACAGAAGCAAGAAGCAAGAAGCAGGAAGCAGGAAGCAGGACGAGGTGCCGGATGGAATGTTACCTGGGCGCTCAGAGCCGACGCGAGTTCTTCCGGCTGGCCTTGGCAGGAGCCGCCGCGGCCTCGACGCGCATCAACGCCGCGCCTGCCCAGGCGGCGGCCGGGGCCGCGCCGTTGCCGACGGTCCAGCTGGGGAAGTTCACGATCACACGGCTCATCTCCGGCGGAAACCCGATTGGTGGGTATTCCCACGCCACGCCAGACCTGAGCAACGCCATGCTGGAGTACTTCACGCCCGAGCGCACGGTCGCCTACGTACACAGCCTCGAGCGCAACGGGATCTCGACGTGGCAGTTCGACTACTTCGACTACATCGCGACGGCCCTGCGGAAGGCCCGCGACGAAGGTTCGAAGATCCAGTTCATCTGCGTCCACCACGCCGGACGGAAAGGCGCGCTGCCCGAGGTGATTCGCGACGTCAATCCCATCGCCGTCATGCACCACGGCGGCGTCACGGATTCGTTGTTCCGTCAGGGCAAAGCCGGCGAGGTGCAGGACTTCGTGAAGCGGGCGAAAGACCTGGGCGTGCTCGCGGGAGTGTCGACGCACAACCCCGACAACGTCCGCCGCATGGTGGACGAGGCCTGGGACGTGGACCTCTTCATGACGTGTTTCCACAACCTGACGCGGCCGGTCGAGGAGCAGCGAGCGAAGTTCGGCGGCGCGGCGGCGTTCGATGAGCCGTTTGTGGATACCGATCCGATGGAGATGGTCAAGGTCGTGCGCGACACGCCGAAACCCTGCCTCGTCTTCAAGATCCTGGCGGCCGGGCGGCGGTGCTGGAGCACCGCCAAGCTGGAAGAAGCCTTCAAGTTCGCCTACGGCAACATCAAGAAGTCCGACGCCGTCATCGTCGGCATGTTCCCGCGTTACAAAGACCAGGTGCTGCAGAACGCCGGCCTCGCCCGCAAGTACGGGGCCTGAGCGGACCTGCTCATCTCGCAGTTGGAGGGATTCCCGTGGCATTGCAGAACCGGTTCGGCGTGGAGATGGACACGGCGCGGATGGTGGCCCAGTTCGTGGAGATGGTTCAGGTGGACAGCGAGTCGGGCGACGAAGCCCGCTTCATGGACTGGCTGAAACCACGCCTCGAAGAACTGGGCGCCACCGCCGGCCTGGACCACTACGGCAACCTCATCGCCACGTTGCCGGCCAAGGGCAGCAGCGGCTCGCCCATCCTGCTTTCATGCCATGGCGACACGGTGAAACCCGGGAAGGGCATCAGGCCGGTGTTGAACGATGGCGTGATCCGGTCGGCCGGCGACACGATTCTGGGCGCTGACGACAAGGCGGGCATCGCAGAGATGATCGAGGCCCTGCGGGTCGCGCCGGTGCGCCCGCCAATCGAGATCGCGATCTCCCGCCAGGAGGAGGTCGGCCTGCTCGGCGTGAAACAACTCGACTTCTCGCGCCTCACGGCGACACGCGGATTCCTGCTCGACAACGACACGCTCGACACGATCATCACGGGCGGCCCGTCCTACTTCGCCATCGACGTGACGGTGACGGGCAAGTCGGCCCACGCCGGCATGGAGCCCGAGAAGGGCATCAACGCCATCCAGGCGGCAGCGCGCGCCATCGCGGCGCTCACGCTGGGCCGCCTCGACCACGAAACCACGGCCAACGTCGGCATCATCCAGGGCGGCATGATCCGCAACGGCGTGCCCGCCTCGTGTACGTTCGCCGCCGAATGCCGCAGCCTCACGCACGACAAGGGCCAGGCCGTCGCCGACACCATGGTGGCTACGATCCATCGCGAGATCGAGGCGTTCGGTGCCCACGCCGACATCCAGGTCAACAACCTCTGCCAGGCATCGTTCATCGCGGATGATGCGTGGACGGTGCAGGTGGCGCAGCAGGCGCTGGCGACGTTGGGGATCGACGCGAAGCCGGCGGTCATGTGCGGCTTCACGGATGCGTCGATCTACAACAACCACGGCATCGAAATGGGTGTGGTCGGCATCGGGGCGCGCCTCGAACACTCGACGGACGAACACATCCACGTCGAGGACATGGAACGTGCTGTCGCGATGATGGTCGAGATTCTCCGGTTGAGCGCGTAGGGGGCCCTACCGCGCGGGCAGGTTGGGACGCCGGATGCCATCCATCACCGGACGTTCCTGCGGCGGCGGCGTCTGACTCATGACGAGCCAGATGATGCCCAGGCCCAGCAGGATCCCGATGGCGACAACCGCGAGTGCGCGTCTCATGACGCCATTGTAGACGAACCGCGCCTAGCCCGGACCCCGTTTCCAGACCGGCTCCGGCATGGCGTCGGCCGAGACGGGCGTGGCTTTCCCCGCCGCGTCGATACGGATCCCGGCCCACCGCAGCCAGTCGAAGTCCATGGTGGCGGCGGCGCGCGCCAGGGCGACCGCCGGATCCCGCACGATCGGGCCGTCGAATACGACGGCGCCGTCAACTTCGATCCGGACGGGTTTGTCCCAGTTGATGGTCTCGGGCGCGAACCAGATAATGACGTCTCCGATGTGCTGCCTCGTGACCCGAATGGTCTGCCCGTCGATGGTGCCGGTCAGGCGGCCGAGCAGCGGTCCCAGCGTTCGCGCCAGTACGTGGCGATCCGTCTCTCCCTCGCGCGCCGGCAGCAGGGCAGGCCGCGGATCGCCCCATCGATCTCCCACCCAGGACAGTCCCTCGAGCCAGTAGGCCGACGCCTGGTGCAGGTGGCGGAACGTGTGGCTGATCCGCTGCGGGTTGATGGCGCGGCGCGATGCCAGCACGGTCAGCAGGGGGTCGACGGGAGGCGCCAGCGAGTTGTGCTGGCCGCCCGGCACTTCCACGTTTGTGATGGGGAGCCCCAGGCCGAACACCGCCTGTGCGAAGCGCCGGTTCTGCTCCGCGAAGGTGCCATCCGGCTTGTCGTTGAGGTCGCGGGCCACGAGTGTGTCGCGTCCACCCCACGCGTTGTAGACAGGGACGTGTGCGACGTTCTGGATCACGAACTTCCAGAATCCGCCGTCGTCCACCGTCATGTCGAACCCGGCCGAGAACGAAACGGCGCCCGCAAAGCGGTCGGGGTAATAGAGCGCCACGAACCAGGCGCCGAAACCGCCTTTGGAATAGCCGAAGGCGTACACGCGGTTCGGATCCACGTGGGCCACCCGTGAGACGGCGTCGAGGATGGCGGGGTGTTCCGGCGTGAACGGCGGCGCGGAGTCGATGTAGTTCTGTTTGAAGCCGTCGGGGGCGGCAATGACGTAGTCCCGCGCGCGCCTGCCCAGCATGGCCCGTACGTAGTCGGCCCACTCGAGCCCGCTAGCCCCGGACGGATGGAGCGCATAGACCAGCGGCCAGGCCCGGTCCGGGCGGTAACCGTCCGGGTAGATGAGGTGGACCCGCCGTGTGGTGCCGGGGCCGTACGGGACGTCGATACTCGACGGGCCTGCCGGACTGGCCGCGTAGGGCCAGGCCCTGTGGAGCCAGCCGCTCAGGCGGGACGGGCGGTACTCCGGATGGGTGACAATGCGGGTGACGGCTGCGGCACGGCCGGCGGCGTCGGTGGCGGTCAGGTAGCCCCTGACCAGCGCCACGGGGTCATCGTCTCGAGCGTGGGTGCCGCCCGGGAAGATGGCCGCGAGGCCTGCCAGCAGCACGATGAGGACCCATTCGCGTTTCGGGGCGAAGTGAGTTAGATTCACCCTCCAATGATGCGCCTGTTGGCGCCGTTCTGGATCCGTCCGTTTTCGGGCGCGGGGGCTGGTATGAAATCGCTGCGAATACTCGGGCTGGTGGTGTTGGTGGCGGGGCAGGCCGCGGGGCTGGGCGCCCAGGAGCGCCGGCTGGATTACCCGACCGATCCGGTTCCGTTCACCAGCGTGACGTTTGCCGATACGTTCTGGGCTCCGCGCCTGGACACGGTCCGACGGGTCACCTTGCCGGCGGTGTTCAAGCAGAGTGTCGACACCGGCCGGATCAAGAACTTCGAGATCGCTGGCGGCCTGGCTGAAGGCGCCTTTTGCAGCCGGTACTCGTTCGACGATTCCGACGTCTTCAAGATCCTCGAAGGCGCGGCGTACGCCCTGGCGGCGAAGGCCGATCCGGCACTCGACGCCTACGTGGACGGCGTCGTGGCGAAGATTGCGAAAGCGCAGGAGCCGGATGGGTATCTCTACACGGCGCGGACCATCGCGCCGGCCAACCCCATGGAGATGGCCGGCAAGAGGCGGTGGTCGAACCTCCAGTGGAGCCACGAACTCTACAACCTCGGCCATCTCTACGAGGCCGCGGTGGCCCATTTCCAGGCGACCGGCAAGCGGACGCTGCTCGACGTGGCGCTGAAGAATGCCGACCTCGTCATCAGGACGTTCAATCCGACGGGCGTCAAAGACGTACCCGGACACCAGGAGATCGAAATCGGGCTCGTGAAGCTGTACCGGGCCACTGGAGAGCGGAAGTACCTCGACCAGGCGGTCTTCTTCCTGGAGCAGCGCGGGCGGCACGACACGCGGAAGAGCTACGAGGAGTACGCCCAGGATCACAAGCCGGTGGCGGAGCAGACCGAGGCGGTGGGGCACTCGGTGCGCGCGGCCTACATGTACACGGCGATGGCCGACGTCTCGGCCCTGACGGGGAACCAGGCGTACACACGCGCGCTCGATCGCCTGTGGGACAACGTGGTGGGCCGCAAGCTCTACCTGACGGGCGGCATCGGCGCGACGGGGGCGTGGGAGGGCTTCGGACCCGACTACGACCTGCCGAACTCGGCGTACGCCGAGACGTGCGCGTCGATTGCCAACGCGCTGTGGAACTTCCGCATGTTCCTGCTCGAGCAGGACGGGCGCTACATCGACATCTACGAGCGAGCGGTCTACAACGCCATGTTGTCGGGGTTGTCGCTCCAGGGCGATACGTTCTTCTACCCGAACCCGCTGCTGTCCAACGGCCAGCACCAGCGCAGCCCGTGGTTTACGTGTGCGTGCTGCCCCAGCAACCTGCCGCGATTCCTGATGGCGCTGCCGGGCAACGCGTACGCCACGTCAGGCGACAAGGTGTTCGTCAACCTGTTCGTCCAGGGCACAGCCCGCATCAAAGCCGGCGGCGGCGAGGTCAGCCTCGAGCAGAAGACGGCGTACCCCTGGGACGGTGACATCCGGATTGCCGTGACGGCCGGCACGCCGGGGCGCATGACGCTGATGCTGCGGGTGCCGGGATGGGCGCGGCAGCAGCCGGTCGGGAGCGACCTGTACCGGCACCTGGACGGCGCCCCGGATCCGGTTAGCCTCTCGGTCAACGGCGCCGTGATTCCGGTAAGCCTCGAGAAGGGTTACGCGGCCGTGACCCGCGACTGGAAGGTCGGCGATGAGGTGCGGCTCGTGTTGCCGATGGCCGTGCGCCGCGTCGTGGCTCATCCCGAGGTGAAGGCCGATGCGGGGCGCGTGGCGGTGGAACGCGGACCGCTCGTGTACGCCGCGGAATGGCCGGACCACAACGGCCGCGTGACGAATCTCGTTCTTGATGACCGCGCGCCACTCGCCATCAAGGCCCGGCCAGATCTCTTCGATGGCGTGACGACCATCACGGGAACGGCGACGGCACTGCATCAGAAAGGCGGGGCCGTGGCCAGCAGCACGGTGCCGCTGACGCTCATCCCGTACTACGCCTGGGCGCACCGCGGGAAGGGCGAGATGGCGGTGTGGCTCGCCCGTGAGGCGGCGAAGGCGCGGCCGGTGCCCGAACCCACCCTGGCATCCCGGGCGGTCGCGTCCAGCTCCGAAGGCGGCAAGGGCCTGGACGGGCTGAACGAACTCAACGACCCCATCAGCTCGAACGACCACGCCGCCCTCTACTTCCACTGGTGGCCGAAGACGAACAGCGTCGAGTGGGTGCAGTACGATTTCCCCACGCCAGAGCAGGTGTCGGACGTGGCGGTGTACTGGTTCGACGACACGGGTGAAGGCGGATGCCGGCTCCCGCGTTCGTGGCGGCTCCTCTACCAAGAAGGCGACTCGTGGAAGCCTGTTGAGGCGCTGGCGCCGTACGGCGTGCAGAAGGACGCGTACAATGCGGTGGCGTTCAAGCCCGTGACCACCCGTGCGCTCCGGATCGAGGTGACGCTGCCAGTCGGCTTCTCGGCGGGGATTCATGAATGGAAGGTGCGGTGATGGCGACGACGACCGGACGGGTCCTGCTGGAGATGTGCTGCGGGTCCCTCGATGATGCGATCGAAGCTGAGGCGGGCGGCGCGGACCGGGTGGAACTGTGTTCGGATTTGTTCCATGGCGGATTGACGCCGTCGTTTGGCACGCTGGTCGAAGCGAAGCGGCGCCTCAGGATTCCCGTGATCTTCATGACCCGCCCCCGCGGGGGAGGGTTCTGCTATACCGGGCCCGAATACGCGGCGATGGAACGGGACACCGAGATGGCCGTGGCCCAGGGCGCGGACGGCGTGGTGTTCGGCATCCTGACGCCCGATGGCGATATCGACCTGCCCCGCTCGAAGCGGTTGCGCGATCTCATCGGGACCCGCCAGGCGACGTTCCACCGTGCGTTCGACGTGACCCCCGATCCGTTTCGCGCGCTCGACCAGTTGATCGACATGGGAATCACCCGGGTGCTCACGAGCGGCCAGTGCGACACCGTGGCCGAAGGGATCGATCTGATTGCCCGCCTCGTGGACTACGCGAAAGATCGCATCATCATCATGCCCGGCGGCGGGATCAAGCCGCACACCTTCACGCAGACGATCGAACGGACGGGTTGCCGCGAGATCCACGTGGCGGCGTGGAAGACGTGCCGCGATGATTCGACGCGGCAGAAGCCGTGGGTCACCTTCGGCGGGGCGCTGTATCCGCCAGAGAACACCTACGACGTCACCGATCGGGCCGTTGTGGCGGAACTGGCGAGTGTTGTGGCGTCCGCCTTGAGGCGGACGTAGCCAGGGGCCGGCTGAAGCCAGGGGCCGGCTGAAGCCGACCCCACAAGAGAAGTACGTAGCCCCGGACCTTCCGCCTGCGTTGAAACTCCGGCGGACTCGCCGTAGCCTTGGCGGAGGCGGTCAGGTCCGGGGAACAGGAGCTCACGATGTCTGACCTCAAAGGAAAAGTCTGTCACTACACCGACGTGCCCGCGGAAGCGGTCGGGCCCCAGGCGCCGGGCGCGTCCCTGCGCTGGCTGATTGACGATACGCACGATGGCGCGCCGGTCTACGCGCTCCGGATGGTCGAACTGGCGCCAGGCGGCGCGTCGCCGCACCACAACCATCCGTACGAACACGAGAACTTCGTCGTCGAGGGGCAGGGCAAGGTCCTGATGGATGGCGTCTGGCACCCTCTCAAGCCAGGCGATATCGTCTTTGTGCCGCCGGATACCGTGCATCAGTACGCGAATGCCGGGGACACGACGTTCAAGTTCCTCTGCGGCATTCCCGTGACGAAGTTGCGCCCGTAACTCCGGGCGCGTACGTAGCCCCGGATGTCCGGGGGAGGTCTGTCCATGCCGTTACCCGCTCGTCGTCCCGTTGTGATGTCGTTCCTGCTGTTCGTATGGCTGTCCGGCGTGTCCGTGCTGGGGCTGCCGGCCCAGGAGGCCGCGACGACGGCCCAGCGCATCGACACGATCTTCGAGCGCTGGGGCGCGAAGACCCCCGGCTGTGCCGTGGGCGTGGCCCAGCAGGGCAAGACCGTCTACACGCAGGGATACGGCCTGGCCAACCTCGAGTACGGCGTCCGCATCACGCCAGACACCGTGTTTGAATCCGGCTCGGTGGCCAAGCAGTTTACGGCGGGTGCCGTGGCGCTGCTGGCCCTGGACGGGAAACTGTCCCTCGACGATCCCGTGCGGAAGTTCGTGCCCGAGGTGCCGGACTTCGGTACCCCGATCCTGATTCGCCACCTGCTGACACACACGAGCGGCCTGCGCAGCCAGTGGCCGCTCCTGACGATGATGGGGCGGGCACCGGGACTGGCGGTGCACACGGTCCCCGAGATCGTCGAACTGGTGGGCTTTCAGCAGGCCCTGAATTTCACGCCCGGCGATGAGTACCTGTACAACAACACCGCGTTTACGCTGCTGACCGTTGTCGTGGAACGTGTGTCGGGAAAACCCTTCGCCGAGTTCAGCCAGGAACGGCTGTTCAAGCCGCTGGGCATGACCAAGACCCGGTGGCGCGACGATTTCACGGCGATCGTGCCTGGCCGGGCGACGGCGTACCGTATGGGCGCAGGTGGATCGTTCCGCACCTTCATGTCCATCACCAACGTGATTGGAAACGGCGGCTTGTTGACGACCGTCGGCGACATGCTGCTCTGGAACGAGAATCTCGACCATCCCCGCGTGGGCGGACGGGCCTGGGCCGAGATGCTGCAGACGCCGGCACGGCTGAATGACGGCACCGTCCTGGACTACGCCCTGGGCTTGTTCGTGCAGCGGTATCGTGGCGTGCGCGAAATCAGCCACGGCGGGTCGACGGCGGGCTACCAGACGTTCCTGGCGCGGTTTCCGGACGAGCGGCTGTCGGTCGCCGTGCTCTGCAATTCGACCGGCGCCAATCCCGGTGGCTATGCCCACCAGGTGGCGGAACTGTTCCTCGGTGACAAGGTCAGGCCCGTGACCGCCGTCACGGCGATTCACGTGCCAGCCGATGTGCTCAGCCGGGTGGCCGGGTTGTATCGCGAGCGGGCGACGGACGCGATTATCAGGATCGTGTGGGACAAGGACCGGAAGGGGCTGCGGGTCGGGGGCCTGGCGCTTGTGCCAACCGCACCGGGTGTGCTCTCGTCGGCTGACGGGTCGCGGGCGTTGACGCTTGATGTCGGCGGCGCCCAGCCAGCGTGGCCGGCGACGGCGGCGGTCGTGGCGATCGCCGATAAGACGGGCAACGCCAGGCCACGTGTCTGGCATGCCGAAGCGCCCTTTGCGCCGACGCCCGAGCAACTGGAGCCGTTCACCGGGATGTACGTCAGCGAAGAACTCGGGATGACGTACGCGGTGCTCCGTGACGGCGATCACCTTGTGCTCCGATTCCGCCCGGCTCAGCGTATTGCGCTGAATCCCGTGTTCCCCGACGGGTTCGAAGGCGACGGCCAGACGGTGCGATTCACGCGGGACGCGGGCGGCCGGATTGACGGATTCAACGTGTTCGCAGGCCGGGTGAGGCATGTGAGGTTTACACGGCAGTAAACAGTAGGCAGTAGACAGTAGGAAGGCCGGCGCCCGGCGCCTGTGGCCTGGAGCCCGTGGAGGTCGAAGGTGCTGAGGACGATTTCTGACGCGGTGTGGGAGAACACGGGCATTGCCATCGGGGCCATCGCCTGCACCACGCTCGTGCACCAGATCCTGCATGAATGGCGCACGCCGGGACCGTCGTCCGTGTCGCTCTGGTTCGTGGCCGGATTTTTCCTCGTCTACCTGTTCTGGTTCTTCTACGGTGTGAGATACGCCCGACGAGGGATCTGGCTCCCCAACGCCGTGGCGGCGGTCCTGCAGACCGTGCTGGGCGTGGTGATCGTGGCGAAAGGGTAGGGGACCGTGTCGATCGCCGGGTTTAAGGAGCGTGCTTCGGCCGAAAGCCGATAGCCGATAGCCGATAGCCGAAGGAGAGGTTGTCATGTCCGATCGTGTTGGGTTCATCGGTCTCGGGCTGATGGGCAAGCCCATGGTCCTCAACCTGTTGAAGAAGGGGTTTGCCGTCACGGCGCACAGCCGGAGCCAGGGGCCCGTGGACGCGGTGGTCGCGGCTGGCGCGACTCGTGGGTCATCGCCGGCGGATGTCGCCGCGCAGAGTGACGTCATCATCACCATGGTGCCGGATTCCCCGGACGTGCGCCTCGTGCTCGAGGGCCCCAACGGCGTCTTCGAGACGGTGCGGCCCGGCTCGGTGATCGTGGACATGAGCACGATCGCGCCGGCCGCTGCGCGCGAACTGGCGGCCCACGCGGCGGGCCGCGGCGTGGCCATGCTGGATGCGCCGGTGAGCGGCGGCGAGATCGGGGCCGTCAACGGGACGCTCTCGATCATGGTGGGCGGCGACGGGGCGGCGCTGGATCGGGTCCGGCCTGTCCTGGCAGCCATGGGGAACCCCGATCGAATCGTCCACATCGGCGAGTCCGGCGCGGGGCAGGTGTGCAAGGCCTGCAACCAGATCTGCATCGGCGGTGCGCTGGCCTCGGTGAGCGAGGCGTTCGCGATTGCCTACAAGTCGGGCATCGATCCGGCCAAGGTCCGTGAGGCGCTCCTGGGCGGCTTCGCCGCCAGCCGCGTGCTGGAAGTGCACGGTGAGCGCATCATCACGCAGAACTACGTGCCGGGCTTCAAGACCAGGCTGTACCACAAGGACTTCGGGATCGTCATGCAGACCATCCACGAACTGGGCGTGCCGGCGCACGTGGCGGCGGCTGTGGAGCAGTACATCTCCGCGCAGATGGCGGCCGGGAGAGGGGACGACGACTACTCGTCGCTGGCCACGGCGGTGTTCGATGCGGCAGGATTACCCCGGACCCCATGACCTACAACTTCGATCCGGATCGCTGGTACGAGAACCAGCGCCGTGTGATTGACCTGCGGCGGGAGCGGGGCGACCTGGACGACGCCCGGTACCAGGCGGAACTCGACGACCTCGAGCGCCGGTACGACGAGATGCAGAGCCGTCTCGACAAGCCGTTCGGGCTCGGCACGCCGCCGTCGGAGAAGCGTTAGTTTAGACCCCGCCAGGCGAGGTGTGCCCACTGGCGGTAATCCGCCAGTGGGAGGGGGTGTGGTCTGACCACCAGGGCTGCCCGCAGCGGTTGCCGGGCCCGCGCCTGATGTTTGGACCACTCCGGCCGGGAATCCCGAGCGGCGTGCCTTTTGCTATCTCCCGACGGGGTACGTGGTTGGCGTCGGGTTTCCGGTGCCTGGCCGCGACCAGTCCGCTGCGGCTCGCGGACCGTCGGGAGGCTCGTGATATGCTGGCACCAGCCCCCCCGGGTTGCCCACTGTGGACAGCCTGCCAGACCTCCCCGATATCCCCCCGGGTCTGGTGTAAACGAGCCCTCGCCATCGTTGGTATGGTTGATTCCACCCTTCCCCGTCCGACGGCCTTTGACGTTCTGACAGCGCCCGTCACGTTGCTGGTCGGCCATTTCGGAGCCGGAAAGTCCGAGATCTGCATCAATCTCGCCTTCGGCTGGCGCGCGCGCGGCTGGGACGTCACGCTGATTGACCTGGATCTGGTCAAGCCGTACTTCCGTTCCCGGCTGGTGCGAGACGAACTGACGGCGCAGGGCATCAAGATGGTGTTGCCCGAAGGCGACCGGGTCTTTGCGGACCTGCCCATCGTGGTTCCCGGGGCGAGGACCGGGGCGAGTCTGGCGTCTGCCGGGCCCTGCAAGGTCCTGTTCGACGTCGGCGGCGCGGACGTTGGCGCCCGGGTGCTGGGGTCACTCTCGGGGTTGTCCGATCCGGCCATCACCGACGTGCTGTTCGTCGTCAACGGCAACCGGCCATTTGCCGAAACGCCGGCCGACATCCTCCGGATGCTGCGCGAGATCGAGCGTACCGCGCGGGTGGCGGTGACCGGTCTCGTGGCCAACACGCACCTCATCGACGAAACGACGCCCGAGATCATTCACGCGGGCGTTCAGCTGGCGACCGACGTCGCTGCCGAAACCGGCCTGCCGATCCGTTTCTGGGCGGCGGTCGGCGATCTGGCCGGGCACGTGGACGGTCCGTGCCGCGACATTCCTGTACTCCCCATGACTCGCTACATCACCCCTCCGATCGGCTGGCGCGCCGGGGGCGCGCCCCGTCGATCGAGTCTCGTCTAGAGAGGAGACGCTGTGCCAACTCCGATTATCGACAAGGACCGCTGCAAGGGCTGCGAACTCTGCGTGCATGCCTGCCCGGAAGACGTCCTTGAAATGTCCGGCGACATCAACGCGAAGGGGTATTTCTATCCCGTCGTGCCGCGCGTGGACGACTGCACCGGCTGCCGGTACTGCCTGCTGATTTGCCCGGATACGGCCGTCCAGGTCGAGAACAAGGGCAAGACGACGGTCCGCACCGACGGCCTCACCGAGAAGCAGACGACCTACTGCCCGGGGTGCACGCACGGCGTGATTCACCGCCTCGTCGGCGAGGTCATCTCCGAACTCGGCGTGCGCGAACGGACGGTGGGCGTGGCGCCCGTCGGCTGCTCGGTGCTGGCCTACGACTTTTTCAACTGCGACATGCAGCAGGCGTCCCACGGGCGCGCGATGGCCGTGGCCACGGGCATCAAGCGGGGCCGGCCGGACCTGAATGTGTTCACGTACCAGGGCGACGGTGACCTCGCCTCGATCGGCATGGCCGAGACGGTGCACGCGGCCAATCGCGGCGAGAAGATCACGGTCATCTTCGTCAACAACGCCATCTACGGCATGACCGGCGGCCAGATGGCGCCCACCACGTTGCCGGGCCAGGTGGCCACCACGTGCCCGATGGGCCGCGACGTGTCGCTGGCCGGATACCCGATTCGTGTGGTGGAACTGCTCGCGACGCTGAAAACGCCGGCGTATCTGGCGCGCGTCTCGGTCCACGAACCCAAAGCCATCATGAACGCCAAGAAGGCGATCCGGAAGGCTTTCAAGCTGCAGATCGACGGCGTCTGCTTCTCGCTCATCGAGGTCGTCTCCACCTGTCCGACCGGCTGGGGCATACAGCCTCACGAAGCGATGCACTGGCTCGAAGAGAACATGTTGCCGTATTACCCGGTCGGTGACGTGAAGAACCCCGAGTCGGCGCACTGAGCCGGAGGAACTCATGCATAACGAAGTTATTCTTGCGGGATTCGGCGGTCAGGGCGTACTGCTCATCGGAAAACTCCTGGCGTACGCGGGCATGAAAGCCGGTCTCGAGGTCACGTGGATGCCGGCGTACGGCCCCGAAATGCGGGGGGGCACGTGCAACTGCACGGTCGTCCTCTCGGACAAGCAGGTGGGGTCTCCGGTGTCGCAGCAGCCGCACGCCGCCGTCGTGCTCAACATGCAGTCCATCGACAAGTTCGAGCCCGTCGTGCGGCCTGGTGGCATCCTCGTCGTCAACACCAGCCTCATCAACCGCCCGCCAAGCCGGACGGACATCACCAACGTGCTCGTGCCGGCGAACCAGATCGCCAATGACGCCGGCAGCACCAAGGCGGCGAACATGGTGGCCCTGGGTGCCCTGCTGGGCGCGTCCGGCCTCGTGGACGCGGAACTCGTGAAGGCGGTCCTGGCCGAGACCTTCGCGGGACGCCCGAAAATCGTCCAGTTGAATCACACCTGTCTCGCCAAGGGCATGGAGATCGGACGGACCTACGCCGCGGCCCTGACGGCCCGCTGACGCTGGAGATCGTGACATGGCAAAGAAACTGATGAAGGGCTGCGAAGCGATCGGCGAAGCCGCCGTCCAGGCGGGGTGCCGGTTGTTCTTCGGATATCCGATTACGCCGCAGAACGAAATTCCCGAGTACCTGTCGGGCCGCCTCCCGCAGGTGGGCGGGATGTTCGTGCAGGCCGAAAGCGAAGTGGCGGCCTCCAACATGCTCTACGGCGCGGCGGGCGCCGGCTGCCGGTGTTTCACCTCGTCCTCCAGCCCCGGCATCTCGCTGATGGCCGAGGCGATGTCGTACATCGCCGGCGCGGAACTGCCCGTGGTGTTCGTGAACATCATGCGCGCGGGCCCGGGCCTGGGCGGGATCCTGCCGTCGCAGGCGGACTACCTGCAGGCGACGAAAGGCGCGGGCCACGGCGACTATCGGATGCTGGTGCTGGCCCCCTCGACGGTGCAGGAGGCGGCGGACCTCATGATGGAGGCCTTCGACCTCGCCGACCACTACCGCAACCCGGTGATGGTCCTCGGCGACGGCCTGATCGGTCAGATGATGGAGCCGGTCGAGTTCAAGCGCCACATCGATCCGTCGGAACTGCCGGCGAAGGCGTGGGCGACGACCGGTGCCCAGGGCCGCGGACCGAACATCGTCAACTCGCTTTACCTGAAGGCCGAAGAACTCGAGGTGCACAACTGGAACCTCCAGGCCAAGTACCGCGAGATGGCCAAGGAAGTGCGCCACGAGACGTACCTGGCCGACGAAGAGATGGATGTGCTGATTGTCGCCTACGGCACCGTGGCCCGCATCGCGCGGACGTCCATCGACGCGCTGCGCGCCAAGGGGCTCAAAGTCGGGCTGTTCCGGCCCGTGACCCTGTTCCCGTATCCGTCGGAGGCCCTCGAGCGGACAGCGTTGAGGGCGAAGCAGGTCCTCGTGGCCGAATTGTCCACGGGCCAGATGGTCGAAGACGTGCGCGCGGCCATCGCGCGTCAACGCCCGGTCGAGTTCTTCGGGCGCGTAGGCGGCATGGTGATGTCGGCCGAAGAACTGGCCGAGCAGGTCGAGAAACTGGCCGGAGGGGGACAACGATGAGCACCACACGCGACGCGATTCTGGAGATCGTCGGCAAGGCCTACCAGATCGAGACCGATGGGTACACCTTCTACTCGATGACCGCCGAACGGGCGACGAAACCCGCGGTGCAGGAACTGTTCTCGAAACTGGCGTCGGACGAAGTCCAGCACCAGGCGTTCCTGAAGTCGGTGGCGAAGAACTACGACGAGAAGGGGACGGCCGCGTTCCACTTCGACGCGAGCCTGCCCGAAGCCCGCGCCCTGGCCACGCAGATCTTCACCGGCCGGTTCCGCGAGCAGGCGGCCGGGGCGCAGTTCGAACTGGCCGTGCTGTCCATCGGGATGACGCTCGAGAACAACGCCATCAAGTACTTCTCGGGCGCAGCCACGCAGGCCACCGACCGCGAAGTGAAAGAGTTCTACCAGTTCCTGGCGGACTGGGAAAAGCAGCACTACGACGCCTTGCAGAACCTCTTCCAGATCGTGCGCGAAGACCAGATGGGGGAGAGCGGATTCTCGCCGTTCTAAGGGCCATCGGCCTTCGGCTTTCGGCTTTCGGCTTTCGGCCGAACACCACTACGGGGTCAGGTTCGCGTGAACCTGACCCCGTCTCATTGAACCTCAATAATCGATAGCCGCACGCCGCACGCCGCACGCCGCGAGCCGATCTACCGCGCCGAGAACCGATACACCGTGGTGGACTTGTAGGTCTTGTCAGCCTGCAGGACCGTCGGCGGAAAGTGGGATCGGTTCACCGAATCCGGGAAATGCTGCGTCTCGAGGCAGAACCCGGTGTGTTTCTGATAGGCGACGCCTCTCTTGCCAGTCAACGTTCCGTCCAGGAAGTTGCCCGAGTAGAACTGGATGCCGGGCTCGGTGGTCAGCACCTCCATGATGCGCCCCGTTGTCGGCTCCTTCACCGTGGCCGCCAGCGCCAGCACGCCCCCGCCGCTGCTCAGCACGTAATTGTGGTCGTAGCCGACCGGCGCCGGGCCGGGCACCTGTTCGATGCGGTCACCAATGGCCGTCGCGCGCGTGAAGTCCATCACCGTCCCGCGAACCGGGACAATCTCACCTGTCGGGATCAGCGTGTCGTCCACCGGCGTGAACCGATCGGCCATCAGCGTGAGCTGATGGTGCGTGATGTCGCCGACGCCTTCGCCCGCGAGATTGAAGTAGCTGTGGTGCGTGAGGTTCACGGGCGTCGGCTGGTCGGTATTGGCGATGTAGTCGAGGCGCAGTTCGTTCTTGTCGGTCAGCGTGTAGGTGACCGAGGCCGTCAGCGTTCCCGGGTAGCCCTCTTCACCATCCGGGCTCGTGTAGGTGAACTTGACGGCGGCCCCTCCTGCCGCGGGCACGGGCTGGGCTCTCCAGACCCGTTTGTCGAAGCCCTTCACGCCGCCGTGCAGGTGGTTCGGGCCGTTGTTCGTGGCCAGGTTGTAGGTTTTGCCATTCAGCGTGAACGCGCCTTTGGCGATGCGGTTGCCCACGCGGCCGATGGTCGCGCCGAAGTACGGGTGGTCGCCCTGGTACTGCTCCAGGCGCGGGAAGCCCAGGACGACGTCGCCCATCGTGCCCGTGCGATCCGGCACGTGCAGTTCGGTGAGGATGGCGCCGTAGGTGATGACCTTCGCGACCATGCCGTTCTTGTTCGTCAGCGTATACAGGTCGATCACCGTGCCCTCCTGCGTCGTGCCGTACCTGGCCTTGTCCACACGGGCCTTGGACCCGGCCGCCGTCTGACCCATCACTGATGTTGCCGGGCCCAGCAGCGCCACCAGTGCGACGGCACCCCCGGCCACGTACGTCCTGACGTTCATGAGGCAGCTCCTTCACTCGTGAAACGGCCGACGGCGACCATGGCTGGCCGCAGCATGTCGCCGCCCATCGTATACCCCTCACGGATGATGCCGACCACGACGCCGTCCTGACGCGGATCGGACACGGGCACGGTCGTTGCCGCTTCGTGCCGCTCGGGGTCAAACCGCTGGCCCAGTGACACCACTCTCGTCACGCCGTGACTCTCGAACTTTCCCAGGAACTGGGACCGCACCAGTTCGACGCCCTGCAGCAGGGCCGGGGCGGTCTGCGCCGTGCGCGCGGCGTCGATGGCCCGGTCCAGATTGTCGATGACCTCGAGCAGGTCGGCGAACACCTGGCGGCGGCTGCGCTCCGCCTCGCGCGCGGTGTCGCGGCGAATGCGGGCCCGCATCTCGTCGAACTCGTTCGAGGCTTCGCGGTAGCGGGCGATGGTCTCGCGCAGTTCGTCGTCTTTCGCGGCCAGACGCTGTTCCAGTTCCTGGACGTACACGGGTTTGTCGGACTCGCGCGGGGCCGCGTCTTCGGCGGTGTCGCCGGCGGCCGCCCGCGCCCACCAGCGGCGATCGATCACGCGGACACTCGTGTCTTCGTCACGGCCGCCATCCGGGCGGGACGGGGGATGGGTGGGGTCACCGACAGCCATAGTGGTGTGATCTCCGGACTCCGTCGACCTACGACACGGTTTCGGCAGCGCTGGGCGCGGGCGCGGGACCGGCGGTCGAGTCGAACTCGAAACGCAGCGCGTCCTGGCTCAGGCCGATCCGGACGGTGCCCCCGTGCTCCAGGGCGCCGAACAGAATCTCGTCGGTCAGCCGGTCGCGGACCTCGGTCTGTACGACGCGGGCCAGCGGGCGCGCCCCGTACGACGGATCGTACCCCTTCTTCGCGAGCCACGCGCGCGCGTCCGCGTCGAGCGTGATCGCCACGCGCCGCTCGCTCAGTTGCGCCTCGAGCTGCAGGATGAACTTCTCGACGATGGTCTCCATCACCGCCGGCGACAGGGCCTGGAAGGTGACGATGGCATCGAGCCGGTTGCGGAACTCCGGGCTGAACACCCGCTCGATGGCGGACTTCGCTTTCTGCTTCGCCGACTTCGATCGTGTCCCGTCGGAGGTGCCGAAGCCGATGGCCGCCGCATTCATCTCGCGCGACCCGGCGTTCGACGTCAGGATGACGATGGCCTGGCGGAAGTCGGCTTTCCGCCCCGTGTTGTCCGTCAGCGTCGCGTGGTCCATCACCTGCAGCAGGATGTTGTAGACGTCCTGGTGCGCCTTCTCGATCTCGTCCATCAGGACCACGGCGTACGGGTGCGTCCGGACCGCGTCCACCAGCAGGCCGCCCTGCTCGAAGCCCACGTAGCCCGGCGGCGCCCCGATGAGCCGCGCCACGGCATGTTTCTCCATGTACTCGGACATGTCGAAGCGGATGAACTCGTTGCCGAGGTGCATGGCCAGCTGGCGGGCCAGTTCCGTCTTGCCGACGCCGGTCGGGCCGGTGAACAGGAAGCAGCCGGCTGGCCGGTCGGGCTGGCCCAGACCGGCGCGGGAGCGCTTGATGGCCGCCGCCACCAGGTGCACGGCTTCGGGCTGGCCGAAGACGACACGCTGGAGCGACTCTTCGAGCGTCCGCAGGCGTTCGCGGTCGGACGCGCTGGCCTGCTTCTCCGGAATCCTGGCCATCCGCGCGACGACGCCTTCAATGTCGTCCACCGACACGCTGCGCGGCTGATCGGCGTCGCCCTCGGGCGCCGGAACCATACGCGTCCGGGCGCCGGCTTCGTCGATGATGTCGATGGCGCTGTCGGGCAGCTTGTAGTCGCGCAGGTGCCGTTTGGCCAGCTTCGCCGACACGTCAAGGGCCTCGTCGGCGTACCGCACGTTGTGATGCGCTTCGTAGCGGGTCCGCAGGCCCTTGAGGATCAGCACCGTCTCTTCGATCGTCGGCTCGTCCACGACGACTTTCTGCAGCCGCCGCGCCAGCGCCCGGTCCTTCTCGATGTGCTTGAACTCGTCGAACGTCGTCGACCCCACAATGCGGAGTTCGCCGGAGGTGAGGACGGGCTTGATCAGCGTGGCGAGATCCATCGTGCCGCCCGTGGTGGCGCCGGCGCCGACGGTGGCGTGGATTTCGTCGATGAACAGAATCGGCAACGGCCGTTCCGTCAGGGCGGCAATCACGGCCTTGAACCGCTCTTCGAAGTCGCCACGGAAACGCGTGCCGGCCAGCAGGGCGGCCGTGTCGAGGGCAAAGATCTCGGCGCCCTGGAGGACCGACGGCACGTCATCGTCGATCAGGCGCTGTGCCAGGCCTTCGGCCAGGGCTGTCTTTCCGACGCCGGCATCCCCGACGAACACCGGGTTGTTCTTGCGCCGGCGGCACAGGATTTCCATCGTACGCTTGAGTTCGACCGTGCGGCCGACCAGCGGATCCAGCTTGCCTTCGCGGGCGCGTTCGGTCAGGTTGACGGCGTAGGCCGCCAGCGGATCGGCCTGCGGCCGGCCTTCATCCCCGTCGCCGCCCTGGGGGTCCTGCTGCCGCGGGGCCGCATCGGGCGGCACGGGCGCCTGCGGCACCTTGCTGATGCCGTGGGAGATGTAGTTCAGGATATCCAGGCGTGAGACGCCGTGGGAGGCGAGCAGCGTCGCGGAGTACGAGCGCGTCTGCTGCATCAATGCCGCCAGGATGTCGCCGGCGCGGACCTCTTCCCGGCCTGCGCTCTGCACGTGCAGGACCGCCGTCTGCAGCGTGCGGCGGAACGCCAGCGTCTGCTCGGGTTCTTTGTCCGAGCCGGGCGGGAGCTGTTCCATCCGATCCCGCAGAAACGTGTCGAGTTCCTTGCGCAGGCGGGGGAGATCGACGCCGCACGACGCGAGGATCTTCTCGCCCTCCAGATCGTGGGCCATGACGTAGAGCAGGTGCTCCAGCGTCAGGTGGGTGTGGCGGCGCGATACCGCTTCCCGGTAAGTCACGTTCAAAAGCATCTCGACAGAGGTGCTGAACACAGGCGTTCCTCGCTCTCGCGGTTCGATGGTGCACCGTCACGCAGCGGCGAAGCCGTGGTCGGGCGCAGGGGCTGTCGTCTGAAGATCAGTATACCGTTGCCGAATGCCGGCGCGGGGGGAGTTGAGTGCCGGACGATCAGCCCTCGGCTGGTTCGATCGCCGCGCGCAGCGGGAACCCGTGCTCGGCGGCCAGGTCGTGCACGTTCGCCACCTTGGTCTCAGCGACGTCGAAGGGGTAGACGCCGCACAATCCCTGGCCAGTGGTGTGGACCAGCATCATGATCCGGAACGCTTCCGCCGGCTGTTTGCTGAATACCGATTCGAGAACCTGCACGACGAACTCCATCGTGGTGTAGTCGTCGTTCAGCAGCAGCACGGCGTACAGGTCGGGCTCCACCGACTGGGTCTTCGTCTTCTCCATGACCGCACGATCGGTCTTCGGGCGTTCGTCTGCCATGTCTCCAGTATACCGGCACGGCCATCCCCGGCCGCTCGGGTAGAATGGGCGCGGTGCTATTGGGAGACGTATGCAGACTCTGAACCGAATGACCCGTGTGATCGATCTGGAGTTCCTGGGCCAGCGCGAGGTGATCGCGACGGCGGTGATCGACACGCCGGAGGGCGTGCTGCTGGTCGACCCGGGGCCGGGATCGTGCCTCGCCCACCTCAGGCAGGAACTGGACGCTGCCGGCATTGGCATCGGCGATGTGCGCGGCGTGCTGGTGACCCACATCCATCTGGACCACGCCGGGGCGACCGGGACGATCGTCCGCGAGTACCCGCGCGTCACCGTGTACGTCCACGAGCGCGGGGCGCCGCACCTGATCGATCCGGCGAAGCTCATCGCGAGCGCGACGCGCCTGTATGGCGCGGAGATGGACCGGTTGTGGGGCGAGTTCGCGCCGGTACCGGAAACGCGCGTCGTTGCCCTGCGGGGCGGCGAGGCCCTGCCGTTCCACGGCCACGTCATCGACGTCCTGGCCGCGCCCGGCCACGCCTCGCATCATGTGGCGTACCACGACACGGCGACAGGCATCCTGTATGCGGGCGACACGGGCGGCATCCGGATCGGGGAGCGGCCCTACGTTCTGCCGCCAACCCCGCCGCCCGACATTGACGTCGAGGCCTGGCTGCACAGTATCGAGCAGTTCCGGTTGCGGCAGCCGAGCGGTGTGTTCGTGACGCATTTCGGCCTGCACACGGATGCTGCCGCGCACCTCACGATGCTCACCGACGAACTCAACGCGTGGCACCGGGTCAGCCGCGAGCTGATGGACACGGAAGACGAGGCGGTACGGGTGACGCGGTTCGTCGACGGAGTCATGGCGCGCATCGCCGAACGGATCGGCGCGGATGCGGCCGGGGCCTACGGCGCGGCCGTGCCTCTCGACCATTGCTGGCAGGGCCTGGAACGGTACTGGAAGAAGAGACTGGCCTGACCGAACATCGCCCCGGACCTTCGTACGTAGCCCCGGACCTTTAGGTCCGGGGTCCCCGGGGCTGCCTTCGACTTCGCTCAGGCCAGGAAAGCCCCGGGGCTACGTACCTCGCAGGGGACTTCACGCGGAGAACGTCATGAAACGGATGCTGCTCGTCGGTGTGGCGGTGCTGGTGTGCTGGAGCCCGGCGTTCGCCGAAGTGGTCCGCGTCGAAGTTCTCCGGCGCGAGTCGTTTGCCGGCGGCGCCAGTTTCGGCACGGTCGGGCCCTACGAGAAGGTGGTGGGACGCCTGCATTATCGCGTTGACCCAACGAACCCCGCCAACGCGCGCATCGTCGATCTGCGCTTCGCGCCGACCGATGCGCAGGGACGGGTGTCCTTCGTGGGCGATTTCATCCTGCTCAAACCCGTGGACCTGTCGAAGGGCAACCACCGGCTGCTGTACGAGGTGAACAACCGCGGCAGTCTGGCCATGCTGGCCCGCTTCAACCTGGCCGTCGGGAGCAACGACCCCTCGACGCCGGAACATGCCGGCAACGGGTTCCTGATGCGCCAGGGGTATTCGCTGCTGTGGAGCGCGTGGAACTGGGACGTCACGGCCGGCGGCGGGCGCCTGCAGATCGACCTGCCGGTCGCGACGGATCGGGGCGCCCCGATCACCGGGCGCGTGGTGTCGGAGATCGTGGTGGACCAGCCGAGCCACAGCGAGCCGCTGGCCTGGGGGAACAGCCGGTGTTACCCCGTGGCGGATCCCGAGGCGGCGGATGCCGTGCTGACCGTGCGGGACGAGCAGCGAGGTGCCCGCGTGGCGGTGCCGCGATCGCAGTGGCGGTTCGCGCGAACCGACGGCGGGAAGGCCGTACCCGACCCAGCCGCGCTCTGGGTGGACGGGGGATTCACGCCCGGGCGGATCTACGAACTCGTCTACACGGCGCGTGACCCTCGCATTGTCGGGCTGGGCCTGGCGGCGATTCGCGACAGCCTGGCCTTCTTCAGGTTTGCCGGCGCGGATGTGTCCGGTACGCCCAACCCGTTGGCCGTCGCCGGTCCCGACGGCACGCTCACACCCGATTCCCGGCACGCCTACATCTTCGGCATCTCACAGTCGGGCCGGGTCATCCAGCACATGATCTGGCAGGGATTCCACGTCGACGAGCGGAAACGTGCGGTGTTCGACGCGGCGATGCCGCACGTGCCCGGCGGCGGCAAAGGCGCCTTCAACCATCGGTTCGCCCAGACCACGCGCCACCCCAGTGAACTGGAGGACCATCAGGCCCTGGCCGACATCTTCCCGTTCGTGCCCGGGCTGCAGACCGATCCGATCACGGGCGAGACGGGCGACGTCCTGGCGGTGGCGCGGTCCCTGGGCCACGTCCCGCTGGTGATGTACACAGGCACGTCCACGGAATACTGGGCGCGGTCGGCGTCGCTGGTGCACACGGATGTCACGGGTACGCGTGATGCGGAGCTCGATCCGCGCGTCCGGCTCTATGCCATCGCAGGCGGGCAGCATCAGAACACCCGGACCTCGACGCGGACGGCGTACGCCCATCCAGGCAATCCGCTGGATCACTCGGCCCCGCTGCGCGCGTTACTCGTGGCGCTGGATCGGTGGGCGTCCGACGGGACGCCGCCCCCTGACAGTGTGTACGCACGTATCGATCGGGGCACCCTGATTTCCGTCGAGCAGCACGCCCGCGCGTTTCCCCGCATTCCCGGTTCCCGGCATCCGGCGGCGGCACTGCAGCCGCCCCGGCTGGACTTCGGCCCGCGCTTCAAGACCGACGGCATGGCCGACACGCAGCCGCCCGTCTTCGGTCCGGCGTACGTGACGCGTGTGCCGGCTGTGGATGCGGACGGGAACGAGATCGCCGGGATTCGAACACCCGACATCGCGGTGCCGCTGGGGACCTATACGGGCTGGAATCCCCGGGGCGAGACGATGGGCGGCACGAACCACCTGGCGCGGTGGGCAGGATCGTTTTTCGCGTTCGCGCAAACCGAAGTTGAGCGGACCGCGTCTGGCGACCCGCGCCCGTCGATCGAAAAGAGGTACCCGTCGCGCGAGGTCTATGTGGCGCGCGTACGCGAGGCAGCCGACGCGCTGAAGCATCAGCGGTTGCTCCTGCCGGAAGACGCCGACGCGTTCGTCACACGGGCCGAGCGGACCGAGTGGCCGCCAGTGGCGCCGGGGACGGTGCGGAGGGGCGAGAAGTAAGAAGTAAGAAGTAGGAAGCAAGAAGCAAGAAGTAGGAAGTAGGAAGTAGGAAGTAGGAAGTAGGAAGTAGGAAGTAGGCATGCCCGGAGTCCGGAGCCCGGCGCCTGAAACCCGGAGTCTGAACCGACCCATGAACGCGAGAACCGCGGCCGTGATCGTGACGGTGTTGGCGACGGCCGTCACAGGAGTCTGTCAGGGAACAGGCGGGGCCGCCGCGCAGCGGCCCGAGCCGCTGGCGACATTGACAGGGATTGCCAGGTTGCCCGCCGACACGTTCGCCGGGGGGCCGCCGTCCGGGCGTTTCCGCGACAACGGCTCTCGCGGGCAGGCATTCCCGTCGCAGCCGGTGCAGGGGGTTTCCGCGATTCTGCCCGCGCCAGGCCGGCCCGGGTGGTGGCTGGCGCTGAGCGACAACGGTTATGGCGTGCGCTGGAATTCGCCGGACTTCCTGCTGTGTTATTACCACCTGCGGCCGAACTGGCGCACGGCCCTCGGCGGTGACGGTACCGTGGAGGTCGGCCCCGTTGTCCGCCTGGCGGATCCATCCGCGGTCATGCCGTTTCACCTCGTGCGCGACGACACGCCGGAACGGTGGCTGACCGGCTCGGACCTCGATCCTGAGTCATTCGTCCGGATGCCTGACGGGTCGATGTGGGTGGGCGACGAGTTCGGTCCGTTCCTGCTGCACGTGGACCGGGACGGGCGTGTACTCGGCGCACCGATTGGTGTGCCTGGCTTTGTGTCGTCCGACCGGCCTGGGCTGCCGCCGCCCGAGGCCGGCGGGGCGAACGTGGCCCTGGTCCGGCGGTCCCGCGGATTCGAAGCCCTGGCTGCGGCGCCCGACGGCGAACGCCTCCTGGCGATGCTCGAAGGACCAACGACGGAGGATTCGCCGGATCAGGCACGGATCCTGGAGTTCGACCCTGCCAGCCGCTCGTTCACCGGACGGGTGTGGTACTACCGTTTCGATCAGCCGGGACACTCGGCGACGGAACTGGTGCCCGGCGGGGGCGGCCGTTACCTGGTGATCGAACGTGACAACCGGCACGGTGCGGACGCGCGATTCAAGCGGGTGTTCGCCATCCGGCTGGGGGAGCCCGGCGTGGTGGCAGACAAGACCCTCATTGCCGACCTGCTGGCGATCGCGGACCCCCAGAACCTGGGTGGCCGTGGCACGTTGTTCACGTTCCCGTTCGTCACGACCGAGGCGGTGTGGGTCGAGGACGAGCACACGCTCGTCCTCGTGAACGACAACAACTATCCCGCCACCGGCGGGCGGACGGCAGGGGAACGCGACGGAACGGAGTTCATCCGGCTCCGGCTCTCGCGGCCGCTGCCGCAGTAACCGCCAGGCCTACTTGGTGAACGACCCGCACCGCAGCATCGAGGCGCCGTAATACGGATTGGCGATCTCGGAGCCCGTCTGCAGCCAGCTTTTCTTGGCCATCGGGCAGTACGCCACACGCACGTCTTTCCCGCCCGTTCCGTCGCCGGCGAGGGCGAGCATCGCATCGCTCAATTCGCCAAACGCCGTGCGCGCGTCCTTGATGCCGGTCGCCCCCGACACCGCCTTCGCGGGCGCGATCGTCTTCGCGAGCGCGGGGCCGAGTCGTTCGGCCTGGGTCACGAAGGCCGCCGCGGCCTTCTGCGCATCCGGGAGCGAGTCAGCCGCGAGTGCGGTCTGCAGGGCCAGATACGAGTCGAGGGCGGGTTTGGGGATATCGGCGGCCAGCGCCGGCACGGGCGCGAAGCAGCACAGGAGCAGAGCCAAGGCCAACAGGGGGCGTCGTGTCATCTGGGGGTCCCTCCGGGTACAAGGTTCAACCCCTGCGGGCGGCCTGAGCCAGCCGCGTCCCGCAGGGGATGAACCGATCTTCTGTTGTTATACGCGAGGAGCCCGGCGCGCCGCCAGCAGATCCGTGCGGATTCCGGCGGAGACGGCTGCGCCGCCAGTGAGCGGCTGCGCTACACTGTTGCGTCTTCGGCGTCGGCGGGACGGCCGGGAGGTGTTCACGACGGGCACCGGCCCGGAGGCAGAGGAGTGTGTCATGCAGGACTTCGAGAAACTTGGCGTGTTCTATCTGGGGCGGGAATTCGACGTCGCGTCGGGCGCGCGCCGCGACGGGCTCCTGCTCTACGATTCGAAGGATCTGGTGACGCACGGCGTGTGTGTCGGCATGACGGGCAGCGGCAAGACCGGGCTGTGCCTGTCGCTGCTGGAGGAAGCGGCGCTGGACGGCATCCCCGTGATTGCCGTCGATCCCAAGGGCGACCTGGGCAACCTCCTGCTGACGTTTCCGAATCTGTCCGCCACGGACTTCCGGCCGTGGGTGAACGAAGACGATGCCCGCCGGAAAGACGTGTCGCCGGATCAGTTCGCGGCGGACCAGGCCGAGAAGTGGCGCAAGGGCCTCGCCGAGTGGGGGCAGGATGGCGCCCGGATTGCCAGGCTGCGGGAGGCCGCGGAGTTCACCATTTACACGCCGGGCAGTACGGCGGGCATGCCGCTGTCGATTCTGCGTTCGCTGGACGCGCCGCCGCAGGCCCTCCGCGACGACCGTGAACTGATGGTCGAGCGCGTGGCAACCACAGCCACGAGCCTGCTCACGCTGGCGGGCCTGGACGTCGATCCGGTGCGCAGCCGCGAACACCTGCTGATCGCGACGATTCTCAATCACGCGTGGAGCGCCGGGGACGCGCTCGACCTCGGCACGCTGATCCACCGCATCCAGGAGCCCCCGGTGCAGCGGATCGGTGTCCTGGAGCTCGAGTCGTTCTTCCCGGCGACCGACCGCTTCGGCCTGGCGACGGCGTTCAACAACCTGCTGGCCGCGCCGGGGTTCGAGACGTGGCTGGAGGGCGAGGCGCTGAACGTCGACCGCCTGCTGTACACCGAGGCGGGCAAGCCCCGCGTGTCGATCCTGTCCATCGCCCACCTCGGCGACCGCGAGCGGATGTTCTTCGTGTCGCTGCTGTTGAACGAACTGCTCGGGTGGATGCGCAGCCAGGCGGGCACGACCAGTCTGCGTGCCCTGTTCTACATGGACGAGGTATTCGGGTACTTCCCGCCGGTTCAGAACCCGCCGACGAAAGCGCCGCTGCTCACGTTGCTGAAACAGGGGCGGGCCTTCGGGCTTGGTGCGCTGCTGGCCACGCAGAACCCGGTGGACCTCGACTATAAGGGGCTGTCGAACGCGGGGACGTGGTTCCTGGGACGTCTTCAGACCGAACGGGACAAAGCCCGCGTGCTCGACGGCCTCGAGGGCGCGATCACGTCCGGAGGAGGCGCGTTCGATCGGGCCCAGATCGACCGCATCCTCAGCGGTCTCAGTTCGCGCGTCTTCCTGATGAACAACGTGCACGAAGGTGCGCCGACCGTGTTCGAGTCACGCTGGGCGATGTCCTACCTGCGCGGGCCGTTGACCCGCGACCAGATCAAGGTACTGATGGCGCCTCGCAGGCCGTCCACGGCCAGAGCGGCAGCGTCGGCGCCCGCGCCGGCGCAGGGCCTGTCCGGCAGCCCGGTGCCCGGCAGGGGGCCGGCGCCGCCACAGCAAGCGGTGCCGGCACCAGGTGATCGCCCGGTGCTGCCTCCGGACATCAGCCAGTTTTTCGTTCCTGGCGGCCAGGCACCGTCCGGCGTCGGCGTGGTCTATGTCCCGATGGCGATCGGTATCGTCAACGTGCTGTTCGCGAACACGAAACTGGGCGTGCATCACAGCCGGGCCACCGTGCGGGTGGCCGCGATGGATGACCGGCTGGGGACCGCGGACTGGGACAGTGGCGAGGACCTGGAGGTCACGCCCCGTGACCTGCGATCCGGGCCCGAAGGGACGGCGGCGTTCGCGCCGCTCGCGCCGGCGGCCACCAAGGCCAGGACGTACGCCGCGTGGGAGAAGTCGCTGAAGACCTGGCTGACGCAGTCGGCCCAGCTCGACCTGCTGCAGAGTGCCCGCACCGGTGTCGTTTCGTTGCCGGGCGAGTCCGAACGGGACTTCCGCATCCGGCTGCAGACCCTGACCAGGGAGCAACGCGACCTGGCGCTGGCCAAGCTGCGGCAGAAGCACTCCGCCAAACTGGCTGCTCTCGACGAGAAGATCCGCCGCGCGAACCAGGCCATTGAACGTGAGTCCGAACAAGCGAGCCAGCAGAAACTCCAGACCGGGCTGTCGATCGGGGCCACGGTTCTGGGCGCACTGCTGGGGCGCAAAGCTGTGTCGAGTGCCACGCTGGGACGGGCCACCACGGCCGCGCGGGGCGTGGGGCGGGCGATGAAGGAACAGCAGGACATTCAACGGGCCAGAGAAACCGCGGCGGCCGCCCAACAACAGAAGGCCGACCTCGAAGCGCTGATCGAGAGTGAGCTGAATGCCTTGACGGCAGCGCTTGATCCCCAGGGCGAGGCGCTCGTGGCGCTGCCCGTCAAGCCCAAGCGCACCGACGTCACGGTGCAGGCCGTTGGCCTGGCATGGGTGCCCCACGTCCAGGCAGACGGTGCGTTGAGGCGAGCCTGACGACGACGACCAAAGGGCGTCGGGACAGAACCACTGGGCCGGGGCAGAGAATTGGATTGACCTCCGAAGCGTTATTGCGAATAATGAGCCAGAATTCTGATTATGAATACTGGTTCATCTATCCGCAGGCTTCGACACCGGGAAGCCGATCTCGCCGGCCTCCTTCAGGCTGCTGAACGTGTGTTCAGTGACCGCGGGTACCACGCAACATCCATCCGCGACATCGCCCGCGAAGCGGGGTTCAGTGTCGGGGGCGTCTACCAGTTCTTCGCCAGCAAGGACGAACTCTACCTGCGCGTCGTCGAGGAGCAGTGGGAGCACTTCTTCAGGCTCCTCAACGAAGCGCTGACCGCCGACACGACCGAAGGGCGGCTGCTCGGTCTCACCGAGGGCATGTTCCGCGCGTTCGAAGAGCGGCGAGGGTTCTTCAAGCTGTTCCTCTCGGAGCGTGGACGGCTGTCGGCGGCCTTCACCGGCGAGATCGCCCAGCGCGTGGGTGAACGCACGCGCAAGCTGCGCGCCCTGATCGTGGACCTGATGCGCTCTGGCGTCCAGGAAGGACTGCTCCAGCCCGTGCCGCCCGAAATGCTGGCGTCGGCCTTCATGGGCATCGTCCACAACTGCATCTTCGAGGCGATGGCCTCCGGCGCCCAGCGCCCCGGCCGCCCGACGGCATCCGTGCTCGCGCTGTTCCTCCACGGAGCGGCTCGCGAGCACCCAGCGCCCGCCGCCGCCACGCCGCCGCAACATCCAGGGACCCAGGACCAATCATGACCACCACACGATCGCTGTGCCTGCTCGCGTTGCTGAGCCCGTGCGTCCTCGCGGGATGCAACGGTCCGGCTGCCGATTCGGCGAAGGCGGAAGTGGCGGCGCCTCCGACGATCACAGCCGCTTCGGTGACGGAGGCCGCGGTCAACCGGACACTGCGCGTGACCGGGACGCTCGCTGCCGACGAAGAAGCCGAAGTCGCGGCCGAGACCGCCGGGCGGGTGACGGCGACGCCCGTCGAACGCGGGAGCCGCGTCAGCGCAGGGACGGTGCTCGTGGAACTGGTGGCCACCGAGGCCGAGGCTCAGGCTCGGGAAGCCGAGGCGAACGTCGCTCAACTGGAAGCCCGGCTGGCGATCACGCCCGGCACGCCGTTCGCTGTCGACGATGTGCCGGAGGTGCGCAGCGCCAGGGCGTCTCGGGACCTTGCCGAGGCCGATTTCGCCAGAATCAAGAACCTGCTCGAACAGCGCGTCGTGTCCCAGGCCGAATTCGACTTGCGACGGACGCAGGCCGAAGCCGCTCGCAACCAGGCCGCCACGGTGATGAACGGGGCGCAGCAGACGTTCCGCCAGCTCGAAGCGGCGCGGGCGCGGGCGGCCTTGGCGCGCAAAGCCCTGGCCGATACAGCGGTGCGGGCGCCGTTTGCCGGCCTCGTCGTCGAGCGCAAGGTCAGCGTCGGCGATTTCGTGACCCGTGGAACGAAGGTGGCGACGGTGGTGCGCATCACCCCGCTCCGGGTCGAGTTGTCCATTCCCGAGCACGCGGTCGGCGCGATCGGCGCGGGACAGCCGGTGCGGTTGCTGGTCGACGCCTACCCCGGGCGGGTCTTCGACGGGCGGGTCCGCTACGTCGCGCCGGCGCTGCGAGCCGACCAGCGGGCTCTGGTCGCCGAGGCGGTCACGTCGAATGCGGACGCGGCGCTGAAACCGGGGATGTTCGTGACGGCCGAAGTGGAACTGCCGGCCAGCACGCCGTCTGTGATGGTGCCATCCGCCGCGATCCAGGCCAGCGGCGGGTTCAGCCAGGTGTTCGTCGTGCGCGGCGATCGTGTCCAGCAGCGCATGATCACGCCTGGGGCGGTGATCGGCGATCGAACCGAGGTGCTCAACGGCCTGGCGGCCGGCGAGGTGGTGGCCACGGGCGCGCTCGCCGGTCTCTCCGACGGCCTTCGCGTGGCGGTCGCCGGAGGCACCTCGATCCCTCCATCCAAGTAGTGCCGGGCCCCGCGCCGGCCTGCCGGCGCTTCGGAGTTCATCATGCAGTGGCTCGCGGCTCTTTGTGTCCGTCGGCCGGTCTTTGCGACGGTTCTGGTGCTCCTCATCACGGTGGTGGGCGCGTTCGGGTACACGCAACTCGGCATCGACCGCTTTCCCAAGATCGAGTTCCCGACGATCGTGATCACGACGCGCCAGCCGGGCGCGGCGCCGGAACAGATCGAGACCGAGATCAGCGACAAGATCGAAGAAGCCGTCAATACGATCAGCGGCCTCGACGAGGTGCGATCGACGTCGGCGGAGGGCGTATCGATCGTGTCCGCATCGTTCCTGCTCGAGAAGGACGGTGACGTCGCGGCCCAGGAGGTGCGGGACAAGGTGAACCGGGTCCTGCCGCAGCTGCCGCGCAACATCTTCCAGCCCACGATCGAGCGGATGGATACCGACGCGGCGCCGGTGCTGGGCATCGCCGTGTCGGCGCCCCGTCCGGTGCGGGAAGTGACCGAGTATGCCGACAAGCAGTTGCGGCGCCGCCTCGAGACCGTGGGCGGCGTGGGGCAGGTCCTCGTGCTGGGTGGGCGTGTGCGCCAGGTCAACATCTGGCTCGACGCGCCGCGGCTGAGGGCCTACAACGTCACGGTCAACGAGGTGTCCCGGGCGCTGCAGTCCCAGAACGTGGAGACGCCGGGCGGGCGCATCGAGCAGGGGCCGATCACGTTGACGTTGCGTACCCGGGGCCGCGTGCAGACGGTCGAAGAGCTGGGCTTGATCACGGTCAAGGTGCGCGACGGGCACCCGATCACCATCAATGACATCGCGCGGGTCGAAGACGGGATGGCCGACCCGCAGACGCTCGCGAACATCGACGGCGCGCCCACCGTCGTGCTCTACATCCGCCGCCAGTCGGGCACCAACGCGGTGCAGGTGGTGGACGACGTGAAAGCCCGTCTCGCGGAACTGGTGCCGACGTTTCCGCCCGGGTACCAAGCCCGCATTGTCCGCGATCAGTCAGAGTTCATCGAGGCCTCGATCAAGGCCGTGCAGGAACATCTGGCCGTCGGCGCGTTGCTGGCGGCGCTCGTCGTGCTGATCTTCCTCAGGAACTGGCGATCCACGGTCATCGCGGCCATCGCCATCCCCACGTCGATCATCGCGTCGTTCGGCCTGATCTGGTACATGGGCTTCACCCTCAACTCCATGACGATGCTGGCGCTCACCCTGTCGGTGGGCATCGTCATCGACGACGCCATTGTGGTGCTGGAGAACATCTACCGGTTCATCGAAGAGAAAGGCCGGCCGCCCTTCGAGGCCGCGGTCGAGGCCACCAACGAGATCGGGCTGGCCGTCATGGCCACCACGTTGTCGCTGGTCGCGATCTTCCTGCCGGTCGGATTCATGTCAGGGATGGCCGGGCGGTTCCTGCAGAGTTTCGGGTTCACGATGGCGTTCGCCATCCTCGTGTCGCTGCTGGTGAGTTTCACACTGACGCCGATGCTGGGCGCCCGGTGGCTCCGTGTGCGCCGGGATGTGAACGGCACCGGCCATCTGGCCCACGCGTCCCGGGAGAGCGGCGTGTTCCACCGGATCGACGCGCAGTACGTGAGCTGGCTGCATTGGGCGCTCAGCCATCGGGGCATCGTGGCGGGCATTGCGGTCGCCGTGCTCCTGTCGAGCGGTCCGCTGTTTTTCGTGGTGGCCAAGAACTTCCTGCCGATGGACGACCAGGGCGAGTTCGAAGTCGGGATCCGGGCGCCCGAGGGGACCAGTCTGCAGGCGACCGAACTGATCGCCAACCGGGTGGCGTCGGCGGTCCGCCAGGCGGTGCCGGAGGTCGACTTCTCCATGGTGACGGTGGCGGACGACTCGGCGCGGACGCAGAATGTGGCGACGGTCTATCTGCGCCTCGTGGCGATCGGCGATCGGCGGCGGAGTGTCTTCGACGCCATGGACCAGGTGCGGCGGACTGTCGTGCCGCAGTTTTCGTCCGCGGGTCTCAGGACGTCGGTGCGTGCCGTCGCGGCGATGAGCGGCGGCGGGCAGTCGAGCGCGGAAATCCAGTTCGTGATCAACGGACCCGATCTGGCGAAACTCGAGCAGTACGCCCAGGCCGTAGCGGCCGAGACGCGCAAGGTGGCCGGCGCCGTGGACGTGGACATCTCGCTCAATCCCGGCAAACCCGAACTGCAGGTGGTGCTCGATCGGGCCAAAGCCGCCGACCTGGGTGTCCAGGTCAGCGATGCCGCCGAGGCGTTGCGCCTGCTGGTGGGCGGTGATCAAGTGACCACCTACAACGAGGGGAGCGAGCAGTACGAGGTCCACCTGCGCGCGATGGCCGATTTCCGGCGGACGCCCGACGATGTGGGGGTCCTGTCCGTGCCGTCAGCGCGCCTGGGCAACGTGTCGCTGCGCGACGTCGCGACGTTCACGCTGGGGACGTCGCCCGCCGAGGTACAGCGGCTGAACCGGAGCCGCCAGGTGACGGTCTACGCGAACCTCCTGCCGGGGACGTCACAGACGCCGGTGATGGCGGCGATGGAGGAAGCCGCCGCGAAGATCACCATGGGCCCTGCGTATCGTACGCGGTTCACCGGACGCAGTCGCGAACTGGGACGGACGGCCACCGCGTTCGTGACCGCGTTCATGCTGTCCCTGGTGTTCATGTACCTGATTCTGGCCGCGCAGTTCGAATCGTGGCTCCACCCGATCACGATTCTGCTGTCCTTGCCGCTGACCCTGCCCTTTGCGCTGGTGTCCATCATCGTGGCGGGGCAGTCGCTGAACATCTTCTCGGCGCTGGGCCTGCTCGTCCTGTTCGGCGTGGTCAAGAAGAACGCCATCCTGCAGATCGATCGGGCCAACCAGTTGCGGGAAGCGGGCATGGAGCGCCACGCGGCGGTGGTGCAGGCGAGCCGCGACCGGTTGCGGCCCATCCTGATGACGACCCTGTCGTTCGTGGCGGGCATGATCCCGCTGGTCGTCTCGAGCGGTGTGGGATCGGGGACGAACCGGGCCATCGGGTTCGTGATCATCGGCGGGCAGACGCTGGTTCTGCTGCTCACGCTCGTCGTCACGCCGGTGGCGTACTCGCTGCTGGATGATGCGGCGCAGGCGAAGGTGGGAACGTGGCTGTGGAACCGGGCGACGAAACGCCGCGTCCGGACTGCGGGAGCGGCGCTGCTGGTGGCGTACGTGGTCCTGGTGCCGGGTCTGGCGTTCGGCCAGGCCGGCGGCGCACGGACCGTGCTGACAGCCCCGGCTGGCGGCGCGCCAGTGGCCGAGGGACCCGTGCTGCGCTTGTCCATCGAAGACGCGGTGCGGATGGGGCTCGAGCACAACCCGGATATCCGCGTGAGCCGGCTGGATCCGGCCATCGCCGACGAACGCGTGGCGCAGTCGAAGGCGGCCTACACGCCCAACCTGTTGTCGAACATCCTGCGGAACACGCAGCTGGCGCCGCCCACCAGCTTCCTGGTCGGGACGCAGGGTGTCCGCTCGACCACGGCTACGGGCGGTGTGGGCCTGAATCAGCGTGTGCCGTGGCTGGGGAGCAGTTACGCCGTGACGTGGGACGCGACGAAGACCACGACGACGAGCACGTTCACGAACTTCAATCCGAGCCTGACGTCGCGGATTGTCTTTTCGGTGTCGCAGCCGCTGCTGCGCGATCGGGCGATCGATACGTGGCGTCAGCAACTGGCCCTGAGCCGCGGGAACCGCGAGATGTCGGAGGCCCGGTTCAGGGAGACCGTGGCCCGCACGCTGGCGGACGTCAAACGCGCGTACTGGGATCTCGTGGCCGCGCGGTCTCTCGCGGATGTCCAGCAGCGGTCGCTGGACCTGGCGCGCGATCTCGTGCGCGTGAACAAGGCACGCGTGGACGTGGGGCAGGCGCCGCCCCTCGACCTCGTGTCCGCGCAAGCAGAAGAGGCCCAGCGGCAGGAATTGTTGACGATCGCGGACGTGCAGGCCCGGCAGGCCGAAGATCGGCTGCGCCTGATGATCCTCGATCCGGCGAGCGAGGCGTTCTGGACGACGGCGATTGACGCCGTCGACAGCCCGTCGCTCGAACAGATGACGCCGGACGTCGAAGCGGTGGTCGCACGCGCGATCCAGAGCCGGCTCGATCTGGCGCGGGCGCGGCAGGAAGTGGCCAATGCCGATGTGACGGTGAGGTTCTCGCGCAACCAGACCCTGCCTGACGTGCGGCTGTCGGTGGGGTACACGGGGAACGGCCTGGCGGGCACCCGGTTGATCCGGTCGGGCGGGTTCCCTGGCACGGTCAGCGGTGGGGAAGCGGTGGCGTTTTCGGTGGCGCTCGACCAGCTGCGCCGGGGCGACTACCCGACGTGGAATGTCGCCGTCACGTTGTCCTATCCCCTGGGGAAGGGGCTGGAGGATGCGGCCCTGGCGCGTGCGCGCCTCGAAGCGGAGCAGGCGCGTATCCGGCTTGCCAACCTCGAGGTGGCGGCCGTGCGGCAGATCCGGGCTGCCGCGTGGCAGCTGGACATGCACGCCAGGCGGATCGCCACGAGCCGGGCGGCGCGGGGGCTGGCAGAAGAACGGCTGAACGCCGAGCAGCGGCGGTTCGACGTGGGGCTGTCCACGAGTTTCCTGGTCGTCCAGGCCCAGCGCGATCTGGCCCAGGCCCGGAACAACGAGCTGTCGGCCGCGTTGGATTATGTCCGCGCCATCGTCGAGTTCGAGACCCTGCAGGTGGCCGGGCCGTCGTCACAGACCGGCAGTGCCGTCATCGTATCGGGGACCACCGTCGTCTCCTCGGCGGGCCGATGAGGTCAGACGACCTGCAGCTCTTCCAGTTCGGGGATCTCTTCCTTGAGCGCCGTTTCCACGCCGAAGTACAGGGTCATCTGCGCGCTGGGACACCCGACGCAGTTGCCCGTGAGGCGCACCTTGGCGCGATTGTCGAGGACGTCCACGAGTTCAATGTCGCCGCCGTCGCTCTGGAGCAGGGGACGGATCCGGTCGATGACCGTTTGTACACGTTCGCGAGTGACCATGAGGGCTCTCCTGGCACGGATTGACGGCCCGCCGGGGGTGGCGCGGGGCCGATGCCCCGGCTCGTGAATCCAGTGATGAGCATTAGTATACTCCGGTGGCATCTGCTAGACTGAACCGTCAGGACCCAAACAGACAGTCGTAGCCTCCATGACCGCCTCCACGCCCTTTACCATCGATCAGGTCGTCGTCGGCCGTAGCGCCCGTATGCGCGCGGTGTTCGACTTCGTCCGCGTGATCGCCGACAGCGACAGCAGCGTGCTGGTGACCGGCGAGACCGGAACCGGCAAGGAGATGATCGCCAACCTGATCCACTCCTCGTCGGCCCGGCGGCACAAACCCTTCGTGCCGGTCAGCTGCGCGATTCTGTCCGAGACGCTGATCGAGTCGGAGCTGTTCGGCCACGAACGCGGCGCATTCACCGGCGCGATCAAGGATCGGCCCGGCCGGTTCGAGCTGGCGCAGGGAGGCACGATCTTTCTGGACGACATCGATGACGTGCCGATGTCGATGCAGGTCAAGCTGCTGCGGGTCCTTCAGAACCGGACGATTGAACGGCTGGGCGGATCCCGGACGATTCCCATCGATGTGCGGGTGGTCACCGGCAGCAAACGGGATCTGCGCCAGATGGTCACGGAGAACAAGTTCCGTGACGACCTGTTCTACCGGCTCAACGTGATCCCCATCAACCTGCCGCCGTTGCGCGAGCGCCGTGAAGACGTGCCGATCCTCCTGGAGCACTTCATCAAGCGGTATTTCCGGCAGCGCGGCGAAGAGCCGCGGTTGATCGCGCCGGCCGTCCTCCAGTCCTTTCTGCGGTACCCGTGGCCCGGCAACGTCCGGGAGCTCGAGAACGCCTGCGAACGTATCGCCCAGACGTGTACCTGCGACACCGTGCGCGTGGGCTGCGTGCCCGTGAGCGTGTTGTTCCACAAGTATGCGGAAGAGAGCGAGCCGATTGTCGAGACGCACACGCATCCGTCGGCGGTGTCGCTGGACGACCGGCTGAAAGAAGTCGAGTCCAATCTCATCAGCTGGGCCCTCAAGGTCAGCAGCGGCAACAAATCGAAAGCCGCTGAACTCCTCAACATCAAACGATCGACCCTCGGCGACCGCATCAAGAAACTCGGTCTGGGCCACCTCGAAGCGGCCGACTGACGGGTGCTCGGCGCGTTCGCCGAGAATTCGCCGGAGCCCGGCCCGTTTTGGGACGATTTCGTTGAATTCCTCCACGGAAATCCCGTGATTTGGCCCGTGTGGGCCATGGCACCGGGGTTGCTGTGTAATCCCGCGTGACGTCGGTTTTGCAACAGACCCGTCCGCTCGCGGCGCTGCCGATGCATTATCGGGTGCTGGGACCCGACAGCGGTGGTGTGTCGGTCACGGATATCCGGCGCCTGTTCCGGGGACAGCGGCTGACGGCCGCCAGACGGAACCGGCTGGCGCAGGGTGCCCGAATCCTGGTGATGTGCGGTTCGCGCGTCGTCGGGATTGCGGCCTACGACCGCGCGGATGCGGAAGTGCGCGTGTACGAACTCGGCATGGATACCGAGTCCGCGTGCGGGACCGACGAGATCGCCAACAGCCTGCTCGATGCCCTCGAACTGGCTTGCATGGCGGGCGGGGCACGGCGCCTGCTCCTGGTGCCCCGCGCGGTGCTGAACCCCACGCTCACGCGTCGTCGCGGCTACATGACGATTGGTGACGGCGGCCCCAGCACCTGGGTCCAGAAGACCTTCGCCTGAGTCCCCCCTACGCCACGAGCCGGGCCTGCGCGTCTCGTCGACACGCAAGGGGCGGGGTGTGCCTGTCCGGCGCCGCCGGGCGGCAGCGCCACGTCATCACCGCCGGGCCGGGCTTGGCGTGTCTTTCTCGGGGCGCGTGAACACGTCGCACTCGATGCCGGCCAGGCGGACGCGTTGCGCGATCTCGTGCAGGCGCGTGGCGGGCACCGCCTGCAGGTACGGCCAGGCCGGCGCCCGATCGACCGTGTAGACGTGCACCGCCCGGGGCTTGACGCGCTGGAGGGCCACGACCCAGTTGATCACGGCCATGTCCGTGGTGTTATCGATCCGCCCGGCGCGGTCTTTCACGAACATGGCCTGGATCACGATGTCCGGCAACTCCGAGAGGTGCTGCACCAGCGCATCCAGCGGGGTCGTGGAACCATTGACGGTGCGCAGCGTGTTGGCGTCGCCGGCATCGAGCTTCATGTACCGCTCGTCCACGCGCAGCAGGGCCTCGCGTACGTCGGCCCGGTCCAGCGTGCTGGCGTTCGACAGCACGGCAATCGGCACGCCTGGCACCAGGTCGTCACGCAGCGTACGCAGCTCGTCGACCACGTCCGCGAACTGCGGGTGCATGGTCGGTTCCCCGTGTCCGGCCAGCGTCAGGCGATCAACGCCGTCACCGCGCGCCGCGAGCCCGCGGATCGCGGCGCGCACCGTCCGCGCGACGGCCGAAGGCGACGGCCACGTCTGGGCGGGATCGGCCCCCGCGGCCCGGGCGGGCTGCGTCCAGCCGTACTGACAATACGTGCAGTTGAACGTGCAGAGCTTCACGTTGGGTGGCGTCAGGTTGATGCCCAGCGAACGGCCCAGGCGGCGCGACCGAATCGGGCCATACACGATGCCTTCGTGCAACGCCATTAGAGGAGACGGCTGGGCAACCCGTTTCGGGCGGGTCGCGGTCTTGCCGCTGGTCGACTTGCGGACCGCAGGCACACGCGCAGTCGCGCGATCTGGAGCTGGCTTCGGCACCGGAACCTCCGACTGGCCCGATTGGCAACCTGACGGTTGCGGCGGGCGCTGTGCGGGGACGCCGTCGCCAGGGCGGCGACGGGCGCGGGCTCGACGATCATCACGATCGTCACTGCTTGCATTATGGCACAGCCGAGGCCGGATTCCCTGTCACGACCCCTGCGAGATGGCGTCGAGTTCGTTCCTGTCAAGCACGACGAACCCGTCCTTGTCCGTGCGGACGATGCCGTCCTTGTTCCAGCGGCTCATGATCCGGATGCACGTCTCGATGGTGGTGCCGGTGAGATCGGCCAGTTCCTGCCGCGATAATGCGACGGGAATGAAGATCCCGCCGCGGTCGGCCTGCCCCTGTTCGTGGGCCATCTTCAAGAAGAGGCGTGCGACGCGAGGCTCGACGCGGCCGCCCGTCAGGTCCGCGACCCGGTTGGTCAGTTCGACCATGCGCATCGTGAGACCCGCGAGCAGCCCTCGCACCAGCGACGGATGTCGCTCGAGCAGCGCGAAAAACGCGCCACGCGGGATCTCGACGCACGTCGTGGTCTGGAGGGCCACCGCCGACGCCGGGTACGGATGTCCTTCGTAGACCGCCACGGCCCCGAGCGGATCACCCGCACCGAACACCTCGAGGATGACGTCCTTGCCTGCGTGCGTCATCTTGAACACCTTGACGCGGCCCTCGGCCACGACACAGAAACGGTCCGGGATTTCGCCTTCGGAGAACAGGACGTCGCCCTTCGGGTACACGTGGAGGCGCGAGACTTCGGCGACCCGGGTCCGGTCGTCGGGCGCAAGCCGACGGAACACCGGAATCAACCGGAGGCAGGCTTCAACGGAGGTGGACATGTGCGCCGATCATAACGCCCGGACGGCTGAAACGAAAGCCGCCGGCCGTTCGTATCTACTCCTATTGCCCGCGGCGCCGCGATCCCCCGTCTCGGCGCACCGACCCCGAGGATGGTTGCATGAAGAGCGTTGTGGTGTGTGTGGCTCTGCTGGCGAGCCTGGTGCCGGCCGGCGGACAGGCGCAGGAGCGGCTGGCCCTCCGGATCCCGCGCGTGTCCACGCCGCCCGCCATTGCCGACTATCTCGATGCCGGGGCGGTGCCCCCTGGTGCGAAGGTGTCGGGATTCAGGCAGCGCGAACCAGGGGATGGCACCGAGGCCACGGTCGAGACCGACGTCTACGTGTCGTACGACGACAAACACCTGTATGCGGTGTACATCTGCCGGGACGACCCGTCGAAAGTGCGCGCGAACCTGTCGAAACGCGAGTCGATCATGGGCGACGACCTGGTCGGCCTCGTGCTCGACACCTACAACGATGGCCGGCGCGCCTACCTGTTCCTCGTCAATCCGATGGGGATTCAGATGGACGGTGTGACGGCCGAGGGGCAGAACGACGACTACAGCTACGACACGGTGTGGACGTCCGAGGGGCGCCAGACCCGGTACGGGTTCGTCATCGTGATGGCCGTGCCGTTCAAGAGCCTGCGGTTCAGCAACGAGACCGTCCAGACATGGGGCGTCGCGTTCGCCCGGGTGGTGCCCCGCGCCAACGAAACGTCATTCTGGCCGTTCATCACGCGCCGCGTGTCGGGAGTCGGCAAACAACTGGCCCGGCTGGACGGACTCGAGGGGATTTCACCGGGACGCAACGTGCTGGCGATTCCGTACGGCAACTTCGCCGGCGATCGGGTGCTGGGCGAAGACGGGTACGCATCGGACCGGTCGGCGCGCATCGGCGTCGACGTCAAGGCGGTGATCAGGGACACGGTGACTGTTGACGCGACGCTGAATCCCGACTTCAGCCAGGTCGAGTCGGACGAACCGCAGGTCACGATCAACCAGCGGTTCGAGGTGTTCTTCCCGGAGAAACGCCCTTTCTTCATCGAGAACGCGAGCTATTTCGAAACGCCCGTCAACCTCTTCTTCTCGCGGCGCGTCGCCGATCCGCGACTGGGCGGACGCGTGACCGGCAAGGCCGGCGGCTGGGCCTTCGGCGCCATGGTCGCCAACGACGACGCGCCGGGCCAACTGGTCGCGGCGGGCGACGCGCGGCACGACCACATGGCCGGCGTGGCCGTGCTGCGGGCGCAACGCGACTTCGCACGCCAGTCGCACCTGGGGGCGATCGTCACCGACCGGGAGTGGGGGGCGACCTCGAACCGGGTGTTCGGCGTGGACGGACGCTGGAAGATCAACGACAACTGGGTGCTGGTCGGGCAGGGCGTGGGCAGTCACACCGATCCGCTCGATGGCCTCGCCGTCACCGGCGGACTGGCTACGGCGGAACTGCATCGGGAAGGCCGCGGCTTCGACTATTCGCTGACCTACCTCCAGGTGAGCCCCGACTTCCGCACGGATCTGGGCTACGTGCGCCGGCGTGACATTCGGCAAGCGGAAACCGAGTTCGACTATACCTGGCATCCGAAGAAGAGTCGTGTGCTGAGCGTGGATGCGGGCGCGGAGTTCGGGGCGATCTGGGATTTCGCGGGCGCGCTCCAGGAGTGGACGATTGAACCAGGGGTTGAGATCGAACTGGCGGGGCAGACCGAGATCGGGGCGCGGCACTGGAACATCTTCGAGCGCTTTGACGGCCAGGACTTCCGGCGCCGGACGACGGCGGCGTGGGTGTCGACAGAGTGGCTGTCGTGGCTCAGCGCGAGCGCCCGTGTCGATGCCGGCACGGCCGTGAACTACTACCCGGCGGGCGGACTGCCTGCGTTCCTCGCGGATGAACGTTCCGCTGAGTTGTCGGTCACGCTGAAGCCCCTTTCGCGGCTGCGCGTCGATCAATCGTACCTGTATGCGCGGATGCAGACGCGTGGCGACGCGTCGGGGGGCTGCGGCTGCGCGGGATCCGGAACGATTTTCTCGAACCACATCCTGCGCACGCGCGCGAACCTCCAGTTCACGCGCGCGCTGTCGGTGCGGGCCATTGCCGACTACGAAGCGATTCTGCCCACCGAGTCGCTGGTCGATCTCGACCGCGAAAAGCGGCTGGGGTTCGATGTCCTGGTCACCTACATGGTGAACCCCTGGACAGCGGTCTACCTGGGCTACACCGACCGGTACGAAAACTGGATCCTCGGCTCACCACTCGAACGCCCGGTGGCCCGCGACAACAGCGCGCGGACCAGTGTCGGTCGCCAGGTGTTCGTCAAGGTGAGTTATTTGCTCAGATACTGACGGTGAGAGTAGTCAGTAGTAAGTAGTAAGTAGTAAGTAGTAAGTAGTAAGCAGGTTCCAGGCTTCGGGCCTCCTACTGTCCACTTCCTACTGTCTACTTCCTACTGTCTACTTCCTACTGTCTACTTCCTACTGCCGGCTCTCTGCGTCTGCCCCTAGCGCATCCCATCCGGAATATCGAGCGGCGAGAGTTCCCGCGCCGTGACCCGCAAGCCGGTCCGCCCGGCGGGATCGACCACCTGCGTGTTCACCGACCCATGAGCGAGCAGGTGGGAATTCATGGGGGTCGGTACCTGGAGATTCCGCGTATAGAGCGCCGCGGCTGCCGCGACCCATTCGCCGTTCTGATGGTCGGCCACGTAGGCGATGGCCCCGGGGCGCAGGCGGGTGTGGCGCGAGAGGTACTCGAAGAGGCACCCGATGTCGTCGAAGAACAACGGCGATTCCCCCGGCGCGACGATTTGTGCGGCGAAGAGGGGATCCATGACGACCTGCCGGCAGTGCGCGCACGCATCCCGGCCCGGTTCCAGCGAGGCCGGCGAGGCGGGACCGCGGCAGGCCGCGGTGAGCGCAAGGACCAGCAGCAGGGCGACGTGGCGCATGGGTACTCCTTCGGCGCCGGCCGGTCAGGGGCTGGCCCCGTGGCGCGGCGATCCTGCGTATCGTGTGCCCGGACCGGCCGCAATGCAAGAGGAGATGGCGCACGGGCCGGCAGGGGATTCGGCCGCGTGTGCCTGCAGCCGCGCAGCCGGGGCCCCGGTGGTGCATAATGTCGCCTATGCGGCTCAATGCGTGTGAACTGGAGATCGACCTGTTCTGTCGTGGGATGCGGATTCCGGACGCGGTATCGCTGGAGGGGGCCCGGGGCATCTCGCGAACCCGCGCCGGGTTGGGCTCCGGACTGGAAATCGTCATCCCGACCGACACCTGGCTCAAACGCGAAGTCTGGGCCAATGTGCCGGTTGTCGAGGGCTTCGCGCAGACCTCCCCCTACGTGCTGGATGGCTCTCCGGACGCGGGTTACGCCGTCCGCCACGAAGCCGACCACGAGGTGTACCCGATCCGGATTCCGCGCGAGCCGCTCTGGTACACCCGGACGACGTCCCGCGACATTCCGATGAACCAGATCGGGGTCCTGCAGGGCACGTATCTGGGCGTCTACGTCAACATGGTCTGTACCTTCTGGAACTACGATCCGGCCCTGAATTGCCGGTTCTGCACCACCGGGCAGAACGTCGGCGGCAACGAGGTCGCCGACAAGGCGGTGTCGGACGTGGTCGAAACGGCGCGGGCGGCACGCGACGAGTCGGGCGCGACATTCATTCACTTCAACGGCGGGTTCCAGGGGACGCGCGGCATCAAGTTCACCGAACCGTACGTGCGCGCGATCAAGCAGGACGTCGGCATGCTGGTCGGCGTGCAGCTTGCGCCCGAAAAGGACTTCTCGCAGTACGACCGCCTGATCGATCTCGGCGTGGATCACCTGTCGTTCTGTTTCGAGTTCTGGAACCCGGAGTGGTTCAAGCAGATCTGCCCGGGTAAGGATCGGATGCTGAGCCAGCGGCTCTTCTTCGACGCGATGGAGTACTGCGCGAAGCGCATGCCGCGCGGCGCGGTGTCGGGTGAATTGATTGCCGGCATCGAGCCAATCGCGGATACGATGGCCGCGATTGACTACGTGGCGGGGCTGGGGGCTTTCCCGACCGTGTGCGTGTTCAGGCCGACCGTCGGTTCGGACATGCAGGACTGGCCGCCCCCGTCGTACGCGGACATGCGGCGGGTCATGCAGCACGTGTACGAGGCGTGCCGGCGGAACTGGATTCCTATCGGGGCCGCGCCGAACATCGAAGTGAGTATCGTCGTCAACCCGGACGACGCCGCGCTGCTCGCGCCGCGCACGCCTGGATTCTACGCGTTCGAGGTCTACCGGCGAACGGTTCGGTTCGCCGCCACGCCGCTGTTCGCCTGGCGCCGCCGCCCCCACACCCGACGGCTTCCCGGCGATCCTGGCGGCGGCGCGACGGGCGAGTCGGGCCGGACGCGGCAGAACGCGGCAGTCTAGCCGGTTTTCGTCAGGTGCCCGAGCGGCGAATGAGCAGGTGGCCGTGGTGACGGCAAGTCGGCAGGCTCGGGCCTCGCGCGTGCCGGATTTGACGGTCTCTCGACGGCTCCGGGACCGACGCATCAGAATCTGGAGCAAATTCGACTGGCATCTGAATTGCTTTAATGGAGGGTGCATGGGCCAAGACCCTTCGGAGTTCTGGCCTGTGGCGCAGGTAGTTGAGCTGTAAACGCTACGATCTTGCCGCTCGGGAGGCTCGCGCATAGGAACCCTCTTATACCCACCGCGATCGGTCAGCCCATGAAACGGCCGGTCGTGCAGTTCCGCTTGACCAATACCTTCCCGACCCATAATTTCCACAGGGCGACTTTCCCGAGCGGCGGATCGTTAGCGAACGACAAACTGGGTGGCTCCCGGCGGATCCTGACAAGGACCCGCCGCCCCAGTCGCCCCCCAGGTGCGTCGGCTCGCAAAGCCGAGCACCGGGTCCTGAGGGCGCCATCGCAGGGTCTGCGTGGCGCATCGAAGGACCAGGCCCAACCCGAGGAACGACCATGAGAACCGAACGCATGCCCTGGACATGCCGCTGGAGCGAACTCCGCCCGGCGACTGCCGCGCCGATGTGGATGGACCAGTGGATGGCGCAGTGGAGCTGCCTGATCGAGCGCAAGACCGAGACGGCCAGCAACCTGGACCGGTGCGCCGACTGCGAGCGGTGGGAGACGCGCGACGAACGCGCGGGTCAGCCTCTGCCGGACCGGGACGTCTGACCGGCGCGGTGACAGGGATTTCGCTGGCAACGGCTTTTCATCCATACTGAACCATACTGTCTCCCGGACCCTGCTGGCCGTCGGACGGCCTTGACGTCGGTCTGTGGTGGGATGCGGGCGCGCAGGCGCCGGGATCTGCCAGGGGTTTGTTCATGAACCGTGTGTCGATTGCGATCGTGTGGGCGGCCCTTGCCGTCGCCGCTCCTGGCTGGGCCGCGCAGGCGCCGAGCGACCCGCCAAAGCCGCCGGCGAACGACGACTGCCTGATGTGCCACAGCGACCCGACGGCCGCCCGCGCGGACGGCCGCCTGGTGGCGGTCAATCCCGAGCATTTCGGGGCGTCGATCCATGGGCAGGTCGGCGTGACGTGCGTCGATTGCCATACCGACCTCGCGACAGCGGCGGAATGGCCGCACGCCGAGAAACTGAAACCGGCGCAGTGTGCGACGTGCCACGCCGCCGCCGTGACGGCCTACGATCGGGGCGTGCACGCGCAGGCGCGGCGCGCCGACGGCAACAGCGTGGCGGCCGCGTGCGTGGACTGCCACGGCGTCCATGACATCCGGCCGTCGGCGGATCCGGACTCTCGCACCCACCACATGCGGCTCATCGACACCTGCGGCCGCTGCCACGGGAACGAGGAGCTGATCAAGCGGGGCAACATCGAGATCGGGAACGTGGTCGACATGTTCCGCGACAGCATTCACGGCCGGGCGCTGCTCAAGAGCGGTCTGTCGGTCGCGCCGACCTGCAACGATTGCCACGGCAGCCACGACATCCGGAAGAAGTCGGATGCCGAGAGCCAGGTGTTCCGCACCAGCATCCCGAAGATGTGCGGCACGTGCCACGAGGGCATCACCCGTGAGTACAACGTCGGCATCCACGGCGTGCAGCTGGCCAAGGGCAGCCCGCTGGCGCCGGTGTGCACGGATTGCCATACCGCACACCAGATTCGGCGATCGGAAGTTGAAGCATGGCGGCTCGAGGTCGTGAAGGAATGCGGCACGTGCCACGAGCAGTCCGCCCGCACCTTCCGTGACACCTTCCACGGACAGGTGACGAGCCTGGGCTTCAGCCGCGTGGCCGCCTGTGCCGACTGCCACGGTGCGCACGCCATCTTCCCGAAAGCTGACGAGCGGTCCTCGGTGTCGCCCACGAACGTCACCGCCACCTGCCAGAAGTGCCACGAAGGCGCGACGGCGAGTTTCGCCCGCTTCGATCCCCACGCCGACCCGCACGACCGTGAGCGGAACGCCTTGCTCTATTACACGACCAGATTCATGCAAATGCTGCTGGCGGGCGTGTTCAGCTTCTTCGGCATTCACACGTTGCTGTGGTTCGGCCGCAGCGTGCAGGTGAAGGCAGCCGGGCGGCGGCGGCGCAAGCAGGACGAGGACGAGACCACGGAGGGTGGAGATGGCGGGTCAGATGTCCAGTAGTACCGACGGCGCGGCGCGCCACACCCACTTCAGGCGTTTCAGCCGGGCCGACCGCCTCATGCACGGCCTGCTGATGTTCAGCTTCCTCGGACTGGCGTTGACCGGCCTGCCGCTGCTCTTCGCCGATCAGCGGTGGGCGGCGGTCCTGGCGCGCGTCTTCGGCGGCTTCGAGTCGGCGGGCACCGTGCACCGCGTGTGCGCCGTCCTGATGATCGGCGTGTTCATGACGCACCTCGGCCGTATCCTGCACCGCCTGTTCGTGCGCAAGGACCTGGCCATCCTGTGGGGGCCGTCGTCCATGGTCCCGCAGCCCCGGGACTTCTTCGAGATGGTCGCCCATATCCGGTGGTTCGTCGGGCTCGGCCCGCAGCCCCGCTTCGACCACTTCACGTACTGGGAGAAGTTCGACTATTGGGCCGTCTTCTGGGGCATGGGCATTATCGGCGGTTCGGGCATGCTGTTGTGGTTCCCCGAAGTGTTCGCCCTGGCGGTGCCAGGCTGGGTCTTCAACCTGGCGATGGTGGTGCACGGCGAAGAGGCCCTGCTGGCCGTGGTGTTCATCTTCACCGTGCACTTCTTCAACGGGCATCTCAGACCCGAGAAGTTCCCGATGGACTCGGTCATCTTCACAGGGAGGATCACCGTCCACGAGATGGAAGAAGAGCGGCCGGACGAATACGAGCGCCTCCGGGCGCAGGGCCGGATCGATGAGGTGGCCTGCGAAGCCGCCGAGCCCTGGGTGTACCGGCTCGGCCGAACGGCCGGGACCATCGCGGTCGTGCTGGGCCTGATCATGGTGGCGCTGATCCTGTACGCGGTCCTCGCCTAGTGTCCCGAGTCAGAGAAACGCCGACATATTCCGGGCGGGGCATCCCGCCTCGCTGCGTTGCTCTTCCCTCGGATATGTCCAATATCCTCGGTCATCGCGCCTGGCGATCCGGGCGCCGCGCCCGGACTATTCGTCACCGTTTCTCTGACTCGGGACACTAGACGACGCAGTCCCAGAGGGCGATATGGCTGATACCGACAACCGATTCTCGCTCTACCGCAACGGCGTCACGATTTTTGGCGCCGCGATCACCACCACCGGCGCCGTCCTGTTCCTGCTGGCCTTCGTGCTCGAGATCTTCGGGTATCACGGCAACCCGTACATCGGCATGCTGGTGTTCCTGGTGCTGCCGGGCGTGTTCGTCGCCGGCCTCGCCATCATGCCGGTCGGCATCTACCTGGAGCGCCGGCAGCGCGCCGCCGGCAAGGGGCCGTGGCAGTGGCCGACGATTGACTTCGGCGAACCCCGGCAGCGGCGGGCGGCCGTGGTCTTCTTCACGATGACGATCCTGAACATCCTCATCGTCGCGGTGGCCGGCTACAAGGGGATCGAGTACATGGATTCCCCGAAGTTCTGCGGACAGGTGTGCCACGAAGTGATGGAGCCCGAATGGGCCGGGTACCAGGAGGGCTCGCACTCGCGCGTGACGTGCGTGCAGTGCCACATCGGTCCGGGCGCGCCGTGGTTCGTCAAATCGAAGCTCTCGGGGCTGCGCCAGGTCTACGCCGTGACGTTCAATACCCACTCGCGTCCGATTCCTTCGCCGGTGCACGACCTGCGCCCGGCGCGTGACACCTGCGAGCAGTGCCACTGGCCCGAGAAGTTCCACGGCGACAAGATCCGCACGATTCGTGAATACGGTGACGACGAGGCCAACACCGAGTCGGTCACGACGCTGCGGATGCATATCGGGGGCATCAGCCCCGGCGTCGGCGTGGCGAGCGGCATTCACTGGCACGTCAGCCAGCAGAACCGGATCGAGTACATCACGACGGACGCGCAGCGGCAGGTCATCCCGTACGTCGAACTGATCGACGGCCAGGGGAACCGGGTCGTCTACCGGACCGAAGGTGTGACCCAGGCGCAGTTGGACGCGGGGGAGCGGCGCGTGCTCGACTGTGTCGACTGCCATAACCGACCGGCTCATACCTTTGCGATGTCCGCCGAACGGGCGGTCGACAATGCGATGGCCGCCGGGGCCATCGACCGGGCCCTTCCGTTCATCCGGCGTGAAGTGGTCAAGGTGCTGCGCGCGCAGTATCCCAGCAAGGACGCGGCCCTGACGGGGATTGCCGAGGGCCTCACCGGCTACTACGCCTCGAATCACCCGGCGGCGCCGGCGGCGTCGGTGAAGCAGGCGGTTGGGACGGCCCAGGCGCTGTACCAGCGGAACGTCTTTCCGGCGATGAACGTGACGTGGGCGAGTTACGTGAACAACGTGGGGCACACGGCGTTTCCGGGCTGTTTCCGGTGTCATGACGACCAGCACGTCACCAAGGACGGGAAGACGATCAGCCAGGACTGCAGCCTCTGCCACACGATGGAGTGATGGTTCGAGTCCGGCGTCAATCCAAGTGATTGGATCCAATTATTCAACGGGGCGCCGAGAATTCGGCGCCCCGTTGAGTTTTGCTGACATGGTTCCGGCAGGTGATGTGATATTCACCGTTCTGCCGCCTGCAAACCCTGAACAATCCTTCAGATACTGCCGGTGCGTTCGCGCCGTACGCACGGCACTGCGCTTGCACCACAATCGCCGGGTCTTGGTGTGAGGCCGGGCCCATGACCGGAACCGAGACCCTCGGGCGTGACCGGGGGGCACGTAAGCGCTTGGGCATACGCCCGAGAGACGGTTCCTGATGTCAGGTTTCTACCTCAAGGAGCACGCCATGCATTCTTTCTGCAGGACCCTCGTCCGCGGGGTGGTTCTGGCCGGGCTGATGGCCGCCTGGCTGGGCACAACGGGGGCGGCGTCGGCTGCGACGCCAAGCAAGGCGACGGTGAAGGCACCGGGCGCCCAGGCTCAGGGTGAGTATGCCGGGACCGACACCTGTCTCGGCTGCCACGAAGACAAGGCCGCCTCGGTGAAGTCCGGCGCGCACGCCCGGGCCTTCAACCCGAAGACCCCGGCTGCCGGCCAGGGCTGTGAGAGCTGCCACGGCGCGGGCAAGGCCCACGTCGAGGCGGGCGGCGACAAGAGCAAGATTGCGTCGCCGAAGGCCATGACCGCCAGCGAGCTGAGCGATACGTGCACCAGCTGTCACGATCGCAAGTCGCACGCCCTGTGGGCGGGCAGCCAGCACGATACGCGCGAAGTCGGGTGCGCGACCTGCCACAGCATTCACGCGCCGAAGGGCGAGGTGAACCTGAAGGCGAAGAGCGAAGCCGAGCTGTGCGCCAGCTGCCACCGGGCGGTGGTCAACAAGCAGAACCGCTTCAACCATATGCCGGTGCGCGAAGGCAAGATGAGCTGCGCGTCGTGCCACAACGTGCACGGCAGCTCGAACCAGAAGCTGCTGAAGGCGGGCACGAACGTCGACCAGAGCTGCACGAGCTGCCACACCGAAAAACGCGGCCCCTACATGTGGGAGCACGCGCCGGTGGCCGACAGCTGCGTCACCTGCCACGATCCGCACGGGTCGAACAACGACCGCATGCTCGTGGCCAAACAGCCGTTCCTGTGCCAGCGCTGCCACGTGACCTCGCGGCATCCTCCAACGGTCTATGACGGCTACCTGCTGAAGAACTCGCAGAACGCCAACAAGATCTACGGCCGTTCCTGTGTCGTGTGCCACCAGATGGTGCACGGCTCGAATTCCCCGAACGGCAAGGCCTTCCTGCGCTAATTGAGGAGGATGCGATGCGCAACAGAGTGATGTGTGTGACTGCGGCGCTGCTGCTCGCCTCCGCGACCTTCGCGATGGCGCAAGCGACCGCAGAGAAAGGCCCGGGCGGCGCGACGCCGGTCTCGGGCACGATCGACGTCGGCTTCCGGACGACCTCGGTGACGGGCGACGAAGCGCGCTATGAACGGTACCGCGACCTGCAGAACGGCGCGTACACGAACATCGCCTTCGGCAAAGAGACCGAGACGTACCTGTTGAATCTGAAGGCCCAGAACATCGGGTACCACGATCAGCGGTATGCCCTGGACTACGCGAACAGCAAGATGAAGTTCTCGTTTCTCTGGGACTCGACGCCGCTGAACTACGGCTACAACACCAGGACGCCGTGGGTGGAAACCAGCGGCAACGTCTGGACGCTGGATGCGGCGGCCCGGACGGCGGTCCAGAACCGCGTGCCGGGCGTGCTCGGCATTCCGAACAACTACCTCACCAGCCAGGGCGTGTCGATCTACCGCGGTCTGGCCAAGCCGTTCGATTTGCAGCAGCGCCGTGACACGGCGGGCGCCGGCCTCAGCTACGCCGCCTCGGCGGATCTGGACCTGTCCCTGTCTTTCACGACGACGCACAAGAACGGGTACCAGCCGTTCGGCATGGCGTTCGCCTTCAGCAACGCCAACGAACTGCCGATGCAACTCGACAACCGGACGAACGACTTCACGGCGGCCGTGGAGTGGACCAAGCCCCAGGGCATGATCCGCGCGGCGGTGGACTATTCGATGTTCTCGAATCAGTTCAACCAGCTCGAGTGGGATAACCCGGTTCGGATCACGGACTTCAGCAACGGTCGCGTGCCCCCCCTCGGTCCCTACGATCCGAGCGGGTACAGCAACGGCAACGGGCCGGCCATGGGCCGGATCTCGATGTTCCCGGACAGCACGATGGTGGCGGTCAGCTTCATGGGCCTCTACAAGCTGCCGTACCGTTCGACCATCAACGGCACGGTCCAGGTCATGAACATGGATCAGGACGACGACCTGATTCCCTGGACGACCAACTCCGTGATCAACACGCCACTCGTGTGGGCGTCGTTCCCCGAACTGGCGCAGCTGCCGCGGCCGACGGCCGAGCAGAAGGTCCGCGCGGTCAACGCCCTGCTGAACTTCTCGTCCAGGCCGACGCGCAAGGTCGGGTTCAACGCGAAGTACCGGCACAACACCCACGCCAACGTGTCCCGGCCGTTCCCGTACCCCGAGAACGTCCGCTTCGACGCCGTGCCGGAAGAGAGCGAGGGCGAGTCTCACGGGCACAGCGTGATTCGTGACACGTTCGACGCCACGGTGTCGTTCAATCTGTTCCCGCGGACGACGCTGCGTCTGGGGTACGGGTACGACAACTTCGAGCGGACGGGCCGCGCGCACAACGACATGCGCGACAACGCGTTGCGCGCCACCCTCGACACGGTGGGCAACCAGTACGTGACGCTGCGCGTGGGCTACGAGATGGTCAACCGCAAGGGCTTCGGGTTCTCGATTCACTCGATCGAAGACGCGGCCGGCCAGCCGGGCCTCCGCTTCTACGACGAAGCGGACCGGGATCGGAACCGCGCCAACGTCGCGGTGACGCTGACGCCGACCGACAAAATCGACGTGACCGCGTCAATGTCGTACGGCAAGGACGAATACGGCGGCCCGGGCCTCGAGTTCGGCCTGCTCGACAACAAGAACACGTCCTACAACATCGGTGTGAACTTCATGCCGATGTCGACGGTATCGTTCGGGGCCAACTACGGGCGCGACGAGTACAACGCCTTCCAGAAGTCCCGGAACGCCAACCCGGCGCCGGACCCCTCGTGGTTCGACCCGAATCGCGACTGGACCTTGACGAATGACGAAGAGGTCAACAACTTCGACGTCTACCTCGATCTGCTGAAAGCCATCAAGAAGACCGACATCCGCATCGCCTACATGCTGAGCGACTCGGACAATGCCTTCGTGCATGGCGGCCCACGCATTGCGACCCTCGCGGCCATCAAGGACGCCAACGGCTTCAATACGTCAGAAGCGCTGCCGAATGTGACGAACAAGTGGCAGCAGTTGTCCGCGGATATCAAGGTGCAGGCCACCGAGAAGGTCGGCTTCGCAGTGACGTACTACTACGAGAAGCTCGACATCAACGACTACGCGACGATCAACATCCCCGGGACCGACGAACCCCGGATCGACTACCTGGGCGGCCTCACCACCGGGTACGGCAACAGGCCGTACAAGGGCAGCACGGGCGTGTTCCGCATCCTGTACTTCTTCTAGTCTGGCCCGTCGCCGGCGCCCCCCCCCCGGGCCCCCCGGGGGGGGGGGGGGGGGTTGGGGCCCCCCCCCCCCCCCCCCCCGGCCCGCCCCCCCTT
>CAYJPV010000008.1:62303-74914 GCA_964372095.1 uncultured Vicinamibacterales bacterium | reverse complement strand
GCGTGTTCCGCATCCTGTACTACTTCTTGTCTGCCCCGCCGCGGGCGCCACGCCGGGGCCCCCCGGGGGGGGCGTCCGGACTGTCGGCAGCGCAAGGCCGGCCCCGCGGGGCCGGCCTCTTTTTTTGCCCGCGGGCATCACGGCCGGCGCGTCCCGGGCCGATTACATTCCCGGACGTCGCCACCGGTTGGATGTGTTAGCATTGCATCATGAGACTAAATCTCATTTTTGAATATATGCCCGCCGGCCCCGCCGCCGGGCGCTGTGCCCCCAAGTAGGTCCACATGTCCTGTCCGCAGGCGGTGGCCACCACGGATACCGCCGACCTTCTGATTCGTCTGCGTGCCCGCCCGCTGCGGATTGCGCTGGTCGGGAACCCCAACGTCGGCAAGAGCGTCATCTTCGGCCGCCTCACTGGCAAGTACGCCGTCGTGTCCAATTACCCGGGCACCACGGTCGCCGTCACCCAGGGCCGTGCCCTCGTGGGCACCGAAGTCTGCGACCTCACTGATACCCCGGGCGTCAATGCCCTCGAGGGCGTGCTGAGCGAAGACGAACTCGTCGCCCGCGACATTCTGCGGGACGGCCAGATCGACCTGGTCATTCAGGTGGCCGACGCCCGCAACCTGCGCCGGGGGCTCATGCTGACCTCCCAGCTGGCAGCCTTCCAGAAGCCGACGATCCTCGTGCTGAACATGTCCGACGAAGCCCGGGCCCACGGCGTCAGCATCGATGCCGCCGGCTTGTCGGCCCGCCTGGGCGTGCCCGTGGTCGAGACGGTCGCCACAGAGGGGCGGGGCCTGGCGGACCTCCGCGCAGCGTTCAGCGAGGCCCGTCCGCTGGCCCTCCCGGGGGCCAGGAATCGCGACCACGCCGCGTGGGCGCACGAGGCGACGGCAGAATTCCGCACGGTCCGGAAGCGGTCGGCGGCCAGAGTGCAGGAACGCCTGGCCCGCCTCACGCGTGAGCCTGTCACCGGCGGGCTCATCCTGGCGGCGGTCCTGTACGCCTTCTACCTGTTCGTCGGCGTGTTCGGGGCCCAGACGCTGGTGGAACTGATCGAAGACGGCCTCTTCCAGGCCTATATCAATCCGGCGGCCATAGCCCTGGCGTCGTTCATGCCGTGGGAGCTCGTGCGGGCCTTTTTCGTGGGCAACTACGGCATCATCACGATGGGGCTGACCTACGCCATTGCCATCGTGCTGCCTGTCGTCTCCACGTTTTTCCTGCTGTTCGGCGCGCTCGAGGACTCGGGCTACATCCCGCGCCTGGCCATCTTCAGCGATCGGATCTTCCGGGCGATGGGCCTCAACGGCAAGGCGGTGCTGCCGATGGTGCTCGGCCTGGGCTGCGACACGATGGCGACCATGACGACGCGGATCCTGGGAACGCCGAAAGAACGCCTGATCGCGGTCCTCCTGCTGGCGCTGGGCGTGCCGTGCTCCGCGCAACTAGCCACCATCCTCGGCATCCTGGGCGGCATCTCCATGGGGGCGCTGCTGACGCTGTTCTCGGTGGTGCTGATGCAGATGTTCCTGGTGGGATTCCTGGCGGCCCGGGCGTTGCCCGGCGAGCGGTCGGAGTTCATCCTCGAACTGCCGCCGATTCGGGTCCCGCAGTGGCGCAATGTGTTCCACAAGACGGCGTTGCGCATCCGCTGGTATCTCGGCGAAGCCGTACCGTTGTTCCTGCTGGGCACGGTCATTCTGTTCGTCCTGGACCGGACGGGCGGCCTGGTGTGGCTGACGCACGCGGCGGAACCCGTGGTACAGGGATGGCTGGGCCTGCCGGCCAAGGCGTCCGCGGTGTTCGTCATGGGCTTCCTGCGCCGCGACTATGGTGCCGCGGGGCTCTTCCAGATGGCGCACCAGGGCGAACTGGCGCCCGTCCAGGCCGTCGTGGCCCTGACGGTCATGACCCTGTTCGTGCCCTGTGTGGCGCACTTCCTGATGATTATCAAGGAACAGGGCCTGAAGGCGGCCCTCGGTATCCTGGGGGTCGTCACGGTCATCGCCCTGGTCACGGGTGGTGCCCTGAATTTCGGATTGAGGGCGTTTGGTGTCACATACTGACCGCGCCCATCGGCTGTCGGCGCTCCGTGTCGGCCAGCACGGCAGAGTCGTGGGCGTCGCGCGCGAGAATGCCGACCGGGCCGATCGCCTCGGTGCGCTGGGCGTGACGGCCGGCGCACCCATCACCGTACTGCAGACGTTTCCGTCGGTCGTGTTTCAGTGCGATCAGACGGAACTGGCCGTCGAGCGTAACGTCGCCCGCTCCATCCTCGTGGAAGTCCTGCCGGGCTGATCCAGGCGCCGCAGTTACCCGAACATCTGTTCGGGGTTGACCCGGCCGTGCTTCGGCCTGCGGATTGCTTATCTATCCGAGTCTCCGCCCCTGTTTGCCGGAATTCCGTTGGCGGAGGTCTGTCCACGGCCGCCGTATCTGCCGCGCGTGCGTCCGGATGGCTGCGAGAGACCGCTCTGAGGGTGATCCATGAGACTGCTGGATGTGCTGATGGCCGAGCACCGGGGCTTTGCGTCCATGCTCGACGTGCTCGAGATCGTGGCGCGGCGCGTCGGGGCAGGGCAGGACGTGCCGACCGAGATGCTCACCGGCCTGCTCGACTTCTTCGACCACTTCACCGACGGTCACCACCGGCAGGAAGAACGCCTCCTGTTTCCGGTGCTGGCGGAGCACGGTATCGGGAAGGACCAGACGGTGGTCAACGCGCTGCTGGCCCAGCACGAAGCCGGACGGATGTATACCGGCAAGATGCGGGCCGACGTGCAGCGGCTGCTGGCGGGACAGGCGGAGGGCCGGGAACAGTTTGCCAGCCATGCGCTCGGCTACGTCGAGCTGATTCGGGAGCACATCCGGATCGAAGACAGCTACTTCTACCGCGTCGCCGACGAGATTCTCAGCCACGCCGAGAAAGAGACCATCGTCCAGGCGTTCAGCCGCGAGAGCGAACGCCGGGTACCGGACGCGGACCGCGATCGGTACGTGCACATGATGCGTGAGTATCCGGCGATGGCGGCGGGCTGGCAAAACGGGTAGGGGCGGATGAGCGCCCCTACGGGGATCACGAGTCGCCCGTACGCGGGGCGGGGTCGTCCGGCTTCGCGGGGTTCTGACGTCGAGACTCGACGTCGCAGGCCGCGCTCATTCAGGTCTGCACGCCGAGGCGCGGCAGCACCCATCTATTGAGCGCGAACCAGACCGCCAGAAAGAGCAGTGCTGTCAATCCGTCCATGGTGGTGCGGTTCCCCTGATCACGCGGTTTCGAGAGCGGCGAGCACGCGCCTCAACTTTTCGTCGGCCTCGCGCGCCACGTCTTTCAGCGCCGGGGCTCCCCCGACCATCCCGATTGCGGCGACCGGAGCCATGGCCGATACCGCGCTGCGGCCGGGCGCGGTCTCGTAGACGATCACGTTGCACGGCAGCAGGATGCCGATTTCCAGCTCGGCTTCGAACGCCCGGTGGGCCAGGTGCGGGTTGCACGCGCCCAGGATGATGTACTTGCGGAAGTCCACGCCGAGTTTCTGCTTGAGGGTGGCCTGCACGTCGATCGTGCTCAGCACCCCGAATCCCTCAGCCTTCAAGGCATCGGTCGTCCGGGAGACGGCGTCCTCGAAAGGAATGCTCATCTCGATGCCCATGCCGTATCGTGTCTCTTTCATACGCTTCTTCTCCCAGCCGCCACGCGGCTCCACGGGTCGCGGCCACCCGCGCCACAACCCGTGGGCACCGCTGCCAGTCTAGCCCTGGACGCCGGCCTTTCGCAGAATGGCCATCATCGGGCACCAGTTCGTGAAGGCGGACTGGAACAGGTTCAGACCCACGAAGGCCGTGAACCAGTAGAACCCCGGGTGGACATACATCCCGGCCAGCACGCTTGCCATCACGAACGCTCCAGCAATCATACGCAACGCGCGATCAACAGTCATCGAAATCTCCTCGCAGGATGGGGCCACGAACTACCCGCGGTTCGGCACGAACAGCATCGGCAGCTGGCACTGGCGCACGAGACGCTCGGCGGCGTCGCCGAACCAGGCGCCACCCTGGTGTGGGCCGATGGCCACGGCCATCAGGGTTGCATCCGGACTGCACGTCAGGTCGGCCATCGAGGCGACGGTCTTGTCGCCGACGACGCCGCCGAAGGTCTCGGCCAGGCCGGAAGCGTAGCGCCTGGCTTCGCCGCTGAACTCCGGACCGTCGACCACGACGGGATGCGTGAAGATGTGCGCCTCGTCGTCCTGGCCCTGCCCGGCGCGAACCACCAGCGTGGGGATTGCCGCGTCGCGCACCACGCGTTCGGCCACCGACCCCAGCCACCATCGTCCGGCTCCCCGGCGCCCGTGTGTGCCGAGGATGAGCAGGTCGTACTGCGTCGCGGCGGCCAGCAGCGTGGCGACCGCCGGACCTTCGATCAGGCGCGGCACGGCCGCAGGCGCATATTGTTTCGTGAACTCGGCGAGATACGTTTCCGCGTCCCGGCGATCCGACGCGCGGTGTTCCTCGACCGTGGCCATCTGGTCGTGGGTGAAGTAGGGAGGCACGTCGACCGCTTCGGCGTGTAAGGCCGTGACTGTCGCGCCGTGCCGGACGGCCAGCGTCTGGGCGACCCGCAAGGCGCGAATCGACGCCGCTCCGAAGTCAACGGCGACGAGAATCGTGCGCGGCGGGTAGGCCCACATGTCTCTGCTCCCGGCGTCGGGCTGCGCGTGACTGGTGGACAACGCGGCCTTGGCCTGCTGGCGGCTCATGGCGATGTAGGCCAGGACCGGCACCGTGGCCGGCGCCAGGACGAGGGACGCCACGGATCCGGCCATGAGCGAAATCGCCAGGCCCTGGAAGATCGGGTCGAACAGAATCACGCCCGCGCCGACGATGACGGCGGCGGCGGTCAGGGCGATGGGCCGGAACCGCACGGCGCCGGCGTCGATGACGGCGTCTGCCAGGGGCATGCCTTCGCGCACGCGCAGTTCGATGAAGTCCACCAGGATGATCGAATTGCGCACGACGATGCCCGCGCCGGCAATGAAGCCGATCATGGACGTGGCCGTGAAGAACGCCCCCATGGCGGCGTGGGCCGGCAGGATGCCGATCAGGGAAAACGGAATCGACACCATGATGATGACCGGCGTCAGGAACGACTGGAACCAGCCGACCACCAGGATGTAGATGAGAAGCAGGGCCGCGGCAAACGCCAGCCCGAGGTCGCGGAAGACCTCGTAGGTGATGTGCCATTCGCCGTCCCACTTCATCGCGTACTTCGTCGTGTCGAAGGGCAACGACGCGTTGCGCACCTCGAGGCCGTACCCCTCGGGCAGCGTGATGGCCTTGAGCGCCTGGTTCATCTGCAGGATGGCGTACACCGGGCTCTCGAACCGTCCGGCGACGTCGCCGAGCACGTAGGTCACCGGCTGCATGTTCTTGTGGTACAGGCTGGCTGGCTCGAGGGTCTCGCGGGCCGTCGTCAGTTCGCCCACGGCGACCGTCGTGCCTGCGCCCCCGGCCACCCGGACCGCTCGGATGGCATCGAGGGAGCCCCGGTCGCTGCGCGGCAACCGCAGCAGGATCGGGACGTCCGCCCGCGAATGCTCGTCGTGGATGATGCCCACGATGTCTCCGGCCCCCACCATGCGGACGACCGAGGCCACGGCTGCGGGCGGGACCCCGGCAGCCATGCTCTTCTGGGGATCGATCTCGAGGGTGACTTTGGGCTGGGGCGTCTCGACGTACCAATCGACGTCGACCACGCCGTCGGTGCCCGTGAAGATGTCGCGGACCTGGCTGGCCAGGGCCATCCGGCGGACCGGATCCGGCCCGTACACCTCGGCGACGAGGGTCTGCAGCACGGGGGGACCCGGCGGGACCTCGGCGACCTGAATCCGGGCGCCGGCTTTGGCCGCGATGGGCAGCAGTGCCGTGCGCACGCGCTTGGCGATGGCGTGGCTCTGTTCGCTGCGGTCGTCCTTGGACTGCAGGTTGACCTGCAGGTCGCCGTGATGGGACGCCCGGCGCATGAAGTAGTGGCGCACGAGGCCGTTGAAGTTGTAGGGCGAGGCCGTGCCCACGTAACTCTGGACCGTGGTCACGGACGCCTGCTTCAGGGCCTCCTGGGCGAGGAGACCGGTTACGCGCGCGGTCTCTTCCAGGGGGGTGCCATCGGGCATGTTGATGATGACCTGGAACTCGCTCTTGTCATCGAACGGCAGCATCTTCACCGTGACGAGCTTGAGGGGCACCATGGCCACGGCCGCCAGCAGCAGGCCGGCGACGCTGCCCAGGAAGATGACGCGCAGGCGCGGTTCGGCGATCAGGCGCGACATCCAGCCGCGATAGAAGCGGGTCAGGCGGTCTTCGCCGCCGTGATCCGAATGGCCAGGCTTGCTCAGCAGCCGTCGTGACGCCCAGGGTGTGGCAATGAAGGCCACGATCAGCGAAAACACCATCGCCGCCGTTGCGCCGACGGGGATGGGCCGCATATAGGGACCCATCAGGCCCCCGACGAAGGCCATCGGCAGAATGGCGGCAATGACGGTCAGCGTGGCCAGGATGGTGGGGTTGCCGACTTCGTCGACGGCCTTCACGGCCAGCGCACTCATGTCGTGTCCCTGGCCGGCAATCCTGGCGTGGCGCACGATGTTCTCGACGACGACGATCGCGTCGTCGACGAGGATGCCTATGGAGAAGATCAGGGCGAACAGCGTGATGCGGTTCAGCGTGTACCCGTAGACATAGAAGACGAAGAGCGTCAGGGCCAAGGTGACCGGGATGGCCACGGCCACAACGGCTGCTTCACGTTTACCCAGGGTCAGCCAGATGAGGACCGACACCGACACAATGGCCAGGAACATGTGCCAGAGCAGTTCGTTGGACTTGTGTGCGGCGGTCTCGCCATAGTTGCGCGTCACGGTCACCGTGAGGTCGGACGGGACGATGACGCCCTGGACGGTGTCGAGCTTCGCCGAGATGCGGCGCGTCAGATCGATGGCGTTGACGCCCTTGCGTTTGGCGATGGAGATGGTGACGGCCGGATACGACCGCCCATCGGCGGCGTGGTGGGTGACGAGCGCCGTCGGTTCGGCGTCTTCGTCGCGGACGGTCGCGACATCGCGCAGCCAGACGGAGCGTCCGCCCCGGGCGTCCACGACGATGTTCTGGAGGCTGGCGGCATCCGCAATCCAGCTGCCGGCTTCGACGATCGTGCTGCGGTTGCCCGCGACAACATCCGATGCCCGCTGGCGCAGGTTCGCGGCCTGAATGGCGCGCTGGACGCCGAGGGGGTCGAGCCCGTACGAGGCCAGACGCGCGGGGTCGAGTTCGACGGTGACCTGGCGGGTACGGCCGCCGGCGATCGTTACCTCGGACACGTCCGGGATCTCTTTGATCGTGTCGTGCAATTGCTCGGCGACGCGCCTCAGCTCGAAGTCGCTGTAGCGGGGGCCCCAGAGGGTCAGGGCCATGACAGGCACGTCGTCAATCGACCGCGGTTTGACGATGGGCGCGGACACGCCGGGCGGGACGATGTCCATGTTGGCGAAGAGCTTCTGGTTGAGGCGCACGATCGCCTGCTCTTCGTCCTGTCCGACGAAGAACCGCACGATGACCATCGACATGCCGGGGCTGGATGTCGAATAGATGTACTCGACGCCCGGGATCTCCCACAGGAGTTTCTCCATCGGGCGGGTCACGCGCTGTTCCACTTCCGCCGGCGACGCGCCGGGCATCTGCACCATGACGTCGATCATGGGCACGATGATCTGCGGCTCTTCTTCGCGCGGCAGGGCGATGACGGACAGCAGGCCCAGCGCGAGCGAGGCGATCAGGAACAGGGGCGTCAGCTTCGAGTTGATGAACGCGGCCGCCATGCGGCCGGCCAGGCCATACGCCGGTGTCATCGCCGGTCCTCCGTGCGGGCGCCGGCCAGCGCCACGAGTGAGCCGTCCACGAGCGACGCCGGGGGATTGAGGACGATGACTTCGCCGGCGACCAGGCCCGAGCGGACCTCGACCGTACCGGTGAGGGCGTCGGAGACGTTGAGCAACCGCATCCGTGCGTGGTTCTCTCGGTCGACGACGTAGGTGAAGGCGAGTTGTCCGCGGCGGCCGACGGCTTCGGCGGGCACGCCGATCCCCTTGCGCGTCGCCCCGGTGAACACCGCGCGACCAAACATGCCGGAACGCAGATCCGGCGTCGCGGGCAGGTCAATCTTGACCAGGAACGCGTGCGTGCCCGGTTCCATGGTGCGCGCCACTTCGGCCACGCGGCCCAGTACGGGCACGTCGCCGGCCGAACGCTCCAGGCGGACCTCCACGCTGTCGCCGGGGTGTACCCACGCCGCGCGGGATTCGTCGAGGCGGACCTCCAGACGGAACGAGCGGGTGTCCTCGACGGTCATCAGCGGCTGGCCCGGGTTGGCCATGTTGCCGGGCTCGACCATCTTGGCGGTGACCACACCATCGAACGGGGCCGTCAGGGTCGCGTAGGAGGCAGCGACCTTGGCCACGGTGGCGCCGGCTGACGACGAATCGATCGCTGCGGCCGCTTCGGCCTTGCGGGCTTCGGCGACCTTGAGGCGCGCTTCGGCGCCGCGCAGGGCGGCGACGGCCTGGTCCAGCTCACTCTGGGTGGCCGACCCTTTGGTTCTGAGGTCGGACACGCGCTGGTGCGTCACGCGGGCGAGGGTCAGGCCAGCCTCGGCGGCCTGGTAGTCGGCTGCCGCAAGTTCGGCACTCTGCTGCGTGGCGACGTGACCGGCCTCGGCGCGCGATCGCTGGGCCTGTAGTTCACGGGCATCAAGCTGAATGAGGGGCTGGCCCTGGCGCACCCGATCGCCGGGTTTGACCAGGACGGTGCGGACATCGGCCATGAGGCGGCTGACGACGGTGGCGACCGTGCGGGCCCGAACGGCGCCGCCGGCCTCGAACGACTGGGCGAGATCCGTTTCCCCGACCGTGACCGTCGTGACCGGCACGGCGGTCTGGGCGGCGCCGGGGGCCGGGGTGTGAGAGGAACAAGCCGCCGAACCGGTCCCGACCAGGACCGCCGACACGAGGAGCATCCGAAGCTTCATAGGTGCAGACTACTTTCCGCGCGCGCGCTCGAGCAGGGCGGCGCTGATAACCACGTCAACGGTCGAAGCCGTGTACAGGACGTCGGCGTCCAGAACGGCGTTGGCCGAACGCAACAAATCGTTGATACTCGCCAGGCCGGCTTCGTACCGATCACGCACGATACGATGGCTCTCCTTGGCCTGTGCCTGAACGGACCGGCCCACCTCCGCCCGGGCCTTGGCTTCCCGGACGCGGGCCAGCGCGTCGCGCAGGTCCAGGCGCACCAGGGATTCCAGACGCCGCCGTTCCGAACCAGCCCGCTCCACCGCGGCCCGGGCCTCCGCGAGGCGGGCCTTGTCGCCGAACCCCGAGAACACGTTCCAGCGGAACACGGCTCCGACGGCCCACGACGAGGACCGATCCGTGAACGCCGACCCGTTGCCCTCGAACGAGCCCTGGATCGCCGCCATCGGCAGGAACCCGGCGCGGGACATGGTGACGGCCTCGCGGGCCAGACGTTCCTGGGCGCTGGCCCGGAGCACGTCGGGCCGGACCTCGAGCGCCTCGCGTTCGAGGTCGGCGATCGCGGGTTCCGCGGCCGGTGCGGCGGGCGGGAGCTGCAGCGTGAACACCTGGTCCAGGTCCTCACCCATCGCCTCGTTGAGCTGGGCGCGGGCAGTCGCCTCCTGGCTCTCGGCCCGGATCATCCGTTCCGCGACCTGCGCCCGGTGGACCCGCAGCGCCAGGACGTCGGCTTCGGTGGCCATCCCGGCATCCCGTCGCCGTTCAACACGGCTGAGGTCTTCGTCGGCGGAGGCGACGGCGGACGCGGCGGCGCGGTGCTGGGCTTCGGCCATGAGCACCTGTCCGTAGGCGCGGGTGACGCCGAGGCGGATGCCGGATTCGGCATCCCGGAGGCCGATGGCCGCCAGGTCCTGGCCGATCACGGCGGACTTGGTAGCGCTGGGCGTGCGCAGCCCGTCGAACAGGACCTGCTCGATGGTGACGGCGGCCCTGAAGTTGCCGACGGCATCCGGGTGGTTCAGCTTGTCCAGCCGGAAGTCGTCCTGGGTGAATTGCCGCTGCGCGAGCAGGGAGCCGAAGACGAATACCGGCTGGTTGCCGCGCTGCCAGGCCTCGGAGAATTCGACCCGGGGGAACCATCCCGATCGGGCCTGTTGCGTCCGCGCTGACGACTCCTGGATGCCTGCGCGGGCGCTCGCAATCGAAGGGTGCTGGCGCAGGCCCCGCGCGATCGCATCATCGAGGGACAGGGGAGTCTGGGCTCCCGCCGCCGCCACGCTGAGCGAGACGAGCAACGCCGCCAGCGAACTGATGGAAACAGCATTCATGTTGTGCATACGGTCCCCCCAGAGATTCAGCGAAGGCCCCGGAGGTTTCACGGGGCGCCCCCGGGGCGGCGGATTCGCGATAGAATCGACCCCGCTGTGACCAAAAGCCCGAAACAGAATCTCTCCAACCGTAAGGCCGACGGCACCGGAACGAAGGAGACCGACTACGCGAGTCTCCTGCGAGCGGCGCAGTCGGGCAACCAGCAGGCCATGGAGCGCCTGCTCATGAAGGCGCAGGAAGTGGCGTACCGCTTCAGCCTGCTCGTATGCGGCCATGCGGATGATGCGGATGATGCGATGCAGGAAGCCCTGCTGAAGACCTACCGGTATGCGGCGCAGATCCAGCAGCCCGAGGCGTTTCGGACGTGGCTGTACCGGACCGTCAAGAACGCCTGCCTGATCGGCCGGCGCCGCCGGGTGCACGAGCCGGCCCGGCTGTTGTCGCTCGACGAACCCTACGTGTCGGCCGACGGGGATGTCCACACGATTGACGTGGCGGACCCCGGCCGTCTGCCGGACGAAATCGTGGACAATTCCCGGCTGCGCCGCGTGCTGCACCGGGCCTTGCAGTCCCTGCCCCCCGAGTACCGCGTCATTGTGTTCCTGCGCGAGGTGGAGGGGTTGTCGACCAGGGAGGTCTCGCAAGTGGCGGGGATCTCCGAGGCCAATGTCAAGACGCGGTTGCACCGCGCGCGGCTGATGTTGCGCCAGCACCTGGAGTCGCGATGAGCCCCCGGACCAAGCCTCCCGCCCACGATCGCTGCCGCGAATTGATCGAGCAGCTGTCCACGTACGTCGATGGTGAGTTGACCGGCGCGGAGCGCACGGCGCTGCTCAGGCACCTGAAACACTGCCCGTGCTGCCAGGCCATGGCGGACGGTCTCCAGCAGACGGTGGAGGTGTGCCGGAAGGCGAAGACGGCGCGTCTGCCGGCGGATGTGCGCGCCCGGGCCCGGGCACGCATTGCCGCGCTGCTTGCGTCCGGAGCGCCGCCGAGAGAGCGGTAGCGGGATTCGGGGAGACTCGGGAGGAGACGGCCACGGGGGCCGAACCATCCCGGTGGATACCACCGCGGTTGGCCCGTGTCCCCCGTGGTCGGCCTGACGGCCTACTGCATCTTGAACGTCTGCAGCAGGCGCATGTACTGGGCCCGTTCGAAGGCGGCGGGATTGGGGCTCCGTTCGAGACTCAGGCTGCCCCGGGCCTGGGCGAGCGACTCGTACTCGTGCTGTTCGAGCCACGCACGCACACCATCCACGAGCACCTTGATATGCTCCGGCCCGTGCTTGAGGAGCGCCGAGACCGTCTGGACGGCGCCGGCGCCGGTCATGACCGCCTTCAGCACGTCCGCCGGCGTATGCACGCCGCCGGTCACGGCCAGCGACGCCTTGACGCGGCCGTGCAGCAGGGCCAGCCACCGCAGGCGCAGCAGCAGGTCGGATGAGGTCGACAGGTGCAGGGTCGACTCGACGTCGAGTTCCTCGAGGTTGATGTCGGGCTGGTAGAACCGGTTGAACAGCACCAGGCCGTTCACGCCGAGGGTGTCGAGCTGCGCCGCGACGTGCGCCACGGACGAGTAGAAGGGCGACAGCTTCACGGCGATGGGAATGCTGATCGAGGCTTTCACGGCCCGCACGATCTCGAAGAGCCGCCGCTCGACCGCCTCACCCGGTTCGGTGCGGTCGGCCGCGACGTGGTACACGTTGAGTTCGAGCGCGTCGGCGCCGGCCTGCTGAATCAGCTTGGCGTAGTCCAGCCAGCCTTCGGCCGTCGTGCCGTTCAGGGATCCGATGACGGGCAGCTTCACGCTCTGTTTGATCAGGCGGATCTGCTCGAGGTACTGGTGCGGGCCGAGGCGGTATTCCTCCGCGCCCGGGAAGTACGACAGCGCTTCCGCGCTCCCGTGGTCGTGCAACTCCATGTGGTACACCATCCCGTGCTGCTCGCGCGTAATCTGCTCTTCATAGAGCGAGTGCATCGTGATGGCCGCCGCGCCCGCATCTTCGAGCCGCTTGACGAGGTCGAGATGATCAACGAGGGGGGACGCCCCGGGCATGATCGGGTGCGGCAGGTTGAGGCCAAGGTACGTGGTTGACAGGTCCATGTTTCGATCTCCGGCGCCCGGTCCCATCGGGCCCCGGCGCAAATGGGCGCGGTGGCGACCACCCGCGCCCCCCCCCCCCCCGGCGGCCCCGTC
>CAYJPV010000008.1:975-62293 GCA_964372095.1 uncultured Vicinamibacterales bacterium | reverse complement strand
TGGTGCCGCCCTTGGTCCTTGGTTCACAGGCCCTTTTTGCGACCCCCGGCCCCGGGCCCCCCGGGCCCCGGGCGAATCTGGGCTCGTTCGCGACAACCGGCGCCGCCACCCGCGCGTGCGGCCGATTCGGCCGGCTCACGCGGGTGATGACACCGTCTTCAGTTCCTACTTCCGCACCGGCATGGCCAGCTTCGACAGCTGTTCGTAGACGCTGACGCGCGTCGTCACCTGGTGCTGGGCGTCTGCCATGAGTGCCGTGAAACGATCGTGGTTCATCTGATCGACCACACGGAACCGCGATTCGTTGTTGATGAACTTGAGCAGGTCGGTCTTCGGCGCGCCCGAATCGAGCTGCAGGGGGCTCTCGCCGGTGAGGGCGCGGCGCGGGTCGAACCGGTACAGCGGCCAGTACCCGGTCTCGACGGCCAGTTTCTGCTGCTCGAGGCCGAACGCCAGGTCGTAGCCGTGGGCGATACAGTGGCTGTAGGCGATGATGATCGACGGCCCCGGGTACGCCTCGGCCTCCTGGAACGCCTTGACCGTCTGGACGTCCTTCGCGCCGAACGCGACCCGCGCCACGTACGTGTTGCCGTAGGTCATGGCCATCATGCCGAGGTCTTTCTTGCCGGTCGGTTTGCCGGCCATGGCGAACTTGGCGGACGCGCCTATCGGCGTCGCCTTGGACTGCTGGCCGCCCGTGTTCGAGTACACCTCGGTGTCGAGTACGAGAATGTTCACGTCCCGGCCCATGGCGATCACGTGGTCCAGGCCGCCGTACCCGATGTCGTAGGCCCAGCCGTCGCCGCCGACGATCCAGACGCTCTTCCGGACGAGATAGTCGGCCAGGCGTTCGAGACGGCGGGCGTCCAGCGAGTCGACGCGCTCGAGCGCCTTCTTGAGTTCGACGACACGCGCACGCTGTTCGGCCAGGCCGGCTTCGGACGACTGGTCAGCCGAGAGCAGACCGTCTACCAGCCCGCCGCCCACCTGCGTCGCCAGCCGCGCGAGCAGTTCGCGCGCCTGCTCGGCATGTTTGTCGAGGGCCAGGCGGTACCCGAAGCCGAATTCGGCGTTGTCTTCGAACAGGGAGTTGTTCCAGGCCGGCCCGCGCCCGTCGGGATTGACCGTATAGGGCGTGGTGGGCAGGTTGCCGCCGTAAATCGACGAGCAGCCCGTGGCGTTCGCGATGATGGCGCGGTCGCCGAACAGCTGGGTCATCAGCTTGACGTACGGTGTCTCGCCGCACCCCACGCAGGCGCCCGAGTACTCGAACAGCGGCTGGAGGAACTGCACGCCCTTGACGTCCGCCTTGATCTTGGTCCGGTCGACTTCGGGCAGTCCCAGGAAGAACGCGTAGTTCTCCCGCTCGGCGTCACGCAACGGACGCTGTTCGTGCATGTCGAGCGACTTGTGCTTCGGATTGGCCTTGTCCTTGGCCGGGCACACCACGGCGCACAGCGTGCAGCCGGTGCAGTCCTCGGGGGCGATCTGGATCGTGTACTTCATGCCCTTGAACTCGTTGCCCTTGAAGTCGATGGACTTGTAGGTCGCGGGCGCGTCCTTCAGGAGATCCGACTCGTACACCTTGGCGCGGATGGCGGCGTGCGGGCACACCATCACACACTTGTTGCACTGGATGCAGATGGCCGGATCCCAGACCGGGATGTCCTGGGCGATGTTCCGCTTCTCCCACTGCGTCGTGCCGACGGGCCATGTGCCGTCCACCGGGAAGGCGCTGACGGGCAGCAGGTCCCCCTTGTTGGCCAGCATCACGGCTGTCACGCGCTTCACGAAGTCGGGCGCGGCGTCCGAGACGATCGGCGGCAACGACCGGGTGGCCGTGACGGCGGCTGGCACGGCGAACTTGTGGAGGTGTTCCAGGGTCTGGTCCACCGCCGCGAAGTTCTTCTTCACGACATCCGGGCCGCGTTTGCCATACGTCTTCTCAATGGCTTTCTTGATCTGGGCGATGGCTTCGTCGCGGGGCAGCACGCCGGAAATCGCGAAGAAGCATGTCTGCATCACGGTGTTGATGCGGGTGCCCATGCCCGTGTCGCGGGCCACCTTGAAGCCGTCAATCACGTAGAACTCGAGCTGCTTCTCGACGATGGCCTCCTGCACCTCGCGGGCCAGGCGGTTCCACGTCTCGTCCGGGCTGTACGGGCTGTTCAGCAGGAAGACGCCGCCAGGCGCCGCGTACCCCAGCACGTCGTACTTGTCCATGAACTCGTACTGGTGGCAGGCGACGAACTTGGCCTGCTTGACGAGGTAGGACGACCGGATCCGGTCCGGCCCGAACCGCAAGTGCGAAATCGTGATGGCGCCGGCTTTCTTCGAGTCGTACACGAAGTAGCCCTGCGCGTAGTTGTCAGTCTCTTCCCCGATGATCTTGATCGAGTTCTTGTTCGCGCCGACGGTGCCGTCCGCTCCGAGGCCGAAGAACACGCAGCGCCGGACCGAATCGGGCTCGATGTCGAGATCCAGATCGAACGGGAGCGACAGGTGGGTGACGTCGTCGGTGATGCCGACGGTAAAGTGGTTCTTCGGCGACGGCTTCGCCAGCTCGTCGTACACCACCTTGACCATGGCCGGCGTAAATTCTTTCGACGACAGGCCGTAGCGGCCGCCGATGATGACCGGGTCGCAGGCGAGCGGCGACGTGCCGTCCAGCCTCGCTTCGCGCAGGGCCGTGACGATGTCCTGGTAGAGAGGTTCGCCGACGGACCCCGGCTCTTTCGTGCGATCGAGGACGGCGATGGCCTTCACACTGGCGGGCAGGGCCTTCACGAAGTGCTCGATCGAGAACGGCCGGAACAGGCGCACCTTGAGGACGCCGACTTTCTCGCCCCTGGCCATCATCCAGTCGACGGTCTCGTGTGCCACCTCGGCGCCCGTGCCCATCAGGATGAGCACGCGCTCGGCCTGCGGGTGTCCGACGTACTCGAACAGTTCGTAGGCGCGCCCCGTCACCTCGGCAAACCGCTTCATGGCGGCGTCCACGTGGCCCGGGCAGGCGAGGTAATGCAGGTTGCACGCCTCGCGCGCCTGGAAGAACGCGTCGGGATTCTGCGCCGTGCCGCGCAGCAGGGGCGCGTCCGGCGTCAGCGCCCGCTTCCGGTGCTCGGCGATCAGGTCGTTCGGCAACAGCGCCAGCAGTTCGTCGTCGGCAAGCGACGTCATCTTGGTGACTTCATGGGACGTGCGGAAACCGTCGAAGAAGTGGAGGACCGGCACCCGCGACCGCAGCGTCGCGAGCTGGCCGATGGCCGCGAAGTCGTGGGCTTCCTGAACCGAGCCCGACGCGAGCATCGTGAACCCCGTCTGCCGGCAGGCCATCACGTCCGAGTGATCGCCGAAGATCGACAGCGCGTGCGTCGCCACGGTCCGGGCCGACACGTGCATGCAGTACGAGGTGAGCTCGCCCGCAATCTTGTACATGTTCGGGATCATCAGGAGCAGGCCCTGCGACGCCGTAAAGGTCGTCGTGAGCGCACCGGCCTGCAAGGCACCGTGCACGGCGCCAGCCGCGCCGCCTTCCGACTGCAGTTCGACCACCTGAGGCACGGTGCCCCAGATGTTCTTGTATCCTTTCGCCGACCACTCGTCGGCCCACTCGCCCATGTTGGACGAGGGGGTGATCGGGTAGATGGCAATGACTTCGTTGGTGCGGTGCGCAACGGAGGCGGCTGCCTCGTTGCCGTCGATGGTGATGTGCTCCCGTTTCATGTGTCTGCAATCTCCGAAAAGGAACCGGGTAGATCCGAGGAGGTGCCTGCGGCGTGCCCCGGGGCGGGTTCTGACTGACCCCGGTCACGTACGCAACCTCCGTGCCCCCTCGAAACCGTTCAAAACACGGCATTTCAGAGGCAGATGCTCCGAACAGCCCGACGGCCGCCGGGTTTCCGGCAACAGAGGGCACCGACGAGCTCGGCTGACTGGACTCGGGGGGGAAGGACAGCGGGCCAGCGCTCGAACAACCCGGGTATCCGGGGAGGGGGGATCCGATGGTGCCTGGCCCGGCACCGAGAGCACCCAACAGCGTACTACGCCGCCGCACGATTGTGAAGTCCGCAGGCGTTGGTCTTCAGGCCCCCAACGCCGCAGCCAGCGCCGTGCAGAAGGCCTCGATGTCGGCAGGTCTCTGCTTCGGCAGCTCCACGGCCATCGCTCGGCGTCCCGTCGCTTCGAGCGACGCGAAGTCGCCGAGGGCCTGGGCGTGCTCGAGAGTCCGGAACGTGAACGGTTCACCCGGCACCGCGACGTCGTCGTCCGTATCGCCAAAGACGATGACGAACACGCCGTTGTCGGCGCCGCCCTTGTGTAACTGTCCGGTCGAGTGCAGGTAACGCGGGCCGTATCCGAACGTCGTGGCGCATCGCCGGGCCGACCGCACGGCCTCACGCAACCGGGCGATGGGAGCCACCAGGGCCGGGTCCGGGCCGAGGTAGCCAAGCAGGGCGACGTAGTCGCCCGCGACGACCAGGTCCAGGAACCGCTCCGCAGGCCTGGCGGCCAACTGCGTGCGCGCGGCGGTCGACAGCCAGACGGTGGCGCCGCCCACCGACAACCCGCCCTCCGGTCGCGGCAGGCGGCCGGCTTCGTCCCGCCGATCCAGCAGCCGCCCGGTGGCCTCCTTGGCTTGCGCGACGTTTGGCTCGTCGAAAGGATTGACCCCAAGCAGGGCGCCAGCCACGGCCGTTGCCAGTTCCCAGCGTACGAACTCAGCCCCGAGGGCTTCGGGCTCGGGCAACTGAATGTCGACCCATGGAGCTCCGGCCGCCGACAGGGTCCGCAGGGCCTCGACGGGCCGCGTGGCGCGCTCGGACTCCAGATTCAGCGACACGAACAGACGATCCGTTCCGTAGGTGTCCGGTCCGGACAGGGGCTCGCCAGCCACCGGCACGACACCCAGGCCCGACTTGCCCGTACTCTCAGCCACCAGCTGTTCCACCCAGAGACCGAACGTTTCGAGGCTGGGAGGCAGCACGAGCGTGGTCTTGTCCCGGCCCGCCTGCGCGCCGACGGCCATCGCGGCCCCGAGCAGGACGGCCGGGTTGGTCTTCAGCGCCCGGCCGGGTCCGCAGACCCAGAGCATGGCCCGGGCCCAGGCGACGAACGCCTCGATGTCGTGCCCCATGAGCGCCGCAGGCACGAGGCCGAACAACGACACGGCCGAATAGCGGCCGCCGATGTCCGACGGGTTCACGAAAACCTCGCTGAAACGCTCCTGGCGCGCGCGCTGGTGGAGGGCCGTGCCTTCGTCGGTGATGGCGGCGAACCGGCTGCCCCAGTTCGCCACGCCGGCGGCTTCGAGCCGGTGGCGGAAGTGGGCGGCCATCGAATTGGGTTCGACCGTGCCGCCCGACTTGCTGGCCAGCACGAACAGGGTGGTCTGCAGCGCGATGGCCCGGTCCACGGCCAGGACAGCGTCCGGGTCCGTCGAATCCAGCATGTGAAACCGCGGCCAGCCCGGCTTCACGCCGACGACCGCGCGCAGCACCTCCGGCGCGAGACTCGATCCGCCCATGCCCAGCAGCACGACGTCGGTCGTGCCGCGTTCCCGCACCGACGCAGCAAACGCGCTCACGCGCGGCAGGTGGGCGAGCATGCCATGGGGCGACACCAGCCATCCGAGACGGTTCGCGATCTTCTGCTGGACGGCGGGATCCTGGGACCACACGGACGGCGTCTGGTGATAGATGGCGTCCAGCGTCTTCTCGTGCCCGATGCGGGCGATGGCGCGGTTGACGGCGTCGCCCAGCGAACCGGCCCAGAGCGCGGAGCGGCCGTCGAGGCGGTCCGCCAGGGTGTGGAGACGGGCATCGAGATCCGGCGGCTGGTCGTGAGTCATGGGAATCCCCGGGGTTCGACTGAAACGGACACGGATCGTCGCCGTATAGGATAATGGACATTCGGTCCCACTGACACAGGTGTCTCCGATGATGTGCAGTCCTTTCCGGGTGTTCACCGCCGCGAGGGCGATGGCGATGGTGCTGCTCGTTGCGGTGACCGCCACGTCCTGCGGGCGTTCGTCGCCGCCTCCGGCCAACTCCGCCGGCACCGGGTCCGAGGCCGCTGCCGCGGCGTCCCGCCCGCGCGTGGTGGCCCTCGGGGACAGTCTGACTGCGGGATACGGACTGGCGGCGGACCAGTCGTACCCGAGCCTGCTTCAGGGCCGGCTCCGGGCGGCGGGGCTGGAGGTGGACGTGGTGAACGCGGGCGTGTCCGGTGACACGTCGGCGGGCGGGCTCCGTCGCGTCGACTGGGCGCTGGACGGTGATGTCCGGGTGTTGGTCGTGGCCCTCGGGGGCAACGATGCGTTGCGGGGGCTTCCGGCCGACGACCTGCAGCGGAACCTCGCCGCCATCATCGAACGCGCGCAGGGGCGGGGGATCGCCGTCATCCTGGCGGGCATGGAAGCTCCTCCCAATCTCGGCCCCGTGTACACCCTGGCTTTCCGCCGCGTGTACCGCTCGTTGTCCGACCGGTACGATGTGCCGCTGCTGCCATTCCTGCTCGACGGCGTTGCAGGCATCGCCGGGCTGAACCAGGGCGACGGCATTCATCCCAACGCCGAAGGGACGGTCAAGGTGGCCGACAACCTCTGGCCCCTGATCGAGCGAACGGTTCGGGCCGCAGTCACACCATGATTCAACTCACACAGGTCTCCAAGACGGTGATGAGCGGCCAGGAGCCGCTGACGATCCTCCACCCACTCGACTATCGCATCGGCCAGTCCGAGTTCGTGGCCATCATCGGCCCGTCGGGCAGCGGCAAGTCGACGCTGCTGGGACTCGTCGCCGGCCTCGATGCGCCATCCGGCGGGTCGATTGCCATCGACGGCCTCGAGATCACTGGGCTGACCGAAGACCAGCTGGCGCGGCTTCGGGGCGAGAAGATCGGGTTCGTGTTCCAGTTCTTCCACCTGATTCCGTCGCTGACGGCTCTCGAGAACATCATGGTGCCGATGGAGATTGCAGGGCGGCGCGACGCGGCATCGCGCGGGCGGATGCTGCTGGACGAGGTGGGCCTGCAGGCCAGGGGGCACCACTATCCCTCCCAGCTGTCCGGCGGGGAACAGCAGCGTGTGGCCCTGGCCAGGGCGTTGTCGAACGATCCGCCGATCCTGCTGGCGGACGAACCGACGGGCAATCTGGACAGCGCCAACGGGCAGCATGTGATGGAACTCCTGCTGGAGATCAGGCGGACCCGCGGCGTCACGCTGCTGCTGGCCACCCACGACATGACGCTGGCGTCCCATGCCGACCGGGTCCTGCGGTTGCGGGGCGGGCGTGTGGACAGCGACGGCGCGCCTGAGGAGCCGGTGGCCTAAGATGGCGTTCGTCCTGCGCATGGTGGTTCGCGAACTGCGGGCCGGCTGGAAGCGGCTGGCCTTCTTCTTCCTGTGCCTGGCCATCGGCGTCGGCTCCATCGTGACGTTGCGGTCGGTGATCTCCGCGGTCCGGGAGACGTTGACGCGCGAAGCGCGCACGATGCTGGGCGCCGACGTCCGCGTCTCGACGAACCGTCCCTGGGACGCCGACCTGATTGCGGCCATCGAGAAGCGGCTCGCCACCGTGCCGGCGGTGCAGCGCCTCGAAGAACTCGAGACGATGACGATGGTGCGCCCCGCGGACAGCGGTAAGGCGGTGGCCCGTCTGGCGGAACTGCGCGGCGTCCAGTCGGGATACCCGCTCTACGGCACGATCACGCTCGAGGGCGGTGGGGCGTTCAGCCACGCACTCCTGGCCGGGGGCGGGGCGGTGGTCAGACCCGAACTGCTGGCGCAGCTCGATGTCGCCGTGGGCGACCGGATCATGATCGGAGACCGGGCCTTCACAATCAGGGGAGTGGTCACCGTCGAGCCCGGGCGCCGGCTCGGCGGGTTCAACTTCGGGACGCGGGTGTTCGTGGACTACGAGGACCTGAAGCGCACGGGACTCGTGTCCTACGGCAGCCGGGCCAGCTACCGGGTCATGCTTCGGCTGTCGGACCAGGGGGCGGAGCGGCTGTCACGGGAACTGCGCCAGGCGTTCACGGGGCAGTTCGTGTCGGTGCGGTCGTACCGGTCGACGGAGGACAACATCAGCGACGATCTCGAGCGGACCGAGAACTACCTCAGCCTGGTCGGTCTGGTCATCGTCGTGCTGGGCGGCATCGGGGTCTGGAGCGTCGTGCGCGTGTTCGTCCAGCAGAAACTGCGGTCCGTGGCGATTCTGAAATGCGTCGGTGCCACGTCCCGGGACGTGCTGGCGATCTACGTGGCGCAGGTCATGGCGATGGGTCTCGTGGGATCGCTGGCCGGCGTCGGTCTGGCGGCGGCGACGCTGGCCTGGCTGACGCCGCTGGTTGAGCGGGCCAGCGGCGTGTCCACGGGCTTCGCCCTCAGCGTCAGCGCCGTCGCGCAGGGGCTGGGCATCGGCCTGCTCGTATCGCTGCTGTTCGCTGTCGTGCCGCTGCTCGACGTGCGCCACGTCAGGCCGTCGCTCCTGCTGCGCGGATCCGACCAGGTGCGGAGGGGCCGGGACTGGGTGCGCTACGCCGTGATGGGCGTCGTGGGGGCGGCGCTGGTGGCCATTGCCTCCTGGCAGGCGGGCTCGCTCCAGGTGGGCGCAGTACTCTCGGTGGCCTTCGCCGGCGTGGTGCTGGTATTGCACGGCGCGGGCTGGCTGGTGGTGCGCGCCATGGCCCCCTTGCAGGCCAGCCGGTCGTTCGTCGTGCGCTTCGCGGCCCGGCGAGTGGGCCGGCCCGGCAACCAGACGCGGGCCATTTTGCTGGCCGTTGGTCTGGGCGCGTTTCTGGTTGTGGGGGTGCGCACGCTCCAGGCCAACCTGCTGAGGGAGTTCCAGCTGGAACTGCGTCCCGACACGCCGGACATGTTCCTGGTTGACGTGCAGACGGATCAGCGTGCGGCGCTCGAGGCGTTCCTCGGTGCGCCGGAGTCGGGTCTGCGCGGCACGCCGGTGCTCATTCCCATGCTGCGGGCGCGGGTGACGGGTGTGACGGGCAAGTCGCTGAATCTCGAGCGGTACGAAGACGTCCGGGGCCGTGGCTCGCTGGGCCGCGAGTACTCGATCACGTACCGCGACCGGCTTGAGCGCAACGAGCGGATCGTGGACGGGACGTTCTGGCCTCCGGCCCCCTCAGCCGACGCCGAGGTGTCGATTGAAGAGAGTCTGCGCACGCGCTTTGGCATCGAGATTGGTGACCGTGTCAAGTTCGACGTGCTGGGCCGGATCGTCGAAGCCCGCGTGACGAGTGTCCGGAGAGTGGACTGGTCGGACGCCGCGTCGGGCGGATTTATGTTCCTCTTCCGGCCGGGCGTGCTGGATGCGGCGCCCCATACCTACATCGTGCTGTTGCGGGGACCCGCGGGGAGCACCGCCCGCGCCCGGCTGCAGCGGGACATCTCGACGCGGTTTCCCAATGTGTCCGCTGTCGACGGTCAGGAGATCCTGGCCAACATCAGTGTCGTGATTGGCAATGTCACGGCGGCCGTGACGGTGGTCGGGGCCCTGGTCCTGTTCAGCGGTACGCTGATCCTGATCGGGTCTATCTCGATGACCAAGTTCCAGCGGATCTACGAGGCAGCCGTCCTGAAGACCCTGGGAGCGACGACCCGCCTGGTGGGCGCCATCCTCCTGGTCGAGTACGGGCTCCTGGGCCTGGTGGCCGGAGCTGTCGGGTCGACGGGGGCCTTGGCCCTGTCATGGGGCATCAGCCGGTTTGCGCTCAATGTGCCGTGGCATCCGCAGTTCATGTACCTGCTGGCGGGCCTGGGCGGGAGCGTCGTGCTGGTCACCACGGTGGGGCTCCTGGCCAGTCTGGACGTCCTGCGGCGCAAGCCTCTCGGCACGCTCCGGGCGGAGTAGATACCCGGCAGGCGTGGTGCTATGATGCCGTATTGACCCTCTCGCGCGGGACTCCGCAAGGTCCCTGCGCGGCCGCCGGCGGCGCCACGTGCCGCGGCGGAAGTACCGCTGGTGCCGACGCAGGAGTTTGCGCATGTCAGAAAGTTACCGTGAGGCGCTGATGGAAAAGCGGGCCGAGATTCTGGGCTCGGGCGGAATCAGGCCTCTGCAGGCGTCGATGGAGAACAACTCCCGACAGGGCGATCTCGCCGACCAGGCGAGCGGGAACAACGAAGTCCACATCGCGCTGAAGTTGAAGCAGACCGACGCCAAGATCCTCCAGGCCATCGACGAAGCGCTGGCCCGGATCGATAAGGGGGCCTTCGGGATCTGCCGCGACTGCGGCGAGCCGATTTCGCCTGCGCGGCTCAAGGCCATTCCCTGGACGCGCGTCTGCATCACGTGCAAAGAGAAGCAGAACTCGTGAAACCCGCCGACCTGCGCTCACTGCTCCAGGACTTGTACCGGGAGAAGCTCGCGCTGTACCTCCGCCACGAACGTGGCGCGCAGCTGGTGTCCGGGTACGAGTTCAATAACACGTACCAGTACATCCTCAACCGGGAAGATACGCACCTCACGTGGCTCGGCGCGGCCATTGACGACCTGGGGGGCACACGGCCCGAGCCCGGGCCGTCGCTGCCTGTGCCCCAGGGGGGCACGGGGGCGGCGTCGGCGACAGCGGTCGTCGAGGACGACGTGCGCACGGCCCGGGCGTGTATCGCGGCGTGGACGCCCCGGATCGGGATGGTGCCTCACGGCCGTCACCGCAAGATGCTGGACCTGCTGCTGGGTGAAGTCCGGGAGCAGTTACGATTCTTCGAACTTGCGGCTGCCGGCCGCGACGATCTCCTGGGCCGCCGGCCCGCGGGCTCGGGCACTGGCGGGGGCGTCATGCCCACACGCTGGGTCGAGTAGGGAGGCCGCGTGGAGCGAGTGGCGATAGCGCTGGGCAGCAACCTGGGCGATCGTCACACGCACCTTCTGTCGGCCGTCGCGGCGCTCCGGGGGCTCATGCCGGACCTGGTGGTGGCGCCGCTGTTCGAGACCGACCCTGTCGGGGTGGCCGATCAGCCCCGATTCCTCAACAGCGCAGCCGTCGGAACGTGGAGCGGGTCCGCGCACGCGTTACTGGCGGCGCTGCAGCTGATCGAAGATGCCCACGGGCGCCAGCGCCCGTACCCCGGCGCACCCCGCACCCTCGATCTCGATGTGTTGCTCTTCGGGGACGCCCGGATCACGACGCCGGACCTCGTCGTCCCCCACCCGCGGTTCCGCGATCGCGCGTTCGTGCTCGAACCGCTGTGTCGAATCGCCCACCGGTGGCGCGACCCGGTGACCGGCCGGTCCGTCCACGAACTGCGCCTCAGCCTTCCGGGAGCGTCCGCCATGCGCATTGCCCTTGTCCAGTATCAGGCAGGTCCGGACCAGGCCGCCAACGTCACCCGCGGCCTCCAGGCGGCGCGCACGGCGGCGGCCGGTGGGGCGCGGCTGGTGGCGTTCCCCGAGTTGGCCTTCACGCCCTTCTTCCCGTGTGACCGGTCCGAGTCGGGGCAGCCCCTGCATCGCGCCGAGCCGGTTCCCGGGCCGACCACCGATGCGTTCTGCCGGCTCGCGGCCGACCTGGGTATCGTGGTCGTGCTGAATCTCTACGAACGTGACGGGGATCGCGCCTACGACAGCTCGCCGGTCATCGATGCGGACGGACGCCTGCTGGGTACGACGCGCATGTTGCACATCGCGCACATGCCGTGCTTCTGGGAGCAGGACTATTACACGCCCGGTGACCACGGCATGCCCGTGTACGAGACGGCCGCCGGCCGCATCGGGGTGGCAATCTGTTACGACCGGCACTACCCGGAGGTGATGCGCAGCCTGGGCCTCCAGCGGGCGGACCTGGTGGTGGTGCCGCAGGCCGGTTCGGTGGGCGAGTGGCCGGACGGTCTGTACGAAGCGGAGTTGCGTGTGTCGGCGTTCCAGAACGGGTATTTCACCGCCCTGGCGAACCGGGTCGGCGCCGAGCGCACGTTGACGTTCGCGGGTGAGTCGTTCGTGTGCGATCCGGCCGGGCGTGTGGTAGCGAGGGCCCCGGCCGGTGACGAGGCGATCCTGTTCGCCGAACTGGACTACGGCGACCTGGCCCGGTCACACGCGCGCAGCTTGTTCTACCGGGATCGGCGTCCGGAACTTGTCCGGACGCTGTTGCACGACGATGACAGTGACGGAGGAGGCGAAGGCGATGGCACGCGGGTGGGAAAGCAAGGCGGTTGAATCGCAGCAGGCGGACAGAACGCACACGGCACCCGGTCGGAGAGACGGTGTGGTGTCGGCCGACGAGCGGGATCGGGAGGCACGGCGGAAGGTGCTCATCCTCGCCAGGGCGAGGACGGCTGGCGACCTGGCCAGAGCGGCAGCGCCCGCCCAGCGCGACATGCTGAAGCGGGCGCTCGCGGATCTCGATAGCGCGATCAAGGAACTGTCGGTCAGGCCTTCTTGAAGACGACCTTGCGCGTACGTTCGCCCATCTGAGACTTGGTGGTCGTGACGACGACCATCGTGCCGTCAGCCTCGAGGCTGCGGACTTCTTTGGTTTCCATCGTCACTTCGTTGCCCTGCATGCTCATCGTCTGGGTGCCGGCGGTGACCAGCGTCGCGCCTTCCCAGGTCGACTTGGTCTTCGATGTGCCGCGGCCCGTCGAATTCTCGCTTTCCGTGCCGTCCAGCTTGTAGACGGTCTTCATGGCGCCGTTGGGCGTCTCGCGCTCGATGGTCAGCTCGGTTGCGGACTGCGCGATCGTCAGATTCTGCGGGCCGGCCGGGCCGCGACCGCCGCCGGCCGGATCGCTCTTGTCCATGTCCTGGATCCACTTGCCGGAGAAATCAGGCTTGGCCTGGGCGGTCGCGAAGGCCGGGAGGGCCAGGACGACGGCGAGGACGACGGCGAGGAACGCGAACTTCTTCATCGGTGACTCCTTGAGTGTGGTTGGGGTTATTCGAACCGCAGCGCCTCGATCGGATCGAGCTTGGCGGCCTTGGTGGCCGGGTAGAAGCCAAAGAAGATGCCGGTGATGGCCGAGAACCCAAAGGCCAGCGCGATGGCGTCCGGCGAGATGGCGGTCGGCCAGCCGAGGAACTGCGTCAGCGTCATCGAGATGCCGAAGCCGACGGCAATGCCGATAGACCCCCCGAAGACGCTGAGGACCACGGCCTCGACGAGGAACTGCAGCAGCACGTCGCCGCCGCGGGCGCCAATGGCCATCCGCAGCCCAATCTCGCGCGTTCGCTCGGTCACCGAGACGAGCATGATATTCATGATGCCGATGCCGCCGACGAGCAGCGAGACGCCGGCAATCCCCGCGAGCAGCGCCGACATCGTCCGGGTGGCCTCGGTCCGCATGGCGGCCATCTCTTCGAGCGTGCGTACCATGAAGTCGTCGGAGTCCCCGGGCATGATCTTGTGCCGGGTGCGTATATGCGCCGTGATGGCTTCGGCGACCGTCGCCACCTCGCCCGCCGACGCCGCCGACACCGTGATGTTCTGGATGTGCTGAATGCCCATCAGCTTCTTCTGGGCCGTCGTGTACGGGATGACGACGCTGTCATCCTGATCGTCGCCACCCGTGCTGGCGCCCTTGCTGGCCATGACCCCGATGACCTTGAACGGCTGGTTCTTGATTCGGATGATCTGGCCCGTGGGATCGACGTCTTCCCCGAACAGATTCGTGGAGACCGTCGAGCCGAGGACGGCGACCTTGGCGGCGCTGTTCACGTCCTGCGTGGTGAAGAACGATCCGAAGCGCTGCGACCACGTCCGGATCTGGGGCCAGTCCACGTCGCTGCCGTTGACGCGGGTCTGCCAGTTCTGGTTGCCGGCGATCACCTGCGACCGGGTATTGACGCCGGGCGCGACGTACTGCACGCCCGGGAGGTCGCGCAGCGAGAGCGCGTCTTCCACGGTCAACGTGTTCGCCGCGCCCGACCCCATGCGCACACCGCCGGTCATGAAGTTGCCGGCGTAGACGTTGATGAGGTTGGTGCCGGCGGACTTGATCTGCGTCTCGATCGAGGACGATGCGCCGCGCCCGAGCGCGACCATCGCGATGACCGCGGCCACGCCGATGATCATGCCGAGCATCGTCAGTGCGGTACGCATCTTGTTGCGGTTGAGTGCCTTGAAGGCGATGCGGAACGTCATGAGCAAGCGCATGGGCTACCTCGCTGGGGCGGCGGGGGCGTTCGCCGCGGAGTCGCCGTTTTCAATCTCCGGCGGGGGCAGGGCCGCCAGTTCGTCGCTGGCGATCCGCCGGTTGACATTCGACGTATCCGAGACGATGTGCCCGTCCCGGAACGCGACGGTGCGCGTGCCGTACTCGGCAATGTCGTGTTCGTGCGTGATCAGCAGCACGGTGATGCCACGCTCGATATTCAGCTTCTGGAAGACGTCCATAACCTCGATGCTCGTCCGGGTGTCGAGGTTGCCTGTGGGTTCGTCCGCCAGCAGGATGGACGGGTTATTGATCAGCGCTCGCGCAATCGCCACGCGCTGTTGCTGCCCACCCGAGAGTTGATTGGGATGGTGGTGGGAGCGCTCGGCCAGGCCGACCAGCGCCAGGGCCTCCCGTGCGCGGGCGTGGCGCTCCTTGCCCTTGACCTGCACGCCGCTGTACAGCAGCGGCAACTCCACGTTTTCGATCGCCGAGGTCCGGGACAGCAGGTTGAAGCCCTGGAACACGAATCCAATCCGGTGGTTGCGGACGCGCGCGAGATCGTCCCGGGACAACTTCGACACGTCTTTGCCGTCAAGGTGGTACTCGCCGGACGTCGGCCGATCGAGGCAGCCCAGAATGTGCATGAACGTCGATTTCCCGGACCCGGACGGGCCGGTGACGGCTACAAACTCACCGGCCTCGACGTCCATGTTGACGCCCCGCAGGGCGTGGACCTGGATGTCGCCTAGCGTATAGACCTTGCGCAGGTCGCGTACGGAAATCACCGCCATGGCGTCACCGCCTTCCGCCGCTCGGCATGCTCTGGGGTGGACGGCCGCCCATGCCGGGGCCGCCGGGCATCAGGGGCGAGCGGGTTGACGCCGCGGCCGCCTGGGCGGGCGTCACGACGGACGTGACCAGTTCTTGCCCGGTCTGCAGTTCGCCGGTGAGCAATTCGGTATAGGTGCCGTCCGTGATGCCCAGTCTCACGCGGACGGGCTTCAGTTGCTTGTTGATGTACAGCCACGCGCGGCCGACGGATTCCGTGACGGGCAGGGGGCCAAAGAGCTGGTCGATGGTCTGGGCGGAGGGCCGGTTTGCGATGGTGGACGCGCCCTGCGCCCGCTGGGCGCTCCGGGCGGCTGCCGGCGCCTGAGGCGTGCCCGCGGCAGCGCTGCGGCCCCCACCGAAGCCCGCGCCGGGAGCGCCGCCTTCGGCGGCGCGGTCACGCATACGCTGGGCGAATCGTTCGCGTTCTTCGGGCGACATGCTCGCCATGCGCTCCTGCATCCGTTTCTCGCGCTCTTCCGGCGTCATGTTCGCGAAGCCGCCGCCGCCGACGCCCCCGCCGGGGCGGCCTTCACCCGGCTGTGCCGCGCCCATCCGCGCGTTACTGTCGGCCGTTCCGCGACCCTGGGTCGGCGCCGCCGTCGCCGCGGTCGACGAGGCGGCCTCCGTGCTGCGCGGGCGGTTCTCGCCGCGAGCGGCCTGGGGCGCTACCTGCGGCTGGGCGGCCGGCGTCGCCGGAGACCCTGCCGCTCCGGGGGCGACGGGGGCGGTGGCGCCCGGTGTCTGACCCTGACTGTTCGGCCCGAAGCCGGCGCCCTGGCCGCGGCCGCCGAACCCACCCGCCCCACGCTGCATCTCCGGGGGAACCGCCTGATTCAGCGCGGTGAAGGTGTCGGTCGTCGGCCGGAACCGGATGGCCGCATTCGGCACGCGGAGGACGTCGTTGCGTTTGGCGACCTCGATGGTCACGTTGGCGGTCATGCCAGGCTTAAGCTTCAACTGGTTGTTCGGCACGTCGATGACGGTGGCGTAGGTCACGACGTTCTGGGCCACGATCGGCTGCAGACGAACCTGGGCCACGGTGCCCGTGAATTCTTCCGTCGGGTACGCATCCACGCGGAACCGGACGTGCTGGCCGGGGCGGATGCGGCCCACGTCCGACTCGTCGACACTGGCGTTCACCTGCATCTTGGTGAGGTCCGCCGCGATGATGAACAGCGTGGGCGCGTTCATGCTGGCGGCCACGGTCTGACCGACGTCGACGTTCCGCGAGATGACGATGCCGTCGATCGGGGCTTCGATGACGGTGTGCTGCAGGTTGACTTCGCTCTGGTTCAGGGAAGCCTGCGACTGCACGACGCCCGCCTCGGACGACTTGAGCTGGGCGTCAGCCGCGCGAACGGCGACCTGCGCGGCCTCGAGTTCCTGCTGGGAGACCAGCTTGCGTTCGAAGAGGCTCTGCGTCCGCTTCAGCTTGTTGCGCGCGTCTTCGGCACTGACCCGGAGGCGCTCCACGTCCGACAGCGATCGCGTGAGGTTGGCGCGCGCCTGTTCGATCTGCGTCTGGATGAGCGAGGGATCGAGCTCCGCGACCACCTGTCCTTGCTTCACGATCGAGTTGAAGTCGGCGAAGAGCGCCTTGATGTTGCCCGACACCTGGCTGCCGACCTGGACGGTGGTCACGGCCTGCAGGGTGCCGGTGGCGCCGACCGTCTCGACGATCTCGCCCCGGGACACGGGCAGCGTGGTGACCTTGACCTCGCCTTCGGGTCCGCGGAGTTTATAGTACGCGCCCGCCGAACCCGCAACCGCGGCCACGACGACCAGGATGGTAATCCACTTCTTCATGGGTGCCCTCGCTATGCTGACGTGTCGCCGGCGGGTTCGTGGTGGCGCGCGCCCTTCAGCAGCCCGGACCAGCCTTCTTCGAACAGCGTATAGACAGTCGGAACGAATACCAGGGTAATGACGGTCGATGTCAGCAGTCCGCCGATCACGACGCGCGCCAGCGGCGCCTGAATCTCGGCGCCTTCGCCGATCGACAGCGCCAGCGGCAGCAGGCCGAGCATGGTCGTCAGGGACGTCATGAGGATCGGGCGAAGCCGGGTGCGCCCGGCCTGTTCGACGGCCTCGCGCAAGGGCACGCCGTCACGGCGCCGCAGGATGTTGGTGTAGTCGACCAGCAGGATGGCATTGCTGACGACGATGCCCGCCAGCATGATGGCGCCGATGTACGCCTGGATGCTGAACGTCGTGTTGGTGAGCAGCAGGCCGCCCACGACGCCGATGGCCGCCAGGGGCACCGAGAACATGATGATGAACGGGTCTTTCAGCGATTCGTACTGGCCGGCCATGACCGCGTAGGTGAGCACGAGGGCGAGCAGCAGCATCAGCTGCAGCTGGCTGAACGCCTTGGCCTGCTCTTCGACTTCCGCTCCGAAGCCGACCGAGAAGTCCCGCGGGACCGCCAGCGAGGGAATCCGCGCCTGCACGAGCTTGACGGCGTCACTCAGCGACGTCTCGATCTCCGCGTTGACGCGTGCGATGCGTTCCTGGTTCTTGCGTTCGATCTGGACGGGGCCGGTCTGCGACTCGACCCGGAGGAGGTTCTTGGCCTCCATGACGCGGCCCTGAGCCGTCGCGATCATGACGTTGTCCACCGACTGCACGCTGCCGCGATCTTCTTCACGCAACCGGACGATGATGGGGTACTCGTAGCCGCGTTCCCGGAACTGGGCGGCGGTGGTGCCGGCCACGTTGGTCCGCAGCGTGGCGGCCACGTCGCTCTGCCGGAGGCCGAAACTCGCGGCCTTGGGCCGGTCCACCATGACGGCCAGTTCCGGACGGCCTTCTTCCCGGCCGACCTGCGCGTCGGCGATGCCCGGCGTCTGCTGCATCAGTTCTTTCGCGCGCTGCGACAACCGGCGGGCGTCGCCCAGATCCTGCCCGCGGATCTCCAGGGCCAGACGTCCGCTGCCGCCGCCGGTGAACATCCGGTTCATCATGTTGTTGCCACCGGAGGCGCGGGCCCTCACGGCGACGCCAGGCAGCGACGTGCCGAGGCGGCGCCGCAGATCCATGGCGATCTGCTCGTTCGAACGTGTCCGTTCGTCGCGGGGAACCAGTCGCACCGTGACGGATCCGCGGTGCCCCGTCGATCCGCCCATGAAGCCGCCGCCGCCGCCGTTGCTGATGAGCATGACGGCTTCGGGGACGGCCTGGCGGATGAGGGCCTCCATCCGGACGATGGCGGACTCGGTGCGCTCGATGCGTGTGCCGACGGGCAGTTCGAGATCGATCGTGACCTCGCCTTCGTCCGTCTGCGGCATCAGCTCGAAGCCCACGCGGGGGAGCAGGACGAGTGCCAGGGCAAAGAGCCCGGCGCCGACCAGCAGCACGGTGGGCCGATGGTTCAGCGACGTGTGCAGGATGCGGCGGTAGAACTCGTCGAGGCGATCGAGCCCGCGTTCGCTCCAGCCATAGACCCGTCCGACGGCCCCGGTCCGCTCACTGGCGGGCGTCGGCAGTTTGAGGATCTTGGAGCACAGCACGGGGACCAGCGTGATGGCCACGAAGAGCGCCATCCCGAGGGAGAAAATCACCACGACCGACAGCTGCTTGAACATGATGCTCGAGACGCCGGTGAGAAACAGCAGCGGCACGAACACGCCCATGTGCGTCAGGGTGGAGGCCAGGATGGCGGGGCCCACTTCGGCCGACCCGTCGAGCGCGGCCTGGAACCGGTCCTTGCCCATCTCCATGTGGCGGAAGGTGTTCTCGAGCACGACGATGGACGCGTCGACGATCATGCCGATGCCGAGCGCCAGGGCGCCAAAGGTCATCGTGTTGAGCGTGTAGCCGGCGAAGTAGAGCAGCGCGAAGGTGCCGATGACCGAGATCGGGATCGAGGCGGCAATGATCAACGTCGACCGGACGTTCCTGAGGAAGAGGAAGATGATCAGGACCACCAGGATGGCGCCGTCACGGGCCGCCGTCTGCACGCCGGCGATCGAGCGCTCGATGAAGACGGCACTGTCGTCCAGCACGGCCAGGCGGACGTTCGGCACTTCGATGTTGATGCGGTCGATTTCGGCGCGCACGGCCTTGGCGATCGCCACGGTGTTCTCGCCGGACTGCTTGGTCACGCGCATCCGGATGCCGGGCTTGCCGTTGATGCGGGTGAACGACCGGTAGTCTTCCGTAGAGTCCCTGACCTCGGCAATATCACGCAGGTAGACCGGGACGCCGCCCTTGTTGATGACGACCAGGTTGCGAATCTGATCGAGGTTCTCGTACTGCCCCTGGCTCCGGAGCAGGTACGTCATGTCGCCTTCGTCGATTTCGCCGAGCGGCGTGTTCTGGTTCTCGGAGCGGAGCAGGCTCACGATACGATCGACCGACATGTCGAGGGCCGCGACCTTTTCCTTGGACAGGAGCACGTGGATCTGCCGGCGCAGACCGCCGTCCACGCTCACGGCCGCCACGCCGGGCACGCGCTCGAGGCGCACCGACAGCTGGTTCTGGGCCAGTTCGCGCAGCGCGACGGGATCCATGTTGCCTTCGATACCCACGCCCATGATCGGCATCGCGGACGCGTCGAACTTGAAGAGGATTGGCGGATCCGCATCTTCGGGGAGCCGGCCCCGCACGCGGTCCACACGGCTCCGGACATCGTCGGCGGCGGCGTTCAGGTTCGTGCCCCAGGCGAAGTTCAGCCTGACGGTCGCGCTGCCTTCGGACGACGTGGAATTGATCTGCTCCACGCCCGCGACGGCGGCGACGGCCTGCTCGATGGGCCTGGCGACGAGCTCCTCCATCTCCAGGGGACCCACGCCGGGATAGCTGACCCGAATGGTGAGGCTCGGGTACGTGACGTCCGGCATGAGGTCTACCGGCAGGCGGGTGAGGGAAATAGCTCCCAGCAGCACGATGACCGAGCAGATCATGTACATCGTGATCGGGCGGTTGATCGCTGTGCGCGCAAGACTCATCGATTCTCTCTCCGTGGACGGTCAGAAGGTTCCATGCCGGTTGCGAACTACTGACGGGGGGCTCCACCTGAGGGCGCGCCGGAACCGCTGCGAGGGGCCGCCGCGGCGCCCGCGCCGCGACCGCCACCCGGGCCGCCGGACCGGCCGGCACCCTGGCCGACGAGCTGAATCGGGTCGCCGTCACGCAACGCGCCGGCACCCGTTGTCACAATCGAAACGCCGTCCGCGAGTCCGGAGAGCACCTCGGCCCATTCCTGGTCGATGATGCCCGTCTCGACGGGCGTGAACTTGGCCACCTTGTCGGCGGCGACGTAGACGCCACGCACGCCTTCGACGTCAACCAGCGCGTTGCGCGGGACGACCAGGGCGTTGGGATGTTCGCGGACGGTGAACGTCACCCGCGCGTACATGCCCGGCTTCAGCCGGTAGTCACCGTTCGGGATTTCGATCTCCATCTGCGCCGTGCGCGTGGCCGGATCCAGCACGGGCGCGATGCGCGCCACCAGGCCCTTGAACGTCTCTCCGGGATACGCGTCGACGGTCACGACGGCGTCCATGCCGGTGCGCACGCGTCCAAGGTCCCGCTCGACCAGGTTGGACACGATGCGGACCATCTGGATGTCGACCACCGACGCGAGCGGGGCGTTCGGGCCCGCGAAGGCGCCGGCGTCGAGACGGCGGCTGCCGACGAATCCGTTGACCGGCGACACGATCCGCGTGTTCGCCAGATTGATCTGCAGCTCGTCGCGACGGGCCTGGGCCTGCGAGAACTGCGCGCGGGCCAGGTCGAGCTGTGCCGCCGACGCCTCGACGCGCGCCTGCGAGTCTTCCAGAGCCTGCCGGGCCAGGAGATTCCGCTCAAAGAGGTTCCTGGTCCGTTCAAGGCTGTTCTCGGCGAATTTGAGGTCGGCCTCACGCTGACGCACACTGGCTTTCGAGACCTCGAACGACGCTTCGGCCTGACGGAACTGCTCGCGGATCTCGCTGTCTTCGAGTTTGGCGAGTAACTGGCCCTTGCTCACCGAATCGCCCAGGCGCACGTTCACGCTCTCGAGCCTGCCGCTCACCTTGGGGACGACTTCGACGGTGGCCGCGCCAATCAGGCTGCCGACGACGGTGATGGCTTCGGATACCGAGGTGCGGGACGACTTCCCCAACTCCACGGTCATCGTCGGGCGCATCATGCTCCCGCCACGGCCGCCGCCGGCGCCCGGATTGCCCCTGGCGGCCGGCGAGCCGGCCGCCGGACTCGCGCTGCCCGCGCTGAAGAAGTACCAGAAGCCTGCGGCCACCACGACGACGGCGAGAATGCCAAGAACCTTCTTGTTGCGATACATGCGGCGAATCTCCGAATCCTGCGTATTTACCGTGCGGCCGTTGAGATCGTTGTCACGCTGCTGCCGCCTGACGTCGTGATCTGGACCCGCTCGAATTCAATCAGCGCCCGCTGGTAGTCCAGCGACGAACGCAGTTCCGTGATCTGCGAATCGAGCAGGTCTCGCTGGGCCTGCACGACGAAGAAGTTGGTCTGCATGCCAACCTCGAACTTCGTCTGCTCGGCTTCGAGGCGGCGTTCGGCCAGTGTGCGCGCGGCGCGCGCGGCCTCGAGGCGCTTCTGGGTGCTCTCCACGTTGAGGGCCGCGTTGGTCACCTCCGTGGCGACCTGCAGTTCCAGCGCGCGCAACTGCGCCTGGGTCTGCTGGTACTGCACGCGCGCCCGGGCGTACGACGCTTCCGTGGCGCTCTGGCCGAGGGGATATGAGAAGTTGAGCGCCACCGTCCAGGTGGGGAAGTCGAACTTCGACAACGTCCGCATCGCGTCCGCCCAGCCGCCGGGAACCGTGTCGACCTTGACGCCGTTCTGGAAGACGAAGGTGTTGCCCCCGAGGCCACGGGTGCCATAGGTCACCGTGGCGTTCAGGTCGGGCAGTTGCTGGTTCTTGAGGTACCGCAGGCTCACGTCGTTGCTGTCGAGCTGGCGGCGGGCGTTAGCCAGGTCCGTCCGGTCGGTCAGTGCCTTCTTCACCGCGCCCTCGAGGTCGACGGCGCGGGCTTCAACTTGAGCGGGACTCGTGGCTTCGATCGCGGAGCCCCACAACGGGTCGTCCGTGCTGGCGACGATGAGCCGCTTCAACGCGAGTTCGGCCGTGCGCCGCGTCGCTTCGGCGGCGGTGAGCGACTGGCGCCGGGTTGCGGCTTCCGCCTGGGCCTGGACGACGTCCAGCGGGGCCAGCGTGCCGACTTCCACGCGAATCTGGTTGTCTTCCACCAGCTTCTCGGCCAAGGCGAGCGACTGGCGGGCGGCTTCGACGGCCCGGCCGGCGATCACGAAGTCCCAATAGGCGTTCCGCGTATTCGCTTCGGTGTTGATGATCCGGGCCCGCAGCGTCGTATTCGAGATGTCGCGACTGATCGAGGCCGTGAGCAACGACTGGCGCGTGTTGTCGATCCTGAAGTTGCGCAGGATGGGCTGGGTGACCGATGCGGTCATCGACGGCGAATACTGCGGGTTCAACGTCGCAAACGTACTCGTCGTATCGGTGCGCGGGTTGTTCCACGAAAAGGTGAAACTGGTGCCGTTCCACGGCAGTGCCTGGGCGATGCTCGTGTTCAGGTTGATGCTGTCGTTCTTCACGCGGGTGCCGCCGGTGAGCAGGCTGTTCGGCAGCGGCATGTTTGAACTCATGCTGGTCATGGTCGTCAGCGTCGGCCGATAGGCCGCGCGCACCTGTGCCAGCGACAGATCCTGCAACTGCGGGTTGAGGCGTTCCACCGACAGCTCGATGTTGTTCTCGAGCGCCCGCGTCACGGCATCGTCCACACTGAGGCGCATCACCGGGCGCCCGTCCTGCGGCGCGGCTGCCTTGGCGGCGGGCGTCGAGCCCTGGACGGCTCCGTCGGTGTACGTCTGCCGCGCGTGCGCCAGCAGTTCCGCCATCCGGGTTTCGGACGGCTGCCGCGTCGTTTCCTGCGCGCCCAGCGGAACGGCTGCCGCCATCAGTCCGAGCGTCAGTCCCGCCGCCACAATCCCCTTGAGCAATCGGTTCACAGCTATGCCTCCCTCGCGCAACCGCCTCGACGGCAGAATCCTAACGACGGCCACCTTTGCGCCGTTCTTCTTCCCACTTCTGGTGCAGAGCTTTCATCTTCGTCCGCTGATCGGGCGACAGGCTCCGATAGAGCCGGTAGATCATCAACGTGCGGGTCTTGCCCAGCGCGCTGCGGGCGGCCTCGACCGCGTCGATCTGCCGGATGACCTCGGCCTCGCTCATGTTGGCGTCGCGGACGACGCTGGACAGCTGGCCTTCGAGCGTGTCCAGGGCCTCCTTCTCCGCCGCCATTCTCGGGATCAGTTCGAGGAAGACGTTATCGAGATTGACGACCTGTTCAGCGGTCAGGCCGAGTTCGGTCTTCACCTTCTCGTCCTGCCACCACTTGAACCCCTGAGCGTGGGCGGAACCCGGCAGCAGCCCGGCCAGCGCCGCCACCATCACAACGAGTCGTACAAGCTTCATCTGGCGTACATCTCCCTCTTGCTCTTGGAACTACGACCAGTCCGGACCATTGTTTACAGGTGGTCTTCCCGCCGGACGGAGTGTCAAACGGGACACAACTCCGGCGTTGCGACCAGCCCGGGCCAGCGTCGCGTTCTCAAGGGTGTCAATGCTATGACGCGGGAGACGCCGATAGAGCTTCGAGCCGCCGGATCGTCGCGCCGACGATGTTGTCGGGCGTCGAGGCGCCGGCGGTCAAACCCACGGTGAAGGGGCCGGTCGCCGGCATCCAGTCAGTCGAGTCGACTTCACCTTTCGCGCCGACCGGACGGTGCCGGATGAGGCCCGCCGACACGATGCAGCTGTCATCCGCGATGTGGAACGTCGGGACGCTCGCTGCGCAGATCCGGGCCAGATTCAACGTGTTACTGCTGTTGTAGCCTCCCACGACGAGCATCAGGTCTGGCGGGTGGGTTTGCAGCAGGTCGATCACTGCATCCTGCCGATCCTGAGTGGCGCTGCAAATCGTATCGAACGACCGGTAGTGGTCGGCGATGGCGGCCGGACCGTACCGATCCAGCATGGCCTCGCGCAGCATCTCGCCAATCTGAAGCGACTCGCTCATCAGCATCGTGGTCTGGTTGGCCAGGCCCACGCGAATGAGGTCCCGTTCGGGGTCGAAGTCGGTCGACGCCGAATCGCCCAGGCGGTCCAGAAACGCCGCCGGGTCGCCGCCGCGGCGAATGTAGTCGCAGACGACGCCAGCCTCGTCTCGGTCGAGCACCACGAGATACCGTCCACCGGGAACCTTCAGTGCCTGCGAGGCGGTCGCCTGGGTTTCTTCGTGGTGCACCTTGCCGTGGATAACCGATGTGAAGCCGTCCTCCGCGTATCGGATGACGTTCTTCCAGACGTTCAGCACCGACCCGCACGTGGTATCCACCATCGTGCACGCCTGGCGATCCAGCTGGGCCAGCAGGCCGACTGTCACGCCAAACGCCGGCAGGATGACCACGTCCCCGGCCCCGAGGCGCGAGAGGTCCTCGCCCGGGTCGCTGAGAAACCGAATGCCACTGTCGCGAAGTTTGTCGTTGACGTGCGGGTTGTGGATGATCTCGCCCGTCAGGTAGACCTGCTTGTCCGGGAACCGCCGCCGCGCCTGATAGGCGTAGTCGACCGCCCGGTCCACGCCGTAACAGAAGCCGAATTCCTTCGCCAGTCGCACGGTCAGCCGCCCCGAGCGAAAGGTGAGGTCCCCGGCTTTCAGTTCGTCCACCAGGGCGCTCCGGTAGTCGAGGGCGAGTTCTCCGGCGACGGCGGCCTTCAGGTCGAGGCCCTTGCGGAAGATGACTCCGGACATAGACTTAGGACGCCTGCAGCGGGCGTTTGGTCACCAGACCTGCCCGATTGGAATCTGAACGTGCCGCGGCCACGTCAGTGGACGCCCGAACTGGTATGGAGGGCAGCCGGGTCGACGCCGAGGCGCCGAATCGCGGTCTCCCACATGTCGGCAGGCTTGGTATCGAACACGATGTCCGGTGAAACCTCGCCGACCAGCCAGGACGAGTCCGTTAATTCGCGGTCGAGCTGACCGGGGGCCCAGCCCGCATATCCCATCAGCAGGCGCGCGCGGTCGACGGGAGTCCCTTCCACGATTGCGCGCAGCAGTTCACCGGAGACGGAGATAAACACGCCCTGGCTGACCTCGAACGACTCGGACCCGATGGGCTCCTCCGGCAGCAGGAGGCAGCCGCGCTGGGGCTCGACCGGGCCGCCCGTCCAGACTTCGATGCCGCTGTCGCTCACGATCGGCGGGGCGAAGTCCACCACCGCGGCCGCCCGTTTGCCGGTCGGCCGGTTCAGCACGAGGCCCCAGGCGCCGTCGCTGCTGTATTCGCACAGCAGGACGACCGTCCTGCGGAAGTTGGGGTCGGCCAGCTGGGGCATCGCCAGCAGCAGGACCGGCGCCAGCTTTGGCCGGACAGGTTCGTCGTCGGTCATGCACTGATGATACTAGGGGCTAGAGGCTAGAGGCTAGGGGCTAGGGACTAGGGACTAGGGACTAGGGACTAGGGGCTAGGGGTTTGGGAAGGCAGGAAGCAACCAGGGGTGTAGGGGCGAATGATCATACGCGCCTACGAGCTGGGTGCCTGGAGCCCGTACAGAAGCAGGGCCGGTCAGGTGAGCACCCGACCGGCCCCGCCGTTCTCCCCAGCCTCTAGCCTCTAGCCTCTAGCCTCTAGACATCGGTGGGCGAGAAACCGTCGACCGAAGGGTTGCGCAGGAAGGCGTCGATGGCCCTGGCGGCGCGGCGGCCGGCGCCCATGGCCGAGATGACGGTGGCGCCGCCCGTGACGATATCGCCGCCCGCAAAGACGCCCGCTTTCTGGGTCGCGCCCGTGCCGTCGTCGGCGAGGATGTTGCCCCACTTGTTCACCGGAAGGTCGGGCGTCGTGTTGCGGATCAGCGGGTTCGCGCCCTGGCCGATGGCGAACACGACGGTATCGACGTCGATGTCGAACTCCGAGCCTGTCACCGGAACCGGGCTGCGACGGCCCGAGGCGTCCGGCTCGCCCAGTTCCATGCGGATGCAGCGGATCGCACGCACGTGGGAGCGTTCGTCGGCGAGAATGGCCGTGGGCGCGGCGAGCATGATGATCTCGACGCCCTCTTCTTCGGCGTGTTCGATCTCTTCGACTCGCGCCGGCATTTCTTTCCGTGTCCGGCGGTAGATCAGGTACGCGTGTTCGGCCCCCAGGCGCAGCGACGTGCGCACGGCATCCATCGCGGTGTTGCCGCCGCCGATCACCGCGACGTTCTTGCCCCGGATGGTGGGCGTATCCGAAATGGGGAACTGGTAGGCTTTCATCAGGTTCGATCGCGTCAGGTACTCGTTGGCGGAGTAGACGCCAATCAGATTGATGCCCGGGATCTTGGGAAACGTCGGCAGGCCCGCGCCGGTGGCAATGAAGACGGCTTCGAATCCGAGTTCCGAGAAGAGTTCGTCCACCGTGAACGTCTGGCCAATCACGTGGTTCGTCTTGATCTCGACGCCGATGTGCTTCAGGCCCTCAATCTCACGTTCGACGATCGACTTCGGGAGCCGGAACTCGGGGATCCCGTAGACCAGCACGCCGCCGGCTTTGTGAAGTGCCTCGAAGATCGTCACGCCGTGGCCCATCTTGGCCAGGTCCGCGGCGACGGTGAGGCCGGCAGGCCCCGAGCCGACGACGGCCACCTTGTGCCCCGTGGGCGGCGCGGGAGGGGTATCGTCCGTGAATTTCATAATCGCGGCGTAATCCGCCACGAAGCGTTCCAGGCGGCCGATGGCGACCGGTTCGTTCTTGATCCCGATCGTGCAGACCGCTTCGCACTGCTCCTCCTGCGGACACACGCGGCCGCAGACCGACGGCAGCACGTTCTTCTCCATCAGGGTGTGATAGGCGCCTTCGAAGTCGCGATCGGCGACCTGCTGGATGAACCGGGGTATGTCGATTTCGACGGGGCAGCCCGCGACGCACGGGTTGTTCTTGCACTGGATGCAGCGCTGCGCTTCCAGCACCGCCATGTCCACCGGGTATCCGAGTGACACCTCTTCAAAAGACCGGGCGCGTTCGTGGGCGTCCATGAGGGGCATCGGGATCTTGGTCTTCTGGATGATCTTCTTCGCCATGCTCGAGGTCCGTTCGCTACGACGGCGTCAGAACCCGTTCTGGCGACCTGAATCGGCCGCCTCACGGAGGTGATGACCCCGTCTCCTGGAAATTACAGGCGTGTGACGACGTTACACCGCCCGACAGGCAATCTTCTCATTGTACAGCCGCAACGATTCCTGCTCCTGCTCGCGGTAGGCACGGAGCCTGGCGTTCAGTTCGTCGAAGTCGACCTGCAGACCATCGAACTCGGGGCCGTCTACGCACACGAACTTCTGCTCGCCGCCCACCGAGACGCGGCATCCCCCGCACATGCCGGTGCCGTCCACCATCAGGGGATTCAGGCTCACGGTCGTGGGGATGTTCAACGGGCGCGTGACTTCGACGACGGCCTTCATCATCGGCAAGGGACCGACGGCCACGACTTCGTCGAATGTCAGGCCGTCGGCGAGGAGTGCCTTCAGGGCGTCGGTGACGAGTCCTTTCGTGCCGTACGATCCGTCGTCGGTCGTCACAATCACACGGTCGGCGACCGCGCGAAGTTCGGGTTCCAGGATGACAAACCCGTTGTTCCGGCCTCCGATGATGACCGTCACCTCGCCCTGCAGCGCCTTGTAGCCGCTGGCAATCGGGTAGACCACGGCCGTGCCGATCCCGCCGCCGATGCAGCACACCTTGCGGCCCGGATGCAGGTCCGTGGCCCGGCCCAGCGGCCCGGCCAGGTCGAGGATCGAATCGCCTTCGTTGAGGCTGTTCAGTTGTCTGGTCGACTTGCCGACACCCTGGATGACCAGGGAGATAGCCCCCCGGCTCCGGTCGACATCGGCGATGGTCAGCGGGATTCGCTCACCTTCCTCGGAGCCCCGGACGATGACGAACTGGCCAGGTTTCCGTTTTCGGGCGACATGGGGCGCTTCGACCCAGAACCGGACGACTTCCGGCGCAAGCACTTCTTTGCTGAGGATTCGGTGCACGTGATGACTCCGTGAATGAGTACCGGGAAGTACACACAACTGCCGGAAACCTGGCAGTGGTGCCCGTTCCCCCGTCAAGTGAGCAAAGGCGATACCAGGTGGCCTGGCCCGACCAGGCCCCGCTGTTGCAGTAAGATGCACGGGGGCGGAGCGACGGTCGGGAGGCCGGTGCCGATGGTTCAAGTATGCGTGGCGTGGGGCCGGTCACTGGTCGCGTATGCCTTTCTGTGCCTGTACATCGCCATTGTGGGGCCACCGGCCCTCCTGTGGACGTTCCTGACCGGCCGGGCGGCGCATATCTTCACGCTGGGCATCTTCGGGGCGAAAATGGGCCGGATTCTGCTGGGAGTGCGACTCCAGGTTGAGGGCCTCGACCGGATTCGCCCCGAAACGCCCACGGTCTACCTGATCAACCACCGCAGTCATGTTGACGTCGCCATCTTCGAGGTGCTGATTCCACGGTGCCCGAAAGTGCGAGCCATCTACAAGGCGGAAATGGATCGGCTGCCCATTCTCGCGCCGGCGATGCGGGCGGCCGGGTTCGTCCCCGTACACCGTGGGGACCGTCTCCGGGCGCTCGAAGCGGTGGACGCCGCCATTGCCCGGCTGGCCGAGGGCTACTCGTTCCTGCTGGCGCCCGAAGGTACGCGCGGCACCTCGGACACCATGTTGCCGCTCAAGAAAGGCGGACTCGTGATGGCCATCAAGGCGCAGGCCCCCGTCGTCCCCATCGCCCTGATCGGAACCGGGGCGATCATGCCGCGCGGCCAGCTGTACGTCAGGCCGGGAACCATGACCATCCGGGTCGGCAGGGAAGTGCCGACCGTTGGCCTGACGCTCGCGGACCGGGACGAGCTGAGCGAACGGGTCAGAAACCAGTTCACCGAACTGCTGGCCGGCCCGGACGGCCAACGCGGGCAGTAGCGCAGAGGCGGTTCACGCAGGCTTTGACGTCGTCCGGAGTAGCGGTTTCAAAGCCCGTGCTCGCGGCTGACGGTGAGGCCGCTCACGCAGGTGCTGACGTCGCCCGGACACGCGGTTTCAAAGCCCGTTCTTGCGGCTGTAAGTTGGGGCCGCTCAGGCAGGTGCTGACGTCGCCCGGACACGCGGTTTCAAAGCCCGTTCTTGCGGCTGCAAGTTGGGGCCGCTCACGCAGGCTTTGAAACCGTCCCTATCGGTTGCCCCAGTTGTCGTCGTCGGGATCGAAGGTCGGTGGAGTGTCCGGTTGCGGTCCGTCCTGCAGGAACACCAGCGACTGGTGTGACGGGACGTCGAACCGGCGCCGGCACGTGGGACACACCACGACATCGTCCACGCGGACCAGGTAGTTGCGCATCTTCGCGAACTGCGCACGGTCGCGTTCGTCGGCTCCCGGCGGCAGACGATCCTTCTTGATCCGCCGCACCCAGCGCACCTGGTAGTCGCCACGGCGCCGGCAGTGGGGGCACGAGTAGGAGGCCGGTTTCGTTTCGGACGTCTCTCGATAGAAGTCGCGTTCGGTCAGGGCCATGTTCGTATCATACAGCCAGGGACAAGGGACAAGGGACCAGGGGTAAGGGGCAAGGCCCGGAGCCTGTAGCCTGTAGCCTGAAGCCTGAAGGAGCGACGCAGCATGCGTATCGGCATCGACGTGGGTGGCACGAAGATCGAGGGGATCGTCCTGGACGCACGCGGGCAGGTGGTGGCGCAGCAACGTGTTCCGACGCCGCGGGGCGACTATGAAGGGACCGTGAAGGCCATCGCGGGACTGGTCATGACGTTCGAAGGCGGCGGGCCCCGGATGTCCGTGGGCCTGGGCATCCCGGGCACGATTTCGCGGGCCACGGGGCTGGTGAAGAACGCCAACTCCCTGTGGCTCAACGGCCGCCCGCTGCATGTGGATCTGGGCGCGGTGCTCCAGCGGCCTATCCGCCTGGCCAACGACGCCAACTGTTTTGCGTTGTCGGAAGCGTCCGATGGCGCGGCGGCGGGAGCCGAGGTGGTGTTTGGCGTGATCCTCGGGACGGGGACGGGCGGGGGCGTTGTCGTACGGGGAGCGGTCCTGACGGGACCGAATGGAGTGGCGGGCGAGTGGGGACACAACCCGCTGCCGTGGCCCGAGGCCGCAGAGTGGCCGGGCCGGACGTGTTACTGCGGGCGGTCTGGCTGCATCGAGACGTTCCTGTCGGGTCCGGGTTTCTCCGCGGAGTTCACGTCGGTCACCGGCCGGGCACTCACCAGCGAGCAGATCGTCGCCGAAGCCGCCGCCGGGGATGAAGAGGCCGCAGGCGCGCTCAACCGGTACGAACACCGCCTGGCCCGGGCCTTGGCGACCGTGATCAACGTGCTGGACCCTGACGTCATCGTGCTCGGCGGCGGGCTCTCCAAGCTGAGCCGCCTGTACGATCGTGTCCCGCAACTCTGGGCCAACTGGGTGTTCTCGGACCGCGTCGATACGCGCCTCGTGCCGCCGGTGCACGGCGATGCCAGCGGCGTGCGGGGAGCCGCGTGGCTGTGGGATGTGGACCCGGCCGTGAGCATCGGGCTGTAGCAGGTGTGGGCCTTGGGCGGGATGCGAGCCACCCCCGTTCCCTGTTATGCTGTTGAAGCTTGCCACGTCCGTCCTCTGGATGGACTCCAGGCGGGCCGTCAGGAGCGTTCCGCGTCCCCCAGCGCGCCCGCGCGGCTCCCATAACCCTACTTCTGCCAGGACTCCTATGAATGCGGATCTCGTGATCGGAATGGCTGGTTCCGGCGGCGATGGCATTGTGTCGGCGGGCGAGTCCCTGCTGACGGCCGCGGCGCTCGAGGGCTACCACGGTGTCATGACCAAGAGTTTCGGTCCCCAGATTCGGGGCGGCGAATCGAGTTTCCGGCTGCGGCTGGCGACGACGAAGATGCTGAATTCCGGGGGGACGCTCGACATCGCGGTGGCCTTGAACTGGGAAGACTTCATGCGGTTCGGCGGCGAGCTGCCGGTGGGCGGCAACACCACGGTGATTTACGACTCAAATACGAACGTGGCGATCGACAAGATCCCGTTGGCCGGCGTCGCGCCCGCTGAGGTGCTGACGGTGCCGATCGAGCAGATGGCCAAAGAGATCGGCGGGTCGGAACGGGCCAAGAACACGGTGGTGCTGGGCCTGATGTCCGGGTGGCTGGGCCTGGGCCAGGAACGCGTGCTGGCCGGTATCCGGAAACGACTGTCAAAGAAAGGGCCTGAGGTGCTGGGGCGTGCCGAGAAGGCGTTCTACGCGGGCCTCGAGTACGCGCAGGAACACCCGCTGAAGAACGCACGCACCATGGCCCGGCCCGATGCGCCCACGCCGAAGTTCGTGGTCGACGGCAACGACCTGTGTGCGGCCGCGGCCATCGCGGCGGGCTGCGACTTCTTCGGCGGGTACCCGATCACGCCGTCGTCCGAAATCATGCACTTCCTGGGACGCGAGATCTGGAAGTACGGCGGGACCATGCTGCAGGCAGAAGACGAGATCGCCGGCATCGGTGCCGTCGTCGGCGCGTCGTTCGCTGGCAAGAAGGCGATGACGGCCACGTCGGGTCCCGGCATGTCGCTGAAAACCGAGATGCTGGGGCTGGCGAGCATCGCCGAACTCCCGCTCGTCTGCATCAACGTGCAGCGCGGGGGGCCGTCCACGGGCATCCCGACGAAGGCCGAACAGTCGGACCTGCTGCAGGCCGCCTTCTCGGCGCACGGCGACGTCATCAGGCCGGTGCTGGCTGCGGTGAGCGCCGAAGACATGTTCGCGACCACCGTCGAGGCGTTCAACATTGCCGAGCAGTACCAGACGCCGGTCATCGTGCTGTCGGACGGCGAACTCGGCCAGCGCAAAGAGACGGCCGAGCCGATCGACGCGACGAATCTCCAGTTGGTCGAACGCCGCAGGCCGACCGGCAAGGAACTCGAAAACTATACGCGCTTCAAGTTCACGGAATCCGGGATCAGCCCGATCAGCCATCCCGGGATGAAAGGCGGGAACTACCTGGCCTCCGGGATCGAGCACAACGAAAAGGGCGCTCCGACGGCCAGTGGCGAGATGCACGCCAAGATGAACGAGAAGCGGCTGCGGAAGTTCCAGCCCCTGAAGGGCCGCCGCGACCTGTTCCAGACGTACGGGACGTCAGACGCGCCGGTGGGTGTCATCAGCTGGGGCAGTGTGGCGGGCGTCGCCATCGAGGCCGTGCAGATCGCGGTCAAGGAAGGCATTAAGGTCAAGCTGCTCGTGCCGCGGTTGCTCTACCCGGTCTCCGAGGAGGTCTACCAGGACTTCTTTGCGTCGGTGAAACGCGGCGTCGTGGTGGAGCAGAACCACCAGGCTCAGCTATACCGGATGCTGCGCATGTTCGTGGATGTACCCCGGGGCATCGAGACGCTGGCGAAGAGCGGGTCGAATCCGATCACGCCGCTCGAACTGGTGGCCCGGATCCGGCAGATTTCCCTGGCCCTGCAGCAGGAACGGCACCACGAGCCGTCGGCGAGCTAGCCCACCAGTTTCGACGAGAGAGGATTGTTGTCATGAGCACGGTCACACGACCCATCGAAGAATACACCGCGAAAGACTACAAGAGCGACCTCAAGCCGATCTGGTGTCCGGGATGCGGCGACTTTGGCGTGGTGCAGGCGGTGTATCGGGCGCTGGCCAATGTGGGCCGCCCGCCGCACGAAATCGCGTTCATCTCGGGGATTGGCTGTTCAAGCCGCATTCCCGGCTATACGACGGCCTACGGGTTCAATACCGTGCACGGCCGCGCGTTGCCGATCGCGCAGGGGATCAAACTCGCCAATCCGGAACTGCTCGTCCTTGTCGCGGGCGGTGACGGGGACGGCTTCTCGATCGGCGGCGGCCATGTGGCCCACGCGGTCCGGCGCAACATCGACATCACGTACATCGTCATGGACAACCAGATCTACGGCCTGACCAAAGGACAGCTGTCCCCAACGTCACGCCGGGGGCTGACCACGGCCTCGTCCGGCCATGGATCCATGGAGGCGCCGGTCAACCCGTTGTTGTACGTCCTCGGTTACGGCGGGCAGTTCGTGGCTCAGGGCACGCCTGCCGACATGAACGGACTGGCGAAGGTGATTGAGGAGGGAATCCGGTTTCCCGGGTTCGCGTTCATCAACGTGCAGTCGCCGTGCGTGACCTACGGCCTGGAAGACCAGCAGTTGAAAGCCCAGAAGTCACAGATGCAGACGCTCGATTCCATTGGTCACAACCCGAGCGACGTGCTGGCGGCCATGGGACTCGCGCAGGCTTACGGCGAGAAGCTCTATACCGGCGTGTTCTACCGCAATCCCGAGCCGACGCCCACCTTCGAAGGGCTCGCTCGGCAGCGCCATCAGGCCCTGGGCGCCGGGTCGAAGCCCAAGCACACCGTTCTGGACGTCTTTAAGCTGGTCAAGTAGGAGGCGGCGTCAGTCTGCCATCACTCGCTTGAACCGCAGTGAGTAGTGCCGGAGCGTCCGTGGGGCATGCGCCCCCACGGACGCGATGGCCAGCACGACGATCAGCAGAGCGACCCGGATGTCCCAGAACCACGGGACCAGGCAGAGGACGGCGAGTTTCACGTAGACCGCGACGGCGCAGCCTTGGTGCAGCCAGTGTCCTGTTGGATACATCTCAATCGCGATCAGGACCGCGCCCGTGACGATGGCGAGCCACAGGAACGGCCACAGCTGAACGGCCGGCACGTGGAAGACATGCCCGCCGAGCAACGCGCCCGTGGCCGCCAGATGCGTGGTCCGCGCGGCAATATTCCACCACCGCCCGTACGGCAGCCGGCGGCGGACCTCCGGAAACACCAGTGCGCTCAGACTCACAGCCCCTCGCAATGCCGGGACGACGCGCCCGGCAGCGATGATTATAGCCGGGAGGATTGATGGTGAGCCTGCTGGTCCGGAAAGCCACCGACAGCGATCGGTGCTGGGCTGCCTCCGTCATGGCGTCGTCGGAGCCGTGGATCACCCTGCAGCGGTCCTACGATGCCTGTCTGCGTGCCTGCTCCTCGGACCTGGACGACCTGTACATCGCCGAACTGGACGGCCACCCGTGCGGACTGGCCCTCGTGCGGGAACGCGGCCTGGCGGGGGCGCCCTATCTGGTGTCCATTGCCGTGGCGGAGCCTTACCGCAGCCACGGGATAGGATTACGCCTGCTGACTTTCGTCGAAGAGCTGCTCCGGGGGCGATTCCGTCACCTGTTCCTCTGCGTGTCGTCCTTCAACACGAGAGCCCGCGCGTTCTACGAACGGCACGGGTACCGGCCCGTCGGCGTGCTGCACGACTTCATCGTCGACGGCCTGGACGAGACCCTGATGGTCAAACGCCTGTGACCGCCGGGCAGGCACCCGGAACTGCCGGTCCGATCAGATAGAATCGTCGGGCTCCGCGAGCGCCCGACGGGGTGAGCGCGCGTCCCATGAGGTAGTTATGACTGCAGACTTCCGCCGCATCGCCATCGTCAACCGGGGCGAGCCGGCGATGCGCTTCATCCATGCCGTCCGGGAGTACAACCTCGAACACCAGACGGCCATCCAGGTGATCGCCCTGTACACGGAGCCGGACCGGCAGGCCCGGTTCGTGCGGGAGGCGGACGAGGCCGTGTTCATCGGGGATCCGACGTTCCTGGATCACCGCGACGGCCTGCGCCGGCAGGCGTACCTGAACTATCCGCTGCTCGAACGGGTGCTCGCGGAGGCCCGGGCCGACGGCGTGTGGGCCGGCTGGGGGTTTGTTGGGGAACGTCCCGAGTTCGTCGAACTGTGCGAGCGGAAGGGCATCACGTTCATCGGCCCGGACAGCGGCGCGATGCGCCGGCTGGGCGACAAGATCAACGCCAAGCGCCTGGCCGAGCAAGCCGGCATCCCGACCGTGCCGTGGGGAGGCACGCCGGTGCCATCGCTCGAGTCGGCGCTGGTTCACGCCGAGCGGCTGGGTTATCCAGTCGCCCTCAAAGCCAGTGCCGGCGCCGGCGGGCGGGGCATCCAGCGTGTGGACCAGCCGTCGGAGATGGACGCGGCCCTGAAGGCGGTCCGCCTGGATGCGTCGCGCATGTTCAATGACGCGACGGTGTTTCTGGAACGTTGGCTCGGCGGCGTGCGGCACGTCGAGGTGCAGGTGCAGGCGGACCATCACGGGACCGTCTGGGCGCTGGGAACACGCGACTGTTCGGTGCAGCGCCGGTGGCAGAAACTGATGTCCGAAGCCCCTGCGCCCGGACTCGGCCCGGACGTCGAGTCGGGCCTGCTCGACGCCGCCGTTCGCCTGGTCGCGGCCGCTCAATACCGGAGTCAGGTCAGTATCGAGTTCCTGGTCGAACCCTCGGGGCGATTCCATTTCCTCGAGGCGAACACCCGCCTGCAGGTCGAACACGTCGTCACCGAACTGACCAGCGGCGTCGATCTGGTGAAACTCGAACTGGACGTGGCCCGCGGGGGGCGGCTCGAAGGGACGCCGCCAGCCACGAACGGCCATGCGGTCGAGGTTCGTCTGAACGCCGAGGATCCGCACAACGGGTTTGCGGCGTCGCCTGGAACCATCAGCCTGTTCCGGCTGGCGACCGGCCCAGGCCTGCGGGTGGACACCGGCGTGGCCGAGGGGGACACGATGCCGCCGGAGTTCGGCGCGATGTTCGCCAAGCTGGCGGCCAGCGGGCACGCACGCGACGAAGCCCTGGGACGGCTGGTGCGCGCGTTGTCGGAAAGTGCCATCGTGGTCACCGGCGGACCCACCAACCGATCGTTCCTGCTGCGGATGCTCGCGACAGCAGACGTGCGACGGGGTTCGGTCGACACGGCATGGCTGGACGGCATGGTGGCGGCCGAAGACGCGCTGCCGGAGCGGCACGCGAAGATCGCGCTGCTCGAAGCCGCGATTGAAGTCTATGACGTGGAATTCGGCGCCGAGGTGGACGCCTTCTTCGGAGCGGCGGCGCGGCTGCGGCCCGTCGTGCGGGCCGAGGTGGGCCGGCCGATCGAGCTGAGTTACCGGGGGCATCGGTACGCCCTGCGTGTCCTGCGCATCGGACAGGGCCGCTACCGGATCGACACGGGCGGCGGACGGCTGGACGTGGAGATCGAGCGCCTCGGTCCGAACGAACGCTGGATGACCTGTGACGGGCGCCGCTACCGTGTGGTGGCCGCGGTGCACGGCTACACGGTCCAGGTCGAGGTCGAAGGCGTGCCGCACGCGATCGCCCGTGCCGACGAAGGCATCGTCCGGGGGACGTCTCCGGCCGTCGTGGTGGCCGTCAACGTTCGCAACGGGGACGTGGTGGCAGCCGGCGAGCGCCTCGTTGTGCTCGAGGCCATGAAGATGGAGATGGCCATCACGGCGCCGTTTGCGGGCACCGTGCGGCAGGTGTTCATCCTGCCCAACGCCCAGGTGGGAGCGGGCACGCCATTGGTGCATCTGGACGCGCTGCAGGACGGCCGTCGGCGTCAGGCGGGACCGCGCGTGGCCCTCGATGGCGCGGCCGAGCCGGCGCCGCGCGTGCCGTCACGGGCGCGGGCGCTGCTCCGCGGTGTCAAAGTCGGCCTGCGAGAACTCAAGAAGGGCGGCGCTCCGACCCTGCCGGTCATCATGACCGGCTTGCGTGCGGCGATGCTCGGGTTCGACGTGGACGCCACCGACGTGGGCCGCCTGCTTCAGGAATACCAGCGTGCGTGCCAGACCACCGCTCCCGGTGATGCCGACCTGACGCGGCTCGAGGACGATCTGCTTCGGATTTTTGTGGATGTGCGCGCGCTGTTCGGCCGGCAGATGACCGACGAAGAAGACGTGGCGGTCCAGACGCTGGGCACCGAACAGTACTTCTACACGTACTTGCGCACACTCGACGGGAAAGGCGTCGACCTTCCGTCGGCATTCGTCGAGAAACTGGTGGCCGCCCTCGGTCACTACGGATTGGCCGGACTCGACCTTGGGCCGCAGTTGCGGGAGAGCCTGCTGTGGATCTTCAAGGCCCAGCAGCGCGGGGACATCCAGGCCCCGATTCTCAAGGCCATCCTCGATCGGCGCCTGCTGTTCGCCGACGACCTGGCGCCTGGCACGCCGTCGTTCCTCACGCTGATCCAGCGGTTGATCGCCGCGCTGCAGGGGCGCATCGCATCGCTGGTCGATACCGCGCGGGACGTGCAATACCGGTACGTCGATCAACCGGCGTTCGAGCGCGTGCGCGGCGTGGTGCAGGCGGAAATGCTGGGTCTGGTGGCCGACCTGGCAACCGGCGATGCCTATGCGGATGACGACGAGCGGCTGCTGGCGCTCGTCGAGTGTACGCAGCCCTTGCGGACGGTCCTGGCGGGGAGTCTGGCCTCTCTCGACTGGGAGACCAGGCTGGTCACGCTCGACGTGATGTTGCGGCGCGACTACCGGATTCGTGCGTTGCGGGACGTCACGCGCCGGCGCGACACCGAGCCGCCGACGATCGTGGCGACGTACGACTATGACGGCCAGCCGATCCACCTGCTGGCCTCCTGCGCTCCGGCGTCCGAGTTCGACCACGCGTTGGCCGGCGCCAGGGCGCTGGCGGCGCAACTGCCGCCGGATCAGGACGTCGCGCTCGAAGTGTACTTGTGGGGCAGCGAGCCGGCCGGTGACCCGGACACGCTGGCCGAGGCCCTGTCGAGTCGCCTGGAGTCGGCGGGATTCGATCGCCCCCTGCGCCGCACCGTCGTCACGGTGGTGCCGGGGATCCTGAACGGAGCCAGCGATGCCCTGCAGTACTTCACGTTCCGACCGTTCGGGCCTGGATACCGTGAAGATCGGGTCTACCGCGGCCTGCATCCGATGCTGGGTAAACGGCTGCAAATCTGGCGCCTCAACCAGTTCTTCCTCGAACGGCTGCCGTCGGTCGAGGACGTGTACGTGTTCCGGGCCGTTGCCCGGGAGAACGCGCGCGACGAACGCCTGGTGGCGCTTGCCGAGGTGCGCGACGCGTCGCCCCTGAGGGATGGGGCTGGACGCCTGGTGTCCGTGCCGCACCTGGAGCGGATGGCGATCGAAGGATTGATGGCCATCCGCCGGGCGCACCTGCGTCGTTCGGCGGACGAGCGGTTGCACTGGAACCGGCTGGTGTTGTTCGTGCGCCCGCCGTTGCCGATGACCCGCGCCGAGATCGAGCAGGTGGCGCTGCGGATCGCCGAGCAGGCTGACGGGCTGGGTCTGGAGAAGGCCGTCATCAGGGGTGACATGCCCGATGAAGGCGGGGGCGAGCGCCGCGACACCGTGTTGTCGGTGTCCCTCGGGACGGGCCGGGCACCCGTGCTGCGGTTCTCGAACCCGTCCGACGATCCGATTCGGACATTGTCGGACTACGACCAGAAGGTCGTCCGGATGCGTCAGCGCGGCCTGACCTACCCGTACGAGATCGTCCGGATGCTGACGGCGCCGCAGGCGCGTCCGGACGGTGATCTGCCGCCAGGCGAGTTCACGGAGCTGGATCTCGATGCCGACGGCCAGTTGGTGGCGGTGGGGCGCCCGCACGGCCAGAACTCCGCCAACATCGTCGCGGGCATCATCCGGAACTTCACCGTCAAGTATCCCGAGGGCATGACGCGCGTCGTGCTGCTGGGCGATCCGAGCCGGGAAGTCGGGTCCCTGGCCGAGCCCGAGTGCCGGCGCATCCTCGGCGCGATCGACCTCGCGTCGCGTCTGCAGGTGCCGATCGAGTGGTTCGCGTTGTCGGCCGGCGCCAAGATCTCCATGGCGAGCGGCACCGAGAACATGGACTGGATTTCGCGCGTGTTGCGCGGCCTGATCGTGTTCACACAGGCGGGCGGGGAAGTGAACATCGTCGTCACGGGTATCAACGTGGGCGCGCAGCCGTACTGGAACGCTGAAGCGACCATGCTGATGCACACGCGCGGGATCCTGATCATGATGCCCGAGAGCGCGATGGTCCTGACGGGCAAGACGGCCCTGGACTACTCGGGCTCGGTCTCGGCCGAAGACAATCTGGGTATCGGCGGCTACGAACACATCATGGGGCCCAACGGCCAGGCGCAGTACTTCGGGAAGGACCTGCGCGAAGCCGTGCAGATCCTGATGCGCCACTACGACTATTGTTACCGGGCGCCCGGCGAGCCGTTCCCGCGCCGCGCGTCCACGGCGGATCCCGCGGACCGCGACATCCGCTCGTTCCCCCACGGCGGCGGGGCCGGCAGCTTCGCGACGATTGGCGACGTGTTCTCGGACGAAAAGAACCCGGGCCGCAAGAAGCCCTTCGAGATTCGACGTGTCATGCTGGCGGTGACGGACCAGGACCACCAGCCGCTCGAACGCTGGGCTGGATGGCGGGACGCCGAGATCGGCGTCACGTGGGACGCCCACATCGGCGGGTACCCCGTGAGCCTGCTGGGGTTTGAATCGCGGCCGGTGCCGCGCCTCGGGCTGGTGCCGGCCGACGGCCCCGACCAGTACACGTCGGGCACCCTCTTCCCGATGGCCTCGAAGAAGATCGCCCGGGCGGTCAACGCCGCGAGCGGCAACCGCCCGCTCGTCATCCTGGCCAACCTGTCGGGCTTCGACGGGTCGCCGGAGTCGATGCGCCGCCGGCAGCTCGAGTACGGCGCCGAGATCGGGCGTGCGGTCGTCAACTTCAGGGGCCCGATCATCTTCACCGTGGTGTCGCGCTATCACGGCGGCGCGTTCGTGGTCTTCTCCAAGGCGCTCAATCCCGACATGGAGGTCGCCGCGCTGGAGGGCAGCTACGCGTCGGTCATCGGCGGCGCTCCGGCCGCCGCGGTGGTCTTTGCCCGCGACGTGGATGCGCGCACCAGGAAAGACCCCCGCGTGATCGCCGCGGATCAGGCGCTCAAGGCGGCGTCGGAGTTCCAGCGCCCGGCGATGCGCGCGCAGCTCGACATCACGACGCGCAGCGTCCGCTCCGAGAAACTGGGTGAAGTGGCTGACGAGTTCGATCGGATTCACAGCGTGCATCGGGCGCTGGAAGTTGGGTCACTCGACCGGATCATCCGGGCAGCGGATCTGCGTCCGTATCTGATTGACGCCATCCAGCGCGGCATGGCGAAGTACCTGGCCTCACTCTGAGAGAGAGCAACAACATGGCGGCATGTGACACGAAAGCAGTCATTCTGGCGCGCGGGCTCGGGACGCGCATGCGGCGGGCGGACGGCGCGACCACCCTCGACGGTGAACAGGCCAAGGTGGCCGACACCGGGTTGAAGGCGATGATTCCCATCGGCCGCCCCTTCCTCGACTACGTGCTGACCGCCCTGGCGGACGCCGGCGTGGGGGAGGCCGTGCTCGTCATCGGTCCCGAACACGACGTCGTTCGCGACTACTACACGAAGTCGTGTGTGCCGACCAGGATCCGGGTCAGTTTCGCGATTCAGGAGCGGCCCCTGGGGACGGCCGATGCCGTTGTCGCGGCAGCCGCGGCCGTGGGGGCAAGCGACTTCCTCGTGCTCAATTCCGACAACTACTACCCGCCTGATGCCTTGCTGGCGTTGGCCGCCCTCGACGGCCCGGGCCTGGTGGCCTTCGGGCGGGACGCCATGATTCGCGACGCCAACGTGGCCGCGGATCGGATTCGCCAGTTCGCGGTCGTGCGCATTGACGACGGCGATCAGCTCGTCGACGTGATCGAGAAACCCGACGAAGCCACGCTCGCGTCGCTGGGTGACGAGGTGTACGTCAGCATGAACTGCTGGCGTTTCGATTCGACGCTGATGGACGCGTGCCGGCGGGTGACGCCGTCCCCACGCGGGGAACTGGAGATCCCGGACGCGGTCCGTCTGGCCATGGCCAGGATGGGCAGCGTGTTGCGCGTGATTCGGATGAATGCCGGCGTGCTCGACCTGTCGAGCCGCACGGACATTGCGGCCGTAGCCGAGCGACTGGCCGGCGTGCAGGTGAAGCTGTGATGCTGCCGGGGTTCCCGGGGCTTGTGGCCGCCGGCATGTCGGCCGATGAAGCCGCCCGGAAGGCGGAGGCGTTCGAACGCTGCGCCCGCCTGCTCGACGGGAGCCGCGCCGACGACGTGCTGCAGGTGTTCGTGCCGGGGCGCATCGAGGTACTGGGCAAGCACACCGATTACGCGGGCGGCCGCAGCCTCCTGTGTGCGGTCGAGCGGGGGTTCTCCCTGGCGGCACGCCCACGCCCCGACAGTGTCGTAACGGTGACCGCCGCCGATACCGGAGAGGCGTTCATGTGCCGCATCGATCCCGCACTCGAGCCGCGGGTCGGTCACTGGAGCAACTATCCGGCGACGGTCGTCCGGCGCATCGCCTTCAACTTCCCCGGGGCGGGCACGGGCGCGGACGTCGTGTTCTCCAGCGACCTGCCACCAGCGGCCGGGATGTCGAGTTCGAGTGCGCTGATGATTGGCGTTCTCGCGGCGATTGCGACGGTCAATCGTCTGACGGAGTGTCCCGAGTACCGGTCCGCGATCGAAGGGCCGCTCGACCTGGCCGGTTACGCGGCCACCATCGAAAACGGGCGGACGTTCCGGACGTTGCCGGGCGACCGCGGGGTGGGCACGTTCGGGGGGAGCGAAGACCACACGGCCATCCTGTCGTGCCAGGCGGGCCGGCTGGCCCGGTACGCTTTCGCGCCCGTACGTTTTGAAGGCGACGTCGCCCTGCCCGATCCGTGGGTGTTCGTCGTGGCCAGCAGCGGGATCGTGGCCGAGAAAACCGGTGCGGCCCGCGAGTTGTACAACCGGGCGTCCCGGCTGGCGGGCGATGTGCTGCAGGCGTGGAATCGGGTGACGGGGCGAGCCGACCAGACACTCGAAGGGGCGGTGACGAGCGCGCCGGACGCGCGCGAGCACCTGCTCGAGGTGCTTGCCGCGGTTCACGACGGCGAGTGGGACAACCGCACGCTCGTCAATCGGGCCCGGCAGTTCTGCCTGGAGAGCCTGGACCTGGTGCCGGGCGCGATGGCGGCGCTGGCCGGGGGCGACGTCGCGGCGTTCGGCGAGATGGTGGACCGGTCGCAACAGGCCGCAGAAGAGTGGCTGGGCAACCAGGTGCCCGAAACGGTGTTCCTGTCAGCGAGCGCGCGTGCGTGCGGGGCCGTGGCCGCATCGGCGTTCGGCGCGGGCTTCGGCGGCAGCGTGTGGGCGATGGTTCGCAAGACGGACGCCCCGGCGTTCGCCGAGGCGTGGGCCGCGATGTACCGGGCGCAGTTCCCCGACGCGGCAACGCGCGCGGTCTTTGTCCCGACACGCCCCGGCCCTGCGGCGTGTCGGATTACCCGGTGAAGTGAGCGGCGTTACGGCGCGTCGGCGAAGCGTTCCTTGAGGGCCCGGTAGTCGGTCTTGCCGGTTCCCAGGAGCGGGATGGCGTCCACCTGGATGACCTGCCGGATGTGGTGCAGGGCGCTGAAGCCGGCTTCCCTGATGGCCGCGTTCGCGGCGGCGCGGTCGGCCGGAAACGTCGTGAACAGCACGATGTCGGGCCCGTCCGGATGGCCGACGGCCTCGACGGCCAGCGTCGGGCCGTCTTCGCCGCGACCCAGGGCCTGTGCCAACACCGCTTCGATGGCCGGGAGCGACACCATCTCGCCGCCCAGTTTGACGAACCGCTGCAGGCGGCCTTCGAAATAGAGCACGCCTTCCCGCGTGGACCGCACCAGGTCGCCGGTCCGGTACCATTTCTTGCCATCGAACTCGACAAACGGCGACTCTCCCTCGTGCAGGAGGTACCCGCCGAAGACGCTGGGACCTCGCACGAGGAGCAGGCCCGTCTCGCCGACGTCGACACGGCGGCTCACCGCCACGTCCACGATGACGCCCTCCACGTGTGCCAGGAGTGTCCCGATGCTGCCCGGCACCGGTGCCCGTGTCGTGCTGCACGACACCACGGGTGAACACTCCGTAATGCCGTATCCCTCGAGCACCATGGTCCGGGGCAGGCGCCGTTTGAGCGTGTCGTTCAAGGAATCGGGGCACTTCTCGGCGCCGAGGACGGCCAGCCTGAGCGAGGCCAGTTGTTCGTCTTCCGCGACGCGGACGATGCCGCTCAGGAACGTGGGCGTCGCAAACATCACGCTGGCCCGGTAGCTCTGCAGCAGGCGGGCCAGGACCGCTGACTCGGTGGGGTTGGGGTAGAACACCGTGCGGAGCCCCGAGCACAGCGGCAGCACAATCGTCGTGGTCAGCCCGAACGAATGGAACGGCGGCAGCAGGCCCAGGACGGCATCGCCGTCGAACACGTCGCCATGCGCGAGGATGTCGCGGCCGTTGGTCAGCAGGTTGGTGTGCGTCAGCGGGACGGCCTTCGGCAGGCTCTCCGAGCCGCTGGTGAAGAGCACCACGGCGGTGTCCCGCGGCGTGACATGGGCCAGTTCGGCCCAGCTGATGCGGCTCCTGACGGCGGCCGAGAGCTTCTGCCGCGTCGTCAACCCGCCCAGCAGATCTTCGACGAACAGGAATCGGTCTTCCAGGTCGGTCATGTCGACGCCGAGCGCGCCGAGTTTCGTCAGCAGCGCCCGCGCGGTGACGACGTGAGAGACGCCCAGCAGTTCGAGGGAGTGGCGGATGGCCCGGACGCCTGTCGTCCAGTTCACCATCACCGGGGTCTTGCCGGCGAAGAGGCTCGCCAGGAAGAAGACCGACGCGCCAACCGACGCGGGCAGCATGATCCCGAGATACGTGCCGGGCAGTCGTTCCAGGTGCGGTTTCAGTACCAGGATGGCGGTGACGAGGTCGCGGTAGGTCCGCATACCGCTCGTCTGGTCCGCGACGGCCGGCCTCGACGGGTGGGCGGCGGCCTGCGTGAGGAACACCTCGGTGATGGTGGACCCCGGCGCGAAACCGACGACGTTCCTCCCGTCGCGGTCCGCGAACCATGCCGGGGGCGCCGGTCGAATGTCGGCGGGGGCCGCGGAGAGGCCCCGTCCAGTCGCAGCCACCACGACGTCGCCGACGGTCCGCAGGCTCTCGGGCGTGCCAACGGAGAACCCGAACTCCTGTTCGAGCCATGCGACCAGTTCGGCAACGGCCAGGCTGTCCATGCCGAGATCGCGGCTCAGGAGGTGATCGAACACGATGTCGTTCCGGCCCGACTCCTGCCGGAGTTGCTCGAGCACGAGTTGAGTCGTGGCGGGCGGCACGTCGGACACGTCCGCGGACGACTTCCTGAACACCGGCTCCGGCATCTCGCGTGTGCCGCCGCGTTCCCAGATGGAATAGGGCACGTACGTGTTGCGGGAGGCCTGCGCGTTGTAGAACGCCTCGAGATAGCGGTTGATGTCGGCGCGCGTGCCCGTGCGCGGAAAGTCGGTGGGCTCGACGAACTCGATCGTGACATGCCGGCGTGGCATGAAGAACAGGAAACTGGCGAGGCACCCTTTGACGCCGCGCACCAGGGCCGGCCCGAAGTCGGGCATACGCCCGGCGAACGCGAGGCTGAAACTGCTCCCCCAGAGTCCGTTGTGGCGCACCAGCACGACACGTGCGTCCGGGGCGCCCTTGACGAGGGTCTCGGTGCCGCTCATGCTGCCCACGTCCTCGAGATACGCGCGTTTCAGGCGTCCGGCCGGATAGAGCAGGACGTTTTCGCCGTGTGTGAGATCGTCGATCAGGCCCGCGACGGCGGCGCGCATCCGATCGCGGGCGTGCGCCCCTTCCCGTTCGAGATTCGGCAGTTTGCGGGCGCCGAAAAACAGCGCCACCTTGCCGAACGCCGTTCGCGTGACCTGGTGCTCATCGGCGAGGGGACGCGGGGCGAATCGTGTGTAGAGCAACGCCACCATGAGGACGGGGTCGATGAGTGCCGAGTGGTTCGGCAGGAACAGGATGCCGGTCCGGCCCCTGCTCACGATCTCGTCCACTCCCCGCACGTCCAGCCGGTACCGCAACCGCAGGACGGTCCGGGCGAAGATGCTGATGGCGCGTTTCAACCAGGTCTCGAGCAATGGGCCTCCTGTCAGTCTTGTGCCAGCAACGTACAACCGGTTGCGGCCGGTTGCAAGCCCATTGCATGCCCGGAACCTGGCATCCCGCGGTCCGGCATTTTGGTAATATCTGTGGGGCGCCGGACAAATATTGTCGGCATGAAGGGGTGCAACATGGTGCGTAGGCGGATGACGCGGTGCGTGGGAATGGGACTGGTGGTGCTCGCCGCCGTGTGCGGGACGGCTCTGCAGGCAGCGGCGCAGGCGCCGGCGGTGACGGCCGCGAGTGTGGCCGGCGCGTGGGAGGGTGTCAGCAAAGGGACGAACGGCGAAGTCCCCGTCAGGGTGGAACTGCAGACGGCGGACGGGAAGTTCACCGGCACGATCGGCGCGCCGGGCATGGTGATTGCCATCATCGACGGCCGGCTCGACGGAGACGTGCTGACCCTCACGATGGACGCCCAGGGGATGGCCGGCACCATGAGCGGCAAGGTGGCGGGAGCCAGGATCGAGGCGACGTGGACGGTGGCGAGTGAAAGCGGCACCGTGAGCCTGACGAAGGCGGGTGCCGCCGCCGCGAGCACGCCGGCCGGGGATCCGTTGACGGGGGAGTGGGCCGGTGAAGCACTGGTCCAGGGCCAGCCGATGCCGATCACGCTGGTCCTGAAGTTGTCGGGTGATGTGGTGACGGGGGAAATGCAGTCGGCGATGGGCGCGGTTCCGCTGACCTCCGGGTCGTGGAAAGACGCCACGCTGGCGATTGCGTTCCCGTACGCCGGGGGTGAGCCGGTCACCATGGGCGGCAAGATCCAGGATGGCAAACTCGGCGGCGTCTTCGACTACAACAGCGGCGAAATCCAGGGCACGTGGTGGGCGGCCCGGAAGTAGGAGCTGTGATGGCACGACGCATACTCGTACTGTGGGTCGGCGTGATCCTCATGGCTGGCTGCGCGCCGGTGACGCAGGAACTGGGGCAGCCCGGTTCCGGGGCGCGGTCGCAGACGGAGAAAGTATCCGGGTACGCGGAGTGGCGGGCCGGTGACGCGCTGATCGTGGATGGACAGCGGGTCGTGGCGCACCCCACCGCCAGGTTCAAGAGCAAGGGGTTCGACAGACTCGCGACGATTCCCCTGGGACACGAGGTCGAGGCCAGAGGCAGCCGCCGGGCCGACGGTGCGCTGGTGGCGACCGAAATCGAGGTCCGGCCCAACGGCCAGGGCCTGTTCGAGGGTGACATCCGCTCGGCGACGAGCGACCTCGAGGCTCAGTGGCTGCAGAGCGGCGCCGTGACCGAAGAAGACGAGGACGGCGACGAACGTGTCATCGGCCGCATCGTGACCCGGGGGCCGGCGGTGGACCGTGTGCGCCGCATCATGACGCGCGTGACCCCGCCCTACGTGAACACGGCGGATCTCCGGGTCCACGTCGTGGACACCAAGGACTGGAACGCGATGGCCATGGGCAACGGCGCCATCTGGGTGTTCACGGGCCTGCTCAACGACATGGACGATGACGAGGTGGCCATTGTCCTGGGCCACGAACTGGCGCACTACACGCACGAACACTCGCGCCGCGAGTTCAAGCGCGCGTTCTGGGGGCAGTTGATCGCCGTGGGCGCCATGCTGGCCACCGAGGCGCTGACCGACGACGAGCGGAAGAAGGCCGCCGTGGCGGTCGGGGCCATGGCGCTGATGCTGGTCAAGCAGAACGGCTACAGCCGGAATCTCGAGGACCAGGCGGACCGCGTCGGGCTGCGCTACGCGTATGAGGGCGGGTACGACGTCAACAAGGGGCCGCGGCTCTGGGTACGTTTCCGGGACAAGTACGGCGAGCAGAACGGCCTGATGCACTTCTTCCTGGGAGAACACTCCCAGGCGTCGCAACGGGTGAAGAACCTGGACCGGGAAATCGCGCTCAACTACTCCGCCGCACGATAAGCAGGGCGCTCGTTACGAACCGGGCGTGGTGGGCAATGGCACCAGGTTCTTGTCGAGGTCGACCGTTGCCACCACGCCGAACCCGGGACGGTTCCCCACGGCGAAGCGTGCATCGCGAATGATCACCCGGTAGGTCCCGTCCGGCCTGGTCGTCACGCCGTAACTGGGGAACCGGAGCCAGCGCCTGACGCCCTGAACTGAAGGAGCATTGAGGGCGGCCTCCACCACCGCATCGTACGAACCGCGGGTCTGGCGAACCGGTTCGATGCCGGCGGGGAGTGCCGCGTACCACGCCGTATCGATGAACAGATACTCGGCGCCTGTGACGGCAATGACCTGCCGCCTGAGCGGTTGCGCCGGGACCGGCATGGCGGCCACCGTCGACACGTTCCACTGCCGCTGTTGCGCCAGATCGCGGACGCGCGCTTCGGCCAGGCGCGATCCGGTGATCATGGTCACGATGTAGGCGGACGCCATGATCACGCCAGCCAGGGCGGCCCGCTGGGCGAGACGCGGTGGCACGATGAACCGCAGCGTGACTAATCCGGCCAGACCGGCGAACCAGGCCGCCTTGGCGGGGTTCGCCACCGCGCCGACCGTCAGCAGCAGGGCTGACACCGCCACGACGAGTCCGACAGACGCCACCCGACGAGGCATGGTCCGGGTCCACGTGAACATGACCCCGGCGCCGAGGAAGAGCCAGAGCCAGGGGTCGGCGATGAAGAGGGTGTCGCCGTAGAACCAGCGATCTTCAAAGGGCATCAACAGACGCACGCCATAGTTATTGACCCAGTCCAGTCCCATGTGCGAGAGCACGCCGGCGATGGCGGCGGCGAGGATGGGCCAGGGTTTGGCGGGCTCCAGTTCCGGATGGCGGCGGCGCCGCACGTGAGTGTCCCAGGCCATGACGGCCCAGGCCACCAGGCCAGGCATGAGCAACATCGCCAGGATGCCATGGGTCCAGCCCCGACGGGCGCCAAAGGCGAAATCAGACCCCACCAGATAACACGCGCCATCGATGTCCGGCAGGTTCGCGGCGATCAGCAACGTTGCGGTGGCAAGGGTTGTCGTACGTGTGAAGCCGGCCTCGGCGAGGCAGGCACCAGTCAGCGTGTGGGACAGGGGATCCATGGGTGTCCAGCCATGATATCCGAGTCGGCTGGCGCGTCAGCAGCCGGCGGGGGGCTGGCAGACGATCGCGGACGTTGCCCGCAGCGTCCCGAGCCAGTTACCATATCGGGTTGCGCACCGGGGTGCGCGACGTGCGACGTCGAACGTCTGAGGAGTTTCGCTGTGAACGACAGGCTGCTGGGCCGAACGGGTGTGACGGTATCCCCCCTGTGCCTCGGAACGATGAATTTCGGGGCCGGGACGTCTGAAGCCGACGCCATCCGCGTGATGCACGCCGCGCTCGACGCGGGCATCAACTTCGTGGATACCGCCGACGTGTACAACGACGGGGCGTCGGAGGAGATTGTCGGCAAGGGCCTGGCTGGCCGGCGCCACGACGTGGTGCTGGCCACGAAGGTCCACTTCAAGACGGGGACGGGTCGCAACGATCAGGGCAATTCGCGTCTGCACATCCTCCGGGCGTGTGACGCGTCCCTGCGGCGCCTCGGCACCGACTATATCGACCTGTATCAGGTTCACAGACCGAGCCCCGATGTCCCGGTGGACGAGACCCTGAGCGCCCTGACGGATCTGGTGCGTGCGGGCAAGGTCCGCTACATCGGGTGTTCGACCCACCCGGCGTGGCAGGTCATGGAGGCGCTCGCCACGAGCGAGCGCCTCCATCTGTGCCGCTACGTGAGCGAGCAGCCGCCGTACAACCTGCTCGACCGCCGGATTGAGAACGAACTGATTCCGCTGGCGCAGCGGTACAACCTGGCAATCCTGCCCTGGGCGCCCCTGGCCCAGGGCGTGCTCGCGGGCCGGTACCCGGCGGACGCCGCGCCGCCGGCCGACTCGCGCGCCGTCCGGCAGCCGGGCGAGCGGAACATCTACGCCGACCGGGTGACACCGACCGGCATCGAAGTCGGCCGTGCGTTTGCGGCACTGGCGGCCACGTGTGGAAAGACGCCAGGCCAGCTGGGCTTGCTGTGGTGCAAGGACCAGCCGGGTGTGACGGCGCCCATCCTGGGGCCGCGGACCCTGGCGCAGTTGACCGAGTTGTTGCCGGTCCTCGAGATGACGCTGAGTGCGGACGAAGCGCGGGCCTGTGACGCCCTCGTACCGCCGGGCAGCGTCGTGACCAATTTCCACAACTCGGCGGGCTGGATGAAGACCCGGGTTCCCCTCGGGTAACGTACCGTCAGCGAACACATCGGGGCGTCATGAAAGTTGCGTTCATCGGGAGCCACGGCACGGGCAAGACCACGTTGTGTTACGACCTGGTCGGGGCGCTCAAGAAGCAGGGTGTCAACGCGGACATGGTCAAGGAAGTGGCCCGCCTGTCGCCCCTGCCCGTCAACCGCAAGACTTCTCTCGACGCGCAGACCTGGATCCTGATGACGCAGGTCGCTGAAGAAATCCGGTCGGCGAGTCAGCACGATGTCGTGGTCTGCGATCGCAGCGTGCTCGACAACTACGCCTACCTGTCGTTCGCGTGCGGCCGGCAGAAACCGATCGAACGGTTCGTCGATCACTGGATGAAATCGTACGACGTGCTGTTCAAGGTCCCCGTGGTCGAAGCCCCGAGCGAAGACGGATTCAGAGACACCGACCAGTTCTTCATCCGGTCGATCGACCAGCTGGTCGATACGCTCCTGATGGAGAAACGCATCACTCATGAACGGCTGGACGCCGCCACCCGGGCCGGCTGGAGCGATGCCGTCCGGCTGACGGTGACCGGACACCCGCTGCTGGCCGGCCGGCTGATCTGAACTCGGGTCTCCTACCGCGTCCGCCGTCTGGGCGCGCCGCCCATCGGCCGGGGGCGGCTGCCTTCGGGCAGCGGCGCATGGCGGTCCAGAATTTCCTCAACCCTCGACTCCCGCGGCTTGGCGGCCGGGCGTCCGGCATGGTGCGACGAGGCCCGTGGCGCCGCCGCGTGCGCCCGGGGTCTGTCCCCGTGGGGAGGACGTGAGGCGGGGCGCCTGGCGGCGCGGGCGGCGGCCAGGCGCTCGCGAATCGGAATCTCCAGGCGCTCCGTGGTCTTCTTCTCGTAGTCGAAATCCGGCAACGTGACGCGCGGCAGGGGCCGCCCGATGGCCCGCTCGATCAGCCGCAGGTCTTTCTCTTCGTCCGGCGCGACGAACGTAAAGGCGTCGCCGGTGGCTTCGGCCCTGGCCGTGCGCCCCACGCGGTGGATGTAGGCGTCCGGGTCGGCCGGAACGTCGAAGTTGATCACGTGGCCGAGTGCCTCGACATCGATGCCTCGCGCCACGATGTCGGTGGCGACGAGGACACGGTGCTGACCGGCCTTGAAGCCGTCCAGGGCTGCCGTGCGCTGGCTCTGGCTGCGGTTGCCGTGGATGCGGGCGACCGAGATGCCGTGGCGCTGGATGAAGTCCGCCAGACGGTTGGTCCGGTGTTTCGTCCGCGTGAAGACGATGGCGTCCGATACGATCTTCCGTTTCAGCAGTTCCACCAGCAGCGCGGACTTCAGTTCCCGGGCCACAGGATACACGGCCTGAGTGATGCCGATGGCCGGCGCCGACTTGCGCTCCAGATTGATGATCGCCGGGTCGCGCAACATCTCCTGCGCAAGCTGGGCGATCTCTTTGGGCATGGTCGCACTGAAGAAGAGCGTCTGGCGTTTCGCGGGGAGGTGCCGCAGGACGCGTCGGATATCCGGCAGGAATCCCATGTCCAGCATCCGGTCGGCTTCATCGAGGACCAGCACTTCCAGCCCCTGCAGCTTGGCGTAGGGGAACCGGAAGTGGTCGAGCAGGCGTCCTGGCGTTGCGATGAGCACGTCCACGCCGCTGCGAAAGGCATGTTCCTGAGGTCCCATGCCCACGCCGCCGAAGACGGGGGCGCCCGTCAGGGGTGTGTGCACCGCCAGTTCTTCCAGGTGCGCGTGGATCTGGGCGGCGAGTTCTCGGGTGGGCGTGAGCACCAGGGCCCGGGTCTGGCGGCGGGGTTTCGCCATCAGGCGCTGCATGATGGGGAGCAGAAACGCCGCCGTCTTCCCGCTGCCGGTCATGGCGCAGGCCAGAATGTCGCGCCCGGCCAGTGCCGGCGGGATCGCCTGCTCCTGGATGGGCGTGGGGCGCTGGAACCCCAGCTCTTTAATGGCTTTCTGGAGGTCGGCGTGCAGGGTCATGCGTGAAAAGGGCATGCTCAAGCATACGCTTTTCGCCGCGTTCGTGCCGGGCGCGGCGTCGTCTGGCGGTTGTCCGGGAACCACTGGCGCGGCGGGCGCGGTCTTGGAGATACACTAGGGGCGGTTGGGAGGCTCCATGCCGAGAATCGACGTGCTCCGTCCGTTCGTTGAGAAGAATCTGGCTGCCATGCTCGAAGTCCCCAGGGTGCAGGCCGATCAGGAAGGCGACTACTACCTGCCGTGGGGGAGCGCGAACATCCGGGTTCGGCTGGTGGACGAATCCGAGCCGCTGCTGCAACTGTCGGCCGTGCTGGTGGATGGTTACAAGAAGTCCGCGCGGATGCTGGATGCCCTCAACACGATCAACGCTTCGGAACTCGGCTTCCGCGTATTCCGGTACGAACGCCGGATTCTGGCTGCGTGGGAGGTGCCGGCCGACACACTGGACGCCAGGCAGTTCCTCGCCGTGTGCCACCGCTTCGCCGAACAGGCCGACAAGTTCGACTCGGTGCTCGCCAGCCGCTTTGGCGGCAAGACGGCGTTACCCGACGAAGACGACGGAGCCGTGGATGCCTAAGCCGAGGGCCGGACTGCAGCTGCTGCGAACGTTGAGCGCTGAACTGACCGCGATTACGGAACGGGTGTTCCGGGCGACGGTCGCCATTACGGGTCCCACGGCGGAAGGGAACAGCAGCGGATCGGGGTTCTTTTTCGACACGCAGGGGCACATCCTCACCAACCAGCATGTCGTGGACGGCATGACGCCGCCCATCAAGATCATGCTCAACGGGGGCGTGACGGCGCTGGCGGGCGTGGTGGGCGCGGATCTGGTGGCGGACCTCGCCGTGCTCAAACTCGACCGGCCATGGCGCCATGCGCTGAGGGTCCGGCGGCGGCCGGCCCGGGCCGGCGAGATGTGCCTGGCCTTTGGCAATCCGTTGGGGCGGTACCCCGAATCGGTCACGATCGGCGTGGTGAGCGGCCTGGCGCGAACGGCGGTGGCTGGTCCCGGGCGCCCCCACTACCACCTTCTGCAGACGGACTGCGATGTCCAGGAAGGCAACTCGGGCGGGCCGCTCGTGGACGTGGACGGGCGCGTCCTTGGGGTGACCACCTTGCTGGATCGTGATTCTCCGCACATCGGCCTGGCCGTGCCTGCGGCAACTATCCTGTCCGTTGTCCCGGAACTGCTGAAGCACGGCCGCGTGCTGCGCGGTACGCTCGGCGTGTCGGTGGTGAAGAGGGCGCGTGAGATCCGGGGACGCATCGTGGATGGCCTCGAGGTCGTCGCCATCACGCGGCAGCGAGGCCAGCAACTGGAGGTCGGGGACTTCGTCTACCGCGTTGAAGGCCAGGCTGTTCCCGAGCCGCCGGCGTTGTTCGCCCGGCTGGGGCGAGAACAGGTGGGCCGGCCAATCAGGATTGACGTGATCAGGAAAGGCCAGCGTTTGTCGGTGATGGTCAAACCCTGGAAACTGGAAGCATAAGACCGGCCGCGCACGGCTAGCAGTATTGGCCGGCGACCCAGCCGGATGACCAGGCCCACTGGAAGTTGTAGCCGCCCAGCCAGCCGGTGACGTCCACCACTTCGCCGATGAAGTACAAGCCGGGGACGTGCCGGGCTTCCATGGTCTGCGATGACAGGGCCCGCGTGTCCACCCCGCCGATCGTGACTTCCGCCTTCGCGAACCCCAGCGTTCCGCTCGGCGTCATGGTCCAGCCGGACAGCATGTCCACGATCTTCGAGAGCGCCTGATTGGAGAGTTCCGCCATGGTGACCGGCCAGTGGTGGGCGGCGACCACGGCTTCCGCGAACCGGCGCGGCAGGACGTCGCTGAGCACCGTCACCAGAGAGCGGCGGTCCTGCCGTGCGCCTGCGAGCCACTGCGCCACATCGCGGCCGGGGACGAGATCGATGGTGACCGACGCGGGCGGCCCTCCCTGCGACGCGGCTTGCCAGTAACTCGAGATCTGAAGGATGGCCGGGCCCGACAAGCCCTTGTGGGTAATCAGCGTCCGTCCGTCGAAGACCGGAGCCTCGTCGGCGGAACAGCGGGTCCGGCTGTCGAAGGCCACACCGCTGAGCGGCGTGACCCAGCCGACGTCCTCGTCGCGAAAGACCAGGGGGACAAGGCCCGGAGCGGGTTCAACAACCGGAACGCCGAACTGTGCGGCCGCCTGGTACCCGAACGGCGTGGCGCCAAGGGGTGGTGCCGCCAGTCCGCCGGTGGCGATGACGAGCGAGGCGCACTCGATGGTGCCGCTCGACGTGCCCAGACGGAATCGGGCCGGGGAGGCCGGTCGTGCGTCCAGGCGCTCAATCGACGAGACCTGGCAGGGGTTGGCCCAGTGGACCCCGGCCGCGTCGCACTCGCCCCTGAGCAGGGCTACGACATCCTGGGCCGAACGTGTGCAGAACACCTGGCCGCGATCACGTTCTTCCCACCCGACGCGATGGCGATCGAGCAGCGACAGGATGTCCGCAGGCGTGTAACGGGCCAGGGCCGAGCGGCAGTAGTGAGGGTTTCGTGAGAGGTAGTGTTCCGCGCCGACCACCCGGTTGGTCACGTTGCACCGGCCGCCGCCGGAGATCCTGATCCGTTCGCCGATCTTGCCCCAGTGATCGACGAGCAGGACCCGCCTGCCGTGGGCGGCGGCCTGGGCAGCGCACATCATGCCCGCCGCCCCGGCGCCCACCACCACGACATCCATGGTCACGTCAGCGCAACGATGCCGCGCCGGACACCGGCGCGGGCTCGAGAAGGTGCTGGTCGAAGATGACGATGTCGTTGGAGCCCGGCTTGAGCCAGGACGCCGGGCAGTACAGGCGGGTTTGCGGCCCGATGTCCCAATAACGGCCCAGGTTGCGCCCGTTCACCCAGACCACGCCTTTTCGGTACCCGGTCATGTCGATAAACGTGTCGGCCGGCGCGCCCAGCGTGAAGGTCCCTTTGAAGAACAGGCCGGCACGGGTGGCATCCTGCAGCCCCGCCGGCAGCAAGGCCACCCAGGCGTCCTTGAGGGGCAGCGGGTACACCTGCCAGTTCATCAGCGTCATCCCGCTCAGTGTGACGCGGTCGGTGATGCCCTTGCGGTCGATCATCGCCTGGGCGAAGTTGATGTGGCCCATGCCTTCGACCAGCAGGTCGAGAACCGGGGTCGGGTTCGTCGTGGCCGGGAGGTCGAGGCTGTTCTCGCCGAGTCGCCGGTCCAGCGTGCCGACCAGTGTGCCGTCGACGAACACCGTGGCGTAGTCGTGGAGGTCCGTGATGACCAGCTTGCCGGACTTTCGGCCCACCAGGGTCGTGCGGTACAGCATGAGCCCCTGGTTCTGGCCGTACATTTCGAAGGCCCGCGGCTGCACCTCCGCAATGGGCGAGGGCAGGTGTTCCCAGATTGATGCGTGCGCCCGCATCGTAATGGGCGGCAGCGTCATCGTGGGGACCGGATCCGGGATGGGCGGCAGGGGATTGGCGGGCCCGCGCGAGGCGCCGATGAGTTCGCGCAGCGCCATGAACTTCGGCGTGGCGCGTCCCTGCTCGTCGATGGGGGCATCGTAGTCGTAGCTGGTCACGTCCGGCTCGTAGCCCTTGCCGCCCGAATTGGCCCCGGCCGTGAAGCCGAAGTTCGTGCCGCCGTGGATCACGTAGAAGCTGAACGACTTCCGGTTGTCGAGCAGGAACCGGACGTCTTTCAGCAGATCGTCCAGAGAAGGGGCGGCCCACTTCTCGCCCCAGTGCGTCAGCCAGCCCGGGTAGGTTTCCGACGAAAACACCGGCACGCCAGGCACCATGGACTGTGCGAGCTGCCAGTGTTTCTCGTTCGAACCCGAGTCCAGGCCCACGGCCGCTCCGGGCAGGCTGCCGGCTTCGAGCATGTGCGGGGTCGGTCCGTCCGCAGTGAAGAACGGGACATCGATGCCGTTCTCGATCCAGAGGTCCCTGAGACGCTGCATGTACGCCCGGTCGTTGCCGTAGCTGCCGTATTCGTTTTCGACCTGGAGCATGACGACCGGTCCGCCCCTGGTGACGAGCAGCGGACGCACGACCGGCGCGATCGCGCGGATGTACCGTTCCACCGCGCGCATGTAGGTCGGGTTGAGGCAGCGGATCTTGAGTGCCGGGTCTTTCAGCAGGTAGGTGGGCAGGCCGCCGAAGTCCCATTCGGCGCAGACGTACGGGCCGGGCCGCAACAGCACCCAGAGGCCTTCTTCCTGCGCAAGCCCGACAAAACGCGCGAGGTCACGATTGCCCGTCGTGAAGTCGAACGTGCCTTCGGCGACTTCGTGATAGTTCCAGAATACGTAGGCCGCGATGGTGTTCATTCCCATCGCCTTGGCCATGCGGATGCGGTGACGCCAGTATTCCGCCGGCACCCGGGCCGGATGAATCTCGCCGGCCATGATCTGGAAGGGGGCCCCGTCGAGGAGGAAGTCGTGAGCGCCAAGCGTGAAGGTGTGGCGTGGCGCCTGCGAGGCCCGATCCGTGGCCACGGCGGATGCCATCGCCAGCAGGGCTGCCAGCAGGACGAGCGCGAATCGACGCATGATGGACTAGTCTCCAGCCGCTCCCTTGAACTGGTCGGCTTCATCAGCGAACAGCACGTTGAAGTTCGTCAGGGATCCATAGCAGCCGGTGAGGTATCCCTGGAGCTTGACCTTGGCGTCTTCGGGGATGTCCATGCCGTTGACCTGCTGCTCGAGCGTGCGGAGCCGGTTCCGGATCATCACCACTTTGTGGAACAGCGTGTCGATGGGCCACTGCTTTTCCTGCAGGGCGGGATTGGCGGGTTTCAGCACCATCGTGCCGCCTCGCCACTTCTCGGCGGGGATGGCGGGCGACAGCCCGGTTTCTTCGCGGATAATCCGGCGCAGCAGGAGTTCCAAATCCACGTCGTCGGGCCGGCCGACGGTGACGGGCGGCGCGGCGCGTTCGCGTTCCGAGACGAGCGGCAGCGGGGCTCCGGATGGGCGCGGGCGTTCGGTGTGGGCCGGGCGCGGGTCGGACTCTGCGGCTCCGCCGCGGTAGTTGTGCTGGCTGCCGCAGAAATCGCACTGTACGCGCAGGGGATGGCCGGCGCCGTCCACCACGATAATCGTGTGCACGCGATCAATCTTGCAGGCGCGGCACAGGTCCTCGACGTTCTCTCCAGCCCGGTAGTGTCGCATCGCGTCCCCCGACTCGAACGGAACGCCGAAGGCGGGCCAGTGCGGCCGGCGCGCCTTCGGCCGTCAGACGGCCGCACTCAGCGCATACGAATGCGGCCGATCAGCTTCATGATGCCGCCCGTTGAGATGGCCGCGATGACGAGCAGGACCGTGGCCACCAGCGCCTGGCCGTAGAGCAGGCTGCCAATGCCGAACAGCGCCCCCCAGACCGCAAGACACCCCAGGATCATGCACACGATGCCGATGGGGACGTCCCAGCCTTCTTCGGTGTCGACCGCATCGCCCGCAGCCCGGGCTTCTGCGACGACCCGCTTCCAGCCCGGACCGCCGGGCTGCACCTTGCGGTAGAACGAACGCAGCGTCTCGGTGGCCACCGGCGGGGTCAGATAGGTGACCAGCACCCAGCCGATGGTGGTGATGACAATGCCTATGACGAGTTTCCACTCGCCGAAACCCATCACCTTGAACAGACCCTGTCCCTCCAGGAAGGAGGCGACCGCGTTCGCGCCGCCGGCGAACGGGCTGAGCGTGAAGAACGCGGCGACGGCGAAGGAGATGATCATCGCGGAGATCTCGGTCCACGCGTTGATGCGCCACCAGAACCAGCGCAGGATGTAGATCAGCCCCGTGCCCGCGCCGACGGCGAGCAGGATATCGAACGACGCTTTGGCGTTGGTCATCAGCAGCGCCATGCCCCCTGAGAGTACCAGCAAGGTGAGCATGCTGAGGCGGCCCACGAGCACCAGTTCTTTCTCAGGCGCCTGCGGCTTGACGAACCGTTTGTAGAAGTCGTTCACCACGTACGACGAACCCCAGTTCAGGTGCGTCGCGATGGTGGACATGTAGGCCGCGATCAGCGAGGCAACGATCAGGCCCAGCAGTCCCGCGGGCATCCGCGAGATCATGCCGGGGTAGGCGATGTCGTTGCGCAGGAACTGGTCGTCCACCTTCGGGAAGGCCTCGGCGAGTTTGCTGACGCCACCCGCTTCGGACTTCAGCCGCCGGATCTCCGCCGACTGGTCGGCGGTCAGGCCTTCGTGCGTCATGCTCGTGTCGTAGAGCTGGACCAGCGGGGCCAGTTCCGCCGACGCCAGGCGGGCTTTGGCCGCGTCCTGGACGTCTTTCGAATCCATCGGGAACACCAGGAGCGAGACCAGCGCCACCAGAATCCACGGCCACGGGCGGATCGCATAGTGCAGGAAGTTGAACATCATCGTCGCGCCGATGGCGTTCTTCTCGTCTTTCGCCGAGAGCATGCGCTGGGCGACGTAGCCGCCGCCGCCGGGTTCCGCGCCGGGATACCAGACGTTCCACCACTGCACCGCGACCGGGAGAATCAGGATGCCCACCAGCAGGCTGTAGTTCCCGTCCGTCGGCACGGAGGGGAAGAACTGCAGCTTCTCGGCCAGTCCCAGGTCCTGGAACCGGGCGACCATGTTCGACAGGCTGCCGACCCCGAACTTGTCCGACGTGACCGCGTAGACCGCCGCGGCGATGGCGCCCGTCATGGCGACTGAATACTGGTAGAAATCGGCCCAGATGGAACCGGTCAGGCCGCCGAGCGTGGCGTAGATGGCCACGCCGACGGAGGCGAACAGGAGCGATTCGACGGGCGGCAGACCAAAGATGACCTGGCCGATCTTGATGGCCGCGAGCGAGACCGTGGCCATGACCAGGACGTTGAAGAGCACACCCAGGTAGAGGGCCCGGAAACCGCGCAGCATCGCCGCCGGTTTGCCGCTGTAGCGGATCTCGTAGAAGCCCAGATCGGTGTCCAGGGCCGAGCGCCGCCAGAGTTTGGCGTACACGAATACCGTCAGCATGCCCGTGAGCAGGAACGCCCACCAGGCCCAGTTGCCGGCGATGCCGCCCGTTCGGACGATATCGGTCACCAGGTTGGGCGTGTCGGCCGAAAACGTGCAGGCCACCATGGAGACCCCGAGCAGCCACCAGGGCATCGTGCGGCCGGACAGGAAGAAGTCCGCCGAACTCTTGCTCGCGCGTTTCGCCGCGGCCGATCCCACAATCACCACCGAGAGCAGGAAGCCGACGATGATGACGATGTCTAGGGTGCTGAGCTGCATGACGTGAATCTCCGATCAGGTGCGGACCGACGCCGGGTGAGTCCAGGCGACAGCCGCAGTCGATGTCGAGCGTCGGGCCGTGGGCCCCGGACACGCGTGCCCCATTCTAGACCATCCGGAATGGCGCAGCCGCAGGACTATTCGCGGCGCGGGTGGTATGATCGTCAGACCGGTGGAGACCAATTGATGAAGCCTGATGTGTGCATCCTGTTCAGCGGCGGCGCGGCCGGCGCTGAGTCTGCGTTTGGCGCCTGTGCCGAACGTTTCCATGTCGAAGAAGTGAACTTCACGTTCGAGGGGCACAAGATCCACCGCGATCGCGGCGTCCGGGTCCTGAACCACGAAGAATTGCAGGCGGGCGACGTGAGCCTGACCTACGTGTCGCGCCTGATGCATCGGCGGTATACGGATGCCCCGACGATCCGCAAGGTGCTGCAGACGTTGTGGTACCAGGTGAACAACGGCCAGGAGATCTACGTGATCGGCACGATCCTGGAGGACGGGACCGTGCGCGGCGGCACCGGGTGGGGCGCAGAGTTCGCCAAGCTGTGCAACAAGCCGTTGTTCGTCTTCGACCAGGAGAAAGGCGCGTGGTTCTCGTGGGCAGACGGGGAGTGGCGGCCCCACGCCGGCGCCGGGCCAGTGATCACGCACCCGCATTTTTCGGGAACCGGCACGCGCACGCTGCAGGCCAACGGCCAGCGGGCGATTGACGAACTGTTCGCCCGGTCGTTCCCCGCGTCCTAATCGCCTGACGCTGGCCGTCGCTGACCTACCGCAACACGGTCGCGCGCGGGCTTTCCGAGTCCGTGCGCGGCCGTTCGGCTGTCATGACGCGCCGGTGGTTTGAATACTGCGCGACGCAGGTCAGCCGTTGTCTGACGTGGTGCGTCGCTCCATTCGTGCCTTCCTGCGGGATCAACGGTTGCCGGCTGCCCGGGTCACGGGAAAACGACTCCTTCATCTCGATCGGAACGGCGACACCCAGTTGCGGATTCTGCTTGTAGGTCACCTCGACGTCAATCCGGGAGAAGTCGACGGTCGCCTGCAGGAGGGGCGCAGCCGTGGGGCCCTGAGCGCCGCGGACAATCCCGTCGCCGTCGACGACGAATTGCGAGCGGAAGACCGTGCCCGACTGCGGCTCGATCCAGAATTCGCCGCTCATCGGGATCTCCTGGTTCGCGACGTCCCGGAAGAACATCGGCCCCCGAACCTCGCGGTAGCCGACCACCGCGAGCGTGGTCCCGCCGACGCGTTTCTCGCCCCGCATCGTGAACGCGAAACGCGGCTGGTGCGCCGGCAGCAGCACCATCAACGCGAAGGTCGCCGCATTCGCGGCGCGGCCTGAGCCCGCCAGCAGGTAATCCTCGCTGCCACGCGCGATCACCCGGGCTTCGGTCAGGCTCGCAGGCCGCGGAGCGCGGAGCGCGAGTTCCAGGATGCCTCTGGCACCGGTGGGCACAGGTTTCCCGTTGACCTCGAAGGTGTTGCGGAACGTGTACCACGTCGCTTCGTCTTCGTCGGCCACCATGGCCACTTCCGAGCGCAACGACTGGCTGCGCCAGGGGGACGAGGGCGACCTGGAATAGACCTGTGTGTACGATTCGTCCGCGATCAGTTGCCGGAAGTCGCGATGGAAGGCGGTGGCAGCAGCCGCAGCGCGAGCAAGCACGCCGTCGAGGTCGGTGGGGAGCGCCGGTACGGCGCAGAGGGAGAGGGCGACCATCAGGCGGACAACAGAAGTCATGTCTTACCTCCTGGGTCAGGCGCAGGCCAATTGTAGCACCGCCCGGCGGGGGGGCCATGCTTGACCGGTGAGAGCTATACTTCAGGCGGCGGACGAATGCGTGGTGCGCCCCATCGTCCATGCGCCTGGAGGAAGCTGATGGGACTGCCCTCCTCGATCCTGTTTGCCGTCGCAACGCTGGCCCAGGCACCGAGTCTGTCGCCGCCGATGCCGACGATTGCGAAAGCGGTCTGCAGCGTGGACGACCGGCTGTCGCTCGAGCGCTGGAGCGTGGAGTTGCGGAACGAACATGACCAGCCGCTTGTGGCGTGGTCGCTGGCGTTCCACGACCCTGTCCGACCACACAACATCGGCGGCTCTCGCACCGACAGCCTCTTGCAGCCGGGCAGTTACGTCCAGCCGGGGCAGACGGTCAAGCATCCGTCGGTGATGCGCGGCTGCTCGTCGCATGTGAGCGTGGCGACCGCGGTGTTCGCAGGCGGCAGCAGCGTCGGTGATGCGCGAGACGTGTTCCGGCGGCGCCGCGAGCAACTCCAGCGCCTGAAACACCTTCTGGCCACGCTTCGAACGTCCCCTCTGGGCAATGAGGGCGTGAACGGGGGTGTCGAGCTGGAGTCCCTGCTCGACGCTGTCGTTGGTCCCGACGGACTTCACGCGAAACGGGATGCGCTGAGCGCCGTCGCCGCGATGGAGGATCGCCCCGATATCTTCAACCTCCTCCGTAGCGATCACCTGTCGAAAGAGCAGATCGTCGCAGCGATCGAACGGGCTGTGACGCTCCTAGAGCACGCGGGAGCTTCCCGGAGGTGAGTGGGGGCGCGGCCAGGGTCATAGCGGTCTCAGACGAAGTGCCGCTTGGCGAAGGCGCGACCGGAACCAGTCTTCAGATACTTTTCGAACGCCAGAGCGCTGCCGGCACTCGTGAACGTCAGCGACACGACGAGCTGCCATGGGCGGTCCCTCCGGGTGTGGATTGATCCGCCGGAGTTGTGGGTTTCAAGTCTCCCGCTCACATCGGAGGTGAGCCCCACGTAGTATCGCTCCGGGAGGCGCGTGCTTCGCAGGATGTAGACAGCGTGCTTGTCGACCATGAGCAGATGCTGTGCACGTGTCGTTCCTTGCTCGGACGACGAGACAATGGCCGCATTCCGCGTGCGTGGCACCAAGAGGTTGCGAGATCTACACAGCGCGTGGAGGAGGTCATGGTGCAAGTTCTCAACACCGACAGACTTCGCGTG
>CAYJPV010000008.1:0-875 GCA_964372095.1 uncultured Vicinamibacterales bacterium | reverse complement strand
ACGGCTGGCCTGCCCAGACGAAGCTCAACCGAAGGGGTGGCAGGCTGAGGGTGAGGGAGGGGGACGGTCCGCCTTCGCGGTTGCGCCGCTTCGGCGAGACAGACTTCGCGTGACGGCTGGCCTGCCCAGACGAAGCTCAACCGAAGGGGTGGCAGGCTGAGGGTGAGCGAAGTCTGGCGTCCCCACCGCGTTTAGCGAAGGCGGTTCGCGTTGCCGGGCTGCTTCGACGGGCTGCGTAGCGCACTCTCGGGACCGGGCTGGAGGTCGCCCCACCCGGTCCCCCGTTCGGCCGTCCTCGACAATCCTCGATGGTTCTATAGTCCAAACCAGCGTCGTGGCTTGATGGCCTTGACCGCCTCGTCGGCAGCCTTCCGCACCGTCGGAGCTGAGTCACCGCTCGCCAGTGCCTTGAGAATCGGCAGCGCAGCGGCGGCTCCTGCCCCGATCGCTCCAAGTGCTTTTGCCGCACCCGACCGTCTATTGGGTACCGGCGATTCGAGCGCCTCGACGAGCGCGGGGATCGCTGGAGCGCCGATAGTCGCGAGTGCGTCTTGGGCGATCACTTGGCATGCTAGATCGGCCTCGGCGAAGCTGGCCATGTGAATGGCCTGACGGCCGTCGTCCACTGTCGCAGCGCCGCCAGAGAAAGCCGCCACTACGTTGCCGGAGACCGGGGTCGTGCGATCCTGACCGAGCATCGCGACCAAGAGCGGGACGGCCATTGGGCCAGCGACTGCGTCTTTCGCTACGACCAACGCAGCATTTATGCGAGCGAGACTGTCCGGGTCCACCCCGAGTGACACCCCGCGGACTTCATACTGTTGGAAGTCGATCTCAGGATCGAGATCGATACGGGGGAGCGGAGTGGCGAGGAT
>CAYJPV010000007.1:135285-163511 GCA_964372095.1 uncultured Vicinamibacterales bacterium | reverse complement strand
TCACCCGCGACCGCCTGCTCGTCCCGCTTCACCACCCCGGAGACGGCCGCCGACGTAACTGGCAACGAACGACGTTCTCTCTTGCAACGCAGCGAGCAACCCGTGACTTCACTGCAGCCCACCAACCGGAGACCCGCCATGATGAACGCCCGGCGCTCGGCCTGGACATCGGAGCGCGGCTTGTCGCTGGTGGAAGTCACGATCATGCTCGTGATTCTCCTGATCCTGGCGGGCACGTTGGTGCCGGTGATGAGCGACTCGGTCAACAGCGCCCGCGGCGTGCGCGCGCGTAACGACCTCTCGCAGCTGGCCGTGGCGCTGGTGAACTTCCAGCGCGATGTCGGCCCGATCGTTTTCGAGGGCAGCCGGCTGCGCCAGGTGCAGACGACCCTCAGTGCGGCGAGTGCCCTCAGCCCGGTGGTCCTGCTGGTGTCGGATGGCGAGCGGCCCGAGTTGGCCGACCGCGTGCCGGTCGAATCGGCGCCCCACCTGCTGGCGACGCCGGGGCAGCGCCTCGATGCGTCCACCCTCGTGCCCTGGAGCGCGACGGCGGGCGCCGATGTGCTGGACTATCACCTGCGGGTGAATGGCCGCGGCTACGCGGACGGCGACGGGGGCCCGGGTACCGGCTGGAATGGCCCGTACCTGACCAAAGAGGTGCCCGGCGATCCATGGGGCCGCGCGTACCTGATCAACACGGCGTATCTGCGCGGCTTGCCGCCCAGTCAGGTCCGCTGCGCGCGGTGCGCGGTGTTCGTGCTCTCGGCCGGCCCCAACGGTTTGATTGAAACGCCCTTCGAGCAACCCATCGCCAACGCTCACGTGTTTGGCGACGACCTTGCGGTGCGCATCCAATGACTACCCGCCACACGTCGCAGACCGGGCTCTCGCTGGTGGAACTGGCCATCGTGCTCAGCGTGCTGACGTTGCTGACGGGCGTGCTGGCGCCGGCGGGCTTCGACCTGGTGGCGCAGGCCCGCGACGTGCGCGTGCGGCAGGACTGTGAAGGCATCCGCCATGCGCTCATCGCGCTGTTGACGGATGTGAGCCGGACGACGCTGAGCCCCGGCCCGGGGCTGCGGGTGGACCTGCTCGTGACGCGAGCGCCGGCGCCGGTGGCGGGCGCGCCGACGGCCCAGGCCTGGACCCGGGACGTGGATGGCACGGGCACGATCGACTTCGTCGACCACCACCTGCTTACCAACGACCCCGCCGGCGACCCAGCGCGCCGCTGGCCGTTGCCGACGGAGCTGGGCAGCCCGGGCTGGCGCGGCGCGTACCTGCAGACGGCGCCGGCAGCCGACCCCTGGGGCCACCGCTACGCGGTCAACGTGCAGTACCTGGCCACGCGCACCGACGTGCTGGTGCTCTCGGCCGGGCCCGACGGGCGGATCGACACCCCCTACGCCGACCGCCACCTCACCTACGGCGGCGACGACGTCGCGGTGCTGGTCAGATAACGATCGGCCATCGGCTTTCGGCTTTCGGCTATCGGCTTTCGGCTATCGGCCGACATTCCTACTGTCTACTGTCTACTGTCTACTGCCTCCTTCCTTCCTGCTTCTTGCTTCTGTCTTGTATCCCCTGCCCCTTGCCCCTTGCCCCTGCCCCTACACGAATCACCTCCCCGCCCACCCGTCCGATCCGACCACTTCCTGCCGTATCCCGACCGCGCCCAGACTAGCTGTGTCCGCGCGCGGCCCGCAGCCGTAGATTACAGGTGAACGAGGTCGGCCCCGCCCCAGGGCTGATGTTCCCGTGAACGAAAGGACGCGATATGTCAGGCCTCGCAGCGACTGCCGTGCGTCAGGACGCCGCGTCAGCACCGCTGACGTGCGACTTCCGTGTTGATGGATGGCTGATTCGGCCGTCCCGCAACCGCCTTGAGAAAGGCCCCACGTCGATTCGTGTGCGCCCGCAGCTCATCGACGTGCTCGCGTGCCTGGCCTCGCTCCCGGGGCAGGTCGTCTCGAAGGAACATCTGCTCTCCGTGGTCTGGAACGACCGCTTCGTTGCCGAGTCGGGTGTGGCGCGCTGCGTGGCCGAACTGCGGCAGCTGCTTGCAGACGACGCCCGCCAGCCGCGGGTGATCGAGACGATCTCGAAGCGGGGGTACCGGCTGATCGCCCCGGTCGAATGTCTCCCGCCCGTCGAGCCCGTTGCCGGGCCGGCCGTGTTGCCGGCGGCTCGTGTCGCGAGCCGGGTGGCCAGTCCGCCGCCGTTGATCGCCCCGGTGGTGGCGGCCGCCCCTCCCAGGCCCGGGGTGTTCCGGCAACTGGCTTCGCTGGCGCATACGTTCGTCACGACTGGTCTGGTGTTCAGCGTGTTTCTGCGGCATATCGGGCGAATGATGGTGCGCTAGTCCCCTGGAACCGGCGAACTCGGGGATAATGCCGCGGTCGGCTCGGTCCGTCATGACACCAAGAACAGCCCGGATACTGCTCGTCGTTGCCGCGTTCGCCCTGATGACGACGGTCTCGCTGACGGAGCAGTTCCTCACGTACCAACGAACCTCGGTGCCGCTGTCGAAGGCCGCACCGCCCCCGCCCCCCCCGCCGCCGCCATCGACGGTCACGTCACCGCCGCCGGCGCCCAAGCCCGTGCTGCCGCCGCCGGCGCGATCTGTGCTGAAGCCGTTTCCGGTGCTGTTCTGGAGCAGCTTCCGGTACTTCCTGGCGTGGGCGATTGTCGCGCCCGGGATCTTCTGGTTGAGCCGGGCCGTGCCGGTTGCCCGGCGCCGCTGGCGGTGGCCGGCGCTGTTCCACCTGCTGGTGCCAATCGCCGCGAGTATCCCGTTCTTCACCTTCAGGCTGGTGTTCACCTCCGCGCTGGAGGGACGCGCGGCACCGCTGTACATCGTGCCGGAGCTGTGGTGGAAGATCCTCTCGATGGAGACCATCGCGATCGCGCCGACCTACTGGGTGCTGATTGGCGCGGGCTCGGTGCTGCAGTTCTACCGCGACGATGAAGCCAGGCAGGTCCGGACCATCGAACTCCAGCGTGCGTTGTCGGCCGCCCAGCTCGACGGGCTGCGCATGAAGCTGCAGCCGCACTTCCTGTTCAATACCCTCAACGTGATGGGGGCGCTGGCCCAGGAAGGCGACACCGACGGCGTCGTGCGGATGGTCGAGCACCTCGGCACGTTGCTGCGCCTCTCGATGGAGACGAGCGGCCGTCAGCTGGCGACCCTTGACGAAGAACTGCGGCTGCTGGACGCCTACCTCGCCATCGAAGAAGTGCGCCACAAGGACCGCCTGCACGTCACGCGACGCATCGACGCCTCGACGGGGGCGGCCCTCATCCCGAACCTGATCCTCCAGCCGCTGGTCGAGAACGCGCTGGCCCACGGGCTCGGAGGCCGGATTGACGCCCAGACGGTCGAGATTGCCGCGCGCCGGGATCATCTGCGGCTGGAGGTCTCGATCCGCGACGATGGTCCGGGGCTGCCGGACGGCTGGACGCTCCAGCGTGGATCCGGCCGCGGCCTGAAAAACGTGCAGGAGCGGCTGACGGCCCTCTATGGCGACGATGCCCAGCTGTCTGTCGAGAATGCGCCCGGCGGCGGAACGATCGCCCGGCTGCGGCTGCCCCTGACGACACAACCGGCGCAAGGCGGCGGGAGCAGTTGATGGAACACGTCACCACGGTCATCGTCGACGACGAGTTGCTGGCCCGGCGCGGCCTCAGGACGCTGGTGGAGCGCCGTCCCGAGTTCACAGTGGCCGCGTTGTGCGCCAACGGGCGCGACGCGCTGGCGCGGATTGTCGAACTGCGGCCGGACCTCGTGCTTCTCGACATCCAGATGCCCGAGATTACCGGCTTCGATGTCCTGGAGCGCCTGCCGCCCGACCTGCTGCCCGTCGTGATCTTCGTGACGGCGTACGACGAGTACGCCATCCGGGCGTTCGACGCCCGCGCCCTCGATTACCTCCTGAAGCCCGTGTCGCAGAAACGCCTGGACGAGGCGCTGGATCGGGCAGTGGCCCGGGTGCGGGACCGCCGCCTGGCGGAGTACGGGCAGACGCTGCTTGCCGCCGTCGCGGAGTTGCAGCGCGGGTCCGGGCACGAGGCAGGCGCCCAGGCGCCGGCGTCGTCCTGGCTCGAGCGGATCATGGTCAAAGTGGCTGACGCGATTCATTTCGTGGAAGTGTCGGAGATCGAGTGGATCGAAGGCGCGGACTACTACGTGACGCTGCACGCGGGTGGCAAGGAGTACTTGTACCGCGAGAGTCTGAAGCACCTGGAGGACCGCCTCGATCCCACGCAGTTCGTGCGCATCCACCAGTCGGCGATCGTGAACCTGGCGCGGGCCCGGGAAATCCGCCGCGGGTTCGGGGGCGAGTACGCCGTCGTGCTCGCCAGCGGGAAGCGGCTGGGCGTGAGCCGGCGCCGCAAGAAAGACCTGCTCGACCTGGGTGCCGAGCGGTTCGGGCTGAAGGGCTGATCCCATGACGATGTCCGCGCGCCTGCACCGGGCACGCAACGCCGTCCTGTTCGGCGCGGCGGCCGCCGTGGTCTGCGCCCTGCTGGCCCTGCGGACCGGGGGATCGAGGTACCTGACGGTCAGCCTCGATCACGACTTCCTGCTCAGCGCCCTCGACGACCGCGTGCTCTGGACGGTCATGTACTACGCGATGTGGGCGGCGCTGACGCCGTTCATCTTCGCGTCGGCGCGGTGGTATCCCGTCCGGCGGGATCGCTGGGCGGGGCCGCTCGTGGTCCATGCGGTCGCCGGTCTGCTTGTGTCGGCCGTCGGGCTGGTGCTGCTGAGCGTGCTCTTCGGCGGGCTGGCGCACCGCGGCTGGCCGAGCCTTGGCGCGCTGGTTTCGTCGGCGTGGCTGCAACTGGGTGCGGTGCACGCGGTCACGGACTCCCTGGTGTACTGGGTCATCCTGGCGGCCGGGCATGGCCTGCGGCTGTACGACGAAAGCCAGGCGCGGCGGCTGCGGACGGCGGAACTGGAGCGGTCGCTGGTGGCCGCGCAGGTGGATTCGCTGAAGATGAAGCTCCAGCCCCACTTCCTCTTCAACACGCTCAATACGATTTCATTCCTGGCCATCGAGCATGACACGGCCACCGTCGGCGGGGTGGTCGAGCGGCTGGGCAGTCTGCTGCGGGCGTCAATGGCCTCCAACGGGCGCCACCTCGTGCCGCTCGACGACGAACTGGCGCTGCTGGACGAGTACCTGGCGATTGAAGAACTGCGGTTCAAAGATCGCCTCCGCGTGGTGCGGCGTATCGATCCCGCGGCACGGGGCGCGCGTGTGCCCAGTCTCGTGCTGCAGCCGATCGTCGAGAACTCGATCAAACACGGGTTTTCGAAGCGCCTCGACGCCAGCCGCCTTGAGATCGCCGCCGAGCGAGACGGCACGATGCTCCGCGTCACCGTGCGCGACGACGGACCGGGCTTGCCGCCGGGATGGGAACTGGCCACGCAGTGCGGCCGGGGCCTGCGCAACGTCGTAGAGCGCCTCGACGCGCTCTACCGCGGCGCATGGTCGCTCTCGCTGACCAACGCGCCGTCGGGCGGCACGGTGGCGGAGTTGCGCATCCCGTTCGGGGGGACGGCGGAGGTGGTCGGAGGGGATTCGTATGGCAGGTGATCGGCCCGGAGCCCGGATGGGGCGGGCCGTCGAGGGTCATACGCCGCCGACGGCCCGCCTTGGGGCTGGTGCCGTCAGGTCAGAAGCGGCCGAAGGTCCCGGTGTCGTCCATGGGAATCTGCTCTTCGGCCGTTGCCCGGCGGGGACGTGGCGGGCGGGCATCGCTCAGATTGACGGGGTGCTTGCCCGAGACGACGCGGGCCGCCGCCTTCGGCACGGGCGCCAACGCGTGGCCGAGCGACGCGACGCCGACCAGTGATTCGAGCCGGGCCACGGCGGCCGTCGAAGATTCCGCCTGCGTATTGAGCTCCTGGCTGGCCGCCGCGCTTTCTTCGGCGCTGGCTGCCGTGGTCTGTGTCACCTTCTCCATCTGGGCGATGGCCTGCGTCACCTGGTCGATGCCCTGGGCCTGCTGACGGCTGGCGACGCTGATCTCGTCCACGAGCGCCTTCACCTTGGTTGCGCCCTCGGTGATAGACGTGATGGACGCTTCCACACGGGTCACCTTCGCGCCGCCGTCACGCGCCCGCTGGTGGGCGTCTTCGATCAAAGCGGCGGTGTCCTTGGCCGCCTGGGCCGACCGTTGTGCGAGGTTGCGCACCTCGTTGGCGACGACGGCGAAGCCCATGCCGGCCTCTCCCGCCCGGGCGGCCTCGACAGCCGCGTTCAACGCCAGGATGTTCGTCTGGAAGGCAATCTCGTCGATCGTCTTGATGATCTTGGCAACCCGGTCGCTCGAATCCTGAATGCCGCTCATCGCACCAACCAGTTGGGTGAGTGCGACGTTGGCGTCGCCCACCACACGTGTGGTCTCGGCCATCAGTTCCGCGGCACGCTGGGCGTTCTCCGCGTTGCGCCGGGTCATGGAGCCCATTTCTTCCATGGACGCCGAGGTTTCCTCGAGCGACGCCGCCTGCTTGGTGGCTCCCTGCGACAGGGATCCCGACGAGGAGGCCACCTGCCCGGCTGCGGCGAGCACCTGATGCGTGGCCCCCTTGAGCATCGACGCCACGTCGCCCAGGGTCGTGCGAATGTTGCGCACGGTCATCCAGGCGCCCACGCCGACGCCACAGGCCACCACGATCACGGCGATCATGAACCACCAGCCCAGCCGATAGCTGCCGGCCGCCGCCGCGCGCGTGGCGTCGAGCACGTCCGCCTGGGCCTGGTCGATCGCCGCGGCGAGCGCGCCGGTCTTCGCGGCCAGCACCCGCGACCTGTCGACGGCCTCCGCGGCTTCGAACGCTTGTCCGGCCTTGACGAATCCCTTGACCTCTTCGATACCGGTCTTCCAGTCGCCCAGAACGGCCTGCATCTGGCGGCACGATGCCTTCGTGGCATCGTCCGACGCCCACTGCTCGAGCTTCGTCGCTGAGGCAACCAGTTCGGCTTCGATGGCATCCGTCCTGGCGACCGCCGCCGTCGTGCCCTGCTCGTCCGCCCGGGCTGTCGAGATGACCGTCTGGCCCAGGGCTGCCTCCAATGCCGACACGAGGTACCGGATCTTGCCGGATTCCTTGACGCCGGCTGCCGTGCGCGCCGCCACCGCTTCGACGTGGCCGTTGAGCGTCGCGATCGTGCGCAGGCTGCCGACGCCCATCGTCACCATGACGGCCAGCATGATGCCGAACGTCACAAGGAGCCTGCGGGCAATGCTCGATTGCATGTCTTCCTCCCATTAGCGTGCGAAGCTGCGAGCAACGGCCAGTTAGGCACCCTTGACGAGAGTCACCTTGATGTCCTGGCTCCGCTCGATCTCGCGCTCGATGACCACCTTGAGCCGTTTCGTGGCGAATCCCGCCTTGGCCAGCGAGACTTGCCACTCGCCGCGGCCGATGCCCGTCAGGGTCCATTTCCCCTTCGCGTCGGTTTCGCACGCCACCGGGTCACCGCTGGCCGTGGCCGTGCTGACCTTCGCGCCGCTGACGGGCGCGCCGCCTTCGTCAACGACAGTGCCGTTGACCCGACCCATGCCGCGAACCTGCGCGTCAGCCACGCTGGTCCCCACCGCGAGAATCACCAACACGATGCACATCCAACGAGCGGCTTTCATCACTGCCTCCTTGCGCGGTCCGGAAGTTGAAGGGGGAAGACGTTCTCCGACGGCACGCGCATCCACGCCGGTATCGGGGGAATCGGCAGCAACGGGCGAGACTTGAACCGGGCAGATTGCTGCGTCATCGTCCGGGCACCGGGGCGCCTCTTGCGTTTCCCGCCCGACGGCCCTATCCTCGGCCATCTGCACACGCGGCGCGAGGCCGGCACCGGTTGCGGCCGCTGCCCGACGCCGAAGGAGCATGCGCCATGTCACGCCACGCCATGTCACGCCACGCCCTGTTGCCCCTCGTGCTGGTTGCCGCCGCCGCGGCGTTCGTGTTCACACCCGGCCTGGCGGCGCAGTCCCCGCTCCGCGTCCTGGACAAGGACACGTTCATGGACATGGAGAGCGTCGGCGCGCCCGCCATGTCGCCGGACGGGTCCCAGGTGGTGTTCACCCGCGCCTGGGTGGACAAGATCAAGGACCAGACCCGCAGCAACGTGTGGGTGATCGACACGGGCGGCAGCCGCCTGCGCGAGCTGACGCGCGGCAGCTGGCGCGACACGGCGCCGGTCTGGTCGCCCGACGGGACCAGGATCGCCCTGCTGTCGGACCGTGACGGCACGACCCAGGTGCACGTGTTGTTCGTCGCCACGGGCGAGCTGGCGCAGTTGACGCACGTCGAGCGGGCGCCCGCCGGCCTGACGTGGTCGCCCGACGGCCGTCAGCTGGCGTTTACGGCCTTCGTGCCCGACGACGATCCGATCCTGCCGGTGTCGCTGCCCAGACGGCCACGCGGCGCCGAGTGGGCGAAAGGCGCGACGATCGTGGATCGCCTCACGTGGGCGCGGGATGGAGAGGGGCCCGTCGAGAAGGGGTACACCCACGTCTTCACGCTCGACGCGGTCACGGGCGGGACGCCGCGCCAGGTCACCAGCGGCGCCTTCAATCACTCGGGCCCGCGATGGTCGAGCGACGGGCGCACGCTCTACGTGTCCGGCATCCGCAAGCCGGAGGCCGAATACCTGAACAACGACTCCGAGATCTACGCCATCGATCTCGCGACCCTGGCCGTCACCACCCTCACCGACCGGAAGGGACCGGATACGGGGCCTGTCGTGTCGCCGGATGGCCAGTGGATCGCGTACACGGGTTATGACGACCGCAACTACACGAGCCACGTGTCCGCCCTGTACGTGATGGACCGTGCCGGCGGCCGGAAGCGGGCGTGGGCCGAGCGGCTGAACGACTCGCCGTCGAACGTGATCTGGGCGGCTGACAACTCGGGCGTGTACTTCCAGGTGCGGGAACTGGGCAGCACGTCGATCTACTTCGCGCCGATGAACGGGGCGCCCGCCAAGATCTCGGGCGGGACTCAGGTGCTCAACGGTCTGTCCATCGCGAAGACCGGGCAGGCCGCCGTGGTGCGCTCCACCCCCCTCGAGCCCGGCTACGTCGCGACGTTCGATATCGCGCACCCCTCGGCGATGAAGAAACTGGTGGACGTCAACGCCGACGTGCTGGAAGGCCGGTCGCTCGGGCAGGTGGAAGAACTCTGGTTCGAGTCGAAGGACGGCCTGAAGGTCCAGGGCTGGCTGGTGAAGCCCGTCGGGTTCGAACCGGGCCGGAAGTACCCGATGGTGCTGTGGATCCACGGCGGTCCGTGGTCGATGTACGACGTGGGCTTCAGCTGGGCGTACCAGAATTTCGCCGCGATGGGCTACGCGGTGCTCTACACCAACCCGCGCGGCAGTACGGGCTACGGCCAGGACTTCGTGAACGGCATCCAGTTCTCGTACCCGGGCAAGGACTACGACGACTTGATGGCCGGCGTGGATGCCGCCGTGGCGAAGGGGTTCATCGACGAGAAGAACCTGTTCGTGTGCGGCGGCAGCGGCGGCGGCGTCCTGACGGCGTGGATCGTCGGCCACACCGATCGGTTCGCGGCGGCGGTGTCGATGCGTCCGGTCATCAACTGGCATTCGTTCGTCGGCACGACGGACGGCCCGTCGTGGTACCGCCAGTTCCAGAAATACCCGTGGGAAGACCCGATGGAGTACGCGGTGCGCTCGCCCCTGCACTACGCCTTCAACGTCACGACGCCGACGATGGTGATGACGGGCGAGGCGGATCTGCGGACGCCGATGCGGCAGAGCGAGGAGTATTACCGGGCGCTCAAGATGCTCAAGAAATCCACGCTGCTGGTCCGCATGCCCGACGAATACCACGGCTGGCGCCGGCCGTCGCACCAGCTCCTGCAGCAGCTCTACCTGCAGGCCTGGTTCGCCAAGTACAAACGTTAAGGCACGTCGCGTTCCAGCACCTGCCGGACTTTCGCGGCCAGGTCGATGTCGGCCAGCAACGGCGTGCCGACGGTCGTGCGGATCAGGCCGTCGGCGTTCAGGACCGTCAGATCTCCGTATGCCTGCGCGTGCGGCACGGGCATCTCCTGGCGCGTGGCTTCATCGGTTGACCTCGTGGTGACGGCGGGGCACGGCGGATTCAGCCGGGCAGGTCCTCCCGGCTCCGTGCTGTCCCAGGAAATACTACCATCGGCGCGGCCAGCCGCGGGCAACGTCAGCCCGCCGGTTTGTACTGGCAGTGGCCTTCGTGTCGTGGCACTCTGGCACGCATGCGAACCACCATCATCGCGGCCCTCGTCATCATGGCCTGCGGCGTGTGTCCCGCCCAGGCCCAGACCGCGCTCCAGCTCCAGTGGGAGCTGCAGGGCGATGTCTTCGCGGATGCCCGCGACCGCGGCACGTCACGCGCCGCCTTCACGCTCACGAACCTCGACACCAGGCCCCTGCCCGCCAACGGGTGGGCCATCTACTTCAACGCCCTGCTCGGGCGCGTCCCGGGCAGCGAACAGGGCGGCATCGTCATTGAGAAGGTGGCCGGGGAACTCTACCGGATGGTGCCTGCGCCGGCGTTCCCGGGGCTCGCGCCGGGCCAGAGCGCCCGGTTCGCGTACACGACCAGCCTGATCGGGAATGTGACCCAGGCGCCGGTCGGCCCCTACATCGTGTTCGACAACGCCCCCGCACAGGGGCATGCCATCACGCAGTACAAGGCCCTGCCGTTCGAGCGGCCCGATCAGCAGGGCCGGGCGCCACGGGTCATCACGCCCGCCGCCTTGTACGAGAAGAATGCCGTCATCGCGGACGTGCCCGCGGCGTCCCTGCCCCTGATCCTCCCCACGCCGGTCAGCGTGCAGCTGAAGACCGGTACGCTGCGGCTTGCGGGAGTGCCGACGATCACGGCCTCCGCGGCGTTGTCGTCCGAAGCCGCGTTTGCCGCGGCGTACCTCGCACCCCGCTTTGCGGGCGCGGCCGACAAGGCCCGCACCCTGGCGCTGGAGGTCGGTGCGGTGGAGGGCCAGCGGTCACCGGAGGCTTACGCGCTGACGGTGGACGCCGCCGGTCTCCGCATCGTCGGGAACTCACGGGCTGGCGTGTTCTACGGTCTGCAGTCGCTGCGGAGCCTGCTGCCGCCGGCGCCGCCGGGACAGGCGGGTGTGGAGTTGCCCGCCGTGCACGTGGTGGACGCCCCGCGTTTTGGCTATCGCGGTCTCCACCTGGATGTGGCGCGCAACTTCCAGCCCAAGGCGGACGTGCTACGCGTGCTGGACCTGATGGCGCGCTACAAGATCAACGTCCTGCACTTCCACCTGACCGAGGACGAAGGCTGGCGCATCGAAATTCCCGGCCTTCCTGAACTCACCGAGGTCGGGGCCCGGCGCGGCCACACCCTGGATTCGGCAGACTTCCTGCCTCCGGCGTACGGGTCCGGGCCCGACGTCGGCCGGCCCTTCGGCAGCGGCTTCTATTCGCGGGCCGACTACATCGACATCCTGAAGTACGCCGCCGCCCGCCACATCGAGGTGATTCCCGAGATCGAGATGCCCGGCCACGCGCGCGCCGCCATCAAGGCCATGGAAGCCCGTCACCGCCGGCTCACCGCCGCGGGCGATGCCGAGGCGGCCAGTCAGTACCTGCTCAGCGACGGCGGAGACCAGTCCGTCTATGCGTCGGCCCAGGACTGGCACGACAACGTGATGAACCCTGCGCAGGACTCGACGTACGCATTCATCGAGAAGGTCGTGGACGAGATGGTGGCCGTCCACAAGGCGGCCGGCGTGCCGCTGCGGAACCTGCACATGGGCGGCGACGAGGTGCCGAACGGCGTCTGGGAGAAGTCGCCGGTGGCCCAGGCGTATCTGAAGGCGCACGGGCTGGCGTCGGTGGACGATCTGTGGTTCGTCTTCTACGGCCGCGTGGAACAGATCCTCCAGCGTCACGGCATTGTCCTGTCGGGCTGGGAAGAAGTCGCGGTGCGCAAGACGCGGCTCGACGGGCGGCCCACGCTGATTCCCAATCCCGGGTTCGCGGCCCGCGGCTGGCGGACCTACGTCTGGAACAACGTGCCTGGGTGGGGAGCTGAGGATCTGGCCTACCGCCTGGCGAACGGCGGGTATCAGGTGGTGCTGTGCCCCGTGACCAATCTCTATCTGGACATGGCGTACAACATGAACCCCGAGGAGCCTGGCTTGTTCTGGGGCGGGTTCATCGACCTCGACAAGCCGTTCGACTTCATCCCCTTCGACTACTACCGGAATACCAGGGAGGATGCCCGTGGCAACCCCCTGCCCGCCGGGGTCTTCGTGGGCAAGGACCGGCTCACCGACTACGGCCGCGCCAACATCGTCGGTCTCCAGGCGTGTTTGTGGTCCGAGACGCTGCGCGAAGACGGCCGGCTGGACTACATGCTCATGCCGAAACTCCTGGGTCTGGCGGAACGCGCCTGGGCACCGGATCCGGACTGGGCGCGCGAAAGCGACACCGCGAAGGCCGGGATCCTTCATCGGGACGCGTGGTCCCGGTTCGTGAACACGCTGGGCAAACGCGAACTGCCCCGGCTGGACCACGAAGGCTGGAACCTCAACTACCGCATTCCGACGCCGGGCCTGCAGGTGGTGGACGGCGCCGTCCGGAGCAATCTGCAGATCCCGGGATTCACGCTGCGGTACACGACAGACGGTTCGGACCCAGCCGTGACCAGTCCGGTGGTGGAGGGCCCCATCGCGGCGAAGGGGCTCATCCGGGTTGCCGCATTCGACACGCGGGGGCGCAAAGGGGCCACGGCGAAGATTGACCACCGTCTCCCGTGAGGTCAGAACGCCGCGGTGTAGATCAGCTTGATATTGCGGCCCATCTCCGGGACGACCGCCTTCAAGTACGAGAGGTGGCTGCGGTAGAGGGTGTTCGTGGCGTTCTCCACGCGCAACGTGATGGTATGGAGGGCGCCGCCGCGTTCGAACGATCGCGCCCAGTGGAGGCGCAGCACCGTGGCGCCGTCGGTCGGCGACTCGGCCCGGTACACGCGGCCCTGCCGCGCGTTGACGACCACCGTGGCGCCGGTCTGCCATGCGCCGCGTTGAAGACGGCCGCCGAACTGGAGGCGCAGCGGCGGGATACGCGGCAGGGGCTCGCCCGTGTCGGCCAGGCGGGCGCGGATGTAGTCGAGGCCCGCATCGGCGAAGACGCCGGCAGCCAGTTCGACTTCCGCCCTCGCTTCGAGGCCCGCCAGCACGCTGTCCCGTGCGGCAAACCGTACCTGCGGGAAGCCGCCGATGATCACGCCCGACGGCTCGCGGAAGATGAAGTCATCGATCGCGTTGCGAAACACGGTGACTTCGCCCGACGAGCGGGCCACGCGCCACCGCAGGGAGGCATCGAGACCGAAGGCGTGTTCCGATGCCAGGTCCTGGTTGCCCACCTCGTATGCATAGTTGCCGATGTGCAGCCCGTCGAAGTAGAGCTCTTCGATCGCGGGCCGGCGTGACGTTCGGGCGAGGCTGGCCGCCAGCGTCCACGCAGGCGCCGGGCGCCACACCAGGCCGCCAGACACCGACACGTCACTGAAGTCCCGATGGCGCCGGCCGGTTTCGGGGCGGTACGCGGCGAACTCGGCGCGCACGCCAGCCTGGGCGGACACCCGGGCCCACGACACCTCCTCGAAGACAAACAGCGCGCCGGCTTTCAGATCGACGGGCGGCGTGAGCGCCTCCACGCCGGTGGCGCTGAAACGGCGGGTCATGCCGGCGGCGCCAATGGTGCCGCTCACTCGTCCGGCGGGCCGGTGAGACACGAAGACGTTGCCCTCGGCCTGCTCGTTCCGGAACCGCGTGCCGACGGCGCCGCGTTCGACTTCGTCGTGCAGGTAGTTGCGGTAGGCGAAGGAGGCACGCACCGAGTCGACCGCGCCGGTCAGGCCCCTCCGCTCGGCGCGGGCCGTGAGGCTGTGCCGGCGCGGCGTCAGGTCCACGCCGCTGCCGTCCAGCGCCGGTACGCCGTAGCTGGCCCGGTCGTACCCGTACGCGGCGCCGACATAGCCCTGCGTGCCGACCCATGACACTCCGAGCGTGCCTTGCCCGTTGGCCACGCTGGTGTGATCGATCGTACGTTCCGGCGTGCGTACGTCGCCTGATTTCCGGCCGGCGCCGCTGAGGTGCCAGATCAGGGAGCCGGCGGTCCATCCGTACGACGCGGCGATGCCGCCCTCGGCTGCGCCCGACCCGGCATCGGTGGTGATCGTACCGCGCCGGCCGCGCCCTCCGGCTGGCTGGTTTTCCGTGACGATCGTGTTCGTGACGACGTTGACGAGCCCGCCGATGGCATTCGATCCATAGAGCAGCGTGGCCGGCCCGCGCACGACCTCGATCCGGGCCGCGGTGGCCGGATTGATCGCCACACCGTGGTCCGCGGACTGACTGGACACGTCACCCATGCCGTGGGTGTCTTCGAGAATCAGCACACGATCGCCGTCGAGCCCGCGAATGATGGGCCGTGAGGCGCCGGGGCCCGACGAACGTTCCGCCACGCCCGGCTGGGTTCTTAGGGCGGCGCCGAGCGATCCCTCGAGTTCGCGGCCGAGATCCTGACCTGAGAGTACGGCAATGGGTTGGGCCGCGGCGAACACGCTCCGGTTCTCGGCCTGCACGGAGACCGACTCCGAGAACTCCAAGACCGGATCGATCGTCAGGTCGACCGTGCCTGCGCCCCCGGTGTGCCGGACTTCGCGGCGCGCCGTGACGAAGCCGTCACACCGGGCGACCAAGGTGTAGGTGCCCGCCGGCACGCCGCCGATTGCAAAGGAGCCGTCGGGACGTGTTCGGACCGTGCGGCCGAGCGGTTCGATGGTGACGGTGGCGTCCGGCACCGGTTCACCAGACAGGGAGTGATACAACCGGCCGTTCAGGGCCGGCGCGCTCTGCGCGGTGACCGCATCGGAGCCGCCGGCCAGGATCAGGAGAGACACGGCGGCGCCGAACAGGGAGAACGCGCGCGCCGACGCGCGCGTGGGGGCACACGACGTCATGGGGGCCTCGCTTTCACGGGTCGCGGCGCGGCGGCGGTGCCGTGGCGCGCACACCCGTCGGAAGTCAGCAATGGAGTCCGGCCGCCCAGGCCGGCTGACTGCAGTGTAGACCAGCCGCCCGGATCGTGTCAGGTCCGAGGGCGGTGGCTCGCGTGGATCAGAAGACTTCCTCGACGAGGTTGCGGAACAGATCCGCGTCGGCAAGTTCCCGCGCCTCGAGCGTTCGGACCACCCGGCCTTCCCGCAGCACGGCCACGCGCCGGGCGAGGCGCCGGGCCTGGCCGAGGCCGTGCGAGACGGCCAGCAGCGTATACCGATCCTGGAGCCGCGACATGAGTTCCTCGATGCCGCGGGCAGCCCGATAGTCGAGATTGGCGGTCGGTTCGTCGAGCAGCAGGAACGTGGGTTCCAGGGCGAGAGCGCGGGCCAGGCACAGGCGCTGCTGCTGGCCGCCCGACAGCGTGAGGGCGTTCTCGCCGAGCCGGTGCCGCACTTCGTCGATGAGCCCGACTTCGGCCAGGGCCCACTGCAACCGGTCCCGCGTGTCGCCCGGAGAGCGCCCGAGCACGGCGCGCAGCGGGATGGACAGGTTCTTCTGGATCGAGACCGGCAGGACGTTGGGGCTCTGGAAGACCATGGCGGCCCGCCGGCGAAGGTCAGGCAGCGGGTGGTTGCCGCCGTACGCGTCCACCCACCCGCCATCGAGGCGCAGATGAACCGTGCCCGACGTGCGGCAACCGGGGAAACACTCGTTGAGGCGGTTGATGGCGCGCAGCAGCGTCGTCTTGCCAGAACCGGACGGGCCGATGAGTACCGTCATGCCGTGCGCGGGCAACTGGAGGTCGATCCCGTCGAGGACGAGCCGGTCGTTGAAGCGCACGGAGAGGTCCTCGATACGCAGTGACGCGTCGGCGATCGTGTGCACGCCACGCCGCGGCTCGAGGGTCATGTGAGGCGTCTCCGGAGATCGTGGTGCAGCAGGTGGGCCACGGCGAACAGCGAGGCGGTGAGTCCCATCAGAACGAGGGCCGAACCAAACGCCTGGTCCAGTTCGGCGCCAGTCCGGTGTTCGGAGGCCAGGTAGAAGATCCTGAACGGGATCGCTTCGAAGGGAGACCCCAGCCCCGCCGGCAGGCCGCTGTTGGCCACGACCCCCGTGAGGAGAATGACGGCCAGGTCTTCGGCCGCGCGGCCCACGGTCAACACGACGCCGCCGAGCAGGCTCCGGCTGGCGGCCGGCACGAGCACGTAGCGCAGGTTCTGCCGCGGCGAGAACCCGAGGCTGGGACCGACGAGGCGAATCGTGTCGGGCAATCCCTGGAGGGCTGTTTCGGTGGTCCGGATCGAGTACGGCAGCACCAGGAGCGCCATGCAGACGACCGAGAGCAGCAGACACGTGTGGGCGTCCGGCAGCAGCGTGCGCCGAAGCGCGAGGATGAGGCCAAAGCCGAACAGCCCCATCACGATCGACGGCACCGCCGCCAGCACGTCCACGCACGCGCTCACCAGGCGGGCCCATCGGCCGCCCCCGGACTCGGACAGGTAGATCCCGCTGGCAATCCCGACCGGCAGCGCGAGCACGCAGGTGCCCGCCACGAGCGTGAAGGTGCCGGCCAGCGCAGGCCACAGGCCGTCGAAGACCGGGACCCTGCCCGTGAGCGCGTCGAAGGGATCCACGTTTCCGAAGAGCAGAGACAGGCCGAGCGTGCCCGCGCCGCGGATGAGCAGGAACCCGAGTGCCCCGGCCAGCAGCGCCGGCACGCCCAACCCGGAGAGCCAGGCCAGGGCCGTCATCAACCCGTCGGCGGGGCGCGGACGGCTACCGGCGAGGTGCGGTTGCACGGGAAGGCTCCGTCGGGCCGGCACGGCGGACAGCCGCCGTGAGGACCGCGTTGAAGACGAAGAGCAGCAGGCCCGCCGCGCCGATGCTGCGGAATTCCGGGCTGGACCAGTCCGTGGCAAGCACCAGTCCGATGTGGGCGGTCAGTGTCCGGACGGAATCGAGGGCCGAGACCGGCATCACGGCGGCGTTGCCGGCAACCATGAGCGCGACCACCGTGTCGCCCGACGCCCGGCAGAATCCAAGCAGGATGGCGGCGGCCACGCCAGGGCCGCAGGCGGGGAGCAGCACACGGCGGAAGGTCGCGGCCGGCCGCATGCCCACCGCGGCGCACGTCAGGCGGAGCCCCGGTCCGGCCGCCTCCAGGCGGCCCTGCAGCGTGATGGCGATCGTGGGGAAGACGAGAGCCGCCAGCGTGAGTCCGGCCGCCAGCAGCGAGAACCCGCCCGCCCCGGCCTGACGGAGCATCGGGACGAGGAGGAACACCGAGACGAACCCGTAGAGGACGGTCGGGATCCCGGTCATCAGGTGCACGGCCGCCATGGCCAGCCGCGCCAGCGGTCGCGGCCCCACGCCCTGCGCGAACGCGCACACCCCAATGGCCATCGGCGTGGCGAGCGCGGTGGCCATGACGGAGAGCCACAGCGTGGCCACGATCATCGGGGCGATGCCGAACGCCCCCGGCGACCCTGCGGGACGCCACGGTCCCAGCAGCACGGCGGCAACCTCGCCGGAGGTGACCAGCGGGAAGGCGGAGGCCACCAGGAACGCCACCAGCGCCGTCACCGCGAGCACGACAAGCGCCGTCGCGAACCGGATCACCGCAGACCGGTTCCTGGCCCGGGAATCGGGATGTATCCTGACGCGCGGACGATCTCCGCCCCCTCAGGCGAGTAGACGAACTCGATGAACGCCCTGACCAGGGGGGTGGGATGGGCTTTGGTGTTCATGAAGAGCTCCCGCACGACCGGATAGGCGCGAGACGAGGCGTTCTGCTGGCTGGGCTCCACACCGTCGAGCGTGATTGGCCGGACGGTCGGGTCGAGGTGGCCAATGCTGACGTACCCGAGTGCGCCTCGGTCTCCGGCCACGGCCACCTTCATCGCACCGTTCGACGCGAGCACGTTGGCGCGGTCCGTGACCGGCCCTTTTCCCAGGAGTATCTCCCAGAACACTTCACGCGTGCCGCTGGCTTCGTCGCGGTTGTAGAGCTGGATCGGCATGTCCTGCCCACCGACCTCGCGCCAGTTCACCATCGTACCCGCCCAGATGGCTTTCGCCTGTTCGGTGGTCAGCGACGCCACGGGGTTGTCCGGGTGCACGCAGAGGGCGACGCCATCCACGGCAAACGGGAACGAGAGCAGGCCGGCGGGTTCCTGCTCAGACGGTTTCAGCGGCCGCCCGGTGTTGCCGATCTGGACGAGCCCTTCGCTCACCTTCTTGACGCCGACACCCGACCCGCCGCCCTCGACGGTGATCGCAATCCGCGGGTGTGCCGTCATGATTCGCCTGGCCGCCTCTTTCATGACCGGGATGTGGGCGGTCCCGCCGGCGATGCTGATCGTGCCCTCCAGGTTCGCGAAGGCCGCCAGCGCACCCCCGGATGCCGGTGCGGGCGCTGATGGCTGTCGGCTGCAGGCGGTGCCGGCAGCGAGCAGGCACAGAACGATGGTGGCCCGTACGAAGGCCTTCATACTCGGCTCCTTCTGGGGATGGTGACGCGGGTCTTGCGGGCAGGCCAAGGCGGCCCGGTGTCCGGTTGACGTCAGCTGGCGTGCAGACCTGCACGCAGGGGGGCGATTCATATCGTCCCCCAGGCGGGCATTCGTCGTGGGGAGCGCGACGAACGAGTGCGGTCAGTTGTGACGCACGAAGGCATCGGCGGACACATTCTATCCCCGGGGTGCGGCCGCTGTCGTCACAAGATTCGGCACCACGGCGCAGCGAGCACGTCAGGCGCGAGCGATTCGATGTCCATGCACCGCCGGAATCGTCACCCAACTCGCCGCTTGGGGCGAACCAGCCGCACGAGGGTCCACAGCAGCAACACGACGTTCACCACGAGCCAGGCGAGCAGCACCGCGTCGGTCAGGAGCAGGAACGACAGGTCGAGATCGAACTGGAACTGGAGCTGGCTGAACGTCCACGCGGTGTCCGATCGGGTGAGCACTCCCGACACCCGCAGCGGCAGCACGAGGAAGCGCGAGAGATCAAACTCGACGTACCCGATCATCGCGAACCACGCCACATCGCCGCGGGACGACACGTGCGCCGAGCGCGGGAAGAACGTGCAGTCGCCCCACGACTCCCAGTCGGTCCGCACAAGATCGTCCACGGCCGCCCGGCCCGCATAGATCTCCTTCGGCATCGTGCCGAGCGCCGTGACGTCGTCGGCCATGAGGCGGCTGGAGAAAGCACGAAGTGCGCCGATGTCACGACGCCGGTAGCCGTCCTGAAAGGCCTCAAGTTGACGCACGACCGCGTCCCGGACGTCGGACGGAGCGTTGCCTCGGCCGAACACGAAGGCGTCTGTCTGTCCGTAGATCCCGGCATGCGGGTGCGTGTAGACCATGAATACCAGGGCCAGGAGCCCGATGTTCAGGGCTGTTGCCGCAAGCCTGCGTGTCAGCGACATGGCTGCTCCTAGCGGCTGAACCAGTACGCCACTTTGATCATGAACACGTTGTCGCCGGGCGCGCGCAGCATCGACCGGGTGTCCCGGCCCAGGTTCTGCACGCCGGGCGACGTGTAGTCTTCGCGCTGCTGCGTCCAGACGGCATAGAACGTCGAGCCCAGCCGCCACTCCCACCGGAACACGGCGTTCATGCGCAACGACTTGAAGTTGTAGTCGGGATTGGCGAACGTGAAGGCGCGACCGGGGCCCTCCTTGTCGGGGTCCACGGTGTAGGCATCCGACGCGGGGTCGTGCGCGATCGTGCCGGCGTCGGCCCCGAATCGCGCGAACGTGAACGTGCGAGGCTGGCGGAGTTCTTTGAACTGCGTGTAATCACCCACGGCGAGCAGCGGCTGCGCGTACACCTGCAGCGACATCCGCGGGCTCATCGTCCAGTTGATCCGGATCGGCATCGACCATTCGGTGAGGTCGAGGTCGCCGAAGACGTAGCGCCCGCCCAGCGTCGCCGCCGCCGTCGCGTCGGCGACGGAACGTACGTACTGCGCCAGCGTGTGCCCGCCCGACACGCTGGGCCCCGCGTCGATCGTGACCGAAGCGGAGGGTCTCACGCGCACCGACACCGACATGTTCCGCGAAATCCCGCCTTGCCGGTTGGTGCCGTACCCGCCGGACCCATCGAAGGACACGGTCTTCCGGCGATCGGTCGAGGCGTACAGATCGACCGACGTGAACGGCAGCCGCTGGACGAGTGGCCCTCCGCGCGTCAGCCGATCGTCGAACACGTGCGGTTGGTAGTTGACCGATGTGTAGAGGCTCCAGTAGTTGGTGAACGTGCCGCCCACCTGGACGCTCGTCGTGTCGGCCTGTTTCTCGCCGCCGAAGTTCCAGGTGTAGTACTTGATCAGGGTGAGTTCGCGGCTGCGGGTGTACCGATCGGGCCTGGTCTTGCGGACGATCAGTCCCAGGTGAGTGCCGACGCGGTCGGCCGCCGGCGAGTACCCGAAGTCGTTCGATTCGAAGCCCGGGCTGATGCCCCAGGCCGCCAGGTCCACCAGCACGTTGCCCGTCGTCCGGTTGAGATTGACCTGCCCCGACCACCCGTTCATCGAGGTGGCGTCCGCCGACTCGGCCAGATGTTCGGCGTCGGGACGCTGGAAGTACCGCGCCGACGACCGCTCGAGGCGGCGAATGACGGCGGCATCGCCCGAAAGCCAGCTCCCGGCCATCGACCCGGTCACGACCCACGTCTTCTTGCCATTCAGGAAGACATGCCCGTCCGACCCGAACGTATACGCCCGGCTGGCGACCTGCCGCGTCATCTCGGCCGGGAGCGCGCGTTCCACCGACGTGGCGATGAACCCCAGGGAGCCCCGGCGCCCGAATTCCCGTTGGGTCCGCGCCGCGAAGTAGTTCGTGAGCGGTTCCACGACGACGTCGTTCTCCGAGTGCCCCGTCGCGATGCGGGCGCGCTCCCGGCCGGTGAGGGCGTTCAGGATGGCCACGCTCCAGTCGCTCGTCAGCCGGCCCGACAGTTTGGCCGCGGCCAGCACCGTCGTGGCGTCCGGACGATCCACGAACTCACCGTCGGCCGAGCCCTGAGGCGCCCGGCCGATCCGCCGCGAGTAGTACAACGACGGATACCGGGCGCCGAAGCGGCCGTAGAGGACCAGCCCGTCGCGCCCGAAGTTGTTGAACAGATCCGCGCCTTCGAGGAAGAACGGGCGTTTCTCCTGATAGAACGTCTCGAAGGCCGTCAGGTTGACGACGGCCGGATCCACCTCGACCTGCCCGAAGTCGGGATTCACGGTCGCATCGAGGACGAGACGGCTCGTCAGGCCCCATTTCACGTCCAGGCCGGCGTTGCCGGTCATGGACGTGCCGTCACCGAACGGACTGCCGGACGGGCTGGTCCTGATCCACTGCCCGCCGGTGGTCACGTACGGCAGCAGGTCGAGATGAGATCGTGGCCGGATCCCCTTCAGGCCCTGCAGGTGCCCGAACAACGAGACCAGGCGCGTTTCTTTCAGAGGCACCAGTTCCAGCCACGCTTCTTCGTTGTGGCGCTGGAGATACCGCACGACATTGATGCCCCACTCGTGGTCGCCGGCGGTGAAACGAAGCTGCGAGAAGGGCACGCGGATCTCGGCGGTCCACCCCTCGGCGTCGGTCCGGACGGCGCCGTCCCAGACGCCGTCCCAGGAGGCGTCGCGGTCGGTGTCGTTGTAGAGCAGCGCGTCGGCCATGGCGCCTGCCGCGTTGATACGGAACCTGAAACCGGTCCGGTGGTCGTGATGGGGATCGAGCAGCAGGATCAAAGCGTCGGACTGGTCTTCGTCGTCCCGGCGGGCCAGCCGCCCGACGATGCGGCCGGGTTCGCGGTCGAACATGCGCGCCCCGACGTACAGGGCGTCGTCGTCGAAGACGACGCGGACCTCCGTCCGTTCCGATGCGGGCTGCCCCTCGCGGGGTTCACGCTGCGTGAAGGTCGTCGCGGGAGCGGCGGGTCCCCAGGCTTCTTCGGTCAGCCGGCCGTCCACGACGATGGCCGAGTTCGCCCGTACGGCGACGATGGCGGCCGGGGACGGCGCGGAGCCCGGGGGAGGGGCCGGGTCATGGCCCACCGCCGCGGCGGACTGGAGGGGGAGCGTGAGCAGGATCAGAGCGCCGAACAGGAGTTGACGGGCGAATCGCACCATGGGCCGGTCCTCCTCGATCGGAGTATCAGACGCCCGTCGGTCCGAAACGCTCTGCAGTTCGAGTGAGGTTCTTCTTCGAATTTTCTTACAGGGCCTGGTCCGGCCTCAGCCGGCGGCGTACATCGCGTCGATCTCGTTGCGGTAGTTGGCCTCGATGATCCGGCGCCGCAGCTTCATCGTCGGGGTGACTTCGCCCGCTTCCACCGAGAACGCGCTGGGCAGGAGCGTGAACTTCTTCACCTGCTGAAACCGCGCCAGCTCCTGCTGCAGTTCCTGGATGCGCGCCTCGAAGAACGCGGCGACCGCCGAGTGGCGCAGGAGCTCTGCCCGGCATTGGTACTGGAGGTTGATGGAACGGGCGTACTCTTCCAGCGACTCGAAGCTGGGCACGATCAGGGCCGACACGAAATGCCGGGCATCGGCGACGATGGCGATCTGATCGATGAACCGATCTTTGCCGATCGTGCCTTCGACCAGTTGCGGCGCCACGTACTGGCCGTTGGAGGTTTTCATCAGCTCCTTGATGCGCTCCGTGAAATAGAGGTGGCCTTCGTGGTCCACCGCGCCGGCGTCGCCCGTGCGCAGGAAGCCGTCGTCGGTCATGACCTCGCGGGTGGCCTCGGGCTTGTTGTAGTAGCCGCGCATCACCGTCGGAGCCCGCACGAGCAGTTCGTTGTTGTCGCCGAGCTTGACCTCGACGCCCTTGAGGGCCGTGCCGATGGAGCCCAGCCGGAACCGGTCGCGCTCGTAGCAGCACACCGTGGCGGTGGTTTCGGTGAGGCCGTACCCGTACGTGATGTTCAGGCCCATGGCCTGGAAGAAGAGGTTGACGTCGTCGGCCAGCCTGGCCCCCGCGACGGGCAGCAGGCGGATACGGCCGCCGAAACGCCCGCGCAGTTTGCGGAACACGAGCCGCTCGGCCAGCCACCGCTTCGCGCCGAGCCACAGCGGGACGGATGCGCCGGTCTGGCGGTACTCGACGATCTGCTCGCCCACGGCTGTGGCCCAGGCGAACAGCGTGCGGCGGAGGCGGGGCGCCTGGGCCACCCGGGCCTGGATGGCGGCGTATGCCTTCTCGTAGAGGCGTGGGACCGAACACATCACGGTCGGCCGTACGTCGCCGATCACGTCCATGACGGCCTGCGGATCGCGGATGTACACGTTCTCGGCGCCGCAGGCGAGTACGTAGTAGGTCCAGGCGCGCTCGAACACGTGACTGAGCGGCAGCATGCAGAGCGAGACGTCCCGTTCCGTCAGGTCGAGGCGGGCATCGTGCATCTCGAAGCACGCGGCGAGGTTGGCGAAGTCCAGCATCACGCCTTTTGGTTCGCCCGTGGTCCCCGACGTGTAGATCAGGGTCAGCAGGTCGTCCATGCGGTACTGGGTTTCCCGGTGGCGCAACGCCTGTTCGCTCGCCGTGCCGCGGCCCTGGGCCAGGAACGTCAGGAAGTGGCTGGCCTGCGGGCAGCCGCGCAGGTCGACGCTGCCGTCGAGGGCGACGATCTGGCGGATCTCGCCGTCCTGCCACAACTGCAGGGCCTGATCGAACTGCGGCTGTTCGCCGACGAAGAGCAGGCCGATGCGGGCGTCGCGGACGATGTAGCGGACCTGTTCGAGGGTGCTGGTCGGGTAGATGGGTACGCTGACGCCGCGAGCAGCCAGAATGCCGAGGTCGGCCTGGGTCCACTCCGGCATGTTGCGGGCGCAGAGGCCGACCATCTCGGCGGGCTGGTGGCCGGCGTGGATGAGCGCCTGCGCGCAGCCGTCCATGGCCTCACCCAGTGCGCGCCAGCTGATGGTCTGCCACGCGCCGTCCTGCTGCACGCGCAAGGCCGCACGATCACCACGCAGCGCGATACGCTCGCGCAGCAGTCGAACCAGATGAGACTGTGGCATCAGGAGATCACCCTCAGAGACAGCGGTACTCCTACCATTCTACGGCAACGGCGCGGTCCAGGCGTCCGGGATCCCCCGGTGCGCCTCTCTGCGTAGCCCCGGGTCTTGAGATCCGCATAGAATCAGAGGGTCGGATGCTGGACCCGTTACTGCGGAGCGCACACACATGAGCACACGTTTGAAGATCATCGTCATCGGCTGCGGCAACATGGGGTCGTCGCACGCGAAGGCCTACCACGCGGACCCGGGGTTCGAGCTGGTGGGACTGGTCGACAAGTTTCCGGAAGCCCGGGGCAAGCTGGCGGCGGCCCTGGGCGGCGTGGCGGAGTACGACGACGTCGACACGGCGCTGGCGGCGGCACAGCCCGACTGCGTCGCCGTCTGCACGTATCCCGACACCCACGCGGAGCTGGTGCTGAAAGCCTTTGCCGCCGGCTGTCACGTGTTCGTGGAGAAACCTGTCGCAACGACCGTGGCGCAGGCCGAGCAGGTGGTGGCCGAAGCGACACGCACGGGGCGCAAGCTCGTGATTGGGTACATCCTCCGGCACCATCCGTCGTGGATCAAATTCATCGAGGTGGCGCAGTCGCTGGGCAAGCCGCTGGTCATGCGGATGAACCTGAACCAGCAGAGTTCGGGTGCCCAGTGGAATACGCACAAGAACCTGATGAAGTCCATTTCGCCCATCGTGGACTGCGGCGTGCACTACGTGGACGTGATGTGCCTGATGACCCGGTCGACGCCCGTGCGCGTGAGCGCGATCGGCGCGCGGCTGACCGACGACCTGCCGCCCGGGATGTACAGCTACGGGCAGCTGCAGGTGACGTTTGCCGACGGTTCGGTGGGCTGGTACGAAGCCGGGTGGGGACCGATGATGAGCGAGACCGCGTTCTTCGTGAAGGACGTCGTCGGGCCCGAGGGGTGTGTGAGCATCGTCGCGAAGAAGGCGGGTGGCGACAAGAAGTCGGCGGACATCGATTCGCACACGAAAACCGAGTCGCTGCTCCTGCACCACGGCGCGCTGAAGGCTGACGGCACGTTCGCGAAACCCGACGAGATCATCGACCTGACCGACGAGCCGGATCACCAGGAGCTGTGCGCCCGCGAGCAGCGGTTCTTCCACCGCGCGATTGTCGAGAACCTCGACCTGACCGATCACATGGGCGACGCGGTGAACAGCCTGCGCATCGTGCTGGCCGCCGACGAGTCGTTCAGGACCGGCCGGACCATCGATCTGCCGTAACGACCTCCCCAGGCGAGCCTCGGACGAGGCGGGCCTCCTCACCCGTCCTGGCGCAGGGCGGCCACGGGCGCCACCCTGGTGGCGCGCCGGGCGGGGAGGTACGACGCCAGCATGGCCGACCCGCCGAGGAGGATCGGCGTCAGCACGAGCGCCAGCGGGTCGGTGGCGCTCACGTCGTAGAGCATCGAACTGATCACGGAACCGAAGGCGATGGCCAGCCCGAGACCGACGGTCACGCCGATGGCGGACACGACACAGGCGTCTCGCGCAATGAGTCGCACCACGTCTGCGGCCGACGCGCCGAGCGTCATCCGGATGCCGATCTCGTGCGTGCGCCGCGCGACCGTGTAGGCATTGACGCCGTAGATGCCGACCAGGGCCAGCAGCAGCGCCGCCAGGCCGAACGCCGTGAAGATCCTGGCGGCGGAACGATAGATCCACAGGAACGGGCTGCTGTCAGCAAACGTCCGGAGCGTCGTCAGCGACAGCACGGGCAGGCGGGCATCGAACCCGCGGATTTCCCGCCGGACGGTCTCGCCCACGGCGGCGGCCGCGGCTTCCCCGCCCTCGAGCCTGATGTGGTAGGTCATCCCGCTCTGCGCCCTCAACGCGAACGGCCGGTAGAGATGCGGCGACGGACCGCGGTCGAAGAGCCTCTCGCGAAGGCCCGGGACGACCCCGACGACCTCGAGCGCGTCGCCACTCCGACCGGGTTCGCTCCCCGGAACGCGGACGTGCTGCCCGACCGGATCCTCGCCTGCAGGAAACAGGCGCTGCGCCAGCGGTTCGTCGATGATGGCCACGCGGCGCGCCGCCGTGCCTTCGGCTTCCTCCTGCGTGAACTCGCGCCCGCGCAGGACGGTCAGCCCAAGGGCGCGGAAGTAGTCGGCGCCGATGATGATGGACGTGGCCGGGATCGGCTCGGACGACGTCTCACCGGCCTCGGCGCCCAACGCGCGCTCCACGCGCGCACCGTTACGCTCCCGCCCGAACGGGACGGTCGATGCCATGCTCGCGGCCTGGACGCCGGGCACGGTGCGAAGGCGCGCGAGCAGCCCCCGGTGTGCCGCAGCGATCTGATCGCGAGAGTACGCCGCCAGGCTCGGGTCCACTTCCACGAGCAGACCGTTGTCGAACGAAAACCCGGGGGTGGCGTCGGCCGCGTTCATCGCGCCCCGCACGAACAGGGCCCCGGACACGAGCAAGGCCAGCGACAGGGCCATCTGCGAGATCAGCAGGAGGTTGCGTACCCCGAACAGCCGGACCCGCCGGCCGTGGATTCCGGGTCGGCGGTCTTTCAGATCGTCCAGAATGCCGGGCCGGGTGATCCGCCACGCGGGCCCCAGCGCGAATACCAAAGTGGCCGCCGCGGCGAAGAACAGGGTCGTGCCCACGACCCGCCAGTCGATCTCCGTCCTGAGGTCCACCGGGACAGCGAACATCTTCGTTGCGGACTCCACAAAGACAGCCGTGGCCCCTTGTGCGAGAAGGACGCCCAGCACCGAGCCGCCAACTGCCAGCAGGAACCCCTCGGCAAGGAACTGCCTGACCACCGCGGCCCGGCTCGCTCCCACCGACAGGCGGATGGCCACCTCGTGGCGGCGGGCCGCCCCGCGCGCCAGCAGCATGTTTGCCAGGTTCAGGCAGGCCACGAGCAGCACCACCGACGACACCGCCTGCAGCACCACCGACACGCGTACGATGCCGCCATCGTCGCCGGGCTCCGCACCGATCCCGGTCCTCGGCATCGGCGAGGCCACGATGGTGTAGTCCCTGTTGTCGGCAGGGAACGCCTGGGCCTGGCGCGCGGCGATCCGGGCGAGTTCGCGGCCCGCCGTGTCCAGGGACACGCCGGGCGCGAGACGCCCCTGAAGCAGCAGGTCGCGGGCCGGTTGCGCCGCCGCCGCTGCCCCGGAGGCATCCCTGATCAGGGATGACGCACTCAGGGGCAGCCAGAACTCCGGCACCATCAGCGGGCTGTTCCCGGTGAAGCCGGCCGGCGCGATGCCGACGACGGTGAACGGACGGCTGCTGATGAGTACGGTCTTTCCGATCAGATCCGGATCGCGCCCGGACCGTCTCCAGTACGCGTCCGACACTACCGTGACGGCGCTGGCCGCCCCGGGGCGTTCGTCGTCGAGCGTGAACGCCCGTCCGCGGACGGGCCTGCCGCCCAGCGCATCGAAGTAATTGGCCGACACCATCAACACGAATGACCGGCGCGTCGCATCACCCTCGGTCACGCCCACGAGGCCGAGGGTGGTCGCCACGACCGACGAGAACGCCGTCGTGGCGTCGCGCAGATCGACGTAGTCGGGATACGAGAATGCCCGGAACCGATCGGGCCGCGTGAGGTCTTTGCCGTAAAGGCCCACGACGGCGGGACCCGCGTCGATGCCGGCCAGGGGCCGCAGGAGCAAGGCGTTGACGACCGAGAACACCGCCGTGTTGGCGCCGATGCCCAGCCCGAGGACCAGGATGGCGACCGTGGTGAACCCGGGGTTCCGGCCCAGGACTCGAAGGCCAAAGCGTAAGTCCCTCCAGAGCATGGCCACGGTGCCCTCCGCTATTGACGAACCCCATCCCCGCGATCGTGCAGCTGTCGTCGATGCGAAGTCGATGCCAACGCCCGAACCGCGCACCCACCTGGTAGACCGGCTCCGCACCGTGTGGTAGACGACCGTCTCGCTGCCGAACGCGCAGGATCCGTGACCGGTGCCGGACGAAGGCGTCCCACAAACGGACAAACGGCACCGGGCACATCGCTGACAGGGAGGGTGGCGTGCCCCCGGAACCTGATGGGGTGGGCTGGGGGGGGGGGGGGGGGGGGGGGGGGGGGGCGCGCCGCCCGCCCCCCCCCCCCGGCGGGGGGGTCGGGAGGCGGGCGGCGCAGGC
>CAYJPV010000007.1:57574-135275 GCA_964372095.1 uncultured Vicinamibacterales bacterium | reverse complement strand
CCCCCCCCCCGCCCCAACCCCCCCCGGGGCGGGGGCGGGCCCCCCGCCGCGCGGGGGGGGGGGGGGGGGGGGCCGGCGGCCTGAGTCGGCCGCCGCCCATGAAGCCGGTTCTCTATCGAGGTGTGCGCAGGTACTTCAGCAAGTCGCTGTCCGTGCCCAGGACGAAGTACGTCTTGGGATCCATCACCCGCTCGTAGGTCTCGAGCGACTTCAGGAACGCGTAGAAGTCCGCGTCGCGTCCGTACGCCTCGGCGTAGATCGCCGTGGCTTCGGCGTCGGCTTTGCCCCGCAGTTCCTGGGCGGCCTTGTACGCTTCCGACTGGATACGCTGCAGGTCGCGCTGCCGCTCACCCATGATGCGCGCCGCTTCGCCCTGGCCTTCCGAGCGGAACCGCTCGGCAATACGCTGGCGTTCGGCAATCATGCGCGCGAACACGTCCTTCTGCACCTCATCGACGTAGGCGAGGCGCTTCAGCCGGATGTCCAGCACCTCGATCCCGAGATCGGAGGTCCGCGTCTTCGCGACCTTGAGGATCTCGGCGACGATCGCCGGGCGGCCCTTGCCGATCTGCTCGAGTACGATCTGCTCTTCCTGCGACTCGACGGGCACGTCCCCGGCCGGCCGGTTGCTGCTCCGCACGAGTTCGATGAGATCGTAGCTGGCCACGGCGTTGCGCGTCTCGCCGTCGAGGATGTCGTCGAGGCGCGACTGCGCGCCGCGTTCGTCGCGCAGCCGCTGGAAGAACTTCAGCGGATCGGTAATGCGCCAGCGGGCGTACATGTCGACCCAGATGAACCGTTTGTCCTTGGTGGGCATCTGGTTCGGGCTGCCGTCCCACTCGAGGAACCGTTTGTCGAAGAAGTTGGCCTTCTGAATCAGCGGCACCTTGAAGTGCAGCCCGGGCGTGTTGACCGGCGCGCCGACGGGTTCACCGAACTGGGTGATGATCACCTGCTCGGTTTCACCCACCTGGTACGCCGATGCCGACAGCAGCATAAAGGCCAGGATGCCGATCGCGACCTGGACGATCAGGGCAGGGCGTTTCATTGTTGGCCTCCCGTCTTGCCGGACGTCTGGTTCAGCAGGCTCTTGAGACCCTCGACCGGCAGCAGCGGCATGATGCTGCCCGTGCCCTTGTCCATGAAGACCTTGGCGCCCAGATTCGGCAGCACGCGCTGCATCGTTTCCAGGTGCAGACGGCGCCGCGTCACTTCCGGCGCGCGCCGGTACGCCTCGTAGACGGCCTTGAAGCGGGCGGCGTCACCCTGCGCGCCATTGACGCGCTCGAGTGCGTACCCTTCGGCCTGAAGGATGGCCTGCGACGCTTCGCCGGTCGCCCGGGGCACGACCTTGTTGTATTCCGCCCGGGCTTCGTTAATCAGGCGGTCGCGCTGCTGCTGGGCCTGGTTCACTTCGTCCCACGACGGTTTGACCGGATCCGGCGGCGTCACGTCCTGCAGCACGATCTGGTCGATCACGATACCCATCTCGTACTGGTTCGCCAGACCCTGCATCAGTCTCTCTGCGGTGGTGGCGATTTCCTGGCGGCCCACCGTGAGGACTTCGGTGACGGTCCGATCCCCGACGACCTCGCGCATCACCGCCTCGTTCATGCTGCGGAAGGTTTCCGTAATGCTCCGGACCTTGAAGAGGTACTTGTAGGGATCGGTCACGCGGTACTGGACGATCCACTCGACGACCGCGACGTTGAGGTCGCCGGTGAGCATGACCGACTCGCCGGCGAACGAACCCGTGGCGTACCGCGTGCTGACGCCCGCCACGGCGGTGCGGAACCCGAACTCTTCTTTCAGCTGGCGCTGGACGGGAACGCGCCTGACCGACTCGATGAACGGGAGCTTCACGTGCAGCCCAGGTTCGGTCGTGCGGTCGTACCGGCCGAAACGCAGCACCACGCCAACTTCTTCCAGCTGGACCTGGTACGCGACGTTCGCCAGCACCACGAGTCCGACGAGGACGAGCGCGGCAGTTCTGAACAGCCGCGGCGACAGCCACGCGGGCCGCTGCAAACGACTGAGGTCTACCGTGGGGCCCGGGCGCCAGTTGAAAGGTGGCCGTCCCGGACGGCCATCGTCATCAACATCCATGAGTTCTCCTCCTGATCTGACACTGTAGCAGGGTGGGCCAGACGGAGGGGGAAAACCGGAAGCAGGAAGCAAGAAGTAGGAAGTAGGAAGTAGGAAGTAGGAAGTAGGACGCAGCCTCGGGGCGCCGATCGCCGATCGCCGATGGCCGATCGCCGATGGCCGATAGCCGATAGCCGATAGCCGATGGCCGATAGCCGATCGGCGGTCTATCTTCGTGCCCAGCGCAGTTTGGCGGCGGTGGCGCGGGGATTGGCGCGGCGTTCGGCCGGACCGGGCCGGACGACCGTCTCGGCGACGGCGGCGTAGACGCCGTCGCGCAGGCCAGCCTGGAACGCCTTCTTCACGCGGCGGTCTTCGCCCGAATGGAACGTCAGGATCGCCGCGCGCCCGCCCGGGTTGAGGCACGCGGGCAGGTGGCGGAGCAACGTGTCGAGGGCCGCGAACTCGTCGTTGACGGCAATGCGCAGCGCCTGGAAGACGCGGCGTACGGACAGGGACTGGTGGTCGGGCGGCACCAGCGGCAGCGCCGCGTTGATGGCGCGGGACAGGTCTGTTGTGTCGGCGAAGGACTGGCCGGCCAGGGCCCCGGCGAGGACACGCGCGTGCGGTTCGTCAGCGTTGTCCGCCAGGATCACCGCAAGGTCGTCAGGGGAGACCTTCTGGAGCAGCGCCGACGCGGGCAGGCCGCGGTTCGGGTTCATCCGCATGTCGAGGGGGCCGGGCGCTTTGGCCGAGAACCCCCGCCCCGGGGTGTCGAGTTGCATCGACGAGACGCCGAGGTCCGCCAGGACACAGTCGGCCCCGGCCCAGCCCGCTTCCGCGAGGGCCTTCGAGAGGCCGGCGAAGTTCGACCGTCGCGTGATGAAGACGTCCGGCGTGAAACCGAGGCCGCGCAGCCGCGCCTCCGTCCTGGGGAGTTCCAGGGGGTCCACGTCCAGACCGAGCAGGATCCCGCCGGGCCGGATGCGCTGGAGCAACTCGCGGGCATGGCCGCCGTAGCCGAGGGTGCAGTCCACGATCCGTTCGCCCGGGCGCGGAGCCAGCACATCGAGCACTTCGGCGACGAGGACGGGCACGTGGGCGCCGGCGGGCGTCTTGCCCGACGCCAGGACTCTGGCCACCGTGTCGGGGAACTGCTCGGGCGCGTGTTCCTTGTACTTCTCGTGGAAGCGGCGCGGATGTGTGCCGGCGTAACGCGGGCGGCGGCGGTGGGGAGGGGGCGTCGTCTCGCTCACAGTTCGTTGTACTTGCGGTTCGAGCCCCGCGCCTTGGCCACCGGATACCGCACCTCGTTGCGGGCGAGCTTGGCGCGCATCGCGACGGCCAGGTCGACGCCGCAGTTGTCGGCCAGTTCGAAGAGCAGGATGGCCACGTCGGCGATTTCGGACGCGATCTCGGTCCGGCGGTCTACGACGCGCTGTTCCGACTGTTCCGGGTTCTGCCACACGAAGTGCTGCAGCAGTTCCCCCGCCTCGGCGGTGATGGCGACGGCCAGTTCTTTCGGGTTGTGGAACTGCCGCCAGTCGCGGGCGTCACGAAACGCGCGAATCTCACCAGTCAGCGCGGCAATCGTCGTGTCCATGGGGGCATCGTACTGCAATGGGGCTCGCCGGCAGCAGTGGCACGGTCTACTGTCTACTTCCTACTGTCTACTTCCTCCCGTCAGCTTTCGTGCAATCCCCGTTGACCTTCCCCCCACCCGGGCGCATACTCCCGCCATCGGAGACAACTGAATCGTCGCATTGTTCGACCGAAAGGAGTGACTGATGCGCAGGCTCATCGTGGCAGGACTGCTGATGGCGGTCGTGTTGCCGGGCTCCTCGCTGTACGCCCAGCAGGGCACCGGCGACCTTCGGGGACGGGTCATTGACCAGCAGGGGGGCGTGCTGCCTGGGGTGGCGGTGGTGGCGCGCAACCAGGACAGCGGGCAATACCGCGAGACGGTGACCACGGCTGACGGCACGTTCTTCATGAGCGGCATGACCCCCGGCACCTACCAGGTGGAAGCCGGGATCGAAGGGTTCCGGCGCGCCGCGTTGAAGGACATCCGTATCGAGGTGGGCAAGACGGCCACCATCGACGTGAAACTGGAAGTGGGTGCCATGGCCGAGACGGTGACGGTCTCGGGAGAAGCGCCGGTTGTCGATGCCACGTCGAAGGAGGTGGGCGGCAATATCTCGAGCCGCGAACTGGTGGACCTGCCGTCGATCAACCGCAACTACATCGGGTTTGTCGGCCTGCTGCCGGGCATCGTGGCCAACATCAGCACCGAGTCGTTCGGGTCCGACTCGATCAACGTCAACGGGCAGGACTCGCGCAACAACAACTACTCCCTCGACGGCGCGAGCAACAATGACGACGTGATCGGCCAGCGGGCGGGCACGCAGGCGCGGACGCCGCTCGAGTCGGTCCAGGAATTCCAGGTGCTGACGAACCAGTTCGACGCGGAGTTCGGCCGGACGACCGGGGCGGTGATCAACGCCGTGACCAAGTCGGGCACGAACCAGTTCCGCGGCAGCGCCTTCGGCTACGTCCAGGATGCGAAGCTGACGGCCGAGAGTTATTTCGTCAAGAAGAACAATCTGGCCAAGCCCGAGACGCGCCAGTTGCAGCTGGGCGGCACGCTGGGCGGGCCGGTGGTCCGCGACAAGGCGCACTTCTTCTTCAGCCTCGAGCGCGTGATCATCGACGACGACCGCGCCATCAACATTCCGGCGCGGCCGGACCTGAACGCCCCGGCCACCACGGAAACACGCGTGTGGAACACGCTGGTCCGCTTCGATCACCAGATCAACTCGAATCACACGTGGGCCGTGCGGTGGCTGCGCGAGTACTCCCCGCAGTACAACCAGCTCATCGGCACCGTGACGCTCGCGGCTGCGCGCGAAGAAGACGATCTCGACCAGACGGTGGTCGGCACGTTCAACTCGGTGCTCGGTGCCACGAAGGTGAACACCCTCCGCGTGGGGTTCACGCAGGAGGACGTGAAGTTCGCCACGCCGAACTACAACGGGAACGGCGGCAAGCAGGACATCCTGAAGCCGACCCTGGCCTACCTGACCTACACCGACCAGCAGAACGCGACGGCGCAGGCACGCGTGAACAACTCGTATCAGATCGAGGATACGTTCTCGTGGTTCGTGCCCGACTGGAAGGGCCAGCACGAGCTGAAGGCGGGCGTGCAGTACCAGTACGTCTCGGCCGATTCCGTGACCGACGACAACCTGAACGGCACCTTCACGTTCTCGAGCAACGGGCCCTACGATCCCGCGAACTTCCGGACCTATCCCGAGCGGCTGTCGGTCCGCGTGCCGAGCGGCCTGCAGAACTACATGAAGGCGCATTTTATCGGCGGCTTCGTGCAGGACAAGTGGCGGGTCACCGATCGGCTCACCCTGAGCCTGGGCGCCCGCTACGACCTGGAGGTCGTCCCCGTGCGGGAGGTCGACAACCCCGAGTTCACCGATGCGGGCGCGTACCCGGTGGACAAGAACAACATCTCCCCGCGCGTAGGATTCTCGTACGACGTGTTCGGCAAGCAGCGGTCGGTGCTCCGGGGCGGGTACGGCCTGTTCTACGACAAGACCCACTTCGAGCTGATCTCGGCCATTCTGACGAGCGGCGTCTATTCGACGTCGTTCAACGCGCTGTTCCCGGCCAACTCGGCGGATCCGGGCCCCTCACAGGGGGTGCGCCCGGCGAACCCGATGCTGGCCAACGGCCCCGAGGTCAACCGGACCCTGCTCGCCCAGTTGTATCCGCCCGGGTCGCGCGTCAAGAACACCGGCACGGTGTTCTTCGACAGCCCCGATCGGCGGCTGCCCTTCACGCACCAGGTGACGGCAGGCTTCGAGCACCAGATTGGCAGCTACATCTCGGTCAGCGCCGACTATCTCCATGCGTTCGGCCGCGACCAGTTCATGTCGTACGACATGAACGCCGGGCTCCGGGCGACGACGTCGCGTACGGCGACCATCGTCCGCCCGAACCCGAACTTCGTGGGCCAGGTGCTTCAGCGTGTCAACGTCGGCAATACGGACTACGACGCGCTGATGATGCAAATCGAGAAACGATTCGCGCAGCACTACAGCGCGCGCGTGTCGTACACGCTCTCGTACTCGCGGGGTAATACCAGCGGCAACGGGATTCCGCAGAGTAACTTTCAGTTGCTGGACGACTTGAGGCTCGACCAGAATGAGGGGCCGACGGACTTCGACCGCCGGCACAATTTCGTGCTGAGCGGGACTGTGCTCGTCCCGAAGACACACGGGCTGACGGTGAGTTGGGTGGCGCGTGCCATGAGCGGCACACCGTTCACGATTGCCGACAGCAGCACCGATGCGGATCGTAACGGCATCCTGGCGGATCCCCTGCCCTCGGGTGAGTTCCGCGGGACCGGTTCCGATGCCATCACCGTGGAGAGCGACGGGGGCCGCAACGGGGCGTACGGTCCGTCGTTCTTCCAGCTGGACCTGCGGGCCGGTTACCGTATCCGCTTCGGTCAGCGGCGGACGCTCGACGTGTTCGGCGAGGTCTTCAATGCCACGGATCGGGCGAATTTCGCCAGTCCGTCCGGCGATCGGCGCCTGACCACCTTCCTGGTCCTGACGGCCCTGCGCGCCGGCGCCGTCCCGCGCACGGGCCAGATCGGCGTGCGCATCGGCTTCTGACGCGCGCACGGACGCGTCGTCCGGCGTCGCACCCGTCTGGCGGCAGCGGTTCACGGGCCGGCATCCCTGCCGCGGGGATGCCGGCCGCCGCGCCCGCCACGGCGCCGTCGATGCAGGTTCCTCCTGCCGCCCCGCTGCCGGATTGACACCGTATGCCGTCGTGTGATGGATTCTGTTGACATCATGCAGACGACACACGTTCGACACACGTTCCTGCCGGTCTTAGTCGCCCTGGGTCTGGTATGCGCGGTGGCCGCGACGGCCGTCGCGCAGGGGCCTGTGCCATCCGAGCCGCTCAACTGGGAGATGGCGAAGGCCGGAGACATCGGGCGCATCCTGCCGCTGCGCGATCGCGCCCGCGTGCAGAACGAGATCCTCGAATGGCGGCTGGATCACGTCCTGCCGGCCATCATGCGCCGCGAAGGCCTCGAGATGTGGCTGGTCGTCACCTTCGAGTATGCCGAGGACCCGGTCTACATGACGATGGTGGCGCAGCCGATGTTCTCGGCGCGGCGGCTGTCGATCCTGATCTTCCACGACAGCAAGGACGGATTCCGGAAGCTCACGGCCAACTGGCACGGCACCTCCACGTCGGGGCCGATGTACACGAATATCTTCACGGATCGCTCCAAAGGCGCGAATCACCAGTTCACGGTGGTGGCCGACTACATCCGTCAGCACGACCCGAGAACCATCGGCATCAACTACGCGCCGCACTTCGGCCACCACGACGAATTCGCCCACGGGAACGGCCTGACCGCCTTCCACAAGGCCAGGCTCGAGCAGACGCTCGACAAGAAGTACGTGGACCGCCTCGTCCCGGCCGAGAAGGTGGCCATGCGCTGGTACGAGACGCGCAGCCCGCGCGAGCTGAGCCTTTACCGTCACCTCGCGGGTATCACCCACGATCTGATCGCCGAGTTCTTCTCGAATCGTGTGATCACGCCCGACGTGACGACGAGTGACGATGTGCAGTGGTGGATCCGGGACCGGATCAACGAACTGGGGCTGGAGACGTGGTTTCATCCGTCGATTGACATCACCCGCTCGCCGGCCGACACGAAGCGGTACGGCGCGGGCGATCGGGTCATCCGGCGCGGCGACCTCCTGCACTGCGATGTCGGCATCACGTACCTCGGCCTGAACACCGACATGCAGCACAACGCGTACGTCCTGCGCCTGGGCGAGACGGAGGCGCCGGCTGGCCTGCGCGATCTGCTGCGCAAGGGCAACCGGCTGCAGGAGATTCACCTGGCCGAAATGCGCGAGGGCCGGACCGGCAACGAGATCCTGACGTCGATCCTCGATCGTGGCCGCGCGGAGGGATTGCGCCCGACCGTGTACACGCATCCCATCGGGCCGTACGGTCACGGGTCGGGCACGATGATCGGCATGCCCGAGAAGCAGGCCTTTGTGCCGGGCACGGGCGAACACCCGCTTCACGCCGATACCGTCTATGCGATCGAGTTCTCCGTGGCGTCCGATGTGCCCGAGTGGGACAACGTGGAGGTGTCGACCGGTTTCGAAGACAACGCCGTGTTCGCCGGGGGGAGGGCGCGCTGGGTGGATGGGTACCCGCGGGCGTTCTATCTGATCAAGTAGGGGGGACCTCCGGCCGTCAGGGGGCGTCCAAACAGGGGTGGACCCCACGCTTTCCGGCATCGACACCTGGATTGGCACCGTCTGCGCCTCGCGGGGCAACTACCGCCTGCCGGTGCGCGCGGACGAACTGGCGCGCGATTTCGTCGGAGACGCGCTGGCCCTGCTCTTCCCGCACTTCGCGTCGCACCGGCGGTGCGATCGGCCCAGCGTTCGCGCGGAGGTGCTCCGGCTCAGCCGCTCGCTGGATCAGTTCCTGACCGGCGCCGGGCACGCAGAGGCCGGCACCGCGGCGTCGTTCCTGGACGAGTTGCCGGCCATCCACGATGCCCTGGTGATGGATGCCCAGGCGACCTTCGACGCCGACCCGGCCGCCACGAGCCTCGATGAGGTCATCCTCGCCTACCCGGGGTTCTACGCCCTCGCGTGCCACCGCTTCGCGCACGCGTTGTGGACGCGGCAGGTGCCGCTCCTGCCGCGGCTCGTCAGCGAGACGGCCCACCGCGTCACCGGCATCGACATCCACCCGGGCGCGTCATTGGGGCGCGCCATCGCCATCGACCACGGTACGGGTATCGTCATTGGCGAAACCAGCGTCATTGGCGACCGTGTCCGCCTGTACCAAGGCGTCACGCTCGGCGCCCTGAGTGTCCGGAAGACCCTGGCGCGGACGCGCCGGCACCCGACGATCGAACACGACGTGGTCATCTACGCCAACGCCACCATTCTCGGCGGCGAGACCGTGGTCGGGCATTCGAGCGTCATCGGCGGCAACGTCTGGCTGACGCACAGCGTGCCGCCGCATTCCGTCGTCACCAATGCGTCGGCCTCGGAACGGTATGCGCCCGGGACCGATGTGCCCCTTGACACTTCGCTGTGAACGGAGACGTTCGCGAGGAGGCCCCCGTGAGAGTCGACACCATTCTCGGCACCATCGGCAACACGCCGCACGTCCGCATCCGGCGCCTGTTCGACCCGCGTCTGGACGTCTGGATGAAGCTCGAACGCGCCAATCCCGGCGGGAGCATCAAGGACCGGATCGCCCTCTCGATGATCGAAGACGCCGAAACGCGCGGCGTGCTGGCCCCGGGGGCCGTGATCATCGAGCCGACATCCGGCAATACGGGGATCGGGCTCGCGATGGTGGCCGCCGTGAAGGGGTACCGGCTGATCCTCGTGATGCCCGAGTCGATGTCGGTGGAGCGGCGCCGGATCATGACCGCCTACGGAGCAACGCTCGAACTCACACCCCGGGAGCAGGGCATGAAGGGCGCCATCGAGCGCGCCACGGCACTGGTCGCGGAGACGCCGGGGAGCTGGATGCCTCAGCAGTTCGACAACCCGGCCAACATCGCCGTGCACCAGCGCACGACGGCGCGCGAGATCAGTGCGGCGTTTCCCGAGGGCCTGGACTACCTCATTACCGGCGTGGGGACGGGTGGCCACATCACCGGCGTGGCGGAGGTCCTCAAGCCGCTCATGCCGGGGCTGAAGGTGTTCGCGGTCGAACCGGCCAAGTCGCCCGTCATCTCCGGTGGCGCGCCTGGGCCGCACAAGCTGCAGGGAATCGGGGCCGGATTCGTGCCAGCCAACCTCCATGTCGGCGTACTCGACGGGGTGATTCAGGTGACTGAAGAGGAGGCCTTCGCGTATGCGGCCCGCGCCGCCCGTGAAGAAGGCCTGTTTGTCGGGACCTCGTCCGGCGCCTCGCTGGCGGCCGTCGCACGCACGTCGCCCGGCCTGCCCGACGGCGCCAGGATCCTGACGTTCTGCTACGACACCGGCGAGCGGTATCTGTCGGTGGAAGGGCTCTTTCCGGCGTGATGCGCACCCCGGCCTCGCCACGGTGTGCCAATCGATTGACAACCCCGTGGGGCGGGCATAGTGTAGGCGCGTGGTTGGGCGGCGTTCCGCCGGTTTCATGCCTCCGGGTGCCCGTGCCCTGCCACTCTCCCTCGGCGCCAGCCGCGTTGCGGCGATCGCCGGGTTCCTGCGACGCGTGCGACCGCCTGTCGGAGGAGGGTCAGGCTGATGGACGACCATGCCTACGAGTCCGCGCCGGAACACGTTGCCGGCTCGGCCACACTGTCCGACACCGCATCCCGCTTCGGCATGCCGGGGCTGGACGCGGCCGAGGGCGGCAACCTCGACAAGATCCGCGACATCCTGTTCGGCGCTCAGAGCCGGGATCTCGAGAAGCGTCTCACCCGCCTCGAGGAACGCCTGGCCAAAGACACGGCGGATCTCCGCGACGATATCAAACGCCGCTTCGACACCCTCGAGCTGTACGCCAGGAACGAGTTCGAGGCGATCGCCGGGCGCCTCAAAGCCGAGCAGGGGGAGCGTGTCAGCACGGTGGATGGGGTGAATCGGACCCTCGGCGAGACCGCCCGGTCGCTGGAGCGCCAGATCGCCCAACTCGACGAGCAGAGCGTGAAAGGCCAGCGCGACCTTCGTGAACAGATCCTGGAGCAGTCGAAGACGCTCGCGGAGGACATCCGCCGGACATCCGAGTCGCTGTCGGCAGCGCTCGAACGTGCCGTTGATGCCCTGGGGCACGACAAGGCGGATCGAACGGCGGTGGCGTCGCTGCTGTCCGAGATGGCCTTGCGGCTCACCAGTGATCTGAAGCCCCAGACCGGACCCTGACGCGACGGGTTGCACCTATGAGCATCGACGCGGGCCTGGGGTCTCGGCGTGACGGCGATGCGGGGGACACGCGTCCGACGGCGGCCGAGGATCTCGCACGATTGCGCCACCTGCTGCTCCACGGCGAGCGGGACCAGCTCCGCGAACTGGCCCGCCGCCTCGACGATCCCGAGGTGCGGGCCGCCGAGGCGAGCGCGGTGCTGCCCGAAGCCGTTCGTCTGGCCGTGGCGCGGGGCCCCGGGCTTGCGGTCACGATCGCGCCGGTCGTCGAAGAAGCCATCCACGAGTCGGTGCGCCACGATCCCGCGAGGCTCGTGAACGCAATCTTCCCGGTGATGGGACCGGCCATCCGCCGTTCGATTGCCGCGACTCTGCGCGACATGGTCCAGTCGCTGAACCAGGTGCTCGAGTCCAGCGTGTCGTGGCGCGGCCTGCTCTGGCGACTGGAGGCGCGCCGGGCGGGAAAACCTTTTGCCGAGATCGTCCTGCTCCACACGCTCGTGTACCAGGTCGAGCAGGTGTTTCTGATTCACGCCCGCACCGGGCTGCTGCTTCAGCACGTCGTGGCCGCATCGGCGACATCGTCCGACCCCCGCGTCGTGTCGGGCGTGCTCACCGCCATCCAGGACTTCGTGAACGACTCGTTCAATGCGGGCGTGCCCGGCGCGCTGGAGACGTTGCAGGTGGGCGACCGGACGGTGTGGATCGAGACCGGTCCGCACGCGTATCTGGCGGGTATCGTGCGGGGACAGGCGCCGATGGAATTCCGATCGGCCCTCCAGGACGCGCTGGCGCGGATCCACGCCGGGCACGCCCTGCTGCTCGAGCGGTTCGAGGGCCAGGCCGCGCCATTTGATGCGTGCCGCCCGCTCCTCGAGTCGTGCCTGCACGCGAAGTACGTCGGCCGGCAGACCGGCCGTGTGTCACGCCCGCTGGTGATCGTGCTGGCCGTCGCCGTCATGCTGCTGGGCCTGTGGGCGTTCCTGGCGTTTCGCAGCAGCCGCCGCTGGAGCCAGTTCGTCGAGCGGCTGCGGGCGGAGCCGGGCCTCGTCCTGGTGACGGCCGACAGGCGAGCAGGACGTTTCCACGTCTCGGGTCTGCGCGACCCGCTGGCGGCCGACCCCGGGCGCCTGCAGGCCGAGGCGGGGTACGCGCCACGTGAGATTGCGGCCCGCTGGGACACGTACTACGCCGCCGATCCCGCCTTCGTCCTGGCCCGGGCCACGGCGTTGTTGTCGCCGCCGCCCACCGCGAAACTCGGGTTCGACGACGGCGCCCTCACGGTAGAGGGCACGGCCCCACGGGGGTGGGTCACAGACACGCTGCGCCTGGCCCGGTTCGTCCCGGGCGTCACGGCCGTGCAGTCGGACGCGCTCCGGATTCAGGAGGTCGTGGATGCCGAAGTGATCGCGGGCACCGTCGGGCTCCATGCCGTCTTTTTTGCCGCCGGCAGCGACCGGCTGGACGCCGGCCAGCGGCCGGCCCTCACCGCGCTGTCGGCCAGCCTGCAGGCGCTGCTGGGCGCAGCCCGGGCCGCGGCCGTGACCGTCGCGATCGAGGCGATCGGGAGCACGGACGAAACCGGGACCGAGACGGCCAACGCGCGACTCGCAGCCCGGCGCGCCGAGGCCGTCGTGGCGGCCCTCGTGGCCGGGGGCCTCGATCGGCGGCTGTTCGCCATCACGGCTGGCCCCGCGACCGGGCCGTTGCCCGACGAGGACCAGCGCGCCCGGAAGCGGCGGGTCCATCTGCGCGTGCGCCTGACGCCGTCCGCGGAAGCGGGGGAGAGCGGCCGATGATCCAGAAGAAGATCTGCATGATGGGCGCGTTCGCCGCCGGCAAGACCAGCCTGGTGTCGCGGTACGTCAGGAACACCTTTTCGGAAAAGTACCTCACGACGATTGGTGTCCGGATCGAGCGCACGACCGTGCGTGCCGGCGTGCAGGAACTGGATCTGATCCTCTGGGACCTCCATGGCGAGGACGAGTTCCAGCGGGTCCGCCAGTCGTACCTGCGAGGCGCGTCCGGCTGTGTGCTGGTCGTGGACCGGACCCGTGCCGCCACCCTCGACACGGCGATCCGGCTGCACCGGGAGACGACGACGGCGCTGGGTGGCATTCCGTGCGTCTATGCGATCAACAAGTCGGATCTCGGCCACGCGTCGCAGATCCAGGATCAGGCGCTGACCACCCTGCGGAGCCAGGGTTCGGTCGTGATCGAGACCAGCGCGAAGACGGGTGTCGGCGTCGGAGACGCCTTCGACACTCTGGTCAGAGCGATGGTGGATCACGTGAATGGCTGAACTACCCCGCCCGATTGCCGAGTTCCTGTTCATCTCCGTCGGCCTGGACCGGTCGCCTGCCTACCTGGAGGTGGCGGCCGACGGCTGCCTGTCGGACTGGGGCGGCCATGTCGGCACCTACGGCCTGGCGGGACTCCAGCGCGGGCGCCAGGCGGCGGACCAGGTGGTGGTCCTTCAGGGCCTGCTGCCCACGGTCGGCCGCGAGATCTGCCTGCCGTGCGTGCGGATGGGCGACGGTGTGCCAGCCGATGTGTATCTGTTCCATGACGGTGCCAGCGACTGGGTCCTCCTGCTCGATGCCTCCGCGTTCGATCGCCGGCTGCGGCGGGTCCAGCAGGCGTCCCACGAATGGTCGCTGAGTCATGACGTGCGGGACCTGTCGCCCGCCGTGCTGCGCGCCCTGGACATGGTCGTCCTGGAGCACAGCGCAGACGGCCGTCTCGAGCCCGTGACCGAGGCGCCGCTCTGGCTGGGGGCCGGGCTGCCGGCCGGCAGTCCCTTCATCGAGAACTTCATGGTCGACGCCGAGGCCGTGTGGCGGCACGGCGGCGACGGCGCGTCGGTGCGGTCGGGGCCGTGGCACGAAGACGGGCTGATGGCGGCCGGCGAATGGTGGGACGCAACGGCGCTCAAGCTGCAGGAGCGGGACCTCGTCGTCCTGGCGCGTTCGTTCCCGGCCTCGGCCGAACGTCAGCGCCTGCTCCAGACCGGACGCGAACACACGCTGGAGCTGACGGCACGCACGGCTGCGCTGGCAGACTCCAACAGCCGGCTCGAGACCGAACACGCCGAACGGCTGCGAACCACCGAGACAAACCGGTTGCTGGCCTGTGCGGTCCAGACCACGAACGACATGATCTGCGTCACGGATCTACAGGACCGGTTTACCTTCGTGAACCGCTCGTTTCTCGAAGGCTACGGTTACGGCGAGGACGAACTGATCGGCCAGCACGTGAGCCTGATTGTCTCGCCGGCCAATCCCCCCAACCTCATGGGGCAGGTGCTGGTGTCGGCCCGGTGGGGTGAATGGACGGGTGAACTGCTGAACCGCCGCAAGGACGGGTCCGATTTCCCGGTGGGGCTCAGCACCTCGCTGGTCAAGGACGAACGCGGAGCCGTGATTGGCCTGCTCGGCGTGGCGCGCGACGTCACCGAACGCCGGGAGGCCGAGGACGCCCTGCGCGAGGTCGAAGGGCGGCTGCGCCAGGCCCAGAAGATGGAAGCGGTGGGCAGGCTGGCCGGCGGGGTGGCTCACGACTTCAATAACCTGTTGACGGTGATCACGGGCTACACCGAGATGGCGCTCGCCCTGATCGACCCGTCCGAGTCCGTGCACGGAAGCCTCGAACAGGTCCGGCAGGCTGCCGACCGCGCGGCGACGCTGACGCGGCAGTTGCTGGCGTTCAGCCGGCGGCAGACGCTGGTGCCGCGCACGGTCAATCTCAACGATGTCGTCGACCGCATGGGCACCATGTTGCGGCGCGTCATCGGCGAGGACGTCCGGCTGACCATCAACCCCGCGCCCGTGCCGGTGCTGGCGACGGCCGACGAAGGGCAACTGGAACAGGTGATCGCGAATCTGGCCATCAATGCGCGGGAAGCGATGCCCCAGGGCGGAGATCTCGTCCTCGAGGTCGGGACTGCCGAACTGGAGGACAGCCGGGCCACCCGGCTGGGTGTGCCGGCCGGGCGTTATGCGAGGCTGACCGTCATCGATACCGGCTGCGGCATGGACGCGGCCACCCTGTCGAGAATCTTCGAGCCGTTCTTCACGACGAAACCTGTCGGGCGCGGGCCGGGTCTGGGGCTGGCCACGGCGTACGGCATCCTGCGCCAGAGTGGCGGCGGGATTGATGTCGAGAGCACCCTGGGCCAGGGATCGCGGTTCACCGTGTATCTGCCTCGTTTCGAGGAGGTTCCGACCCCGGCCCCGGCGCGCAGCCCCGTGGAGCCGGGTTCCGGCGGGACGGAGCGTATCCTGCTCGTCGAAGACGACGACCTCGTCCGCGAGATCACGGCGACGGTCCTGAAGGGCCAGGGGTACGACGTGCTGGAGGCCTCAACCGGCCAGCAGGCCCTCCAGTTGCTGGCCGATTCCGCGCTCTCCGTCCAGCTCATGCTCACCGACACCGTGATGCCTGGCATGGGCGGGCGCGAACTGGCCGAGCGCCTCGCCACGCTGCAGCCCTCGATGAAGGTGATCCTGATGTCCGGCTACAGCGACGATTCGGCGTTGCAGCGCCAGGTCCGGGACCGGGGTGTCGCGTTTCTCCAGAAGCCGTTCAGCGCCGACGAACTGCTGCGAAAGGTCCGGGGGGAACTAGAGGCTAGAGGCTAGAGGCTAGAGGCTAGGGCTGACCTTTGGCGTCCGTTGATTCGTGATACGCTCGGCCCGACACCCATCATGGCAGTTAGGAAGAGGCGCCAGGCCATACGTCAGCGGGAGGGGACACCTGCGCTCGGCGGGGCCGCGCGTGACCTGACCCGGTACGTCGATGCTGAAGAGCGTCTGGCGCGCAGCGAAGAGCAGTATCGCCTGCTCGTGACGAGCAGCCTGGATGGGGTCATGTTGACGGCACCCGACGGCAGCATCCTGTCGGCCAACGCTGCCGCCTGCCGCATGTTGGGCGCCTCTGAAGAAGACATCCGGCGTCTCGGGCGGCAGGGCGTGGTGGACACCTCGGATTCCCGGCTCGCCGCGGCCCTTGAGGAACGTGCCCGGACGGGGCGTTTCCATGGGGAATTGACCATGGTGCGTCAGGACGGGACACGGTTCCCCGCGGAGGTCTCGACGGCTGTGTTCCAGGACCGGGACGGCCGGATGCTGACGAGCACGGTCATCCGCGACGTGTCTGCGCGGCGACGGATCGAAGCGGTCCTGCAGCACTCCCGCGACGAGATGCGGGCGCTGGCCGCGCGACTGCAGGAGGTGCGGGAAGCCGAGCGCAGCCGCATCGCACGAGAGATCCACGACGTGCTCGCGCAGGACCTGACGCGGGTCAAGATCGATCTGGTATGGCTCCTGGGACGGCTGAACAGGGGCGTTGAGCCGGAGTCGGTGCCCGTGCTGGCCGCGCGCGTGTCCGAGATGTGCCGCATCACGGATGGCACGATCCGAAGCGTGCAGCGGATTGCCACCGACCTGAGGCCTGCCGTGCTCGACAGCCTCGGACTGTGCGCGGCGGTGGAGTGGCAGGTGCGCGACGTGGAAGCGCGCTCGGGATTGGTGTGCCACGCCGCGGTGCCCCCCGGCGAACTGGCCGTCGGAAAAGAAGTCGCCACGGCCGTGTTCCGCATCCTGCAGGAGAGCCTGACCAACGTACTGCGCCATGCGAACGCCACGGCCCTTGACGTCTGTCTGCGCCGGGAGGCTGGCCTCGTGATCCTGCGCGTGCGAGACAACGGCGGTGGCATCGCGGCCGAAGCGCTCACGAGCCCGTTTTCGGTTGGCTTGACTGGCATGCGGGAGCGAGCCGCGCTCCTGGGCGGGAAGCTCGACATCAGCAGCCAGCCTGCTGCCGGGACGACCATCGAGGTTCGCATCCCGTTCGGCGCCAGCGATCGTGAGGAGCACGCGCAGTGAAGATACTCATTGCGGATGACCATGCGGTGCTGCGCAAGGGGCTGATCCAGATTCTGGCGGACGCATACACCGATGCGCTGTTCGGCGAAACGTCCACGGTGTCTGAGACGCTGGACAGCTTGTCGCAGCACGTGTGGGATGTCGTCGTGCTGGATATCTTCATGCCGGGCCGGGGTGGTCTTGATGCCCTGTACGACATCCGGCGCCTGTATCCCCGCCTCCCGGTGCTCGTGCTGAGCAGCGCGCCCGAAGCGCAGATGGCCACTCGAGTGCTGCGGGCCGGTGCCAGCGGGTATCTCAACAAGCAGGCGGCTCCCGAAGAGCTCGTCTGTGCGATTCGCAGGGTGTGCGCCGGCGGACGCTACGTCAGCGAGGCGACCGCCGAGCACCTGGCGGGAACGATCGGTCGAGGCAACCTGGCCCCGCACGATACGCTGTCCGACCGTGAAGTGCAGGTCCTGCAGTTGCTCATGGCCGGGAAGACGGTCAAGGACATCGCACACGAACTGAGCCTCAGTCCGAAGACGGTCAGCACGTATCACATGCGGTTGTGGGACAAACTTCACGTGCAGAACGACGTCGAGCTGATTCGCTACGCTATCCTTCATGAACTCGGTCACAGCGACGCTTCCCGGAACTGAACCGGATACCAATCTCCGGGTATTCCCTACGTATCCTCCCCTGGAAACTCCCTAGGACAGGTCCTACCTTGCTTTCGGGCTTCGCCCACTGGGCGCGAGGCGGCCATCCTGCCATCATCGCCGTGATGGAACCGGTGCCTTCGCCGCAGCCGTTCACGCAACTCCACGTCATGGTTGCGGATGCCGGCATCTCGGTGAATGAACACCTGCTGGCGCTGCTGGGGGACGTTGGAGGGGTCAGTGCGTTCGGGTGCGCACAGGAGCCCTCCAAGGTGATTGAGCTGGTCCAGGCCGTCCACCCGGACGTGGTGGTCCTCGATCTGCACAGCGCGGGACGACGCGGCCTGCAGATGCTCGCCACCATCAAACACCTCCCCGTCGCTCCGGTCGTGCTGGTCGTCTCGGACTATGACGAACCCGGATTGCGGGGCGCCGCCTCCGGCGCAGGCGCGGACGGATTTTTCGTCAAGACCATGGATTGCCGACAGTTGCAGAACACCCTCGGCCTCCTGCAGCAGGAGCGAGCCCGTGGCTGAGAACGCGACGACGCCTGGCGAGCTGTTGACGGCCCTCATCAACGGCGTGCCCGAGACCATCGTCTTCTGCCTGGATGGCCACTATCGCTACACCGCGTTCAACGATCGTCATCGGGCGGAGATGCGCAGGGTGTGGCACGTCGAGATCGCGCCCGGGATGAACCTGCTCGACCTCATGTCCGTGCCCGAACTGCGTGAGGCGGCACGGCAGAGCATTGACCGGGCGCTGCGGGGCGAGACGATCTCGGAGATTCAGCACCAGCCAGAGCCAGGTATCTGCTACGAGCTGAACTGGGTCCCGATTCGGGTCGGGCGCGACGTCGTGGGCGTCGCCGCCTATATCCGGGACGTCACGGTGCGCGTGGAGGCGCAAGCAGCCCTGCGGGCGGAGGTCCTGGAACATGATCGCTCGAATGCCCGGCTGCGCGCGTCCGAGTCCAAGTACCAGACGCTCTACGAGAGCATGATGGACGCGTATGTCAGGGTCGACATGTCAGGCGCGATCATCGAGTTCAACCAGGCGTACCTGACATTGGTCGGCTATTCGGCAGACGAGGTCCGCCGTTTGAGGTACACCGACATCACCCCCGACGGCTGGCACTCGCTCGAGGCCCAGATCGTGCAGCAGGATGTGCTCACGCGGGGCTACTCGGAGGTGTACGAGAAAGAGTACCGCCGCAAGGACGGCACCGTTGTGCCCATTGAGCTGCGCACGAACCTGATCAGAGACGTCGCCGGCCAGCCAGCCGGAATGTGGGCGATTGTCCGCGACATCAGTGCCCGCAGGCGGGCCGAGGCCAGCCTGCGGGAGAGCGAGGCACGTTTCCGAAATGCCGTCCTGCTTTCCCCGTTCCCGATGCTGCTGCACGCCGAGGATGGGGCAATCCTCGAGGTGAACGACGTGTGGTGCGAAATCTCCGGCTATTCAAGGGAGGAGCTCTCGTCCGTCGCCGACTGGACCGAGCGGGCGTACGGTCAGCGCAAGGACGCAGTTCAGGCGGACATTGACGCGCTCTGCGCACTGGACGGCCGCAAAGCCGAAGGAGACTACACCATCCGCACGCGGAACGGGTCCCGCCGTATTTGGGACTTCAGCTCTGCTCCCCTGGGCCGGCTGCCGGACGGGCGACGACTGGTGCTCAGCACCGCGATGGACGTCACCGAGCGCCGCCGGGCCGAGGAGGAGGTGCAGCGTCTCAACACGGAACTCGAGGCGCGGGTCATCGCGCGCACGGCGGAGCTTGCGGCGGCCTACAAGGAACTGGAGGCGTTCTCCTACTCGGTCTCCCATGATCTACGGGCGCCGCTGCGCGCCATTGATCGATTTGCCCACATCCTCCTTGACGACCATGCCCGGCACCTCTGCGCCGAGGGGCAGCGAGTCCTCGACATCATTCGCACGGAGACCGAGCGGATGGGGCAGCTGATCGACGATCTGCTGGAATTCTCGAAGATGCAGCGGCAGCCCATGATCTGCACGGAACTGGACGTCGCGGCCATGGCACGGGACGTGTTCGAAGAGTGCCTGGCCCAGGCGGGGAAACGCGGTGTCGTATTCCAGTTGGACACACTGCCCTCAATCTACGGGGACCGCCCGATGATCCGCCAGGCGCTGATGAACCTGATATCGAATGCGCTGAAGTTCTCGGCGTTCAGGACCGAGACCATGGTCCGCGTCGAGGGCCGCCGAGAGGGCAACGAGGCCGTCTTCGCGGTCCAGGACAACGGGGCGGGGTTCGACATGCGCTACGTGGACCGGCTGTTTGGCGTGTTCCAGCGTCTGCACAGTGATGCGGAGTTCGAGGGGACCGGCGTGGGGCTGGCACTGGTCCAGCGCATCATCCAGCGACATGGCGGCCGCGTGTGGGCTGAAGGTGTGGTGGGCCAGGGCGCCACGTTCCATTTCGCGCTGCCTGCGGCCCTGACGGGCCACCAGGACGCCGAGCCGCGGCCGGGGGAGACAGCGAAACTTCAGATCCGGAGGCGTTCATGAGCGGTGTGCTGCGGATCCTGATCCTGGAAGACCGCGAAACCGATGCCGAACTGATGGAATACGAACTGCGCACGCTCGGGATGCCCTACGAGGCGCGTCGTGTCTGGACTGAGCCGGACTTCGTCGACGAGGTACGGACCAGGACGCCGGATCTGATCCTCGCCGATTACACGCTGCCTGCCTACGACGGGATGCGCGCCCTGGGTTTCGTGGCAGCCGAGCATCCGGACGTGCCGTTCATCTTCGTGTCGGGCAGTCTGGGCGAAGAGACGGCCATCGACGCGCTGCACCACGGGGCCATCGACTACGTGTTGAAGCATCGGCTGACGAGGCTCGGCCCGGCGGTCAGACGTGCGTTGGCCGAAGTGGATGAACGCCGCCGCCGGGTCGAGTCCGAGCGGCGGCGGTGCGAGGCGGAGGCGGCGCTGCGGGTGAGTGAAGAGCGGTTCAAGAGCATCTTCGACCACGTCACCGACGGCATCCTGCTGGTCGACCCGACCACCGGCGCGTTCGTGGACGCGAACCGCACGATGTGCAGCATGCTGGGCTGTTCACGGGAAGAGGTTCTGGCCCTGGGCCTGGAACGGGTCTCCGAGTGTGGCCGGATCCCGGAGATCGAGGCCGCGTTTCGCCGTGACCAGCCGGGTGACGCCGTCGTCATTCACGACCTCGCGGTCACGCGGAAGGACCGCACGGCCTTCTACGCCGACATCAACTCGGCGCCGGTCTTGATTCAGGATCGCCGGCTCGTGATGATGAACGTCCGGGACGTCACCGAGCGACGGGCACTCCAGGCCAGCGTCGTGCAGGCGGATCGCCTGGCGAGCATGGGCATGTTGGCCGCGGGCGTGGCCCACGAGATCAACAATCCACTGGCGTACGTGCTCTGCAACATCGAGAACCTCGCGGAAGATCTGTCCCGATTGGGCCCGACCGGTGCCGTGTCAGACGATCTCGTGGGAGCTGCGAAGGAGGCGCTGGCCGGGACGCTGCGCATCCGGGACATCACACAGGGGCTCAGCACGTTCTCACGGGTTGACCGGGTCGAGTGTGCCAGCGTTGACGTGAACTACGTCATCGAATGCGCGGCCAGCCTGGCACAGAACGAGATCAAGTATCGCGCCAGGCTCGTCAAGGAACTCGGAACGATCCCTGTTGTCTGGGCGTCTGAGGGCCGGCTTTGCCAGGTGTTCCTGAACCTGCTCATCAATGCTGCGCACGCGATCCCCGAGGGGCACCCGGATCTCCACACGATCACGCTCAGGACGTTGGCGCTCGACGGCCACGTCGTTGCCGAGGTGGCCGACACGGGCACCGGCATCTCTCCCGAGAACCTGACGCGGATGTTCGAGCCGTTTTTCACGACGAAGCCTCCCGGGGTGGGCTCGGGCCTGGGCCTGGCGATCAGCCGGAGTATCGTTGAGGGGCTCGGTGGCAGCATTCACGTCGAGAGCGCCGTCGGCAGCGGCACGCGCTTCTTCGTGAGGGTTCCGGTTCCGGTCGAGGGGTCTGCCGTGTTGCACCCGGCCGCCCGGCCAGAAGCGTCCGGTGGCGCTGTCGTACGGGGCCGCGTCCTGGCGGTGGATGACGAAGACGCGATACGCCGGGTACTGCAGCGCGCGCTGGGCCACCAGCACGACGTGGTGACCGCCGCGTCCGGCGCCGAGGCCCGGACCCTGATCGAACAGGGTGGCACCTTCGACGTGATTCTCTGCGACTTGATGATGGACGACATGACCGGTATGGAGTTGCACGAATGGCTCGTCGCGCGTGACCCGGGCCTGGCCGCGCGGGTCGTCTTCCTGACCGGGGGCGCATTCACCGATGCTGCGAAGGCATTCCTGGCAAGCGTGCCCAACGTGCGACTCGAGAAGCCGATCGAGACTGCGGCGCTCCGGCAGGTCGCGATGGATGGTGTGCGGAAGCACCGACAATCCGGCCGGACCGAGGGACTGTGATGCCGCAACCCACGCCTCACGCGCAGCACACCGTGCTCGTGGTCGACGATGAAGAGTCGATTCTCGCTATTCTGAGTCAGTTGCTCACGCGGGCAGGCCTCCGCGTGCGGACGGCGACGAACGTGAACCAGGCGCTGGCCGTTCTGACGGATGAGGTCCCGTGCCTCGTGCTGACGGACGTCCTCATGCCGGGCCTCGACGGTCTGGAACTGTGTCGCCGTGTCAAACACGACCCGCGGACCGCCCATGTACCCGTGATTCTGGTGACCGGCCGCACCGACGAGCGTGACGTCGACGAAGGAGTCGCCGCCGGGGCTGCGGACTACATCAAGAAGCCGTTCGATCGTGACGAAGTCCGGATGCGCGTGCGCACCCACATCCGCCTGCACGAGTCTCGCATCGAACGGGAGCGCGTCGACCGTCAGCTGGCCACCATCAGTGCGGCCGCCAAAGACGCGATCGTCCTCATCGACGACACGGGTGCCATCACCCACTGGAACCAAGCGGCCGAGGCGATGTTCGGCTATACGCATGACGAGGCGATGGGGCGGCACCTCCACACGATGCTCACGCCTGAGCGGTTCCGCGGCGCCCATCAGCAGGCGTTTCCGCAGTTCCGGCTCTCTGGCGACGGTGGAGCCGTCGGAAAGACGGTGGAGCTGTACGCCACACGGAAGGCGGGTGATGAGATCCCGATCGAATTGTCCCTCTCGGCGGCTCATGTCGATGGGGCCTGGTGCGCCGTTGGCATCGTCCGCGACATCAGCGAACGCAAACGGATGGAACAGGCGGCTTCGGAAAGTGCGGCGCTCTTCCGGACCATGCTCAACGCGATCCCCCTGCCGGTGTTCTGCAAGGATGTCGAAGGGCGCTACGTGGGCGTGAATCCCGCGTTCGAGGCGTTCTTCGGTGTTGCCGAAGGCGACTTGCTCGGCAAAACGGTGTTCGATGTCCTTCCCGCCCCGGAAGCCACTCTGCAGCAGTCCCACGACATCGGACTGCTGGACCAGAGCCGCCACTCGGTGGTGTACGACGCCCAACTCAGGGACGGTCAGGGCGTCGTGCGCGACCTGGAAGTACACAAGGCCACGTTTACTGACGGGTCCGGGCACGTCCGCGGCGTGATTGGTGCCCTGCGGGACCTGACGGACCGCAAACGCATGGCTTCCGAACTCGATCACGCCCGCAAACTGGAGGCCGTGGGCCAGCTTGCCGCCGGTATCGCCCACGAGATCAACACGCCGACCCAATACGTCGGCGACAGTGTCGCCTTCCTGCAGGAAGCGTTCGCCGGCATTACGCTCGTGCTGGACCAGCGCGAGCGGGCCGTGGATGCCCTGCGCGTCTGCGGGGGCCACGACGACCTGATCCGCGGCATCGCCGACGTTGAAGCCGACGTTGACCTCGAGTACCTGGCGGCGCACGTGCCGGACAGCTTCAGCCGTTGCCTCGATGGGGTCGGGCGCATCTCGACGATCGTCAGAGCGATGAAGGAGTTCGCTCATCCGGACACCCGGGAAAAGGTGCCAGCCGACCTGAATCAGGCGCTGCGCAGCACGCTGGTGATTGCCAGCAACGAGTACAAGTACGTGGCCGATGTCGACACCGAGTTCGGTGACCTCCCGCTCGTGCCCTGCCACATTGGTGACCTGAATCAGGTGTTCCTCAATCTGCTCGTCAATGCCGCCCACGCGATAGGCGAGGCGTGCACGAGCACAGGCGCGCGAGGGCGCATCCGGGTGTCCACTCGCCGGGACGACTGCGGCGTGCACGTGGGCTTCAGCGATACCGGGTCCGGCATTCCCGACCCGATTCGACACCGCATTTTCGAGCCGTTCTTCACCACCAAGGAGGTGGGAAAGGGCACCGGTCAGGGCCTGGCCATCGCGCGCTCGATCGTGGTCGACAAGCATGGCGGTGCCCTGACCTTCGACACGCAGGTTGGCGTGGGCACGACGTTCACCATCACATTGCCCCTTGAGGCCGCAGGCCACCCGACGGCCGGGGTGCCTCAGTGATACGGCGACTGCTGTTCGTCGACGATGAGCCTCATGTGCTGGAGGGGTTGCGGCACCGCCTGCACCGGCAGCGCCACGAGTGGGACATGGCTTTCGTGGAGAGCGGAGAGGCCGCGATGGAGACGCTGGCGCGTAGCGCCATCGACGTGGTCGTGACGGACCTCCGTATGCCTCGCATGGATGGCGCCACGCTCCTCCAGCACGTACGGGAACGGCATCCTCACGTGGTGCGGATCGTGCTGTCGGGTCACGCCGAACTGGAGACGTCGCTCCGGGCCGTCGACGTTGCGCATCAGTTCCTGACCAAGCCTGATGAGCCGGGCGTTCTCGAGAACGTCATTGAACGAGCCTGCCGCCTGCAGGATCTCGTCAACGACGATCGTATCAGGCGGCTCGTCGGCCGCGTCGAGCACCTGCCATCGATGCCCAGGGTGTACGCGCAGATCAGGAGCGCCCTGGCCCGCGAGACGGTGTCGGCCGGGCAGGTAGCGGAGATCCTGAAACAGGACATGGGTATCTGCGCCAAGATTCTCCAGGTCGTGAACTCCGCGTTCTTCCGGCTCTCGAGGACGGTCGTGGAGATCGAGGAGGCCGTGGCGTACCTCGGGTTCCACACGATCCAGCAGATCGCCATGGCGGTGGAGGTGTTTCAGCAGTCCCGCGGGAGCAGGGTGCCTTCCGGCCTCTCGCTCGAGCGCCAGCAGCACCATGCGCTCCTGGTTGCAACGGTTGCGTCGAAGATGTGCGGCGACAAACGGACCCAGGAAGACGCGTTCGTCGCCGGCCTCCTGCACGACATCGGCAAACTCGTCCTGGCTGTGGAGTGGCCCGACTATGTGGCGCTCGTCCAGAACGAGGTGATGCGATCGGCGTGCACCGTGCCCGATGCCGAACACGCCGCCCTGGGCGCGAGCCATGCCGAGGTGGGCGCCTACCTCCTGGGCTTGTGGGGATTGCCCTATCCCGTGATCGAGGCTGTGGCCTATCACCACACGCCCTGGCATGTCGATCATCACGACATGGGCATGCTGGCCGCCACCTACATGGCGAACGTCCTCGTGCACGAGGGCGATCCCGATGCCGGCCCTGCGCCAGCGACGTTGGATGCGGGCTACCTCGAACGCCTCGGGCTCACGGGCCGGATCGAGGGCTGGCGGAACATGGCGGTGCGTGAAGTGGCCAGGCACGCGATCGACGTCAGCTGAAACCCGTGGCGCTCCGGGCCGGGCTGACGGGGCGGGAGATAGATTGATGAACCGAGTAGCCGTCCTCTGCGTGGATGACGAACCGCACGTGATCGGCGGGCTGGCCCTGCAATTGCGCCGTGGGTACGAAGTGACCTCCGCTCACAGCGGTGCCGAGGGGCTGGATATGCTCCAACGCAAAGGTCCCTTCGCGATTGTGATGTCGGACATGCGCATGCCAGGCATGGATGGTGCGAGTTTCCTCGCCCATGCGCGGGAGTTGGCGCCGGACACAGTTCGGATCCTGCTCACCGGCCAGGCTGATCTGCAGTCCGCCGTCGCCGCCGTGAACGAAGGGCAGATTTTTCGCTTCCTCACCAAGCCCTGCCCCCCGGATCGGCTGCGCCTGGCATTCGACGCGGCGGCCGAACAACACCGCCTCCTGACGACGGAACGTGTGCTGCTCGAGCAGACGCTCCACGGAAGCATCAAGACACTGGTGGACGTGCTCGCCTTGACGAGCCCTGCGGCGTTTGGACGCGCGATGCGCGTCAAACGATCGATCAGCGAACTGGCGGAGCGACTGGAGCTGCCCCAGCGGTGGCAGGTGGAGGTGGCTGCCATGCTGTCACAACTGGGCTGCGTCACCCTGCCCGCCGAGACGGTTGAACGGATGCAGTACGGCGGGCCATTGTCACTCCACGAGGAGCAGATGGTCAGCCGCGTGCCTGTGGTGACCGAACAGCTACTCGCAAACATCCCCAGGCTCGAGGTCGTGCGGGGCATGCTCAGCACGCACGCGCGGACGTACAAACCGGAGGGGATTGGGCCCACCAGCGCAGAGCAGGTCCTGATCGAGCAGGGTGCGAGGATGTTGAAACTCGTCCTGGATTTCGATGCCCTCGAAGCCCAGGGTAACCCGGTGCCCTTCGCTCTCGACACGATGCGCGGCAGGCCGGGCGCGTACGATCCGGACATGCTCGACACGTTCGCCGAGTTGCATGGCAGCGCCAGGCGCCGCGATGATGTCCGCGAACTGCCGGTCAGCGGGGTGCGTGAGGGGATGGTCTTCGCCGAAGACGTCCGGATGGCGAACGGGACCCTACTTGCCGCCCGGGGATACGAGGTGACTGCCAGCTTCATGGAGTGTGCGCGCAACTACCGCCCCGGGACCCTGATCGAGCCGCTCCGGGTCATCGTTCCGCCAGCCGCCGATTGATACGCGGCGGCGCCCGGCGGCATCAACGGTCGATCGGAACAAGCATCCTCACGCGCCGTCGGTCTTCGTCGATCTCCACGAGACGGCCCGGCGACCCATCCAGATGAACACCGTATCCCCCGACGAGTTCGTCGGTCGTGAGCCGTTGCGAGGGGAACGGGGGAAAGAGGCTCCACTGCCACGCGTACTCGACGCCGTGGGGCATGCCGTCCGACCCGAAGATCAAATCCTGGCCGGGCGTGAACCCCACCTGATCGATGAGCATCCGGAACGGATTGTTGGCCGCCAGCCACGTGGCGTCCAGACGGTCGGCGTAGTCCCGGCTGTCGCTGTTGAAGTTGGGCTGCATCGACAACACGACGCCGAGATCCCTGGCTCGCCTGGCCTGCGCGACATCGATGAATTGCACGTGCTCCATCCGCACGGCCGGGAACCGCACGCCGTCCAGATCCAGCCGCTCGAGAACGGTGAGCACCTGCTCGATGGCCCGGTCGCCAATCGCATGGATCGCGATCGTCTTCCCGGCGGCGTGACTCTCGCCCAGCACCTGCAGAAGTTGATCGTCGGTGTAGATCAGCAGGCCGCGGCTGCCGTCGCGAAACGTCCCGCGCAACGCGGCCGTCCGGGTCCCGATCGCGCCGTCCGTGAAGAACTTCAGGCCGGCCAGCGCCCGGCGGGATGACGGACCCAGCGTCCGGAACGTCTGCGGTGTGGCCCAGCATCGGATATGCGCCCCCCATCGGGAACGCCGGATCACGTCGAAGGCCGCTTCGCCGGGCAGCAGCATGTCGTCGACGATGCCAATCCCGAGACGCTGCACGCCGTCCATGAACGTGTCGAGTTTCTCCGGCGTCAGTTCCGCCGTGCGCCCGAAGAACTCGAGTACCTGCGGCAGATGACGTTCGATCCACTCGCCGTCCGCCCGATGCGCCACCATCTCCTGCTGGTCGTCCGCCAGCAGGGAGGCGGCCGCCGCGGACAGGCAGTAGCCGTGCATGCTGATATTGACGATGACCACCGGAGGCAGCGCCGCCAGATCCCCGTCGGACAGCGGCGCACGCGCGCTGTGCCAGCCGAAGGCCACCGACAGCCGTGCCGGGTCCAGGCTCTGCAAGGCGGCGATCGAGGCGGCCGCGTCCAAGCCGGCCAGGTTCGCGCAGCCCGCGAACGACGCGTACAGCGATGTGTGACCGTGACGGTCGTGCAGGGCGGGAACACGAATCGTTGTCGGCATGAGTCTGATCACCTGCCGCCGGAGCCTCCTCATCCTACTCGCTGGCCGGTCCCGAGTGAAGCGTGCGATGTGGACGCGGCTTCCAAACGGCGCAATACTGGGCCAGCACCCTGGGCCACCGCCCACGACCCATCCGTCACGGAGACCGTACATGGACGTCACTATCAGACATCAGCCTGCATATTCCCTGGCCGTCGTCACGCTTGGCGCGAACGAGACGATCAAAGTCGAACCGGGAGCCATGGTCAGCCACACCGACGGGCTCACGACCGAGACGAAAGCCGAAGGCGGCCTGTTCGGCGGCCTGAAGCGTATGGTGGCCGGAGAGAGCTTTTTCCAGAACACCTGGAAGGCGCCGGCCCAGGGTGGCGAGATCACGCTGGCGCCGTCACTGCCCGGCGACATGATCACGCTGCAGATTGGCGGCAGCGAGTTCCTGCTGCGCAGCGGCGCGTACCTGTCGAGCGAGTCGGGCGTGTCGATTGACGCCAGCTGGGGCGGCTCGAAGGGATTCTTCGGCGGCGGCGGCCTCATCCTGCTGAAGGTCAGCGGCAGCGGCAAGCTCATCGCCGCCACCTACGGTGCCATCGAGGAACGTACCCTTGCCTCCGGCCAGCGTTACGTCGTCGATACCGGGCACATCGTGGGATTCGATGCGTCGGTGCAGTTTTCCGTCCAGAAGTCGGGCGGCTGGAAGTCGACGATCCTGGGCGGTGAAGGACTCGTGTGCCAGCTGACCGGACCGGGCCGTGTCCTGATGCAGAGCCGATCCGAGCAGGCATTCCTCGGCTGGCTCCTGCCGAAGTTGCCCAAGAGTTCAAACTCATGACCCGCCTGATACGTGCCACCGTTGTCCTTGGGCTGGCCGTCGCCGGTCTATCCGTCCGGGTCGCCGCCCAGGGACCACCGTCATCGGTAGTGTCGGTGCAGGCGCCGGAAGGGGCAAAGACGATGACAGAGGATCAGCGGAACAAGCTGGATGCGTTCCTGAAGAAGGCTGTGGCCGACAGGCGGCCGGAGTTGCTTGGCGTCATCATCCGCCCGACGACCGGGGAAGGCGCTGAGGCGAGGATAGGTGAAGTGTTGGCCAAGCTGGGCCTGAAGGTGAGCCGGACGCTGTCGGGCGGCCGCCTGTTGCTGGTGACGCTCAAGGCCGAGCAGTTGCCTGACATTGCCGCGAGCGCGGACGTGGCACGCGTGTCGTTCGACGCCTTCGTGACGCCGCAGGCAAAGTAGAAAATGGGGCCAGGCCCCATTAAGGATGTTAAGAGGTCGGGTCGGCATGGTGCGTCGGCAGGTGACCAATCCGATACACGTGGTGCGCCAAGATTCCATGTTAATCTCCCTCGAGTCAGCGGCACTCGATGACAAACACGAAGCGCGTCCCAGACGCCGTCCCCGTCCCGGGCCACACCGGTGCACCTCCGGAGGTGCGGCCCGCCGCGACATTCCCCATCGTCGGCATCGGCGCATCGGCTGGCGGACTGGCGGCGTTCGAGGCCTTCTTCTCCGGCATGCCGGACGGCATCGAGCCCGGCATGGCCTTCGTCCTGGTCCAGCACCTGGCCCCCGACCACGAGAGCATTCTGTCGGACCTGCTGGCGCGCCGCACCTCGATGCGAGTCCTCGAGGTCGAAGACGGGATGCCGCTGTCGGTCAACTGCGTCTACATCATCCCGCCCAATCGCGACATGGCCGTCCTCGATGGCCGGCTGCAACTGCTGGAGCCCTCTGCCCCCCGCGGCCAGCGTCTGCCGATTGACTTCTTCCTTCGCTCGCTCGCCCAGGATCAGCACGAACGTGCGATTGGCATTGTGCTCTCGGGCACGGGCAGCGACGGCACGCTGGGCGTGCGGGCGATCAAGGGCGAAGGCGGCATGGTGATGGCCGAGGCGCCCGATTCGTCGGCGTACGACGGCATGCCCCGCAGCGCCATCGCCACCGGCCTGGTAGATTTCGTCCTCCCGCCAGGCGAGATGCCGGCACAGTTGCTGGCCTACGTCGCTCGTGCCATCGGCCTGCCGCCGCGCGGGCAGCCGCTGCCATCCCCGGCGACCGACCACGAGATGAAGAAGATCTTCATCCTGCTGAGGGCCCAGACCGGACACGACTTCAACCACTACAAGCCCAACACCATCGGCCGGCGCGTCGGACGACGCATGGCGGTTCACCGGATCGATCGTTTGGATGAGTACGTCCGGTACCTGCAGCAGACGCCGGCCGAGGTGGACGCGCTGTTTCGTGATCTGCTGATCGGCGTCACGAATTTCTTCCGCGACACCGAGGCGTTTGCCGCGCTGCAGCAGCACGTGATCCCCGCCCTGTTCCGAGGCCGTCCCACCGGCAAACCGATCCGCGTCTGGGTGCCAGGATGCTCGACCGGCGAAGAAGCCTACTCGATCGCCATGCTGCTCCAGGAGTACGTGGACAAGGCGAAGCAGCAGACGCGTGTGCAGATCTTCGCCACCGATATCGACAGCCGCGCGGTGGATCACACCCGAGCCGGCATCTACCCGGCCAGCGTCTCGGCTGACGTCTCCGAAGAGCGGCTCGCCCGGTTCTTCATCCAGGAACCGGGCGGCGGCAGTTACCGGATCTGCAAGCCCATCCGCGACATGCTGGTGGTATCCGAACAGGACATGGTCCTCGACCCGCCGTTCTCGAGGCTCGATCTCATCAGCTGCCGCAACGTCCTCATCTACATGGGTGCGGACCTGCAGAAGCGGCTCATCCCGCTGTTCCACTACGCGCTGAACCCGGGCGGGTTCCTGTTCCTGGGCACGTCCGAGTCCGTCAGCGAACATGGCGAGTTGTTCGTGACCGTGGACCGTCAATCCAAGGTCTATCGTTCCCAGGAAGGCAGCGTGGGCCAGAGACGGCCGTCGTTCGGTCGGTCAGACCGGAACCGGCACGGCGGCGGCGGCCCGGTGGCCGAACCGAACCACGTGACCGATCGTCCGCGGCTGTCGGTACGCGACCTGACCGAGCGGGCGCTGCTGCAATACCACGCCCCCAGCGGGGCGCTCGTGGCCGAGGACGGCGACATCCTGTACCTGCACGGGCGAACCGGGCTCTACCTCGAGCCGTCGCCGGGCGAGTCGGCGATGAACATCCTCAAGATGGCCCGCGAAGGACTGCGCCGGGACCTCTCGACGGCGCTGCACGCCGCCGCCGCGCACAACGCGCCGGCGTCGCACGCCGACGTGCGCGTCAAGACGAACGGCGAGTACTCCGTCATCAACCTGACCGTCCGGCCTGTGGCGACCGGCTCGGACGGGCCGGCCTCGCCACGCCTGTTCCTGGTCGTCTTCGAGCCCGGCCTGTCGTCCGAGACCGGCGATGTCGACACCCGGGTCCCGCCGGACGCGACGACGCCTTCCGACCCCCATGAGACCGACGCGCGGATCGTGGCGCTGCAGCGGGAACTGCGGTCGCGCGAAGAGTACCTCCAGGCGGCCAACGAAGAGCTCGAGACGTCCAACGAGGAGTTGCGGTCCTCGAACGAAGAGATGCAGTCGGTGAACGAAGAACTGCAGTCCACGAACGAGGAACTGGAGACGTCGAAGGAGGAACTGCAGTCGGTGAACGAAGAACTGGCCACGGTCAACGCCGAACTGCAGAACAAGGTCGCCGATCTGTCGCGGGTCAACAACGACATGAACAACCTGCTGGCCGGCACGGGCATCGGCACGATTTTCGTCGACGAACACCTGCACATCCAGCGGTTCACGCCGGCCGTCACCCAGATCATCAACCTGATTCAGAGCGACGTCGGCCGGCCGGTCGGCCACATCGTCTCGAACCTCGACGGGTACGACCGGCTGGTCGGCGACGTGCAGTCGGTGCTCGACAGCCTGATCCCGAGGGACGTGGAGGTGCAGACCCGTGCGGGGGCGTGGTACCTGCTGCGCATCCGGCCGTATCGGACCCTGGAGAACGTCATCGAGGGTGCGGTCATCACCTTCACCGACATCACCGCCCTGAAGCGCGCGGAAGCGGCGCTGCGTGAGGTCGAGGCGCTGCGCCGCACGGGCGCGGGATCCGTCGACCCCCCGCCCCCCGACCAGGAAGGCCACTCACGCTGATGTCGCCTGTCCCTCCGGACCACCCGCGTGACCTGCGCGCCCGCGCCGAGGCGGAGTTCCGCCGGCGGGCCGGGGAGGGGCCGGGACCCGGCGCCTCCCCGGGTCGCGACGAGACGCAGCACGTCATCCACGACCTGCAGGTGCACGAGATCGAACTGGAGATGCAGAACGACGAGTTGCGGCGTGCCTACGACGCACTCGACGCCGCGCGGGCGCGTCTTGCCGACCTGTACGACATGGCGCCCATCGGGTACGTCACCATTGGTGCCGGGGGCATCATCCGGGAGGCCAACCTCAAGGCCGCGTCCATGCTGGGGGTGGACAGGAGCGGCATGATGGGAAAACCCCTGTCCGCGTACATCACGGCCGATGACCAGGATGCCTACTTCCTGTTCCGCCGTGCGGTGTTCGAAACGGGCAGTCCCCAGATCTGCGATCTGCGAATCCGGCGCGAACAGGGCGCGCCGTTCTGGGCCAGAATGGAAGGCACGACCGCGATCGGATCGGACGGGCAGCCGGAATGCCGGGCCGTGTTGAGCGACGTCACCCGGAACGTCGAGGCGGAGGCCGAGCGCGGAAGACTTCAGGGGCAACTCCTCCAGGCTCAGAAGATGGAGTCCATCGGCCGCCTGGCAGGAGGTGTTGCCCATGACTTCAACAACATGCTGGGCGCCATCCTCGGGTACACGGAGTTGGCCCTCAACGACGTTGCCCCCCATGATCCGTTGCACGCCGACCTGATTGAGATTCAGAAAGCCGCGCAACGGTCGGCGGACCTGACCCGTCAGTTGCTCGCGTTTGCGCGGAAACAGGTCATCGCGCCCCGCGTCTTCGATCTGGATGACATGGTGGAGAGTCTGCTCAGGATGCTCCGCCGGCTCATCGGGGAAGACGTCGAACTGACGTGGCTCGCGGGTGGGGGCGGCTGCCCGGTCAAGATGGATCCGAGCCAGATCGATCAGGTACTGGCGAACCTCTGCATCAACGCCCGCGACGCCATTGCCGGCGTTGGAAAGGTCACGATCGCCACCAGTCGCGCGGTGTTCACCGATGCCGACTGTGCCGGGAATCCGGGCGCCACGGCGGGGGAGTATGTCCGGTTGTCGATCAGTGACGACGGCGACGGGATGGACAAGGAGGTGCTGGCCCACATCTTCGAGCCGTTCTTCACCACCAAGCAGCTCGGCGAAGGCACAGGCCTCGGCCTCGCCACGGTGTACGGCATCGTCAAGCAGAACGAGGGGTTCGTCAACGTGTACTCCGAACCCGGACTGGGCACAACGTTCAATATCTACCTGCCGCGGTATGTCGGCCCCGCCGAGCCCCCACCGCAACTCGATGCCGTGGCCGAACTCAGCACGGGCCACGAGGTCGTGCTGCTCGTGGAGGACGAACCCGCCATTCTGAGAATGGTCGGGAGGGCCCTGACGAGTCTCGGATACCGGGTGCTCGCAGCCGCCACGCCGGGCGACGCGATCCGGCTCGCGACGGCACACTCGGGGACCATCCACGTGCTCCTGACCGACGTAGTCATGCCCGAGATGAACGGCCGCGACCTGGCCCGCCGCGTGATGTCCCTGCATCCGGAACTGTCCTGCGTCTTCATGTCGGGCTATACGGCGGATGTCATCGCCAATCGCGGCGTGCTGGACGACGGTGTGTTCTTTGTCCAGAAGCCGTTTTCGATCCACGCCCTGGCCGTGAAGATACGTGAAGCGGTGAAGCGGCGCTCGGGTCACCCCTGACGGGGGGCATGACGCCCGTTCCCACTGACGGCGGCGCGGATTCCGTCGCTCGCCGCAGCAACGACCCGCACGCGCCGGCGGTCCTCGTCGATCTCCACGAGACGGCCAGGTGGTCTTTTCATCAACAGTTCCGGGCCGGCCACCAGCCTCCGCCGGCAGGACACGTTCATGATGGCAAACACGCTGAAGGCCCTCGGCGTCGAGGCCCAGGACGTGGCCCTTGTGATCCAGGGGCTCAATCTGCTCTACGACTACGGGCAAAGGAAAGCCACGGCCGCCGCGGTGGACGCTGTCATGGATCAGGTGCGAGCGCATCCGGTCCTGAAGGAACTGGGGTTGCCACCGGCTGCCGGCCTCTCGCCGGCCGGCTTGTACGCGAAGCAGAAGATTGGCGACCCGGCGTGGTTCTTCCACCTGAATCCGGACAACGATGCCGTGACTCCTTACAGGCGACTGCGGTGTCCAGTCCTGGTGACCTACGGCCGGCTGGACTATACGGTGCCGGTCGAAGACAGCGTGACGTTGCTTGAAGCCGTGGCCGCCGGTTCACAACCGCGGACGCTCTCCGTCGAGGTCGTCCCGGACTCGGGCCACGGGTACCTCCGGATGCAGGCCGCGAAGCCTTCGTTGCCGGTGTCTCCGACGGTCATTTCACGCGCGTACTTCGACGTCATCGAACGATGGCTTCGCGCCAACGTGCTGACGGTAGAAAAAGGGGCCAGGCCCCATTAAGGATGTTAAGACGGCGGGGCGCCGGGCTCAGCGCGCGAAGACGGCCGTCGCCGGCAGCACGAGCACGAGCGTCCAGTTGAACGGGTGGATCCGGTCGTAGGCCACCACGACAGCCCCGTCGGCGGTGTCGGCCTCAACGACACCGCCGCCATCTGTGCCGAGCGCACGGAGCACGTCTGCCTGGCCGATGATCGACACCGCGGGGGTGGCTGAACCGGCCGGCGAAGCACGGCCGGTGGCCAGCACCCTGTGGCCGTCGTCGAGCAGCACCACGTCCGCTGTCGCTGGCACCGACCATCCCTCCATGAGGCGTGACAGCACCGCCGCCGGCGACAGCGTGAGGATGAACGCGCCCATCGGGCGCGCCGCATCGTCGCGCATGGCCGCGCAGAACATCACCGACTTGTCTGCGGCGATGGCCGCTGTCACCGATGTTCCGGCGCTGGACCGGCAGCCGGCGTACCACGTCGCCGCGCGCAGGCTCGGCGGCAGCGCGGCAGGCACGGGTGCCACGAAGTCGAACCCGGGATCGAAGGAGGCTTGCACGTGCAGCGCAGTTGATGGGGCAGCGGCCGATCCTGCGGCGGCCCAGTTCAGTTCCGCGCTGGCGTCCTCCAGCCAGTGCGCAATGCGGCGCGTCGACGGCAGGACACGGCGCGCCAGTGCATCCGCTTCCGGGGTCGGCGGGCCGGTTCCCAACCAGGCGAGCGCCACCACGCCGCCTGGCTCCGTTGCGGCCGGCACGTCGCCCATCCACGGCAGGTCCCCGTCTGCAGGAACGCCGTGTTCGGCCGCTTCCTCGAGCGAATGCGACAGCCCGACGATGGCCGACTGCAGGAGCAGCAATCGGGTCTGCAGGAGGTCGCCCTGGCGGGTCACGTCGCTCGCGAGCGCTTGCAGCCTCCGCTCCTGGAACTCCTGTTCGGTGATCGCGCGGTCGTGTCGCCACAGGAGTCCTGTGACGATGGCCAGGAACAACACGGCGGCGGCGAGCGCCGCCACGCCGGCGGCCTGGCGATGCCGGGCGACGTACCGGAGCAGGCGTTGCCAGGGCGAATCCGGGCGCGCCTCGACGGCTTCGCCGCGCAGAAAGCGCCGCACGTCGGCGGCGAACGCATCGACGCTGTCGTACCGCTGCGCCGGGTCCGCGGCCGTTGCCCGATCGACGATGGCCACCAGTTCGGGAGGGATGGACTGGCCCGTTGCGGACACGAGCGGCTCCCGCGTGGCGGCCGCTGCTTTGGCAAGGACGTCGGTGAGGTCCGTGCCGGTGATGGCGGGCCGCAGCGTGACGAGTTCCTGCAGGATCAACCCGAGTGCGTACTGATCGCTCTTCGGCCCGAGCTGTTCGATCAGCCCCCGGGCCTGTTCGGGCGACATGTAGCGGGGCGTGCCAACGACCGACCCGTAGCGTGTCGCGGAATCGCCGGCCGACCCGCTCGTGTCCGGCTGTTCGGGGTGCGGGGCAGTTGCGCCGGGTGTCGCATCCGGGGCGGCCAGGACGCGGCAGAGGCCCCAGTCCATCACGTACACTTCGTTGTGCGACCCCATCATGACGTTTGCCGGCTTCAGGTCGCGGTGGATGACGCCCCGCTCGTGCGCGTAGCTGATGGCGTCGCACACCTTCAGGAAGTGCTCGAGGCGCGCCGGGAGGATGTGCATCTCGTCCGCCGGGCCGTCCGCCTGCGCCTGGGCCAGCGTGTCGGCCACCAGATCGCCAAACGTCTTGCCCTCGACCAGTTTCATCGCGTACGCGGGCCGGTCCCCTGGCGTCACTTCGAGGCCGTAGACCGGGATGACGTGCGGGTGATCGAGTTGCGCGGTCACCTGCACCTCGCGGATGAACCGTGCGCGGGCATCCGGGTTTGCGGCGGCGTCGGGCGCCATTTCTTTCAGGGCAACCTTGCGGAGCAGGTCGAGGTCTTTGGCGACGTGGACCGTGCCCATGCCGCCGCTGCCGGCGCGGCCGACCACGACATAACGGACGACGGCTTGACGAGACGCCGGCGACTGGCCCGCGGAGCTGTGGGACGTGCCGTCCGAGGCCGGGCGGCCAGCCGCGCCTGTGGGCGCTGGCGCGCCCGGGATGGTCGCGTCGGACCCTGACCATGCGGCAACCGTTGCCGCCGGGTCGGAGGCGACGGTCTCGCTGCCATCGGACTCCGGGTTGCGGACCGTTGACGCGCGGCCCTCCACGGCTGACGCGATCGTCTGATCCACCATGACGGTCGGTTCGTCGGATGGCCGTTGCTGCATGATTGCTCCCCGCCTTTCGTCGGCCGCGACCGGGACCCGGCCCGTCCCCTGATGGGGGCCGTCCGGTTGGCGGGCCGCGCCCGTAGCCCCCGCTATGGTACTGCGAGTCCGCTGGCGCCGGGCTGATTGTGGGTCCATTCGGTCCGGATTTGCTTGCAGTCCGGCTGGAATGGTGGTTCCATGCGCATGGCCCCCGGTTTGGAGGTCAGCCGTGTCACGCTATTCCGGTCGGCTGGTAACGATTGGCGGGTTCGTCTGCGTCGGTCTCTTCCTCGTTGGCTGCGGCGGTGGCGGCGGGTCGTCACCGGCGGCTCCATCCCCAGCCCCGGCTCCTGCCGCACCGACGGTCACGGCCATCACCGTGACCGGGCCCGGGTGTGCGGCGGGCATCAGCGGCGGCCCGTCCATCCGGACCCTCTGCACGGCCAAGGACGTCCGCATCGGCTCCACTGTGCAACTGGTGGCAACCGCGACGTTGTCGGACTCGTCGACGCAGTCGGTCACCGGCCAGGCGCAATGGACGTCGAGCAACCAGACCGTCGCAACCGTCAGCAACACCGGGCTGGTCACGATCCTGACAACTGGCGAAACGGACGTCCTGGCCACGTATCAGGGCAAGTCGGGCGGCCACACGGTTCGCAGCGCCATCAAAGTGCCCTACGTGGGGACGACCAGCCAGGGACTGCCGATACTGATCGAGGTGGGCGTGCACCAGCTGCCCTCGCCGAAGACCGGCTTCCGCATCCTGGGCTACAAGGTGTCAGTGCGATACGCGCTCGACAACGGGATGCCAGGCGAAGGCACGACGACATCGACGTTCGATCTGGACGTTGCGGAGGACGGGTCCTTCAGGCGTCAGAACCTCTTTCCGTTTCCAGACGACTACTTCGAAGGCGTGCTTCGGCCAGACGGTACGCTGAACGGCTCGTTTCGCCAGAGTGCGCCGCCCATGGTGACGGCTCCGCCGGTGGTGGCCACCTACACGACCAGACTGAGCCAGAACTGGCCGGCGATTTCTGACCGATGACAGCTGGTCAGGAGGCTGTTCCTTGCGTGTGCCACGGTTCTGAACCTGAAGGCGCATCGCGCCTATTTCACCTTCGGCACCTCGGCCCACATCCAGCCGCGGAGGTCCCCCGCAGAGAAGCCCGTCGCCTGATCCTTCGGGTACGACGCCGCCAGGGCGGTGCCGATCTGCTGGCGCACCTCATCCGGCGCGCCATGGCACCGCAGGCACATGTCGGCCGTGCCAATCGGCCGCAGGACGCCGACCCGCTCGCCGAGATCGACCACGAGGCGCTGCGCAGACGCCGCTTTGGCTCCCGCGGCCTGCTCGACGGCCGCCTTCGCCCACGGGCGCGGCGCGTTGGCGGGGTTACGCAGCCGGTGGCTCGTGCGCCCGAGGGCAATGCCCTGTTCTTGCGCGACCTTGTCGGCGATGGCCACCGCCTGGTCGTGACAGACGGTGATCGCCGCTGGCGGCCCGCCCTGTTTCATGGCCGCACTCAACTCGGTGAGTAGGGCCTGCTGCAGGGCGTTCATGGCCTGCTCGGCCTTCGCGACTTCGGCGGCGAACGCCGGCTGAGGGGCCTGCGCGGACAGGGTACTGGCGCCGGGCCATGTGCCTGGCGCGACGGCCAGCGCGACGGCCACGGTTGCGGCGAGACGGATATGTCGTGATGTGATCATGATGCGGCTCCTTGTGTCCTTCCAGCCAGGCAGTGCCCGGCCAGCTCTTTGACCAGTTTAGCCGCCACGCCCGCGGTCACGCCCGTGGGATCCTGGCGGGGGTTGAACTCGACGATGTCGGCGCCGACGAGGGGGCCGTCGAGGCCGTGAATCAGCGCGATGACGTCGCGGACGCTCAGGCCGCCGGGTTCGCGGTGCGAGACACCAGGCGCGAACGCGGGATCGATCCCGTCGAGATCGATCGACACGTACACCGGGCCGGTGATCGCCGGCCGGTCTCCCTGTGCCCACCGCCGCATGTCGACGACGTCCACGCCGAAACGATCGGCCTGGACCCGCTGGTGGCCGTTCATGGCCCTGATCCCGACCTGCACGAGGCGGGTGGCCAGTTTCCGCTCCATGATGCGGGCAAAGGGGCATGCGTGGGACAGGCGGTTGCCCTCGAAGGCATCGTAGAGATCCGGATGGGCATCGATGTGCAGGATGGCGAAGGGCAGCGTGACGCGGCCCAGTCCCATCACGACCGGGTAGGTGATCGTGTGGTCACCGCCCAGCACGATGGGCGTCCGGCCGGACGCGGCGAGGGTCGCCACGCGGCCGGCCACCGGGTCCACGAGTTCCGCGGCGCCGCCGACAACCATGTCCCCTGCGTCCTCGAGCCCGCCCGGTCCGCACACGTCGACCAGCCCTTCCGACCAGGTATTGCCCGCCGGCGAGCGGAGGGCCGTGCGGATGAGCGGCGGCCCCTCCGCCGCGCCCCGGAGGAAGGATGACGATGCGTCATACGGAATGCCGAGCAGAACCGGGGTCGACACAATCATCCTCCAGGCCGACGGGAAGACCTCGTCCGTGCTTGATGTTACCTCGCGTGCGTCGGCGCGGCCAGCGGCGCGCGCCGGATGGGAGTAGAACGCGGCTGACGGGGGCGCAGATGCGTCACGGCACCTGTATACTGTCTGGCCAGGAGCATTCCGGGCGGGCCGGCGGTGGCCGTCCGGCCTGCCTTCACGCGCGCGGCATCCCGCCCCGGGGAACGACTCGATGACGACCGGACAACCGCCCACCTACGAGGAACTGGCCCAACGTCTGGCCGAGGCCGAAGGCGCGCTCCAGGCGTTGCGGGACGGCCGGGTCTATACGATCGCCGGCGAACGCGGGACCCTGGTGGTGCGACTGGCCGAGGCCGAAGCGCGTGCGGATCACATCAAGCAGGTGTTGCTGGCCATCCGCAACGTCAACCAGCTGGTGGTGGCCGAAGACGACCCACGCCTCCTGATCGAGCGAGCCTGCGCGACGCTGACCGAGACGACGGGGTATCTGAACGCGTGGATCGCGGTGCTGGACGACCACGAAAGGGCCGTGACGGGACTGGCGAGTTCCGGGTGCGGGGACAGCGTCGAAGCGCTCCGCGAAGGACTGGCCGCCGGCACGTTTCCGGGATGCATGACACGGGCGCTGCAGAGCGACAGCGTCGTGGTGGTTCGGGATCCACGGACCGAGTGTGTCGATTGTCCGCTGGTTGGTGAATACCAGGGTCGCGCGGGGCTGAGCTGCCGCCTGCATCACGGCGGCCGGAACTACGGAGTGCTCTCGGTGTCCGTACCTGCTGCGTTTGCCTTGGACGACGAAGCACAGACCCTGTTCGCTGAAGTGGCCGCGGACCTGGCGTTCGGCCTGCACAAGACCGAGGCCGCGCGGCAGCTCCGCGAGACCCAGCAGAATCTGCAACGTGCGCAGGCGCTGGCGCAGACCGGCTGGTGGCGGATCGACCTCAACGCCCGCAGGGTGACGGCTTCAGAGGAATCACGCCGGATCTACGGACTGGATGGCACCGAGTGGTCGATTGAACAGGTCCAGGCGGTTCCGCTGCCGGAGTATCGGGAGGCTCTGAATCAGGAACTCCGCCAACTCATCGAGGGGCGCGGGCCGTACGACGTCGAGTTCGCGCTTCAGCGGCCTTCCGACAACGTCGTCCGCATCGTGCATTCGGTCGCCGAGTACGACGCGGCACGCAACAGCGTGCTGGGCACGATGCAGGACATCACCGAGCGGAAGCAGGCGGAGGAGGCGATTCGCGCCAGCCAGCGCTATCTGCACGCCGTCCTTCAGACGACAGCCGACGGCTTCTGGGTGCTCGACCCGCAGGGGCGGTTCTGTGACGTCAACGATGCGTATTGCGTCATGTCCGGTTACACGCGGGACGAGGTCCTTGGCATGCGGATCGGCGACGTCGTCATCGACGAGGCGCCCGCCGACACCGAAGCCCGCATGCGGCGCATCGTCGCGGCCGGGACGCAGCTCTTCGACGCGCGGCATCGCCGCAAGGATGGCAGCGTCTGGCCTGTCGAGGTGTCCGCCACGTGGGTCGATCGGGACGGCGGGCGTCTTGTCTGCTTTGGCCGGAACCTGACCGAGCGCCAGGACCGTGAGGCGCGCATCGCCCTGCTCGGGCAGATGCTCGATGCCGCGCCGGCGTCCATTACGATTCACAACACCGAAGGGCAGTTCCTGTTCGCGAACCGGGTCACCGCCACGTTGCACGGGTACACCGACGAAGCGGACTTCCGCGGGATCAACCTGCACGATCTGGATGTGCCCGAGAGCCAGGCGCTGATCGACGAACGCGTCCGGCGAATCAAGGAGGAGGGCGAAGCACGTTTCGAGGTGGCCCACTTCCGCAAGGACGGCACGACGTTCCCGCTCGAGATTCTGGCGAAGGTGATCGAGTGGGACGGTCAGCCGGGCATTCTCAGCGTCGCCACGGACATCACCGAACGCCGGCGGGCCGAAGAGTCGCTGCGGCATTTTCACGAACTGCTGAAGTACATCATCGAGCACGACAACACCGCCGTGGCGGTCCACGACCGCGACCTGCGTTATGTCTACGTCAGTCAGCGGTATCTCGACACGTATGGGGTAAAGGACCGGAACGTCATCGGCAAACACCACTACGAGGTCTTTCCCGACCTGCCGCAGAAATGGCGCGACATTCACCAGCGCGCGCTGGCCGGGGAGGTCTGCAGCGCCGACCGCGATCCGTATCCCCGCGCAGACGGCACGGTCGACTGGACGCGCTGGGAATGCCGGCCCTGGTATGCCCCCGATGGAACCATCGGCGGCATCATTGTCTATACCGAGACCATCACTGATCGCGTGAACGCGGACGAAGCGCTGCGCCGGAGCGAGCAGACGTTCCGAAGCTACATCGAAGGTTCGCCGATCGGGATCTTCGTGTCCGACGCCCAGGGCACCCTGACCGAAGTCAATCAGGCTGCCTGCGGCGTGACCGGCTACAGCCGCGACGGATTGATCGGTCTCAACACCATGGCGTTGTACTCGGACGACCAGCGCCCGGCGGCCCTGGCGGCCTTCACGGCGCTGCTCCAGCAAGGAAAACTCGGCTTCGAGCTGCCCTTCACGCGGAAGGACGGTGCCGAGCGGTACTGGCGGATTGACGCCACCATCCTCCCGGATGGCGGGGTCATGGGCTTCGCGGCGGACACCAGCGAGCGCAAGCGGGCGGAAGAGGCGCTGCGGCAGTTCAAGAGCATGTTCGACGCGGCGAACTTCGGTGCGGCGCTGGCCGGCCTGGACGGCCGCCTGTTCTACGTCAACGCGCGTTTTGCCGAAGAACACGGGTTCTCGCCCGATGAACTGGTTGGCAGGCCCATGGCGTGTCTGCACAACGAATCCCAGATGCCGCACGTGAACGAGTTGCTCGACGGGATGCTGGCGTCTGGCTCCTTTGGTCCCGTCGAAGTGTGGCACTGCCACAAGGACGGGACGCCTTTTCCCATGCTGATGACCGGGTTCGTGATCCGCGATGGCAGCGGAACGCCGGAGTGTTTCGCGGCCACCGCCATCGACCTTCGCGATCGGAAGGCACTGGAAGTCCGGCTGGCTCAGGCCCAGAAGATGGAATCGGTGGGGCGGCTGGCCGGAGGTGTGGCCCACGACTTCAACAACATGCTGGGCGTCATCCTGGGATACACCGAAATGGCCCGGGATCAGGTGGCCCCGGACGATCCGGTCAGCGACTATCTGCGGGAGATCTTCGTGGCGGCCCAGCGCTCCGCGGACATCACGCAGCAACTCCTGGCCTTCGCCCGCAAGCAGACGATCGCGCCGAAGGTGCTCGACCTCGACGAGACGGTCGAAGGCATGCTCAAGATGCTCCGGCGCCTGATCGGCGAAGACATCGACCTGGTGTGGCGGCCAGAATCAGGCTGGCCTGTCCTGATGGACCCGTCGCAGGTTCACCAGATTCTCGCGAATCTCTGTGTCAACGCCCGGGACGCCATCGGCGGCGTCGGCAAGATCACGATCGAGACACACACGGTGACCATCGACGACGCGTACTGCGCGTCACACGCCGGGTTCGTGACCGGAGACTTCGTCGTGCTGGCGGTCAGTGACAACGGCTGCGGGATGGACCGGAAGACGCTGGACAACCTGTTCGAGCCATTCTTCACCACCAAGGATATCAGCAAGGGCACGGGCCTCGGTCTCGCCACGGTGTACGGCATCGTCAGGCAGAACCAGGGCTTCATCAACGTCTACAGCGAGCTGGGACAGGGCACGACGTTCCGCATCTACCTGCCCGCGCACAATGGGTCTGAAGCCCACGCTGTTGCAGGTCTGCCAGAGACTGCCCCAGAAGCCCGGGTCGGCGAGACAATCCTGCTCGTCGAAGACGAACCTGCCATCCTGAGGCTCACGACCCGCATGCTCGAGTTGCTCGGCTACCGCGTGCTGACGGCCGATTCGCCGGGCGCCGCGCTGGACCTGGCCCGTCAGTGTGCCGGTGAGATCCACCTGGTCATGACCGACGTGGTCATGCCCGGGATGAACGGGCGCGACCTGGCGCAACGCCTGTCCGTTGTCCGCCCACGCCTCCGGCGGCTGTTCATGTCGGGCTACACGGCCAACGTGATCGCGCACCATGGTGTGCTGGACGAAGGAGTGCAGTTCATCCAGAAGCCGTTCGGCATGAAGGACCTCGCCACCCACGTCCGTCAGGCGCTCGATACGTAGCTGTCGAGATCGTACGGACGACCCCGGGTCTGAAGACCCGGGGCTACGTCCGACTCCCCCGTACGTAGCCCCGGACCTCCAGTTACGGGGCTACCGCTTGTAGACGGGGTAGGTGGGACGCTTCGGCGCGGCTTTGGGGGTCTTGGCCAGTGCTGCCACCACGACCTCGATGGCTTTCTCGAGCTGGGGGTCCTTGCCCTGGCGTACCACGGCCGGATCCTGCTCGACCTCGATGTCGGGCGCCACGCCGGTGTTTTCGGCAATCCACTGGCTGGTGGCCGGGTCCCACACGGCGGACGACGGGGCACCCACGAAGCCGCCGTCCATCAGGGGCACGCCTGCGGCGCGCCCGACCAGGCCGCCCCACGTCCGCTTGCCGATCAGCGGTCCGAGCCCGGCTTTCCGGAAGTACCACGGCATCGCGTCGCCGCCCGAGCCAGCCATCTCGTTGATGAGCATGACCTTCGGGCCGAAGATCGCGCCCTGCGGCTGTGCTTCGTGTTCGCCGTGGCGCGTGGCCACCATGCTCATCAGGGGCCGGCCCAGCTGCTCGATGATATCGGTCGCGAGGTTGCCGCCGCCGTTGAACCGTTCGTCGACGATGACCGCGTCTTTGCCGACTTGCGCGTAGAAGTAGCGGTTGAAGAATGTGTAGCCGCCCATGGACGTATCAGGCATGTACACGTAGGCGACGCGTCCCTGGCTCACGCGGTCCACGTACCTCCGGTTGTCTTCAACCCAGGCGAAGTTGCGCAAGGCCTGCTCGCTGCCGATGGGGACCACGGTGACGTCCCGCGAACCATCCATGGCGGGCTGCGGTCCCACCCGCAGTGTGACGCCGCGGCCGACCGTGCCTTCGAAGAACCGGTGAACGTTGTCGGCGCTGGTGAGCGGACGGCCGTTCACAGCCAGCAGGTAGTCGCCGGCGGTCACGTTGACACCCGGCTGGGTGAGCGGCGCGCGCAGTTGCGGATTCCAGTTCTCGCCGTCGTATACCCTGGCAAAGCGATACCGGCCGTTTTCGACGGTGTAGTCGGCGCCGAGCAGGCCCGTCTGCACGCGCCGCACTTCGGGCATCGCTCCACCGCCGACGCCGAGGTGGCTGACCGTGATGTCGCCGAGCATGTCGGCGAAGAGGTAATTGAGGTCGGTGCGTGAGGCGATGCCTTCGAGGAAGGGTTCGTACTTCTTCTCGGCCCCAGCCAGGTTGAGGCCGTGGAAATTCGGATCGTAGAAGAACTCGCGCTGGATGCGCCAGGCTTCCCGGAACATCTGGCGCCACTCGGCGCGCGGGTCGACGCGGACCTCGATGGCGTCGGTGGCCAGGCCGCCGCTGGTTGACGGCGCAGAGGGGGCGGGCGGTGCGGGCGCGCCGGGTGCGGCCATCGGCCGCAGCGTCCCCAGCATCCAGCGTGTGCCCTGGCGGTAGAGCGCCTTTTCGCCGTTCGTCGCAATTTCAAAGAACGTCAGGCCGCTCATCGCCACGTCCGCCCGCCGCGCCTTCAGATCGTACCGATGCACGGCCAGGCCGGTCTCGGTGCTGCCGCTGAAGGGCGCGGGCGAGGCGATGGCCAGCAGCACGCCGGCTTTGCCTGCCTGCAACGCGACGTACCGCCGCGCCGGCATCGGGACGGACAGGATCCGCTGCAGGATCCCCGGGAAATCGATCTTCACCGTAACCGGCGGCTTCGACGGCGGGCCGCCGGGCTTCTGGGGTCCAGCGCCAGGCGTGGCCGCTGGTGCGTCAGCTTTCGGAGCGGCTACCGCGCCTTCAGGGGTCCCGGCTCTCGCATCTGACGGTGCCTTCTCCCCGGCGGGTTTCTCGTCGGCGACCTTCTCCTCGTCGCTTTCGGGCGCGAAGGGGGACGGGTCGTCCTTTGACAGCACCACCAGATAGACGCTGCGCGAGACGGGGCGACTGACGCTGTGGATATCGGGCTGCAGCGATGCGCCCGCATCGGTGCTGGCCGTGAAATACAGGTACTTGCCGTCGGCATCGAACACCGGCGTGCGCGCATCGCTCATGCCGTCGGTGACCTGTGTGCTCGCGCCTCCGGCAACCGAGTACACGAAGACGGCGCCCATGTAGTTCGGCAGGCGCTTCGCGTAGGCGAGCCACTTCGAATCGGGAGTCCAGGCGGGCTGCAGGATGTCACCGGATCGGCTCCAGTAGCGGTCCCGATCCACGCGTACCGGCTTGCGTGCTTCGACATCCACGCACCACAACGTCTGGTGGCTGTCGATGTAGGCGATACGCTTGCTGTCGGGCGACCAGCGGGGTGCGAAATAGATCGACGGTTCGTTGCCGAGCGGGATCCTGACGGGGGTCCCGGTGCCCGACTGTGACGCGATGTGCAGGGCGTACTCGCCGGCTTCGTCGGAGAAGTACGCGATCGACTTCCCGTCGGGGGACCAGGACGGATCGCGCTCCATCACGCCCGGCGTATTCGTGAGATTGCGGGGGTCGCCTTTCTCGGCGGGGACGGTCAGGATCTCGCCGTGGGCCTCGAAGACCGCCCGCGCGCCCGTGGGCGATGGATGGGCGTTGGTCAGGGCCGCACCGACGCGAACCAGCCGCTCGCGCACTTCGGGGAAGTCGCCGGCCACCGTCACGGGCACTCGCGTGCGGCGCCCGGACTTCAGGTCATACAGGCCCAGTGACCCGAACTGCTCGTACACGATCGCGCCGGGTCCGGCCGACGCCGACTTGAGGTCGAGGCCGTCGTTATCGAAGAGTTTCGCCGTCTTCTTCGTCGTGGTGTTGTACGCATACAAGGTGGTGCGGCCGTCGCGATCCGACAGGAAGTACACCGTGTCCCCGACCCACATGGGATTGAAGTCGTTCGAGTTCTCGCGCGGGATCGGCTCGACCCGGGAGTCGGCGAGCGTGGCCAGCCAGATCGGGGTGGTGCCACCGCCGCGGTACCGCTTCCACGTGTTGAAGGCCCGCTGCAGCGGCACGTAGGCAAGACGGCGCCCGTCGCTGGCGTAGGATCCTTCCGCGGCCATGTGCAGGGGCAGTTTCTCCGGCAGCCCGCCGCTGACGCTGACCGTGAACAATTCCGAGAACCGTGAATACGCCGTCCGGGTGGAGGCGAACAACACGCGCGTGCCGTCCGGCGTCCAGCCCAGCACGGTATCCGACGAGGGATGCCACGTCAGGCGTGTGGGCTCACCGCCCGACGCCGGGATGACGAAGACGTCGACGTTGCCGTCGTACTCGCCGGTGAACGCGATGCGGCTGCCGTCCGGTGAGAACGCCGGGCTCGTTTCTATGCCGGGCCCCGCCGTGAGCCGCTGCGCGGCGCCGCCGTCGCGCGGGACGCTCCACAGGTCGCCGCCGTACACGAAGACGATGTGCGTCCGGCTCAGCGCGGGGCGCTGCGCGAGCAGCCGGTCTCCGGGTTGGGCGTTCGCCGCCCCCATGCCGAGGGCCAGGGCGATGACGACTGTCAACACCGCTACTCTCATCGTTGCCTTCCTTTCATCGGGCTGCCGCCTGTCCGGACGACCCGCGGCCCGCGGTGAACGTCTGCCGCCGAACCCGGATAGCCGTGTCCGAATCGCGCGCGCGGCGCGTGTGTCATGAATTGGACCTGCACGGGGACGGTCAGAGTATAGCCGACGTCACTCGCTCCGCAGGGCCCGCAACGGATCCACACGCGTGGCGCGTCTGGCCGGCACCGCCGCGGCAACGACCGCCACCCCGAGCATGACCAGCGCGGCGATCACGACCGTGCCGGGGGTCAACGGATCCACGTCCGTCACCAGGTGTCCGAGCAGGCGCCACGCCCCGATGGCAGCAGGCAGGCCGGCCGCGAGCCCGAACGCCACCCATTTCAGGCCGGCACCCACCACCATCCGCCGCACGTCGGATCCGGTCGCCCCGAGAGCCATCCGGACGCCGATCTCCCGTGTCCGCTCCGACACCGAGTAGGACAACACCGCGGCGAGGCCCAACGCGGCAAGCAGCAGCCCCACCACGGCGAAGCCGGTCATCAGCGTCGACGAAAAGCGCGGCGCGGCGAGATCCCGCGCCACCACGTCCTCGAGCGGCAGCACATTGTGGACGACGAGTTCCGGATCCAGAGTCGTGAGTGCGTGCCGAAGTGCAGCCACGATGTCCGGGCGTGAGCCGTCGACACGGATCACCTCGGTCATGGCCCAGTTCCGTTCGCCGGCCATCTGGGCGTGAGGCAGATACAGTGTTGGCGCGGGCGCCGTGCGGTGGTCGTGGTACACGTCGCGCACGATCCCGACCACCGTCCAGACCTGGCCGGAGAGCCTGATCCGTCGGCCAATCGGGTCGTCGTCAGGGAAGTACGTGCGAACCAGGGCCTCGCTGACGATCATCGCCCCAGGCCGGCCGTTGCGGTCCGTGCGATCGAACAGGCGGCCACGAATCAGGGGGACACCGAGCGTCTGGAAGTAGCGGCCATCGACGGTGCGCACGTTGGCCGGGCTCCACTCGCCGAGTGTATCGTCCGCTCGCCCGAGCAGGCGGAACGTCCAGACGTTGAACACGCCGCTGACCGGCAGGCGCGACACGCGGCCACTGGCTGCCACCCCGGGAATGGCGTCGAACCGGTCGCTCAACTGCTCCCGGATCCTGGTGCGGGCGTCGCCGTCGGGGTAACGCGCCGCAGGCAGGTTGACCTCGAAGGTCACAACACCCTCCTCCTGGAACCCGAGCTCAACCTGCGAGAGGCGGACGAACGTGGCGATCAGGAGCGTGGCTGCGGCCAGGACGACGACAGACAGCGCAACCTGTGCAGCCACGAGCACGCCCGACGCAGATCGGGCCCTGCCTCCCCCCGTACGTTGCGTGCCGGTTCTCAGCAACGTCTCGAGGTGACCGCCGAAGACACGAATCGCCGTGGGGAGTCCGGCGATGAGGGCGGCCCCGAAGGCGGCTGTCGCGCCAAACAGGAAGACGGCGCGGTCGATCACCACCGTGTCGGGCCGCACCAGGGAGCCGGGCACCATCGAGAGAAGGACACGCACCAGACCCCACGCCAGCAGCGCCCCCAGCGTGCCCCCGGCCGCGCCGAGCACGAGTTGTTCCGCCAGGACCTGCCGAACCAGTTGCCAGCGTCCGCACCCGATGGCGGCCCGGATGGCCAGCTCCCGTTCGCGGCTCAGGCCGCGTGCGAGCACCAGATGGGAGACGTTGACACAGGCAATCAGCAGGACGAGTCCGACGGCGCCCAGCAGGACCACGAGTATCGTCCGCAGACGACCCGCGGAATCCTCGTGCAACGAGACGGCAACCGTGTGTCCCTTGTCGTAGGCGCCCCGGTACTCGTGGTTCAGGGCTGCGCGCACGACCCCGAGTTCCGTGTTGGCGCTCTCCACCGTGGCGCCACGCGCCAGTCTGGCAATCACGCTGATGTAGTGGTTGTGGACCGAGGTGCTCGTCACGTGCGGAGTCCAGACGTCGATCGGGTCGCTGATCGGGTCGCGGAACCGCCGCGGCATCACTCCCACAACCTCGGTCGGCACGGCATCGAGCATGACGGTGTGCCCGACGCAGGCTGACGGGTTGCCGCACAACTGGCCGGCCAGGATCTCGCTCACGACAGCCAGGTTCGCGTCTTTCCGTTCGTCCGCGGACGTGAACGTACGCCCGCGAAGGGGCGCCGTCATCAGCACCTCGAAATACCCGGCTGTGACCGACAGCACTGATACGCGCCTGGCCATGCCGTGCCCGGTGAGGTCCGCGCCGGTACGGCGGTAGGTATACGCGCCGCCGACGGCCGAGAAGGACCGCACAAACCGGCGCACGGCTGACAACGTCGGGCCATCGACATAGTCGCCGGTTTGCGGCGTGGACCGATCGTAGAGGCGCACCAGCTGCCCGGGTTCGTCATAGGGCAGGGGGCGGAGCAGCACGCCGTTCACGATGCTGAACGTGGCTGTCGCGGCGCCGAGCGCAACGGCCAGGATGAGCACCACGCCTGCGGCATAGCCGGGCGCGCGGCGCAGCGTGCGCGCGGCGTACCGGAGGTCGTCCCAGAGTCCGGCCATCGGGTGTGTCGGTTGCTGGCGGGGTGGCGCGGGAGCCATCGGCCGCGGACGATCGGCCGTGCGGATGGCCGAGGCGAGGCGTGGCCACTCGGGCACGTCGTTCAGGACACGCTGGCGGGCGTCGTTCGGGGTGACGCCGGCGGCCCGGAGTTCGGCCTCCCGCTGGGCGAGGTGCTGCGCCAGTTCCTCGATGATCTCCGCTTCGCGTGCGGGATCCTCAGCGGCGTGATGCAGGTGCTCGCGAACGATGGCGGTCCAGTCGGTCATGGTCGGGCTCCGGACTCAGGGCTCGGTGGGCTTGATGCCTGCCACGCGCTGCAGGGCCAGAAAGAAGGCGCTCCAGGTGCCGCGTTGCTCGGCAAGCACTCTGCGTCCTACAGGCGTGAGACGGTAGAACCGGCGCCGCCGTTGCCCGGCCTGTTCGAGCCAGCGGCCGACGATGAGCCCGCGCTTCTCGAGGCGGTAGAGCGTGGGGTAGAGCGACGCGACGTGGAACGAGAGGGCTCCGCCTGACCGCTGTTCGATGAGTTTGCCCAGCTCGTAGCCGTGGCGGGGGCGTTCTTCGACGAGCGCGAGAATGAGCAGTTCGGCGCTGCCCTTCTTGGCTTCCCTGTTCAGCATGGGATCAACATATGTGTGACACACACATATGTCAATACGAACGGAACGGCTGAGGGGTTTCAGGATCGCCACCGGTCCACGTGGCTCTGGAGTTAAGATGGCCTCGCCATGACTTCACGCCGACACCTGCCCCGACTCGTCCTCGCCGTCCTCATCATGATGTGCCCCCTCGCCGGTCGTGCCGCTCTCCAGCAGCCGCCCTCGCCGGGTGTGAGCACCAGGCCGTTCATGTCGGAGCTGATCACCACGTGGGGCGCGGAGGTGACGGCGCAGAACGCCTGGACCGAATATCCGCGGCCGCAGATGGTGCGCGACGACTGGCAGAACCTGAACGGACACTGGGACTACACGATCACGCCGGTGGGTCAGCGGACCCCGCCACCGTCATGGGACGGCCGCATCCTGGTGCCGTTTGCGCTCGAGTCGAAACTTGGCGGTGTGCAGCGGTTGCTCGACTCGACCGAGGCGCTCTGGTACCGGCGCGCGTTCACCGCCGGGCCCGCCGCAGGGCGGCGGACGCTGCTCAACTTCGAGGCGGTGGACTATCGCTGTGAGGTCTTCGTCAACGGCCGGCCGGTTGGCACGCATCAGGGCGGACACACGCCGTTCTCCTTTGACGTGACCGACGCGGTTCGTCCGGGTGGCAACGAACTGATCGTCCGCGTGGAAGACGCCACCGAAGGCTGGCAACTGCGCGGCAAGCAGGTGCGCAACGCCCGGAGCATCTGGTACACGCAGGTGTCGGGCATCTGGCAGACGGTATGGCTGGAGCGTGTCGGCGCGAGTTACCTGGACGACCTGACGATCTCCACCGATGCCGGCGCGGGCACGATTACCGTGCGCCCGGAGATCGGCGGGAATTCAACGGCGCGCACGGTCCACGTCGTCGTGAACGATGGCGACCGGACCGTGGCCGAAACGAAGGGGGACGGCCCGGCGTTGTCGGTCACCGTCGCGAATCCCCGGTTGTGGTCACCGGACGCGCCGCATCTGTACGACCTGCGGATCATGTTGCTGGACGCGCGCGGCACGGTGGTGGACCGCGTGCAGTCGTACGCCGGCATCCGCACGGTCGGCAAGGCGAAAGGCGCCGACGGCCACTGGCGGTTCACGCTCAACGGCCAGCCGGTCTTTCACTGGGGCCCGCTGGACCAGGGCTGGTGGCCGGACGGCCTGCTGACGCCGCCGTCGGACGCGGGGATGCGCGCCGACATCGAGTTCCTGAAGGCGGCGGGTTTCAACATGATTCGCAAGCACATCAAGGTTGAGCCCCGGCGGTACTACTACCACTGCGACCGGCTGGGCATGCTGCTCTGGCAGGACCAGGTGAGCGGCGGTCCTGGCCCGGACTGGACGCGGCTTGCGCCCAACCCACGTGACGCCGACTGGCCCGACGAACACCACGCCCAGTTCATGCGCGAACTCGACCGCATGATCGATACCCTCGAGAACCATCCTTCCATCGTCGTCTGGGTGCCATTCAATGAAGCCTGGGGACAGCATCGCACGGTCGAGGTCGGGCGCTGGGTCGCGCAGCGTGACCCGTCACGCCTGGTGAACATCGCCAGCGGCGGCAACTTCTGGCCGGTTGGCGACATCGTCGACGACCACAAGTACCCGCACCCGGGTTTCGCGTTCGACGCGGTCCGCGATGAGGGCTACATCAAGGTGATGGGGGAGTTCGGCGGGCACGGCTACCCGGTGCCGGGCCACCTGTGGGACGCGAACCGCCGCAATTGGGGGTACGGCGGCCTGCCGCAGACCGAAGCGGAATACAAGGAGCGGTACGCCACGTCCATCCGGATGCTCAACGACCTGCGCGGCCAGGGCATTGCGGCAGGCGTCTACACGCAGACCACCGACGTCGAGGGCGAGATCAACGGGCTGCTGACCTACGACCGCCGGGTGGTCAAGATCCCGGCGGCGGAACTCGCGGCGCTGCACCGGCCGTTGTTCACGGTGCTGAAGTAACGCGCGACAGCAGAGACGTTGCCGTCGGGCCCGCTTCTGCCACGCAGTTGTTGATCGCCACGCCGCGGTAGGCGTTGCCGGCGACGACGAGCCCGGGATGGCGCGCCAGGGCGTCGTCGATCCGCGCGAGGCGGTTGAGATGGCCCACCGTGTACTGGGGGATGCCCAGCGGGTGGCGGAACACCTTCGTGAAACGCGGCGTCGCGCGCTCGCCCATGACCGTGGCCAGGCCTTCGCGGGCCACGGCCACCGCGGCGTCGTCATCGAGGCCGATGGCAGAGGGGTCGTGCGCGCCGCCGAGCATCACGCGCACGAGGGCGTGGCCGGCCGGCGCGCGGCCGGGGTACACGCTCGAATCCCACAGTGCGCCGAGCAGGCGAGGCCCTTCGCCTCGCGGCACCAGGAACCCGAAGCCGTCGAGTGACGCCGACAGATCGGCCTCCCGATAGCCCAGACACACGACAAGCATGGGCGCGCAGGGAATCGTGCGCAACTCTGCGGCGAGCGGCGCGTCCAACGATGCGACCTGATCCGCCGTCGCGCCTGATCCGCCCGCCAGCACGACGGCGTCGGCGTCGATGGGATCCTGCCCGCTGAGCGCCAGGCGGTACCGCCCGGCGCGGGAGATGTGCTGCACCGCGGTCGACAGGCGGAGCGACGGGCCCAACTGTGCCGCGAGTGCCTGCACCAGCTCTTCGGTGCCGCCCCGGAACGACGTGAGCCGGCCGAGCGGCGACCCCATGCCATCGGCCTTGCGGATGCGGCCCGCGCGGCGCCGGGCGACGAACGCCCGCACAAGGCCGCCGTGGTCGGTTTCCATCTGCCACATCTTCGGGAAGCAGGCGCGGAGCGACAACGTGCGGGCATTCCCGCCAAACACGCCCGAGACCATCGCGTCGATCAGCACATCCGCCGCTTCGCGTCCGATGCGCCGCGCGGCGAATGCGTGAATGGTTTCGTCGCCGTCGGGACGCTGCCGGGCGAACGGTTCCATGGCGACGCGGAGTTTGCCCGCCGCTGACAGGACGCCGGTCCTGATGAAGCCCCCTGGGGTGCCCGGCAGTTCGTGCATCCGGCCGCGCCGGTAGAGGAAACGCCGCCGCGCCGCGTCGTCGCTGACGTGCAGCCGATCCCGCAGACCGAGCTGATCGACGAGGTCCAGCGTGGCCGGGGCGTTGTCGAGAAACCCGTTCGGCCCCCACTCGCACAGGAAACCGTCGATGAGGTCCGTGCGGATGTTGCCGCCGGGCCGGGACGACCGCTCCAGGACGACCACGTCGATGCCGCGCTCGCGGGCGCCCTGACGGAGGAGCGCATGGGCGATGGACAAGCCGGCAATGCCGGCGCCGACCACGGCGATGCGTGTCATGCGGCGTCTCCCGTCCGTTGTTCCACCATTCGCGCGAGCGTTTCGACAAAGAGCGGATGGGTGTCGAGCGCCCGGCTGCGGGTGACGGTGGTGATGCCCGCGGCATGGGCCTCGTCGGTGAAGAGCTGGTCGATTTCGTAGAGCGTCTCGATGTGATCCGTCACGAACGACACGGCGACCATCAGGAGGTCCTTGACGCCTTCGCGCCCGAGCTGCGCGATCACCTCCTCGGTGCCGGGACCGATCCAGGCCACCGGACCCGTGCGTGACTGGTAACCGAGCACGTGCCGGTTGGGCACGGCCAGCCTCGACACGATGCCCGCGACGGTTGTGGCGACGTGGCCGACGTACGGATCACCCCGCTTGATGAAGGACACCGGGAGCCCGTGGGCACTGAAGAGCAACGTGACCTGATCCCGACGATCCTCCGGAAAGGTCTCCAGGGCCTGCCGCACCGTGTCGGTCATGGCGTCGAGATACAGCGGGTCGCCGGCGTACGCCTCGATGCGGGTCACCCGCAGCGCGCGGCGCCGGGGCGACGCCGCAAGCGCACGATCCAGGTCGCGGTACGACGAGCCCGTGGTGGCCATCGAATACTGCGGGTAGAGCGGGACGGCTACGACGTGCTGCACGCCGTCGGCCACGAAGGCATCCAGCGCCTCCTCGACCCTGGGCCGCCAGTACCGCATCCCGACGCGAACCACGAAGGACCCGCCGTCGCGATTGAGGCGCGACTCGAGGGCCCGGGCCTGGTCCAGGGTGAGCGGCAGCTGCGGCGACCGCCCGCCGATGCCGGCGTAGTTGCGCCGGACCGACGGCCCGCGCGTTTTCGCGAGCAGGCGCGCGAAGACCGGCTGGATCAGGCCGCCGAGCGGCAACTGGATGATGTCGCGGTCGGAGAACAGGTTGACCAGGAACGGCTCGACGGCCTCGAGCGAGTCGGGGCCTCCCAGATTGAGCAGCAGCACGCCGGTTCGGGACTGGCTCACGTGATCCTCCGTCAGACCGTGCGGGAGAACACCGGTGTCGTGCCCCGCTTCACCTTCAGATACCGATCGAACACCATGCAGACGTTGCGCACGAACAGGCGACCCCGCGGCAGGACGTCGATGCGGTCCTCGTCCATCTGCACGAAGCCGTGGGCGGCGGGGCCGGCCAGCAGTTCGGCCGTTTCGGCGGCGAAGTACGTCCGCGCGTTGATGAGGAATCGCCGTTCGACCTCCCGCCAGTCCACGCGGAAGTTGCACATGAGCTGCGTGATGACATGCCGCCGGATCCGGTCGTCAGCGTCGAGGACGAAACCACGCTCCACCGGGAAGCGGCCCTCGTCGAGTGCCGCGTAGTACGCGCTCAGCTTCTTCGCGCTCTGCGCAAACGCGCCGGCCACGTCGCCGATGGACGAGACGCCCACGCCGACCATGTCGCTTGCCGGCTTGACCGTGTACCCCATGAAGTTGCGGTGCAGGACGCCCGCGGCGGCCGCCCGGGCCATCTCGTCGCCGGGCAAGGCGAAATGGTCCATGCCGATCTGCACGTAGCCGGCGTCGAGCAGGCGTTCGCGCGCCTCGAGGAACAGGCCGATCTTGCCCTCGGCGTCGGGCAGCGCCGACGCGTCGATACCCTTCTGGTGGGCCCGCACCCAGGGCACGAGGGCGAACGAGTAGACGGCCAGGCGGTCAGGCCGCATGTCGATGACCGCATCGACGGCGCGGCCAAATGAGGCCACCGTCTGGAGCGGCAGGCCGTAGATCATGTCGATGTTGATCGACGCGAATCCCGCGGTGCGTGCGTACTCGTACAGGCGCCGCGTGTCCTGTTCGCTCTGCACGCGGTTGACGGCGATCTGGACCTCCGGGGTGAAGTCCTGGACGCCCATCGACAGACGGTTGAATCCCAGACGGCGCAGCGTGTCGAGGTGCGCCGTCGTCGTGACCCGCGGGTCCACCTCGATGGCCATCTCGGCACCGGCGTCGAACGTGAAGTGGCGCGACACCGCGGCGTGCAGACGCTGCATCTGATCGGGGCTGATGTAGGTCGGCGTGCCGCCGCCCCAGTGATACTGGGCGATGCGGCGCCTCGGGCCGAGTGCCTCCGCCAGCATCCCCAGTTCGCGCTCGACGTAGTCGAGGTACCGCGCGGCCACGTCGCGTTTTCTGGTGATGATGACCATGCACCCGCAGAACGTGCAGCGTTCTTCGCAGAACGGCAGGTGCAGGTAGAGCGAGAGCGGGGCGCTGGCATCGGCGGCGGCCATCGCGAGCCGCTCCCGGTATTGCATGTCCCCAAACCCCGCATGGAATTCCACGGCCGTCGGGTACGACGTGTAACGCGGGCCGGGACGATCGTACGCCCTGATGAGCGCCACGAGCTGGTCGCGCGGGATCGGCCAGGGCGCCGGTGCCTCCGGCGTGGCTGTGAGCGGTTGGAGGTCCATCAGCGGCTCCGCGAAGACAGTTCGTGCACGGTATCGACGAGTATTTGGGCGTGATCCGGGGGCGTATCGGGCAGAATCCCGTGGCCCAGATTGAACACGTGGCCGATCGAGCCCGCCTCGCCCTCAGCGAGGCCCGATCCCGCCTTCGCCGACGCAAGCACGGCCGCGGCCTTTGCGCGGATCACATCGGGCGGCCCGAGCAGCACGGACGGGTCGAGGTTGCCCTGCATCACCAGGCCCGGTCCGAAGGCCCGCCTGGCCTGCGCCAGGTCCGCGCGCCAGTCCAGGCCGATGACGTCCGCGCCGACGCCGGGACAGCGATCGTACCAGCCCGCGGCGTCGCCGGCGTAGTAGATGAACGGCACACCCATGGCCTGCGCGGTCAGGTCGGCGCGTACGGCATCGAAGACACGTCGGGCGTACGGCCGCGCGACCCGGTCGATGTCCGACGGCGACAGCAGGCCCGCCCACGTGTCGAACAGCATGATGGCCTGCGCGCCCGCCCGCACCTGCTCGGCGAGATGGCGGGCCACCGTGGCGGCACAGCGGTCCAGCAGCAGGTCGGCCGTGGCGGGATCGGAATAGCACAGGGCCTTGAGGTTCGACAGGTTGCGCGACCCGCCGCCTTCGACCAGGTAGGCCGCCATCGTGAGCGGCGCGCCGGCAAACCCGATCAGCGGCACGTGCGCCGGCAACGCGGCCCGCAGCAGGCGGATGGCGTCCAGCACGAACGCCATCGACTCGCGGGGGTCGGGCACGCGCAACGCCTCGGCGGCGGCGTACGAGCGCACAGGACTGGCCAGGCGAGGCCCCGGCGAGAACGTGACGTCGGCGCCCATGGCGATGACGGGAATCAGGATGTCCGAGAACAGAATCGCCGCGTCCACCGCCAGCCGTCGCACGGGCTGCAGCGTGATCTCGCAGGCGAGGTCCGGTTCCCGGCACGTCGTGAGGAAGTCATACCGGTCGCGGATCGCGCGGTACTCCGGCAGGTAGCGGCCGGCTTGCCGCATGATCCAGACCGGTGTGTGTTCGGTGCGCTCGCCGCGGCACGCGCGCAGGAAGAGAGGACTGGGAACGGTGCTGGAAGGAAGTGCGGTCATGAGTGCCTCCAATCAGGCCTGGCAGACGGAGTGGACAGGAGGTCCGCGGCGCCGCCGGCCAGCAGGTCGTCGGCCACGCGAGTGCCGAATGCCCGGGCGTCGGCTTCCGACACCACCTCCGCGCTGGCCCGTCGCCGTTCGATGTGCGTGCCGTCCACCCGGGCGACCAGGACCCGAAGATCCATGACGCGGCCGTCCCACGTGGCGAGCGCGCCCACCGGCGCGTGACAGCCGGCTTCGAGACGGGCAAGGACCGTGCGTTCGGCGGCCGTGGTCAGTCGCGTCGGCAGGTGGTCGAGGCGCGCCGACACCTCGCGGGCGAACGGATCGCCCGACCGCACCTGGACGGCGACGGCTCCTTGTCCGGGTGCCGAGAGCAGGTCGTCCGGATCGATGAGTTGCGTGATGTGTGCGTGAAGGCCGAGGCGCTTGAGGCCCGCCGCAGCCATGATGAGGGCATCATAGTCACCCTGCGCGAGTTTCTCGAGACGGGTGGGCACGTTGCCGCGCAGGCCGAGCACCTGCACGTCAGGGCGCCGCGCCAGCGCCTGCGAGCGCCGGCGCAGCGACGAGGTGCCAATCCGCGCGCCGTGAGGCAACGTGTCGAGGGTGAGGCCTGGCGGGCCGACGAGCGCATCGCGAGGGTCTTCCCGTTCGAGCAGGGCCGTCACGACCAGACCTTCGGTCTCGGCCGTCGGCAGGTCCTTGAGGCTGTGCACGGCCACGTCGGCCTCGCCGCGCAGCAGCGCCTGTTCGATCTCCTTCGTGAACAGGCCGACCTCGCCGAGTTCGGACGGCTTGGCGTCGAGCGCCCGGTCGCCCAGGGTGCGGACGATGACGCGTTCCAGCGTGAGATTCGGGTGCAGCAGGCGCAGGCGCCGGCTGACTTCGTCGGCCTGCCAGAGCGCCAGCGCGCTGCCGCGCGTGCCGATGCGCAGCATTCGTGGTTCAGCAGCCATGTTTGGACTCCTTGATACCGCTGTCGCGCTGGTGTTCCAGGGCGAAGACGTTGCGGACAACTTCGAGACTCGTGGCTCCGCCCTGTGACGCCGGGTCGATTTCTTTCAGTCGCGCCGTCGGCACGTGCAGCAGCCGGTTGATGAGCGAACGTGTCAGGCGTTCCACGTGGTGCAGGTCGGCCTCGCTGAAGTGGCGGAGGTTCCGGCTCACTTCTTCAGCCCGGACGCGCTCGAAGTGCTCGCGCAGTTCACGCACGACCGGCACGGCCCCTCGGCTTCTGGCCCATGCCAGGAAGCGGTCGGATTCGCCGCAGGCGATGGACTCGGCATGGGGAACCTCGCGCTGCCGCCTCGCCAGATTGGCGTCGACCATGGTCTGCAGGGCATCCAGCGGGTACAGGAAGACGTTGTCGTGGTCCGCCGCGCCGGCGTCGATATCCGGTGGCATCGCAATGTCCACCAGCACGAGCGAGCGGTCGGGACGCGCCGTTGCCGCGTGGGCGACCATGGCCGCCGTAATCACGCAGCCCGCCGCGCCGGTCGCGCTGATGACGACGTCACTGGCCATCAGGGCGGCCGGCAAATCCGTGAGCGGGATCGCGCGCCCGCTGCAGTCGGCCGCGACGGCCTGGGCGCGTTCGAGCGTCCGGTTGGCGACCGTGAGCCGCCCGACGCGGCGTTCGGTGAAGTGCCGCGCGACCAGCCGGCCCGTGTCGCCGGCGCCGACCACGAGGACTTCGCGGCCGGCCAGGCTGCCCAGGACCCGTTCGGCGAGGGCCACCGCCGCCGACGCCACGGACACGGCGCCGGCGCCGATGCCCGTCTCGGCACGGGCACGTTTGCCGGCGTGCAGCGCGCTGCCGAAGAGACGGTCGAGCACGGGACCGAGCGTGCCGGCTTCGCGGGCCGCCACGTGGGCGTCGCGGATCTGACCCATGATCTGGACTTCGCCCAGCATCATCGAATCGAGGCCCGCCGCCACCCGGTGGAGGTGCAGCGCGGCGGCCGACGTGCCCACCGCGAACCCGCAGGTCCCCGGCTCGATGACGACCGACGTCTCGTCGGCGATGATGGCGCGCAGCGCCTCGCGGCCCGCCTCGCCGTCGGCGGCGACGCCGTAGACTTCCGTGCGGTTGCAGGTCGACAAAATGCCCGCTTCCTGCACGATGCCCTGCTCCCGGATGCGGGTGAGCAGGCGTTGGACGCCGGCGGCGTCACGGGCCAGGGCAGCCCGGACGTCGGCGGATGCCGTGTGGTGGTTCGCGCCAAGCAACAGGATGTCCATGGCGGCCTCAGGCGAACGAATGGAACGACGGCAGCCCCAGCACGGTGGCGAGCGCCGACGCGATCAGCAGGACGAACGCAACGAGGGACAACTCAATGGCCCGCCGCCGGCTCCACTTGAGGTACCGATGGGCCAGCAGGATGAGGCCGTACGTGAGCCAGACGGCCACCGTCATCACGACTTTCGGGTCGGAGACGAATCCCGGGAACTCGAACCGTGCCCAGATCACCCCGAGGGTGATGGCGGCGCCGAGAAAGCCGACGCCCACCGTCGCGGCGATCAGGCTCATCCGGGTGAGCACGTCGAGCGACGGGAGGCGATCGAAGATCATCCCGAACCGGCGGCGCTTGAGCGCGCGGTGCAGCAGGAGCGACAACACCCCGTAGACGGCGGACAGGCCGAACGCCGCGTACCCCAGCACGGCCGAACCGGCATGCACGGCGAACAGCGGGCTGCGCAGGACGTCAGGAAAGGTGGTGACGGGATCGACCAGGGCCGAGGACAACGTCTGCGCGACGAGTACGAACCCGACGACGAAGGGACCCGTGCGGCCCACGCCCGTGCGCCGCTCGACAAGCAGGTACGCGCCAGCGACGGCGAACGCCACCGTGCCCATCACCTCCGGGCGCGACGCCAGCGGCATGTGGGCGTACAGAACACCACGCAGCACAAGCTGGGCCGCGTGGGCCACGAGTGTGACGCCCAGCAGCCGGCGCGCAGACCGCGAGGCCGACGGGTGGAAGCCGACGAAGTCGAAGATGTAGGCCACCAGCGTCAGCAGGTAGGCCATCGGGAGCACGGTCGTCAGCAGACGGACGGCGGTATCCATGAGAAACACTCCTCGTTGCGGTGCGCGCGCACGACGGATCGGAACTGACGATCCTCGTAACGTCCCGACTCCGGAGTGGAGCGGGGCGGCCGTCAACGCCGACGTGTCAGCGGGTGACGGGCAACCCGGGACGCGGACGGATGCCGGGTGTGCGCGAATGATCGATCAGCAGAATGTGGCGATCGTCAGGGGAGGCGCGCGAGGAGAGAGTGAGGCGGAGCCGTGATCCCGATAGGGCGTGAGCGCCGGCTCGGCGAGGCGCCACAGCACACGCCGCACGCTGGCGGCGGGCAGGGAGGCCGCACCCGCACGGGCTCGTTCGAGGATGTGCGCCGCAGCGGCCAGCAGACCGGCTGAGGTGGCGGGCAGTACGAAGAGCAACGCGACGGCTTCGGTCGAGCCACCGGGCGCGGGACCCGCCGGGCTGGTGAACGCACTGGCGTGGAGCAGGACGACGAGGACCCACAGCGCGGCGCCGCGCCGGCTGGTGAACAGGGGAATGCCCGCGCGGCGAAGCGCGACGAGTCCGACGGCCAGGCCAGCGGCGACGAGCCAGCGGAACGCCACGGCCGGTTCGGTGAGCCGGCCGTCGGCGACCATGGACACGAAAAGCCAGACGTGAAACACCACGAGCCCGAGCCCGGCTGCCTGCAGCAGTCGGGACGCGAGGCGCGATGCAAGGCTGACGATTCGTGCCATTGATGGTGATCTTAGCAAAGATCGAGCCATGAGCGCATCTGGCGCGGTCTGGCCGCGAAGACGGGCGCGGATTGTCCCACCTGTGCCGGGTTCCCGGCGGTCCTGTCGAACGTCACTCGGACCGCAGGGCCCTGATGGGATCGACGCGTGTCGCCTGGCCCGCCGGCACGTAGCCCGCCAGGATGGAGCGGCCGGCAACCGCCTCCACGTCGCGGACCACGCCGACGATCTCCACGCAACTCCCGGCGCGGCTCGCTCGTATGGACTCGCAGGGGGTGGTGCACATGCGCAGGTGGAACTACGTGGTGGCGGGGCTCCTGATCGTCATGGGCGTGCCGTTGTCGGTTGCGGCCGACCAGGGAGCGGTTGAAGAACGGTTCGCCCCGGGTCAGCGTGTCCGGATGGACTTGTCGGCGGGCGAGTACACGATTCGCGCCGGACGCGACGACCGCATCCGCGTGGAATGGGACACCCGCGACGACGAGAGCCGCCGGGCTCGCGTGGACATCGTGGCGCGCGGCTCGGAGGCGACCATCGTCACACGCGGCCCGAAGCACCGGTTCCGCGTCACGATCGAGCTGCCGGCACGAACCGATATCACCACGCGTCTGAGCGCCGGAGAGTTGCGCATCCGGGGCATCTCCGGCGACAAGGACATCCGTTCGCTGGCCGGCGAGGTCGACATCGACGTCGTGCGTGCGGACGACTACGGCCCGGTGTCTGCGCAGGTGACCGCCGGGGAGTTGTCAGCCAGGCCATTCGGCGTCGCGAAAGGCGGCCTCTTCCGGTCGTTCTCCATGCGCGGCCCCGGCCGCTTCAGCCTCCGCGTGCGCCTCATGGCGGGGGAGATTCGTTTGCGGCAGTAGCCGTCGCTCCGGCCTGATGCCGCGGCGCGTTCGGGCGCAGGAATGGCCCCCAGGCCCGGCAAACGTCTCCCGCCCGGACTCCGTCTAACCAGACGCCCCTCACAGGCGCGGCACGGCCGTCGGCCGCCGCGTGAACCATGAGGCCGTTCCATGCGCACGCTCCTCCGTGACGTCAGCCACTTCGGCCGCATGCTGGCCAAGTCCCCGGGTTTCTTTGCGATTGCAGTCCTGACGCTTGCGCTCGGCATCGGCGCGAATACCGCCATCTTCTCGGTCATCAATGCCGTGTTGCTGCGCCCGCTGCCGTTTGCCGAGCCGGACAGCCTGGTGCGCCTGTTCGAGACGGAGGCCGCTCCGGGGCTCTATCCGTTCGCCGCGCCCGACTACCTGGACTGGCAGGCCGGGAACCGCACGCTCGATGGCATGGCCCTGTACGCCGGGCCCAGCCGGTTCAACGTCAGCGGCGCGGGCGAGCCCCAGTCTGCCCTCACCGCGCGCGTGGAGGCCGACTTCTTTCGCGTGCTCGGTGTGCAGCCGCTTGCGGGCCGCATGTTCGCCGACGGCGAGGATGCTGAGGGACGCAATCGCGTGGCCGTCCTGAGCCACGGGTTCTGGCAGCGTCAGTTCGCCGGGGATCCGATGGTGGTCTCGAAGACCATCCGGCTCAACGCGGAGACGTACACCGTTGTTGGCGTGATGCCCGCGTCCGCCAACTACCCCCGCAACACCGAGATCTGGATCCCCCTCGACATGGCGGTGCAGAACCTCGGGCCGCGTGGGTCGCACAGCTACCAGGCCATCGGTCGCCTGAAACCGGGCACGAGCGTCGAGGCGGCGCAAGCCGACCTCGCCGTGATCGCGGCGCGGCTCGAGAAGGAGTACCCAGACTCGAACGAGAAGGTCGGCGCGGCGGTCGTCTCGATGGGCGAGATCCTCACGCGGAATGCGCGCGAGCCTCTCTGGATCCTCCTTGGCGCCGTGGCCCTCGTGCTGCTCGTTGCCTGCGCGAACGTGGCCAACCTCCTGCTGATCCGCGCCGGCGCGCGCCGGCGCGAGATTGCCGTGCGCCTCGCCCTCGGCGCCGGGCGCGGGCGGGTCATCCGCCAGTTGCTGACCGAGAGCGTGCTGCTGGCGGCGGCCGGCGCCGCGGCGGGCCTGCTCGTCGCGTGGTGGTGCCTGCGCCTGCTCGAGTCCGGAGCCGTGTTGCCGACGCCGCCCTCGGGCCCGGTGACCATGGACCTGACCGTGCTCGCCTTCACCATGGCGGCTGCGGTGGTGACCGGTCTGTTGTTCGGGATCGCGCCGGCGTTTCAGGCGACCGACCTGAGCCTCAGCGAAGAACTCAAGGCAGCCGGCCGTACCGTGCTCGGATTCGGCCGCCGGGGCGGCCGGCTTCGCGACGCCATCGTCGTCGCCGAGATCGCGATGTCGATTGCGCTGCTGGTCGCCGCCGGGCTCCTCCTGCGCAGCTTCGACCGGATGCAGCGCGCCGAGATTGGTGTCGAAACCCGCAACGTCCTCATCACAGGGATCAACCTGCCGGAAACCGTCTACGCGACGCCGGCGGCGCAGCGGCAGTTTTTCGATCGCCTGACCGAGTCGCTCCGCACGACGCCGGGCATCGAGGCCGCTTCGGCCTCCACGGTCATCCCGCTCGAAGGCGGCAGCAACGGCTACATCACCGTACCGGGGCGGGACGACAGCGCGCTGAAGAATCAGCTGTTCGAGTACAACTACGTCGGCGCCGACTACTTCCGCGTGTTCCGAATTCCCGTCGTCCAGGGCCGGACCTTCTCACCGCAGGACGACGACCACGCGATGGAGGTGGCCGCCAGGATTGTCGAGCTTCGCGGGGTACCCAACCCGCCGGACGCCCTGAAGGGTCTCTCCCGGGTAGCCGTCATCAACCGCACCATGGCGGCCTTCGTGTGGCCTGGGCAGGACCCCGTCGGCCGGACGTTCGTCGTCGGCGGACAACTTCCGGTGACGGTCGTCGGAGTGGTTGGCGACGTCAGCGTGCGAGGCGTACGCCGGGGGAACCTCCCGCAGGCGTACTTCGCGTTTTCCGGGGCGCTGACGCGCTCGTTTCCGCGCCAACTCGCGGTCAAAGCCGTCGTGCCGCCGATGACGCTCCTGGCGTCGGTCCGTCAGCGCGTGCAGGCGCTCGATCCGGCGCTGGCACTGATTCAGCCGCGGACGATGGAGGACGTCGTGGCGGATGGGATGGCCGACACCAGCGTGCAGGCGTGGCTGCTCGGCGTGTTCGCGGCGCTGGCGGTGCTGCTGGCGTCGGTGGGGCTCTACAGCGTGATGGCGTTCCTCGTGGCGCAGCGGACGCACGAGATCGGGGTGCGCATCGCGCTGGGCGCCGGCCGCGGGGATCTCATGCGCCTCGTGTACCGCCACGGCGTGAGGCTGATCGTCATCGGCATCATCGCGGGGGTGGGAGGAGCCTTGGGGTTGACGCGGCTCCTCCGCAGCCTGCTCTACGGCGTGGCGTCCAACGATCCCGCCACGTTCGTGCTGGCGTCGCTGCTGCTGGCGCTGGTCGCGCTCGCGGCCTGCGGCCTGCCTGCCTGGCGCGCCATGCGCGTCAGCCCGATCACCGCGCTCCACTACGAGTAGGCGCCGACGTTCGCGTCTTCTTTCGGGAGCAGTCGCCGGCGTGCAGAAACCGCCGACGGACCGTTCAGGACGGGATCACGCCGGCAAACGCCTGCCCGTTCCTTCTCGTCCAACCGTCATGCGTAACGATCTCAGGACCGCCATCCGATCCCTCCGCCGGTCGCCGACATTCACGGCCGTTGCCCTGATTGTGCTCGCCCTCGCTATTGGCGCCGGCACCGCCGTCTTCTCCGTGGTCGATGCGGTGGTCCTGCGCGCGCTCCCGTTCGACGAGCACGACCGCCTCGTGGTCGTTCTCGAGCACAACACCCGACAGGCCGCCTTGTTCGGCGGGGTGACCACGCCCCAGACGTATCTCGACTGGCGGGCGCAGCAGCAGGCGTTCGAAGGCCTGGCCGCCGTCGGGAACAGGTCGTTCAGCCTGCGAGACGGGGACGGCTATCCGCAGTTGGTCCGGGCCGTGCGCGCGACATCCGAGTTCTTCGCGGTCCTGCGTGTCAGGCCCCTGTTGGGCCGTGCATTCACGACGGCCGAAGAAACCACCGGCCGTCACCGCGTGGCGCTGCTCAGCTACGCGTTCTGGCAGCGGCAGTTCGCCGGCAGCCGGGACGTCGTCGGCAGGACGGTGATGCTCGACGACGAGTCGTGGGATGTGGTGGGCGTGATGCCCGCGGAGTTTGGATATCCGGTGGCGAGCGCCAGGCCGGCGGACATCTACGTGCCCCGGCTGTTCCGCGACGAGGACCGGATGCGCAAGGACAGCCGGAACTTCGACGACACGGTCATCGGCCGGCTCAAGCCCGGCGTGTCCATCGCACAGGCATCCGACCAGATGAACCGGGTGGCCGCCGCCCTCGACGCGCAGTATCCAGCCTGGGCGCCTGGTCTGCGCGTCCGGCTCGTCACGCTGCACGAGCATCTGGTCGGCGAGGTCAGGTCCTGGATGGTGATGCTGCTGTGCGCCGTCGCGTTCGTCATGCTCATCGCCTGCGCGAACGTGGCCAACCTCCTGCTGGCGCGGGCGACCGTGCGAGGTCCGGAAATCGCGGTTCGCGCGGCGCTTGGCGCCTCGCGCGGGGCGATCGTGCGCAGCCTGCTCGTCGAGGCCGTCGTGCTGTCGCTGGGCGGCGCGGCGATCGGCGTGCTGCTTGCCTGGGCTGGCGTGCATGCGGTCCTGCCGTGGCTGCCGGCGGGCCTTCCGCGAGTGGCGAGCATCGGCATCGACCTGCGCGTCCTCGCCGCCGCCGTGGCGGCCGCCGTCGTCACGGGCATCGGGTTCGGTCTTGTTCCGGCGCTGCACGCCTCACGGCCGAATCTCTCCACCTCGCTCAAGGACCACACACGCTCGTCCACCGCGAGTGCGGGCAGCCACCGCCTGCGCGGCGCGCTCGTGGTCGCGGAAGTGGCCCTCGCCGTCGTGCTGGTGGTCGGCGCCGCCCTCTTCATCGGCAGCTTCGCGAAGCTGATGCAGGTTGAGCCGGGCTTTGACTACCGGCGCGTGCTGGCTGTCAGCGTCGGCGTGCGGTGGGAACCCGGGAGAATCGATGAGGCCTTCGCGAAGGGCCAGGCCTACACACGGCAGATGCTGGACGCCGTCAGTCGTGTGCCGGGGGTAGAGAGATCTGCGGCCATCTCGGGCGGGTTGCCGCTGACCGGGTCCTGGAGCAATACGTTCGTGACCCTCCCCGGGCGCGGCAAGCTGACGGGCGGTGGTGACTCGATGGAACGACGCACCGTCACGCCCGGCTACCTGGAATTGCTGCGCATCCCGCTTCTGCGCGGACGCTACCTGGGGGACGACGACCGCGCCGACTCGCAGCCGGTCATCGTGATCAACCAGTCCGCGGCGCGCCGGTACTGGCCCGGAGAGGACGCGCTCGGGCAACGCCTGACCGTCAGTGGACAGGAGCGCGTCGTGGTGGGCATCGTGGCCGACATTCGCGACTTCGGGCCGGAAGCCCCGCCCCGGCAGGAGGGCTACGTCCCGCTGGCGCAATCCACCGTCATCGGCGCCACGCTCGTGATGCGGACCACCGGCGATCCCCTGCGCACGCTTCCGGCCGTCAAGGCGGCGATCTGGACGGTGAGCAGGGACCAGCGGATTGCCGGCGACATCTTCACGCTCGAGGGCTACATGGACCGGCTGATCGCGCCGCGACGGTTCTATATGATGCTGCTGGCCCTGTTCGGGGTGCTGGGGCTCGCCATTTCGGTCGTCGGCATCTACGGAGTGCTGGCGTACCTGGTGGCCGAGCGCACGAGCGAAATCGGCGTACGCATGGCGCTCGGCGCGACGCCCGGCACCGTGGTGGGGATGGTGCTGAGGCGCGCGGGCCTGCTCCTCGCGCTCGGCCTCGCGCTGGGCACGGGTGTGTCGTGGTACGCGAGCGCGGCGGTGAAGCGTTTCCTGTTCCAGGTGGAACCCACCGACCCGCGCGTCTTCGCCTGTGCGGTCGTGGTGCTGGCGTTCGCCGGACTGGCCGCCAGCGCGGTTCCTGCCCGCCGCGCGGCGGCGGTCGATCCGATCGTCGCGCTCAGACGGGAGTAGGGCAGCAGCGCCGGCCCGCCTCGGGTCGCGGGTTCAGGTCCCCGGTGCCATGTCTTCGCCCGGTGACCGCAACCCGCGACTGGCGCGAGCGCTGCGTCGCGCGACTCTACTCGGCGCGCAGCGCGACGATCGGATCGACCCGCGACGCCCGCCATGCGGGCGCCGCGCAGGCCGCGAGCGACACCACGGCCAGCGCGACCGCTGTGGCACCGAACGTCAGCGGGTCCCGTACCTCGATCCCGAACAACAGGCTGGCCAGCACCCGGCTCGCCGCGACGGCGACCCCCAGGCCGGCGAGCGTGCCGATGGCTCCCACGGCCATTCCCTCTCCAACAACCTGCCGCATCACCCGTGCGGGCTCGGCGCCCAGCGCCATGCGCACGCCGATCTCGTGCGTCCGGAGGCTCACGGAGTACGCCAGGGCCCCGTAGATCCCGATGGCTGCGATGAGGAGCGCCACGCCGGCGAACGCCATCAGCAGTACCGCGTTGAACCGCGGTTGCGCAGCGCTCGAGGAGCGTCCCTGTTCGAGCGTCTGCACCGCCGCGAGCGGCAGTTCGGGGTCCATGGCGCGAATCCGCTGCCGGACCGCCGGGAGCAGGACTGCCGGATCGCCGCCGACCCGCACCGCCACCTCCATCGCCGGCGTGAGGCGGAACGAACTGGAGTAGTACATCGTCGGCCGTTCGTCGTTGAGGCTGACACCGCGCACGTCGCCCACCACGCCAATGACCGTGTAGTCGGGCTTCATGGGGCCCCGGGCGTGCACCAGGTGGATCACCTTCCCGATCGGGTCGTCTTCTCCCCACAGCTTGGTGGCCAGCGCGCGACTCACCACCATGACGGGGGTGGACTCGGGTGAATCCCCTTCGGCGAAGTCCCGCCCCTGGAGCAGCGGAATACCGAGCGTGCGGAAGAATCCGGGGCTCACCACGCGCCAGTCGAAGGTGAGGGCCGTTTCGGGCGGCAGCACCGATCGGCTTGGCGTGGTGACGACGGTGAGCGTGTAGAGTCCGCCGCCAAACGGGAGGGCGCTGGATATCGCGGCGCTCTTCACGCCAGGGAGGCTCTCCAGGGATGCCAGCAGTTCCTGGTAGAACGCCCACGCCCTCGTGTGCCCGGGGTACTTGGTCGCCGGTAACGAGAGCCTGAACGTCAAGGTGTCAGCGGGATCGTAGCCGAGCGGGACCTGTTGCAGGCGCTGCAGGCTCTGCACCATCAGTGCGGCTCCGACGACCAGCACGGTTGCGAGCGCGAGTTGTGCGGCTGCCTGGCCGTTCCTCAATCGAGGCCGCGGCTGGCTCCGCGAGGATCTGACCGCCAGTTTGAGGACACCGGCCACATCCGCACGCGTGCTCTGCCACGCGGGCGCCAGACCGAACACCACGCCGGCAACCAACGACGCTCCCAGGGTGAACCACAGCACCATCGCGTCCACGCGCACGTCGGTGACCGGCTGCTGGCTCGTGGGCATGGCGTTGAACAGGTGGACCGCCCAGACCGACAGCAGCAGACCCGCCGCGCCGCCGGCCAGCGACAACACGACGCCTTCAGTGAGCACCTGTCCGGCGATCCGCAACCGGCTGGCGCCCATCGCGGTGCGGATGGCGAGTTCTTTCTGTCGCCCGGCGGTGCGCGCGAGCAGGAGGTTGGCCACGTTCGCGCACACCACCAGCAAGACCAGCACGACGGCGCCTTGCAGCACCAGCAGCGCCGTGCGCAGCTGGTCGCTGATCAGCCAGTCCGGGAAACTGCGCAGCCGAATCGTCCAGTCCCGCACGTCGGGATACTGCTCGGCGACCCGGCGGCTGATGAGGTCCATTTCGGCCTGTGCCGTCTCTATCGAGACACCCGGATTGAGGCGGCCGACGACGTTGATGTAGTGGGCCAGGCGGTTCTCGCGGGTGGGGTCGATGACCATCGGCACCCAGAGGTCTCCCCCGGTCAACTGCTTCAACGCGGGGCCCATCACCCCCACCAGGGTGTACACCGTCCCATTCACCTCCAGCGGCCGATCGACGACGGAGTCGCCGCCGGGGAAACGCCGCCTCCACAGTGCCTCGCTGATCATGGCGACCGGCGCAGCCCCGGGCTGGTCTTCGCCTTCACGAAAACTGCGCCCGGCCACCGGGCGTAGGCCGAGCAGCGGGACCAGAGACGGACTGATCGGGCCACCGCTCACCTGTTCCGGCTCGCCCCGGCCCGTCACCGCATAGGTGGCAGACCCGAATGCCCCCAGCTGGCTGAAGGTCCGAGTCTGCTCTTTCCACGACAGGTAGTTCAGCGGAGACGCCACGAGGTACGGGATGTCGAGCTTCTCGTTGCGTTCGGCCACCTGCATGAGGCGGTCCGGTTCCGGAAACGGAAGCGGCCGAATCAGCCCCGCGTTCACGACGCTGAACACGACCGTGTTGGCGGCGATCCCGAGCGCCACGATCAGGACGGCCACCATGGAAAACGCGGGCGTCTTGCGCAGCGTCCTCAGCGCGTAGCGCACATCCTGCGACAGCAGCGCCAGTCCGGATCCAGCCGGTCCCGCCATTGGAGCATCTCCTCACACACAGGGACGGATCGTCAGGCCGTCCGTGTGCCGGTCGAACGGCCTGACTCGATGTCCCCCGCGTTACTCACACCGCAACACAGTCACTGGGTCGATGCGGGAGGCCCGGAATGCGGGCGCGGCGCTCGCCAGCAGGACGACCGCGACCGCTATCGTACCGCAGACGGCGTAGACCAAGGCGTCCGTCGGACTGACACCGAAAAACACCGTCGCGGCCAGGCGCATTAGGCCCAATGCGGCGAGCATGCCGAGCGCCGTCCCCGCGACAGCGAGGCGCAGGCCCTGTTGCAGCACGAGCCGCCACACGTGCGAAGGGGGCGAACCGATGGCCAGCCGGACGCCGAACTCACGGGTGCGTCTGGCGCTGGCGTAGGCCACCACGGCGTAGACCCCAACCAGGGCCACCGCAAGGGCGAGCGCCGAGAACACGAAGGCCAGCATGGAGTAGACGCGAGGCTGCCAGTAGCGCTCGGCTACGAGATCCGAGAGCAGGCGGTTCCAGTGCAGCGGCAGGGCCGGCTCCACCTCCCACACCAGTTGCCGGACGTCGCGGACAACGGCAGCCGGGTCGCCCGTGAACCGGATGACGAGGACGAGTTCCGTGAAGGCCGGCTGGCCCTGCGGCAGATAAACCCACCCGCGTTCGGGAGCGAAGGTGGACGCACGGGTGTCCCCCACCACTCCGACGACTTCGCGCCACGGCGGGTCGCCGCTCCCCCGACGGAACAGCCGGACGCGCCGTCCGAGGGCGCTCTCGCCAGGCCACGTCGCACGGGCGAAGGCCTGGCTGACCACGATGACCGGAGAGCTGGTCGGATCCCCGTCACGCTCGGAGAAGTCGCGCCCCTCGAGCAACGGGATCCTCAGCGTCGGGAAATACCCGGGCATGACGATGGCATCCATCGCCCGCGGGCGCTGTTCAGCCGGCACCGGGGCGCTCTGCTCGGCCTCGTACGCCACGTTCCAGCCAACGTACGGGAGCGGGTTGCCAGCCGAGACACGCTCGACCTGGGGGAGCTGGCGAATGCGCTCGGTCAGATCTCGGAAGAACCGGACCGCCCGCGCAGGCTCCTCGTAACGTTCGCCCGGCGGCAGGTTGATCTCCATCGTGAGGATGTTCCGGGATTCGAAGCCCGGCGGCTGCGACGCCACTCGCAGGGCGCCCTTCAACATCAGTCCCGTGCCCACCAGGACGAACACCGCGACGGCCACTTCGAAGACGGCGAGGCCCTGGCGAATGCGTGCCCGGTCTGGGCCGACGGATGTGTCGCGGGGACCGCTGAACGCCTGGCGCGTCACGGACCAGGCCGAGAGCGCGCCAAAGACGAACGCGGACGCCAGCACCACGCTACCGAGCAGCGCGACGCCGGGTCCATCGAGGTCAAACTGGAAGCTGCCGGCTGCGGGCACCACGGCCGCCGGAAGCAGATCGCGAGCCCACAGTCCCGCGGCCGCGCCCAGCGTGGCTCCGGCAAGAGTGACGAGAGCGTGCTCGACCAGGACCTGTCGGATGATCTGGAGCCGCCCGGCGCCAAGGCTGGCTCGAATGGCGAACTCGCCCGACCGCGACGCGCTGCGCATCACCAGAAGCGTGGCGACGTTGGCGCAGGCCAGGAACAGGATGAGACAGACTACGCCGTAGAGGATGAGCACCGGCTCCCGGTTCTCGTCGAGCAGATCGGTCCGGAGATCCTCGGCGAACAGCTGGACACCTTCGTTGCCGGCCGGATAGGCCTTCGCGAGCGACGCGCTCAGCACCTCGAGGTTGCGGTTCGCCTGCTCGATGCTCGTTCCCGGCGCCAGATGCGCAACGAGTCTGTACCGCCGATCCTGGGTCTCAGCGCGTTCGTCAGGACCGATTGGCAGCGTGAGTTCGGCCCACGGGTGAAACGCAGGGGCGGCAGGGAGCACTCCGACGACAGTACAGGGCCGGCCACCAAGGGTGACCCCCCGGCCGACGATTCCCGCGTCCGCACCGAAGGTGGAACGCCACAGCCGTTCGCTGAGCAGCACCACCGGGCTCGCCGACTCCAGTCCGTCGCCGGCGTCGAAGACGCGGCCCACCAGTGGACGGATGCCGAGCAGTTGAAAGAAGTTCGGGGACACGACGCTGGTCATCAGCCGTCTGGGTTCGTCGCCGCCGACTAGGTCAACCGATGTGACCGACGCCGCCGCGACACCCTCGAACGAGCGCGTGCCCGCCTGAAGGCTTCCGAACTCCTGGAGCGTGACGCCCCAGCGGTCCATGCCCCGTGACGGTGCCCTCGAGAGCACGCTCACGAGTCTCGACCCATCGGGGTACGGAAGCGGGCGGATCAGGTAGCCGTAGAGGAACCCGAACCCGACCGTGTTGGCCGCGACGCCAACGGCAAGGCTCAGGATCGCCGTCACGGAAAACAGCGGGTTCCGCCTCAGCGACCGAACGGCCAGCCGCACGTCCCGCATCAGGTTCTCGACCCAGAGGAGACCCCGCTGGTCTCGCGTGACCTGAATGACCTGCGCCGTCCCGCCGAGGCGGAGCCGTGCCTGCCGGCGCGCCTCCTGCGGGCCCAACCCCTCTTCGCGCACCAGATCCTCGGCCAGCAGATCCAGGTGGGTCGCAAGCTCCTGCGCGAGTTCCGCGTCGTCGCGGCTCTGATGCAGGAATGCCCGCAGTTTCGCCAGGGCGAGCCTGATCCCCATCATGTTCGATCCACCTCAAGAAAACGCGCCATGATGGTGCTGGTCTTCAGCCAGCTCTCCGTTTCGGCGGACAGCTGCCGGCGACCCGCCGGCGTGATGCTGTAGAAGCGCGCCCGACGCCCGCTGTCAGAGACGCCCCAGGCCGACCTGATCCAGCCCCGCTGTTCCAGCCTCACCAGCGCCGGATAGAGCGTGCCCTGATTGACCGATAGCGCCTGCTCGGCCACCTGTTCGATGCGGCGGGCAAGTCCGTAGCCATGCAGCGGTCCCATCGCGTCGAGCGTCTTCAGCACCATCAGATCGAGCGTGCCCTGGAGCATGTCGGACTTGTCAGCCATGAACTTCCCCCGGTGTGTGAACGGCTGGCGTCAGGCCGGCCGTACCGAACGCTATACCTGTTGGTATTCAACATAATCATAGAAATAGACCTGTTGAATGTCAACATGACAGACGTGCGTGGCCGCTGGTCTTCGCCAGCGGGCGTCCACTCCCACCATCAGGACGGACCGTGTCACCGCAGGACGAAAACCTGGCGCACCATGCGTGTCAGCCCGACCACCGCGCTCCGTTGCGAGCAGGTGCCGTTGTTCGGTTTTCCTTCGGGAGCAGGATCGAAGTGCCGGCAGGGTCCTGGGCGTCTACACTCCAGACTGCATGTCTGGCGTGCGGTGGTGTGCCTGCCGCATACCCCGGCCGTCCGACGGAGTGCTGCCGATGATCCGTGCTGTCTATGTTGGATCCCTGACCATCGTGAGGATTCTGGCTGTGATCGTGGCCCTGACGGTGCCCGTGGTCGCGGTTGGCGGACCGGGAACGCCCGCGGCGAGCCTGCAGACGCGGGCGCCGGCGGAGTCTGACATCCACGCGGCCGCGCGGGCGGGAGACGTCGCGACTCTGCAGGCGCTCGTGAGGGCTGACGCCTCGCGGCTCAATGCCCGTGACGCCAACGGGATGACGCCCCTGATGCACGCGGCTCGCGAGAAACACCCCGCCGCAGCGGCCTGGCTCCTCGAGGCTCGCGCGGATGTTCACGCTGCGGACGCGAACCGCTACACCGCCCTGCACCACGCGGCGTTCGTCGGAGAACCCGCGACGACGGCGGCGCTCCTGAAGGCAGGCGGGAGCCTCATCGCCGTCGAGTCGATGGGCCGCACGCCCCTGGCGCTCGCGTGCGGATTCGGGCACGACCTCGAGACGGTGCGCCTGCTCGTGGCCGCGGGGGCGGACGTCAACGCGACGCCACCGAGCGGCGAGAACATCCTGGCCGGCACGGTGGCGTTCGGACGCCCGGAGATCCTCGACTTCTTGATTGAGCGCGGCGCCCGTCTGCCCCGGGATCAGCGCGCGATCTGGATGGCCCTGAATGCGTCGGCCAGCCGCGGGCTCGATCGCGTGTTCCGGATGGCCGTCGAAGCGGCCACGACGATGGGCATGCGCTGGCCCCAGGCCGTGTCGCTTCACGTGGCCGCTGCCGGGGGCTCCCTCACCATCGTCACGGAACTGCTCGAGCAGGGCGCGAACGCCGCGGACAAGAACGCCTACGGGAGTACTGCCTTGCACGTGGCCGCGGCAGCGGGCAAAACCGCGTGCGCCTCGTTGCTGATCGAACGAGGCGCCGTCGTCGACGAACGTGACGCGATGGGCCGCACGCCGTGGAACCTGGCCACCGACGGGGGGCACGCCGAGACGGCGGCCCTGCTTGCAGCGCGAGGCGCCGTTCGCGAGCCGGCCCGATTCCCGGACTTGCGGGGCAACTGGCTCGGCCAGCCCGAACCCGGGGATGAGCCCCGTGTGTTCGCGCCTGGCATCGTGTCGGGGTTTGCCCTCGGCAGCGAACACAGCCCCGTGACGTTTTCGCCGGACGGCCATGACGTGTTCTGGACCCAGGCGTTCCGCGGCCCCGTCATGTATTCGCGTCGCGTGAACGGATTGTGGACACCGCCGAAGCCCGCGCCGTTCATGTCGACCTACGGAGAAGGCGAACCCATCTTCACGCCCGACGGCCGGCGTCTGTACTTCTTGTCGTGGCGGCCACTTGCGCCGGGCGGACGCTCGGACAAGGAGAACATCTGGTTCGTCGATCGTGCGGGCGACGGGTGGTCGGAAGCGCGGCCCGTGTCGGAGGTCGTCAACGCGTTCGAACACCACTGGTTGTTCTCGGTGGCGGCCGACGGGACGCTGTGGTTTTCGTCCACGCGCGACGGCGGATCCGGCGGTCGCGACCTCTACTACGCGCCGATGGAACACGGCGTCCACCAGGCGCCGCGCCACGCGGGCGGCGTCCTCAACAGCGCTGGCGACGAACACATGCCGTACATCGCGCCGGACGGCAGTTATCTGCTCTTCGTGTCACGTGGGCGTGAGGGCGGCGAGAGCGACTTTCGCTTCTACATCAGCTACCGGTCTGCGGGCGGAGCGTGGACGCCGCCGCTGCGCGTGGGCGGCAAGATCGAGACGATCCAGCAGGCCCTGTGTCCGCTGGTGACGCCCGACGGACGTTTCATGTCCTTCCTGGGACGGGGCGACATCTACTGGGTGAAGGCCGACTTCATCGAAGCCCTGCGGCCGAAGCAGCCGCCCGTTCGCCCCGCCCCCCACTGAGGGCCGGCGCGGTAACGGACGCGAGGCGTGGGCGAGCCGCCGTTACGGGTCGCGCAGCGGTCCGGCCGGGTCGATGCGCAAGACACGGCGGACGGGGACCATCGCGGCCACGCGTCTGCTACTCGTCAGCCTGGAGAAAGCCCAGGCGGCGGCGTTTCAGATAGAGGCCCTTCCGGGAGATGCCGAGGCGTTTCGCCGCGTCCTCGACGTTGCCGTTCGCGGCCTCGAGCGCGCGGGTCAGGACGGCGCTCTCGACCTCGCGGATGATCTCGTCGAGGGGGCCTTCGAGGGGCACGTTCAGCGTGGAGCCGGCTGGCAGCGGCGGCGGCGCGCTGAACAACGGCTCCTGGGGCCGTGAGACGAGACCCACGTTCAGATCCTCGGGGCGGATGGTCGTATCCGGCTCGATGAACGCGGAGATTCGTTCGACTTCGTGATACAGCTCGCGTACGTTGCCGCGCCACGGGCGGAGCATCAGATGCTCGAGGGCCTCGTCGCTGAACCGCACGCCGGACTTCTGGAGCTCCCCCGTAATGCGGGCGAGGAAGCTCTCGGCCAACGGCCGGATTTCCTCCCGCCGCTCCCGCAGCGGCGGCAGGCGAAAGTGCACCACGTTGATCCGATAGAACAGGTCGGCCCGGAACCGGCCCTCGCGCACCAGCTGCTCCAGATCGGCATTGGTGGCGGCCACAATGCGCGCGTGCACGTAGAGGGGGGCCGATTCGCCCAGGGGCTGCACCTCGTGGGCGTCGAGGAATCTCAGCAGCTTTGGCTGCGCCGCGAGCGGCAGGTCAGCGATTTCGTCGAGAAACAGCGTGCCGCCTTCGGCGGATCGGATGACACCACCGAACGACTCGACAGCCCCGGTGAAGGCGCCTCGTCGATACCCGAACAACTGGCTCTCCAGCATATCGGTCGGGACGGTGGCGCAGTTGAAGACGACAAACGGCCGGCCCGGCGGGCCGGCGGCCTGGTGAATGAGGTTGGCCACAACCTCCTTGCCCGTGCCGCTCTCTCCCGTGAGCAGCACGGTGATGTTCTGTGGCGCGATGCGTCTGGCCGCGGCCACGAGGGACCGCATCGATGCTGATGCGAACAGGGCCGGCGTGCCGTTGATGAGCTCCACGGCCTGCGGTGGCTCGTCCTGGTCAGGCTGTTCGGTCGCGGCGGCGCCACGCCGGGCCAGCGCCTGCAGGATCCGGACGGTCGCGACGCATCCCATGATGGCCTCGGCCTCCGGCCTCGGCACGATCCGCAGGGCGAACTCGTCCCCGGACCTGGTGCCGAGCGTGACACGCAGGTGCGCGCCTTCGTGGCCGGCGTCCCGGGACGCCGGGCCACCGCCAGTGCTGTTGACGAGCGTCTTCTTGCCTTCGGGCGAGATCCGCTCAACTCGCCCGCGGACCATCCACCGGAGCGCCGAGAGCGTTCTCAGGGTCTCTTCGCCAAGCGCTTCAGGTTCGGCGGCCAGGTCGGCCGCCGAGCCGATGAACGCGGCGAATTCGGCGATCCCGGATCCCAGCTGCCCGATCAGCGTCGTCGCCTTGTCCAGATGGCACGTGACGTGGGTCGGGCGACGCGGAGGGACGGCGCGTGTGGTCGGCGTGCGGTGAGTCGCGGCGGCTCCGCCGCGTTGCAGGACCTCCACCAGCTGATCCACGGTGTCGGACATCCCACCCGACTCGCCGGTGCGCGCCAGGATGCGCAGCGCCCTCGCATACTGCGGGATGGCCAGTTCAGACGAGCCCATGGCCAGCAGGACGGCGGCGACCGCCGCCTGCGCCAGGCCACCTGTCAGCGGCACTTCTCCGGCCGGTCGCGAGAAGCCACTGAACAAGGCTCGAGTCGCGTCGGACACGTGCCCGACCCTGCTCAGCGCCAGGATCTCAAGGTGCCGGAGGAACGCGTCGGGACTGGAACCGTCTCCCCGCCGCTGCGCGTCACGCAGCAGCGTCAGACACTCCTGCCATCGGCCGCGCCGCTGCAGCAGCCGCGCCCTGGTCCGCAGGAGCCACCCTTCTTCCCAGGCTGTCCCGCGCCGGTCGAAATCCGCAGCCATCGACTCGAGCCGGGCGAGCGCCACCTCACAGCCGACCACGTCCCTGGCATTCAACGCGGACTGGGCCATCAGGTCGAGCAATGACCCGAACACGCGCTCTTCAGGAAGGGCATCGGCCATCGCCTGGGACAAGCAGTCCTGCGCGCGAGCGGGCTGTCCGAGGCTCAGATAGGCGGAGGCCAGGTTGTTCAAGGCACTTAACCTGGTCTTCCGGTACCCTGACTGCGCCGAGGCCTTCAAGGCCTCGTGTGCGTGTTGCACCGTCAGCGCGAAATCCCCCGCCAGGTAGCTCAAGGCTGACCGCTGAAGATGGAGGCGCCCCGACAGCCAGACGTTGGGATACCGCCCGAGGAGCGACTCAGCAACACCCTCGTGGTATCTGGCGGACGGCAGCTGTTCGAGCCGGCCTTCATGCTCGACCATGGACACGTGATACGCAATCGAGAGGCTGGGTGAGCCGGCACGTTCGATGTTCTGGCGCAGGCTGTATCGCAGGGTGTGGATCCAATCGTGGGGACACACATCCAGGGCGACGCCGAGCAGGTGCAGCTGGGCCCAGCAGAGGGTCTCACGCGAGCCGGACGATTCGGCGAGCTGGCAGGCCTCGCGGAACTGGTGTTCGGCGCGTTCAATGTGACCCCGGCAGTTCGCGACCAGTCCTTCAACGATGGCAACTCTGGCGAGATCCGCGGCGCTCAGTGGTGGGGGAAGAGACGCAACCGTCTTCAGCGCCGCGTCGACTTCAGATGGCGTGCCGGTCCGCTCGAGGAGCTCAAGCCCGACGATTCTCACAGCCGCTTCGCTCGTCGTGGACCATCGTGGGTGGCGCCGCTGCAACGCCAGCAAGGCGTCCAGGAATCGCCCTTCCTCAATCAGCGAAGAGACTGTGGCGGGCACGTCAGGCATCAGCGGACTCTCCGAGCCAGGACCACCGCGTTCCGGGCGCGGCGCTTTCCTGTGCCGCAGAGGGGCTGATCGATCCTACGCTCGCACAGATCGGCGCGCAAGACCGCACCGGGGCCGCGGGAACCTGGTTGTGGCTGACGGAATCAGGGAGGTGGGCCCGACGTGCCGGTTGAACGACGAGAGCCGTTACCTTCCCAGGTGCCGGCTCTCGTGTGATGCGGGAGTTAACTGGGCCTGTCTGCGGTCAGTCGCCCCAGATGATGCGGTCGCCCCAGATGATGCGGTCGCCCCAGATGATGCGGTCACCCCAGATGATGCGGTCAC
>CAYJPV010000007.1:25341-57474 GCA_964372095.1 uncultured Vicinamibacterales bacterium | reverse complement strand
CCCCAGATGATGCGGTCGCCCCAGATGATGCGGTCACCCCAGATGATGCGGTCACCCCGGATGACGCTGCGGAACGCGTCCCGGTCGCCGTTCCAGTAGAGTACGCCGCTGCCCACCGCCAGCTCACCCGCGATGTCCACCGCAGGCACGTCCGGGCTCGGCCCGTTCTGCGCCATCCACACGGCCCCCGCGGCATTCAGGCTGCCCGATCCGGCAACCAGTTGTCCCTCGGGCAGGAACTGGGCCGACAACTGCAGCGCCATTTTCACGTGCGTCTGCCGCAACGACGGGTTCGCTTCCAGCATCAGCGCGACGGCCCCGGATACGACGCCGGTCGACATGCTCACGCCGCTCATCTGGATGTATCGCGCCCCGCCATCGCCGGTCAGCGTCGGAAGGCCCCCCGGCGTCGTCTCAATCGTGCTCCCCGGGACGAGCGCGGCGAACACCTTGTTCCCCGGCGCCACGAGATCGGGCTTCATCACCTTGTCGAATGCTGTCGGGCCACGCGAGCTGTACGTCGTCACCACATCGTCACTGCGGTCCACGCTGCCTTTGGTGTTCAGCGCGCCCACCGTAATGACATCCGGCAGGTTGCCCGGCACGGCGATGCCGCCGTACACCTGCACGTCCTCGCCGTCGATGCTGACCTTGCCGTTGTTACCGGCCGACGCGATGACGATGAGTCCGGCGTCGATGAGCCGCTGAGTGGCCTGGCACAGCGGGTCGTCGAGGTACGACTCGTAGACCGGGTGCCCCATCGACACGTTCACGACGCGGATGTTGTAGCGCTGCGCATTCCGTCGCACCCACTGCATGGCGCGGATGACGTCGCTGGTGACGCCGCTGCCGTCGGCCTTCAGGACCTTCAGCGAGATCAGTTCGGCGCCTGGCGCCATGCCGCCCACCGTGCCCTCGCCGGGAACGTTGATGGCCGTGCCCGCGATGATATCCGCCACGTGCGTGCCATGCCCGAACTCGTCGGTCACCGCGTCGTCCGGCGAGCCGCCCGTGAAGTCCTTCGACAGGATGACTTTGCCTGCCAGCGCCGGGTGTGTGATGTCGATGCCGGAGTCGATCACCGCGATGCGGATGCCGGCGCCGGTGAAGGCGGACATGCCCGCGAAGCCGTTGGCCACCGCAAGCGCACCGGTGGACTCGCGCGTGACGGCCATGTGGGCCCGCACGGGATGGTCGAGGGCGGCGTGCGCGAGTTCGGGATCGTTGGCCGCAGCGTCAACGGCCGCCGTTTCACCTTCGAGCACCAGCCCGGCGTCAAGCGTTCGCTTGATGCGCAATCCGTGGCGGGCTGCCACCGCCTGCAGGGCTGCCGCGTCGCCGTCGACGATGATCTGGACCGTCTGGCGTGTGGGCGCCTTCAGCTCGTCCGCCAGGTCCTGCGAAAGCCGCGCGCGATGCTGAGCCGAGGCCGGCAGGGTGACGAGCACCATCGCCGCCGCCGCCAGTACGCTCGTCCACCAGATTCCCCGTGTTGACCCGTTTACCTTCTTCATAACGCCTCCGTGGGTGGCCTCCCACAGTTCGATACATTCCCCGTCTGTCGTCGACGTGTCTCGTTTCCAGTCTCGACAGCATCGACCAGAGCAAGGGTTGTACCGATCAGAGATGGAGGTCCAGCGGGGGCAGACCGACGCAGCCCGAACCAACCCGGGCCTGGCTGAGTGGGCGTGTGGCGGCCAGCGGAATGGGCGATGATTGATGAATGTGGCCTGATTTCTGGGATTCGCTCAAACCTGTGCACTGAGTTCCACCCTGACAGTTCCTGACTCAGAGGCCGCGTCAGGTTCGTCTCGCCACCAGTGCGCTGTCTGAATCGGGTAGTTAAGACCCGAACCCTGACATAGACGGGTAGTGAATGCCCGTGGCCTGGCAGTGACGGGAAGTGACTACCCGTTCACGGACACGGCCCATGACGAGGGCTGTCTGGTCGGGAGCTGGGGTGCAATCACGGCTCGCGCAGCGCGTGAGCCGGGTCGATGCGCAACGCGCGGCGGACGGGGACCATCGCGGCCACGGCCGCCGCCGCGATCAGCGTCACCAGGGTCAGCATGAAGACAGCCGGGTCATCCGGCTGGACCTGGAAGACCATCGACCGCATGGAACCAGCCAGCCCCCACGCCAGGCCGGCGCCCGCCGCCAGCCCAACCACGACCTGTCGGCTCACGTGCCTGGAGACAAACCGGATGATGTCCCACCGGCCGGCCCCGAGGGCGCGACGCACGCCAATCTCGCGCGTGCGCTGCCGCACGCCGAACGCCATCAGGCTGTAGAGCCCCACTGCGGTCAGGAACAGCGCCGACAGCCCGGTGGCCAGCCAGAGCGGTCCGAACGCCACGAAGGACCACAACGAGTCGTCGATCACCTGCTGGAGCGTCTTGGGCAGGTAGACCGGCAGGTCCGGGTCGAGCGCGGCGACCTGGGCGCGCACGGCCGGCAGCAGTGCGACCGTGGCTCCCGGTCCGCGCAGCGCGACACCGAGTCCACGGTCGCGAGACTGGAACAGCGGCACGTAGATGCCGGCGGGTTCGAGGTCTTCCGCACCGGACATATACAGGTCCGGCGCCACGCCGACGATCGTGACCCACGGCGCGGCGGGGTCGCGACCCAGTCTGACGCGCCGGCCGATCGGGTCTCCACCCGTCAGGTACGTGGTGGCGAAGCTCGCGTTCGCGATCGCCACATTCGGGGCGCTGTCATCATCGGCTTCCGTGAATGGCCGCCCCCGGTGGAGCTGGCGCCCGAACGTTGTGAAGAAGTTCGGTGCGATCGCGGCGGTGCGAACGACAGGAGCGCTGGATGCGTCGACCACGCCGGTGCCCTCGACCGTGACCGTGGATCGGTTGGCGCGCAGCCCCGGGAAGTCGGTGACCACCGTGGCGGCGTCGATGCCAGGCAGGGCCGCGAGCCGTGTCTGCAGCGCGGTGACGAACTGACGGCGGTCCGCGGGCTTGTCGTAGGCCGCATCGGGCAGCACGATTCTCGCCGTCAGCACCTGCTCGGTGGCAAAGCCGTAGGTGTGGCTGCCCAGGTTGAGGAGGCTTCGGACCATCAGGCCCGCCGCGTTCGTCAGCGCGAAGGAGAGCACGATCTCCACCGCCACGAGTACCCGGCTGATCCCCCCGATGCGCAGGCCGCCGGCCGCCAGCGTCCCGTCCTTCAGCAGTTCGTTCACATTCGATCGTGACGCGCGCCACGCGGGCCACGCGCCGGCCATGAGCGCCGCGACGGCGGTCACGGCAGCGGTGAACGCCAGCGGCCCTGCGTCGAGGCGGATGTCGATCCAGAACGGCGGGCTGCTGTTTGCAGTGACGTCGTTGAGAAACCGGATGCCGCCCAGGGCGACGGGTAAGGCCACTCCCACACCGGCGATCGCCAGGACAGAAGATTCGGCCAGTTGCTGCGCGACGAGCCGGCGCCGGCTCGCACCGAGGGCCGTCCTGATCGCCACCTCCCGCGTGCGCGAAGCGGCGCGAGCGACGAGCAGATTGGCCACGTTGACGCACGCGATGAGCAGGACCGCGAATCCCATCGCGAGGGTGAGGGCGATGGCCGCCGCCGCGCTCGCGTCGCCGGTCATCATGCCGATATAGGGCTGGACGACCGGCACGAGGCTGCGATGCGTGTCCGGAAAGTCGCGCGCGAGCGCGGCGCCGATCGTCTGGAACTCCGCCCGGGCCTGGCTGAGCGAGGTTCCGGTCTTCAACCGGCCGTACGCCAGCAACTGCGGGCCCTGGCCACGGGGCACGTCCAGCGGACTGACCCGCAGGGGCATCCAGGCTTCCTGGATGGACGGAAACGCGAAGCCCGGAGGCATGACGCCGATGATGGTGGCCGCTTCGCCATCGGCCCGGACGGCCCGCCCAAGTACGCGGGGATCGCTGCCGAAATGTTTGACCCAGACGCCGTGGCCCAGCACGAGTACTGCGGGCGCCCCCGGCTCGCCGTCGGCGTCGGTGAATGTGCGCCCGAGCAGCGGCTTCGCGCCCAGCACCTCGAACCCGTTCGGCGTGAGCCACGCACCAACGAGACGTTCGGGTTGGTTGGCGTGCAGCACGACGTTCAGACTGCCGCGTCCGAAGGCCGCCAGGTCGTCGAACGACTGCTGCCGCTGCCGCCAAGCCGCGATGTCATGGATCGAGACCTCGAGCCGCGTCCGGCCCGTGGCCACGTTCGTGCCCGAGATAGCCATGATGCGGTCGCCGTCAGGGAACGGCAGATCGCGGAGATAGATGCCGTACGTGAGGCTGAACAGCAGGGATGTCAGGCCGATCCCGAGGCCCAGGGCCACGATCGCCGACGCGGCCAGTCCCGGTTGCTTGACGACGAGCCGAAGCCCGGACCGCCAGTCACTGACGTGTGTCATGACGTACCTCCGCGCTCATTCGGCGCGCAACGCGATCACCGGGTGGACCCGCGTCGCACGCTGAGCGGGCACGAACATGGCGCCCAGCGCCACGATCGTCACGAGAGCGGTGACGGCGGCATAGGTCAGCGGATCCCTCGGAGCGACACCGAACAGCATGTTCCCGATGGCGTCGGCTCCGGCCGTCGTCACGGCGAAGGCCAGGCCGAGGCCGAGGGCCAGGCCCAGCGCCACCTGGCGGGCGCCCTGACGAAGCACCAGTCCCATGATCCGGGCGCGGTCCGCGCCGAGCGCCACGCGTACGCCGAACTCCTGCGTGCGGCGGCTGACCGCGAAGGCCATGACGCCGTAAATGCCGACCGCAGCCAGCACGACGGCCACCACGCCGAACACCGAGAACATCACGGCGATGATCCGGTTTGCCGAGACCGCCCCCTGCAGGTGTTGTGCGGGCGTACCGGGGAAGTACAGCGGCAGGTTCGGGTCGGCCTTCGCGACCTCTTTGCGCAGCGCCGGCAGCACGGCCTCGGGCCGCTGGCCGGGGCGCGGCTTCACGAGCACGGTTGCGAACTGGTTGGCGAAAGGCCCCGTCCGGGCCGGCCCGAATGGGTTCACGAAGAACGGCACGTAGAAGCCCGTGTCGTCCACGTTCGGGTTGTTGAACGGTCCGCTCATACGCACGGTGGCGACTACGCCTATGATGGTGCGCCAGGGTCCGTACTGCTCGGGTACGCTCCCGTCGCCGGTCCTGAACCGGCGTCCCAGGGCGCTCTCGCGCCCGAAGTGCCGTTCCGCGAAAGCCGCGTTGACGATCGCCACCGGCTGACGGGTGTCCAGGTCCTGATCGGTGAAGTCCCGCCCTTCGACCAGCCGCTGGCCCAGCGTGTGGAAGAAGCCGCCGGTGACCTGTTCGAAATTGGCATTGGGCCGGTCACGCCGCTCCCGGTACGTCCGTCCTTCAATCTCGATCGGCCCCGACCCTGAGAACACCATCCGCATGCGGCTGGTCAGGGCGACGGCCTCGAACGTCGGCGACTGGCGCAACGCGCGCAGCAGGCGGTCATAGAACAGCATGCGCGATTCCTGCGTGGGATAGTCGCCTTCCATGAGGCCCATCCGGGCCGTCATGACGCTGCCCGTGTCGTAGCCGTGGTCGATACGCTGCTGGTTCAGAATCGACCGCAACTGCAGCATCGAGCCGATCAGCAGCACACAGGTCGTCACGATCTGGAACACCACGAGCCCGCGCGTGACCAGGCTGACACGACCGCCGGTGTGGCCGCGTCCACCGTCCGCCAGGGCGGCGGCCGTGTTGGCGCGCGAGGCCATCCACGCCGGCAGCAGGCCGGACCCCACAGTGGCGGCGAGTGTGGCGGCCACCGTGATGACGAGCGCCAGGGCATCGATCCGGAACACCATCCACGCCGGAGGCCCGTTGTCCCCGGTGCGAAACGCCGCATCCACCCAGTTGACCGACACGTAGGCGAGGAGCACGCCGACGACCGCCCCGACGGTCGCGACGATCAGACTCTCGGTCAGCATCTGGCCCATGATCCTGGTCCGGCTGGCCCCGAGCGACGATCGGATCGCCAGTTCCCGGGCGCGCACCGTTGCCCGCGCGAACTGCATGTTCATCACGTTGACGCACGCAATCAGCAGGACACCGCCGCAGAAGGCCAGCATCGTGAGGAGGAGACCCCGGATGGGCAGCGGCGTGAACGTCTTGATCAGTGGTTCGACGAGCGCGGCGTTGAACGGCTTGTTGGTGTCGGGGTACGCGGTTGCGAAACGCCGGGCGAACGCTGTGAACTCGGCCTGGGCCTGTTCCAGAGAGACCTCTGGTTTGATCAGGCCGATGATCGCCGGGTTGTTGGCCTGCGGATCGTTCCTGGGGCGTACGGGGAACTCGCTGTAGAGCGGGCTCCACACCTCCTCGTTGCCGGGGAACGTGAACCCTTGCGGCATCACGCCGATGATGGTGGCGGGCTTGCCGTTGAGCCGGACGGTCTTGCCGACGATGCCGGCGGCCCCGCCAAAGTCGCGCTGCCAGAGTCCGTGGCTGATGATCAGGACACGCTCGGCTCCAGGCCTGTTGTCGGCGGCCGTGAGGTCGCGTCCAAGGATCGGGCTGACGCCCAGGACGCGCAGGAAGTGCTCCGTCGTGTACGCGCCCGTGTAGCGCCGCGCATCGCCGTCGACTGTCAGGTTGACCGTCGATCCGCCCAGATAGGCGGCCATCAGTTCAAAGGATGTCTGCACCGGCGCAAACTCTTCGAAGTCCATCGAGAAGACCTGGTTGTTCACGCCGAAGAAGGTCGTGGTCGTCGGATCGATGAAGGTGACGTTCGTCAGGCGGTCCGCATGGGGAAACGAAAACCCCCTGATCATCGCCCCGTCGACGACCGCGAACATCGTCGTGACCGCGCAGATGCCAAGCGCCAGCACGAAGGCCGCCAGCGCGCAGAAGGTCTTTTCTTTGGCGAGCACACGAACACCGACGCGGACGTCCCGGACAAAAGTGTCGGCAAACATAGGTGGTCTCTCGGATCAGCTGGAACCCCGCAGAAGACGGCGCCGCGTCGCGCACGGACAACGCATTAGACGGCAGGCGCGCGCGGGGAGTTCAGCCGGCATCGGGCTGATGGAGCCGTCCGGACGTCACTTCAGGGCGCCGCGCTGCACCGCCGCCGCGACACGCGGGATGAGCGCGTCCGGCGTCAGGAACGCGAGCAGCGAGAACTGCGATCGGTAAGGTTTCAGGATGTCGTCCCGGACCAGTTGCTCCGCGGTCCGGCCCGCCGCCAGATTGCTGCGGATGACGTCGACCATGGCCGTCAACGTGTCCCGGTAGGCCTTTACGCCCGCCGCGTTCAAGTCGCGGCCGTGCCCGCTGATGAACGTCGTGTCGGCGGGGAACACGTCCAGCACGTCGTCCAGGAACGACAGGTAGCCCGCGACGTCCTCCACGGCTGGAATGCTCTCCGACAGCAGCAGGTCGCCCATGGCCACGACTGATTCGGATGGGACCCAGATCATCATGTCGCCATCGGAGTGGAGGCCCGGCCGCGGGATGAGCCTGAAGTCGACGTTGCCCGCCCGAAGCGTGTACGGAGCCGGCAGCGTGCGGCCAGAACGACCCGTGAGCGGCTGGGTGTCCCTGGTCAGGCCCGGCCCCGCCGTGTTGGCGGCGAGCGACGCGGCCGTGATGATGCTGCCGGGCGACGGCGCGAGCGCGTTGCCGGCGATGTGGTCACCGTGCGCGTGTGAGTTGATCAGATAGCGGACTCCCGGCTTCGAGTACGCCTCGACCGCCTGCCGCACGTCAGCGACCGTCCGGGTGGCAAAGCCCGAGTCCACCACGACCGCGCCTTCAGCCGTCGCGAATACCACCACGTTGTTCATCATGCCCCAGGGAAACGCGAGGCGCCTGGTGCGGGGAGCCACCTGGACCACCTGGAGGTTCGCTGGCGTGAAGTGGGCCCCACGCGACTGCATCCAGGCCACGTAGGCCGTGTGACCCGATTCGTACGCGATGTCGAGCGGTCGCCCCGAGTGCCGGCTCGACGCGTTGACGTCGGCCCCCTTCGAGAGGAGGTACTCGCTCACCGCGCGCTGACCGTAAATGGCGGCCATGCCGAGGGCGGTGAGGTCCCCAGGGTTGCGTGCGTGAACGGCCTGCGCATCGGCTTCCACCAGGGCTCGCACGCGCGGGAGATTGCCGGTCGCCGAGGCCTGGAAGATGGTCTGGGTGCTCGCGGGCGGAGGACCTGCCGGTGCGGTCGGGGTGATGGTCAGGTTGGCGAAGGAACCGTCGGATCCGTTACCCACGAAGAGCGCGACGCCGCCGCTCTTGTGCGGGCTCAGGTCCTCCACTGAGAGGCTGGGCGTAGACGCCCCATTCACGAAGACGTCGACGCGCGAGTTCGCCAGGACGATTCGGACGCGGAACCAGTTGTTCGGGTCTGGCGGCGGGTCGATCGCCCTCTCGAACTGACCCGGGCGCTCGGCCCTTAGGCGCTGCCACGTGTGAGCGGGGTGCGAGACGTACTGGACCGAATGAGACCGGCGCTCGGCATCGGCTCCGCGGAAATTGAACGGCCGGAAGTACACCGCGTCGAACGTCGTCCAGTCGACGACGTGGAACGCAATACCGAGGAAGCTGCGCTGGGCGACGTCCTTGCCCTTCAGATCAACCTCGATGATCCCGTCGCCGAGCTGCACGCCGTCCAGCAGGACGCCGCCGTCGCCCGTGCGCGAGTCCAGGCGGGCCACCACCCGCCCGTCCTCCGTACCGGTCGTGAAGACCCTGTTGAAGACCTGCCCACCGTCTCCGTCGGAGAGGCGCCCGAAGTCCGGTGAGAAGGGCTTCGGTGTCTGGGCCGGCGCGTGTGTGGAGCAGCAGGCGAGCACAATCGTGCCCAGGACGATCCGGCGAATCGTGTGCATGGTGTCAACCTCTGTCGGCGGGGCTCCTGGCAATGGTGCCTCGCGTTACTTGCCCGGGTTCGCCGGGGGCGTCCGGTCCGACGCGAACGAGAAGTGCATTTGCACGATGACCCACTGGGCGTCGCGATTTTCGAGCACCCCGGTCCAGCGGGTGTCTTTCCAGCCGATGGGTTTCCCGTCCCACTCGCCCAGATCGTCGAGGATGGCGGAGAACCACGCGACGTCGCCGGACCTCGAGAACGTGATCCTGAGGTCACGCACGTCCAGGACTGTGGCCTTGAACCGCGGGTCCATCCAGGTCGCGAAGTTCCGCGCAAACGCCTCCCACCCGACCACCGTCGACTTCGAGTCCGGGTTGAAGATGAAGAGCCCCAGGTCGTGCGCGATAATGCGCTCGAGCAGCGGGCGGTCCTTGGTGAGGGCCCAGCCGATGGAGTCGCGGATGGTCTGCTCGACCACCGGTCGTTCCTTGGGCAGCCCTGCCTGACCGTGGACCAGAGTCCACGGCATGGTGAGGATGACGGCGAGCCCGGCCGCCCTGAGTACGTTGTTCATGATACCCCCGGTCCCCGGTGCGGCCGGGGGCCTGCAACCGCCCGGTTCACCCCAATTTTGACGCGCAGTTCCGGGCGAAGTCCTTACCGTTCGGATCGATTTCGCCGCGTAAGGCCCGCGGTGCGTTTTAGGTCAAATGCAAAAGGGGCCTGGCCCCTTTTCGGGGTCCCCGGAGCCTGCGGGGCGCCTCCCGGGGCGAAATTGTTCGCAAAACCGGCCGGTCGCGTTTTAGGTCAAATGCAAAAGGGGCCTGGCCCCTTTTTTCAGCGGGGGGAGGCGGGGAGGCGCAGACGCGCCACGCAGCCCGCCCCGTCTGTCCGGGTTTCGACGGTGAGCGACCCGCCATGGGCTTCGGCGATCTGCCGGCTGAGGACGAGCCCGATCCCCGACCCCCCCGGCTTGGTCGTGAAGAAGGGCACGAACAGGTTTGCGGTGTGGCCCAGGCCCGGGCCCTCGTCGATCACGTCCACCTGCAGATGGCGACCGACGACGGTCCAACACACGCGGACACCTCCGGCCGTCTCGATGGACGCGTCGACCGCGTTCTTCACGAGGTTGATCAACGCCTGCTCAATCAAGTCGGGGTCCACGAACACCGTGAGATCGGGACCTTCCTCCAGCGCCACGGGCAGCCGCGGCTCCAGGCTGACTACGCGCCGGGCGATGGGTGCGAACGAGACTTCGCGCCTGCGCGGTGCCGGCAGATGTGCCAGGCGCGAATACGCCGCCGTGAAACGGGCGAGCGCCTCCGCCCGCGACGCGATGACTTCGAGCCCGTGCTGCATGTCCTCGCGGGCTTCGTTCGTGTCCGGGCTGCGGCTGAGCACCGTCGCGAGGCTTGCGGCGATGGACTTGATGGGCGCGAGGGAATTGTTGATCTCGTGGCCGAGCACGCGCATCAGCCGCTGCCACGCCTGTCGCTCTTCATCCCGCAGCGATCGGCTGACGTCGGTCAGAATGAGCAGGCGATGTGGCAGGCCGCCGAGGCGGAAACCGCTGCGACGGACCTCCCATCGGCCTGCGTTGCCAGGCAGCACGACAGGCACCTGGCTCGACTGGTCATCATCGAGGCACGCCCCCAGGCCCAACTCGTCGGCGGCGACGTTGAGCAGGGCCTCTGCGGTCCGATCGAGTACACGTTCGCCGGCACGATTGACGAGCCTGACCCGCCGCTCCCCGTCGAAGGCGAACACGGCCACGTCGATCTCGGCCATGACCCGGCCGAGCAGGGCGGTCGCCTCGCGGGCGTCGAGGCGCTGGTCCCGCACGGTGCCCACGAGGGCGTTCGCTTCGAGCATGACCTCGCCCAGGGCATCCCCGTAGCGTGCGCCGCTTGCGCGAAACGAGGTGTCACCCTCGCGCAGGCAGGCCAGGAGGTTCGCCAGGGTCTGCAGAGGGAATACGACGGCGCGCCGGACGGCGAAAGCGCATCCCAGCCAGCACAGGCCCACCACGACTGACGCCGCCACGCTGAACCGGGTCGAGAGAGTCCCTGACCACAGAGCCACGCCCGCCACAAGCAGGGCGGGCGCTCCGCCCGCGAGACTCAACAACAGGATGCGGCGATCGTGGGGAACCCGGCGGCGGCGGGGCCCGGTGGCGTTCATAACCCGTAGCGTTGCAGGCGGCGGTACAGGGCGCTGCGGCTGAGGCCGAGGGCATCGGCCGCATGACTGACGTTGCCGTCGTAGCGGGCCAGGGCTTTCTTGATGAGGAACGCTTCGACGTCCTCCAGGCTCATCTCTTCGAGGCGTGTTACGCCGTCCTTGCCCGGCTTGAGGCTGATGTCGGCCGTCCTGATCGCCGGTCCCTGGCTCATCAGCACGGCTCGCTCGATGGCATGGTCGAGTTCTCGCACGTTGCCCGGCCAGGGGTGCTCGCCGAGCGCCTGGAGCACGGCGGGGTCGAATCCGGACACGGCTTTTCGATACCGCTGGGTGTGCTGGCGCAGGAACAGCGTCGCGAGCGCCGGAATGTCCTCGCGGCGCTCCCGAAGCGGCGGCACGCGGATCTCCACGGTGTTCAGGCGGAACAGGAGATCCTGCCGGAACGTGCCGGCCACGATGCTCTCCGCGAGTTCGGCGTTGGTGGCGGAGATGATGCGGACGTCGACCGTCCGCGTGCGGGACGACCCTACGCGTTCGAATTCGCCGGTTTCGAGCACGCGCAGCAGCCGGACCTGCTGGGCCATGCCGAGGTTGGCGATCTCGTCGAGGAACAACGTGCCACCATCGGCGAGTTCGAAGCGGCCCACGCGGTCGGTCTTGGCGTCGGTGAACGCCCCTTTCACGTGGCCGAACAACTCCGACTCGAACACGCCCTCGGGCAGGCCGCCGACGTTCACCGTGACCATGGCGCGGCCCGCGCGCGCGGAGGCGGCATGCAGGGCCTGTGCGACCAGGGTCTTGCCTGTGCCGTTCTCGCCGGTGATGAGGACATTGGCGTCTGATGGCCCGACGCGCTCGATCACCTGCCGCACCGGCGCCATGGCCGCCGATTCCGCGATCATCGCGGGCCTGGGCTCACTGCGCAGGGCCTGGTTCTCGGCCTCGAGGCGCTGGCCACGCCGGAGCGCCCGTGCGAGTTCCGCCTGCGTGTGGAGGATGGCCACCAGGCGCTCGTTCTCCCACGGCTTCTGCAGGAAGTCGCGTGCGCCCCGCCGCATGGCTTCCACCGCCAGGTCCACGCTACTCCAGGCTGTCATGACGACCACGGGCAGGGTCTGATCGAGGCGGCGCAGCTGGTCGAGCAGGTCCAGACCTTCACGGCCTGACGTGGTGTCGCGCGTGTAGTTCAGATCGATCAGGACCACGTCGAAGTCCGTCTCGGCGGCCCGGGCCAGCACGTCGGCGGGCGATGACGCGGTCTGGATCTGAAAACCCTCAGACTTCAGGAGGAGGCGGAGCGCCTCGATGACGTCCGGCACGTCATCGGCGATCAGGACACGTGGCGGCGCGGCATCAGCGGTGTGCATCGTGGATCTGCGAGGCCCATTCTATCTGGAACGCCGCCGGCCTCAACCGTCCACAAGCCAGCCGTCCCGAAGCCGGATCACGCGGCGCCCGTAGCCGGCGTTCACTTCGGAGTGGGTGACCTGCACGATGGTCGTGCCCGCCTGGTTCAGGCGCGTGAACAGTTCCATGATCTCGCGGCCCTGCTCGGAGTGCAGGTTGCCGGTCGGCTCGTCCGCCAGCAGGAGCGTCGGGTTGGCAATGACCGCGCGGGCCACGGCGACGAGCTGCTGCTGGCCTCCCGACAACTGGTTCGGATACAGGTCCTTCTTGCCGACGATGCCGAACCGGTCGAGAGCATCGCAGACCATGGCCTGACGATCGCTCTTCTTGACGTCCCGGTAGGACAGCGGGACCTCGATGTTCTCGTAGACCGTCAGCGAGTCGATCAGGTGGTAACTCTGGAAGACGAAGCCGATGTGCTGCTTCGCGAGCGCCGCGCGCTCCTTGGGCTTCATCGTGTGCACGGCCTGGCCGGCGAACGAAAACTCGCCGGTCCAGGCACTGTCGTACATCCCGAGGATGTGGAGCAGCGTCGACTTGCCGGCGCCGGACGGCCCCATGATCGACACGAAGTCGCCTTCGGCGATGTCGAGCGTGATTCGTCTCAGGACAAACGTGCGGCTCGGCCCGTGCTCGTAGTACTTCTCGATGTCAGTGAGGCGGATCATAAGGTGTCCTAATCCCTGCTGGCCGGGCTCTGCCAGACCAAGGCTGAGCGGCGGGGGGCGGATGCCCGCCGGGACTGAGGGGCCGGGGCTGCGGCGAAAGGCCCGGGGCTACCGCATCCTGGTCTACGCCGTGGCCTCGACACTTTCCTCGACGACGCGTCCGTCGAACAGGTGAATGGTTCGATCGGCGTGCCGAGCGAACCGCTGGTCGTGGGTCACCATGCAGATGGTGGCGCCGGCCCGATGGAGGTCACTCAGGAGTTCCATCACGGCATCGCCGTTGCGGGAGTCGAGATTGCCCGTCGGCTCGTCCGCCAGCAGGATGGCCGGTTCGCCCACCAGCGCGCGGGCGACGGCGACGCGTTGCTGCTGGCCGCCGGAGAGCTGGCTGGGCAGGTGACGCGCGCGGTGGGCCATGCCGACGCGCTCGAGCGCCGCGGTCACGCGCGTCTTGCGTTCCGAGGCAGGCATGCCGCGGTAGGTGAGCGGCAGCTCGACGTTCTCGAACACGGTGAGATCGCCGATGAGGTTGAAGCTCTGAAAGATGAACCCGACCTCCCGATTGCGGATACGCGCCCGCTGCGCGAGGTTGAGGTCGGCGACGGCCTGTCCGTTGAGCGTGTAGCTGCCCTCGGTCGGCGTATCGAGCAAACCGAGAATCGACAGCAGCGTCGACTTCCCGCAGCCCGACGGGCCGGCAATAGCCACGTACTCCCCGCGCTGGATTTCGAGATGGACGCCCGACAAGGCGTGGGTCTCGACTTCGTCCGTGTAGAAGGCCTTGGTGAGACCCTCGAGTTTGATCAGCGGCCCTGCGGTGGCGTTCATCGTTCTGCTCCTCCCGTGACTACTTCAGCCGGATGCGGTCGAAGGCGTCCCATTGCGACGTGTCGGAGAGCACCACGTTGTCGCCCTCCTTCAGGCCGTCCCGAATCTCCACGGTATTGACGGCCATGCGCCCGAGCGTGACCTTCACGCGGTCGGCCGTCACGCCGTCAGGGCCGATCCTGAACAGACTGATCACGCTTTGCTCCTGTCCCAGCGCCGGCCGCCCAACGTACAAGACGTTGGCGAGACGTTCGAGTTCAATCGTGCCGTCCACGCTGAGGTCCGGCCGGGCCCCTTTGGGCAGGTCGCCTTCCAGCGCGACGTCGACCGTCACCGTGCCTCCCTGGACGGCGGGGTCGATCCGCGTGACCCGCCCGGCCACGATACCGTTGCGTGTGTCGATCGATGCGACGAGGCCGATCTGCACGTCCTTGGCCTGGGTCTCCGGAATCTTCAGCTCGGCTTTCAGGCGGCTCGGGTCGGCCACGCGTGCGAGGTTCGTGCCCGGCGCCACCTGCTGGCCCACCTCGACGGGCACCAGCTGCAGGACTCCGGCGATGCCGGCACGCACCTTCAGCTGGCTCACCTGCGAGCGCTTCAGCACGGCGAGGGTACGGTACCGCTCGACGGCGGCCTGCTGCACGGCCAGTTGTGCATCCACGGAGTTCGTCATCTGGGCCAGACGTTTCTGCTCCGCCGCCGCTCGCGACCCGAGGGCCTCCGCCCGCATCGCGGACAACTGGGTTTCGAGGTTGGATCGGAGACCGTCCTTCGCCAGTTCGGCGTCGGCCTTCGCCTGGAGCAGCGCCTGCCGGTGTTCCGACTCGATGGTGACCGTGGTCGCCTGCTGCGACACCAGTTCGTTCTGGATACGCGCCCGCAGGGCGATCAACTCGGCTTCGGAGGCCCGCATCTGCGCTTCGACCTCCTCGAGTGCCTGTGCCTCCGCCGGGTTGCTCAGCTCGAGCACGATGGTGTCTGGGCTCACGACCGCGCCAGGCCGGACGAGGACGCGTTCGACGCGGCCGGCGGTGGCCGCCGGGATCCAGCGGATGTCCTCCGGCACCAGCGTGCCGAGTCCGCGCACGTTGCGTACCATGGGGCCACGCTTCACGGTATCGACCCAGACGGTAGCTCGTTCAACGGACGGCGCAGCCGGCTTCAGCCGGGAGAGCAGGTACGTCACGGTCGACAGGGCCACCACGGCAACGACGGCCCAGATGATGCGTCGGTTCCGGCGGGCTCGGGCTACGGATGCAGGGCGTTGGATGTCCATCGGTTCCTCGTAAAGCGAACATCGTGCCACGGCGCGTTGCGGCGGACGGCGGTTTCCGGCCCAAATGCGGCGCCAGTCTGGCGTCCCTGAGCGGCTGGCACTGCGATACTGTTCTCCGGTGAGATTTGTCGTCCCATATCCGGACACTCCACCGTGATGACGGATGGCCTGCCGGCTCTTCGCCCAGCCATCTCCCCGGCCGTCTACTCGTATCGAATCGCGCCGATGGGATCGACCCGGGCGGCGCGCTGGGCTGGCAGGAACCCGGCGCCGCACGCAATCACCGAGAGCACCAGCGCGGCCCCGGCAAACACGGTCGGGTCGTGCCCAGCGATCTCGAAGAGCAGGGACTGCGCCGCCCGGCCGAGGCCGTAGGCCGCCACGAGGCCGATGGCACCCCCAATGGCCATCATGCGGGCGACCTGCCTCAGCACCATGCGCCGGATGTCGGCAGGGCCCGCCCCCAGGGCCATCCGCAGCCCGATCTCTTTCGTGCGCTGCGCCACCGTGTACGCCAGCACGCCGTAGAGGCCGATCGCCGCCAGCAACGTGGCCAACCCGGCGAACGCCGACGACAGCACGGTCACGATGCGGTCGGCAAACAACTGCTCACGCACCTGCTCGTCCATCGTACGGAGGTCTTCCACCGGCAGGTTCGGATCGACGCGCGCCATAATCGTGCGGATGGCGCCGAATGTCTGGTCGGCCGGCAGCGATGACTCGACGTAGAAGTACAAGGAACCCAGGCGTTCGTCCTGACGGTACGGCAGGAAGAACAAGGGCGGCACGGGGTCTTTCACTTCGCTGTACTTCGCATCCTTGACGAGGCCGACAATCTCGATGTTCAGGCTGGTCCCGCTGCCGCGTCCGGTTCCGAACCGCTTGCCGACGGCGTCGCGCCCCAGGTTGAACTTCTTCGCGAACTGCTCGTTGACCAGTGCGACACGCGGCGCGCCGGCGGCGTCGGCGCGGGTGAACTCGCGGCCGGCCAGCAGCGGGATGCCCATCACGCGCAGGTAGTCCGGGCCGACTTCGTTCATGCGCGAGTTGGCGTCGGTATCGGGTCCGGCTTCAAACCCCTCCACCGACACGTCCTGCCCCCAGCTGCTGCCGTCGAGCGCGGGCACCATCGACGCGCTGACACCAACCACACCTGGTGTCGCTGCGAGTTCGTCCTCGATCCGCTCGAATAACGCCAGCGAGCGCTCCCTCGCGTACCCGTTCAGCCCGGGCGACACGCCGAACGTCACGACGTCCGCGACCTGCAGGCCGAGATCGACGCGGCTGAGGTTGACGAGGCTCCGGATGAACAGCCCGGAGGCGACGAGCAGCGTCATCGACAGGGCAATCTGCGTCGTGACGAGCGCGGCGCGGAACCGGAAGGCCGCCGGCGACCCCGACGCTTGCCCGGACTGACCCTTGAGCGTCGACGTCAGATCGGGCCGCGTGGCGTGCACGGCCGGGAACACGCCGAAGAGCAGCCCCGTGCCGAGGGCCACGGCAGCCGCGAACATCATCGCGGTCGCGTCGATCGTCGCCCGGACGCCCACGACGCCTTCGGCTGGCATCAGCGAGTAGATCAGGTTGATGGTCCCGTGCGCGACGGCCAGCCCGAGCAGCCCGCCAAGACCCGCCAGCATGCAGGCTTCCGTCAGCAACTGCCTGATGACCTGCCCGCGGCTGGCGCCGATCGCCAGACGCACGGCGATCTCGCCGGATCGGGTCGCCGCGCGGGCCAGCAGCAGGTTGGCGATGTTGGCGCACGCGATGACGAGCACCAGTCCCGTCACCGCGAACAACATCAGCAGCGGCAGGCGGGCTTCGCGATGGACGTTGCTCTGCCCGCGGGCGCCGGGTTCGATCTGGAGGCCCTTCGTCCGGAACCGCGCCATCGTCTGATCGCTCATGCCCTGCTGCAGCGGGGCTTCCACGTCGTTCACCAGGCCGCGGTACACGGGGGCCAGAGCCGCGCGCGCCTGCTCCAGCGAGACGCCAGGTTTGAGGCGGGCGAACACGTAGGCCCAGTAGTTCCGCCGGTTGTCGAAGCCGGGGATTCGGGGTTCCAGCAACGGCCTCAGCGTGATCGGCACGAAGATCTGCGGTTCGGCACCCAACGTCGTGCCCCAGAATCCCGCCGGCGCCACGCCCGCGATTGTCAGGGCGTGGCCGTTGACCGTGAGCGACTCGCCCACGACGTTCGGGTTCTGGCCGAACCGTGTCCGCCAGGCTTCGTGGCTGAGTACGGCCACCGGCGATTCACCGACGGCCTTCGCGTCGCCGGGCGCCAGCAGGCGCCCGTGCGCCGGCTGGAGGCCCAGCACCTGGAAGTAGTTGCCGGAAACCAGCATCCCCTGGGCGCGCACGGTCTGTCCCTGATACGACACGTTGGCCGCGAACGTCCGGTGCGCGGCCATGCCCGTGAACACCTGCTGCAGGCGCTCGAGGTCGTCGTACATCGGGTAGCTGAACACCACGTCGCAGGGCCCGGCCTGATTGCAGGACTGCGATCCAGGTTTGGGTCCCGGGGCCGCCAGGTTGACCAGTTGCTGGGGCTCGTGTACGGGGAGCGGACGCAGGACCATCCGATCGAACAGCGAGAACAACGCCACATTGGCGCCGATGCCGAAGGCCAGCGAGACGATGGCGACCAGCGAGACAACGGGTGTCCGGCGGAGCGATCTCACGGAGGTTTTGACGAAGGACATGACAGGCTCCCGGCGCCGGCGGCGCGTCGGAGACGAAGGGGTCATGCCCTTTGACGGTTTTCCCCAGGCACTGGTTCGCCGAGGCCGCGCCCGCCTGTCGTGCCCCGGGGCTCGCCGTCGCCTACTCCTGTCGCAGGGCCGCCACCGGTGCGACGCCCGTGGCCCGTCGCGCCGGAATGTACGACGCCAGCAGGGCCGAGCCGCCCAGCAGCAGCGGTGCCGCCAGAAGCGCCAGCGGATCGGTGGCACTCACCTCGTAGAGCATGGAACTCAGGAGCGAGCCCAGGGCGATGGCCAGGCCAAGACCAATGCCGACGCCGATCGCCGAGACGACGGCCGCATCACGGACGATCAACCGCACCACATCAGCGGCCGTCGCCCCCAGGGCCATCCGGATGCCGATCTCGCGCGTACGCCGCGCGACGAGGTAGGCATTGACGCCATAGATGCCCACAAGCGCCAGCAGGAGCGCCGCCAACCCGAAGGCCGAGAAGATGCGAGCGGCGGATCGGAAGACCCACAGGAAGATGCTGCGTTCGCCGAATCCCCGCAGGGTGGTCATCGTCAGCACGGGAAGGCGTTCGTCGAAGGTGCGAATCTCGCGCCGGACCGTCTGCAACATCGCCGCGGTGGCCGCGTCGCCGCCGGCAACCCGGATGTGGTAGTTCATCCAGCTCCGTGAGCGCGCGGGGAACGGCAGATAGAGGTGAGGCGACGCTGCGCGCTCGAAGAGACTGTCGCGCACGCCCCGCACGACGCCGACGACTTCGAGGGGCTCCTCACGCCGGCCTTCACGCACGACCATGCGCACGTACTGCCCCACCGGGTTGTCGCCCGGCGCCGGGAACAGGCGCTGCGCCAGGGGTTCGTCGATGATGGCGACGTGCCGAACCGCCTGGCCTTCGGCTTCGTCGGGCGTGAACTCGCGCCCGCGGACGACCGCAAGGTCGAGCGAACGGAAGTAGTCGGTGCTGATCACGGTCAGTCCGGCCCTCACGGGCGCCTCGGTCGTCGTGCCGGCGCCACGGTCATCCGCGCCCGAGACACGTTCCACCCGCGTGCCTTCGCTGATGGCGCCGAACGGTACCAGGGACGCCATGCTGGTGGCTTCGACGCCCGGGATGGTCCTGAGGTGCGCCAGGAGGCCGCGGTGGGCCGCGGCCGCTTGTTCCGGCGTGTACGCGGCGAGGCTGGGATCGACTTCGACGATGAGCCCACGCTCGAGCGGGAATCCCGGCGTGGCGTCCGCGGCCTTCATGGCGCCGCGTACGAAGAGCGCGCCAGTGACGAGCAGTGCCAGCGACAGTGCCATCTGAGAGACGAGCAGCAGGTTACGCGCGCCGAGCAGGCGTGCGCGCCGTCCATGCTGCGACACGGCCTTCTGTTCCTTCAGATCCTCCAGAACACCGGGCCGCGTGATCCGCCACGCAGGTCCCAGCGCAAAGGCCAGCGTGGCCAGCACCGAGAACAGCAGGGTCACCGACACGACACGCCAGTCGGGGTTCGTCGTAATACTCAGCGGAACCGGCATCATCGGTACGATGGACTGCACGAAAGCCGTCGTCGCACCCTGCGCGAGGAAGAGCCCCAGTGCGCCGCCGCCGATAGCCAGCAGGAGACCCTCGACGAGCAACTGCCTGACCACGGCGGTCCGGCTCGCGCCCACCGAAATGCGGATCGCGATCTCGCGGCGCCTGGCCGTTCCCCGCGCCAGCAGCATGTTGGCGAGGTTGAGGCACGCTACGAGCAGCACCACTGCCGACATGGCCATCAGGACGGCCGACAACGTAAACGCCCCCCCATCGTCGGACGGGCTCGTGCTCAGGCCCGTCCTGTGCATCGGGGCCGACACGACCGTGTAGTCCTTGTTGTCCGCGGGGAAGGTCTCCGCAAGGCGGCTCCCGATTTGTGCCAGTTCACGGTCGGCGGTGTCGCGCGTCGCGCCCGCCTGGAGCCGGCCTACGACCATGATGTTCTGGGCGGCGCGGGAATCTGCCGCCGTGCCGGGCTGTTCATTCATGAAGTCGTTCATGACCAGGGCCGTCGCGCTCAGCGGCACCCAGAACTCCGGCGCGACCATCGGGCTATTGCCCGTGAAGCCCGGAGGCGCGATGCCGACGATGGTGAAGATCCGGCTGTTGATCATGACGGTGCCGCCGACGAGATCGGGATCGGCGCCGGCTTTTCGCCAGTACGCGTCGGACGCCACCGCCACCGCCGCCGGCTGTCCCGGGCGCTCTTCGTCGGGCGTGAAGACCCGGCCACGAGCCGGCCTGGCGCCCAGGGTGTCGAAGTAGTTGGCCGACACCGCCAGCACGAACGTCCGGCGTGTGGTGTCGCCCTCGGTGATACCGGCGAGGGCCAGGTTGCACGCGGCAATCGACGAGAACGTCGTGCTGGCTTCCCGGATATCGACGTAGTTGGGGTACGAGAACGGGCGGTAACGCCCCGGCCGTGCCGTGTCCTTGTTGTAGAGGCCCAGGACCGGCGTGCCCGAGTCCACACCGGGCAACGGGCGCAGGAGTACGGCGTTGACCACCGAGAACACCGCCGCGTTGGCGCCGATGCCGAGGCCCAGCACCAGGATGGCAACCACGGTGAAACCGGGGTTCTTGGCGAGCACCCGCAGACCGAAACGCAGATCCTTCAAGATGGCAGACACAGGCGTCCTCCGTCCACGTCGCGGCGGGCGCACCAGGCGCCGCGTGCCGCGTGCCGCGTGCCGCGTGCCGCGTGCCGCGTGCCGCGTGCCGCGTGCCGCGTTCTGGTGTCCGCAATGCGAAGACAATGCCAAATGTCGTGGTCGCCAGCCGGGCCTTCAGACCGTGGACGAATCGGCGGGCGCCTGTAGGCGCGGGCCCGGCGCATGACCGTGCGCGGACGGTGCCGTCCCACGATCGAACAGCGGACGGGGCGGAGGGCGACGTGCGGGGTTATCGCGTGGCGCGGCTGATCTGGCGCCCGCGGTACACGAACCGGTCGCCGAGCTTCAGCGGAACCATGATGGGCAGTCCGGGCGTGCGCTGCCGGAACGCCTCGGCGAACTCCAGGTACATCGGCGCGCCGGCCTGGGCGTGCATCGGGAACACTGCCCGTGGCGCGAATCGCTTGAACAGGTCGGCGCTCTGGATGGCGTACTTCAGGTCCGGGCGGGCTACGCCCGGCACGAACGCCAGGTCGATGGACGTCGCCCGGGTGGCCAGGTACGGGAAGTCGGCCTCGTAGTCCATCTGGTAGTCGCCGTTGTGATAGATGACGACGCCGTCCACCTGGACGAGGAAGGCCACCTCCGGCACGTCAGAGTGGTGAGAGTTGATCGTCGTGATGTCGAGCCCGTCGTTCGACCACGTGGCCCGCGGGCCGACGAGATAGTGGTGAGACGGGTTATTGCCGGCCTGCCATCCGAAGAAGTAGCGGATGTCCGGGATGGCTGGTGTCCAGGACTCGATGACTGGGTCAAAGTGGTCTGTGTGCCCATGCGTCACGAACACCCGCACGCGGTCACCGCCGCTGTCCGCGGGGACGATCCACCCGGTGTCCAGCCCCGGCTTCGCGGGGCGTACACGTGGCTGCGGTCCGTCCCGCAGTTCCTGGTAGTCGAAGATCAGCAGATGGCGCGACGTGCGCACGGCAAACCCGCAGTGGCCCAGGTACCAGATGTCCGCGTCGCCTGGTTTGGGGCGCGCGGGTCCGGTCTGCTCGATGGAGATGGGCACGACGCCCGCGGCAACGGCATCCGGCAACCGGCTGCCGCCGCCGACGAGCGTCCCAGCGACGACGCAGATGACTCCCGTCACGACTCCACACACGCGAGACGACGGCGTGGCCTTCATGTCTGACTCCCCGAAAACCCGAGTGCAGAACCGATATTACTGAATCCGCACCCCGCCTGACGACGAGCGGATTTCAACGAGCGGGCCGCCGCCTCTGACCTGCCCTTGGATCCGTCCTTTGTCGATCCGCCCGGTCATGGTGACGGGATGCGCGGAATCCACACGTCCCGAGCTGGCATGTGCGTCGAGGTCGAACGCGGCATCGGCGGGCAGCCGGACAATGACGCTTCCAGACGACGAACGAATGGTCCACGGCCGGCTGGGCCGGCCGGTCACCGAGACGCTGCCGCTGGAAGACGTCACTCGCAGGCCGCCGTCGACACCGGTCACCGTGACACCTCCCGATGCGGCCGACGCGTCCACGTCGCCTTTGCCGGTCAAGTCGATCCTGATCGTGCCCGACCCGCTCTTGGCCGTCGTCGGGCCCGCGATGCCGACGGCTCGAATGGAGCCGCTGCCGGTGTGGGCGTCCAGGCTCGCGCCCCCGCCGATGTCGAGACTGCCGGACCCGGCCGACGCCACGACGGCCCCTCCGGCCCGGCCCACGACGATGCTGCCGGAGCCGCTGTTGACGTCGACGGCGCCTCTCACGCTGCCGATGTCCACGCTGCCCGACCCGGTCTTGGCGGTCACCCTGGTCTGCTCGGGCACCGTGATGTCGTAACTGATGCTGATGTTCTGCTGGATGTCGCGGTCCGCGAACCAGCCGACCCTGATGAGGTTGCCTTGCTGATCGATCGGGGGATGCTGCTCGATGTGGCGAATACGCTGCTCCACGTCGTTGCCGGCGAACCAGGAGTTGTCAGCGGTGATGCGCGCGGCAATCCGCACGACGTCGGCGGAGCCCGTGACCACGCGGATCGCGCCGGAGCCCGATGTGACACTGAGTTCGACCGCGCCGGTCACCTTCAACGACCGGTCGAATGTTCCCCGGGCCTGCGCGGCTGCCGTCGCCGTCGCCGCCAGGCTGGTTGCCGAAATCACAGCGGCGGCGAGAACCGCCTGCCGGGCGAATGTGCCGTACATCATGGAGTGATCCTCTCGGGTTGTGGCCCGAGCCGGCGGGAGGCCGGCTCAACCATGGAGATTGGACGGGAATCCTGAGGCGGACGTTGCCTGGATTCAGCCACCGCCGACGTATACGATTCCGGCGCACCGGGGGTTGCGACGGGGAACCGCCGTTTGTAGAATGCGGCCGGAACCCGCCCCGGCCGGACAAGGAGTCTGCACATGGCGTACACCCATCACGAGTTGAAAGAGAAGACGGTTGCCGACCTGCGTGAGATCGCCAAGGGCATCCAGCACGAAGCCGTTCAAGGCTACACGCAGCTCAACAAAGAGCATCTGATCGTGGCGCTCTGCAAGGCGCTCGACATCCCGATGCACGAACGCCACGAGGTGGTTGGCATCGACAAAGCGGCGATCAAGGCCCGGATGAAGGCGCTCAAAGCCACGGTTGCGGCCACGATCGAGGCCGGCGACAGTGCGAAGCTGAAAGCGCTGCGGCGGCAGATCCACGGGCTGAACCGGCAGATTCGCAAACACCAGGTCTGACCTGCAGCCGGGTTCCGGTAGAATCGGCGGCATGTCCAAGCTCACGGCCTACGCGGGCGTTGCCCGTGCCCCATTTCTGGTGTTGCCGGTCACGTTGGTTGCCGCGGGTGCGGCCGCCGCCGCCTACGACGATCGAGCCGGTATCCTGGCGAGCGTGCTCGCGCTGATTGGCCTGACCGCGCTGCACGCGGCGGTCAATGCCTTCAACGAAGCCAGCGACATGGCGACGGGCATCGATCTGCACACACAGCGCACGCCGTTCAGCGGCGGGAGCGGGACATTGCCATCCGGGGCCTTGTCGCGCGGCGGCGCGGTTGGCGTGGGGGTGGCCGGGTCGGTGGTCGGCCTGGTCATCGGGGCGTACTTCCTGTGGCGCGTGGGCTGGTGGCCCCTGGCGCCCATCATGGGGCTGGGCGCCATCGCGGTGCTCATCTACACGCAGGTGTTTGCGCGCAGCGGCGTGGGCGAGGTGTTCGCGGGCCTGGGCCTGGGGCTGCTGCCCGTGATCGGGACGGCGCTCGTTCACCGCGGCGTGATTGGACCCGCGGCGTGGGCGGCCGGCATCCCGGCGTTCCTGATGACGTTCAATCTCCTACTGTTGAACGAGTTCCCCGACGAGGAGGCCGATCGCGCCGGCGGCCGCCGCAATCTCGTGCTGCTGCTGGGCCGGCCGGCCGCGGCGGTGGTGTACGCCCTCGCGGTCATCGCCACGCCGATCGCCATCGTGGGCGCCGTCGTGCTGGGCGCGCTGCCGGTGCCGGCCCTGGTTGGCGTGCTGCCCACCTGGTTCGCCGTGCCGGCCGCAAAATGGGCGTTTGCGCACGCGAACGACCCGGTTCCGATCCCGGCGATGGCGGGCAACGTCATCTGGAACCTTGCGACGAACACGTGCGTCGCGGCAGGGTTGTTCGCGGCGGTGTGGCTGCGGTGATCCGACATCCGGCTGAAGCCGGATGCCACGGGTCACCAGACGACCAGCCACGTGAACGGCGGCACGTAGGCCTGCAGGAACACCAGCACACCCACCAGGCAGGCGAGCACGAGGCTGTGCGCGAAGACGTAGCGCAGGATATCGCCCTCGTGCCCGTACCAGCGCGTCGCCGTGGATGCGACGACGATGCTTTGGGCGTCGATCATCTTTCCCATCACGCCGCCGGAGCTGTTGGCGGCAGCCATCAGCACGGGATTGAGGCCGAGTTGCTCGGCGGTGATGCGCTGCAGGCTGCCAAACAGGACGTTGGATGAGGTGTCGGAGCCGGTCAGGGCCACGCCGAGCCATCCGAGCAGCGTGCCGAAGAACGGATAGAACACGCCGGTGGCGGCGAAGGCGAGGCCCATGGTGGCGTCGAGGCCGGCATACCGTGTCGTGAAGCCGAGGGCCATCATCGCGCTGATCGTGACGAGCGACAGGCGCACGAGCTTCAGCGTGCGCCAGTACGAGCGAGCCAGGCCACGCCACGAGTACCCCATCACGACCCCGGCGATGATGGCTGCCACCAGGATGCCGGTTCCCGTGGCCGACAGCGCGTTGACGACGAACACAGCCGGCTCGGGCGTGGGCGCCGCCACGACCGGCGGCGTGCGCAACACCTGCTGGTGCAGGGCGGGCACGGGGAGGCGGAAGGCGGCGAGGTTGTCGAGCCCGGACCGCACCTGCGGGATGCCCCAGACGAACACGATGACGCTCAGGATGATCCACGGTGTCCACGCGCGCAGCACCGCGTCGCGCGGGGGCGCGGGTGCGCCTTCGTGGCCGCTGGAGGCGAGAGGGGAGTGCCAGCCGTCCGACGGGCGCCACACGCGCAGGAACAGGACCACGGCGCCCATCGACGACAGCGAAGCCGCGACGTCCACCAGCCAGGGTCCGTGGTAGTTCGAGATCAGGAACTGCAGGGTGGCGAACGAGACGCCGGCCACGAGGACGGCGGGCCAGACGCCGCGTATGCCCCGGAACCCCGCGAACGCCCACACGAGCCAGAACGGCACGAGGACCGAGAACAACGGGAGCTGGCGGCCGACCATGGCGCTCAGATCCAGCAGGTCGAGACCGGTGACGCCCTGCAGCGCGATGATCGGCGTGCCCATGGCGCCAAAGGCCACCGGAGCGGTGTTGGCGATGAGCGAGAAGCCGGATGCCGCCAGCGGGGAAAAGCCCAGGCCGATGAGCAACGCGCCGGTGACGGCGACGGGGGTGCCGAATCCGGACGCGCCCTCGAAGAACGCGCCGAAACAGAACGCGACCAGCAGCAGTTGCAGGCGGGCGTCGGTCGTGACGGTCGTGATGCTGTGCCGCAGGATGTCGAAGAGGCCCGCCTCGGATGTGAGCTGGTAGAGGAAGATCACGTTGAGGACAATCCAGCCGATCGGCAGCAGGCCGTACGCGGCGCCGTACGCCGCGCTCGCCAGCGCCGGGGTGACGGGCATGCGGAACACCGCCATGGCCACCAGGAGGGCAGCGCCCAGTCCGAGGGCGGCGGCCACATGGGCGCGCACGCGGAAGACGGCGAGCGCGCCCAGCAGGACGGCGATCGGCAGCGCGGCGGCCACGGTTGAGAAGAACGCGTGACGGAGCGGATCGTAGACCTGCGGCCAGTTCATCGCGGCGTCCTCACTGCCGCGGGATTATACGGTGTCCGGCCGGCGATGGCTGTCTGTTTGTCGACCGTTCGGCGGGCCGGTGGCGCCGGTACGAATCGCAGGGCGCCGGGATCGTCCCGGCGCCCTGCCGTTGCCAGCGTCAGCGCGGCGGCGTTACCAGGACGCGCGCAGGCCGAACCGCAGAATCCGCGGCGCGATGATCCCGGAGATGTTGTTGGCCGTGGCCGAATTCTGCTGGAGGCGCCGCGCCAGGATCGTGTTGGCGTTCAGCGCGTTGAACACGTCCACGCTCGGGATGAGCGTGAGCCGTCCGAGGCGGACGGTCTTGTCGATCTTGAAGTCCACCGTCTGGAACGTCGGCAGGCGGGAATCGCCGAAGGTGTCCAGATAGATCCTGACCGTCCCCGCGCGGTTCGCGCGCGACGGCGACAGGATGTACTGCGGCATCAGGTAACCCTGCCGCGCGTTGTAGAACGCCCCGAGGTTGATGTCCCACGGCAGCGTGTACAGGCCCGAGGCCTTGGCCATCCACTTCGCGTTGATGAACACGTTGTCGATGCCGCTGCCGCCAGCTTCGATGGCGTACTGGCCCCCGGTCCACGCTCGGACGGTCGTCGGGTCGACCTTGTCCGGGTTGCGCGACTGGTCGGCGTTGCCGCCGTCGTAGCCGTCCGGCGAGTCGAAGTGATCCACGGCGTCGTTGTACGCGAAGCTGGCGCTCAGCATCCACCGGTTTGCGTATCGTTTCCGGGCTGTCAGCTCGATGCCGTTGAAGTTGCGGTAGTACCCCTGCCGGTTCGTGTAGACGTACGCCGCCGGGATCGGAATCGTCGGCTCGAGATACGTGACTGTCGCGCAACGCGCATCGCTCTGCGGACAGGCGGCGGCCGCAGGGGTGAACGACCGCTCGACGTAGTCCTGGCTCCCGAAGTTGAGCGTGTCATTCCACTGGATCTGGTCGTACTTCCGGTAGATGTAGCTGGCGCCGACAGCGAACCCCGGGAGCAACTCGTGATCCACACCCACGATGAACTCCTGGGTGCGATCGTTCTTCACGTTCGGATCGATCGTGCCCACCGTGGTGAGCTGCGCAGGGTTGTCGGGGTTGTAGTTCCCCCCGAACGTGAGGATGCGCGTGTAGTCCAGTTCTCCGGCCTGGACGATGCCGTCGCGGTTCGCATCGGCCCACGGGAACCTGATGTTCGCCGCCGTGACCGGGTTCAGCGGCGCCACGGCCTGGCTGGGCGCCCGCTGTCCGTAGTAGACCGCCCAGGATGCGCTGGCGACCGTCCGGCCGCTTCCCAGGACATCGTAGGTGAGACCCACGCGAGGTGAGAAGTCGTTCCACACCACGCCGCTGTCCGCGCCGGAGAAGGTCACCGCAGGCAGCCACTGGGGCGCGAACGGGTGTGCCGGCACCGACGACTCCAGGGCCTGGTTCCACTGGCGGTCCCACCGCAGGCCGAGCTTCACGGTGAGCCGGTCGCGGGTGAACGTATCCTGCAGGTACGCCGCCGCCGTCTTCAACTCGTAGTTGGTGATCGAGTCTCGGAACAGGTCCGCCGACTCCGCCACGGTGAACGGCTGGCCGGCCGGACTGCTGAAGCGGGCTTCGGTATTCCCGCCGACGTGGGTCTCGGCATGCTCCTTTGCCGTGCGATAGCGGGCGCCCATCTTGAACGAGTGGTCACCGCCCCACGTGCCCGGCAGGAAGTAGCTGAGGGTCGCGTCCACGCTGGCCGTCGGCCGGATATACGGGCCGTTGCGGGAGAACGACGCGGCGTACGTGCCCGTCGGCACCTCGAGCTTGCGCTGGACGTCATTGAGCGCGTCTTCGTGGAAGTCGAGGATGAAGTTGTTGCCCATGTGCGACCAGGCCACGTCGAGCAGCAGGCGGTCGCTAAAGATGTGCTGGTCGCCAGCCTTCCACAGCGGTGACGGCCCGACGTCCCATCCCCAGGTGCCGTACGAGCTGGGCACGGCGCCCTGGCGCCACGTGGTTTCCGGTGGTCTCGTGTCCGAGGCGTTGCGGGCATTCTTGGTCTTCGCCGCCCACGTGTTCTGGAACGAGAGCTTGTTGGCGCGCGTGAGCGCCCAGTTCAGCTTCACATTGTAGTTGTCGAGGATCGTCCCGTCGTTGCCGAGGCAGGCGCGCACGTCCTTGGTGGCGATCGGCGCCAGGGGATTGGCCAGCAACTGGGCCTTGATGGACTGGCACTCGGGGGTCGCATTGTAGAAGCCGACGATGCCGGCCGCGATGTCCTGCTTGGCGTAGCTGCCCCAGTACCACAGCTTGCCGCGCACAATCGGCCCGCCCACCTCGAAGCCGTAGTCGTAGATGTGCTTGATGGGCGCGCCGGACCCGGCCCGCTGGCGTTTCATCTCATCCGTGATGTTGTCCCCCTGGAAGTACTCGTCGGTGATGTAGTACCGCCCCGAGCCGCGGAACCGGTCGCCGCCGCTGCGCGTGACCATGTTGATGCCGACGCCGCCCGTCTGCTGCGAGGCGTCGGCGCCGCCGGTGACCACCTGCATCTCTTCGAGCATGTCAAAGTCGTAGTAGATGGGCGACGACCCCGTGGCCGACATGTCGGTGATGTCGACGCCGTCGATGGTCCACTTGTTGTTGCCTGTCGAGGCGCCGCGCGAGATGTAGCCGGACTGCTGGCCCGACTGCGAGCCACCCACGTTGCTGCGGTCCATCGCAATGCCCGGCGTCTGCTCGAGAATGACCCACGGATCGCGCGCGGTCGGCAGGCTCTGCAGTGTCTCGCGGTTGAAGGTGGCCTGCGTGCCCGTCTCGGTGGTGTCGACCACCGGCGTTTCGCCCTTCACCGTGATGGTCTCCTGCACCGTGGAGATCTCGAGCGCCTGATCGACCTCGACCGTGCGGTTGATCGAGACGCGGATCCCTTCGATCACGATCGTCTTGAAGCCGGCCAGTTCGAACTTCAGCGAGTAGGTGCCGACCTGCAGCCGGGGGAACACGAAGGTGCCCGTTTCGGACGACACGGCGGTCTGCTGGCCCGCCTCTCCGGTCAGGGTGACCGTGACCCCCGGCAACACGCCGCCGAGGTTGTCCTTGATGCGGCCCGAGACGTCACCCGTCTGCTGGGCGAAGCCGGGAGCGACGCCTGCGATCACGAGCAGGATCGCAAGGCTGACGACGCGGAGTGAACTCATATACGCCTCCTGGAGGTGGACTGGCGCCGCGGGTGCCGCGTGCCGCACAGGTACAAGGCGAGATTCGTGCCTGCGACTTTGCCCGCCCCGGCTCGCTGCCTGAACACGAAGCGAATCGTGCGCGAAGGAAACGGGAGGAAGTCTGGCCGCTGGAGGGGCTGGTGGCGGCCGACAGCCCCTGCGGGCGGCGATTTGCGGGCTACCAGGCCTTCGAGTGGCCGGATCGCGATCCACGCGTCCGAAGTGACGCGGTTCGCGGCCAGCCACATGACGAACCCAACCCGCGTGATGGGCTTCTCCCACGCGGCAGGAGCGGATCGGTAAGGGTACGGTAGCGTGTCGCGAAGGCGCGGAGGCGCAATCGAAACAATTCGGGATACGCGAAGACCGCCGGCATGGCGACGCCGATACGGCAGCCTGGATCGGCCGGCGCGAAGCGGCCCTCGGATACGTCTCCGACCGAAGTGCTAAGAATTTACTCGACTTCCGGCGAGCCCTGCCTGTATCGTTCTTGCTTCACTTACTAAAGTAATAGGTGTTAGGGGTCGTCTCGGCCGCGCAACAGAGGACGGAGTCTCCATGTCTCTCGCACGTCGGTTCGTGTCGTTCGTGGTGTCGCGTGTACTGCCTGCGGCGCTGGCCTGGGGCTTCCTGGCGGTGTCCGGACTGCCGGCGCATGCGCAGGTCCAGCCATCCCCACAGACCCTGCTGCCCGGCCGGAACGTCAACATGGTGTCCGGCACGCAGTGGCCAAACGGCGATCCGTACCTCCAGCGGCAGAACGAACCGTCGGTGGCGGCCTCGACGCGGAACCCGCTCCACCTGCTGGCGGGCGCCAACGACTACCGGACCGTGGACATCCCGTTCGTGGCGGGCGCCGGAGAGACCGGGGACGCGTGGCTCGGCATCTTCAAGTCGTTCGATGGCGGCCAGCGCTGGCAGACCAACCTGCTGCCAGGCTACCCGCAGGACATGTCGCCCGAAGGACTCGCCTCGCCGCTGAAGGGGTACCAGGCGGGCGCCGATCCTGTCGTGCGGCCAGGCACCAGCGGCCTGCTCTACTACGCCGGCATTGTGTTCGACCGGGTCGAGAACGGGCGAAGCGCGGTGTTCGTGTCGCGGTTCATCGATAACAACAACAAGGAGAACGGCGACCCCATTTCCTACCTGGGCACGTCCGTCGTCGCGACCAGTGCCGGCGGCGAGGGCGGTGCGTTTATCGACAAACCCTGGATGGCGGTGGACATTCCCCGGGCGGGCGCACGGCTCTGTGCGATTCCTGTGGCCGGCAGCTCAGCCATCCAGCGCGTTCGAGCGGGCAACATCTACGTGGCCTACGCGCTGATTTCGGGCTCGGGCGCGAGCTTCCGTTCGACCATCATGTTCACCACGTCGTCCGACTGCGGCGAGCGCTGGACCCGGCCGGTTGCCATCTCCAGCCCCAGCGACCCGGTCAACCAGGGCGCGACTCTGGCCATCCATCCGCGCACCGGCGCGGTGAGTGTGGCCTGGCGTGTGTTTGGGCTGAATGGCGCGACCGACGCGATGATGGTGGCCCAGGCGTCAGGCCCGGGCCGCCCCTTCCAGCGGTTCAACAAAGTCCGCCGTTTCCTGGCGGATCACTCCGACGACGACGTCGAGAAGTGGCTCACGCGCAAGAAGGACAAACGGCAGCACAGGGAGCGTGACGACGATCGGGGCAGGTCGGCAGACCGTCGGCGCGACGACGACGATGACCGTGGGCGCATCGCCCGTGAGAATCGCAGCAAGCGGGAGCAGAACCGACGCAAGTCGCGGGCGACTCTGGCGGAGGCGGCCGGCGAGGCGGTGCCGTTCGACCAGGCCACGCAGGACATCGATGACCCGTACGCGCTGGCCTTCCGGACGAACTCGTACCCGACGATGACCTTCGACGGCAACGGGCGGGCGTACCTGGCCTGGACCGAGAGGGGTTTCGCGGGGGCGCAGGCGGGCGACGCCCGGGTGGTTATCTCCACGTCGATCGACGGCGTCAACTGGACACCGCGTCAGGTGGTGGAGGATCCGGCCGACGCGGACTCAGGCGCCCCGGCGCCGGGCCATCAGCTCATGCCGTCCATCACGTTCGGCGGCGGGCGCATCGTCCTCCTGTACTACGACCTTCGTGAGGATGCCTCGAGGTTCTTCGGGGAGTTCATCGACGACAAGTCGGCCACCGTCGGCGGCACCGGCAGACGTCACACGCTCGATCTGCGGGCGTCGTTCGGCAGCCCAGGCGCGACCCCGGTGTTCGAGCCGTCGATCCGCGTTTCTGAATACCTGTCGGTGATGAAGCGTGACCCGGGCACGGGATCGCTGTACGGTGTGCAGGCGCAGTTCAACCCGCCGAACCTGCCGATGTTCAAGCTGGGCACCGCGCCGTTCATGGGTGACTACGTGGACGTGGCCCTGGCGCCCGCCTTCGTGCCGACCGCGAACGGGGGATGGACGTACAACACGAACGGGGCCCAGCCGGTCTTCCACGCCGTCTGGACGGACAACCGCGACGTCAGGCAGCCGGCGGCCGGCACCGATGGAAGGCCGGACTGGACGAAGTACACGCCCCCCCTGCAGACCCAGGACGGATCGAGCCGGTTCGACCCGACTCAGTCCAGGCCGGTGTGCGATCCGAACCTGTCGGGGTCGCGGAACCAGAACATCTACACGGCGCGTCTGACGGCCGGCCTGCTCGTCGGGTCGCCCGGGAATGCCAAGCCGCTGAGCACCTCGCTGCAGCGGGCGTTTGTGGTGTTCGCCCAGAACACGGGCCCGGTGACGAAGGTGTTCCGGATGACCATTGACGGCCAGCCTGCCGGTGGACGCGCGTCGTTCACCCAGTTCGGGACCGCAGTGACGTCCATCGACGTCACCACGCCGCCCCGGTCGATGGCCTCGCGCTCGGTGTACGTCACCTCTTCGAATCCTGACGCGCAGATTCGGGTCGACGTCGAGGAAGTGGGATCCATCGGCGGCGCCATTGTTGCCGGCGGCCTGTCCGACGTCATCGTGCTCAACCCCGATATCGCGAATCCGGACATCGCGAATCCGGACATTGCGAACCCGGACATCGC
>CAYJPV010000007.1:0-25241 GCA_964372095.1 uncultured Vicinamibacterales bacterium | reverse complement strand
GCGAATCCGGACATCGCGAATCCGGACATTGCGAACCCGGACATCGCCAACCCCGACATTGCGAACCCGGACATCGCGAACGTCCAGGTGGCGAACCCGGACATTGCGAATCCGGACATTGCGAACCCGGACATTGCGAATCCGGACATTGCGAACCCGGACATCGCGAATCCGGATATTGCGAACCCGGACATCGCGAACCCGGACATCGCGAATCCCGACATCGCCAATGCGTCCTTGACCGATGTCACCTGGACGATGACGAACAACGGGAACACGACGGCGGCGTTCAATGTGAACCTGTTCCTGGCGCAGCAGACCAACAAGATCTGCGGTGCCGATCCGTCCACGAGCGCGCCGGACTGCATCACCACGCAACTCATCCTGCGCAAGGTCTACAACACGCCGATCACCGGTGGCGTGCAGCAGGGGGGCGTCAACGGCTGTGCCGTCCAGGTGCAGTCGCAGAACATCCTGCTGGCAAACATCGCGAACCCGCGGTTCGTCACGCCCGGCCAGTCGTTGCCGGACCAGAACGATCCCTCGGCCGAGAACGCCACGGTCTGGCTGGCTCCCGGTGAGACGGCCAAGATCACGCTGCGGGTGTATGACCCGCACAAGTACGACAACGTCGCGCCGACCGATTCGAAACCCGAGACGCCGACCGACCCGGATGGCTATCTGATCGATCCGCTCTTCTTGCCGACGACCACGACCGAGTTCGGGTCGGTGACGCCGGTCGTCCAGCAGCAGAGCGTCGACACGGCTGACATCGTGGCGGCGGGAGGCGCGGGAAGCCCCGTGCCGCCGGTGCCGCCCGTGGTGACGCCGCTGAGCGACGGCGTGCCGCCCGTGCAGACGCCGACGGCAACGATGCTGGCGTTCGTGGCGCAGCCGACGAGTGTCGGAGCGGGCGCCCCCATGCCGCCGGTCAGCGTGACGGTGCGCGACCAGTACGGCGCGCCGCTCGACGGTGCCCTGGTCACATTGTTCCTCGCCACCAATCCTGCGAACGCGCTGCTGTCCGGGGCGACGGCGCCGAGCGTCGGAGGCACGGCGACCTTCTCTGCACTGACGGTCGGTTCCGCGGGAATCGGGTTCACGCTAGCGGCGACGGCCGGGACTGCGCTGCCGGCGGTATCGAACGCGTTCACCGTCACAGCCAACTGCGATCCCCTTGTGGTGACGACGACGGAAGACACGGGCCTGTGCGGGTCGCTGCGCTTCGCGATCGCCACGGCCAACACGTCGGCCGGCACGATTACGTTCGAGATTGCCGAGCCAACGCCTCACGTGATCACGCCCACGTCACTCCTGCCGGCGGTTGCCAGCGGCGTGGTGATCGATGCCACGACGGATCCGCATTACCTGCTGAGCGGCGGGCAGCCGGTCGTCCAGATTTCGGGCGCGAACTTCGCCCCCGGCAGCGTCGGCCTGGCGCTGACGGGCACCGGGTCCACGGTGAAGGGGATCGAGTTCAACGGGTTCACGGCCGGCGCGACGGGGCCGTTCACCGCCGCGGGCGTGCTGCTGGGCGGCGGCGGCGGCCACACAGTGACGTCGAGCCACTTCGGCATGATCGTGCCGAACTACACGGGCATCCTCGTGACGTCGTCGAACAACACGATCGGCGGCACGACCGCGAACGCGGGCAACGTCGTCGGCGGGTCCGGTCAGGAACAGGGCATCTGGATCCAGGGCGAGGAAAACAACCGGATTGAAGGGAACTTCGTCGGCAACAACGGCGTGAACGCGTTTGGCAACGGGGTAGGCATCCGTATTACTGGGGGCGCGTCAACGGTGATCGGAGGCACGGCCCCGGGCGCGCGCAACGTCATCTCCGGCAACGGCGTGGGCATCCTGCTGGCGGGCGGCACGGCGACGGAGATTCGAGGCAACTACGTCGGCCTCGATGCGGCCGGCACTGCGGCGATTGCCAACAGCGAGGGCATCACGGCTTTCGGTCCCGTTGAGAACACGGTGATTCAGGGCAACTGGATTGCCGGCAACAACCGGTGGGGCATCGACATCCAGCACTCTGGTAGTCTCGCCCAGGTCGCCGGCACCCGGATTCTTGCGAATACTCTCGGTCTGGACAGCGACGGGGCGGAACTGGGTAATGGATGGGGCGGGGTCCGCATCCAGAACGCGCCCGGCACGATCGTCGGCGCGCCTCCGGTTGCGCCAGAGGAACCCAGCCGCGGCAACGTCATCTCCGGGAACGGCGGTCACGCCATCCTTGTCCAAGGGGACGGTACCGAAGTCACGATTCAGGCCAACCGAATCGGGACCAACCCTGCGGGCGATTCCGCTCGACCCAACGGGCCGATCGGCGGCGACTTTGCAGCCGTGATGATCGACCGCGACGTATCGGGCGTTCAGATCGGCGGGGACTCCACCCTGGGAGAGGGCAACCTCATCTCCGGCAACTCGGCGTACGGCATCAAGATCTGGGGCACGGGCAACTCGGTGTTCGGCAACTTCATCGGCACGAACGCGACGGGCACGGCGGCGCTGGCCAATACGAAGTTCGGGATCCACGTCGAAATTGGACCCGGCAACGTCATTGGCGGAACCGGACCGGGACAGCGGAACGTCATCGCCGGAAACGGCTTGTCGGGAATCGCCCTGACCGGTCAGGGCAGCTACGCCGGGGCCGTTGGCACCGTGATCACCGGCAACTTGATCGGCCTGAACGCGGCCGGCACCGCGACCCTCTCCAATGCGGGCGCAGGCATCGACATTCGCGAGGGCGCGTCCGGGATCATCACCGGCAACACGATCTCCGGCAATGCGGGAGCTGGAGTGGCGGTCTGGCAGGGCGCGACTGGAACCACGATCAGCGCGAACAGCCTCTTTGCCAACGGCGGCCTCGGCATCGACCTTCAGCCGCTCGGCGCGGCAACTGGCGCGCCGGTGCTGAGCAACGTCACCACGGCGGGATTCGACTACGCGATTCCCGGCGGTGCCGGCACCTATACGATTGAGGTGTTCACCTCCTCGACGTGCGATCCGTCGGGGTACGGCGAAGGCCAGGTAGCGCTGGGGACGTTCGGCGGTTCAGGCAGCGGCCCGATTACGACCGCGCTGCCGCTCGGGAGCGTCGTCACCGTCACGGCCACCAATGGCGCGGGCACGACGGAGTTCTCGAACTGCGCGGTGGCCAAGGCGATCCCGGTCATCACCTGGGCCGCCCCCGCAGCTATCGCGGTGGGCACGCCCCTGGGCGGGTATGAACTGAACGCGACGGCGAACGTGGCGGGCACGTTTGTCTACACGCCGGCGCTGGGCACGGTGCTCCCCGTTGGCACGCACGGGCTGTCGGTCACGTTCACGCCAAGCGACACCGCCAGTTACCACGCCGCCACGGCGGCCGTGACGCTCGTGGTCGTCGGGCCTGCACCCGGCCACGTCCTCGTTCCCGCCGTCGCGGGCGGATTGGCGAATACCAACTGCCAGCCGTCGTGCGCCGAGTTCTCCCTCGGTCCCGGTGGCACGGCCCCCGTGAACACGGGCATGTTGCTCAATGCCGGAGGTTCCGTCACGCTGACCGCCACCGGGCAGGTCGTCGTGGGCGGTGATAATCCTGGTCCATACGGACCATCAGGAACGGGAAGCGCGGGCACCTACTGGCCCCAGTGGCGATTCCTGTCGACGACCCTGAATCAGTTCTCGCTGGTCGCCCGTATCGGGTCGGGACCGTGGCAGTTCGTTGGTCCCGGGCCGACGGTTCTGACAGCGAGCGGGGCTGGTGGTGAACTGCAGCTCGCGGTGAACGACAGCGGGTACGCCGACAATCGCGGCTGGTTTGACGTGACCATCGGAGGCACGTCGACGGGCGTCTTCGTGCCGGGCACGGCGGGCGGGACCGCACGGGCGCTGAGTCCCGCGCCTTGTCCCTCCTGCGGACCGGGCGGTCCGGGTGGCATCGCGCCGGTCGATTCGGGCATCGTCCTCGCGCTGAACGAGGTCGTGACGGTCTCGGCCAGCGGCTCAATTACCTACTACCTCGGTAGCTCTGGCGTGAGCCCAGACGGAGCTGAGGTCGGGAGGGTTGAGAACCTCGTGTCCACTGACAACTGGGGGGGGGCCACGGCATCACTCTTTGCCAGGGTGGGCGCGGGAGGCTGGCAGTACGTCGGTTCAGGCCCGACGCAGATCGTCGCCTACCAGGCGGGGACGCTGGAGCTCGCGGTGAACGACAGCAACTACGCGGATAACGGCGGCGGGTGGAACGTCACGGTCACACGGCCCGCTCTGCCGACCGCGACGGTGACACCGAGCGGCCCATTTTCCGCCGTCTTCGACGGGAATGCCAAGTCCGTTGCCTTCACCACCACGCCCGGCGGGCTTGGGCTCGACGTGCAATACAATGGCGGCGGCCAGCCCAGCGACATCGGGGCGTACTTCGTCCGCGCGAAGGTGACGGGCGGCGTCAGGGCCGGAGCGGGTTCCGCCATTCTCACGGTCGCCTCGACTCTGACCATTGGCGGCGGTGGTGGCGGGCCGTACGAGCGGTCCTGCGGTCCTGGCGTTGCTACCGGCTTCGGCGCCAACAACGGGAGCAGCTATGGCCTGCTGAACGCCTGGCTGCAGTGCGAAGGCGGCGGCGCGACGGAGCGGTTCGTTCTCGACAACACCCAGCCCAACAGCCTGACGTCCGCGTGTCCGGCCGGCCAGATCATGGTGGGCTTCCACGGGTATCAGGGGCTATCCGATGGGACCGCGGGCCCGTTCGTGAAGGCCCTTGGCGCCCGTTGCCAGGATCGGTCGGGCGTGGGTCCTGTCTCGAGCATCCCTGTGATAGGGAACACCGACCAGACCTATGTCGGACCGTACGATTGCCCGTCCGGCCAGGCCGTGGTTGGGGTCGTAGGCGGCGCGGGCGGGGTCCTCGACTCGACGGCACTGGTGTGCGCGGCGATTCCGACGACGGGGACGATTACGTCGATGACGCCGTCCTCCGGCGCGACCGGCCAGTGGCTCGTGGCGCGGGGCACCACGTTGCCGACAGCCCCGCGGGTCATTGTAAGCAATGGCACGACGACGGCGGACGGCACCTACGTGCCGTCACCGTCCAACGCGTCGGTGGCGTACTTCGAGTTGCCGGCCGGGTTCCCCCTGGGCGCGGCGACCGTGAGGTTCAGCGAGGGGACAGCGCTGTCGACTGCCTACCCCATCACGGTGGCCAGCGTGCCAGGCACGCCGGTGATCACTGGAGTGTTCGCCGACGGCGGCGGCCTGTCGCCGACCACGTCCTTCTCGGTTGGACAGACCATCTACGTCCGGGCCGACGGCATCCGCTCGTTGAGCGGTCTGTTGTTCTCGCAGGGCAGCAGCACCTGGGAGGTCGACAATCTCTACAACGGCACCAGCAATCAGAACGGGACATTCGCGACGTTTGTCGTACCCGGCGGACCGGCGGCTGGCCCGATTTCGATAAGCGTCCGGCAGATGTACACATATGCATCGCCATGGAGCGCCTACAGCGCTCCTTGGACGGGACTGACCATCGTCCCATAGTCACGGTTTCCGTCCATCCGGGGGAGTGGCCTCGGGCCGGCTCCGGTTCCCACGATGACCGACGGCGGGCCCCAGGCCAGCCGTTGGTCAGTACGCCCAGGCCCCGTCCCCAGGCCCCGCGGTGCCGGTCAGTTCGCCGCCCGGACCCGAGTGGCGGCGGAGGGGCAGCCTTCGCGACGCCCCACGCGCTGAACATCAGGCGGCCCGGTCCCGGCCGAGTTAGAATACACGCGTGGCAGACGCCGACATTGCCCCACTGCGGAGCGAATTTCACCGGACCAGGCCGGACCACCGGGTTCGGCTGATTGCCGTGTTCGGGTCACGCGCACGCAACGACGCGCGGGCGTCGTCCGACTGGGACATCGGCTTTCTGGCAGACCCGGGGTTCGATGCCGACGGTCTGCTGGCCCGCTTGGTCGGTCATCTGGGCACCGACCGGATCGACGTCGTTGACCTGGCGCGTGCCAGTGGGCAACTGCGATACCGGGTCGCGTGCGATGGCACGCCCGTGTTCGCCCGGGACCCGGACGAGTGGAGCCGATTCTGGACCGACGCGGTGTCCTTCTGGTGCGATGCGGGCCCCGTCCTTCGGCAGAGCTACGCCGGCCTCCTGCAGGAACTCGGGCCATGAGTGCCCTCGACCTCGACATTCTCGCCGAGAAAACCCAGGCCGTGCAGCGGCACCTGAACCGGGTTGCCAATCGGCTGCCGGCTGACGCGTCGGCATTGCAGCCGCTCTCGGATGCGTCTGACTCCGTGATTCTGCACCTGTGGCAGGCGACGCAGATCGTGATCGATCTCGCGCTCGGGGCGTGTGTCCATTTCAGTCTCGGCACGCCAAGCGGCTACGGCGATGCATTCCGTCGGCTCGAGTCGGCTGGCTGGCTGGATCCGGCGCTCTCGGCGAATCTGGTGAAGGCAGCAGGATTTCGCAACACCATTGCCCATGCGTACGAGACGCTCGACATGCGGCGTGTGCACGCGGCGGCAGCCAACGGCCCACGTGACCTCGTGGCGTTCCTCAAGGTGCTGCGAGATCACCTGGCAGCGGGCTCCTGAGTCTCACAGCAGGGGTCACTTCGAGAACACCAGACTGCAGCACGTCACGGCGCCTTCGGCTTTCTGCAGTTCCGACACGTCGACGATCTCGAGTTGAATCTCGCGGGCTTCGAGGACGCGACGGGTGCACGGGAAGGCTGCGGGGTAGATGAAACGTCCGGCTGACTTGTCCCGAGCGCAGTCGAGGGAAGCCGGACGCCACGTCACACGGGTCGTGTCTTCACAGACGGTGGAATCAGGCGTGGGACGGACGAGCAGGCCGTTGGCGGCGTACGGCTCGCCGGGATCCACCGCGATGATCTCGACCTCGCCGAACACGGCGGGATCGACCCACGCGGGGTTCACCAGAATCGTCCCGGGCGCGATCTCGGTGACGGCCGACTTCAGGTGCAGGCAGCCGGCGACGGGGACGCCTTCGACCGCGTATCCGTGCGGCGCCACGATGGCACGCAGGTGGGCGATAGCCGCGGCGTTGCTGCGCCCGGACAACCCGACGTAGATCCGGCGGCCGATTCGCAGGACGTCTCCGCCGTCCAGTGTGCCCGGCTCGTCGATCCGCGCCAGTGTCCGATACGGCGCCAGCACCTCCGCGACGGACGCGGCCTCGCCACGCCGCGACGACGCGCCAGGCCGGGTGATGATTGCCACCTCGTCCAGCACGATGGCCACGTCTTCAACGAACACGGCGTCGGGATGGTCGTGCAAGGGCGGCAGCGAGACGACATCGCAGCCGGCACGCCGCAGGGCCCCTTCGTACTCATGATGTTGTTGTCGCGCGAGGGCGACGTCGATCGGCGTCCGGTCCAGATGTGTCAGTTCGCAGGCACCGAGGCTGTCGCTGACGGCGCGGGTGATGGCGAGGAGCATCTGCACAGCATAGCGTGTACGTAGCCCCGGGTCCCCGGGGCTGAAGCCCCGGGGCTACGTACGATGCCCCTGGCGCGTGCGGCGTTACCGCAACGCGGCGAGGCGTGTGCGCGCGTCCGCCACGAGACCCTGCTCGTCGCCGGCCTGCTTGATGTCGATGAACGCCTGGTAGTGGGATGGGGCGTCGGCGCTGCCCAGCGCCTCGTGCACACGACCCTGGTAGTAGGCCAGCGCGGCGGCGAAGCGGTACGTCGGCACGTCGTCGAGCAGGGCGGCCGTGGCTTCGCCGCGCCGCTTGAGGCACAGGTCGAATTCCGAGTCGGCTTCGGCGATGGCGCCGGCCGCCAGATACGCCCGGCCCAGGCCAAAGCGACCCAGCCACGAATCGGCAAACGATCGTGCTTCACTGAACTTCTCGATGGCTTTGCGCGGCTCGCCGTTGGCGAGCGCCACTTCGCCTTCCAGGACCCGCGCCAGCCCCAGCGATTCCAGGTCGAACCGTTCGAGCAACTTGCGCACGAGCGCCAGCGCGGCCTTGCTCTGCCCTGACGATGCCAGCACCGAGCCGGCCAGGTAGGTGACGGTCTCGTCGGCACTGCCCGAGAGGGCCTTCGTGGCCAGACGGGCGGCGTCGCGGGTGTTGCCCTGCCGAAGCCGGACCTCCGCCAGCGTCACGGTGAGGCGGGCGAGCCGCGAGGCGTCCTTCTCGTTCCGGATGGCCGCTTCGAGCACGGTCGCCGCGTCAGCCAGCCGTCCTTGATACATCGCCACATCAGCCAGCCCCGACGCAGCGAACCATCCGGCCGAGCCCGGCAGTGTCGCGAGGGTCCGGTACGTGGCCTCCGAGCCCTTGGCGTCGCCCGAGGCCAGCAACGAGAGGCCGATCGCGAGGTGGGCCTTCGCAAACTCGGGGTTGAGTTCAAGGACGCCTGCGGCTTCTTTCCGGGCCAGTTCAAAATCGCCGGCGTACATTGCGAAGAGCGCGGTGTTGTTCTTGCGGAGCACGTTTTTCGGCAGCAGGGCCGACGCCTTGCGGCCGAGGTCGACGGCCCGCGCCATGTCGCGGCGATAGAATTCGACCAGGGCCAGGTTGATGAGGCCGGCGCTGTCCGCCGGAAACTGGGTGACCAGCGCCTGGAACTCCTCCCGGGCCTTGCCCGAGTTGCGGGTCAACAGGTAGTACCCGCCTCGTGTCCGGTACTTCTCGCGCTCCGTCATGCGGCCAAGGCGCGCGAGTGCCTGCTTGTAGTAGGTTTCGGCTTCGTCCCGGCGGCCGAGACTGCTCGCCATGGCGCCGAGGCCTGAGTACGCACGGCCCATGTTCGGATCCAGCTCCGTCGCGCGCCGGTACTCGTCGAACGCGCCGTCGTACTTGCCGGCCCATTGCAGCTCCTGCGCCGTCGAATACGCCCGCGCCGCTTCGAGGGACGCGGCGGTAAAACTCTCTTCGTCCGGCACGGCGTCGCTGTGAGCGGTGGTGTCGCCCAGTTCTTCTCGAATACGGGCGGCCATCCGCCCGACGGCCCCGAGGACGGCATCCCGGTTCGCCGCTCGTGTGTCCCACGCGAACAAGACCCGCTTGGCGTCGGTCTCGCCGGGATTGAGCAGCCGGAGATCCAGCCGGTACTGGCTGCCGTCGCGGGCAATCGACCCGGCAATCACCCGGTCCACACCTTCGCGCAGGGCCACCAGCGTGGCCGTCGACTCGTCCAGTGTGCCACCCTGTTTCAACTGACTTGCCAAGCGCAGCGCATCCCGCCGGGGGTACGCCGAGACGAACGACGCGGTCTCGACGCCGACGGCCAGAGCCTGTTCCAGCAGCCCGTCGAACACGGGGTCCTGGGTCTGGTTCGCGAAGTCGGCAATCAGGATGGACACCGGCTCGGGCGCAGCCGGGGGCAGGGCCGGCCCGCTGGCAAACCAGTACGTCCCGCCCACGAGCGCCGCCACCACGAGCGCCGCAGCCATTCCCAGCCGGGCAGTCAGGCGCCGGATCTTCGGTTCCGGGATCAGGTTTCCGTCGTCATCGAGGCGATCGAGTGCCGCCACCAGCTCGGCCGTCGTCTGGTACCTGTCGGCGGCGTCGATCTGGACGCACCGGGTCACCACGGCGTCCAGGGCTTCGGGCAGTTCGGGGTGCCGGGTGCGCAGCGGCGCCGGGGCTGTCGTCACGCGGGCGGTCAGCGCCTCCCAGGGCGTCGTCCCGGGCGCCGGTTTCCGGGCCCCCGACAGCAGGTCCGAGAGAATCAGGCCGAACGCATAGATGTCGGCCCGCTGGTCGACGGCTTCGCCCCGGGCCTGTTCGGGCGCCATGTATTCCAGCGTCCCGACGATGGCGCCGACGCCGCTGCTCATGACGGTCCCGCTGCGGCCGGCACGCAACGATCCCGGAGGCGGGGGCGTGGGCATCACGGTCGCGCCACCGTCGCCCCCGGCCGGCATCATCGTGGCGCCGTCGGCGGCGGCACTGACGCCCTGTGATCCTTGCGGAGCGTGCACGGTGGGTTTCTTGCCGCGGCCGCGTTGTTCACGGCCGGATGACAGGGCTATGCCGAAGTCCATGATCAGCGCTTCGTCATCCGCGTCGATCATGATGTTTGCCGGCTTGAGGTCGCGGTGTACGACGCCGGCTTCGTGTGCAGCCGCGAGCCCGGACGCCACCTGCCTGGCGATGCGGAGTACGCGGGGGACTGGCAGCCGCCCCTGCCGCTTCAACGCGGTAGACAGATCGTCGCCCTCGACGAACGTCATCGTGATGTACTTGATGCCTTCGACGTCACCCAGGTCGTGAATCCGGACCACGTGGCGATGCGTGACCTTCCGCGCCAGCAGCAGTTCGCGCTTGAACCGCCGCTCCAGTTCCTCGGCCTCGGCCTGACTGCTCAGCACCTCGGGCCTGATGACCTTGAGCGCCACCGCGACGCCCAGTTCTTCGTCCCAGGCCTGGTAGACCGCACCCATGCCGCCCTCGCCGAGCACCTTGAGAATCAGGTAGCGGCTGCCGAACGGCTGACCGACCGACAGGATGGCATTCGAGGCGCGTCTGCCCACAGCAGGCGCGACAGCCGCCGCGCGCGGCACCGGCAGCATGGTGCCGTCGACATCCGGTGACGCCGGTCCCGTTCCCAGCATGGTGGGGTCAGGCGGCGGGGCGGCGGGTCCGGCCGTCGCCCCGCGAGGCTGCGGCAGCATGGTCCGGCCGTCTCCGGACACCGCGGTGCCGCAGGACGGACAAGCGCCGACGTGTGGCGGCAGGTCACTGCCGCAGTGGGGGCAAGGCATCAGGAATGTGCGAGAAGCCTCAATGATTATGCCCGATCTTGCAGCGCTTCGCGCACCTTTCGCGACAGGTCCCGTACCGAGAACGGCTTTTGGATGAACACCACCCCGTCATCGAGAACGCCACGGTGCGCGATGACATTCGCCGTGTAGCCCGACATGAAGAGGCACCGCAGGGCGGGACTTCGCTGCTGGAGGCGAGCCGCCAGTTCGCGGCCGTTCATCCCGGGCATGATCACGTCGGTCAGCAGCAGGTGAATCGGCGTCGGATGCGACTCGGCGATCTGGATAGCCTCGTCGGGTGTGCCGGCCGGCAGCACCTCGTACCCCAGATTGGTCAGGGCGGTGCTGGCCACCCGCAACATCGCCGCCTCGTCCTCGACGACCAGCACCGCTTCGTGTCCGCGCGCCGGCGGCCTGTCCGGCGCATCGCTGGTATCGGGAAGGCAGTCGCCGACATAGCGGGGCAGGTAGATGCTGAACGTCGAGCCGCGGCCCGGCTCGGAGTATACGTTGACGAATCCGTCGTTCTGCTTGACGATGCCATAGACCGTGGCCAGGCCGAGCCCGGTGCCTTCGCCGATCCTCTTCGTCGTGAAGAACGGCTCGAAGAGGTGTTCCATGACGGCGGGATCCATCCCCTGGCCGTCGTCGGTGACGAGCAACCGCACGAAGTCGCCCGCAATGGCGCCTGGATGTTCGGCGCAGTAGGCGCCATCGATGGTGGCCAGGTTCGTCTCGATGGTGACTCTGCCGACTCCGGCGATCGCGTCGCGGGCGTTGACGCACAGGTTGGCCAGGATCTGGTCGATCTGGCTCGGGTCCATCCTGACGGGCCACAGGTTCGAGCCGGGTTTCCAGACCAGGGCGATGTCTTCACCGATCAGTCGCCGCAGCATCTTCAGCAGGCCGCCGACAGTGTCGTTCAGGTTGATGACGCGCGGTGCGATCGTCTGCTTCCGGGCGAACGCGAGCAACTGGCGTGTCAGTTCCGCCGACCGTTGCCCGGCCTTCTGGACTTCGAGCAGATCCGCGTAGAGTTCGTCGTCCGGTGTGAGCCTGGCAAGGGCCATCTCGGTGTACCCGAGGATGGCGCCGAGCATGTTGTTGAAGTCGTGTGCCACGCCGCCGGCCAGCCTGCCCACGGACTCCATCTTCTGCGCCTGCAGGAGCGCGCCCTGCAGTTGTTCGCGCTCGGCCTGCGCCCGCGTTCGTTCGGTGATGTTTCGGACGGTCGCCTGCACCATGAGCCGCCCGCCGACCGTAATCCGCGAGAGCAGCACCTCGGCCGGGAAGAGTTGCTGATCCGACAGGCGCCGATGCGTCCACTCGAACCACGCGCTGCCGTGTTCGAGGGCGTGGTGGTAGTACTCGAGCGCGGCCACGGCCGAATCACGGCCGTCGGGCTGGCGTTCCGGCGAGAGACCGACGGGCGTCATGGCGCACAACTGCGAATCGCTCTGGGCGCCAAACGTCCTGACAGCCGTGGCGTTGCACTCGACAAACCCGAACTGGTCGAGCAGCAGGATGGCGTCGCCCGACGATTCGTACAGGGTGCGGAACTTCTCCTCGCTGTCGCGCAGCGCCTGTTCTTTCGCACGCAAGGTCGCTTCTGACCGGTACAGCGCCTTGTAATGATCCTTCCGGCTCCGGTGCAGGGCCTGCAGGCCTACGGAGAGGAGCACCACGAGCAGCCCCGTCACGAGGAGTACGATCAGCACGGCTCGGCGGCGCCATTCCGCGAAAATCTCCACCGAGTCGACCTTGGACACCATGAACCAGGCGGTGCCCGGGATCGGCATGACCGCCGACAGCACCTTGGCGCCGCGGTAGTCGAGGCCTTCAACGACGCCGCGCTGGCCGAGCACCGCCTTCACGGCCGGCGCCGCCACCTGGCTCAGCGGTATCCGCAGCGTGAACGCCGAGTCCGGCCGGTGACGCAGGTTGCTGATGAACAGGGCGCTGTCGCCGTCGCGGCGCACCAGCAGGGTCTCGCCTGAGGCGCTGGGCGTCGGCCACGCGCTGATCAGCGGGTAGAGGAATCCCGCCGCGTTGTTGATCAGCACGATCGCGGCGAGCGGCGGCCCGGCGGCGTCGGCCCCGGCGAAGATGGGCGTCACGACCGAGATGTGCGGCGTGCCGTTGTCGGCGTCCCGATGCAGGTCCGTCATCGCCGCCTGTCGCGTGTGCCAGGCAGCGGTCAGGGCCTCGTTGAGGGCCGCGTTGGCGTGGAGGGGAGAGGAGACGTTCAGGCGAATCCGGCGCTGCGCGTCTAGGAGGGCCACGTCCGCGTAGTCGTGTTGCCGCCGGATGGCGCGCAGGCGGTCACGAATCAGGACAGAGGCTGGGCCGTCGGGCGCCTCGAGGTACGTGGCAATGCCCTCTGCGAGGAACGGGCTCTCGGTCAGTTCGCGGGCGTCGCGCAGACGATCCCGGCGCCAGGCGACAATCTGGTCGGCATTGAGTCTGGCGACCGACGTCAGCTGGTCCGTCGCGTGCGCCCGGGCCTGCCGCTCTTGCGCCACGTAGAACACCGAGCCGCCAGCGACGAGTGCCAGCATGGCCACGGCCAGCGTGGCCGGCATCCAGAGCGGCAGGGTCGGCGTGGTTGGCTGCGTCGATGTCATCCTGCCGGGTCTCCGGGAACCAGGCGGGGGAATGCCGCGCCTGTCGCACAAACGATACATTATGTGCTGGCGCGGGTCTGCAGGCGCCGAAATGCGACGTGGGAATATTCCGGACGCCGGCGTTGGGCACAAAACGCCCGCCGGCGGTCCGCTTGTGCGCGTCGACACGGCCGGTGCATAATCCCGCAACTCACCCAGGAGGCCTGATGTTCGCTGCCGAGACCTACGTCGCCCGTCGTGCCGCGCTGCAGACACAGTTGGGCAGCGGCCTGCTGCTCTTCCTCGGAAACGAGGAGAGTCCGATGAACTACACGGACAATACGTTCCATTTCCGGCAGGACAGCACGTTCCTGTACTACATGGGGGTTGACCAGCCGGGGTGGGCCGCCGTGATGGATCTCGACGACGGATCGACGACGGCCTTTGCGGACGACCTCACCCTGGACGCGATCGTCTGGACGGGCGTGCTGCCCACGGTGACCGAACTGGCAGCGCGGGGCGGGATCACCCGCACGGCGCCCGCTGCGGCGCTCGCGGACACGCTGTCGCGGGCGATGGCCGCCGGTCGCGCCATCCGCTTCCTGCCGCCGTATCGCCCCGAGAATGCGCTGAAGCTGTTCCGGCTGCTCGGGGTCCATCCCGATCAGGCAGGGGCCAGGGCGGACGTTCCGTTCATCCGCGCCGTCGTCGAGATGCGTGCCGTGAAGGGCGCCGACGAGATTGCCGAGATCGAGAAAGCCGTCGACACGACGGTCGACATGCACCTGGCCGGGATGGCCATGGCCAGGCCAGGGATGAAGGAGGCGGACATCGCGGCGCGGGTCACCGAGATCGCGCTGGCGGCCGGCGGCCAGTTGTCGTTCCCGGTCATCGCGACGATTCACGGTGAGACGCTGCACAACCACTATCACGGGCACACGCTGGCTCCAGGGCAGATCTTCCTGCTGGACGCCGGCGCAGAGTCGGCCGGGCACTATGCCGGCGACCTGACGAGTACGTTCCCGGTGGGGACAACGTTCAGCGCGCGGCAGAAGGACGTGTACGACGTCGTGCTGTCGTCGCACCTGGCGGCGGTGGCCGCCCTGAAGCCGGGTGTGCCATTCCGTGACGTCCACCTGCTGGCGTGCCGCACGCTGGCCGAGGGACTGAAGGGACTGGGTCTGATGAAAGGCGACCTCGACGCGGCCGTCGAACAGGGCGCCCACGCGATGTTCTTCCAGTGCGGGCTGGGGCACATGATGGGACTCGACGTTCACGACATGGAGGATCTCGGTGAAGTGTGGGTCGGCTACGAAGGACAGCCCAAGTCCACGGCCTTCGGGATCAAGAGCCTGCGCCTGGCGCGGCCGCTCAAGCCGGGATTCGTGTTCACCGTCGAGCCCGGCATCTACTTCATTCCGGCCCTGATCGACCGGTGGAAGGCGGAGGGCCGGTTCACCGACTACATCAACTACGATGTGCTCGAGACCTATCGGACGTTTGGCGGCATGCGTGTCGAAGAAGATTTCGTTGTGCGCGAACACGACTGCCGCCGCCTCGGCAAAGGCCGCCCGTTGACCGCGGCTGAAGTGGAAGCCGTCCGGCGCGGGTAGCGGGAGCATCAGGATGGCGGTGGAGCGGCATCGGGCACTGGCGGCGGGACTGGCGGCGTGCCTGGCCGCGGTCCTGTGGTGGGGGCGTGGGTCGGACATCGCGGCCGGGTCCGATCAGCAGCCGACATTCAGGTCCGGCGTGGAACTCGTTTCGGTGGACGCCAGCGTCGTGGACCACGATGGGGCACCCATTGCCGGGCTGGGCGCCGACGATTTCGAGGTGTCCGTCGACGGCCGGCGCCGCAGCGTGGTGTCGGCGCAGTACTTCGACCTGTCCGGGTCGAGTACTCCGCGGACACCCGCAGCGCCGCTGGCGTGGCCCGCGTTCACGACGAATGACGTCGATCGGAACCAGTTGCTGGCTCCGCCAGACCGCCTCATCGTGCTGGCCGTCGACCACTCCAGTTTCCTGCCCGGCGGGGGGCGGCACACGCTCGAAGCCGCCAGACGATTCCTCACGGGGCTCGACGCGTCGGATCGTGTGGCGCTGGTGGCGTACCCCGATCCCGGGGTGTTTGTCGCGCCCACGACAGACCGTGCGGCCATTGCGCGCGCGATGGGCGCGATTGCCGGTTCGGCGGAACGGATTACGCCCTCGCACCTGGAAATCAATCTGGGTGTGACCGAGGCGATCGAGATTGCGGCGGGCGATCGCTCCACGTTCGAGCAGGTGGTCGCGCGCGAATGTACGCAGACAGGCGCCGCCGAGATCGACTACTGCCGGACCATCATCGAACTCGATGCCCCGCAGATGGTCGCGCAGTTGCGGGCCCGCACGGCCCGCAGCCTCAATGGCCTCGCGGGGTTGCTCGAGAACCTGGCGGCCATCAATGGCCGGAAGACGCTGGTCCTGGTCTCGGCCGGCCTGGCCGCCTCGGCCGAGCGGTCGGCCATGGACATCATGGCCGAACTGCGGTCCACCGCCGAGAAGGCGGCCCTGGCCGAGACCACCATCCACGCCCTGCACGTCGAGACGGCCGTGCTCGATGCGTTCGGGGCCGATCGCCGGCGGATCTCGACGACGGCCCGGCGCGACGGGGAACTCATGGCGACCGGTCTCGAGTCGGTGGTCGACATGAACGGCGGCGCGCTGTTTCGGGTGCCTGCCGGCGGCGATGCGGCGTTCGGCCGGATCACGCGGGAGATCTCCGCGTACTACGTGCTTGGCGTCGAGGCGGCCCTCGCCGATCGTGACGGCAAGGCGCACACGATCCGGGTGCGCGTCCGGAACCGCGGTGCCACGGTCCGGCACCGCCAGCAGTTCACGATCGCGAAGCCGTCGGCCGCCGCCGCGTCCCCCGACGAGACGCTGGCCACCGTGCTGCGGGCAGGCCAGATTCTGCGCGACCTCCCGCTGCGGGTGTCCACGCAGGTGCTCCGCGATCTGACGAGTGAGAACATCCGCGTGCTGGTGCGGGCCGACATGGGCCGGCGTGTCGCCACGCCCGCCTACCTGCGCGTGGGGCTCGCGGTCTTCGATGCCACCGGGCAGCCTGCCGGTTCGACGACCACCCTGCGGCAGTTCGCGCCCACACCCGGCCCCGAGGCGACGTGGCCGTTCCAGGAAATGCTGACGCTGCGTCCGGGATCGTACTCACTGCGGGTGGCGGTGCGCGACGCGGACGGCCGTGTCGGCAGCGTCGCCCACTCGTTTCGTGCCGCGCTCGACACAGGCCTGGGCGTCCGGATCAGCGACGTGCTGCTCATTGATTCGGATCATGCCGGGATCATCCAGTTGCCGACCACCGTGGACGGGCGCGTCCTGGGGCCGCGGCTGAACACCTTCGTGGAGGTCTATCCGGATCGCGGCACGACCGTGTCGGCCGTGTCGTTCTCGCTGTCGGCGGCGGGCGCGGCGGGCCCACTGGCCCGTGCGGACGGCGCCGTGACGGAGCGCGCGCAGGAGCGCCGGGTGGTGGCCAGGGCCGATCTGGACATCCGGCTGCTGCCGCCGGGCGACTACACGCTCACGGCGACGGCGTACGATCGGGCGACGCCGCTCGGGAGCGTCAGCCGGCCGATTGTCCGGATGGACCCGGCGATGGCCGTGGCAGACGGCGATCCAGCCTCCGCCGCGACCGCCCGTGCCGAAGGTGCCGCAGTCGAGGCGTTCAGCCGCAGCGACGTGTTGTCGCCGGACGCGCTGGCGTATGTGCTTGCCCGTCTGCGTGCCGAAGACGCCGCGGGTGCCTCGCCCGTGGTGCAGGCGGCCGCCGAAGCGGCCGCGCGCGGCGATTTCGAGGGGGTGCTTCGCGAGGTCCCCGCACCCGACGCGGCATCGCTGTCGGTCTCGTTCCTGCGCGGCCTGGCTCTCTTCGCGCAGGGACGCGTCGAACCCGCGGCGGTGCAACTGAGAGCGGCGCTGCGAGTGTCCCCGAGTTTCATGCCGGCCGCCTTCTATCTGGGCGGGTGTTATGCGGCCGGCGGCCGGGACGACCAGGCGATCGACGCGTGGCAGATGGCTCTGGTGTCCGGGCGTGACGCACCAGTCATCTACCGTGCCCTGGCTGGCGCGTGGTTGCGTCTGGGAAACAGAGAACAGGCCATCGCGGTGCTTACGACGGCGCGTGAACGCTGGCCAGCAGACGCGGGACTCGCCCGTCAGTGGGCGCTGGCCCAGTCGCTGGCGAAGCGATGACCAGATGCCCGGCGGCGAGCGCCGCGTCGAGATCCGCCACGCTGCGGTCGATGTCGTCTTCACGCATCCGGACCGCGCCCGGAAGGCTTCCGGCCGTCCGGTTCCGGCCGTGGTTCTTGGCGTAGTACATCGCCAGGTCCGCCAGCTGAACCATCTGCTCGAAGGTCAGGAGCCGCGGCGCCTCGTCATAGAACGGAAACATCGAGTAGCCGATCGAGACGGTCAGGCGCAGCGGGTCTGCCGCGCCGTCGGGGCGCCTGAAGTGCGCATCGGCGACGGCCTTCCGCACCTTCTCGGCGAACACCGGGACGTAGGCCCTGTTGGTGTGCTTGAGGATGACGAGGAACTCTTCGCCGCCCCAGCGGATGGCGTAGTCGTCTTCCCGCGCCGACGCCTTCAGCAGCCGGGCAACCTGGCGGAGCACGAGATCGCCGGCTTCGTGGCCGTGCTCGTCGTTGACCCGCTTGAAGTGGTCGATGTCGCACAGAAAACAGGCGAAGACCGTGGCCGCGCGCTCCGGCTGACGCCGGTCTTCGAGCGTCAGCAAGGATTGCTTGAAGCTGGCGAACGCGTGGAACTCGGCCAGCACCACCTCGGTGACAAAACGGCGGTTACGCAGCCCGGTGAGTTCGTCGCTGAGGCTGGCTTCCCGCAGTTCGCGCGTCTTCTCGGTCACCAGCGTTTCGAGGCGGGTCTTTTCTCGCAGCAGGTGACGGCTGTTGAGCTGAACAGCTCCGTACAGGACGAGCAGGGACAGCACAGCGAACACGAAATAGGCAAACCCGGTCCGGAACCATGGCGGCTCAACCGCGACCCGGTAGGTGGCCTCCCGGCTGACATCGCCATACGCGTTGCGCGCGCGTACGCGGAAGTCGTACCGTCCTTCCCGCAGGTTCGTGTAGGCGCTCGTGTTCTGACGCTGCCAGGGCGACCACTCGTGATCGAACCCGTCGAAGCGGTAACTGAACTCGGTCTGCGCGGCGCCTTCGAGGAACGGCGCCGCGAACCAGAACCGTGCGCCGTTGAACTTGAACGGGAGTGTGGTCGGCGGAGGGCCTTCCGCCGCGGACGAGCCGGCAAACGCCACGCCGGCTGGCGTGACGACGCGGCGCACCAACGGAGCGATCTCGACATCCGTCGCCGGCGTCCAGGCCAGGTCGACGTGGATGAATCCGTCCCGATAGCCGAGCAGGAGGGACGAGTCGTCCAGCGCCCCGACGAAGTCACCCACGCGGAAGTTGCGCAGTCTCGTCAGAAACGGGTACGACCCGCGGAACGTCCCGTCCGGTTGGGGCCGATAGAACCTGGCGAGGTCGCCCGCCAGCACGAAAACGTTGCCCGACCGATCCTCATGAAGGAGCCGGACCTGCCGTTCGTCGCCGTGCGTATCGGAGAAACGCCGGTCGGGTTCGAACCGATCGTCGCGCACGTTGTACCGGTAGATGCCGCGGGAGGTGCCGAACAGCGCACCGTCACGTCCCGGCGCGACACTGTTCCCCGCGTCCGACGGCAAGCCGTCCCTGGCCGTGTACCGTCTGACTGATTGGACCGATTCGGCTCCGTCCGACAGCGTCAGGCGGACCACGCCGTAGCCGGTCTGCGTATGGAGCCAGAAGCTGCCGTCGGCGTCTTCGGACAGGCCGTTGACGGGCTGCGTGAAACCGGTCACAGGCCCGACGCTCCGCCAGTGTGCGCCGTCGAACCGCAACCGGAACAGGCCCACCCCCGTGCCGACCAGAGCGAGGTCGGGCCGTCGTCGCACGGGACAGAGCGACAGGGCTGACTGGTTCGTGAGGACCGGGAACAAGGTGCCGCTCTCGACCTCGGCCACGCCGTCGTTATGCGCGAAGAGCAGGCGCCCGCGGGCGTCGAGGAACCCCCACGACTCCTGGGAACCCGCGACGTGCCGGAACGCCGCTCGGCCCGTGTCGCGGACGTAGAGGCCCTGATACGTGCCGAGGAACGTGCGCGAGAGGCCCGGACGCTCGAGGTGCCAGGCGGCGTTGCCGGTGCCCCGGATGCCGGCTGCGTGCGTCACGAAGCTGAACGGCGAGGACGACTCCACGAGAGCCATTCCCACGCCGAGGCAGAGCACGAGGTTGCCGCGGCGGTCCGTGTAGACGTCATAGACGACGTCGTCCAGCAGGCCGTCTGCTTTCGTCAGGTGGTGCTGGATGCGGCCATCAGGGAAGCAGATGTACAGGCCGCTCTGGACCGTGCCGATGGCGAGCCGCCCGTCGGGCAACACGTCGCCGGGACTGGCTTTCTTTCCGCGCAGCTCGCGTTCGAGGCTGGCGAAACCGGCTGCGCGTACGAATCGCGAGGCGGGTGCCGCGTCCGGGTCGAACACCTGGAAGCCGCCGTCCCTGGCTCCCAGCAGAATCCCGGATGGGCCGACCGGCAGCATGGTGAAGACACGGTCGTCGGCGAACCGTTCGCTGCCTGCGACGAACTCGAGGCGCGTGCCCACGAGTTCCAGGAGCCCGCGGCCGTGTTCCCGGACGAAAAACCGGTTCCTGACCAGGAACCCCAGGGCGAACTGCGTGCGAGGCCGAATGACGGTGAGGCCGCTCTCGCCGACGATGAACAGACCGAGGGGGCTCTGGAAAACGATGCCCTGGGGCGCGGCGACGGCCGTGAAGACATCGCCGACCGACGAGGCGTCCAGGTGCGCTTCGGCCGCCAGCGAGACGTACCGCAGCTCCCCGGCCGGATCGGGCCGCAGTGCGCCGAAGTCGCCGTCCGCGCCGACGAACACCCGTCCGCGCGCGTCCGCGGCCACGCTCCGGGCGGCGAGGCGTGCCCCCACCTGGATGACGCGCCAGTCACGCCCGTCGAACTCCAGGACGCCGCCGGTGTTCGCGACGTACAGCATCCCCCGCGTATCGTGTACGGCGGCCCAGTTCTGGTTCTCGGCGGCGTAGTCGTCCGGGTCGAAGCTGACGATGAGCGGGCGGCCCAGCGGCCCCGTCCGGGCGTGGATCGGCGCCGCGGCTCCCAGCAGGCCGATGACCAGCGCGGCGACGACGGATAACACGGTTCGGGTACGCATACACACAGGCGGAGGCCAGCCTCCGGCGATCGAAGAATCGGCACCGGCGGGCCGCCGCATGAGGCTGGCGTGGATTCTGCGCGTTGACCGCCCCGTGACCGGCGGCTATAGTGGCGCGCGAGGAGCACCGATGACACCCGTACCGCCCGATGACATTCGACGCCACCTGACCGTCTTGACCAAGGACATCGGCGTACGCCTGGCCGGCTCCCCCGGGGAGCAGCAGGCCGCGGACTACATCGCCGGCGAGATGCGCCGCCACGGGGCAGCCGTGGCCGTCGAGCCCTTTCCGGTCCATGCACGTGCCGTCGAGGACGAACACCTCGAGCTCTTCGTGGGCGGCGCGTGGCGCCTGTTCCCGTGCTCGCTGCTGGGCAATGCGCCCGGGACGGGAGGCACGGACATCGAAGCGCCCCTGGCCGTGATGGATACGCACACCGGATACCAGCGCGACGACCTCTCGTTCCTGTCGGGCAAGGCCGTGCTGCACCTGGGATCGCACATCGAGACGGCGGATCACTATCGGCGGCTGATGGCGGCGAAACCGGCGTTCCTCCTGTTCGTCGACGTGCGGTATCCGGGCAGCGTCGTGACGGCAGACGGCATGTTCCCGGCGTACGTCCACGCGTACGGGGCCGTCCCCACGGTCAGCGTGGCCTACCAGGATGCCTGGGAGTGGTGCGCGGCGGGCGCGACCGCGGCGCGCCTGCGCGTGTCGGGCGGCATGCGCGACGGCGTGTCCCAGAACGTCATCGGCGAGTGGCCCGGCTCCGATCCGGAGGCGGGCGTGGTGTACGTGGGGGCCCACCACGACACGCAGGCTGATTCGGTCGGGGCCGACGACAACGGGACCGGCGTGGCGGCGGTCATCGCGCTGACGGCCGCGCTGGCGGGCGTGCCGTGCCGGCGCACGCTGCGGCTGGTGAGTTTCGGCTGCGAGGAGCAACTGTCGGTGGGCAGCGCGCTGTACGTCCGGCGGCACCGCGACGAACTGGCCCGCAGCGGCCGCTTCCTGTTCAACTTCGACAGCTTCGGATCGTTGATGGGGTGGTCGTACCTGGTGTGCAACGGCCCCGAGACGATTGCGCCCCTATTCGTCCGGCACTTCGCCGCGGCCGGCGAGTACGTCAAGGTGATGACGAATCTGATTCCCTACGCGGACCACTTTCCGTTCGTCGCCGCGGGTCTCCCCACGGCGTGGCTGGGTCGCAACAACTGCTCGGCCGGCCGGTTCTTCCACCATCGTCCCGACGACGACCTGTCACGCGTGTCGTGCGAACTGGTCGCGCGGTTGACGACGGCCGCCGGTTCGGCCCTGCTCGAACTGGCCAACGCGGATGCGCTCCCCTTCGAGGGACGCGACGGGCACGAGACGTTCCAGGCCGAAGCCGGGAAGATGTGGAACGACCTGTTCGGCGGCTGGGAGGGGTTCGGCTAGAGGCTAGAGGCTAGAGGCTAGAGGCTAGAGGCTAGAGGCTGGGGATTAGGGGGGACCCCCGGCCGGAAGGCCCCGGGCGACGTTCTACCAAGCCCCCATCCCCAACCCCCCAGCCCCCAACCCCAAGCCCCCAGCCCCCCCTGCCCGCCGTAGCCGAAGGGCGAAGGCGGGAGCCCCATGTCCCGGGCACGTTGCCGGGGCGAATGGCGTCATACTGGGAGTATGGCCCCCAAGCCCTCCATTGAAACCCTCGGACAACTCCGCGCTGCCGTCGCCCGAGGTGACGTGCCGCGTCGCCCGGTCCGCGACGAACTGCGCGACAACCTCGTCGAGCGCCTGCGGAGGCGTGACCCGCTGTTCCCGGGCATCATCGGGTATGACGACACCGTCGTTCCGCAACTGGTGAACGCCATCCTGGCGAAGCACCACTTCATCCTGCTCGGTCTGCGCGGCCAGGCCAAGACCCGGATCCTGCGTGCCCTGGCCGGGCTGCTGGACGAGTGGCTGCCGATCATTCCCGGCAGTGAGATCCACGACGACCCACTGGCGCCGCTGTCGGCGTTCGGGGTGGAACGCGTGGCTGCCGAGGGTGAGGCGACGGCGGTGGACTGGCTGCCGCGCGAGGCCCGGTACGTGGAGAAGCTCGCCACGCCGGACGTGACGATCGCCGACATGATCGGTGACATCGACCCCATCAAGGCGGCGAAAGCCGGTCTGCAGCTCGGCAGCGCGTTGTCGATGCACTTCGGTCTGCTGCCACGGGCCAACCGCGGCATCTTCGCGATCAACGAACTGCCGGACCTGGCTGGGAAGATCCAGGTCGGGTTGTTCAACATCCTCCAGGAAGGCGACGTCCAGATCAAAGGGTACCCGGTGCGGCTGCCGCTCGACGTGCTGCTGGCCTTCACGGCCAACCCCGAGGACTACACGGCTCGCGGCAAGATCATCACGCCGCTCAAGGATCGTATCGGCGCCGAGATCCGCACGCACTACATGGAGAGCCGCGCCGATGCGATGGCCATCACCGCGCAGGAAGCGTGGGTGGAACGCGGTGCTCACGTGGTGGTCCCGGCGTTCGTGCGCGAGGTGGCCGAAGACATCGCGTTCCAGGCGCGCAGCGAACGGAGGGTCGACAAACGTTCGGGGGTCAGCCAGCGCCTGCCCATCAGCGTGCTCGAGACGGTGGTCTCCAACGCCGAACGCCGGGCGCTCTTCGCCGGTGAGGGCCGGGCGGTGGCGCGTGTGACCGACGTCTTTGCGGCGTTGCCCTCGATGACGGGCAAGTTCGAACTGGAGTACGAAGGCGAGCTGCGCGGGGCCGACCAGGTGGCCCGCGACCTCGTGCGGGCGGCGATCGCGAGTGTCTTTGCCGGGTATGCCGAGGCCGACGACTTCAAGGCGGCCACGCGCTGGTTCGACCAGGGCGGGTCGCTCAACCTGGCCGACACCGCGCCGGCGTCGGCGGTCGTGGAGCAGGCGGCCCGGGTTCCGGACCTGCTCGATGCCGTGGGCACGGTTGGCATTGCACCGGGGGCGTCTGCTCCCGAGGTGGCGGCCGGTGTCGACTTCATCCTCGAAGGCCTGGTCGCGCAGAAACGTATCAGCCGCACGGACGAACGGGGATACCACGCGGCGGAGCCGTCGCGCCGCCCGTACGCGGAGCCGCCTCGCACGCCAGCGTTCCTGGCGGACGACGAGGACGACGGTCGCGAACGCGGGGGCGGGCGCAAACGCAGGCGCCACAACTGAGGCCGGGCGCGGGGCCACGTCGGGCGGCCCCGGCTCGTGACATCCCATGCGGTACCGCTACACGAAATACGCGCCGAGCCTGCTCGACGATCTCGACGTCGACGAACTGACCAGCCGTCTGTCCGATCTGCTCCTGTCGAGCGGCTTCGGCCAGGGCGATCACGACGGCGCGGACCGCACGCTGCAGGCGCTGCACGACGCGATCCTCGAAGCGTTGTTCAACGGCGGGATGTTACCGCCGGACTTGTTCGAGCGCGTCTTCGGCACGCCGTCGGAGACGTCGGACGACTCGATGCGGGACCAGATCGCCCGGCTCGATCAGCTGATCGGCCAGATCATCGATCGCATGAAGGAGTCGGGCTACATCACCACGGCGCCTGATCTGACGGGGGCCGCGGCACTACGTGCGCAGGGACAGGCCGGAGGGGACGGCGAGCCGGACCGCGTGCGGTTCGACGTGACGGACAAGGGGCTCGACTTCCTCGGCTACCGGGCCTTGCGCGATCTGCTCGGCTCGCTCGGCCGGAGCAGCGCCGGGCGGCACGACACACGCGACGCCAGCACGGGCATCGACGCCAGCGGCGCGCCGAAGCCGTACGAGTTCGGCGACACGCTGAATCTGGACGCCACCGCCACGATCCTCAACACCGTACGCCGCACCGGCACGACCGGCGCGGTCGACTATGAGGATCTGATGGTGAGTCAGGGCGAGTACCAGAGCTCCTGTGCGACGGTGCTGATGCTCGACTGCAGCCACAGCATGATTCTGTACGGGGAAGACCGGTTCACGCCGGCCAAACGCGTGGCGCTGGCGTTGTCGCACCTGATCCGGACGCAGTACCCGGGCGACACGCTGCACGCGGTGCTCTTTCACGACAGCGCCGAAGAGGTGCCGCTGCGGGAACTGGGCCGCGTGCGCGTCGGCCCGTACTACACGAATACCCGCGAAGGGCTGCGCCTCGCCCGGCGTATCCTCGAGCGCCAGCGCAAGGACATGCGCCAGGTCGTGATGATCACCGACGGCAAGCCGTCTGCCCTGACGCAGCCCGACGGCCGCATCTACAAGAACCCCTTCGGCCTCGACCCCTTCGTGATCGTCGAAACACTGGCCGAGGTGGCGGCCTGTGCGAAGGCGGGCATCATGATCAATACCTTCATGCTGGCGCAGGACTACGATCTCGTGGCATTCGTGCGGCGGGTGACGGCCATGTGCCGGGGGAAAGCGTACTTCACCGCGCCAGACAGGCTGGGTGACGACGTGTTGATGGACTACTTGGACAGGAAGACGCGGAAGGTGCACTGACGCTGGGGGTTGGGGATTGGGGGTTGGGGATTAGTCCCATAGCCCCATGCCCCTAGTCCCTAGAAGTGGTTTCAAAACCTCCGCAGGGCAATGAGCGCTGCGGCGAAATAGAGT
>CAYJPV010000006.1:123122-251659 GCA_964372095.1 uncultured Vicinamibacterales bacterium | reverse complement strand
GCGTCACCAGCGTGAGCATCATCACGGTGGCGACGACCGGTCGCTTGATCGACAGATCTGAGAGGAACATGGTTACGCCCCCTCACCCTTGATCACCGCGATCTTGTCACCAGGCCGGACCGCGAAGCCGCCGCGCACGATGACCCGATCACCGGCGACCACACCCGAGACGACTTCCACCGACGCGCCGGTGGAACGGCCCGTCTTGATCGGCCTGGCTTCCGCCTGATCACCCTTGACGAGAAGGACGTCGGCGGTGCCCTCTTCCACGTCCCAGTTCAGCAGGGCTTCGCGAGGCACCTGCAGCACTGCGGCGCGGCTGTCCGTTTCGATGCTGCCCTTGGCGAACGACCCGCCCTTCAACGCACCGTCGCGATTGGCGACCTCCGCGATGACCTTGGCCGAGCGGCTGCCTTCGTCGATCGTCGGGTTGATGAACATGACTTTGCCCGTGAACGACCGGCCTGGCAGCGTATCCGTGGTGAAGGTGATCACCTGGCCGACCTTGACGTTCGCGAGACGAGACGATGGCACCGACACCGTCAGTTCGAGCAGCCGGTTGTCGACGATGCGGAACATCGGGAGGTTGCCGCCCATGTTCTCCACGCGGTCGCCCACGCTGACGCCCCGGAAGGTGACCACGCCGTCCATCGGGCAGAGGATGGTCGATTTCCGCAGACGGGTTTCGGCGGCGTGCACCTGCGCGCTGGCCGCGGTCACGGCCGCTTCGGCCGCCTCTACCGCAGATTTCGCGTCATCGAGGGCTTGAGGCGTGATGAGGCCGTACTGCTTCAACTGGAGCGCGCGTTCGTACTCACGGCGGGCGCGTGTCTCGCCGACGCGGGCCTGGGCGATGCCCGCCTTCATCGCTTCGATGGTGGCCACCTCTTCGCTGGTGTCGAGGCGGGCCAGGGGCTGGCCCTTGCGCACCGGGACCCATTCGGTCACGAACACGGCGGTCACCGTGCCAGAGACCTCTGACTTCACGTCGGCGGCGAACTTCGGCGCGAGCGAGCCCACGACGTTGATCGCATCGACCATGTCCACGGCCTGGACTTCAACGGCATCCACCGCCACCGGCGGCCGGTTCGACACCGGAGCCGTTGCGGCCTCGGCGGGTGCCGGACCCTTGGTATTCGTGCCGGAGCACGCGGCGAACAGGAGGCTGGTGGCGCAGACGGCCAGAATGACAGAGCGGGCGTACGGGGTCATGACAGAACGTTCTCCTTGCAGGTCAATTGCTATGAGTGCGGGCAAAGGCCGTCGAAGACGAGGGTCAGTACGTGGGACAAGTCGGCATCCTTGAGCGTAACGTCCTGGTGAATCATCTCCTGGTCGAGCAACGCCCCCAGAATCGCGCCCAGAGCCATTGACGCATGCGTCGGAGAGACGTTCCGGAGTTCGCCGGATGCGATGCCCGACCGGATGGCGCGTTCGAGGTCGTTCAGGATAATCCGCTCGAAGACCTTGTAGTCGAAGGTCGGGAGCAGATCAGGGGCAAAATAATAGACGGCGTGTACGACGCGGAGTTCCGAGGTGTGTGCCCGGACCAGCGCCCGCATGGCGGCGAACAGCCGGATCACGTGATCGCGCGTCGTGCCTCCGTGGGCGGCGGCCTCTTCGACGACAGCCGCGACCTTTCCGGCAGCCCGCTGGATGATGGCCATCATCAGGCCTTCCTTGCTGCCGAAGTGGTAGTAGAGGACCGGCTTGGTGACGCCGGCCTGCTCGATGATCTCCCGGACGGAGGCGGCGGCGTAACCCTTCCTGCCAAAGATGTCGACCGCTGAGGCCATCAGCCGGTGCCGGGCGGAGTGGTCGGGACGGGGTGCGGCGGGGTCGGACGGACGCGGAGTGTCGTGCCTGGGGTCTTTCATATACCTACCGGTGGGTATACTAGCACAAAAAAAACATGGGGGTCAGACCTTGAAGTCCACTGTCGCCATCGTCGTGTCCCACCACATGGCGAGCGTGCCGCCTTGCTGGGTCATGTTGACGAAGCCAATCGTGAACTGCTCCACCGTGACGCCTGCCGCCGACACCTTCATCGGCACGCGGACCACGTCGAACTTGGGGTCGTAGTTGTAGGCCCCCCACGTATCGGTCTTGTTGGCCCGGTCGTACTTCTGCTGGTACGCCTGCGTGGAGAGGATGAAGGTCCAGGCCCCTTCTTTCAGGTCGACGAACACGGAGTACTCGCCCGGGGCGAGTGTCTTGTCGCCGAAGACCAGCGCCGCCTCCGTCTTCAGGCGGGTTGTGACGTTGGCACCTGCCCGCCACATGACCGCCCCAGTGCCGTTGACCGCCTTACCGTAGTCGGCACCTTTGCCGAAAATATCGGCGCGGCCCCTCAGGAGCGGGCGGCCGTACTCGATGACGATCCACTTGCCCTCGCGGTACCGGGGCGCGGCCCCGGGCTGGGGTTCCACCCACTTGCCGGCCACCTGCGCAGCGGCCGAACCGGCCGGGCTCGCCGGCAGTGGCGGCGGTACCGCAGGAGCCTGCTGCGCCGCCGGCGTCTGAGCGACTGGTGGCGCCTGCTGGGGCGATTGACCGGCGAACACCAATCCCGCCACCAGCACGGCGACAACCGTGGTGAGCACTGTCTGCTTCTTCATAGGTCTCCGTTTCTGGACACAACACCACCCCTGCATGCGCGACCTGTCATCAGCGGCGCGCATGAATCCTGCAACCGTTTGCGCGGCTTGCGCGCGTGCGCGCCCCTGCTACTCGAGCCGATCACGTGCGGCCACGAGCTTGGCCACCACCTGCAGCACGGCCGCTTCCGTGGCCTCCCCGAGGATTGATTCTTTGTAGTCCGACGACGACATGGACACGCCGCCGCCGCCGCCCGTTCCGCCGATGGCTCCGCCGCCCGAGAGCAGCATGCCGCTGCGCTTCGAGCTGCCCTCACCCTTCGCACTGGCCATGATCTCGCCCGTGGAGGTGTCGATGATGCGCGCCGTGATGGCGACGTTGGCCTTGCCTTCCTGCTTGCCGACTTTCGCCCCGCCCAGGATGCGGCCACCGAACCCGCCGCCGCCAATACTCTTCTTCGACTCCTCGGTCCCGAACTTGGTGATCGTGCCCACGATCATGTACTTCACGCCCAGCGCCTTCCCGATCTTGGCCACGGACGCCGCCGACGGGTCGGCCCGGTCGCTGTTCGAGAAGTCCTGTTCGCCCAGGATGGCGTCGAGTTTCTTGCGCTCAATCAGACGATAACTTCCGTCCTCGAGCAGCCCATCGACGAGCATGTCCGCGATGCCCTTGCCAATGTCCCAGTTGCCGCCCCACCAGTTGTTGATGCTGCCGTAGTCGAAATCGAGGACAGCCACGGTGGGCCGGGTGCTCTTGCTCTGGGCCAGCGCCGGGCTGGCAACGACGGCAAGAAGGATCACTGCAACGGTGAGAACCGACCAGAACGCTTTTCGCATCGACATTCCTCCGGGAGAACGGCGCCCGCCGTGATGGCCATGCCAGTTCGGGGCCGAGGAGCCACCGCGTGTGGGCTGAGAGAACCTGAGCTTAGCGATACGGTATCAGACGTGTCAATGACCGAACAGGCCACAGCGGGTGGCCACCGGTCTCGACGCTTCGCGGGACGCCTGCCATAATCCCCCGTGCGGACCAATCTCCGTGGCCGACGGCCCGGTCTTGCGGTGTGCGTGAGAGTCCGCGCACCGGTCTGGCGGTGGTGGCGATTATGTCGACGACGCGCTCGGCCCGGCAGGGGCCGCTTTCGTACCCCGAGACACGCAAGGCGAGCCAGATTGACGACTTCCACGGGACGGCCATCGCCGATCCGTATCGCTGGCTCGAAGATGCGGACGCGCCCGAAACGCGGGCGTGGATCGAGGCGCAGAACCAGCTGACGTTCGGGTACCTTGGCGGGATTCCCGAGCGGGCCGCCATCAAGGCCCGCCTGACGCAGTTGTGGGATTACGAACGATTCGGCGTCCCGTCGCGCGAAGGCCCCTGGTACATCTACAGCCGGAATACCGGTCTGCAGAAGCAGGCGGTGATCTACAAGGCGAAGACGCTCGACGCCGCTGGCGACGTTCTGCTCGATCCGAATGCCTGGTCGGAGGACGGGACGATCGCCGTGGCCGGCCTGTCGTGTTCCGATGACGGGCGCTGGCTAGCCTACGCGAAGTCGGTCTCCGGATCCGACTGGCTGGAGTGGCACGTGCGGGACGTGGCCACGAACGTGGACTTGCCGGACGTCGTCAGGTGGTCCAAGTTCAGCGGGGCCGCGTGGTTGAAAGACGGTTCGGGGTTCTTCTACGCGCGCTACGATGCCCCGACGGACGGCCATCTCCTCCAGGCCGTGAACAAACACCAGCAGATCTTCTTCCACAAGGTCGGCACGCTCCAGGATCAGGACACGCTGGTGTACAAGCGGCCCGACAAGCCCGACTGGGGCTTCGGTGCCGCCGTCACTGACGACGGCCGTTTCCTCGTTATCTACCAGACCGAAGGGACCGACACCCGGAATCGGGTGTTCCTGCGTGACCTCCGCGACCCGGCCGGGGCGGTCGTGCCGTTCTTCGACGCGTTCGACGCGGCGTACGGCGTGGCGGGCAACGACGGGGACACCTTTTACGTGCTCACCAACAACGCCGCGCCCCGCTACCGCCTCGTCGCGGTTTCGCGGGCGAATCCGGCGCCGGGTGCGTGGACGACGGTGATACCCGAAGCGCCGGGCCGCGACGTACTCGACACCGTTTCGATGGTGAACGACCAGTTCGTCACGACGTGGATGACGGACGCGCACACGACGGCGCGCGTGTACGCCCGGAACGGCACGCGGATCACGGACCTGGAGTTGCCGGGTATCGGGACCGTATCGGACGTCAGCGGCCGGCGGTCGCACCGGGAGGTGTTCTACGCCTTCACGTCGTACACCGATCCGACCACTATCTTCCGCTACGACTTCACATCGGGCACCACGGCGGTGTTCAGGAGGCCGTCCGTGGACTTCGAAGCCGCCCGGTACGAAACCGTCCAGGTCTTTTATCCCTCGAAAGACGGCACCCGCATCCCGATGTTCCTCACTTACAGGAGGGGCCTGGTGAAAGACGGGCAGAACCCGACGTACCTTTACGGCTACGGCGGGTTCAATATTCCCAATACACCGGGCTTCTCTCCCGCCGTGGCCGCGTGGCTGGAGATGGGCGGGGTCTATGCCGTGGCGAATCTCCGGGGCGGCGGCGAATACGGTCAGGCCTGGTACGATGCCGGGCGCCTGCAGGCCAAGCAGAACGTGTTCGACGACTTCATCGCGGCGGCGGAGTACCTGATCCGTGAACGGTTCACCTCGACGCACAAGCTGGCGATGGCCGGCGGCAGCAATGGCGGCCTGCTGGTCGGTGCGTGCCTGACACAGCGCCCGGACCTCTTCGGCGCGGCGCTGCCAGCGGTGGGCGTGATGGACATGCTTCGCTACCACAAGTTCACGATCGGCTGGGCCTGGACGTCTGACTACGGGGACCCCGACACGAAAGAGGGGTTCGAGATGAACTTCAGGTACTCACCCCTCCACAATCTGAAGCCCGGCACGACGTACCCTGCCACGTTGGTGACCACGGCCGACCACGACGACCGGGTGGTGCCGGCGCACAGCTTCAAGTTCATCGCCGCCCTGCAGGCCGCGCAGGCCGGCCCTGCGCCAACCCTGATCCGGATCGAAACAAAGTCCGGGCACGGGGCCGGCCGGTCGACGGAGAAACAGATCGAGGAGCGGGCCGACGTCTACGGGTTCCTGGTCCGCGAATTGCACATGACTCTCCCCGTCCGTTGACCTTCCTGCTCCCAGGGAGTGTGACATGCGCCGACCCGGCTACACGTCATCGATACTCGTGTTCGTGCTTGCCCTGATTGTCCCGCAGATGGCGCGCGCCGCGGCGGCACCCGGTCAGGCCGCGGCGGCCATCGACCGCGCAGCCGCCCTCGAGGCCATCCTGGCGCCCGCCAGCCTCGACCGCGCGGCCGCGGCGGCGTCCCCGGGCAAAGACGCCAGGCAGCGGGCAGAGGCCCAGATCGCCTACGACCGCGCCCTCGTCTTTTACGCGCAGGGGGCCTGGTCCGAAGCCGAGAAGGAGTTTAGGAACGCCGAGAAGAAAGACGGCGACAACGTCGAACACCTCCTCGCTCTCGGCTGGGTTTACAACAAACTCCACAGGCCGGCCGACGCGCTCAAGCGCTACGACAAGGTCTACAAGCGGAACCCCCGCGAAGCGCGATCGCTCGTGGGCCTGGCGGCCAGCCACGAAGAAGCGCAGAACTACCGCGAAGCCGTCAGGATGTGGCAACGCTACACCCGCCTCGACCTGTCGGCGGCGGCACGCCTGGAGGCGGCCGCCCTGCTGCGAGCGGCGCAGGACCTGTTCGTGGCGTGGTACGAGATCGCCGAAAACCCGGGCGGCGGGGCCAAGAACCTCATGTCTCCCGCCGATGAACTGGCCTGGGGCAAACAACTGGCCGCTGAGCTGGCCTCGGCCGGCTGGCCCGAACTGCGGGACCCCGTGGTGTCGGAATACGTCCGAAACCTGAGCGCGGCCCTGGCCGGCGAGGCGAAGCACCTCCCGTCGGCCTTCGAGGTGCACGTCTACGACAACGCCCTCGTCAATGCCATGACCGTTCCGGGGCACATCTTCGTCTTCCGGGGCCTGCTGGCCGCCGTGGACAGCGAGTCCGAACTGGCGGGCGTGCTGGCGCACGAAATCGGGCACGGGATGGGCCACCACGGAGCCAAGGAGCAGACCAAGGCGTACCAGGACCAGAAACTGCTGGAGCAGTACAAGGCATCCGACAGCAAGTTCGGACGGTTCCTCGCGAAGATGCTGGAGTCGGGCAATCCGATGGGGCAACTGTCGTTCAGCCGCGAGAACGAGTCCCAGGCGGACCGGCTGGCCGTGCACATTCTCTACGACGCGGGTTACGACCCGAGGGGCTTCGCCGACTTCTTCCGCAAGATGGAGTCGCTGTCCCCGTCATCGCGCCGTTCGTGGGACCTGATGCAGCGGACCCATCCGTTTTCGATCGACCGCCTCAACGCCATCAACGAGTATGCGTCCCTGCTTCCGCCGAAGGCCGTACGCAAGAATACGGCGGCGTTCGACCGCATGCGGGTGCGGCTGGCAGCGTTGCCGCCCCCGGTGGAGCAGGTGACACCGCCCGAGTCCCCGGCTCCAGTCTCCGGCCAGCCCGACGCCGGTGCGACGGTGCCGTTCACCCTCGAGGCGGCTCCCTTCGCCGGCGAAGTGCCGGCGGGTTGGGGTGCCCGCCGACTGGAGGCCGGGACCATCATCTTCGAAGGACCGAAGGGCACCGAGTCCTACGAGGTGTCGATCGAGCTGGGCCTCGAACCCAAGCGCACCGGGCTGTCGATTGACCACGTGGCCGCAGCGGTCATCGAAGCGCTGGAGGGCAAGCCGTCCGCCAGCGTTCAGCCAGCGGTCCACGACAAGGCCAGCGACGGCACGCCGGTCCGCATCGTCAAGGCGTCGTATTCGCTGCGCGGGACGCAGGGGCCGGTGCCGATCGGGCATCTCACCGTGGTGCTCGACTATCCCGGGTACTTCGTGATCCTCAGCTACTTCACGCCGGAAGGCATCTTCCAGAAGTACGCGGACACGCTGACGGCGTTTATCCAGCGGTTCCGTTACACGGGACGGTGAGCGGACGCCTCGCGCGATCGCCGTGGTCAGAACTCGATCAAGAGGCCGGCGGCAGGCACGAACGGCAGCAGTTTCTCGACTCCCCGGCCGCCCGTCGAACCGACGTTCGTGCGGTCCAGGACGTTGATGAGCTCGACAAACAGGGTCAGACGCCTCGTCGAGAACGTGAAGGCGTGATTGATGCGGAGATCCAGGCGCGCGTACCCGGGCAGTCGCGCGGCGTTGCGCCGCGATCCCGTCACGAAGACCGGCAGCCCCTCCGTATTCACTTGGCCGGTGTCCTGGTAGTAGCCGCGGGCCGGAATATTCGATCCGGTGCGATACCGTGCGATGACCGTACTGCGGGACCACAGCCGCAGACTGACGTACGCATTGAGCGTGTGGCGCTGGTCGTAGTCGCCGTCGAACGACTCGCCCGTGGCCGGATCTGAATACCGTGACCGGGCCCAGGCGTACGCCAGCCAACCGGACAGCCCGTTCGGATCGCGACGCTGCACCACCAGTTCGACGCCACGGGCGTACCCCTCGAGGCAGTTCTCGTAGAAAGCGGCCGGGTTGTACTTGACCGGAGCCGCGGTGCTGCGCGGCTCGAGTCCCGAGGCCCACGCCACCCCGCGTTCTTCGCGGTCGAACACCGTCAGGGCCCAGCGTGTCCGCGTGCCCAGCACCTGCTCCACGCCCGCGTCGGCATGCCATGCCCGCTGCGGCACGAGCGACTCGCCGCCGCCGTGGACGCCGAAGATCTGATCGAACGCCGGCACCTGGTGGTACAGGCCGCCGCCGGCACGAAGGGCCAGTCCCCGCCCCAGCCGCTGCTCGGCTTGCAGCCAGGGCGATGCCGTCACCGTCCCGGTCGCGCCGCTGGTATCGGCCCGCGTTCCTGCGGTCAGGGTCGTGCCGGCAGCCGGCCGCCATCGTATCTGGCCGAACGCGCCGGCATGGGTCACGGCCACGCCGAAGTCCTCCTCGGCCGTCCGCCGCGGCGGAACCCGGCGGTCGAGCACCCAGAGATGCTGGTGTTCCGCCGTGCGCTGCAGGTGGCCGCCCAGATCCATGGTGACGCGGTCCGACCAGACACGCGAGAACTCGCCGCGGTACCCGCCGTCAGACCGGCGGCCCCAGCCGAGTTCCTGCCCGTCCAGCCGCCGGTTCTGAAACCGGTTGCCCAGCGCGAACACGCGCTGGGTGAGCACCCACGATGATCCGGTGGACCGCAGCCCGATCGTGGCCATCCCGCCCCTGTTGAACGCGTCATGCAGGGAGTTGGTGCCGGTGGCGGCGTCTTCTTCGTAGTGTGCGCGCCCGGCCAGCAACGACGCCGAAAGCTGGTGTCTTGGGCCGAGGTCCAGAACAGCCTTGGCGAAACCGTCCGTGAACCCGAGCCAGCTCGTCGTGTCGGGGTCGATACGCTGGATGGCCCAGTCAAGATAACTCTGCCGCACGACGGCCAGCCACGACCCGCGGCCGCCTGCGATCGGGCCTTCGGCGACGCCCCCGGCGGCGATCGTACTGACCACCGCGCGCAGGTGAAACGCGTCTCGGGAGCCCTCGCGTGTCGTGAATTCGAGCTGCGGGCCCAGACGGTCACCGTACCGCTGGGGGTAGGAGCCGAGCATGAGCGAGGCCCGGTCCAGCGCATCGCTGCTGATGCGGGCAATCGAGCCGGTGTCGTCACGGCCTTCGACCGCGTGCAGGAGGACGGCGGCCGCCGGCACGCCGTCCAGGATCACGTTCGTGTGTCGGGGGCCTGCGCCCCGGGCGGCGAACTCGGCCGAGAAGTCGTCGCTGGCGGTCACACCCGGCAGGGCCTGCACCGCACGCAGCGGATCGTCGGAGACGAGGCCGCGCAGGTCCTGGAACTCGACGGCGCTGAGGAGTTGCTCCGCCGCCGTTCCCGGCTCCCGGGACTCGAACACCGGCGCGACGACGTCCACGCGCTCTTCGTACGTCCCGGTGCCCGGGGCCAGTACCAGCGTGAATGTGAGTGTGGCACCGGGCGCAAGGGACACCGGGCGGCGCAGCAGCGCGTAGCCCACAACCGAGGCCGTCAACGTGTACTCGCCGGGCGGAACGCCTGCCAGCTCGAACCGTCCATCGGCGCCGGTCGTCACGGCGAAAGACGTGTCTGCCAGACGGACCACTACACGGGCGAGGGGCGTGTCGGTGCGGTGGTCAACCACGACGCCGCGGACGGCACCAGGCTGGGGCGGTTGGCCGGATTCCATCGCCCGCGCGGACGCCGCCCCGGCCGCCACAGACAGCAAGGTGCCGATCATCGCCGCGCGGGCCATGGCCCGTATCGTGGTCATCGTGCCGGGACGTTATAATGAAATGCCCCTGTTCATCAAACACCGGCACTGACCGCGGCCCCGCAGGCGACGTTTGGAGGCCGCAGGAGGACATGGCACATGCGTAGGGTTCTGGCCGTACTCGGCACGGGTTGCTTCATCCTGGCACTGGCGGCATCCGCCCAGGCCGACGTGAAGTCGAAGCAGAAGTCGCACGTCAAGTTCGAAGGCGCGCTCGGCAAGGTGGTGAATCTGTTCGGCGGCAAAGCTGCCAAAGAAGGCATCGTCAGCACGGTGGCGCTGAAGGGCAACCGTCAGCTGACGACCAACGACAATACCGGCGAACTGATCGACCTCGACGCCGAGAAGATCTACTCCATCGACTTCAAGGGCAAGAGCTACAAGGTCATGACGTTCGCCGAGATGCGTCGCCAGCTCGAGGAGGCGCGTGCCAAGGCGGCCGAAAGCGCCCGCGGCCAGGGCGGCGAGGCCGGACAGCCGGGCTCGGCGGACTTCGAGATTACGGTGGACGTCAAGAAGACCGGCGAGCAGAAGGCGCTGATCGGCGAGACCTGCAACCAGTTCATCATGACGCTGACGCTCAAGCAGAAGGGGAAGACGCTGGAGCAGGGCGGCGGGATGGTGATCACGTCCGACCTGTGGCTCGGCCCCGAAGGTTCGTCCGTGCGCGAGCAGGCGGACTTCGCGCGGCGCTACATGGCCAAGTTGCTGGGCGACGACGCGCAGGTCCTGGCCCGCGACATGATGTCGGCCATGGCCATGTACCCCGGCCTTCAGGAAGGCATCGCCCGTATGCAGAAGGAGACGGCGAAGATGCAGGGCACGCCGTATCTGACGACGGTGACCTTCGAGAGCGTCATGACGGCGGAACAGGCCCAGGCGAAAGCCGATCAGGACAAGAACGCCGGCCCGGGCATCGGCGGCATCGCGGGCGGCCTGGGCGGCATGTTCGGCCGCAAGAAGAAGGACGACGCCCCGAAGGACAAGGCGCCCGCGGGGGCGGCCAAGGGACGCTCGACCATCATGACGTCCACCTCCGAGGTGCTGAGCATCGAGCCGAACGTCGCGGCGGCGGATGTCGAAATCCCGGCCGGGTTCAAAGAGAAGAAGTAGTCCCGCCTGACAGCCGTCATACCGTCCGGCTTTGCCGTCCTCCATGATGGAGATGGAGGCCGGACGGTATGAGCGAACTCATCGACAACGCCAGACGACGCAAGGACCTGCTGAAACACCTGATCCGCCAGTTGCACGGCGGCGAGCCCGTGGACCAGCTGCGGACGCAGCTCATCCGGACGCTGGGCCAGGTTCCGTACGGGGACGTCGTGGCGGTGGAGCAGGAACTGATAGCCGAGGGGCTGCCGACGGGCGAGATTCTGAAACTCTGCGACCTGCACAGCGCCGTGCTCCGCGGCGCGGTCGCCGTCGATCAGGCGCGCGAGGTGCCGCCCGGGCACCCGGTCCATACGTTCCGCCAGGAAAACGAGGCGCTGAACTGGGAGATTGCCGAGGTGAACCGTCTGTACGCCGAGGTGGCCGCGGCGCCGCCAGACACCGACGCCTCGGAACTGGTGGCGGCGCTGCGGGGCCGCTTCAACAGCCTGATGGACGTGGACAAACATTACCTGCGCAAAGAACACCTCGTGTTCCCGTACCTGGAGAAAGCCGGGATCACCGGGCCGCCCACCGTCATGTGGGGCAAACACGACGAAACACGCGCGCTGCTGAAGCAGGCCTCGGCCGCGCTCGCGGCCGGCGTGCTCGCGGCCGGCGAGGTGTCGGCCCTGGCGCAGCTGGTGCTCAAGCCAGCCAGCCAGGCCGTCGGCGACATGATCGAGAAGGAAGAACAGATCCTGCTGCCGATGTGCCTCGACGCCATCACGGATGCCGACTGGTACGACGTGAAGCGGCAGAGCCTGGAGTACGGGTACTGCCTGATCGACCCGAGCGAGGACTGGGTCCCCGGGAACCTGCCGGCGGGCGATGCGGCCGACAGCCAGGAGGCCGGCCGCATCCGGTTGCCGTCAGGCAGCATGACGCCTGCGGAACTCCAGGCGATCCTCAACTCGATCCCGTTCGATCTCACCTTCGTCGACCAGGACGATACGGTGCGGTATTTCACGCAGGGCCGCGAACGGATCTTCTCGCGCAGCCGGGCGATCCTTGGCCGCAAGGTCCAATACTGTCATCCGCCGTCGAGCGTCAAGGTCGTCGAACAGATCCTCGCCGACTTCAAGTCGGGGGCCCAGAGCCACGCCGCGTTCTGGATCACCATGAAAGGTCAGTTTCTTTCCATCGAGTACTTCGCCCTGCGTGACGCCGCAGGGGCGTATCTCGGCTGTCTCGAAGTCAGCCAGGACCTCACGGCCAAACGTGCGCTGACCGGCGAACAGCGGCTGCTGAACTACGTAGAACAGGCGAACACCCATGTCCACTGAGACAGCGACCATCACGCCCGAGACAACGGTTGGTGACCTCCTGCGACGGTATCCGCAGCTCGATGAACCACTGGCGTGCTTCGTCCCGGCGTACAAGGCGTTGTCGCCTGCCCTGCGCCAGACGGTGGGGGCAACCATGACGCTGCATCACCTGGCCTCGCACGGCCACGTGGCGCTGGGCGCGCTCATCACCGGGCTGCGTGCGGCGGCTGGTGTCGAAGACGTGGCGGAGGCCGGGGCGCTGCCGGCGTGGGTGGCGGCCGCCAGCCGGACCGTGACGCTGGACGCGCGCCCGATGCTGGCCGCCGGGGCGCACCCGCTGCAGGAAGTCATGAACGGGCTCGCGGCGCTCGGCGATGGCGAGGTCTACGAGATGATCACGCCGTTTGTCCCCGCGCCGCTCGTCGATATGGCCCGCTCACGGGGTTTCGATGCGTGCTCGGCCTGGGAGGGCGACGTCGTGCGTACGTTCTTTCGACGCGCATGATGGCGGTCCAGACTCCAGGCTGCACGAATCGGACAGTGGATAGTAGATAGTAGACAGTAGACAGTAGACAGCAGGGAGCAAACCTGCGCCTCTACTGACTACTGACTACTGACTACTCTCTGCCCTTGCTTCTTGCTTCTTGCTACCCCCGCCCCAGCCGGTACTTCTGCAGCGCCGCGATCCGGGCCAGGGCTTCGCGCGCCGCGGCTTCGGTGGCTTCGTCCGGAGCGAGATCCAGGGCGTCGAGGAAATGCTGGTACGCCGGAGCCACCTGCTTGAGCTGGTCGAGCTGGACCAGCCCGGCTCCCAGGTGGGCCCTTGCCGCCGTGGAGCCGGCCGGGTAGTCCCGGAGGTGGCGCCGGAACGCCACGAGGGCCGCCTCCGCGTGGCCGTTTGCCGCCAGCCAGTCAGCCAGGCGCAACAAGTCTCCAGGCGTGAGCAGCCGGCGCGTGTCGTCGGGGCCGAGTGCGAAGTACGCCCGGGCGGCGTCCGCCATTTCGCCTCGCTCGAGGGCTGCGATGATGCCATCGCTCGAGGCCGCCACCGGGGCCGCCGCCGCGCGGCTGAACTCCGCCGGCCTGGCTGTGACCTCGCGGCGCGTCAGTGCCCAGGCCGCAGCCAGGCCGGCCACGAATCCGCCGAGGTGGGCGCCGTGCGCGACCCCGCCGCCGCCCGATCCCCCTGACAGCAGGAACGGCAGCATGTTGTCGATGACCAGGTAGACGCCCAGCACGATCCGTGCCGGGATCGCCACCACGTTCATGAAGAACGGGAACAGAAAGACGAATACACGCACGGTGTTCCTGGGGAACCACAGGAAGTAGAACCCGAGGACTCCCGAAATCGCGCCGGACGCGCCGACGAGGGGCACCATCGAACTGCCGGCGAAGACGGCGAACGCCAGCGTTGCGGCCACGCCCGTGGCCAGATACCAGAACAGGAACGGCAGGCTGCCCAGCCGGTGCTCGACGTTATCGCCGTAGATCCACAGGAAGAGCATGTTGCCGAACAGGTGCATGAAGCCGCCGTGCAGGAACAGCGACGCGAACAGGTCACTGACGGCCGGTGCGGCTGGCTTGTACCCGTGCGCGAAGACGAACAGGTCGTAGGCGGTCAACTGGGCGAACACGTCCCGCAGGGAGACACCCGGCGGCAGCGACTCGCGGATGGCCTCCAGGTACGACCGCAGGGCCGGGTCGTTGATGTCGGCCTGCTGCAGGCCCAGCGGGACCGTGAACAAACCGTACACGATCACGTTGGCGGCAATCAGGAGATAGGTGACGACAGGGATTCCGCGCGGGTTGGGTGCGTCGCTCAGGGGAAGCAGCATGGCTGATTGGGGATTGTACCCCGCGGTGGCGGTCCGCGCCCGTCCGGGCTAGAATCGCGTTACCTATGAAACGCGCCATTCTGTGGTTCTTCCTGATCGCGGTCACGGCCGGGCTCGTGGCCGGGTTCTTCGCTGGCCGCACGCGGTGGGCGGGGGACGGCACGTCGACCCGGCCGGACGTCGCGGCCAGCGTCGACTACATCCGGCAGATCGGCGAGTTGTCGGTCATGCGCGCGTCGGTGAAAGAAATCGTCACGTCCAAGGTGGGCGAGCCAGGCTGGTTCACCACGCAGGGCAAACTGGCCATCATCTGCCACTTCGACATCACCTACACGTACGACCTGCGCAAGGCGCGCATCGCGGCCGGCTCGCGCGACGATGGGACCCGGTATTGCCTGATCCACCTCCCGCGGCACGAGTTCGTGGTGTCGACGAAGGATATCCGGTTCTACGACGAGCAGGACGGCAAGTGGCTGGGGTTCGCGCTCCGGACGCCGCCGGACGCGCGCACGCTGGCCCTGGATGCCGCGCGCCAGGAAGCCGAAAAACAGGCGAAGGCGTTCATGACCGACATGGAGCGCGAAATCCAGAACTCGGCCCAGGCGACGCTGGGCCAGATTGCAAGGGCATTCGGGTTCACGGAGATTACGTTCGAATTCGAGAAATGACGATTCTCACTTGACAGGGTTGCGGCCTGGGCCGAGATTGTCAGTGTTCCCGCACTGCCCCCGGAGTCTTCCACGCGAGTGGCGAGAGGAGGGCGCATGTCCCGGCACGTCCCGCACCTCAATGTCCGCGTCTTCACGGTCCTGGTCTTCGTCAGTCTGCCCCTGATGGCGGTTGCGGCTGCGCTGGTCCTGGGGGTCGGCCAGGCGCAGTTGCGCGACTCGTACGGCCTGCAGTTGACGCAGGTGGCCGAGCACATCGCTGCCGGCATCGACGCTTACATGTTCCGCCGGATCCTCGATGTCGGTGTCCTGGCGAGAGTGCCCGCGCTGCACGAGGCCGCCGCCGCCAGCACGACACCACTCAACGCGGAGCAGGTGAGGGCCATCGAGAAAGAATGGGAAGCCGCACGGGTGGCCACCGCCCAGCGTCTGGGTGTGCTCGACAACCCGACGGCGACCTACCTGCGCGACATCACCGAGCACGACCGGATCTACCGGGAGATCTTCGTGACCGATCGCGAAGGCCGCCTCGTGGCCACGTCGAACGTGACGACGGATTATTACCAGGCCGACGAGGCCTGGTGGCAGGAAGCGTTCGACGACGGCGTGCGCGGGCGGGTGAGCGTGGGCGACGTCGTGTGGGACGAATCCGCCAAGGCCTTCGTCATCGAGATCGGCATGCCCATTGCGGCGGCCGGTGACGCGCGGTTCGTCGGCATCCTCAAGGTGGTCGCGGACGCCCGCGAGATGCTGGCGCCGGCCACAGGCCTGAAGCTGGGGACGACCGGCGAGGCGTGGCTCCTGCGCACCGACGGGTCCGTCGTCTACAGCCGGCGGGCGTCAAGCCCGAAACTGCAGTTCTTCGCGGTCGACCTGCTGCGGCCGCGCCTGGAAGGGTACAAGAGCGGAGCGGTGCAGCTGCCGCTGACGTTGCGGGCTGCGGACACCGACGGGCGTGGCCATGTCGTTGCCGTCGTCGCCAGCCAGCTGGGACTCAGTTACGCCAAGCTGAACTGGATCGTCGCGATGACACAGGCTGAGGACGAGGTCTTCGCGCCGGTGCGCGCCCAGTTCTGGCGCCTGCTCGGCGTCTTCGGCCTCGTGGCGGCGGTCGTCATGGCCATTACCGCGTGGTTCTCGATTCGCCTGTCGCAGCCGCCGATCGAACCCGGCATGCACCTCTCCGAGCACCCGGCGGTGGCGCGGATCGAAGACGCGGAGTAGGCGGGGGTACGGCCGCGGCTTGGACCTCCGGGCGCGAAACGCGCTATACAATACGGGGAGCGCAGGTCTGCGCTCCCCGAATCTTATGCTGACACGACGCGACTGGCTGAAGGGCGCCGCCGCCTCCGGCGCATGGCTTGCCTCACAACGCTCCCTCGACGCCCAGCTGGCGCGGGCGCTTGCCGAACCCGGCGACGCGCTCATCCGGTTCGTCGATCCGTTCGTTGGCACCGGCGGTCACGGGCACACCTTTCCGGGCGCCACCGTGCCGGCGGGTCTCGTGCAGCTGAGCCCTGACTCGGGCAGGCAGGGCCCGGACTGGGCCGCCGGGTACCGCTACACCGATACGGACATCGCCGGTTTCAGCCACACCCATCTGAGCGGAACCGGCACGGGTGACCTGTGCGACATCAGCGTGATGCCCGTGCTGGCCGGACGGGTCATGCCGGCGTCGGTGACGTCGCCGTTCTCGCATGCGCGTGAACAGGCGTCTCCGGGGTACTACGCCGTCGATCTGCTGGCCGACGAAATCAAGGTCGAGTTGACGGCCACGCGCCGTGTGGGCATCCACCGGTACCGGTTTCCGCGGTGGATCCCCGCGCGTCCCCCGGCCGTGGTCTTCGACCTCGGGTTCGCTGTCAACGCCGACAGAACCGTGGACGCCGCGATCAGCATTGACGGGCCCACGACGATTTCGGGCCACCGCTTCTCGACCGGATGGGCGAAAGACCAGCGCGTCTTCTTCGCCGCGCGGTTCTCGAAGCCCGTGACGCAGTGGCTGATCGGCGCGGACGGCGACTACTCGCCGGAACGCCGGCAGGCGCAGGGCCCAGGAATCAGGGCCCTCTTCAGGCCCGTGTTGCGCCCCGGCGACCCGTTGATCGTGAAAGTGGCGTTGTCGCCGGTGAGCTGCGAGGCGGCGCTGAAGAACCTGGAGGCCGAAGCGCCCGGGTGGGATTTCGACGCGTTCCGGCGCGACGGCGAAGACGGGTGGGAGCGCAAACTCCAGCGCGTGAAGATCGAGACGCGTGACCAGGCGCGGAAGACGATCTTCTACACCGGGCTCTATCACGCCATGCTCGCCCCGACGCTGGCCTGCGACGCCGACCGCAGCTACCGGACGGTGGATGGGCGGACCACGACCGCGCCGTTCCAGAACCACACGGTCTTCGCGCTGGGCGACACGTTCCGGGCGCTGCATCCGCTGCTCACCCTGGTCCAGCCCGAACGTGTCGACTATCTGGTGCAGTCGATGATGGCGTTCTACCGCGAATACGGGCACCTGCCCGTCTGGCCGCTGTGGGGCAACGAGACCCACGCGACCGTCGGCTACCACGCGGCGCCGGTGATCGTGGACGCGATCATGAAGAACCTGACCACGGTCGATCGCGGCGAAGCCCTCGATGCGATGAAAGCATCGGCGTTTCAGGACACGCGGGGCCTCTCGTGGCTCAACGGCCCGGGTACGCGCGGCTACATCCCGTGCGACAAGGAACCGGAGTCGGTGTCGAAGACGCTCGAGTACGCCTACGACGACTGGTGCATCGCGCGCCTGGCCGGCAAGCTGGAACGGGCAACCGATCGACGGCTGTTCGAGGCGCGCGCCGGGTTCTACCGCAACCTCTTCGATCCGTCCACCGGGTTCATGCGCCCGCGCCTGAACGACGGGGCCTGGCAGCCGCCGTTTTCGCCGGCCCGCTCCCCGCAGGGGCACGCCGACTACAGCGGTGGTTCCGCGTGGCAGCACACGTGGTCGGTCATGCACGACGTCCGCGGACTGATCACGCTGATGGGCGGCCCGGACGGGTTTGTCAGGAAACTCGACGGCCTGTTCGACCCGTCGGCGGCCGACGGCTCGCCCGCCGCACCCGACCTCGCCGGCCTGATCGGGCAGTACGCGCATGGCAGCAGCTCCTGTCACCACGTCGCGTATCTGTACGCCTATGCTGGCGCACCCTGGCTGACAGCGGCGCGGGTCCGTCAGATCGCCACGACGCTCTACACCACCGGCCCCGAGGGCCTGTGCGGCAACGAAGGCTCCGGGCAGCTGTCAGCCTGGTACATTTTCAGCGCGTTGGGCTTCTACCCGGTCAACCCGGCAGAGGGGACGTACGTAATCGGCGCGCCGCTGGTGGACCGTGCCGCGATCGATCTTGGAGGCGGGACCACGTTCGTCGTCGAGTCGGACGCGCTGGGCGACGACCAGCAGTACGTCAAGGGCGTGACGCTGAATGGCAAGCCGCTGGATCGTTGCTGGATCAGCCACGAGGAGATTGCCGCCGGCGGTACGCTGCGGTTCTCCATGGCGTCCGAGCCGAACCGTTCGTGGGCGACGGCACCCGACTCCGCTCCGCCGTCGATGACCAGGCTCCCGGGGCAATAATCCCACTTTCGACGTCCGGCTCGCTTCGACGGGCTCAGCGCGTTCGGGAAGTCGGACGCCACAGTGCGTGGGGCTGGCTTCAGCCAGCCCCTGCCCCGGGAGTCGTCTCGCCGAAGGCCGAGCGCGTCGTGGCGGGCTCCATGACAAAGACCGAGACCGTCATGATGGCGGCGGCGGCCAGCAGCAGCGTGCTGGCCACAGGGTGATCGGACCCGACAGCCAGGGCGGCCGCGCCGACGACGGCGCCGAGGCCGACTTCGATCGCGCGCAGCCAGGGTGTCAGCCGCTGCAGCTCGCCCTGGATCGTGTCCGGCCGGGTCCACTCGACAAACAGCAGGTGGGCGCGCAGCGTGCCCGTCGACACGCCGCAGACGAGCAGGCCGAGGAAGAACGGGATACGCACGGGCCGTCCGATCCAGGCGGCGACCCACCACGCCGCGATCAACAGTCCGAGCACGGCGGCCATCACCAGCCACTGGTGCGCCCGCCACCATCGTCTGGCCGCCACAACCCGGGCGACGGCGTCCGGCCTCCCGTCGGGTGCCTCCATGGGGACGGTGAGCGGCGCGGCGGACGGGGCCGCGAGCATGGCCGCGAGTGTGTCCAGATCCTGCACAACGGCCGACGCCTGCTGGTACCGGTCGCCAGGTGCCTTCTGCAGGCAGCGTGAGACGACCCGCTGCAGCAGCGCGGGCACGGGGCCGCGGTACCGGGCCAGCGGCGGCGCGTCGGCGGTGAGAATCCTGGCCTGTGTGGCGGTGCGTGTCGGCCCCTGGAACGGGTGGACACCCGTCACGAGTTCGTAGAGCAGGATGCCGAAGGCGAAGAGGTCGGCCCGCCGATCCACCGCCTCGCCCTGCAGTTGTTCGGGCGCCATGTAGGCGGGCGTGCCGATGGTGAACCCCGGATCGGTCAGGCGCTGCGCCGACTCGTCGGCATCCATCAGCCGTGCGATGCCGAAGTCGAGGATGCGCGCCTGTCCCGCGTCATCGACCATGACGTTCTCGGGCTTCAGGTCGCGATGGACGACCCCCTGATCGTGGGCTGCGGCAAGCGCGGCGGCTACCTGCCTGGCTAGTGTCACGGCCGCATCGAGGGGCCGGTCCGGCTCGTCCATCCAGTCGCGCAGCGTGCGGCCCCGGATGTACTCCACCGCCAGGCAGAGTTCCTCCCCGATCTCTTCGAGGACGTAGACCGTGGCGATGCCCGGGTGGCGCAACTGCGCGGCGGCTCGCGCTTCCTGTCGCAATCGTTCGCGGCTCGCGTGGCTGGCGAGATGCGCCTGATCCAGAATCTTGAGGGCCACCTGCCGGCCCAGCCGCGTATCTTCCGCGAGGAAGACCCGGCCCATCCCGCCACGGCCCAGTTCCCCGATGAGGCGATACGGCCCCATCTGCCGGCCGGATTCCCGCACGGGTGTGGGCGACCCCAGCAACGCCGCGCCGAGGTCGGCGGCAGGCTCGCGCAGGAAGGGGCCCGCCTGCCGGTGCGAGGCGAGGAGCGACAACACCTCGCGCCGAAGGTCGTCGTCGCCCCTGGTGGCGTCCGCGACGAATGCCGCCTGCGCCTCCGGCGACAGCCGCTCCGCGGCTTCGAAGATGAGGCCGAGCCTGGTCCACCGGTCCGGAGTGTCGTTCATGACGGGATGACCCGGGCTGCCGTCCCGCCCATCTCGCGGTGCAGCCACGCGCGCGCGAGCGCCCATTCTCGCTTGACCGTGGCGGCGGAGATGCCGAGGGCGGCGGCGGTTTCGTCGACCGACAGTCCCCCGAAGAACCGCAACTCCACGACGCGTGACGCGCGGGGACTGACGACCTGGAGGCGATCGAGGGCGCGGTCGAGGTCCTCGACGTCGATGCCCTGGTCCGGCGCGGCCATCCGCTCGTCGTCGATGGGGATGCGCACGTCCCGGCCGCCGCGTTTGCGGGCGTGGCGGGCCCGCGAACGATCGATGAGCACCTGTCGCATGGCGCGCGCGGCAATGGCCAGGAAGTGGGCGCGGTTTTCGAACGACAACGTGGCGTCGCGCAGCAGGCGCAAGTACGCTTCGTGGACCAGAGCCGTGGTCTGTAAGGTCTGCCCCTGGTGTTCGCGCCGCATCTCACGCGACGCGATGCGCCGCAACTCGGCGTAGACGAGGGGAAACAACTCGCCGAACGCGTCGCTGCTTCCGCCCTGGACCTTTGCCAACAGGTCGGCCACGTCGAAGGGTGTCTCGTTGGCCACCAGCCGCACTCCCGTCAGGCTGTTCACAGATCGGCTATCGGCTATCGGCTATCGGCTTACGGCCCCAAGCCGATGGCCGATCGCCGAAAGCCGATGGTCGATAGCCGATAGCCGATCGCCGATCAGCTCGTCTCCCGGTTGATTACCAGCAGCCTTGGTTCGGTCATCTCTTCAATCGTGTAGCGCGGTCCTTCGCGACCGATGCCCGAGTCTTTGACGCCGCCGTATGGCATGTGATCGATACGCCAGGTCGGCACGTCGTTGATGATGACGCCGCCGACCTCGAGCGTGTCGAACGCCGCAAGCGTGCGGTTCAGGTCGTTGGTAAACACCCCGGCCTGCAGGCCGTAGCGGGACCGGTTGACCGCAAACATGGCGTCGGTGAAGTCGGTGTAACGGTACAGGCCGATGAGCGGGGCGAACACCTCCTGTGCGCAGACCTTCGACGTGTCCGGGACGCCGTCCAGCACCGTCGGCGCGTAGACGGTCTGGCTGACACGCCGGCCGCCGGTCAGGACGCGGGCGCCCGCCGCCACCGCCTCGGCCACCCAGGACTCGACACGATCGACTTCGCCGGCATCGATCATGGGGCCCACGTCCGTGCGCGGGTCCAGCGGATCGCCGACCACCAGCGCCTCGACCCGTTCGACGAGCAGCCGGGCGAAGGTATCGAACACGGCGTCGTGCACGAACACCCGCTGCACGGAGATACAACTCTGGCCCGCGAAACCGAAACCGCCCGCCACGGTGCGCCGGGCCGCGAACCCGAGGTCGGCATCCGGCTCGATGATGACGCCGGCATTGCCGCCCAGTTCGAGAATGACCTTTTTCTTGCCGGCGCGGGCTTTCATCGCCCAGCCCACGGCCGACGATCCGGTGAACGTCAGCAGCTTGAAGCGGTCGTCGGTGACCAGCCGGTCGCCCAGGTCGCGGGGCATCGGCAGGACGCTGACCGCCCCCGCGGGCAATCCGGCCTCTTCGAGGGCGGCGGCCAGATACAGGGCCGACAGCGGCGTCTTGGTGGCGGGCTTCAGCACGACGGGATTGCCGGCGGCCACGGCGGGAGCCAGTTTGTGCGCCGACAGGTTCAGCGGGAAGTTGAAGGGCGAAATGGCGGCCACCGGGCCGATCGGCACACGCCGCACGATGCCGATCCGGTTCTTTCCGTGGGACGCCAGGTCGAGCGGGATCATCTCGCCGCCGAGGCGACGGGCTTCTTCGCTGGCCACGTGGAACGTCATGGCCGCCCGATCCGCCTCGGTCAGGGCATCGCGGAGGGGCTTGCCCGCTTCGCCCGCCAGCGCCCGGCCGATCTCGTCCCTGCGCTGAGCCAGGATGAACGACGCCTTGGCGAGGATGGCCGCCCGTTCGTAGGCGGGCATGGCTCGCATGACGGGCGCGGCGGCCACGGCGGCGGCCGCCGCTTCTTCGAACTCGGCCGCGCCCGCAAGCCAGGTGTAGCCGACCACGGACTGGTCGTAAGGATTGGTGACCGGGTGGCGTTCGCCAGGGCGTGCCCACCGGCCGGCCAGGAAGACGGGATGTTCGAGTGCCACGTGCAGGGTCTCCCGCGTTGGGCGTGTTTCGGCAGAGGCGCCGGCCGGCACCACCGCGGCCAGGATCCCCGCGGATGCCGACGGCGTCTAAACGGTTGTAAGATAACACGATACGCGTGACATTCGACGGCCGGGCGATGCCGGACGTGCCCAGCACGGCACCGGCGCCGCTGACAGGCTATAATCGGTGTTGGGGCTAATTCCGAAGGAGTGCAGGATGATCAACGTCTCCACCACGGCCGCGACCAAGATCCAGGAGTTGCTGGCAGAAGAGCAGAAGGCGAACAGCGGACTTCGCGTGTTCGTACAGGGCGGCGGGTGTTCGGGCTTCCAGTACGGCCTGATGATCGAAGACGCGGCGGGTCCGACCGACCAGTCGTTCGAGGTCAACGGCGTGAAGCTGTTCGTCGATCCGATCAGCGCGCAGTATCTGAGCGGCGCCGAAGTGGACTTTGTGGACAGCGTAACCGGCGGCGGCTTCACCATCAAGAATCCCAACGCCAAGACGACGTGCGGTTGCGGGTCGTCCTTCAACGCGGAAGAATAACGCCGCTGCCCGTTGACGCGTCGGGCGCGCCGGCGGGAGTGCGCAACTGCGACGGCTCACACGATGTCAACGGATCACCCGGCGATCGAGGATGTGACCCGCCTGCGTCCGGCTGGCGGGAAACGGTCCAGCAAGCGGGAGCGGATTCTCGCGGTGTTCCTCCGCCACGAAGGACACCTGAGCGCCGACGATCTCGTGGACCTCATCCGGCGCGAAGATCACCGAATCAGCCGTGCCACGGTGTACCGCACCCTCCAGTGGATGGTGGATGCGGGCATCGCGCGCAAGGTTGACTTCGGTGAAGGCCGGTTCCGCTTCGAACACTCGTACCGGCATCCGCGACACTTTCACCTCATCTGCAAGACCTGCAACCGGTCGCTCGAATTCCTGAGTTCGGACATCGAGTTGCTGATCGAAGAGGTGGCGTCGGCCCGCCATTTCTCGGCACGCCAGAGCGTGCTGCAGATCTACGGCACGTGCGAAGCGTGCCGGCTGGGCAAACCCGCCGTGCCAGAGCCCCCGAGCAGCGAACTGGTGTTCGCCCGCGACGCCCTGCGTATTGCGATTGCCACCGAGCGTAGCGGGCTCGAGTTCTACACGCGGGCCGCCCGTGTCGCCACGAACACCAGGGCCCGCCGGGTGTTCCAGAAACTCGCCGACGAAGAACGGACGCATCTCTCCACGCTGCAGTTGCGGTATCAGAAACTGCTCGCCGCCGATCCCCAGCTCGAGTCCCGGCCGACGTTCCTGTTCTTCAAGGGCGCGGCCAATGGCCTGTTCGCCGATGCGGCCGAAGAGGTGCTCAAGGGCGTGGACGACCGGCAGGCGCTCAAGATCGGCATCCGGTGCGAACGGTCGTCGCACAAGTTCTTCAAGCGGTACGGCGAACGTTTCGAAGACTCGGAGGGCAAACAGATCTTCCTGGAATTTGCCGACGAAGAACGAGACCACCTGGACCTGCTGCTGCGGGAGTACATCGCCGTGTCGAAAGTCGCACCCCGGAAGACCCGCTCGGTGCGCGCGCCACGGTGATCGACCTCCACACCCACACGAATGCCTCGGACGGGGCGTACCGGCCGGCTGAACTCGTGGCCCGCGCCGCGCGTGCCGGCATCACGGTCCTGGCCGTGACGGATCACGACACGTGCGCGGCACTGGCCCGCGCCGCCCGCCACGCCCAGCGTGCCGGACTGGTTTTCGTCCCCGGCATCGAGATCACCGCCGTGTGGCAGGGCAGTGACGTGCACCTGCTGGGCTATTTCATCGATCCCGCATCCGCCGGCATCCGGACCTTTCTCCGGCGGCAACGCGCCGATCGCGAGCGCCGCGCGCGGTTGATCGGTGAGCGCCTTGCCAGCCTGGGCATGCCTGTCGACATCGAGCAGGCGATCGTCGCGGCTCGACCGACCACAGTTTCGCGGCCCATCATCGCGCAGGAACTGGTCAGGGCCGGCCACGCGCCAGGCATGCGCGCGGCGTTCGATCGGTATCTGGCCGAGGGTCGGCCGGCCTTCGTCTCGAGGCTCGGCGCCACGCCGGATGAGGTCGTGGCCCTCGTGAACGCCGCGGGCGGTGTGGTCTCGATGGCGCACCCCGGTGTGACGAACAAGGACGAGATCATCCCGGGACTGGCGGCCAACGGTCTGACGGCCCTCGAGGTGTTCCACTCGGATCACGGCGCCGATGCCGTCGCGCGTTACGCGGCCCTGGCCGAGCGTCTTGGCCTCGCCATGACCGGGGGGTCGGACTACCACGGCACCGATGACTGCGACCGGGAGCTGGGGCAGTCGCACGTGCCGGATGGGCACTTCCGCGAGTTCTGCCGCCGTGCCGGCCGGTTCGTGCCTGTGCCCTGACGAGACCGGGTGTCCTGTTGTGTAGAATCGAGCAGATGAGCCGTTCGCTGGCCGGTGCGACCGTGTCGCCATTTGTCGGGGCGTGGCTGCCCGAGGTGGCCCGCCGCCTCGACGTGCCCCGCGTATCCAGGCGCGCGCTGGACCTGGCCATGGGCGAAGGACGGCATGCATGCGCGCTGGCCGATGCGGGCTTCGCCACGTTCGGCGTCGACCTGTCGGTGCCGCGCATGCTGACCGCCCGCGACATGGCCCGCACGCGCGGCGTCTTGGTCACCCAGTGGGTCGCGGATCTCGATACCTACCCGCTGCCTCGTCACTGGGCCGATCTGCTGCTCTGCACGCGGTTCCTCCTCAGGCGGCGCTGGCCCGAACTGCGGGACATGGTCCGGCCGGGAGGCTTCGTCGTGTACGAAACGTTCACCACCGGCCAGATCACACGCGGGTTCGGCCCGAAGTCGCCGGACCACCTGCTCGAGCCAGGTGAACTGCACGCCGCCTTCTCCGCGTGGGACGTGGTGTTCCACGAAGAAGTCGACCTCCCCGCGTCGATGGCCCGCATCGTCGCGAAGAAACCGGAGCAGGCGTGAGCCACGTCCTCGAGTTCGAGCGCGTGCGCAAGGAATATGGCGGCCTGCGCCCGCTCCGCATGGCGTCGCTCGGTCTGGAACAGGGTCAGCGTCAGGCGGTGACGGGCCTGGACGCGTCCGCGGCGGAGGCCCTCGTCAACCTGGCCACCGGAGGCACGTTGCCCGATGAGGGCGTCGTCCGGGTCTTCGGCCGCGACACCTCCACGGTGACACGTCCGGACGAGTGGCTGACAACGCTGGATCGTTTCGGGATGGTGTCCGCCCGCGCCGTACTCGTGGGCGACCTGACGGCCGCGCAGAACGTGGCGATGGCGTTCACCTTGTCCGTGGATCCCATCGCACCGGCCGTCATGGATGATGTGCGCCGGCTTGCCGTCGAGGCGGGTCTCCCGCTCGACGCGCTCGACCGGCCGCTGGGCACCCTGACACCGGACGTGATCGCCCGGTGCCACCTGGCGCGGGCGATTGCCGCGGATCCGCTGGTGCTCGTACTCGAGCACGCGAACGCCTTGACGACGCCGGCCGACGCGCCGGCATTCGGCCGCGACATCGCGCGCATCGCGGACGGGCGCCGGCTCGCCGTACTGGCGATCACCGCCGATGATCTGTTTGCCCGTGCGGTGACACCGCGCGTGTACGACCTGGACGCCGCAACCGGGCGGCTGACGTCGCGATCCGGCTGGCGATCGTGGTTCCGCTGACGAAAGGGATGTCGTGAAGCTGCTCTTGTTCGACGTGGATGGCACGCTGGTGTTGACCGGCGGTGCGGGTATGCGCGGGATGACCAGGGCGTTCGAGATGGTATTCGGCGTGCCCGACGCGCTGAACGGCATCCCCGTCGCAGGCCGGACGGATCCTGCCATCCTGGCCGAGATGATGAGACGCGCCGGCATCACGGCGGATGACGCCGCCCGCGCCCGGTTCCAGGACTGTTATCTGCCGATGCTCGCCGAAGAGATGGACCGCCCGGTGCCGGACACTCTGCATCCGTCCCAGCACAGCCGCTACAAGGGCCCGTTGCCCGGTGTGCAGGAACTCGTGGCTGCGCTCGACAACCATGACGACGTGTTCCTGGCGCTGCTCACCGGCAACTATACGCGGGCGGCCGAAATCAAACTCGGGCACTTCAGCCTCTGGCAGCCGTTCAGGTGCGGCGCGTTTGGCGAAGACGCGACCGAACGTCACGAACTCGTGCCGGTCGCCATCGCCCGCGCGCTGGCGCTCGGGTGCCCGCCTGTCGGGTCCGATGATGTGATTGTGATCGGTGACACGCCCCTCGACGTGGCGTGCGCCCGCACGGCCGGTGTTCGTTCGCTCGCGGTCGCGACGGGTGGCTACGGCCGCGATGTGCTCGAGCAGTCCCACGCCGACCTGGCCGTGGACGCGCTGACCGACACGGGGGAGATCGTGGCGTGGCTCAGGGGGGCAGGGAAGTAGCAAAAAGCACGAGCCAGGCTACTGGCTACTGGCCACAGGCCCTGTCTTGCCCCAACCCCCAATCCCCAACCCCCAATCCCTAGACCTGCGATGTGCAGTGCGGGCAGCGCGTGGCGGCCGGCGCGATGGCGGAGGTGCAGAACGGGCACGCTTTCGTGGCCGGCGCCTCGGGCGCGGGCGCGGGCCGCTTCAGGCGATTGATCTGTCTCACCAGCACGAAGATCGCGAACGCGACGATCAGGAACTCGATGAGCGTATTGAGGAACAGCCCGTAGGCCAGCGTCGGCACGCCGGCTTCGCGCGCGGCAGCCAGCGTAGGGAAGTTCCCGTCGCCCATCAGGACGAACCGGTTCGTGAAGTCCACGTGACCGAGCACGAGGCCGAGCACCGGCGTCAGCACGTCGGCCACCAGGGAGTTCACGATCTTCCCGAACGCGGCGCCGATGATGACGCCAACGGCCAGGTCCATCACGCTCCCGCGCATCGCAAACTCTTTGAACTCCTTGAACATGTTCCCTCCAGATCGCTATCCGTCGCGTGACCGCTCGTGTCGTGGCCGGACCACATGATAGCCCATGGCCGACCGCGTGAATCCCGCCTCGGTCAGGTACCGTCCGGCTGCGTGCTGTTCGGCCGGCTGCCCGTTGATCGTGTGAATGAGCAGGCCGCCGGATCGCCCGACGCCAGCCGACGCCACCGGCACCAGTTCGGCGGCCAGCGCCCGGGCCGTACGGGTCCGATCGGGCTCGTCGTCGGGCAGCAAGATGGCGACCTCCGTCGAGCCTGTCCGCCAGAATGCCGCCAGGCTGCCATTCACCAGTGCCACCATCGCTCCGACAGTCCTGGCGAACGCCGGCGGCGAGCCACCCCAGGCGCTGTCGCTGGAGGGCCATGGCAGCACGTGCCCGTACGGATTGGCCGGATCCGTGGCGGCCAGCACGACTGTGGACGTCGCCTCGCCAGGTTCGCGCATCCCCCGCAGCATGTCCACCGCCGGCGGCCGTGCGAACTGGGCGGCGGCAATGCCGCTCACGAAATACCCGCGGCGGACCCGTCCGGCGTCCTCGAGGGCTCGCAGGACGGGGTACAACGCGGCAAACCCGCCTGGCACCGACTCCACGGCCGTCGCTTCTCGGGTCAGCACGCCGTAGCGGGCCAGCAACTGCTCCGTCAGTGCCGTCATCCACACGGTCGCGCCCCGAGTTGCCGGCCGCTCGACCGCGGCCCATCGTCCTTCGGTCGAGGGAGGCGCGAGACGCCGCGTGCGAAACCGCGCGTCCGGATCCTGTCGCGCGCGCTGGCGCTCGAGCGGACGCGCGAAGCTGCGCAGGGCGTGAAACGCGTCATTCGTGATCAAGCCGCTCCACACCAGTGACCACAGCGCTTTGACCGTCTCGGCTGGATACCCGCCGCCGGCTGCCTCGTGGAGCGGGCCGAAAAACGAGGCGCCTGCCCGGCGGAGCGTATCGAGTACACGCTGTTCGCGATCCGTCAGCGTGAGTGCCTGTTCCGGACTTCCGGGCTCAACCTGCGGTGGCGCCAGCTGCGGCAGGCGATCCGCGAGATAGAGGGCGATGCGGCCGTCGTGTGTCCCCAGCGGCTCGAGGCCCAGCCACGCGATTTCGCCCGCGGCAGCCAGCGTGTCGAGGTCCGCGGGATCGTAGCCCGCGATCCGGGCCGGGAGGATCGACGTCTCGAGGATCGACGCAGGCAGGGGCGCCCCCTGGAGCGACTCGACGGCATCGAGCAGTGCGTCCAGCCCACGCCGCCCCGACCCGACACCCTGCCACCTGGTCAGGAACCGCCCCAGCACGGCAGGCTCGACCGGTGCTGCTTCCTGGCGCAGGTGTGCCAGCGCGCGGCGCCGGGCCATGCGGAGCATGTCCACGCCACACCACTCACGCGCGACGCCGGCCGGGTGGAATTCTCCAGCAACAACTTTGTCCCGCTCGGCCAGGCGGCCGAGCGCGGCTTCGGCCGCCGCCTCGTCCACGGCGTAGCGGGCGGCCAACGCCGCAGTCGTGAATGGCGCGTGGGTGCGCGCGAAACGCCCGGCCAGCTCGATCAGGGCGTCGGGGACGCGCGTCAGCAGCGCCCGTGGTATGCCCGGTGGCAGGCGCAGCCGGAGCGCGTCTCGGTACTGGGCCGCATGTTCGATGGCCACGAGACGCCGTTCGCCCGCGATGGGCAGTTCGACGGCCCGGCCGCTGTCGATCAGGGCCGCGATCCACGCGGCTGCGGTGCCGTCGATCCGCGCAGCCAGTTCGGCGCGGGTGAGGTCCCCTAGGCGCAGGAGCAGGTCGTGCACGCCGTCCACGGACCGCGCCGCCCGGCGTGTGTCGAGGCCCTGCACCTCGCGTTCCAGGTCATCGAGGTCGTCGTCACGCAGCAGGTCCCGCAGATCCGCCTCGCCGATGAGTTCCCGCAACTGCGCATAGTCGACCGTCAGGGCTTGCGCGCGCCGCTCGGCAAGGGGCGCGTCGCCGTCGTACAAGAAGTTGGCCACGTAGCCGAACAACAGCGCCGCCGCAAACGGCGACGGCTGCCCGGTGTCGGCGATTGCCAGGCGTACCGTCCGCCGTTCGACACGGCGAAGGACATCGACGAGCGCTGGAATGTCGAAGTCGTCGCGCAGGCACTCGCGGTACGCCTCGAGCACGATGGGAAACGAACGGTGCAGGCTGGCGACCGCTAGCAAATCAGATGCGCGTTTGCGCTGCTGCCACAGGGGCGCGCGCTGGCCAGGGCGGCGGCGGGGCAACAAGAGTGCCCGGCCTGCCGCTTCGCGGAACCTGGCGGCGAAGTGCGCGGTGGCGCCCAGCTGGTTCACGACGAGTGTTTCGACCTCATCGGAAGGCGGCACGAGCAGCGCCGGATCCGGCGGCTCATCCGTTTCCGGGAAACGAATCACGAACCCGTCGTCGGTCCACATCGTCCGGACGTCGATGTGATGCGCGGCGCGGATGTGGGCAGCGGCCGCCATCGCCCACGGACCGTGGACTCGGCTGCCGAGGGGGGACAGCACGCACACGCGCCACGCGCCCATTTCGTCACGACACCGTTCGACGACCAGGGTCCGGTCGTCCGGCACCGCGCCGGTCGCCGCCGCCTGGTCTGCGAGGTATCGCAGGAGGTTTTCGGCCGCGCTGCGGTCAAGGTCGTGGTGCGCCTCGAGGCGCGAGAGGGCCGCCGCGGCCGGCATGTCGCGCAGTTCACGGGTCAACGCGCCAATGCGCAGGCCGAACTCCAGGGGCCGGCCCGGCGCGTCGGCTTTCCAGAACGGCATCTTGCCGGGTTCGCCGGGCGCAGGCGACACGAGGACCCGGTCGTGCGTGATCTCGTTGATGCGCCAGGAGCTGGCACCCAGGACGAACGTCTCGCCCACGCGGCTCTCGAACACCATCTCTTCATCGAGTTCGCCGACCCGTGCCGCGCCGGGGGCAGCGCCCGCCATGAAGACCCCGTACAGTCCGCGATCGGGGATCGTGCCGCCGTTGACGACGGCGAGGCGTTTCGCGCCGTCCCGTGCCTGCACGAGTCCCGTCCGGCGATTCCAGGTCACGCGCGGGCGGAGTTCGGCGAAATCGTCGGACGGGTACCGCCCGGACAACATGTCGAGCACGCCGTCGAACGTCCCGCGCGCCAGTTCGGCGAACGGCGCCGCCTGCCGGACCGTGGCGAACACGTCGTCGGCCCGCCACGGGTCCATGGCCGTCATCGCGACCACGTGCTGCGCCAGGACGTCCAGCGGGTTCCTGGGATAACGCGTGGACTCGACCTCGCCGTCGTGCATGGCTCGGGCCGCCGCCGCGCAGGCCAGCAGATCGGAGCGGTACTTGGGGAAGATGAACGCCTGGCTCGTGGCCTGCACCTGGTGCCCGCCGCGGCCGACACGCTGGAGGCCTGACGCCACCGACGGCGGCGCTTCGATCTGCACGACGAGATCGACCGCGCCCATGTCGATGCCCAGTTCGAGCGACGAGGTGGCTACCAGCGCGCGAAGCTGGCCGGCTTTGAGCGCCTCTTCGACGGCCACGCGCTGTTCGCGCGCGAGCGAACCGTGGTGGGCGCGCACGAGCAGCTCGCCGGCCAGTTCGTTCAGGGCGCCGGCCAGGCGCTCTGCGCTGCGCCGGCTGTTGACGAACAGCAGGGTCGACCGGTGCGCGCGCACGAGCTCGAGCAGGCGCGGGTGGATGGCGTTCCAGATGCTCACGCGGGCCGCCGACGTGCGGCCGCCGGGTGCGGCCGCGGGCGTCTCCGGGAGGCGTGTCATGTCGGCCACGGGGACCACGATGCGCAGTTCGAGCTGTTTGCGTTCACCCGTGCTGACGATGGTGACGGGCCTGAAGACCGGGGGCGCGTTTCGCCGGGTGCTGCTGGGGCGGTGTGCCTCGGCGCCGCCCAGGTAACGCGCGACTTCGTCGAGCGGCCGTTGGGTCGCCGACAGGCCAATCCGCTGGATCGTCCCGCCGCACAGGTGCTCCAGGCGCTCGAGCGAGAGGGCCAGGTGCGCGCCTCGTTTGGTCGGCACGAGCGCGTGTACCTCATCCACGATGAGCGTGCGCACGCCGCGCAGGGCCTCGCGCGCCCCGGATGTGAGGATCAGATACAACGACTCCGGGGTGGTGATCAGGATATCGGCCGGTGCGCGCCTGAACCGTGCCCGTTCCAGCGCGGGGGTATCGCCGGTGCGCGTGGCCACGACGGGACGGTGACACGGTACGCCGGCCGCGGAGGCCGCGGCCGACAGCCCTTCGAGGGGGACGCGCAGGTTTCGCTCGACGTCAACGGCCAGCGCCTTGAGCGGCGACACGTAGAGAACCTGACAGCGTGACGCCGCCGCGGGCACGGGATCGAACAGCAGCCGGTTGATGGCCCAGTAGAACGCCGCCAGCGTCTTGCCGCTGCCGGTGGGCGCCTGGATGAGCGTGGAACTGCCGGCGGCAATCGCTCGCCAACCGTCGCGTTGGGCGTGTGTCGGTCTGCCGTACGCCTCCAGGAACCATCGCCGGGCGACGGGATGAAAGGGCGTCAGGGCATCCGGACCGACGCGAGGCATGGGCGTCGGATCCGCGTTACCGCCCCGCCCGGTAGTGCGCGTAACGGGGCTCCCACTGCGCCCGTGCGATGACTTCTTCGTAGTCGCTGTCGCTCAGCAGGCGTCCAAGTCCGGTGTCCCTGGCTTCGCACGCGACAGCCACCGCCACGCGGCGCGACACGTCCCGGATGTTCTCCATGGGCGGCAGCAGATGCCCTTCTTCCTGCTGGGCCGGTGTGACCAGCGCGCTGAGGGTGCGGCTGGCCGCCAAGAACATGGCATCCGTGACCTTCGGGGCCTTGGCGACCAGCGCGCCGAGGCCGACGCCCGGAAAGACGTACAGGTTGTTGCACTGCGAGGACACCAGGCGGCGGCCTTCCAAAAGCACATCGTCGAACGGGCTTCCCGTGGCGATCAGTCCGCGCCCGCCGGTGGCTGCGGCCATCTCGGCCGGCGTACATTCGCACTTGCTCGTGGGGTTCGACAACGCGAGGACGATGGGCTGGGGTTCGTAGCTGGCGATGGCAGACAGCAGGTCGCCGGCGAAGAGGCCGGTTTGCGCGGTGACGCCGATGAGCACGGTGGGTTTCGCGTTGCGGACGACGTCAGCCAGCTGGATCCGATCGGGCTGGTCCAGGCGCCAGTCGGCGACCGCGGCCCGGTCCTGAGTGAAGGGCTGCTGCCACTTCGACAGGCCCGGCGTATCGTGCATCAGCAGTCCGGGCATATCGACCGCGAGAATCCTGGCCCGGGCCTCATCGTCGGAGAGCCCTTCGTGCTTGAGCGCCGCACGGATGTTCATTGCGATGCCCACGCCGGCCTGGCCCATGCCGGCCACCAGGAAACGCTGGTCGCGGAAGCGGCTCTGCTTGATCCGCATGCCCGTCATCATGGCGGCCAGGGCTACCGCGCCCGTGCCCTGAATGTCGTCATCGAACGACAGCACGCGATCGCGGTACCGTTCCAGCAGCGTGAATGCCTTGTGCTTGGCGAAGTCCTCCCATTGCACCAGAACTTCTGGGTAGTTCCGCCTGACGCCGAGGACGAACTTCTCGATGAACTCCCAGTACGCGTCCCCTTCGAGGCGCGGCCGTCGCCAGCCCAGGTACAGCGGGTCGTCGAGCAGGGACTGGTTGTTTGTCCCGACATCCAGGCACACGGGCAAGCAACACGCCGGATGGAGACCCCCGGCGGCGACGTAGAGTTTCACCTTGCCGACCGGGATACCCATGCCGTCCGACCCCAGGTCTCCCAGTCCGAGAATCCGTTCCCCGTCGGTGACGACGATGAGGTTGACGCTCGGGAGGGACACGCTCTGCAGGATCTGGTCGATGTGCCCGATCGTTTCGGGGCTGACGTAAACACCCCGATACCGCCGGGTGATCTTGCTCAACTGCTGGCAGGCCTGTCCCACCGTCGGCGTGTAGACGATGGGGACCATCTCTGTCAGGTTGTTGACCAGCGTCCGGTAGAACAGCACTTCGTTCCGGTCCATCAACCCCTGAAGATAGATGTACTTCTCCATGTCGTCCGGCTTGCGCCGGTACGCTTCCATGGTGCGGTCGACCTGCGACTCCAGGGTCGAGATGCCGGAGCGGAGCAACCCGTCAAGCTCCAGCGCCAGGCGCTCTTCCGGAGAGAAAGCCGAGGCTTTGTTCAGCATCGGGTCGCTGAGCAACTGCTGGCCGCGGAGGGAGACTTCCCAGTACTCCTCGTTCGTGAGCGGGTCGACTTTGATCGAGAACGTCTTCATGGAAACCTCATGGTCCTGCCCGGCCTGGCGCCGACTGTGACATTCTGGCAGACTTTGAATCTAACCGAGAGGAGGGCCGGCGTACGTCCGGTGACCGCGTGAACGATACCACCACCCCTGCCTTGTCGATTCGCCACCTGTTTCGCCGGATCCCGGTGGTCGTGTGGCTGCCGGTCCTGTCCGCATCGCTCCTGCTGGCTTTCAGTGTATTCCACGCGACGGCGATTGAGGAGTTGCTGCTGCTGGCGGTCATCGTGAGCGTGCTGGTGTCGGGTCATGCCCTCATGCGCTCGCGGGCGATGCGGATTCTGGCTGAGGAAGAGGCTGCCCGCGTAAAAGAGGAAGCAGCCCTGCAGGCCAGGGTCGGGGAATGCGAGCAGCGCCGCCAGAGCCTCGCGGCGTTCGCGCAGCTGGCGGCCCACGTGGCCCACGAGGTCCGGAACCCACTGAACGCCATCATGCTGAACGGCGAGTTGCTCGAAGAAGAGGTGCGGCGGTGCGATTGTGCGGGCGCCGGTGAGGCGGCGGCGCTCATTGCGTCGATTCAGCGGGAAGCCGAGCGCCTCCAGCACCTGACCGACGAATACCTCGCCTTCGCGCGTCCGCCACGCCCGTCGGTGGGCCACCACAGTCTGAACGTGATCGTGGACGACCTGACCCACCTGGTCCGTGAAGAAGCCAGCCGCCAGGGCGTGACGGTGGAGGCGCGGATGTCCCAGGGCTGCCCGTGCGCGCTGTTCGACCCCGCCCAGTTGTCGCAGGCGGCCCTGAACCTCGTGCGCAACGCGCTGCAGGCCATGCCCGGCGGCGGCCGGCTGCTGCTCGAGACGACGGTCCGTGACGACGGGGGCGTGGACCTGAGTGTGGAAGACACGGGTCCCGGCGTGCCCGAGGACAAACGGTGCCTGATCTTCGAGCCGTTCTACACGAGCAAGCCCACGGGAACCGGGCTTGGCCTGCCCCTGGCGATGCACATCGCCCGCGATCATGGCGGCGACATCGTCCTTGGCGATGCGCGCGGCGGCGGCGCCCGGTTCAGCATCGTGTTTCCGCCGTCGGTCTCCGACGCGGGGCCCTGTTCCTGCGGGGCTTCCCTCATCGAAGTTGGCGGGCGATCAGCGGTGACCGCGTGATCGCGCGTGTCCTGATCATCGACGACGAAGAAGCGCTGCGCGAGTCGGTGGGCAAGATCATCACCCGGCTCGGTCACGACGTCGATACGGCCGGCACGGCGACCGAAGGCCTCGACAAGCTCGGCAAGGTGTCGTACGAACTGGTCCTCACGGACTTCAGGCTGCCGGACCTCGACGGGCTCGACGTGCTGGAGCGTGCGCGCGCGATCCGGCCGGGCGCGGAGGTGGTCCTCTTCACGGGGTTTGGCAGCATTCCGCTGGCCGTGGAGGCCATCAAGCGCGGAGCGTACGACTTCATCACGAAGCCGGTGAAGCGGGCCGACATCGAACGGGTCGTGAGCCGGGCTATCGAGAAGCAGGCCCTGTCAGCGGAGAACCGGCGGCTGCGCCTGCAACTCGACGACCAGACGCAGACGCCCCTGAGCCGGATCGTCGGCAGCAGTGAAGCGATCCAGAGCGTCCTGCGGGTGGTCGAGCAGGTGGCGCCGAGTACCGCGACGGTGATGATCGAAGGGCCGAGCGGCACAGGCAAGGAGCTGATTGCCGAAGCCCTGCATGCCCTCAGTCCGCGCCGGGATCGGCCGCTCATCAAGGTCAACTGCGGCGCGATTCCCGAGACCCTCCTTGAAGCCGAACTATTCGGCTACGAGCGGGGCGCGTTCACCGGCGCGGTGGGGCGCAAGGACGGGCGGTTCGCGCTGGCGAACGGCGGCACGTTGTTCCTGGACGAAGTGGGCACGCTGAGCCTGCCGATTCAGGCCAAGCTGCTCCGGGTGCTCCAGGACGGCACCTTCGAGCCCCTTGGCGGCACGCGGTCGGTGCAGTCGGACTGCCGGATCATCGCGGCGACGAACGCGGATCTCCAGCAGGAGGTGCGCGAGAACCGGTTCCGGGAGGACTTGTACTATCGGCTCAACGTGATTGCCATCCGGATGCCCGTGCTGCGGGATCGGCCCGGAGATGTCGCGCTGCTGGCCAGCCATTTCCTGGTGCGGTACGCCGCGCGCAACAAGAAGGTCATCGACGGGTTCACCCCAGATGCGGCAGCGGCGCTCCAGCGCTGGGAGTGGCCGGGCAATATCCGCGAACTGGAGCACGTCGTCGAACGCGCGGTCGTGCTGGCGGCGGGGCGCGAGATCGGCCTGGCGGAGTTGCCGGACAAGCTGGTGGAGGCGGCCGGCATGAAGCCTGCCGGCGACGCAGGCGCCGTCCAGATACCCGTCGGGACGCCGCTCGACGAAGCCGAGCGTATCCTGATCAACGAGGCCCTGCGCCGGACCGGCGGCAACAAGGTGCGCGCGGCCAGTCTCCTGGGGATCTCCCCGCGGACGATCTACCGCAAGTACCCGACCGACGGCCAGGAGTAGCCCCGGAGCAGTCCCCGGCGTTTGACACGCTCAGGGCAGCGGTGGTATTCCCAATCGGCGGCGAATCCGTCCGGCACGTTTCCGTGCCGCGGAGTTGCGCCGGCATGGGGGCACGCCGATGGGGTCGTCACGTTCAGGTCGCGGTCATTCCCGCCGTCAGTTCCTTACCACGTCGCTGCTGGGCTCCGCGGGAGCCCTGGTCATGCCGACGTTCATCCCACGCACGTATCTCTTCGGCGCGCAGACGCCACCCAGCCGCCGGATCACCGTCGCACAGATCGGGTGCGGGCGCATGGGCATGGAAGACATGAAAGGCACCATGGTCCACGACCTGTGCCGCATCGTCGCGGTCTGCGACCTGGACAGCAAGCGGCTGGCGGCCGCAAAAACCGTTGTTGAAGACTTCTACAAGGGCAAGGGCGAACGTGCGGTGACGGTGGCCGCGTACCGGGACTATCGTGAGGTGCTGGCCCGCCCCGACATCGACGCGGTGATCGTGACGCCGCCGGATCACTGGCATGCCATCATTGCGGTCGAAGCGGCACTGGCTGGCAAGGACCTCCACGTCCAGAAGCCGCTGACCTATGACATCCGCGAGGCGATCGCGCTCCGGACGGCCGTGCGGGCGAAGTCGCGGATTCTGCAGACCGGCAGTCAGCAGCGGTCGTCCAAGCCCTGGAATACGTTCCGGATCGCGACCGAAGCGGTGCGGAACGGCCGGATTGGGGCGATCAAGACTATTCAGATCGGCATCGGGCAGGACCAGCCACGGGGCAAGGCGCCCGCGCCGCAGCCCGTTCCGGCGAATCTGGATTACGAAACCTGGCTCGGGCCGGCTCCGCAGCAGCCCTACATGGAGGACCGCGTCCACCCGCAGCACGATCTCGGCCGGCCCGGCTGGATCACGACCGAGGACTTCGGCCTCGGCATGATCACGAACTGGGGGGCTCACCATATCGACATTGCCCACTGGGGCATGGGGCAGGAACTGGGCGGGCCCGGGCGCGTCGAAGGAACCGCGGCGTTCATGACCAACGACGTGTGGACCGTGCACCACACCTATCACGTCGAGATGGTCTATCCGGGCGGCATCCGGGTCATCCTCGACAACACCTTCCGGAACGGTATCCGTTTCGAAGGGGCCGAAGGCTGGGTGTTCTGCGCGCGCGGCTCGGCGCAGGTGACGGCCAGCGATCCGGGCACGAGCCAGCAGGACAAACGCCCGGCGCTCGAGGCGAGCCAGGCGTCGATACTGACGTCCCCGCTGCCGGCGGACGCGGTGCGGTGGGCGCCGAGTGACGACCACTACCGCGACTGGCTGCTGGCCGTGGCGGCCCGCAAGGATCCGATTGCGCCGGTCGACCAGGCGTCCCGGAGCCTCGAGGCCTGTGCGGCCGCGTGGATTGCCATGAAGCTGCAGCGGCCGATCTGGTGGGACGCCCAGGCGGAGCGGTTCAAAGACGATGCGGCCGCTAATGCGCTGTGCGGGCGCACGCCGCGATCGGCGGCGTACGACATCACGGCCGTCATGAAGAAGGCCGGGCTGTAGGGCGTCTCCAGGTGAGTAGTCAGTAGTTAGTAGTCAGTAGGAGCAAGAAGCAAGAAGCAGGCGGGGCCGCCAGGTGAACAGCCGGGCGGCCCCGTCGTGCGTACCCGAGTCCCGCCTGTCCGCCGCAGCCCGAGGGGCGAAGGCGGAAGCCCCGAGTCCCGGTCGGTTCCAGTGGCCTTCCGGCTCGCCATCCGCCAGCCTCCCCGAAGTAGGCTATACTCCCGGTGACTGGGGTCTACGGTCTGGGCGCGGGCCCGTTTTTTCCCCTGCAAACGAGCGTTATTGCGCCACGTTTCCTTCATTCTGATGGGGCAGCCATGATCAAGATCAGTGACGAGGATGTGTTCGAGTACCACGAGAAACCGAGGCCCGGCAAGATCGAGGTCATCACCTCCAAGCCGTGTCTCACCCAGCGCGATCTCTCCATGGCGTACACGCCTGGTGTGGCGAGACCGTGCCTGGCCATCGAGAAGGACCCGGAACTGGCGTACCGCTACACGGCGAAGGGCAATCTCGTGGCGGTCGTGTCGAACGGCACGGCGGTGCTCGGGCTGGGTGACATCGGCGCCATGGCCGGCAAGCCGGTCATGGAAGGCAAGGGCGTGCTGTTCAAGAGGTTCGCGGGCATCGATGTCTTCGACCTCGAACTGAACACGAAAGATCCCGAAGAGATCATCCGAATCGTCAAGGCGCTCGAGCCCACCTTCGGCGGCATCAACCTCGAAGACATCAAGGCGCCCGAGTGTTTCCACATCGAAGAAACGCTCAAGGGGATGATGGACATCCCGGTCTTCCACGATGACCAGCACGGGACGGCCATTATCTCGGGCGCAGCGCTCATCAACGCCCTCGAAGTGGTCAACAAGAAGGTCGACCAGGTGAGGGTGGTGTTCGCGGGCGCTGGCGCGGCTGGCATTGCCTGCGCCGATCTCTACCTGAATCTGGGCGTCAAGCGGGAGAACATCCTCTTCGTCGATACGGTGGGCGTCATCTGGGAAGGCCGCACTGAAAAGATGAACCCGTACAAGCAGCGCTACGCCGTCGACACCAAGGCGCGGTCGCTGGCCGACGCCTTGAAAGGCGCGGACGTGTTTGTCGGCGTGTCGGCCAAGGATCTCGTCACGCCCGAGATGCTGAAGACGATGGCGGCGAACCCGATTGTGTTTGCCATGGCGAATCCGGACCCCGAGATTCCGTACCCGCTGGCCGTGGCGACCCGCAAGGACGTCATTATGGCCACGGGCCGGTCGGACTATCCGAATCAGGTCAACAACGTCCTCGGGTTCCCGTTCATCTTCCGTGGCGCACTGGACGTCCGGGCCAAAGCCATCAACAACGAGATGAAGATGGCCGCGTCGTATGCGCTGGCCAAACTCGCGAAGGAGGATGTGCCCGAAGTCGTGCTCAAGGCTTACGGCGTCAACAGCATGTCGTTCGGCCGGGAGTACCTGATTCCGAAGCCGTTCGACCCGCGGGTTCTCACGTGGGAAGCGCCGGCTGTGGCGAAAGCCGCGTGTGACACGGGCGTGGCGCGCCACCCGATCACGGACTGGGACGGCTACCGCGAGTCGCTCGAGCGGATGCTCGGGCCGTCGCGCAAGGTCATGCACTTCGTCGTGCGCAAAGCGCGCAACGACAGTCCGCGCAAGATCGTGTTCCCGGAAGGCGAGCACGACACCGTCATCCGTGCCGCCCGCGACATCGTGGATCAGAAGATTGCCATGCCCATCCTGCTGGGGCGTGAATCCGAGATCCGGGCGCGCGCCGCGCGGCTGGGCATCGAGCAACTCGACTTCGAGATCGTAAACGTGCCGAACACCGAGCACGAAGAGGCCTACGCCCAGGCGCTGTACGAACAGCGGCAGCGCAAGGGTGTGACGTTGCCTGCCGCGCTCGACATGGTGCGCGACCCCACCGTCTACGGCCTGATGATGGTGCAGAAGGGGGATGCGGACGGGTTCGTCGGCGGGATGTACAAGGCGTTCCCGGAGACCATCCGCCCGGCGATCCAGATCGTCGGCTTGAAGCCGGGCGTCTCGCGGGTGTCGGCTGCGCACGTGCTGGTGCTGAAGGACCGGATCTTCTTCTGCGCCGACACCATGGTCAACATCCAGCCCACGGCCGAAGAACTGGCGGAGATCGCGATGCTGGCCGCCGGGCTGGCGCGCAACTTCGACACGGATCCCAAGGTGGCGATGCTGGCGTTCTCGAGCTTCGGATCGGTGCCGCATCCGATCTCGGCGAGAGTGGCGGAAGCGGTCGAACTGGTCCGCCAGAAGGACCCGGACATCGTGGTGGACGGCGAGATGCACCTCGATACGGCGGTGGTCGAAGAAATCGTCGCCAAGAACTACCCGCACTCGCGCATCAAAGGCGATGCGAACGTGCTGGTCTTCCCCGACCTGACGTCGGGCAACATCGGCTACAAACTCGTGCAGCGGCTTGGGAACGCCGATGCCATCGGGCCGCTCCTGATGGGCATGAACAAGCCGGTGAACGTGCTGCAGCACGGCATGACCGTGGCGGAGATCGTCAACGTCGCGGCGATCACGGCCGTGTCGGCTGACGCCTTGAAGAAGTAAGCGCGGACAGGCGCGGTGTTCGTGGCGTCCGGCTTCAGCCGGACGTCGCGTGGTTCGCCGGCAGGAGGGCCGGATTCGCGCGTGCGGATCCGGCCCTTCGCACGTTGGGGCGGGGGCAGCGGGCAGGTGTTGAATCGGAGGTCAGGTGCTGAAGCGGATCTGTGTGTTCGCCGGATCGAGTACAGGCGTCCGGCCAGGGTATCGAACGGCGGCCGAGGCGCTCGGCCGGGCACTCGCCGCGTGCGGCATCAACCTGGTCTACGGCGGGGGACGCGTGGGCCTCATGGGTGTCCTGGCCGATGCCGTGCTCGCGTCCGGCGGCCATGTCACGGGTGTCATCCCGCACGCGCTGGCCGCGCGGGAAGTGGCCCACCTCGGACTGACCGACCTGCGCGTGGTGGGTTCGATGCACGAACGCAAGGCGCTGATGGCCGACCTCGCTGACGGCTTCATCGCGTTGCCAGGCGGGTGGGGGACGCTGGACGAACTGTTCGAGATACTCACGTGGGGGCAACTGGGCCTGCACCAGAAACCGTGCGGCCTGCTCAACGCCGACGGCTATTTCGATCGGCTGCTGTCGTTCGTTGACCACTCAATCGACGAAGGATTCGTCAGGCGCGAGTACCGCAGGATGATTGCCGTTGCGGAATCGCCCGACGCATTGATCGACACACTCGCATCGTACGAACCGCCGCTCGTCGAGAAGTGGACCGACACGGCGGACGGCGAGCCCAGGTAAGATTCGTGCACAGAAAAGCCCGCACCCTGACGGATCGTGTCAGGGTGCGGGCCTTGTTTCGTCTGCGGCCTGAACCGGTCAAACGATTAGCCGATCTTGCGCCCGCCTTCTTCGGCCCACTTCTCGAGCATCGCCGTGGTGACCGACTTCGGACGTTCGATGGCGTAGCCGAGCCCGCGATCCCACGTGATGTTGGCCATGCAGCCCAGCGCGCGGCCCACGCCGAACAGGACGGTGTAGAAGTCCCATTCCTTGAGGCCGTAGTACCACTGGATGACGCCCGACTGCGCGTCGACGTTCGGCCACGGGTTCTTCGTCTTGCCGTGCTCCGTGAGCACGCCCGGGGCAACCTCGAAGATCATCGACACGACCTTGAATAGCGGGTCGTCCTTCAGGCCGGGTGTGTTGAGGCAGAATTCGCGCTGCGACATGTAACGCGGGTCGGTCTTGCGCAGCACGGCGTGGCCGTAGCCCGGGATGACCTGGCCGGCGTTGAGCGTGTCCCAGAGAGCCTTGGTGATCAGTTCCTTGGTCGGCTCCACGTCCTTGCAGTACTTCTCCTGGAACTTCATGGTCCAGTCGAGCACTTCCTGGTTGGCCAGACCGTGGAGCGGGCCCGCGAGGCCGTTCAGGCCGGCGGAGTAGGCGTAGTAGGGATCCGACAGGGCCGAGTGCACCAGGTGCGTCGTGTGGGCCGACACGTTGCCGGACTCGTGGTCCGAATGCAGGATGAAGTACATCCGGGCCACGTCCTTGTACGACTCGCTCTGGCCGATCATGTGCGCGAAGTTCGCGCCCATGTCCAGCGTCGGGTCGATCGGGTTCTGTTTGTCGCCCCTGAACTTCAGGTTGTAGATGAAGGCCGCGATGACGGGGATGCGGGCGACGATGTCGCTGGCGTCTTCGTAGACGTATTCCCAGGCCGACATCTTGTTGAACTTGCCGGAGTTGTAGAAGGCGACGAATTTCGAGTCCTTCTGCAACGCGAGCAGGCCGACGGAGAGCATCACCATCGGATGGCTGTCGCGGGGCAGGGCGCGGATCGCGTCGAAGACGTACTGCGGCACTTCCTGGCGCGTCTTCCATTCGGCGAGAATCTCGTCCACCTGCGCCTGCGTCGGGACTTCACCCGTGAGCAGGAAGTACCAGAAGGACTCGACCGTCGGGTATTTCGAGCCCGGCGCCTTCGGCAGCGCGTCGAACGTCTCCGGAATCGTCTTGCCGCGGAAACGAATGCCTTCCTGCGGGTCGAGGTAGGAGATGTCGGTGACGAGGCAGCGCACGTCCCGTGCTCCGCCAATCGCCTGATCGATGGTGACCTGGTCGATGATCACCTTGCCGAACTCTTTCGTGAGCCTGGTCGTGCGCGGGCGGAACTCCTCGATCTTCTGCTTCAGGGTCTGTTTCAGCGCCATGCCTGCTCTCCTTACAACTGAGGAATGAAAAACCGGAAGAAATCCAGCGACGCGGACGCATCATAACTCAAAGTCAGGGATTGTGGCGTAGTGCCTCGACCGGAGGCGCTGTCGTACCAGAACGAGCGTTCGCTTCGATCTGTCGACCCGGTATCCCCGACCCTGAAACGCCTGGGGCCCCAGTGGCTCGCTGTGGGGGAAACATGGACTCGTCCGCTAGTGTCGTGCGATCACCGGCAGGGACGTCGCGCGTTCTGCCACGAACCCGACGGGTTCGCCTGTGTTGATGGGGGGCGTCGCCACGACGTAGAGCACCTCCCCGTCGAATGGCGCGCGCAGTTCTTCGAGCAGCGTGCCGTGGAAGTCGGTCACGCGCGCGATGAGCGATCCCTTGGCGACGGTCTGTCCGGGTTCCGCCACGGGGTAGAGCAGCCCGGTGTGCGCGCTGCGCAGCACGACGTTGCGTCCCAGCCACACGGGCGCGGTCACCGGATCCGGGCCCGCGGCACGCATCTTCAGCAACCGCAGTACACCGGCGACACCACGTTCGATCCGGACGATGGACGCCTCGTCGGTCTGGGCCCATCCGCCCGACTCGGCGGTCAGCGCCGGTTTGCCGCGCGTCATGGCCGTGTTGGCCAGGTACAGCGAAGCCGCCGCATCGGTGGGGCGCTCCGAGTCGATGACGATGTGATCGAGGCCGAAGGCAAGGGCGAGGTCCTTGCTGGCGTTCACGACGTCAGGCGCGCCGCTCACCACCCAGTAACTGTACGGGCGCAACCATTCGTTGCCGTCGCCGCAGTGGATGTCGATGACGTGCGTGGCCCGGTCAACGACCTCGCGGGTCAGCACGTCCGCGATCCGTTCCGAGAGCGTGCCGTCGCGGCGCCCCGGGAAGACGCGGTTCAGGTTCTGATGATCAGCCGGGCCGTAGTACACCGTCCGCTCGAGGAACGACGGCATGTTGGCCACGTGGATCAGAATGAGCGTCCCCGACAGCGTCTGCGGGTCGATGGTGGTCCGCACACGCTGCAGGGCCAGGATGGGCGGGTACTCCGCGCCATGGGTGCCCGCGACCAGTGCCAGCACGGGACCGGGCCGGACGCCGTGGATCAGGGAGAACGGCACGGTGGTGCCGTCGTCACCCGGGCCTGGCGCGACGCGCAGGTGGCCCGAGGCGACCGTGCCGGGCTGCGCGCTCACGCCGCCGAGCGTGAATGGCGTCTGGGCGACTGACGCGCCGGCGCCCAGGAGGGTGCCGGCAACGATGAACAGGACCAGGGTGATATGTCGCATCGAAAGACCCTCCCGCCTTGGGTTCCGGTGATGGGCGCACGGTAACAGAAAACCGGTCTCGCAAGCCAGACGGAGCGGGAAACGCCAGGAGGCTGACAAATTGTCGCGGTTGGATCCCGGGCGGACAGTGCTGAAGCGGCCGATTGTCGCGTGGTAAAGCGAGATCCTCTGACGCGCTGGTGATGAACTTCGCAACAGGAAGACCCACGAGGCCGAAATCGGAAGAAATAACGTGTTGAGAATGACAAATTGTCGCACCCAGGAGAGGAATATCGCGATTGACTGACAATATGTCGCATATCCAGAGGAGGCCAGTCGCCACGGTGGCGGACTCGCACGGACTCAGTTCCTGCAAGTATCTGTACGACAGATGTTTAGCAATTATGTCCTTCTTCGGCCAGAAACTCCGGACTCCGGCACCCTCCTTGCCTCCTGATAACCCGGACCTGTCCGCGTGGACGGGTTTGTACCACTCATCCCCCGTTGAGATGCCCCGGAGGGGCAGCAGATGGAACTCATTCACGGACTCATGATCGCCGCCGCGCTGGTGGTGGGCCCCGCGCCCCAGCAGCAGTCGACGGCCGCCGGGAAAGACGCCTGCGCCGGTTGTCACACAGAGGTGACGGCGCAGTTCGACCGCTCGGCCCATAGCGCGCTGGTCCTGAAAGAAGGCGGGACACAGTATGCGGGTTGCGAGGCTTGCCACGGACCAGGCGTGAAACACGTCGAAGCCGGCGGCGGGGCCGAGGGCATCCGCTCGTTCAAGAACTTGTCCGATGGCGAAGCGGCGCAGGCCTGCCTCTCGTGCCATCGCAACGGCCACGCCATGGAGTGGGCCGGCAGCGCGCACCAGATGAACGGCGTGACCTGCACGGACTGCCACACTATTCACCAGTCCCGGAAGCCGGCTGGCATGCTGCAGAAGGCCGAGGGCTTCGCGGTGGCGCACGCCACGGCTCCCGCCGAGCGCGGGTCGCTGGCCAAGCCGCAGACGGAACTGTGCCTGTCGTGCCACCAGCAGGTGCGCACCAAACTCATGCAGCAGTCGCACCACCCGGTCCGCGAAGGCCACATGAGCTGCAGTTCGTGCCACGAAGTACACGGCGCCGGCATCAAGTCGGTGAAGTCCACCGAACGGGTCAACGACCTGTGCCTCTCGTGCCACGCGAAGCATCAGGGTCCGTTTGTCTTCGAGCACGCACCCGTCGAAGAGAGCTGCATGACGTGCCACGACCCGCACGGGGCGATGGCCAACAACATGCTCAAGCAGAACGAGCCGTTCTTGTGCCTGCAGTGCCACGAAATGCACTTCCATGCGGCGCGTGCCGGCATGACCACGCCGTACCTTAGCCCGTCGGCCGGACTCATCGCCAACAAGGGCGGCACGACAGGGTTTATGCAGGCGTTCAACACACGCTGCACGAACTGCCACTACAAGGTGCACGGGTCCGACCTGCCGTCACAGGGCGTGACCGGCAAGGGCAAGGCCTTTACCCGATAACGAGGTGACCACATGAGCATGCGTCTACTCCTGAAACTGACGCTGAGCCTCGCCCTGGTTGCCGCCCTGTCGGGCAGCGTCCTGGCGCAAGCGCCTCAGCAGAAACCCGAAGGCTCCATCTTCATTGGCGCCAACGTCGGCAGCAACACCGACAACCTCAACCGCGTGGCCGAATGGGACGTGGCCAAGAAAGGCACGGTCCCGACGGTCAACGCGCAGATCTGGGGCGGCAACGAGTCGTTCAAGTACGACCTGCTGGCGTCCCACAGCGGCGACAACCGCCAGCAGAAATACGGGGCGTCGTTGAACGCCGCCAACGGCCGCGTCAAGGCCTCGTTCTCGTTCGACCGCTTCCTGCACCGGCTGGATCATGACCCGCTTGACTACGTGGATGCCGGCGTCGGCAACTTCGTGGTCCGGGCCACCGATCACAATCCGGGCGACGCCTACGAGTCGACGAACGGCTTCTGGAACGCCAACGTCGAGGTGGCCGCCACGGAGAACCTGCGTTTCTTCGCCAGCCACAAGATGCAGATGAGTGACGGCGTCCACCAGTCGATGACGACCTCGCACTGCGCGAACTGCCACATCGACTCGTACAGCCGGAAACTCGACCAGAAGACCCAGACCCTCGCGGCTGGTGCCCGGTTCAGCGCCGGCCGTCTCTCGGCAGACTACACGTTCGAGAACCGGACCTTCGAAGAGAAGAGTGCCACCCTCACGAACACGTACGACAACGCCAGGCACCCGGTGACCCTGGCGGACGTGTTCCTGAGCCGCGTGCAGTACGACGATGGTAACGGTCCGCTACCCTTCGACCTGCTGCCGAAACTCACCAAGCAGACCAACACGCTGCGCGCGGCGTACGCCCTGCCGGGCGAGGGCAGTGTGGCCGCCGGGTTTACCCGGGCGTCGTCGGAGAACGACAACTCCGGCATCGGCTCGGACTTCACCGGCGTGAATGGCCGCGTGATGATTCCGCTCGGCAAGAAAGCCTACGTGAAGGCGTTCTTCCGCAAGTACGAGATCGAGACGGACAGCGTGTTTGTCGAGATCGCCGAACCCGTCGCGCCGGCCGGACCCGCCGCGGGCCTGACCTACTCGCAGCAGTATCCGGGCATGCTGCCGCTGGACTACATGACCGAATCCACGGCGTCCCGGACGCCGACGGAGATGGCCATCGAACTGGCGTTCCGGCCGAACAAGAAGTCGTCGATCAATCTCGGGTACGAGTACGAAGACGTCACGCGAACCGAGTTCATGGTCGAGAAGACCACCACGAGCACCTTCAAGGGGTCGGCGAACTACCGCCCCGGCAAGACGCTCAGCCTGCGTGCGCGGTACGAGCAGGCCATGACGACCGATGCCTTCGCGAACCTGCATGCCGCACTGCCGGCCATCCTCCAGACGACGCCTACGCCTGGCGGGTTGCCCTTCGGTCCGTCCTCACTGCAGTACTTCGAGATGTACGCGTCGCGGTCGGGCAACCTGTCGGCCAGTCCGACGGACTCGATGATGTTCGACGGCGGCGCCACCTGGGCCCCGTCACAGAAGTTCACGGTGTCGGGCCACTATCGTTACCGTGACATGAAGAACGACGAACTGAACATCTCGACGTGGAGTCACGCGATTCATATGCCCGGTGTCGAGGTGTACGTGGCCCCGACCGACCGGTTCATGCTGGCGGCTGGCTGGGGGTACCAGAAGGACACGCTCGATACGGTGTTCAGTACCCTCAACTTTGGTGGTTGAGCGGCCGGAGTCACCGGGACCCAGTTGGGGTCCGTGCTTGATCAGGCCGGCTACGAAAGCGAGAACCAGACGGCGTTCGTGAACCTGCAGTTCCTCGCAGGCCCGCGCGCCGAAGTCTTCGCGACCACGATGTACAACGCCGGGACGGCGACCATCAAGAACTTCGTCTACGACTCGTCCAATATCATCCCGGGCACGGCCGCGCCAGCCGGCGCGCTCGACTTCCCGCTGATGTCGGCGTCTTTCGCCGGCTTCTCCAACCTCGACTTCCGCACCTTCTCGCAGACGGTCGGGGTCAACTTCCGCGTGACGGGCAACGTCGTGGTCAACACGGCCGTGTCCATCAGCGACCTGAAAGACGAGCAGCCGTACCTGTACAATACGCCGGCCATGCGCGTCAGCTCCCGCGCGGGCGTCAACTGGGGGTTCTGAGGGCGGGGGGGCCGGCTTCAGCCGGCCCCACCGTTGTTTCAACAACCTCCGTCCTCCACCCCGCGCCGGCGCCGTGCCTGCGCGGGGTGTCGTGTGTACGACGTGGCGAATGTTCGGATTCGGCGATAATGCGGAAGCACGCCACCCCGGCGTCGGCCACACGAACGAAAGGAGCCCGATGAACCGGCCACCAGAGCAGGAAGGGGTCGTCAAATACACCCTTCAACACGTTTCGGCTCCGATCACGGCTCCCTCGGAGTTGCCCGAGTTGCAGTCGTGCCGGCGTCAACTCCGCGCACTCGGGCTCATCGGCGCAGACGCCCACGGCGTGGGCTTCGGCAACCTCAGTGTCCGCCTGTATGCCTCGCCTCGTTTCCTGATCACCGGCAGCCAGTCCAGCGGTCTCGCCGAGGTCGACCAGCGGAACTTCGCCATCATCACGGTCGTCGATCTGGACCGCAACTTCCTCAAGTCCACCGGCGAGACGCCACCCTCGTCGGAAGCGCTCACGCATGCGGCGCTCTACCAGGTGAACGGTGCAATCCGGGCCGTGATACACGTCCACGCGGGCGAGATCTGGGCGGCCTGGCGGAACCGGCTGCCGACGACCCGGGACGACGTCGCCTACGGCACGCCCGAGATGGGATACGAGATGATCCGTCTGCACAAACGATCCGCGATCGGCAGGCAGGGGGTTGTGGTGATGGGCGGACATCAGGACGGCGTGATCGCCTTCGGACCGACGCTGACCGCGGCCGCGGGTGAAATCACGAAGCTGATTCCCGGACACGGAACCGCTCCGGCACGGTGACGAGTGAGGGCCGCAGCCGCCGCGGCGGCGCGCGGGGAGGGCGGCGTTGGCGCGACGACCAGTATTGGCGCTTCAGGTGGAAGTCACGAGCCGGTGCAGCCGCACCTGCGCGATCTGCCCGCGCACGCCGCTCGACGGCCAGTGGCAATCGGCGGACATGGACGGGCACGTCTGGGAACAGATCCGCCGGCATCTGCCACTGGCTCGTCACGTACACCTGCAGGGGTGGGGTGAGCCGCTCCTGCATCCGGGCATCCGGGACATGGCTGCCGCCGCGCGCGCTGCAGGCTGTGCGACAGGTATCACGACAAACGGCGACCTGCTTGCCGACGCCATCGAGTGGATCGTGGCCGAACGGGTCGACCTGGTGTGCGTGTCGGTGGTGGGTGCGGCGCAGGCTCACAGCAGCCTGCGCGGCGGCTCTGATGTGGCGGCCGTGTGGCACGCCGTACGGGGGCTGACGGCCGCCCGGCGGCGTCGCCGGCCGCGCGTCGAAATCAGCATGCTGCTCACCCGGGACAACGCCGGTGAGCTCGCCGGGATCGTGCAGACGGCAGCAGCGACCGGTGCGGACGCCGTGTATGTCACCCATCTCGATGTCCGGCCGTCCCCGGGGCTCGAGGCGCTCGCCGCGTTCGGGCCGGAGGGACTGCGTGAGGGCGTCGCGTCAGCCCTCGAGGCCGCCAGCCGGATCGCTCGCCAGACAGGCATCGTGCTGCGGCTGCCGGCGACACAGGCGTGCGAGATGCTGGTCTGCGCCGCCAATCCGCTCGATATCGTATTCGTCTGCCACGACGGCCGTGTCGTGCCGTGCGTCTGTCTGGGCCTCCCGGCGGCCGGTCCCATCCCGCGCGTCAACGCCACGGGCACGACTGCCGTGTCCCCGTACGCGTACGGGCATCTCGCCAGCCAGTCGCTTGCCGAAATCCTCGAGGGACCGGTCAAGGCGACGTTCGTCGAGCCGTTCGCCGCCAGGCTGGCGGCCGAGCGCCGTTTTCTGGCGCGCGTTGCCAGTTCCGGCGGTCCCGACGCGCTGCGCGACCTCGACGACGCAGACCACCAACGCAGCGCCGACCTCGCCCGCTCGCCGTGGCCCGACGCGTGCCACGGATGCCCCAAAACGGAGGGATGGTAGCCGGGTCAGCGCGCGCGCTTGGCCTGCGTGGCCGCGATGTCCTGCACGGCCGCAATCGCCGTCGTGATGTGTTCGTCGGTGTTGAACGGTCCCAGGCCAAATCGGACGGCGCCGTGCAGCTTGTCGAGACCCAGTTGTTCGTGCACCATCGGCGCACAATGCAGCCCGGTCCGGCAGGCGATGTGGTGATCGACGTCGAGCATCGTGCCCGTGTTGCCGGGATCGAATCCGTCGACGTTGAAGATCAGCACGGCAATGTGATCGGCCAGATCATCCTGGCAGTACAGGGTGACGCCCGGGATCGTGCGCAGCCCCTCCACGAGCCGCCGCATGAGCCGCATCTCGTGTTCCTCGATGGCGGCCAGGCCCGTTTTCTCAATCCAGCCCAGGCCCGCGTGGATGCCGGCGATGCCCATGACGTTTGGCGTCCCGTATTCCAGGCGCCAGGGGTACTCGTCAAGGTGCGCCCGCTGCGCTGACCGCACGCCGGTGCCGCCGGCGCGGGTGTGCCGGATGTCGACGCCTTCCTGCACGTAGAGGCCGCCGATCCCCGTGGGGCCCATCAGCGACTTGTGGCCCGTGAAGGCCAGGACGTCCACGTTCATGGCCTGGACGTCGATGGGGATCTTGCCCGCGGTCTGCGACGCGTCCACGACGAGGTGGATCCCCCGCTCCCGGCATCGGCGTCCGATCTCGGCAATCGGCTGGACCGTCCCGATGACGTTCGAGGCGTGATTGACGGCCACCACGCGGGTCGTGGGCCTGAACAGCCGGGTTATCGCGTCCGGATCCACGAACCCCCGGCTGTCGAAGGGGACGTGGTCCACGTGCACGCCGTGATGGTGAGCCAGGTGGTGCAGGGGCCGCAGGACGGCGTTGTGTTCGACCGTGGTCGTGATGGCGTGATCCCCGGCGGACAGCAGGCCGAACAACGCCAGGTTCAGGGCGTCGGTCGAGTTGTAGGCGAACACCAGCCGATCGGGATCGGTGCCGTTGAAGAACCGGGTCAGTTGTTTGCGCGTATCGTCGACGAGCTGCCCCGTCTCCATGCACAGGTCGTAGCCGGACCGGCCCGGATTGACGCCGTGCGTGCGGTAGAACTGGTCCATGAACACGTACGTGTCTTCCGGCTTGGGGAAGGATGTGGCAGCGTTGTCCAGATAGATCATGTGCATGGGAATCTCAGGGAGGGGCAGGTTGCAACGAGCAGGCGCACCATTATAGCGCAGGGGTCGCGCGGAAGTACCGGCGCCGGAACCACAACGACACGTTGACCAGGGCGATGAGGGCCGGGACCTCGACCAGCGGCCCGATGACCGCCGCGAACGCGGCCCCGTGGTGGATGCCGAAGGTGCCTACCGCCACGGCGATGGCCAGCTCGAAGTTGTTCGACGCGGCCGTGAACGACAAGGTGGCCGACTGGCTGTAGTTCGCGCCGACGGACTTGCTCATGAAGAACGACACGACGAACATCACCACGAAGTAGATGAGGAGCGGTATCGCAATCCGGATGACGTCGAACGGCAACTGGACGATGGTCTCGCCCTTCAGCGAGAACATGACGACGATCGTGAAGAGCAGGGCGACGAGCGTGATCGGACTGATCGTCGGGATGAATCGTGTGCGGTACCACTCGCGGCCTTTCAGCCGGATCAGCGAAAATCGCGTGAGCACTCCCGCCAGGAACGGGATGCCGAGGTAGATGAACACGCTCGTCGCGATCTCGCCGATCGTGATGTCGACCACGACACCCTGCAGACCAAACCAGCCCGGCGCCACCGTGATGAACACGTAGGCGTAGATCGAGAAGAAAAGCACCTGGAACACCGAGTTGAACGCCACAAGACCGGCGCAGTACTCGGTATCGCCTTTCGCCAGTTCGTTCCACACGATGACCATGGCGATGCAGCGGGCGAGGCCGATCAGGATGAGGCCCACCATGTACTCGGGCTTGTCACGCAGGAACATCACCGCCAGCCCGAACATCAGAATCGGGCCGACGATCCAGTTCTGCACCAGCGACAAGGCGAGCACGCGGCCGTTCCGGAACACCTGGCCCATGTCTTCGTAACGGACCTTCGCCAGGGGCGGATACATCATCAGGATCAGACCAACCGCCAGCGGGATCGACGTCGTGCCGACGCTGAAGCGGTTCAGGAGCGGCACGATCCCGGGCCAGGCGAACCCGGCGGTCACGCCCACGGCCATGGCCGCGAAAATCCAGAGCGTCAGGTAGCGATCGAGAAACGACAGCTTGCCGGCAACACCGGCGTGATTTCCCGCCATGTTCGTCCCGCCTCCTCCTCGGCGGCGTGCAGCGTCGACCGGCCCGCACGGCGCAGGCGTGAGCATACACCGGTCCGGCCCCGCTCGCGCGGGACCTGCCGCGCCTGCGCGGCAATCCGGCTTGACGGGTTCTTCCCGTGGATATACACTTCGGAATAACGCGAAATGACGAATCGCTGGCCGCGACGCTGGCCGCGCGGCCGAGACGAGGTGACAGATGCGGTGGCGACACGAATGGAAGTGGCTGGCGATGGGCACCCTGGGTTTCCTGGCCATCTTCTTCCTGCCCGTCGGGGCGGCCCGGTTCGACAACGCCCTGATGGAGGCCCTGCATCTCCTCAAGTGGTACGCCCGTGAGCACGTCGTCTTGTGCCTGCTCCCGGCCTTCTTCATCGCGGGAGCCATCACGGTCTTCGTCAGCCAGGACGCCGTCCTGAAGTACCTCGGTGCCGGGGCGAGCAAGATCGTCAGCTACGGTGTGGCGTCAGTCTCTGGCACGATCCTGGCGGTGTGTTCGTGCACGGTCCTTCCGCTCTTTGCCGGTATCTACATGCGGGGTGCCGGCCTCGGACCGGCCACGGCGTTCCTCTACTCAGGCCCCGCCATCAACGTCCTGGCCATTGTCCTGACCGCGCGGGTGCTCGGGCCTGGGCTCGGAGCGGCCCGGGCTGTGGGGGCGATTGCGTTCAGCGTGATCATCGGCCTGATGATGCACGCGCTGTTCCGTCGGGAAGAGTCGCGGCGGCAGGATACGATGCCGCCGGCGCCGGCCGCGGATCAGGCCGCGCGGCCGTTGTGGCAACAGGCCGTATTCTTCGCCCTGCTGATTGCCATCCTGGTCTTCGCCAACTGGGCCGAGACCACGGAAGGCGGCGCCGCCTGGGCCGCGGTGGCGCACGCGAAGTGGATCCTCACGGCAATGTTCGGTGCGGCGCTGGCCGTCGTGCTCGTGCGCTGGTACGGCGTCCGACTGTTGTACGTCGGCGGCACAACCGTGGCCACGATTGTGGCGGCGTTGCTGGCGCCTGCGCATCCTGTGGTGCCGTTCGCCGTCGCCCTGCTGGGGCTGGGAGCGTCCACCAGCGTGACGCCGGGTGACGCGAGCGAGTGGTTTTCGGCGACCTGGGAGTACACGAAACAGATCACGCCGCTCCTGCTTGGCGGGGTCCTGGTGGCCGGCCTGCTGCTCGGTCGTCCGGGCCACGAAGGCCTGATTCCGTCGGCCTGGGTGGCATCAGCCGTGGGCGGGAATTCGCTCCTGGCGAACCTGTTCTCTTCGATGGTGGGTGCCTTCATGTACTTCGCGACCCTGACCGAAGTGCCCATCGTCCAGGGCCTCGTGGGCAGCGGGATGGGGCGCGGCCCCGCCCTGGCGCTGCTGCTGGCGGGCCCCGCACTCTCATTGCCGAGCATGCTCGTGATTCGGAGCGTGCTGGGCTTGCGCAAAACCGTGGTCTACATCGTGCTGGTCGTGGTGATGTCCACGTTCGCCGGGCTGGCCTACGGGGCCTGGTGACGACACGCGTTGGTGTGACTATCTGAGGAGACCTATGAAGACCATTCAGATTCTGGGAACCGGGTGCACGAAGTGCCACATGCTGGCTGACCATGCCGAAGAGGCGGCGAAGGCCCTCGGCATGGAGTACCGTCTCGAGAAGATCACCGAAATCAGTGCCATCGTCGCATTCGGCGTGATGAGCACGCCGGCGCTTGCGGTGGACGGCACGGTGAAGATTGCCGGACGCGTGCCCACGGTCGACGCCCTGAAGCACATTCTGGCCTCGGGCTGACGCCCGCTGGCTCAGGGCATGCCGGCGTGACGGCGCCGGCATCCCGTGGGGAACCTGTATGAACCGATCGACGACGGTCGCGCATCATCGTCTGCCGCACGCGGTGCGGGTGCTGAAAGCCCTGGCACATCCCGTTCGCCTGCGGGTGCTGGCCATGCTGGCGACCGGCGAACTCTGCGTGTGCCAGATGACCGCCGTGCTGGATCTTGCCGCCTCGACCGTGTCGGGCCACCTGGCCGATCTGCGCGCGGCCGGGCTCGTCATCGAGCGCAAAGAAGGGAAGTGGGTGCACTATCGGCTGGCCGAGGATCCGGCCATGGAGGCCGTTGTGCAGAGCGCCCTGGCGCTGCTGACTGCCGATCCTCAGGCTGACGCGGACGCGGCGGCGGTCCGCTACGTGAGAGGTGTGCCCGTCGAGACGATTAGCAGTGGTATGTTCGATCTGGCTGCGGCCACCCGAAGCGGTCAGACGTGCTGTCCCACGTCTGCGGCGCGCAAGCGCGCGGCCGTCATCCGTCCGTCGGCGGGCTGAGGACGCCGGGGACGAGCCTGAAGGGCCTGGTGGGGTGTATGTCCAAACGAAAGAAACCTGTCGTGCCTGCAGCCGCGGCTGCAACCCGCCCGGCCTCGCCGAGGCGCCTGTGGCGGATCGCCGTGCCGGTGCTGCTGGCCGTGGCGGTGATCGTGGCCTTCGCCAACAAACCCAGCCGGGAACCGGATCCCGTGGCATCCGCGCCGGCACCAGCGCCAGTGCCGATCTCCAGCCACGTCAGCCAGGGCTCCGTTCCCGCTGCGCAGGTCGCCAACCCCGCCGCGGCCCAGGCGTCAGGCCTGCCGCGTCTCGTGGACCTTGGAGCGGACTCGTGTATCCCGTGCAAGATGATGGCCCCAATTCTGGTTGAGCTGCGAACCGAGTACGCGGGTCGTATGCAGGTCGATTTCATCGACGTCTGGAAGAACCCGGGCGCGGGCGACCCGTATCGGATCTATGCCATTCCGACGCAGATCTTCTTTGGTGCCACCGGCAAGGAACTGACACGCCACGAAGGGTTCTTGTCGAAGGCGGACATTCTCGCGACGTGGAAACGCCACGGGTTCGACTTCACGGCTCCGGCGGCGCCACCACCAGGAAGCTGAACGCCCCGATGGAGACACTCTTCAGCACGCTGTCGCACGCCGTCGAAGGCCAGCCGGCCATCGCCCTCGCGGCGGCGTTTGCGTGGGGCCTGGCCAGCCTGCTGCTGAGTCCGTGTCACCTGGCGTCAATCCCGCTTGTCGTGGGTTTCGTCAACGGGCAAGGACAGGCGACGCCGGCGCGTGGTGCGGCGATCGCGGGGTTGTTTTCGCTGGGTCTGTTCACGACGATTGGCGTCATCGGCGCGATGACCGTGGCCGCCGGCCGGCTCATGGGCGACGTTGGCTCCTGGGCCAACTACGTCGTGGCGGTGGTGTTCTTCGTGGTGGGCCTCTCCCTGCTCGATGTGCTGCCCCTGGGGTGGAGCGTGCCGGATTCGACACGTTTCCGCGGCCGCGGTCTGTTCGCGGCTCTGGCGCTCGGGCTGATCTTCGGCGTGGCGCTGGGGCCGTGCACGTTTGCGTACATGGCGCCGATGCTGGGTGTCACGTTCGCCGTGGCCGGCACTCAGGCCGCCTACGGGATGCTGCTGATTGCTGCCTACGGCCTGGGGCACTGCTCCGTCATCGTCCTGGCCGGTGCGTCGACCAGCTGGGTCGGCCGCTACCTGCGGTGGACGGACGCGTCGCGCGGCGCGGCGTTTCTCAGGTACGCGTCCGGGCTGCTCGTGCTCGCGGGCGGGGTCTACCTGATTTACACCGCGTGAGATCGAGACTGGCCACCATGTCCGATACGTCCATCCGGATCGACGTCCTCGCATTCGACGGCTGCCCTCACGCGGCTGAGGCGCTGCGGCAGGCCCACGCCGTGGCCGAACGTCTCGGGACCGACATCGCGGTCGCGCGAATTGACGTCAACACGGCAGAGGCGGCCGCCGAGCTGGGCTTCCTTGGTTCACCCTCCATCCGCGTGAACGGCGTGGACGTCGAAGGCAGACGGTCGTCTGCCGGCCGGTTGTGTTGCCGGACGTATGACGGTGGGGCCGGCGTGCCTCCGGAATGGTTGCTGGAGGCCGCGGTGTTGCGGGCGCTGGCGCCGAGAGGTGTGCTGTTCCTCTGCGTGGCCAACTCCGCTCGCAGCCAGCTGGCGGAAGGGATCGCGCGATCGCTGGCGCCGCCCTCGACCACCGTGTGGTCAGCCGGATCACAGCCCACGCGCGTACGGCCTGAGGCGATTGCCGCGCTCGCCGAGGTTGGCCTCGACATCTCCGGCCACCGATCCAAGGCCGTCTCCGAGATTCCCGCCGGCCAGGTCGATACCGTGATCACGCTCTGCGCAGAAGAAGAGTGCCCGGTCTTCCTGGGCCGGGCACGGCGCCTGCACTGGGGACTGCCGGATCCGGCCAGCGTCAGCGGGTCAGAGGCCGCGCGGGCTGACGCGTTCCGCCGCACGCGGGACGAACTGCAGCGCCGGCTGACGGCCATCTGGCCACAGGACATGCCGGACTGATCGGCTACCCTGCTGCCTACTTGCTTCCTGCTTCTTGCTTCTTGCTTCTCACACCCTGCCCCCCCGCACTCGCGGGCAACACGCGTCCGGGCCACGTTCCCACTGCAGGGTCGTGTGCTGGATCCCAAAGCGTTCATGGAGCGTTCGTGTCGCCTCGGCGATGAGCGCGTCGTCATCGCTCGCGTCCTGCTTGACGAGGTGCGCCGTCAGCGCCGTCTCTGTGGTGCTCATCGCCCAGATGTGGACGTCGTGAACGGCGGTCACCCCGGGCAGGCCCAGCAGGTAGGCTTCAACGGCTTCCGGGTCGATGCCCTCGGGCACGGCGTGCAGCGCGAGGTTGACGGACTCCCGCAGCAGTCCCCACGTGCCGCCCAGGATCACGGCGGCGATGATCAGGGTGACCACCGGATCGATCCAGAGCCAGCCCGTGGCGAGAATGGCCACGCCTGCCCCGACCACACCGGCCGACACAGCCGCATCCGCCGCCATGTGCAGGAACGCTCCCCGGATGTTCAGGTCGTGCGCGCGTCCCCGGATGAACAGCAGGGCCGTCGCGGTATTGATGCCGACACCCACCAGCGCCACCCACGCGACGATGTTTCCGCCCACGGGCGCCGGCGCCCAGAATCGCTGAACGGCTTCCCACGCAATGCCGCCCGTGACCACGAGCAGCACGATCGCGTTCAGCAGGGCGGCCAGGATGGACGAACTGCGCCAGCCGTACGTACGGCGTGGTGAACGAGGCTGCCGCGACAGATAACTCGCGCCCCACGCCAGCAGGAGGCCCAGGACATCGCTGAAGTTGTGTGCCGCATCGGCCAGCAGGGCCGTCGAGCCGGCGATGACGCCCGCGACGCCCTCGGTGGCAACGAAGAGGATGTTGAGGGCGGCGCCCACGGCGAACGCGCGATCGAACGAGGCGGGGCCGTGACCATGTTCAGCCTGCATCACACACCATTGTCCCTGTTTCACCGCGCGAAATCGACAGGCGGATGTCGATGCTCGATGTGTGTGGCCGAGTAGTTGACAATGTGCCCAAGTCGCCACATACGAAGCACCGCAATCCGAGGGTCGACTATGTCACGCTCGCCCGACACCACCTTCAAGCGGCAGGCGCAGGTAACCAAAGCCCTGGCGAACGAATCCCGCCTCAAGATTGTGCACCGCCTCGCCAGGGGGGAGTGTTCGGTCGGCGAACTGACCGACCTCGTCGGCTCTGACCGTACGACGGTGTCCAAGCATCTCGCCGTTCTGCGCGCCCACGGCCTCGTCGCCGACCGCCGGGCCGGCGGTCCATAGCCCTGCGATGGGCTGGGCCGAGAGCGCCGCGGCCCGTTGGACCCGACATCACGCGGCGCGCACGCCGTGCCGCCTGATGTCGTTTGCCATGTCTGTCGGCTGGGGGCATGCTGCACACGTGGGGGGCTTCATGGCGACGTTACCAAGCGCACCTACGGTGTTCGAGCGACTGATTCGTGCCAGTCTCGTGGCAGTGGCGGTGGGCGGGTTGGCTTCGGCCGGCACAGCGGGGCAGGGGCGTGGGGAATCCGGATTTGTGCCGCCACCGGCGGACGCCGGGCGGCGGGTCGAAGGTGCCAACGGGGTGGTGGCCTCCGCCAATGCCCTGGCCAGCGAGGCCGGCATCGCGATGCTGCGCGCCGGCGGCAATGCCGTTGACGCGGCCGTGGCCACGGCCTTTGCGATTGGTGTCGTCGAGCCGCAGATGTCCGGCCTCGGAGGTGGAGGCGTCGCCAATGTCTGGCTCCAGCGGGAGAAGCAGTCGGTCTATCTCGACTTCTATTCTTCGCAGCCCGTCGACGCCTGGCGAGGTCACACTGGACCTGCGGCGGTACCGGTGCCGGCGGGAGAGGCAGTTGGGCTGCAGGGGGCGGCCGGGTCTGCGCCTCGAGAACCCGGCGACCTTCGGATCGTGGCGATCCCGGGAGAAGTGGCCGGTCTGCTGACCCTCCATGGGAAGTACGGGAGTCTCCCGCTGGCTACCGTGATGGCACCGGCCATCCGGCTCGCCGACGAGGGGTTCCCGGTCGGGCAGATCCTGGCCGGGTTTGTCGCGAGCGCCGAAGAGAAGGTGCGGCCGTTTCCCGAAGCCCACGCACTGCTGTTCCCGGGCGGCAAGCCGCTCCAGCCGGGGCAGATCCTGCGCAACCCGGTGCTCGCCGAGTCGCTGCGGAGAGTGGCGAGCGGGGGACGGCGGGGATTTGATGAAGGTCCGACGGCCGAGTCCCTGGTCGCAGCCCTCAACGCCGGCGGCCATCCGGCCCGACTCCAGGACCTCAGTGCGTTCGAGCCCCAGTGGCGTCGCCCGTTGTGCACCGACTACCGCGGTTATACGGTGCTGTCGGCGCCGCCGCCCGAGAGCGGCATGCAGGTCCTGCACGGGCTGGAGCTGCTCGAGCCTCTTGATCTGAAGGCCATGGGGCTCCCGACGCGTTCCGCGGTGGCGTTCGACGCACTCGTTTCAGCCATGCGGGCCGGGCAGTCGGTGTCCCGGGCCAACGGCGATCCAGACTGGGTGGAGGTGCCGGCCCGGGGCATCGTCTCGGAGGCGTTCGCGAAGACAAGGCGTGCCCTGGTGGGGGCACCGACCGCGCCAGCTAGTGTCGAGCCCGCCGACGCGCGACCGTTCGACCGCGCCGTGGCGCCTGGCGCCTGTGCGCTCTACGATTCTTATCCCGCCGCGCCTGCCGTGTCGGGCCAGCCGGAGTCCTCCACGCCGTCTCACGACTTCGATGCCGCTGGCGAACGGGCCGGCGAGGACACTGGGGAGACCACGCATCTCTCGGTTGTCGACAAGGACGGCAACGCCGTGGCGCTCACGCAGACCAACAGCAGCGTCTGGGGATCGGGAGGGTTTGCCGCCGGGTTCTTCCTGAACGACTCGGGGTTCCGTTTCACCGACCAGAACATCAGTGCACCGTCCAGGCGCCCCTGGCGGATTCGTCAGACCACCATCTCACCCACCATCGTGCTGAAGGGGTCGGCCGTGGATCTCGTGATCGGCGCACCCGGTGGAGGCCGCATCCCGACCGAAGTTCTCCAGGTCATGGTCTACATCCTGGACTACGGCCTCGATCCGCTCGAGGCCGTCCGGATGCCGCGCATCTTTCCATCGGCGGGCAACACGCGCGTCCAGTTAGCCCATGGATTCCCGCCGCAACTCCTGCAGGAGATCCGCGCGCGAGGGTATGAGCCCCTGGCTGAGTCTGCCGGCTACGCACGGCTGTACTTGGTCAAACGGATGGGCGGGACGTGGGTCGGCGTGTCCGATCCGCAGCACGACGGACAGCCGCGGGCGTACTAACGCCGGGCCTCCCGGATCACGCCATCGGCGTCAGGCGTCGCGCCAGGGCCGGCAGTCGGAGGACGCACGATGAAGGGGCGTCAGCGCAGCCGTTGGACGTCATCGAGCAACCGGCTGAAAGCCACCGCGCGGATGCCCGGCGCGAGACTGCCGGATCGGGTGCCCGCGTGCACGACTGACAGCTCGGACAGACGGAGGTCCTCCTGGGCCGAACGCATGGATCGTGTCACCGACGGCGTCGTGGTGCGTTTGAACTCGAAGCCGATGCGCCGAGCGCCTCGCACGACGAGCAGATCAAGCTCAGCCCCCTGATGCGTGGCCCAGAAGAAACACTCCTCGGGCCTGGCTTCGAGACGCGCGACGACGGTTTCGAGGGCGAATCCTTCCCACGAGGCGCCCACCTTCGGATGCGAGACGATCTCGCGATCCGTGCCGAGGCCGAGCAGCGCGTGAAGGAGACCGCTGTCCCTGATGTACACCTTTGGCGCCTTGACCTGGCGCTTGCCGATGTTCTCGTGCCAACTGGGAAGCTGGCGGACCATGAATGTCTCGGCCAGGACATCGAGGTACCGCTGCACCGTGGTATGGGCGATGCCAAACGAGCGCCCCAGCTCAGATGCATTCCACACCTGGCCGTGATAGTGGGCGACCATCATCCAGAACCGCCGCAGTGTTGCTGGCGGTAGGCGCAGGCCGAGCGCCGGGATGTCCCGTTCCAGATAGGTTCCGATCAGAGCCCGCCGCCACGTCAGACTCTGTGCCTCGGAGCGAGCGAGGAACGATCTTGGGAAACCGCCGCGCCGCCACAATCGAAGGGTGTGGTTGGCGCCGATATCATCCAAGCCGAACCCGTCCAGCTCATGGTAGGCAATGCGACCCGCGAGTGTCTCCGACGATTGGTGCAGCAACTCCGGAGATGCGCTGCCGAGCACAAGGAACCGACGCGGCACGCGCGGTTCGTCCACGAGGACGCGCAGGCTCGCGAACAGCTCCGGCCTGCGCTGGACTTCGTCGATGATGACCAGTCCCCGTGTTGGGCGAAGCGCCAGGAGGGGATCGGCCAGCAACGACTGGTCTTCGGGGCTCTCCAGGTCGAACACCGTGACCGTGCCCTTCCGGCGGTTCGCGAGCTGTCGCGCCAGTGTCGTCTTTCCAATCTGCCTGGCACCGAGAATGGCGACGACCGGAAACTGCCGGAGCAGGTTCTCGACGGCTGCGAGGTGACGAGGGCGCTGAATCACGCTGCATTGTACCATGAAAAACGAGCTGCTATCGCTCAGATTTCATGAATGTCTGTGTGCCAGCCGCGAGCGCGACTGTCCCGACGCTGCCGGTGATCTGAATTACTGAGGGTCTGTCAGGCGTCGCGCCAGGGCGCTGATGTGACCGCCGTCCGTTCCGCAGCAGCCGCCGAGCACGCGCAGCCCGAACTGCGTCCGCAGCGCACACAGGCCGGCAGCGAAGACCTCCGGGTCTTCGCCGACCAGTTCGTCGGACCCGTCCAGTTCTTCGGGGCTCAGCGACGACGTGTTGGCCTGAAGACCCAGCAGCCTGCCCGAGCCGAGGGCGCGCCGGCCGGCTGGTGTTTCCAGCGCTGACCCCAGCGCCGAACTGTGCACGCAGTTCACCAGGTACCCGAGCGGGCGCGTGGCCACCTGATCGTCGATGCGTGACAGCGCGTCGTCGAGGGGTGTTCCGTCCAGCAGACAGCCGGTCGGACGCACGATGAAGCTGACCAGGTACGGGCAGCCGGTCGATGCGAGGGCCTCTGCGATGCCGAGGGCCTCGTGACGCTCGGGCATGGTCGAGGCCATGAGATAGTCGGCGCCCGCCCGCGCGAGTGCCCGGGCCTGCGTTGCGTGAAAGACGCGGGCTGCCTCGCGCGTGAGGGCCTCTTCGGGCTTGTAGGCATCGCCGCGGCAGCCCATGAGTCCCCCGATGTACACCTGAGCCCCGCCGTCGCCGGAGGCGCTTCGGATCTCCTGCAGGAACCGCACGGCGTCCCCGTTGACGTCGCGATCCGCGAATGCGGATACGGCCAGGCGATCCGGGCTCGCCCGCCAGGTGGGAGTGAGCGCGAGCAGCGGAAGGCGGTGCGCCCGACTGATCGCGATGTACTCCCCATAGACTTGCCGCAGCAGTGCCCGGCCGTCTTCGCGGTAGATCATCGGCGCGTTCACCAGGAGCGGGTCGAGCAGGGACGGGGCATCGCGCCTGACCCGTTCGACCACCGCACCCTCCATGAGCACAGGCGCGCCAGACGACAGCAGTTCACCCAGGGAAAGCGGGCTTGACATCAACACTTGGCTCCCGTAATCTAGCAAGTAAATACTTGCTAGCTAAATAAGACCCATGACGACCAGAAAACCAACCCGGGAACGACGCCAGGAGATCGCCGACGCGGCCATCAAGATCATCGGCGAACGAGGCCTGCGCGAATGCACGGCCGCACGTATCGCCGAAGAAGTTGGCATCAAGGACGGCACGATCTTCCGGCACTTCAAGGACAAGAACGAAATCATACTGGCTGCCCTCGACAGGCTCCAGGAATTGATCGTCACAGTGCCGCGGGCGGGAGCCGATCCTGTAGAACGGCTCCGGGACTTTGTGACGAGCCGGCTCCACGCCGTCTCCGTCGAACCCGGGCTCCAGTCGCTCCTCTTCTCCGACCAGATTTCCCATGCGTTGGGGGCTGACGGCCCACGCCAGGTCGCTGCCCTCAGGAACCGGGGCCGGGAGTTCGTCAGGACGTGTCTGCGCGAGGCCGTGGACGCCGGACTCGTCCGTCAGGACCTGGACATTGACGCCACCATGCTGCTCGTCACCGGCATCGTGATGAGCGTCCTGTTCGCCTCGAAGGACGGGGCGCTCCACGTACCCGTACCCGAGATGGAAGCCCGAATCTGGCAGTCGCTCTCACCGCTGATGGCACCACCGACACAGGTCACCCCATGAAACAACGAAGAACCCTCATTGCGTTCGTCGCCGGTGTGGCGGCCTTTGTCGCCGCCTTCGCCTGGCTGCTGACGACGCACGGTCCGCTGGCACCGGTTGGCGTCGAGACGGGCAGCGCCGTCCTCGCCGATCTCAGTCCGAGTGTGTTCGGTATCGGCACCGTGGACGCGCGCCTGGCGTACGACGTTGGTCCCACGAGCCCGGGACGCGTCCTGCGGGTGCTCGTCGATCAGGGCGACGAGGTGCGGGCCGGCCAGCTGCTGGCGGAAATGGATCCCGTCGATCTGGACCGCCGGGTCGAGGCGGCGCAAAGCGCCCGGTCACGATCACGCCAGGCGGTGCAGGTCGCGGATGCGCAGGTGGCCGAAGCCGCCAGTCGCGCCCAACTGGCTCGGGTCAGCCGCGACCGGGACCAGGAGTTGTTCCGGGAACACCTCATCAGCCGCCAGGCCCTGGACAACAGCACGCACGCGGCCGAGGCCGCTGAAGCAGCCCTCGTCGCCGCGCGCGCCAATGCGGCCGCCGCCACGCAAGACCAGGCACGCCTCGCGGCGGAACTGGGCGGCGCTGGCAGCGTGCGCGACAACTTGAAGCTGTTGAGTCCGGTCAATGGGGTCGTCGTGTCCCGGGATGCGGAGCCGGGGACCACGATGGTCGCGGGCCAGACCGTTCTGCGCCTCGTCGACCCCGACAGCCTCTGGGTGCGAGCCCGGGTTGACCAGTCGCGCGCGCAGGGTGTGCACGTCGGACAGACCGCACGCATCATCCTCCGTTCAGCACCCGACACGCCCCTGACGGGCCGGGTTGCGCGCGTGGATCTGCAGAGCGATCCGGTGACCGAAGAACGCGTCGTGTCGGTCAGTGTCGACAAGCCGCCTGCCCGGCTGTATCTCGGCGAACTGGCGGAGGTCACCATTCAGTTGCCGGCCGAATCCGGCGCCCTCACCGTGCCGAGCGCGGCCATCGTCCGGGAAGGAAGCCAGACGGGTGTCTGGCAGGCGGTGGACGGCCGTGCCCGCTTCAAGCCCGTCACCATCGGTACGCAAGGCGAGCCCGGCGTCACACAGATCCGCTCCGGACTGACCGCAGGTGAACGGATCCTCGTCTACAGTTCGGCACAGCTTACCGATGGCGCACGAGTGCGGGAACAGAAGGTCCAGCAGCCATGATCAACCTCGCCCGCCGGGACGTCGCCAACCATCTGGGGCGCTACCTGCTGACCGGGTTTGGCCTTGGACTGCTGATCGGTGTCACGCTCACGATGGCCGGCGTGTATCGCGGCATGGTCGATGACGCCAAGGTTCTGCTGCGCGCGGGACGTGCCGACATCTGGGTCGTCCAGCAGAACACGCTCGGGCCGTTCGCCGAGCCCTCCAGCCTGCCGGACGACGCCTATCGCACCCTTGAAGGTCTGGCCGGCGTGGCAGAGACCGGGAACGTCGCCTATCTGACCATGCAGGTGAGCCACGCGGGCAAAGACACCCGCGTCATGGTGGCCGGGTTCGAACCCGGGCGCCTCGGCGGGCCCGGGTTCCTCGTGGCCGGCCGGCCCATCGCCCGCGCCCACTACGAGGCGATCGCCGATGCCCGGACGGGCTTCTCGGTGGGCGACCGGGTGCGTATCCGTCGCCACGACTACACGGTGGTCGGCGTCACCCGGCGCATGGTGTCGTCGAGCGGTGATCCCATGCTGTTCATCCCGCTCAAAGACGCACAGGAAGCCCAGTTCCTGAAGGACAACGCATCCATCATCAACGACCGGAATCGACTGGCGGCCAACCCGGCCGTCAACCGCCCCGGCGTCCCCGGCGTACTGGATGCGGTCGAAGCGATTCAGACCGGCAGCCACAAGGTCAACGCCATCCTGGTGCGGGTGGAACCCGGCCACAGCCCGCGCGACGTCGCCGACGACATCACACGCTGGAAGTACCTCACGGCCTACACCAGCGCGGACATGGAGGACATCCTGGTGGCGAAACTCATCGCCACCTCGGCGAAGCAGATCGGCTTGTTCCTGGTCATTCTGGCGATCGTCAGTGCCGCCATCGTGGCCTTCATCATCTACACGATGACGCTCGGCAAGATCAAGGAGATCGCCGTCCTGAAACTCATCGGCACCCGCGATCGCACGATCGCCGCGATGATCATGCAGGAGGCCCTTGGGCTCGGCGTCATCGGCTTCTTCGTGGGCAAGTTCGCCGCGACATTGTGGGGGCCGGTGTTTCCGAAATATATCCTCCTGGAGACGGGTGACGCCGTACGCGCGTTCGCGATCACGCTGGCCATCTGCGCGCTCGCCTCCGTGCTGGCGATTCGTGCCGCACTCGGTATCGACCCCGCGGAAGCGATCGGCGGGTAACCCCATGACCACCACCACCCAGCCCGCCATCCTCATCGAGAACCTGACCAAACGATACGGCAGCGGACCCACCGCCGTCGACGCGCTGAAAGGCGTGGACATGCGGATCGAGCCGGGCGAAGTCGTGGGCCTGATCGGCCCGTCGGGTTCCGGCAAGACGACGCTGCTCAAGTGCCTGGGCGCCGTCATCGAGCCCACCTCCGGACGCTTCACCCTGGCCGGCGACGTGATCTACGACAACGGCTGGAAACGATCCGACCTGCGAGCCCTTCGCCGTGACCGTATTGGCTTCGTCTTCCAGACGCCGTACCTGATTCCATTCCTCGACGCCACCGACAACGTCGCGCTGCTGCCCATGCTGGCTGGTGTCACCAATCCGGCAGCGCGCGCCACGGCGCTGGAGATGCTGACCGCGCTGGACGTCCAGCACCGGGCCTCCGCCCGCATCCCCGAACTGTCGGGCGGTGAGCAGCAGCGCGTGGCCATCGCCCGGGCGCTGGCCAACAAGCCGCCCGTCATCCTGGCCGACGAACCGACCGCACCGCTGGACAGCGAGCGGGCGCTCGGCGTCGTGAAGATCCTGAATCGACTGGCCACCGAGTTCCAGACGGCCATCATCGTGGTCACACACGACGAGAAGATCATCCCGACCTTCAAGCGTATCTACCACATCCGCGACGGCAGGACGTACGAAGAACCCGGAGAAGGACGTCACGTGTAGACGCCGCACCTGTGCGTCGTTGCACGAATGCCGGCCGGATCGCCGCAGGCCGGGGCTATAATCAGCCCGTTTCTTGTCTTGTGCTGTCTCGACCAGCGCCCTGCACCGCCTCGCCGCGCCCCCGCGTGGACCCGAGCGAGCGAAGAGGGAGAGATGAGCGACGACGATGCCCACGATGAGCTGATGCGCTTGGCAACGGAAGCGGCGCACCAGATCAAGGCTCCGCTCTCGACGATCCAGACAATTCTGGCCACCCTCATGGGCGGGTTTGCAGGCCCGCTGCAGCCGCACCAGCGCTGGCTCGTCGAGAAGGCCGTCGAGCGGTGCGGCCATGGCACCAAGATCGTCCGCGACCTGATCAAACTCCGCTCCCTGTCCACGATGGCTGAGGACGCCCTGCGTCCGGTGAATCTCGGCCGCGTGTTCGCAGGCATCCGTGAGGCCTACCGCGACACGGCTGCTGCAAAAGACGTTGCCCTGGAGGCGCGCCTCGAAAGCCCGGATCCCGAACTCAACTGGGTGCGCGGCGAACCGGACCTCATCCGCGAAATCCTGTCTGTGCTGGTCGACAACGCCATCAAGTACACGCCGCGGGGCGGTTCCGTTACAGCCCGCCTGTACCGGGACGAACCCACTGATGCTGCGGGTCCGCGGTTGCACGTTGACGTGCTCGATACGGGCATCGGGATTCCCCCCGAGGGTTACGCGCGGCTCTTCCACGAGTTCTATCGGGCGCCCACGGCCCGGCGGGTCAGCACGGAAGGCTCGGGGCTCGGGCTGGCGTTTGCCTTTCGCGCCGCCCGCCGCATCGGGGCCACGCTGAACCTGGAGCCCGGAGCCTCCGGCGGCGTCTGTGCGCGTGCAACATTTCCCGCGTGTCCGCCGCCTGACGACGAGGCCCTGCGAGCGTCAGAGGGAGAGGGCGCCAACGAGGCGTCCCGGCAGGCTCCGCCGTCCCGTCGAGTCATCATTGTCGGTGGCGTGGCGGCGGGACCCAAGGTCGCGGCCAAAGTCATGCGGCTCGATCCGCACGCCGAGGTCACGATTGTGGAGCGTGGCCGGTTCCTGGCGTATTCCGGGTGCGCGTTGCCCTACTACGTGTCGGGGCTGATTACCGACCAGCGGCGGCTCCTCGAGACCGCACTCGGAACCGTGCGCGACTCGTCCTTCTTCCACGAACTGAAAAATGTGCGCACGCTCGACGTGACCGAGGCCGTGGCCATCGATCGGGCCGCCAAGACGGTCCGGATTCGCGCCTTCGATGGGCGCGAACGTGATCTGCCCTACGACCAGCTCGTCATGGCGACCGGCGCGAGCCCGGTCAGGCCCGACATTCCAGGCGTTGATCTCGGCGGGATCTGCACATTGCACGGGGTGCCCGACGCTGAGGCGCTGCGGGCCGAACTGCGGCCCACGCAGGTGAAGGACGTCGTGATCGTGGGCGCGGGCCTCCTCGGGTGCCAGATCACCGAAGCGATTGCCATGCGCGGCGCCCGGCTCACGCTCGTCGAGGCGAACCCCACCATTCTCGGCGTCGTCGACCCGCTGATCGGGCTGCTGACGCAGCGGCACCTCGAAAGTCATGGTATCCGGGTCCTGACCGGCGCACGGGTTGCGGCGTTCGAAGGCGACGGACGGGTCCGGGACGTCGTGCTGGAGGACGGCCGCCGGCTGCCCTGCGACTTCGCGGTGCTGGCGGCCGGCGTTCGCCCGGAGACCGCGCTGGGCGCGGCGGCGGGCCTGGAGGTGGGCCCGTCGGGCGCGTTCAGGGTCGACATCCATCTCCGCACGTCCGACCCCGACATCTACGCGGCAGGCGACTGCGCCGAACGCCCGCACGTGCTGACCGGGCAGCCGTCGTGGTTCCCGGGCGCGGCGGCCGCAGCCATCCAGGGCCGTATTGCCGCGGTCAACCTCTGCGGAGGCGCCGAGGAATATCCCGGGACCCTGGGCACGGTGATTATCAGGCTGTTCGACGGGACGGTGGCGCGGACCGGACTCACGATCGAACAGGCCCGGGAAGCCGGATTCGATCCGGTTGCGGCCATCGTGCCCGGGCTCGATCACGCGCACTTCATCCCCGACGCCCAGATGATGGTCTTCGTGCTGATTGCAGACCGGCAGACCAGGCGTCTGCTTGGCGCGCAGGTATTCGGCCGCGGGCACGTCGCCAAGCGGATCGACATCGTCGCCACGGCGCTGGCGGCAGGACTCAGCCTTGACGGGCTGTCGCGTCTCAGCCTCGCCTACGCGCCGCATTGCGCCATGGCCATGGATGTGGTGATCGCGGCAGCCAACGTGCTGCGCAACAAACTCGACGGGTGTTTCGCCGGCATCACGCCGTTCGAACTGCGCGACGCGCTTGCGGGGCCCGATCCGCCGATGCTGATCGACGTACGCCTGCCGTCCGAAGCCGACGTGATCCGCCTGCCCGGGAGCCGCCCGATCCCGCTCGGGGCCATGCGCGCGAGGTTTGACGAACTCCCTCGCGACCGGACCATTGTCCTGGTCTGCAAACTGGGCCTGCGCAGCTACGAAGCGAGTCTGATTCTCAAGGCCAATGGGTTCACCGATGTCCGGGTCCTCGATGGCGGGCTCGACGCCTGGCCGTTTGAACTCGAGCGGCTCTCGTGAAGTGGCCGTCTCAGTCGAATGACGTCTGGTCCGGCGTGATCGCCGCAGGTGCGCGTGTTGCCGGCGTAGCCAGCGAGACGATGATGCCGGTTCCGAAGATCAACGGGATGCCGTACATGGCCCACGGCCAGGTGTAGCCGCCCGCTTCACCCACGACGACGAAACAGCCCACGCCCCACACGAGACCGACGACCACGCTGGCCCATGCGCCCGGCGTGGTCACCCGCTGCCAGTGGAAACCGGCGAGCAAGGCGAAGGCCAGAGCCGCGACCGGGATATTGGCGAGGATCAGGCGATTGAGGATGTCGTCCACGAGGAACGCGCCGCCCAGGAAGCTGAGCGTCGCGAAGCCGACGACCACCCATCGTTGCTGGTTCACGTGCCGCGCGTCACGCAGGCCGAAGTCGGCCGCGACCATGGCGGCCATGGCGGTCCAGACGCCGGCCAGGGTGGTGATGGCCGCGCCAAACAGGACGGCGTAGCCCGCCCCTCGCAACCCGGACGGCAGCCAGGCCGCCACCATCGACGGGACAGCCGCCTGCGGATCCGCCAGATTGGGCACCACCACGCGGTAGTGGGCGGCCGCCAGCGTCAGGGCGCCGTAGAGCAGGAAGACGATCACGGCGGACCACGCGACGGCGGCGAACGCGGTTCGTTCGTCACGCGCCGCGAAGATCTTCTGTCCGTACCAGGGGGCCGCGATGTAGGTGAAACACGTCAGGACGACGAGCGTGCTCACGAAACGGAACGGCAGGGCGGGGTGATCCCACTGGGCGATGGGGTTCATTACGAGTTGATCGGCGGGGAACGCCGCTGACAGCCCGCCCAGCGGCCCGCTCTGGACCCATCCCACCACCAGCAGCACGGGCACGATCACCAGCGTGATCGCGAAGCTGAGGATGTCGCTGCGGACCACCGACACGAGCCCGCCCGGCAGCACGATCAGGACGACCAGGATGGTCATCACCGCGCTCAGCGCCACGGGATGCACCTGCGGCAGCAGCGGCTGCGCGAGCAGCGTCATCGACTTCACGTAACTCGCGCTGAATCCCGTCATGGCGAGAATTAGAAGGACCGAGACCATCCGACCCAGCGCCGGCGAGTAGCGGCGCGCGAACAACTCCCCGACCGACAGCTGGTTGAACCGCTTCCAGGCCTTGGCCACCGTCACGGTGTAGAATGCCAGTCCGATCAGAAAGACCAGCGGCATGGCAACCGCCATCGGGCCGGCGCGGTAGCCGACGGCGCTGAACGCCAGGAGCGTGCTGGTATTGAACTCGGTCATCACCAGCGTGGCCACCAGCGGGAAGAGCCCGAGAGATCGGTTGGCCACCAGGAAGTCGTCATCGCCACGGGCGGCGCGGCTTCCGGTCCATGCCAGCAGCGCGAATACCCCGGCGCACACGAACACGTCGAGAATGGTCAACATGCGCAGGATCCTGATGGCCGGCGGAGGACGACATGTTCGATGAACGTGTCCGGGCGGTGATGCCGAGCCTTGCCGGCCCCCTGGCCAGGCGCCTGACCCGGCTTGGTCTGACACCCAACCGCATGTCGGCGCTGGCGTGTGCCCTGGCGCTCGTCGCGGCAACCCTGATCGCCGCCGGCTGGACCTGGACCGGGTTTGCGATCTGGCTCGTCAGCCGGATCGGCGACGGACTCGACGGATTGATGGCGCGCGAGGCCGGGACGTCGAGCCTCTTCGGCGGTTACCTGGACATCACGCTCGACATGGCGGCCTACTCGGGCATGATCGTCGGCTTCGCGGTGGCACACCCGAATCTGGCTGTCGTGTGGACCGCCATCCTCTCGTCGTACGTGTTGTCCATCACCAGCACGCTCGCCTTCTCGGAGGCGGCCACCCGTGCCGGCGCGCGCATCACGAACACCAATCGGACGTACCAGTTCACATCCAGCCTGGCCGAGGCCGGTGAAACGTCGGTGGTCTACGGAGCCTGGGTGGTGTTTCCCCAGTGGATGGAGCCGGTGGCCTGGGCCTGGTGCGCGGTCGTCTTCGTCTCTGTGATTCAGCGAACGTGGTGGGCGGGGCGCGTGTTGCGCCAGCCACCCACCCACACGGGTTGAAGACCGCGACAGTCCCGGCTGACCGGTCGTCACCGCGCCAGGTGCCTCAGGGTGTCGCGCGCGGCCGCGACGGTCTCGGCGATGACCGCCTCGTCGTGCGCCAGCGACAGGAAGGCCGATTCGAACGGCGAAGGCGGCAGCAGCACGCCTCGCTCCAGCATGCCCCGGAAAAACTGCGCGTACGACTCCCGGCTCACCACCGACGCATCGTCCCACGAGCGGACAGGACGCGGTGAGAAGAAGAGCGTCCACATCGATGCCACACGCTGCACCGAGACGGTGATGCGCGCGTCGCGGGCGGCTTCTTCCAGCCCGGACTGGAGCCGCGCGCCCCGGCGTTCGAGCACGTCGTACAGATCGGGTCTGGCATCGATCGCGTCGAACATCGCGAGGCCGGCGGCCACGGCCAGCGGGTGCGCGGCATACGTGCCGGCCTGATAGACCGGTCCGGACGGCGCCACGCGCTCCATCAACGTGCGCGCGCCGCCGAAGGCCGCGAGCGGCATGCCGCCGCCGGCGATCTTGCCCAGGGTCACCATGTCGGGCGTGACCCCGTACCGTGCGGCCGCGCCGCCGCGTGCCACGCGGAAGCCGCACATCACCTCGTCGAAGATGAGGACCGCCCCGTGCCGCGTGCACCGCTCCCGCAAGCCTTCGAGGAAGCCGGCCTCAGGCGGCACGCAGCCCATGTTGCCCACCACCGGTTCGACGATGACGGCGGCGATCTGACCGCTGGACGCGTCGAAGACGCGATCCACGTCGTGCAGGTCGTTGAAACGGGCGAGCGCCGTGTCGCCGGCCGCGCCTCGCGTGACGCCAGGCGAATCCGGCACGCCGAAGGTGGCGGCACCCGAGCCCGCGCCCACCAGGAACATGTCCGCGTGCCCGTGGTAGGCCCCCGTGAACTTGAGGATTCCTGGGCGGCCCGTGGCGGCGCGCGCCACGCGCACCGCGCTCATCGTGGCTTCCGTCCCGCTGACCACCAGCCTGACCATGTCGCAGCCGGGCACCCGCGCCACGATGCGCTCGGCGAGGTCGATTTCGCGTGGCGATGCCAGTCCGAAGACCAGGCCCTGCCGGGCCGCGGCGACGATGGCCTCTTCGATCGGGGCGAAGGCGTGGCCCAGCAGCGCCGGGCCCCAGGCGCCGATCCAATCCGTGTACCACCGGCCGTCCGTGTCGCGCACCCGGGCGCCACGTGCGTCGGCGATCGCCAGGGGCGCCATGCCCATGGCCTTGAACGCACGAACGGGCGAATGGACGCCGCCGGGCGTCACACGGCTGGCGCGGTCCACCCACGTCGCCGGCTGCGGCGATGACGGCGCCGTCAAGACCGGCGCTCCTGCAGCGGCACGCCCGTCTGGACCGCCACGCCGCTCAACGCCAGTTGCCGCGCGAAGTACGTGATCACGATGTCTGCGCCCGCGCGCCTGATGGCGGTGATCGATTCGGACATGGCCCGCGGCAGATCGATCCACCCGCGTTCTGCTGCAGCGTGCAGCATGGCGTACTCGCCGGAGACCTGGTAGGCGACGATGGGCACGTCCACCCGGTCGCGGACCGCACGAATGACGTCGAGGTACGGCATGCCCGGCTTGACCATCACCATGTCGGCGCCTTCGGCAACGTCGGCCAGCGCCTCACGCACGGCTTCCCGGACGTTGGGCGGGTCCATCTGATACCCGCGGCGGTCGCCGAACTGCGGCGTGGAACCGGCCGCGTCGCGGAACGGGCCGTAGAACGCCGAGGCGTACTTCACCGCGTACGACACGATTACCGTCCGTGACCGCCCGGCCGCGTCCAGCGCCGCGCGGATGGCCGCGACGCGGCCGTCCATCATGTCCGACGGCGCAATCACGTCAGCCCCGGCCTCGGCGTAGGCCACCGACGCTTTCGCGAGCAGCGGCAACGTCGCGTCGTTGTCCACCTCGTCATGATCCAGGACGCCGCAGTGCCCGTGGTCGGTGTACTCGCACATGCACACATCGGCCCAGACCGCCATGGCCGGAACCGCCGCCTTGATGGCGCGGATCGCCAGAGGAACCGGTCCTGCCGGATCCCACGCGCCGCTGCCCCGGGCGTCCTTGCTCGACGGGATGCCGAACAACAGCACGGAACGAATGCCCAGGGCGAACAACGCGGCTGCTTCTTTCGCCGCCAGTTCGGGCGACAACCTCGCGTGACCGGTCAGCGAGGCAATGGGCTCGCTGACGTTGCGCCCTTCGCACACGAACAGCGGTGCCACGAGTTGTTCGGCAGCCAGCCGGGTTTCGGTTGCGAGCGCCCGCATGGTCGGTGTCTGACGCAGTCGCCGTCCGCGGTGAATGGGAAAGCTCATGTCTGATCTCCTGTATCAGGATAGGGGGCAAGCCTCGTCTGTTTCAAGAACGCCTTCAGGATGTCCCCGGCCCCGCCGTCGAGCAGGCGCCGTGCGGCAGTGGCGCCGACGTCCACGGGGTCGAGACCGTCCGCCTCGGCACGCGCCGACTGCCTGCCGTCGAGGTCGAGCACCACCGCGTGTACGTGGATGCCCGACTCCGTGGTGCGGGCGAAGGCGCCGACGGGCACGGAGCACCCGCCGCCGAGCGCATGCAAAATCGTGCGCTCGGTCTGCACCTCGCGGCGGGTCTGCGCATCGTCGAGCCCGCGCAGCAGGGCGGCCGTCGCGTGGTCGTCTTCGCGGCACTGGACGGCCAGGGCCCCTTGGGCTGGCGCCGGCACGAGACGATCCGGCGTGAACACCTCGCTGATGTGCGCGTCCAGTCCCAGGCGAACCAGGCCGGCGCGCGCCAGCACGATGGCATCGAGTTCGCCTGATTCCACCCTGGCGATCCGCGTCGGCACGTTGCCGCGCAACGGCACGATGTCGAGGTCGCGCCGGATCGCCCGGACCTGCGCCATCCGCCTGGCGCTGCAGGTCCCGATGCGGGCGCCTGGCGGCAGTGCGTCGAGGGTCAATCCCCCACGCGCGCACAGGACGTCTTCCACCGGGCCTCGCACGGGCACGGCGGCCACCAGAAGCCCCGGCGTCGGCTCGACGGGCAGATCCTTGTAACTGTGCACCGCCAGATCCACCTCGCCGGCCAGCAGCGCCCGTTCGATGGCGGCCGTGAAGAACCCCGTGCCCTCCACGCTCGAGAGGGGCACGTCGGTGACACGATCGCCGGTGGAGACGATCTCCACGATTGACACGCGCACGTCGGGCCACGCGGTGCCGAGCCTCGCCGCGATCGTGTCGCTCTGCCAGCGGGCCAGCGCGCTGCCGCGCGTGCCAAGGCGAATCACGGGCATCGCAGGAACTCCAGGCGCACGGCCTCGAGACACCGCGCCGCGTCACTGAAGTCGGCGCGTGCGGCCACCACGGCGTCGAGACCGTGGGCGGCAATCGCCGCCGCCGTGGTCGGGCCCACCGCGACGATGGCACGAAGGCGGCGCAGGGCGTCGGGGCCGACCGCGCGCAACAACGTCTCCACGGCAGACGGGCTGCCGAAGACCGCGGCGTCGGGCGCGAGGCGCAGCCACTCGGCCTTTACCGCATCAGGTGCGCGCGGCACCATCCGGTACGCTTCGACCAGATGTACGTCGGCACCGGCGCGCCGCAGGCCGTCGACGAGATCCTGGCGGCCGGCGGCCACGGCCGGCAGCAGCACCCGGCGGTCCGACCACGTGTCCAGGTTCTGCAGTGTGGCCCACAGGGCTTCCGCCCCCGAGCCAGGCGCGACGACCGGCGGCGGATCGGCGCCAGCCCGCACCAGCGCAGCCGCCGTGCGGTGACCGACGGCGGCCGTCCGCAGCCCGAGTGGCCAGGGGGCCTGGCGGGCCGTCGTCAGGGCGTTGACGGCCCGCGCGCTCGCGCAAACGACCCAGTCGTAGGTCTCCAGTTTGGCGGCTGCGGCCCGGAGTGCCGCCTCGTCGGCGGGGGGTTCTTCAACGGTGCAGGGACACAGGAGCGGGACAAAGCCCAGGGCAGACAACGCCTGGCTCAGAGGGCCATCCATCGTTTCGTCGCGGGTGACCGCCACGGTCCACGGTGCAGGAACCTGCGAGCCGGCTCGATCCACGCGTCAATCATAGCAGTCTGCGGGATTCCGGCGGTCCGGGCGGTGCGGCGCATGGAAGACCGGCCCTGGCAAGGCGGGCATGCGTGGGGACAGGGGCACATGAGTTGCATGCATCAAGCCCAGAGAGGCCATCACATGCGTACGGTCGAGCTGGATAGTTGCCCTCGGTGCTGCCACTTCGTCGACGACCCCCAAGAACTTGAAGATGCGCTGCCAGGCTTGACGATTCTTTCGTCTGCCTGGGGATCCACGCGTGGCGATGCTGGCTTGTGCGCCTGCCACGGCACCTGGCAGGACCCCGAAACTGGCTGTCCCGACTTTTCGCCCAAGGTCCCCCCGACGTTTCAGGAAAGTGCTGATTACGTTACGAGTCGGTGACATCAGGACCGAATCCGCTGGAGACCGCCGATGAGTCAAGTTGCGCTGCAGGTTCCTGCGCTGCCGTGGGAAACAACGGTGAAGACCCCTCCACCCGTCCTTGAGAGACTCGCGGGCGAGATCCTGGAGCGATGCCGGGGCGAAGGACCGGCGAACTGCGTGGCGCGTTGTCCGCTGCATGTGGATGCCCGCGGTTACGTCCAGATGACCAAGGAAGGGCGTTACCGGGACGCGCTCCAACTGGTGCGGGACAAGCTGCCCTTTCCCGGGATCCTGGGTTACGTGTGCGCGCATCCGTGCGAGCAGCACTGCAAGCGGATCGATGAAGACGCGCCGGTCCGCATCCGCGACATCAAACGATTCCTGGCCGACTGGGAGCCGGGAGACCCGCAGCACCTGGTGACCTGCGCGCCCGATCGCGGCCAGCGTGTTGCGGTGGTCGGCGCGGGACCCGCGGGGTTGCTGGCCGCGCACGATTTGCGACGGCTGGGGTACCAGGTGACCGTGTTCGAGCGCAGTGATCGGATTGGTGGGTGTTTGACCCACCAGCTTCCGTCGTGGCGGCTGCCTGTGGCGGTTGCGCAGCGGGACCTGTCGGTGATCGCGGCCCTTGGTATCGACGTGCGCACGGGTGTCGATGTCGGAAGCGATGTGCCCCTGGACGCACTGCAACGCGACTTCGCGGCCGTGCTGCTGCTGGCAGGATACGCAGGCTCGATCGCGCTGTTGCGCCTGGGACTCGGGCTGCGGCCAAGTGTGCGAGACACGATTGGTGTCGACCCGCTCACCGGCGAGACGGGTGTGCCTGGGGTCTTTGCCGGCGGGGATGCCGTCAGCGGGCCGTCCACGGTGATCTACGCGATGGCTCAGGGACGCCGCGTTGCGGAATCGGTCCACCGGTTCCTGACGGGGAGCGACCTCCGTGCCGACCGCGAGGACGTGGCGCCGGCTCGTCTGCTCTGGAAGCTGGACATCGACGAAGTCGAGCGGCGGCGTCGCGAACGGACGCCGGTGATGCTGCAGCCGCACACCCCGGACCTGCCGGAATCGGACGCGCGTGCCGAAGCAGAGCGGTGCCTGGACTGCGAGTGCGGCCTCTGTGTGAAAGACTGCGAGTTCCTCGCGAAACACTGCCACTCGCCCAAGGATCTGGCCCGCCGGGTCCTGGCCGGCCTCGATCCCTTGGACACCAGGTCGGTGGTCTACTCGTGCAATATCTGCGAGCTGTGCGCGACGGTCTGTCCCGAGAAGCTGGACACCGGGCACCTGATGCTCGAGGCCCGACGGGCGTCTGTGCGGGCGGGGCTCGGACCACTGAAGCAGCACAAGCCCATCGTGGGTTACTGGAAGGCTGGCGTGTCCGGTGCGTTCACGATGGTGATGTCTGAGCCGGGCCGGCGCAAGTCGAAGCGGCTGTTCTTCACGGGATGCTCCCTGCCGGCGACGGCGCCCGGGCACACGATGCGGATCTACGACGAACTGCGACGGCACTATCCCGGTACGGGCGTGCTCATGTGGTGCTGCGGCGCACCGGCTGAACTGCTGGGCATGGAAGAGGGGTTCGCGGCGACGCGGCAGCAGTTGTTGCGTGCCGCTGAACAGACCGGTGCGGACGAACTGGTGGCGGCCTGCCCTGACTGCATGCACACGCTGCGGGCCGCGGTCCCGGAACTCACGATTTCGACGGTCTGGGAGCAGCTGGCGCCGGTGTGGAAAACTCCCGTCACGCGCGACGGCGTCGTGGTGTCGATCCACGATTCGTGCAAGGGCCGCCATGATGAGGGGCTGCACGCGGCGGTCCGAAGCCTGATCCGCGGGAGCGGCGCCGCGGTGAACGACGTGGACTACCACGGCAGGCTGGCCCGATGCTGCGGGTTCGGCGGGATGATCTATCCCGTCGACTCCGCCCTGTCGAAGGCAGTCACGCAGCGTCGTGCGAATGAGTCACCGTTACCCATGGTGACGTACTGCGCGGGCTGCCGCACGGCACTGGCGAGCCTGGGCAAGGAGTCGCTGCACATCCTTGACCTGCTGCTCGCGGACGACTGGCGGCAGGTGGCTGCCCGCAAGCCAATCGGGGCGATTCCCCGCTACCTCAACCGCCTGCGGACGAAGTGGGCGTTCAAGCGGTTGCAGCCGCTTGCCGGGGGGACGGAGTAGACATGGCCAGCCAGGAACTCGTGTCGTTGACGGTTGATGGTCAGGTCGTCGAGGCCGGACGCGGATCGCTGCTGCTGGACGTGCTGCGTGGTCTGGGCAAGCGGATCCCCACGCTCTGTCACGATCCGCGGCTGACGCCGTACGGGGGATGCCGCCTCTGCGTGGTGATGCGTCACGACGGTCGCGGAGGGCTCATTCCCGCCTGTTCGACGCCGGTGCTGCCCGGCATGGTGGTCGAAACCAGTACGCCGGACGTCATCGAGTCGCGACGGTATCAACTGCGGCTGTTGCTGTTGAACCATCGACTGGAGTGCCCGGCGTGCGAGCGGCGCGGTGACTGCCGTCTGCAGGACCTCATGTACGAGTACGGCGTGCCGGAGCGCCGCGTGCCCTTCGAGCGCGTGGCGGTGCCACGCGACGAGGCGTCGCCCGTGATCCTGCGGGACACGGAGAAGTGCATCCTGTGCGGCAAGTGCGTGCGCCTGTGCGACGAAGTGCAGGGCGTGGCGGCGATTGCCATCGTCCATCGTGGACTGCGCGCACGTGTGGCGACGCTGCTCGACCGCCCATTGGACTGCGAATTCTGTGGCCAGTGCGTGAATGCGTGTCCCGTGGGGGCTCTCGTCGCCAAGCCGTACGTGAGCGACGTGCCTGCCTGGCTCCGGGAAGCCGAGACCACCACGTGTTCGTTCTGTTCGTGCGGGTGCCAGCTGGTCGGGGAGTCCTCTGATCGCGCGCTCGTCTGTGTGACGGCCAACGACGACCTCGAGCCGAATCACGGAAAGCTGTGCGTGAAGGGGTGGCTCGGGCTGGACATCCTCGCATCGAAAGACCGCCTGACACGACCGCTGATCAGGAAGGACGGGGAACTCGTCGAGGCAACCTGGAGCGAGGCGATCGGCGCCGTCACGACGGCGCTGAAGACCGCCGGGGAGACGCGCGGTCGGGTCGTCGGGCTTGGCGGCTCGCGACTTGCGGTCGAAGACGCGTATCTCATGCAGCGCCTGCTGAGGACGACGGTGGGTACGCCGCACGTGGGTGTGGGGCCCAGCGGCGGCACGGCGGCTCTGTCTGACGGCATGGCGGCACTGACCGGCGTGCCCCGATCGAGTGCCACGTTCGAGTCGTTGCGGCAGGCCGATGTCGTGCTCGTCCTGCGGGGTGACCCGAGCCGCACGCATCCGCTGGTCAAGACCGATCTCGTTCAAGGGGCAAGCCAGCGGGGGCAGAAACTGGTCCTGGCCCACGCGCTCTCGGGAGGTCTCGAGCGCCACGCGGCGTTGACGCTGTCGCTCCGTCCGGCCGGTGAAGCGACGCTGCTCAACGGCCTGGCGGCCCGCCTCCTCGCGGAACAGCCCGAACGCTTCGAGCCCCTCCGGACTCTGCCGGACGCCGAAGCGTGGCTGTCCAGCCTGCACCCGTTCACACCAGCCGTGATTGAGGACGTGGCTGGCGTCAGCGGGGCGTCGTTCGAATCCCTGGTGGCCCTCGTCCGCGACGCGCGAAAGGTTGTGACGGTCGTGGTGACGGGGCTCGGCATTCCCGGTGACGAAGCCGCGGTGACTCGGGCCGCTGTCGCGTTTGACGCCCTGCTGGGGCCATCGGGCGGTGGATTGCTCGTGCTCGGTGAGAAAGCCAACGTCCAGGGCGTGCTGGATGCCGGGTTGCACCCGGCGTGGCTGCCAGGCGGGCGGCCCGCCGCGGACGCCGCAGCCAGGACGGCATTGGCGCAGACCTGGGAACACGACGTGCCTGCACCCGACGGGCTCACGCTCGAGCAGGTCCTGCAGGGTGCGGGCCAGCCTCCGGTGGACGTGCTCTACCTCGTCGGCCAGGATCCGGTGGGTGCCTGGCCGGGCAGCCTGCGCGGCGCGGAAGCCGTTGAACGAGCGGGCTTCGTCGTGGTGCACGATGCGTTCATGACCCAGACGGCACGGCTGGCCGACGTCGTGCTGCCGGTCGCCATCCTCAGCGAACGAACCGGCAGTATGGTCGGCGCGGACGGCCAGCGGCGTGCGTTCCGGCCGTTGCTGCCGCCCCCGTCGGGCGTGCCTCAGGATGGCCAGATCTTCCGGGAGATCGGCCGCCGCCTTGGGGTCGCGCTGCCAGAGGGCGCGTCGCTGAAGGCGCAGGTCGACGCGGCGTGCCGTGCGGCCGCCGTCGTGCCCGTCCTGCGTCGGTTGATACCGGAGGCACCGCCGGTCATCGGGCCGCGCTGGACCGGGCTGTTGCTCGATGCGTCACCGCAGCTCTTCCGCTCGGGCTCGGTGACAGACCGAAGTGCCGTGCTGCAGGAACTGGCGCCGTCGGCCGTACTGCGCATCTCCCCGCGGGACGCAGCCACCAACGGCGTACAGGCGGGCGACATGGTGCGCTTGACCGCCGGAGGCCGAGAAGCGCTGTTACGTGCACGGGTCGACGCAACGGTGCGCGATGGAACCGTGGTCGCCCCGTGGAGGGCCCGATGGGACAGCGTGGCGGCCCTCATGATTCCCGATGACCAGCCAATCGCGGCGGAAATCCGGAGGTCTTCATGATAGAGCACAGCGAAGCCGGAGCTGGACCGGCCGAACAGATGGCCCCGTCCGACAGCACGTGGGGCGGCGACGTCGCAATGGCCATCGACACGTTTCTGGCCGACCATCCCGGCGGGACGGAGCGACTCATCCCCCTGCTGCACTTCCTGCAGGAGCGCCTGGGACATGTGCCCTTTGACGTGCAGGAGTTGGTCGCGCTGCGTCTCGGCCTGTCGCCCGTCCAGGTGTACTCGGTCCTGAGCTTCTACTCGTTCTTCACGCTCACGCCGCGAGGCCGGTTTCCGCTCAAAGTGTGCATGGGGACAGCCTGTTTCGTCCGCCACGCGACGCGGTTGATCGAGACGCTGCAGGAGACGCTCAAAATCGACATGGGCGAATCCACCGATGACAAGCTGTTCAGCCTCGAACAGGTGCGGTGCCTCGGGGCGTGCGGCCTGGCGCCCGCGATGATGGTGGGCAACGACGTGTACGGCAACCTCGACGCGAAACAGGTTCGCCGGCTGGTGACGCAGTTGCGCGCCCGCGGGAGACGCGAAGGGGCGGCCACTGGCGGGGAGGCAACTCGTGGCTAGTCCAGGTCCACTGACCGATCCGCGGCCGCTCAGCCCGGCCGATCTCGACGCCTTGCGCGTCCTGCTGCAACCCACCATCACCGGCCGGCTGGCCAGCCGGCAGGGCGGTCAGGATGTCCGGCGCGACATCCTGGTCTGCGCCGGCGGCGGGTGCGTGTCCTCCCGCTCGCTGCCGCTGGCCGACACGCTGGAACAGCTCATCCGGGACGCCGGGATCGAGCAGCAGGCCCGCGTCGTGCGGGTCGGCTGCATGGGGCTCTGCGAAGCGGGTCCGCTGGTGCTGGTGGCACCTGACGGCATCTACTATCCCCGCGTGGACGTCCCGCTGGCGCGTCGCATCGTGCGCGAGCACCTGCTTGATCATCGCCCGGTGGAAGATGCCGAACTGGTCTGGGAGGGGCCGGATGGCGTCAAGTTGCGAAGCCGGGATGTGCCGTTCTTCGCCCAGCAGGTGAAGATCGCGCTGCGCAACTGTGGCGTGGTTGATCCCTTGCGCATTGACGACTACATCGCGCTCGACGGCTACGCGGCACTGGCGAAAGTGCTGCTCGAGATGACACCGGATGGTGTCCTGGACGCCATGAAGCGGTCCGGCCTGCGCGGTCGCGGCGGGGCCGGCTTTCCCGCTGGGCTCAAGTGGCAGTTTGTCCGGGAAGCCCCGGGGGGCGAGAAATACGTCGTCTGCAACGGCGATGAAGGTGACCCCGGCGCGTTCATGGACCGCAGCATCCTCGAAGGCGATCCCCATTCGGTGATCGAGGGCATGACCATCGCCGGGCGCGTGGTGGGTGCCGCGAAAGGTTTCATATACGTGCGGGCGGAGTATCCGCTCGCGATTGAGCGGCTGGGGTTCGCGCTTGCGGCGGCCCGGGCCGCCGGCCTGCTCGGGCCGAACGTGCTGGGCACGGGCTTCTCGTTTGATATCGAAATCCGGATCGGTGCCGGCGCGTTCGTCTGCGGCGAGGAGACGGCCCTGATCGCGTCAATCGAGGGCAAACGCGGCATGCCGCGTCCGCGTCCGCCGTTCCCGGCGCAACACGGGCTGTGGGGCAAGCCCACGCTGATCAATAACGTAGAAACCTGGGCGAATGTGCCGCCGATCATGCTGCGCGGCGCCGCGTGGTTCTCGGCCATCGGCACCGCGCGCAGTAAGGGCACGAAGGTGTTCGCCCTGGCCGGCGACGTGCGCAATACCGGCCTCGTGGAAGTGCCGATGGGCATCTCCCTCCGGGACGTCGTCGATGTGATTGGCGGAGGCATCCGGACCGGCTTGCCGTTCAAGGCGGTTCAGGCCGGCGGGCCGTCCGGCGGATGCGTGCCCGCGTCGGCCGCAGACGTGCCCGTGGACTACGAGTCGCTCCAGAGTCTGGGCGCCGTGATGGGGTCCGGCGGCCTGATCGTGCTCCATGAAGGCACGTGCATGGTCGAACTGTCCCGGTTCTTCCTCGAGTTCCTGGTCGAGGAGTCCTGCGGCAAGTGTCCGCCGTGCCGGATCGGGCTGCGGGTCATGTTGAACCTCGTCGAACGGATCACCAAGGGCGAAGCCGAGCCCGAAGACCTCGACACGCTGCAGGAACTGGCGCGCCACGTGCAGCGGAGTTCCTTGTGCGGCCTCGGCCAGACCGCCCCGAACGCCGTCCTGTCGACGTTGCAGCACTTCCGTGACGAGTACGAAACGCACATCCATGACCGGCGATGCCCCGCTGGACAATGCCGTGCATTGCTGACGTACACGATTGCCGAAGTGCTCTGCAACGGATGTACACTGTGCGCGAAGGCGTGCGCGTCGAACGCCATTACCGGGCAGATCAAGCACGTCCACCACATTGATCAGGATCTGTGTATCCATTGCGGAGCCTGCCTGACCGCGTGCAATCAGAATGCGGTGCTCGTCCGTTGAGGAGGGTTGCATGAGTCGCAAGACGGTGCTGCTGGTGGATGATGATCCCGTGTTCGTCGATGCGATTAGTGCGGTGCTGGAGACGCGCTATCGGATTCGCACCGCCGGCAACGGTCCGGACGCGCTGCGTTCCGTGGCGGAGGCCTTGCCCGACCTCATCGTGCTCGACGTGATGATGGACTATCCCTCCGAGGGGTTTGACGTGGCCCGGTCGCTGCACGGGGATCCGAAGACCAAGGCGATCCCCGTGGTCATGCTGACCGGTGTCGATCAGATGTACAACTACCGCATGGAGACCGACGAAACGTGGGTCCCCTGCGCACGGTATCTCGAGAAGCCGATTACGCCGGATCAACTGCTGGCCAATATCGCCGAGCTCATCGGGTGAACCACGCGCCGTCCAGTCCGTTTCTGTCCGATACGCCCGCGTCCGTGTCCGACGCCGGCGGGACGGGTGTGGACGACGCCCTGGCGCTCGAACTGGTAGATCGTCTCTCGTGGTTCGTCCGGCTCCGGTGGGGGGCTGCCCTCGCCCTGGCCGTCGCGTCGGTCTTCGGGCCGGTGATCGGGCTGCCGGGGCTGTGGCCGGACCTGGCGGTCATCGCCGTGGTGCTGGTGGCGTACAACACCTACTGCCAGCGACGGTTGCGCCGGGGGATCTCGCCCGACGGCTTTGAACTGCGCGTGAGCGCGCTGCTGCAGATCGCCCTGGACCTCACCGCGTTACTGGCGGTCGTCCACTACACCGGAGACCTGACCAGTCCGCTCCTGCCGTTCTTCGGCTTCCACATGGCCATCGGGACGATTCTGGTGTCCACCGAGTGGATGTACCTGGCGGCCGGCGTGACCAGCCTCACGGCGTTCGGGCTCCAGGTGACTGGTGTCTGGCACGTGCCCGCCCTGTCGGTCGTTGGACCGGCGGCCCCGGCTCCCGACGCGATATCCGCCTTCGCGCTCCTGGCGTTCGTGGGCTTCCTGTTCGGCATCGTGTACCTGACCGGGAGCGTCAGCGACCGCCTCAAGCAGCGGAACCATGAACTGCGCCAGACCTCCGCGGCGCTCGAGGACCGGACGGTCGAGCTCCAGCGTCTGCTGGGAGAACTGGCCGACCTGGAGCGGCGGAAGTCCCACTACATGCGGATCTCCGCCCACCAGTTACGATCGCCGCTCGGGACGATCCGGACCTCGCTCGACGTGCTCACGAGCGGGTTGGTGGATCTGGCGTCAGAACGGGGACAGCGGCTGATGCGAGGGGTCGCGGAGCGCGTCAACGGGCTCCTGCTCATCGTCAACGGTCTGCTCGACCTCGCCAAGGTCCGGGAAGGCCGCCTGCGGGCGCCCTGGACGCGCGACGTCAGTCTGAACCAGTTGCTGACGGACATCATCGACGCCCTGACACCGTACTCCGACGAATGCGGCGTGAAGGTCGAGTCCGATTTCATGGGGCGCGCCGTGCTCGAGTGGGGCGTGCCGCCCGACCTGGTCCACGCATTCGAGAACCTCGTCCACAACGCCATCAAGTACTCCGTGCGTGACGGCGTGGTGTCCGTACGCCTGAAGATCATCGGAGACACGGCCGTCATTCGTGTTGAGGATACTGGCATCGGTGTCCCGGCGGAGTTCCGGGAACAACTGTTTCTCGAGTTCGTGCGGGCACCCAATGCGCGCCACCACGCGCCCGTGGGCACCGGCCTTGGCCTGGCGCTGGTCCGGGAGGTCGCCGCAAACCACGGGGGCCGGGCCATACTCGAGGACCGTCCGGGTCCAGGGTCCACGTTCCGGGTCGATCTCCCTCTGCGGCGGACGCCCCCCGAAGTGGGCCATGTGTTACAGACTGGTGACGGCGTGAGTTACGCAGCGGATACGGGGCCGGCTGTTGCCGGTCGCCTTCCGCACCCAACCCTCGAAAAGCACTGACAAATGGGGGCTTCTGGCGCGTCGCCTCCGGGCCAGCCCAGGGCACACCCGTTGCAGTACCCAAGCGGGGCATTGTGCGCGGACCGGACTTGCCGTGGCCGCAACCCCGGACTAGTACAGGAGGATTGCCTTTATGCGAACGACCCGTCCGTGCCGAATCGTGGCCGCTATTGCCGTCCTGGCGCTGCTGCTGCCAGGCGTCGCTGCCGCTGCCGACAAGTACAAGGGGTATGAAAAGGGCGATGCCCTGATCACGGCACAGGAGCTCAAGCAGCTCGTTGATGCCAAGGACCCCAAGCTGCTCATTCTCGCGGTGGCCGATGCGGCTGAGTATCGCCTGCCCGGTCACATTCCGGGTGCCATCCGCGTGTGGAGGCCCGACTACGAAATCGCGAAGGGCACGAAGTACCCGTTCGAAGGCATGATGCTCGAACAGGCCGACTTCCAGACCTTCGCGCGCAAGTTCGGTGTCAACAACGACACCAAGATCGTGATCTACGACCACCAGTATGACTCCACCCGTCTCTGGTGGGGATTCTTCATCTTCGGGAAAGAAGCCCGGGTCCTCGACGGTGGGTTCCAGGCCTGGAAAGCCGCCGGCTACGACACGGATACGCTGGCGCCGTCGGACCCGCCGGCCGGGAACTTCACGGCCAAGGCTCCGAATGCGCGCCTGACCGCGGTGATGGCCGATGTCGCCGCCGCCGAGAAGGACGCCAACGTCCAGCTGTGGGACACCCGTGAGAAGACGGAGTGGACCGGCGAAGAGCTGAAGAAGGGCGCGTACCGGAAGGGCCGCATTCCGTGGGCGAAGTTCTTCAACTGGAAAGAGTTCAAGAAGCCGGTCGCCGAAGGCGAGAAGTTCACGGAGTTCAAGCCGGCCGCCGACGCGGTTGCCGTGCTGCAGAAGTTCGGCGTGGACAAGGCCAAAGACCAGATCTTCTACTGCCAGTCGGCCGTCCGCACGACGACGCACATCTTCGTGATGTACATGCTGGGCTGGGACATGAACAAGCTGCGCAACTACGACGGCTCCTGGATTGAATGGAGCTTCCACGAGACGAACCCGCTCGTGGTCGACCCGCCCAAGTAGCGCTGTGTGACGTAATGCGGTTGGCAAAGGGGCCGAGCGACCGTGCCCGGCCCCTTTGTTGTACGTGATTTGGAGGAACCCATGTCGCAGGAACCCGAGACTCCGTCTGCCCAGCCCGCTGCGTCACGCAGCTGGCCCAAGCTGGTGGCCGCCGCTGTTGTTGTCGTGGCTGGCGTGCTGGTGGCCCGACAGCTCGGCGCCTTCGAGTTGCTGAGCCTCGACAACATCGATCGTCTCGATGCGTGGTTCCGCGGATTCGGTATCTGGGCGCCGCTGATCTTCATTGCCGTGTGGATCGTGGCGTGCCTGTTCTTCCTGCCGGGGTTGCCCATCACGATCGTCGGCGCGCTGATCTTCGGACCGATCCAGGGGACCATCTACAGCGCATTCGGATCCGCGCTTGGCGCGACCGCGGCCTTCCTGATGGGCCGCTACGCCGCGCGGGGCGTGGTGGAAGGTCTGCTGGCCAAGAACGAGAAACTGCGCCTGATTGACGAGGGTGTGAAGACGCAAGGCTGGCGCATGCTCATGATCACGCGCCTCGTGCCGCTGTTTCCCTTCAACGCCCAGAACTACGTCTACGGCCTCACGCAGATCTCGCTGCCGACCTACGTGCTCGTGTCGTTCATCTGTATGCTGCCCGGCTGCATCGCTTTCAACTTTGCCGCCGGTGCCGTCAGGGCGGGCCAGTTCGGCAAGTTCTTCCTCTACATCGGGGTTGCGGGCCTGGTGTTCGTCATCCTCTCCCTGATTCCCGGGTGGATCAAGAAGCGGTACGGCGGAGCCGCAGGCCTGCCAGTCGACGCCAGCAAGACCGGCACGACCAGCAAGTAGCCGCCACTGCGGCGGACGGCCATCCATCGCTCCCTGGAGGACCTGTATGCAGGAGTCGCTGCTCGTCGGCGTGTGGCTGGCGGTGATCGTGTGTGTCGTCGGGTGTGCATGGCGCGCGTGGCGGTACGCCAGCGCCCCGGTCCACCTTCGTTGGGATCTGTACCCCGTGGCCCACGAACCCGCGAAGCGGCGCGCGTACGGCGGCGGGCCTTACGAAGAGCGGGAATGGTGGACGAAGCCCCGGGTGACGAGCCTGGCCGGCGAAGCGATCGCCATGCTCGAAGAAATCGTGGCGCTGCGTGGCGTGTGGCTGAACAACCGCCGCGTGTTCTGGGGGTCGTTGCCGTTCCACTGGGGGCTGTACCTGCTGCTGGCGACCACGGCCGGCATTGCCGCTGGCGCCCTTGGTTTCACGGCGCCCTGGTTCGCCGCGCTGGTACGCGTGACGGGCGTTGCCGGGGGGGCGCTGCTCCTGCTGGGCGCCGGCGTGTTGCTCTGGCTGCGCCTGCAGGACCGTGGACTGCGCCGGTACACGACGCGGCTGGATCGCCTGAACCTCCTCATGTTCGCCATGCTCGGCGCGCTGAGCGCGGCCGTCGCCGCTCGTCCTGACGGGATGTCAGAGGCCTGGCAGGCCGTGTCCCGCCTGGCGACCTGGCAGACGCCGGACGCCGGTCCGTTGCTGGCCGCGCAGATGGCGGTGGCCAGCGTCGTGATCCTGTACCTGCCGTTCACGCGCATGGTGCACTTTTTTGCCAAGTACTTCCTCTATCATGATGTCCGATGGGACGATCGGGCACTCACGGTCGGGAGCCCGATGGAGCGTCGTGTCCAGGCTGCGCTGCAGTTCGGAGTCACCTGGTCGGCCGATCACATCGAATCGGGGCGGACGTGGGCGGAAGTCGCCACGAGCGCGCCACCGGAGACCGGGAAACGATCATGACCAACCAGCCTCCACCACAGTTTCACTCGCCTGAGGACGTGGACCGGTTTCTTGCCGAACACCACGGCCTGAACGTCGATGCCCTGCTGCCGCTGCCGTTTCCCTACCACGATTGGCGCGACACCGAGATCCCGCCGTTGTCGGCCCAGCAGCAGGCGCGCTACGAAGTGGGCCCGGACGGCGTGTCCGCGTTGCGCATCCCCAAGCCGGCGTCACAGGAGGAACGCGACGCCGCCGTCGCGCGGTTCCTCGGCGGCCTGAAGAAGCTGTTCAGCAAGGAAAACAACTGGACGTTCCTGCAGCCGCTGATGCTGTCGATGGAAAATTGCGTCCAGTGCCATACCTGCAGCCAGTCCTGCCCGATCTACTCCACAGCGGGCGGACCTGACATCTACCGCCCGTCGTTCCGGCCGGAAGTCCTGCGCTCCATCGTCGACCGCCACCTCACGCCGGGGGGCGCCTTGCGGGCGTGGATCAACGGCGAGGACAGCCGTCTCGACTGGAACGCGCTGGTGCAGCTCGCCGAGTTGTCCTACCGGTGCACCCTCTGCCGGCGCTGCGCCCAGGCCTGCCCGATGGCGGTGGATAACGCCCTGCTCACGCGGGAGATTCGCAAGCTGTTCAGTCAGGAACTCGGCATCCACATGCCCGAGCTCCACGAGTCGGGCACGCTGAAGCAGCTGTCGTCCGGCTCGTCCACCGGCCTCAATCCGGCCGGCCTGCGCGACATCATCGAATTCGCCGAAGAAGACATCCGCGAGAAGACCGGGCTGTCGATTACGATCCCGTTCGACGTGCAGGGCGCCGAGTACCTGGTGATGCACAACGCCGGGGAGTTCCTCTCCTGGCCCGAGAACCTCCAGGCGTTCGTGATCATTCTCGAAGTCGCGGGCGTGAGCTGGACGTTGTCGAGCGAACTGCTCGGGTACGACTCCGTCAACTACGGATTGTTCTACGATGACGTGCAATACGCGCGTATCGCGCTGAAGCACCACGCCGTGGCGCGCAAGCTGGGCGTCAAGAAGCTCCTGATGGGGGAGTGCGGTCACGCCCACAAAGCCGCCATGCCGATTGCCGACCGCGTGGTGCCCCGCGACCTGTACGTGCCTGCCGAGAGTTTCCTCGTGCTGCTCGAAGATCTCGTGGTCAACGAGCGGCTGATGCTCGACCCGGCCAGGAACGACTTTCCCGTGACGCTGCACGATCCCTGCAACATCACACGATCGATGGGCATCGTGCAGCCGCAGCGGGAAATCCTGAAACGGATTGCGCCGCGGTTCCGCGAGATGTATCCCCACGGCGTCAACAACTTCTGCTGCGGCGGCGGCTCGGGCTTCGCCGTGAACAACTCGATGAATTTCCCCGAGTGGCGGACGAGAGTGGCCGGCCGGATCAAGATCCGCCAGATCCTCGAGGCGTTCGCCGACACCATCGGTCCGGAGACCAAGAAGTACGTCTGCGCGCCCTGCTCCAACTGCAAGGGCCAGATTCGTGACCTGCTGCGTTATTACGACACCTGGGACCGTTGCGGGATCCTGTACGGGGGCCTGGTGGAACTGGTCGTCAACGCGATGGTCGACGTGCGCGAAGGCTTCCTGGAGTGGGACCTCCACTGATCGGAGACACGGTATGGGGCTGACCAGCTTGTGGCGTGACAGTGGTGCCGACGCGGAAGCCAGGCGCCGTGCCGTCGCCCGCGAAGACGACGAGGCGAAGCTCGTGGAGTACGCCTGCCGCGATGCCGACCTGGAGACACGGCACCTGGCCGTGGACCGCCTGAACACGGTCTCCGCCTGGCGGGCGGTGGCCCTGAACGGCCAGCACCTGGATGCGCGCCTCCGCGCCGTCGAACATATCGATGATCCCTGGCAGCTGGCCGACATCGTGCGCGAGCGCAAGAACCGCGAACTGATGCTGGCGTGCATGGCCCGTATCACGGACCAGCAGGTCCTCGCGCTTATCGCCCGCGACTCGCGCTTCAACATCGCCACGCGCCGGCTGGCCGTCCAGATGTTCAGCGAACCGGCCCTGCTCGCCGAGGTCCTCAGCGATCTGGCCGAACCCGGCCTTCGCCAGGCCCTGCACGAACGGGCCGGCGGCGGGACGCCGTTGCCCGCTCCCGCGCCGACCGAGGCGGACATCGAAGCTCGCGTGGATCGTCTGCTCACGACCTACGAGCCCGACGTGCTCGTGGAGGCCCTGGCGGCCTTCCGCGACTCACCCGGGGCCGTCGGCGCACTCGGTGTCCTGTGCCGGCGGCAGGACCATGCTGCGCACCGGGCGCTCGAAGTCCTCACCCGGCTCCTCCGCCACCCGCGCGCTGACATCCGTGTCCGCGCCGTCGACGCGCTGGCGCACCGGACCGACGTCTGCGCGGACGACCTGCGCACCGCTGCGGCGAACGACCCGGATCCTCGCGTACGCGCGGCAGCCGCGCGTGCCACCGCGGCGAATTGAATCAGCACGCAATCAGGAGGCACATATGGCCGCGACGGTGCTTGTCATCGATGACGAACCCGATGTCCAGACGTATCTGGCCACGTTGCTCGAAAAGGAAGGGTACACCGTCGCCACGGCAGGCGACGGCGAAGAAGGGTTCACCACGGCGCTTGCGACGAAGCCCAACCTGATCTTCCTCGACATCATGATGCCCAAGAAGACCGGCATCATGCTGTACCGGCGGATCAGAAAAGAACCCGCCCTGGAGAAGGTGCCGATCGTCATCCTGACCGGTCTCAGCCAGTACAAGACCTTCTTCGCACAGGACTTCGAACAGATTCCGCACCCTGAGGCGTTCGTTGAGAAACCGCCCAGGCCGGAAGAACTGCTCGAACTCGCCCGCCGCCTCACGGCCGTCCCCGCCTGACGGGAGCGCGCATCATGGATCGACGCGAGAGGCCGAACGTCGACGAGACCTGCGCCTGGGAGGTGCCGTGCGATCGGCTCTTCGACCTGGTCCCGTCGGCCATCTCGGTCATCGATCGGAGTTTCCACATCCGCCGCGTCAACGAGACGTTCCGCCGGATGTTCGGAGACCGCGTCGGCGAGTCCTGCCACGCGGTCTTCAAAGGCCGCCAGGTGCCGTGCCAGTCGTGTCCCATGGCGCGCACCTTCGAGGATGGCGGGGTCCACCACGGCGAAGAACTGGTCGAAACCCTGACCAGCGGCGCCAGGAAAGTCGCGGTCCAGACCAGCCCCATCGTCGGCGCCGACGGGGCCGTCTTTGCCGGGCTCGAGGTGGCGACGGACATCTCTCGCAGCGTGGAGCAATGGCAGGAACTGGCCCTGCTGGGCCGGGCCATGGCCGGGCTCGCGCACTACATCAAGAACGTGTTGACCGGCCTCGATGGCGGCGTCTTCGTCGTCGAAGAAGCGTTTGCCCGCCACGACGATGCGTTGTTGCGACGAGGCTGGGACATGGTGCGCCGGAACATCGATCGGGTCGGACGCCTCTCGCGCGAACAGCTCTACTGCGCGCGGGAACGGGTGCCCGAGATGAAAGACGTGGCCCCCAACTCGGTCGTGTGCGAGGCGGCGCGTCTCTTCGGGCCGAAGGTGGCCCAGGAAGGCGTGGAGTTCACCGTCGAGCTCGACCCGCGTGTCGGTCACGGCTGGATCGATCCGGAGGGCCTGCACAACCTGGTTACGAACCTGCTCGTGAACGCCCTCGAGGCGTGCCGGTTCGATACCGGAAAGGACCGCCACTGGATCGCCGTGAAGTCGGTCCTCGATTCGGGCGGGCGTTTCGTCCTCGAAGTCTCCGACAACGGCCACGGGATTCCGTCGGAGATCAACTGCCGGCTGTTCGCCGATGTCTTGAGCACCCGCGGCACCGCGGGAACCGGGCTGGGACTGCTCGTGGTCTATCATGTCGTCTCGGCGCATCGCGGCGAGATTTCCGTCCTCTCTGAAGATGGCCTGGGCTCGGTGTTCACCGTCGCCCTGCCCCTCCTGCCGCAGCCTCCGGGCCCGCCAGACGTGAATCACCCGGACGCTGCCGTCGCCGCTGCGCCCGCCTCGGCCGATGGCACTTTGCCGGAACACCCCGTTTCGCCCGTGTGACACCTGTTCGCGCTGTCTTCGCCTCAGGCCGCTGGACGATCACTCTCGTTGCCTGGTAACTGCTTTCACAACACTGTCTTAACTCGTTACGACGAATTCGGCATACCTCTTGCTGTCGATGTGTCCGGCCTTTGGCTGGTCCCTCTGGAGGGCAGGTTGGATACCCGAAACGACGAACAGCTCATTCCGCTTGCGGCGGTGCGGCGCTCGCTCAGCCCGGACGACGTGCAGCAGCGCCTGCGATACATCGTTGAAAAGGAACGGCTGGTCCTCGATGACCTGCCCCGGAGGTTCCTGGAAGCCTACGCCGCGATCCTGAAGCACTCGAATTACCGGCAGGTGGTTGACAACTATGCCCGGATCACGGCGCGGTGCGCGAACTGCGCCACGGCCTGCCAGATCTTCCAGCATACGCAGGATCCGCGGGACGTGCCCTGCTTCCGGTCCAATATGGTGCTCGAAGTCTACCGCCGCCACTTCACCGCGCGCGGCCTCTTCGAGACGCGGGTCCTGGGGCGCGAATACCTGACCGAAGACCGCATCATCGAGATGGCCTCCAGCCTGTACGACTGCACGGCCTGCCGGCGGTGCAGCCTGGAGTGCCCGCTCGGCCTGGATCACGGCCTGATCACGCATTTCGGCCGCTACGTGCTGTCCGAGGTGGGGCTGGTGCCCCGCGCACTGGTGATCTCGGTGCGCGAGCAACTGGAAGGGGCCACCAGCAACACGTCAGCGATTCCGCTCCCGGCGATCCTCGACACCCTCGAGTTCCTGGCTGACGAAATCCGCGACGAAAAGGGGCGGGCTGTTCAGTTCCCGGTCGACCAGGACAGCCGCGAGTTTGTCTTCTTCCCCGCCGTCAGTGACTACCTGATGGAAGCCGAGACCCTCATGGGGATCGGACTGACCATGCAGACCATCGGTGACCAGGACCGGTGGACGATTGGCAGCCACTATCTGGACGGGATCAACTACGGCCTCTTCTACAGCGACTGGATCCTGGAACGGACGCTCCAGAAGGAGGTCGGCGAAGCGCGGCGCCTCAACGGACGCCGCATCCTGATTGGCGAATGCGGCCATGCGTCGCGGTCCGCCAAGGCCTTCGCCCGGACGTACGGCGGCCCGGACACCCCGCCGGTCGTGCACATCATCGAACATACCTACCAGGCCTTCAAAGAAGGCCGCCTCCGCCTCAATCCCGACGTGATCACGGAGCGCGTGACCTACCACGACCCCTGCAACATCGCCCGGACAGGCTGGGTGGTGGACCAGCCCCGGGAGATCCTCAAGGCGTTCTGCAAGGACTACGTCGAGATGACGCCGAATGGCGCCACCAACCTCTGCTGCGGCGGCGGTGGCGGCACGGTCTCGGTGGACGAACTGCGGCCGTACCGCACGGGCGTCACTGGAGCGAAGAAAGCCGAACAGCTCCGTGCCACGGGCGCCAAGCTCGTGGTGGCTCCCTGCGCGAACTGCAAGAAACAACTGCGCGAACTGTGTGAGGACCACAACCTGGACATGCAGGTCGTCGGTCTCCATGACCTGATCTACCGCGCCATCGTACTGGACTGACCATGGTGGATGTGCTGATCGACTTCGCACGCGGCCCCCTGCTCCGCGCGTCGTTGCTGCTGATGCTGCTCGGCCTGCTGCGTGTCGCCCTGCTGCAGGCGACCGAACTCGGCCTGGCCTGGTCCCGGGCTGGCGACCGCGTGGTGCCCTGGAGCCTCGTCATCAAACGTGGCCTCGGGTGGTTGTGGCCGTGGCGCGCGGTCAGCGACCCCGACCGCGCCCCGTACAGCGTGGCGTCCATCTTCTTCCATATCGGGGTGCTGCTGGTGCCGCTGTTTTTCGCCGGGCACACGGCCATCTGGCACCAGGAACTGGGCGTGTGGCTGCCGTCGCTGCCGGCCTGGGTGGCCGACGCCCTCACCGTCGTCACCCTGGTGGCGCTTGTCTGGCTGCTCTCCGCGAGGGTGTCCAATCAGGCTCGCCGCCGGCTGAGCCGGGCGCAGGACTGGTGGCTTCCCATCCTGCTGCTGGTCTGCTTCGCCGCAGGCTGGCTCGTCGCTCATCCGCGTTTCAGCCCCATCGATGCCCGCCTGATGTACCTCGGGCACCTCCTGCTCGCCGAGCTCATCTTCGTCCTGGTGCCGCTCTCGAAACTGCAGCACCTCGTGCTCTTCTGGACGAGCCCCGCCTCGACGGAACTGGGCTGGCGTTTTCCCCCCGGCACCGGCGACCGCGTACGCGCGAGCCTGGGCAAACAGGGACAAGGCATATGATCACCCACCCCTGCATCCTGAACGACGTGACACGCTGCATCGGGTGCGAGGCCTGTACCGACGCCTGCAAGCGCACCCACGGGTTCCCCGCTGAAGACGGCCCGCCGCGCCTTGGCGGGTCCGAGGATGGTCTGACCGACACCCGGTGGACCAGCATCATGCGGCGGCCAGGCGGCGCCAACGTCCGGAAACAATGCCGCCACTGCCTGGAGCCGGCCTGCGTGTCGGCGTGCCCCGTCGGGGCCATGAAGCAGACGCCGGAAGGGCCGGTCATCTACGACAAGGGCCTCTGCATGGGCTGCCGCTACTGCATGATGGCGTGCCCCTTTGGCGTGCCCCGCTACGAGTGGGACAGCGTGAGCCCCGCCGTCCGCAAGTGCGTGATGTGTTACGAGGAGCTGAAAAATGGCACGCTCGAGCGTCCCGCCTGCGTGACGGCCTGCCCCGAGAACGCGACGGTGTTCGGGACGCGCGACGCCATGCTGACCGAAGCCCAGCGGCGCATCGACGCGAGCCCGAATCTCTACCTGCCCCGTATCTGGGGCGTCAACGAAGTGGGCGGTACGTCCGTGCTGTACGTGTCTCACGTGGAGCTCGACTTCCTGGGCTGGCGGGGCGCGAAGGCCATGGGTGACGCGCCGTTGCCGGATCGCACCTGGGATGCCTTGCGCAAGGTGCCCTACGAGTTCATCGGGATGGGTGTGCTGATGACCGGGGTCTACTGGATCATCGAGCGCCGCCAGCGCCTGGCGGGCGGGACGCCGGGCCATGCGTCAGGACCGACCGGCACGCAACCCGACCGTCAGTCGGGCGACTCGGCCTCAACCACCGACGAAGGAACTCCGCGATGACCGACCGGCTTCACGTCTTCAAGACCGTGCTCTGGACGCTGCTGGGTCTGGCGGCCGGCATCACGGTCCTGCGGTTCACCCGCGGTCTCGGGGCGACCACGGCCTTGTCCGACGCCACGCCCTGGGGCCTCTGGATCGGCTTCGACGTGATGGGCGGCGTGGCGCTGGCGGCCGGAGGGTTCGTCGTGGCCGGCCTCGCCCACGTCTTCCAGCGCGGCCGCTACCACCACGCGGCGCGGCCTGCCGTGCTGACCGCGCTGCTGGGGTACTCCGCCGTCGTCGTGGGCCTGCTCTACGACCTCGGCCTGCCCTGGAACATCTGGCACATGACCATCTTCTGGAATCCGCGCTCGCCGCTCTTCGAAGTCGGCTGGTGCGTGATGCTCTACCTGACGGTCCTGGTGCTGGAGTTCCTGCCGGTCTTCCTCGAGCGGACGCGGTTCCAGACGGCCTATCGTTTCCTGCTGCGCCTGCAGCTGCCGCTCATCGTCATCGGGATTGCGCTCTCGACCCTGCACCAGTCGTCGCTCGGGACGCTGATCCTGATCATGCCGTTCCGCGTGCACGAACTCTGGTACACGCCCCACATGCCGGAACTCTTCTTCGTGACGGCCATCTGCCTCGGCCTGGCCATGGTCATCGTCGAGTCCAGCGTCGTCTCGTGGCTGTACAGGCGCAAGCCGCACACCGACATGATTGCCGGCTTCGCCAAGATCGCCGTCTGGGCGCTGTCGTTCCAGCTGCTCTTCAGGCTGGGCGATCTCGCCTGGCGCGGCTCCCTCGATCTGGCCCTGTCCGGCAGCCGCGAATCCGTCCTGTTCCTGGTGGAACTGACCCTGTCCACGCTCCTGCCGCTGGCCCTGTTCGCGGTGCCGGCCCTGCGCCTCCGTCCGGGGCCGATGTTCACTGGTGCGGCCTCCTGTGTCGCCGGATTCCTGCTGCACCGCGTCAACGCCTCGGGCCTCGCCCACGTCGGCTTCACCGGCAGTTCGTATTTCCCGTACTGGACGGAGTTTGCCGTCAGCTTCGGCATCGTGGCCGGCGCGACGCTGGTCTTCCTCTGGATCGAAGAACATTTCCCGGTCGATCCGTCCGCCCTGGATCACGAATCGGCGATGAAACGGATGCAACTCTTCCAGTTGCCGCGTCTGGGCGGGCTTCGTGTGTGGCTGGGGGATGCCGGGTACGCCGGCCGGCGCGTGTACTCGCTCGTCTTCACGCTGGCGCTGGCCGCCGGTTTGACGATGACGCCGTGGCAGCCGATCGTGGAGGCATCGCCGGTGGAACGTGCGCGGGGCGGCGGCGAATTGCTCGTGGGGTTCCCGGCCGGCACGGTGAAGTTCCCCCACGACGCCCACATCGCCCGGCTGGGCAAAGACGCCTGCGGCGTGTGTCACCACGCCAACAAGCCTGGCGACAGCGGCACGCCGTGTACCGAGTGTCACGCGGACCGGTACCTGCCGACGCGCGTATTCAAACATGACGTCCACGTGGCTGCCCTGAAGGGGAATGCGTCGTGCGCCTCGTGTCACGAAGGCCGTCCGACGTCGGAGCCGGTGACCAGGACGTGTGCGTCCTGCCATCCCCCAGGCACGCCGGCCAGCGTGTGGGCGCCGCGATTTGCCTCCACGACCGCGCCCGGGCTCCGGCCAGCGGCGCACAAGCTGTGCGTCGGGTGTCACCAGGTCGAGGCGAAGCAGGTGGCACGCAACAAGCCCAATCTCCATCGGTGTGCCACGTGTCACCGCACACCGGTTCCCCACGAAGACACGGTGAGGCCCGTCACGCGTGTTTCGCAGGGTGTTACTGATAGGTAACGCGCCGCGAAGCCCTGGACCGGAGCCAGGCAGCGCCGCTCCCCAAAGACCGCAGGTATTTGCGGATTTGCTGAGGTTTCCTTGGGCGGGCATTGTGGCCCGTCAGTTGCTTATGTGTCGTCAGGAAAGACGGGATCCGAGGCCTCCAGGGTTCCGACAGGAGGGGTTGATATGGCGAATGCAAGTGACTCGAAGAACGTAGCCAGCCAGTCCCCAAGCGGGCTCGAGAAACTCTGGAAGACAGAAGACTGGTGGGCGGTCTGGCTGGGTCTGCTCATCGTGGTCGTGGCCCTGGCGGTATACGCCGGCGGATCGAGCATCAAGGGGTGGGCCGTCGTGCCCGGAAGCTGGGCCAATACGGCGGGGCTGGTGAAAGACTTCGGGACGAACATCGGCAGTTATGTTGTCGTGTTCCTGATGTTCGCCGTGGTCTTCACGCTGTCGATGGCCATCATGGGCCGCAAAGTGGCGGAGTTCGTGCCGGGATTCATCATCCTGTTCCTCGGCTCGATGGCCATGCTGTACCTGGCGGGCTGGAAGGTCATGAAGGAGTACGACCTGGGCGCGCCGCTGCTGGCGCTGCTGATCGGGCTCATCATCGGGAACATCATCAAGATGCCCGAATGGTTCAAGACCTCTCTGCGAACCGAGTACTACATCAAGACCGGGATCGTGCTGCTGGGCGCGACGTTGCCCCTGACGCTGATCTTCACTGCGGGGCCCTTCGCGTTCCTGCAGGCGACGATCGTCTCGGTAACGACGTGGCTGACGATTTACCTGGCGGCCACCAGGCTGTTCGGCCTCGAGAAACAGTTCGGCGCGGTGCTGGGCGCCGGCGGCGCCGTGTGCGGCGTGTCGGCCTCGATTGCGGTGGGCGGCGCGGTGAAGGCGAAGAAGGATCACATTGCGATTGGCATCGGCGTCGTGTCGATCTGGGCCATCGTCATGATCTTCGTGCTGACGTTCGTTACGAAGGCCATGATCCCGACCATGCTGACGCCGGGTGAAGCGGGCGCGTGGGTTGGCACCTCCGAGTTCGCGGACGCCGCGGGGTTTGCCGTCGTGGCGGAAATCGCCAACAAGTACGGCGATTCGGCCATCAACGCGTTCACGCTGATGAAAGTCATCGGCCGCGACATCTGGATCGGCATCTGGTGCCTCGTGCTGTCGATCGTGTCCGTCATGTACTGGGAGAAGGGCAGCGGGGCCTCGCAGCGCATCGGCGCCGGCATCATCTGGGAGCGGTTCCCGAAGTTCGTGCTGGGGTTCTTCGCGGCGTCGATCATCATGAGCTTCATTGCGGCCGCGCCGCCGGCGGATTACGTCGGCAAGGCCAAGAAGGTCGACACGTTCAAGAGCTCGGCCGAGTCCATCAAATACGATGCGGACTTCAGCACCTTCACGCCGCCGGCCGCAGTGGCCGACCGGTTCAGCTATGACGCGGCGACCGGCGGGATCAGCTTCCGCGGCCACATGACCCTGGAAGAGCACGACGCGCTGCGTGCGGCGATTGCTGCCGACGACCCGGATCGTGCCGACAAGCTGGCGGCGCTCAAGCAGCTGCGCTTCAAGTCCGACTGGTTCGAGTCCAAGCTGACGCCGGACCTCATCTCGCCCATCAAGAAACTGCGCGAGTGGGCCTTCGTCATCTGCTTCCTCGGCATCGGTCTCTCCACGCGGTTCGCGGAACTGGCCACCTTCGGGATGCGTCCGTTCTGGGCCTTTACGGTTGGCGTGTTGGTCAACGTTCCCCTGGGCTACTTCTTGTCCACCGTGGTGTTCAAGAACTTCTGGTCGAAGCTGTAGCCGCTTCAAGGAGTCGACATGAGCGATAAGAAAAAAGAGACACCGCTCCTCGACGAACTCGAGAAGGGCCCCTGGCCCAGCTTCGTTCGCGAGATCAAGAAAGAGGCCGGCCGGCCGATGGTGGAGGATCTCCTCGGCGTGCTCGAACGCTCGTACGAGGAGAACCTGGGCCACTGGAAACACGGCGGGCTGGTCGGCGTCATGGGGTACGGCGGTGGCGTCATCGGCCGTTACAACGACCTGGCGGCAGAGTTCCCCAACGTCGCCGAGTTCCACACGTTCCGGGTGAACCAGCCGGCCGGCTGGTTCTATACGTCCGCGGCGCTGCGCGACCTGTGCGACATCTGGGACCGGCACGGGTCGGGCCTCACCAACATGCACGGTTCGACGGGCGACGTGATCTTCCTGGGCGGCAAGACCACCGCGATCGAGCCGGTGTTCGCTGAACTGACCGAAAAAGGCTGGGACCTCGGTGGTTCGGGTTCGGACATGCGCACCCCGAGTTGCTGCGTGGGTCCCGCCCGGTGCGAATGGGCCAACTACGACACGCTGCAGGCGTGCCACGAAATCACCCAGTCGTACCAGGACGAGCTGCACCGGCCCGCGTTCCCGTACAAGTTCAAGATGAAGTTTGCCGGCTGCCCCAACGACTGCGTGGCGTCGGTGGCGCGCGCCGACATGTCCATCATCGGGACGTGGAAAGACGAAATCCAGATCGATCAGCCGGCGGTGCGTGAGTACGCCGCCAAGGGCACCAATATCGAGAAAGAAATCGTCGACATGTGCCCGGCGGACTGCCTGTCGTGGGACGGCAAGACCCTGGGCCTTGCCGCGGGCGAGTGCGTCAAGTGCATGCACTGCATCAACGTCATGCCGAAGGCTATCAAGCCCGGCAACGAACGCGGCGCCACGATCCTGATTGGCGCCAAGGCCCCCATCGTGGGTGGCGCGCTGCTTAGCTCGGTGTTCGTGCCGTTCCTCGACATGACGCCGCCGTACGACGATCTCAAGGAACTGGTGACGGCGATCTGGGACTTCTGGGGCGAACACGGCAAGAACCGCGAGCGCGTAGGTGAGTTCATCCAGCGCATCGGCCTCGGCAAGTTCCTGGAGCAGATCGGGCTCGATCCGATTCCCGAGATGATTACGCATCCGCGTGCCAATCCCTACATCTTCTTCGATGAAGAAATCGTAGAAGGGGCGCAGGCCTGATAGTTACTTAAGGAGGATTCGATGGCAGTCGCTGGGCGCAAGACCGATATCGGGCCGCCTCATTACGAGAACTTCCTGCCGCCAATGATCAAGGCGAACTACGGGAAGTGGGCCTATCACGAAATTCCCGAGCCGGGCGTGCTGGTGCACGTCGGGCAGACCGGAGACAAGCTCTATACGGTGCGGGCAGGCACGCCGCGCCTGCTGAGCATCCAGACCATCCGCCTGTTCGCGGACCTGGCCGACAAGTACTGCGACGGTTACCTGCGGTTCACGAGCCGGAACAACGTGGAGTTCCTGCTGAGCGACGCCAGCAAGGTGGCCCCGCTCAAGGCGGAACTGAACGCCCTCGGCTACGCCGTCGGCGGGACGGGGAACGCCATTTCCGCCATCGTGCACACGCAGGGCTGGGTGCACTGCCATTCGGCAGCGTCCGACGCCTCCGGCGTGGTGAAGTCGCTGATGGACGCGCTGTTTCCCCACTTCACGTCGATGGAACTGCCGGCCAAGCTGCGGGTGGCCTTCGCGTGCTGCCTGAACATGTGCGGCGCCGTGCACTGCTCCGACATCGCCGTGCTCGGCGTGCACACGCGTCCGCCGCGTATCGACCACAACGATCTGCCCAAGATCTGCGAAGTGCCGACGCTGGTCTCATCGTGTCCGACCGGCGCCATCCGGCCGGCCACGGTCGACGGCAAGGCGTCGGTGACGGTGGAAGACGAGCAGTGCATGTATTGCGGCAACTGCTACACCGTCTGCCCGGCCATGAAGATCAACAATCCCAAGACCGACGGGATCTCGATCTGGGTCGGCGGCAAGGTGTCGAACGCCCGCCACGAACCGATGTTCTCGAAGCTGGCGATCCCGTTCCTGCCGAACAACCCGCCGCGCTGGACCGAAGTGGTCGACGCCGTCGTCAACCTCGTCGACGTCTACGCCAAGCACGCCCGCAAGCACGAGCGCATGGGCGAGTGGATCGAGCGTATCGGCTGGCCGCGTTTCTTCAAGCTCACGGGCATTCCGTTCACGAAGTACCATATCGACGACTTCACGCACGCCGGCGAGACGTTCCGGCGCTCGGCGCATCTGAAGTCGTAGCCCGGAGGAGGGCCGCATGAGCGAGATCGCAGTCGAACAGGTTGCCGAGGCGATGTACCAGCTCGTCAAATCCACGTACGGGAAGAAGAATCTCAAGGCGATGGACCTGACGAAAGCCATGATCGAGCAGTTCGGCGAGGCGTCCTGCGACAAGGCCGTCTGCAAGCTGGCGATCCGCGAACTCATCGATTCGGGTCGCTGTATCTACAGCTACGTCGGCGGCAGCTACATCACGCTGCCGCCCGACGCCGACAAGCAGTAAGTGTGTCGGGGGGGGGCCCCGCGCCCCCCCCGGCGCTCCGCCGAACTCGCAGGAGACAATCATGGACAAAGCACCGGCTAAGGGACCCGAACGCACGGCCAAGCTCGTCGAGACACTGCGCCGCTGGCAGGCCATCGAGCGTCAGGCCATCGAACACACCGGCAACATGATGGAGAAGACCCCGAATCCGCTCATCCGGCAGATTCTGGAGATCATCCGCAACGACTCGGTCCAGCACCACCGCGTCCAGCAGTTCATCATCGACAGCATGACCACGACCCCGGTGTCGCTGACGCCCGAAGAACTGGCCGTCATCTGGGACGAACTCCAGGCGCATGATGCCCTGGAGCGGGAAGTGATCGACCTCGGCAAGCAGCTGCGCGACGACTGCAAGTTCTTCGTGCAGCGCACCCTGCTCGACTACCTGATCTACGACGAAGAGAAACACGACAAGCTGATCGGGGATCTCGAGAAGTTCAAGAGCCAGCTGTACCCCTACGCTTGATTCGCTCGCGCACGCGCGGGCCCCGGTGAGACACGCCATGGCACTCCTGAAAAAGAAAGAAGACAAGAAACCGTTCGTCGCGCGCTCCGGCGGAGGGGGAGGCGGATCCGAAATCTCGCCGCTTCGCCCGGTCGCCGTCGAGAAACTGGCGCCCTGTGTCGGCCATTGCCCCAGCGGCAACGACATCCGGGGCTGGTTGACCACGGTGGCCCAGCGCGAAAAGCTGGGGCTCAGCCTCGACGACGCGTGGACCCAGGCGTGGAAGATCGAGGTGGAGACCAACCCGTTCCCGTCCGTCATGGGACGCGTGTGCCCGCATCCGTGCGAAGCCTCGTGTAACCGAACGGCCAAGGACGGGGCGGTCTCCATCAACGCAGTCGAGCGCGTGATGGGCGACTATGCCATCGCGCGCGCGCTGCCGCTGCCCGTGCTCGAACCCCGGCATTCGCGCGGCAAGGTCGCGATCGTCGGCGCCGGCCCGTCCGGGCTCTCCTGCGCCTACCAGCTCGCGCGCCGGGGCTACGCCGTCACCGTGTTCGAGTCGCTGGACAAGCCCGGCGGGATGCTGCGCTACGGCATCCCTGAGTACCGGCTGCCGCGCGAGGTCCTCGATGCCGAGATCCAGCGTATCCTCGACCTCGGCGTCGAGTTGAAATGCGGCGTCACCATCGGCCAGGAGGTGACGCTCGACCAGTTGCGCCAGGACTATGACGCCGTCTTTGTCGGCATCGGCGCCCACAAGGGACGCAGCCTCGGCATGGCCGGGGAAGCGGGCGCGGGGGTCTACACCGGCACGGAGTTCCTGAACCGCGTCAACGCCGGGAATCCCGTCGAAGTGGGCGAACGCGTCGTGGTCGTCGGCGGCGGAGACACGGCCATCGACGCCGCGAGGGTGTCGCTGCGCCTCGGCTCCGACGCGGCCGCCGTGTCGCGGAGGCTCGGCGCCCACGTCACCGTGCTGTATCGCCGCACACGCGCCGAGATGCCCGCGATCGCCCGTGAAATCGAAGAAGCGCTCGAGGAAGGTATCCAGATCGAGTACCTCGCGGCGCCCGCCCGCGTCGTGCGCGACGCCAGCGGCCGCATGACCGCCCTGGCCGTCCAGCGGATGACCCTCGGGGAGCCGGATGAATCCGGACGCCGCCGGCCCGTGCCCGTCGAAGGGGACGTGTACGAGATGCCGGTCGATACCCTGATCACGGCCGTGAGCCAGGAGCCCGACTGGGCGAGCCTGGGTGCGGTCGAAGTCAAGGGGGCGTGGCTCAACGTCGATACGTGGGGCCGGACCAACATGGACAGCGTGTGGTCCGGCGGAGACTCCGTCGGACTGGGACTGGCCACGATCTCCATCGGCCAGGGCCGGAAAGCGGCCGAGTCGATTCACGCCGCACTCCAGGGCCTGCAGCCGCAGGCTCCGCCCGTCAGGCCCGTCATCGGCCCCGAGCGGATCAAGATGGACTTCTACGAGCCGAAGGCCCGGGCCGTCCGTAAAGGACTCGGCCCCCAGGAACGGCTCGCGCGGCCGACCGAAGAGGTGGACCTGGGCATCGACGTGGAGTCGGCCCTGGCCGAAACGACCCGGTGTTTCTCCTGCGGCCTCTGCTTCGGCTGCGAACGCTGCTGGATGTACTGCCAGAACAACTGCGTGAAGAAGATTCCGGCGCCGCAGCAGGGCCACTACTACACGATCGACATCAAGGTGTGCGACGGTTGCAAGAAGTGCGCGGAAGAGTGCCCGTGCGGGTTCCTGGATCTGGTGTAGGGTTGCCATGATCCTCCAGGTTCCCCGCCTCGTCGTGTCCGGCCTGTCCGGAGACGCCGGCAAGACGCTCCTGACGATCGGGCTGGCGCGGGCGTGGCGGGATCGAGGGATCGGGGTCGCTCCCTTCAAGAAGGGGCCGGACTACATCGACGCCGCCTGGATGGGCGTGGCGGCGGGCCGGCCCGGCCGGAACCTGGATACGTATCTCATGTCGGCGGCAGCCATCGGGAACTCGGTGTGCCGGGTGGCTGCGTCCGACGTCGTGCTGGTCGAAGGCAACCGCGGGCTGCACGACGGTGTCGATGCTCAAGGCACGCACTCGACCGCCGAACTCGCGAAACTGCTCGGCGCCCCGGTCGTCATCGTCGTGGACGCGACGAAAGCTACTCGAACCCTGGCGGCATGCGTGCGGGGGTGCGCCGTCATCGACCCCGATCTCCGCATCGGCGCCGTCGTGCTCAACCGCGTGGCGAATGCCCGTCACGCCAGGACAATTGCCGCCGCGTTCGATGCCCTCGGCGGCCCGCCCGTCGTCGGGGTGCTGCCCCGTTTCAGCGCCGACCCGCTGCCGTCGCGGCACCTGGGCCTGGTGACGACGGCAGAACACGGCGGGCCGGAGACGGCTGTGGCCACGGCCGCCCAGGCGGTGGTCGATCACGTGGACATGGACGCCCTGCTGGAACTCGCGCGGACGGCCGTGCCCGTGACGTTTCCGGATTCCGACGAACAGGAACCAGCGCGGCCCGGACACGTGCGTATTGGCGTGCTGCGGGACGAAGCCTTCATGTTCTATTACCCCGAGAACCTCGAGGCGCTGGTCGCCGCGGGCGCTGAGGTTGTCGAGGTATCACCGCTGCGCGCGACGGCGTTGCCGCCCATCGACGCCCTGTACATCGGGGGAGGATTCCCCGAGACCCATGCGTCCGCCCTGGCCGGGAACACCCCCTTCCTCGCTTCGGTGCGCGCGGCCGCGTCGAGCGGCGTGCCCATCTACGCGGAGTGCGGCGGGCTGATGTACCTCTCGCGCGAGCTGCGGGTCGACGGCCAGGCGTACCCCATGGCTGGCGTGCTCGACGTGTCGGTTGAACAGACGGGCCGGCCGCAAGGCCACGGGTACGTGGACGCGCAGGTCGATCGGACCAACCCGTTCTTTCCGATCGGGACACGCCTGCGCGGGCACGAGTTTCACTACTCGCGCCTCGTGGAGCCCGTTGCCGTGCCATCCGCTCTGCGCCTCGATCGTGGGACGGGCATCGGTGACGGCCGGGACGCCTTCGTGGTCGGATCCACTTGGGCTTCCTACGTCCATCTGCACGCATCGGGCACACGGGCCTGGGCGTCGGGAATGGTCGCCGCGGCGGCCAGGCGGGCTGGGGCCCCGGGGTGGGCCTGAAAGACGAGATACGGGCCCTGCTCCAGACCGGGGCGGATGCCCGGCTGGCGGAACTGGTCCGCAGCAACCCGCGCACGGTGCGGCATCTGGTGGCGAGGCTCTGGGATAGCGATGAGGTGGTCGGCGCCCGTGCCGCGCGGGCACTGGGCGAAGCGGCCCTCGCGCATCCCCTGCTGGTTCGCGACGTGATCCGGCGGCTGATGTGGGCCCTCAACGACGAGTCGGCCACGAGGGGCGGGCCCGGGCTGATCGGGTTGGGAGAGATCGGGCGACGGTCACCGGATCTGGTCGCGCCGTACGTGGCGGCCCTGGTGGCGTGCAAAGACGATCGGGGATTGTTGGCGGAACTGTTGCGCGCGCTCGGCGCCATCGCCACCTCGGCGCCTGGCCTGGTGACGCGGTACCGTTCGGCCCTCGAGCGGGCGGTGGACGGAGCAGGACCGAGGGAATGTGCGGCGCTGGCGGCGTTCCGGGCCGTGCTGGATGGGAGCAGTCATGAGTAACGAATCGGTGATCGACCGGGTTGAGCGGTGCCGGCAGCACGTCGAGGCAAACCCGGCGTCCGCCGCCGCCCACTACAACCTCGGCCTCGCGTACACGCATCGCGGGTTCGCCGAGCGAGCCGCCGAGTCCTATCGTGCCGCGCTGGCGATCGATCCGGACATGGTCCAGGCCTGGGTCAATCTGGGTGGCGCGTTGCTGCTGCGGTGGGACTTCCCGGGCGCAGCGGACGCCAACCGCGAAGCCCTCCGCCGGAAACCTGACCTCGTTCAGGCCCACTTCAACCTGGGCCAGGCGATGCTCTACCAGGGCCAGGCGCAGGACCTGCTGGCCTGCTGTGAACGCGTGGTCGAACTCGACCCGGACCACGCGGCCGGACACTACTTCCGCGGCGTCGCCCTGCTCGCCACGGACAAGGTCGATGAGGCGCGTGCAGCCGTCTCCCGTGCGACGGTGCTCGGGTACCGTCCGTCGGCCGAGTTTCTGCGCAGCCTCGAGCGGGCCGAGAAGACCACGGGTTACACACACATTCACACCCACCCCGGGGCTGTTGCCGCGGGCGTTTCAACGGAGGACTGAGAGATGGCGACTTTTACGCACGGAGATGTCAGCGTCGGCGTCGACGAAGACGGCTTCATCCTGGAACCCACGGAATGGAATGAGAAGGTTGCCGCTGCCCTGGCTGCGACCGAAGGCGTCGACACGCTGACCGACGAACACTGGAAGGTCGTCAACTACCTGCGCAACTACTTCCTGCAGTTCGGCGTGGCGCCGATGATCCGGAAGCTGTGCAAAGAAACCGGGTGCGACCTCAAGACGATCTACGCCCTGTTCCCGTCGGGGCCGGCCAAAGGCGCCTGCAAGGTCGCCGGTCTGCCGAAGCCCACGGGTTGCGTCTAGGATTCCAGACGACCATCAACGGCCTGCGGCCTGCGTGGACCCTCCAACATCGTGTGTCGGAGGGTCCACGTCTCGCCCTGGATGTTACGCATACGTAGCGCTCCAACCCGACCGCTGATGCCGCCTGACGATCGATGCTCGTAAGTTGTTGATTCCAGGTCTATTGCGTCAGGGTCTCCGCCAGGAAGGTTAGGCACGGCTGTTGCTCCACTGTCGGGCGAGGAGTAACGCCTTGCAGTGTGACCCGAACGTGGCAGCCGTCCTCGAGACCCGCTACCAGCCTCTTCTCGACGCGTGGCGGGATCTGGTCTTCTCGTCGTACTCCGCCCCGGCTGTACAGCTGATCCGGGGCACGCCCGATCCCACCCGCAATCCCCTGGGCTATCGCATTCACGAAGGCACCGAGGCCGTGCTCCGCGTCCTGGTGACGCCTGATGCCGGCCGCGACGCCTGTCTCGTGGCACTGGATCCGATCATGCGGACGCAGGCCGTGCGCGGCCAGTCGCCTTCGGAGGCGATCGGCTTCATCTTCCTGCTCAAGCGCGCGGTGCGCGCGGTCTGGGGGGGCGCGCTGGACGCGGCGACGCGCGACGCCCTGGACCAGCGTGTGGATGACCTGGCGCTCGTGGCGTTCGACGCCTATGCACGCTGCCGCGACGACATCCAGGAGATCCGGGTGCGGGCCATCCGGCGTCGCGTGGCAACGATCTACGACCGGCTCGGGATGGATGCCGGCAGTCCTGACGAGGTCGAGCCGGCCGCCGGCGGCACCGCCGTTCCGGTGTTCATGGAGGTGAAGGCATGAGATCGGTGTATGCCCTGCTTGCCGTCGTGGCCCTCGTGCTGCTCGGCTGGCTCAGCGCGGGACTGCCATTGGCCGCGGGCGTGGTGCTGCCGGGCCTGGCGCTCGCCGTCTTCCTGGTGGGCTTCGTTTACCGCGTCGTGGTCTGGGGCCGCGCGCCGGTTCCGTTCAACATCACCACCGTTGCCGGCCAGCAGTCGTCCCTGTCCTGGATTCGCCACTCGCCGCTGGACAGCCCCCGGAACGGCCGCGAGGCGCTCCTGCGCCTGTTCCTCGATGTCGTCCTGTTCCGGTCGCTGTTCCGCAACACCCGCGTGCGCCGCGGGGCCGGGCAGTGGCCCGTCTACGTATCCGAACGCCTGTTGTGGGCGGCGTCACTGGCGTTTCACTACTCCCTGCTCGTCGTCCTGTTGAGGCACCTGCGGTTCTTCTTCGAGCCGCCGCCGGCCCTGCTGGCGATGCTGGAACGCTGGGACGGGTTCTTCCAGCTCACCACGCCCACCATTTTCCTGACGGATGCCCTGCTCCTGGGCGCGCTGCTGTTCCTGCTCGGCCGCCGCCTGGTCGATCGCCAGTTGCGGTACCTGTCGCTGCCTGCGGACTACTTCCCGCTGCTGCTGCTGCTGGCGGTGGGGCTGAGCGGCCTGTACATGCGTCACCTCGGCAAGGTGGATCTGCTGGCGGTCAAGCAGCTCACGATGGGCCTGGTGGCGTTCCAGCCCCGCGTGCCGGCGGGGCTCGACGCGGCGGTGTTCGTGCACCTGTTCCTGGTCAGCTCCCTGCTGCTGTACTTCCCGTTCAGCAAGCTGATGCACATGGGCGGCATCTTCCTCAGTCCCACCAAGACGCTGGCCAACGACAACCGCCGCCGGCGTCACATCAACCCCTGGAACCCCGCCGTGGAAGGCCATACCTACGCGGAGTGGGAACACGAGTTCAAGGACAAACTCCTGGCGGCGGGTTACACCCTCGACGCCCAACCGGAGGGCGAACACCTCCCGAGCGAACGCGCATGAAGAAGACGCCTGAGCAGTTGCTGCAGGACCACTGGGCGCCGGCCGCCGCCGACTGGCTCGACCCTGCGATTAACTTCGAAGCGCGGCAAGGCTCGTGGAGTTATCCGGCCGCCGCGAAGAACCTGATCTATCTCGGCTTTCCGAACCCGCGCGACTGGTCGCCGATGGACGACGACTGGAAGCTGCCCGAGAACTGGCGCGAGATTCTGCACAAGGGCCTGGCGGAGCGCCTCGACAAGTACCGCTCCCTGCGGCTCTTCATGGATGTCTGCGTGCGCTGCGGCGCGTGCGCCGACAAGTGCCACTTCTTCATCGGCTCCGGCGATCCGAAGAACATGCCGGTGCTGCGCGCCGAGTTGTTGCGCTCCATCTACCGCAAGGACTTCACCCTGGCCGGCCGCCTGCTCGGCGGCCTGGCCGGCGCCCGCGAACTGACGCCCCAGGTGCTGAAGGAGTGGTACTACTACTTCTACCAGTGCACCGAGTGCCGGCGCTGCTCGGTGTTCTGCCCGTACGGCATCGACACGGCCGAAATCACGATGGCCGCGCGGGAACTGATGAACCTGGTCGGGCTCAATATCAACTGGGTGATAGAGCCGGTGGCCAACTGCCACCGCACCGGGAACCACCTGGGTATCCAGCCCCACACCTTCAAGGACAACATCGAGTTCCTCTGCGACGAACTCGCCGACATGACGGGCGTCAAGATCACGCCCTCCATCAACCGCAAGGGCGCCGAACTCCTGTTCGTCGTGCCGTCGGCCGACTACTTCGCCGACCCGGGCATCTACACGTTCATGGGGTACCTGCTGCTCTTCGAGCACATCGGGCTGGACTACACCCTGAGCGCGTATACGTCGGAAGGGGGCAACTTCGGCCTGTTCACGTCGCACGAGACGATCAAGCGCCTCAACTACAAGATCTACGCCGAGGCGAAACGCCTGGGCGTGAAGTGGATTCTCGGCGGGGAATGCGGGCACATGTGGCGCGTGATCCACCAGTACATGGACACGCTGAACGGGCCGGCGGACTTCCTGGAGCACCCGGTCTCGCCGATCACCGGTACCCGCTTCGACAATGCGGCCTCCACCAAGATGGTGCACATCTGCGAATTCACCGCCGACCTGATGCACCACAACAAACTCAAGATCGACAAGTCCCGCAACGACCACGTGCGCCTGACCTTCCACGACTCGTGCAACCCCTCCCGGGCCATGGGCCTGCTGGAAGAACCGCGCCACGTGATCCGGGGGGTGTGCAACCACTTCTTCGAGATGCCGGAGAACACCATTCGCGAGCAGACGTTCTGCTGCGCGGGCGGTGCGGGCCTTGGCAATGACGAGAACATGGAGATGCGGCTGCGCGGGGGGCTGCCCCGCGGGCAGGCGGTCACCCAGGTGCGGGACAAACACGGCGTGAACCACCTCGCCTGCGTCTGCGCCATCGATCGCGCCACCCTGCCGCCATTGGTCGAGTACTGGGCGCCCGGGGTGGAAGTCACCGGCGTGCACGAACTGGTGGGGAACGCCCTCGTGATGGACGGCGAGACCGCGCGCCAGAAGGACCTGCGCGGGCGACCCATGTTCGAGACTGGGGAGGCCAGCGATGTATGACGCCGGCAAGATCATTCCGGGCCTTGTACTATTTGTCGCGATCGCGGCCCTGCCGTTCTGGTGGGGCATGGCGACGGGCGCCGAGACCCGCGCCCCGGAGATCCAGAAGCCGGCCAACGCCGATCGCTGCCTGGAAGACGTCTCCGTCATGCGCCGCGAACACATGCAGATCCTCGCGACGTGGCGCGACGACGTCGTGCGCGACGCGCAGCGTATCCACGTGACGTCCGACGGGCGCCGGTTCCGCAAGAGCCTGACCGGGACCTGCCTGCAGTGCCACACCGACAAGAAGGCGTCCTGCGACCGCTGCCACGACTACCTTGACGTGCACCCCTACTGCTGGGACTGCCACGTCGAGACCGGGAGGGCCCGCTGATGGCCATCGAACGACGACGATTCGTGCAACTGGGCGGCCTCGCGGCCCTGGGGTTGGTCGGCCGCGCCGCGGCGTCGGCCAACCAGCCCGCCTCTGATGCCGTCCCGGCCAGTCAGCCTGCCGCGGTCCCCGCGGCCTCGGTCGCCGCGCCGGCGTCACAGCCGGGTCCCGACGCCCTCGTGGGCGGACGCTGGGCCATGGTGGTCGACCTCGACGCGTGCCTGCGCGAAGAAGGGTGCGCGGCCTGCACCAAGGCCTGCCACGACACGCACAACGTCCCGGACTTCCCCAACCACAAAGACGAGGTCAAGTGGATCTGGAAGGAGCCGCTGGTTGAGGCCCTGCCCGATCAGCGCCACGACTTCCTGCCCGAACGCCTTCGCAAGGCGGAAGTCCTGGTGTTCTGCAACCAGTGCGACGAGCCCGCCTGCACCCGGGTCTGCCCGACGGGCGCCACCTGGAAACGCGACGACGGCATCGTCATGATGGACTGGCACCGGTGTATCGGGTGCCGGTACTGCGTGGCGGCCTGCCCCTACGGTTCGCGCAGCTTCAACTGGCGCGATCCCAGGCCGGCGATTGCCCACATCGACCCCGCCTTCCCGACGCGCACCCGCGGCGTCGTCGAGAAGTGCAATTTCTGCGAAGACCGTCTCGGGCGCGGCGAATCGCCGGCGTGCGTCGAGGCCTGCACCGGCAAGGCGCTGGTGTTCGGCGATCTGGACGATGCCCACTCCGAGGTCCGTCAGGTTCTGGCCGAGCGGACGGCGGTGCGCCGTCGTCCGTCGCTCGGTACCCAACCCCAGGTCTACTACCTGCTGTGAGGCAACGATGTTCGAGAAGGCGATAAGGGGCAACCGCCACTACTGGACCTGGGTGTCGTTCCTCGCGGTGACGATGATTGCCGGTGGACTCTCGTACCTGTGGCAACTGAATGAAGGCCTCGGCATCACCGGGCTGAGCCGGGACGTGACCTGGGGGTTTTACATCGCCCAGTTCACGTTCCTCGTCGGCGTGGCCGCGTCGGCGGTCATGGTGGTGCTGCCGTACTACCTCCACAACTTCAAGGTGTTCGGACGCATCACGGTGCTCGGTGAGTTCCTGGCCGTGTCCGCCGTCGTCATGTGTCTCATGTTCATCGTCGCGGACCTCGGCCAGCCGGCCCGCGCGTTCAACATGATCCTGCACCCGTCGCCGTCCTCCATCCTGTTCTGGGACATGGTCGTTCTCAGCGGGTATCTCGTCCTGAACGTCCTGATCACCCGCGTGAGCCTGACGTCCGAGCGCACCGGCGAAGCGCCGCCGGCGTGGATCAAGCCGGTGATCGTGCTGTCCATCCCGTGGGCGATCAGCATTCATACCGTCACGGCGTTCATCTACTCCGGGCTGGCCGCCCGGCCGTTCTGGATGACCGCCGTGCTGGCGCCGCGGTTCCTGGCATCGGCGTTTGCCTCCGGGCCCGCGTTGCTGATCCTCGTCTGTCTCCTGCTCGCCAAGTTGACCCGGTTCCGGGCAGGTGACGAGGCGATCCGGAAACTCTCCGTGATCATGACGTACGCGTTGCTGGCCAACGTGTTCTTCGTGCTCATGGAGTTCTTCACGGCGTTCTACAGCGCCATCCCAGAGCACATGGCGCACTTCCGGTACATGTTCTTCGGTCTGGACGGGCACAACGGACTGGTGCCCTTCATGTGGACCGCCGAAGCGCTGGTCGCCCTCGCGCTGGTGCTGCTGCTGGTGCCGCGGTTCCGGCAGCGCCAGAACCTGCTGGCGCTGGCGAGTGCGGCCATCATCATCTCGGTCTGGATCGAGAAGGGCCTGGCGATGGTGGTGACGGGCTTCGTGCCCACGCCGCTGGGCCACGTGGTGTCGTATACGCCCAGCGTGCCCGAGTTGCTGATCTCGGCCGGCATCTACGCGACGGGAGCCCTGCTGGTGACAGGGTTCTACAAGATCGCGCTGTCGGTCCGCGGCGAAGTCTCCGTGTGAGGACCGTGAGGATCCTGTGAGCCAGGCGCGCCAGGTCATTGTCGTCGGAGCATCCGCAGCCGGGCTGCGCTGTGCGTGCCGCCTGGCGCGGCTGGAGCCGCAAACGACGGTGACGGTGATCGAAGCGCGGACCGTCTTCTCGTACGCGGCGTGCGGCCTGCCGTACGCGCTGGGGGGCGAGGTCGAGGCCGACGACGCCCTTCGCCGGACGTCGTGGGGCCGGATCCGCGACCCGCAGTACTTCGCGGAGACGAAGGGCGTGAACGTCCGTGCCGGCTGGCGGGCGGTGGATCTCGACGCCGCCGGCGGGCGGCTGCACGTGACCGGCCCGGCGGGTGAGCGCGAGAGTCTGGCGTACGACGATCTCGTCCTGGCGACCGGCGCCCGTGCACGGCGCCTGCCCGGCCAGCCCGAGCATCCGCGCGTGACGGCGCTGCACGTGTTCGAGGATGTCGAACCGATTCGCCGCGGGCTGGTGCGGGGCGACCTGGAACACGTCGCCATCATCGGGGCCGGTCTCGTCGGGTGCGAGACGGCCGAAGCGCTGCGCGTCCTGTGGGGCGCGCGCGTCACGTTGATCGAAGCCGGCGCCACACCGCTGCCTGCCGTGCTCGATCCCGAATTGGGGGCCGGTGTCGCCAGGCGACTCGAGGGCGGTGGCGTAGGCGTGCGCGCCGGCGCGGTCGTCACGTCGCTGGTCCCCAACCCAACGTCCGTCGCCGTGACGGATTCCGGCGGCGAGACCGTCGCCGACGCGGTGATTGTGGCTGTCGGGGCCGCACCCGATGTGGACCTGGCGGTGCGTGCCGGCGTGCGCCTCGGCCCGACCGGCGCGATTGCCGTCGATGCCCGCTGCGCCACCAACCTGCCGCACGTCTGGGCGGTCGGCGATTGCGCCGAAATCCGTGATGCCATCTCCGGGCAGGCGGCGTACGCGCCGCTGGGCGGCGTGGCCAACCGGCACGGCCGGACGCTCGGCGAGATTCTGGCCGGCCGGCCAACGATGTGCCCGGCCGTGGCCGGGGCCATGGCCGTCCGGGTGTTCGAGACGAACGTGGCGGCGGTGGGCTGGACGCGCACCCGTGCGGAGCGGCATGGACTGCGGGCGCGCACGGCCTGGATCTCGGCCGAAGACAAAGCCCACTACTGGCCCGAAGCCCGGCTGATTCACCTCGCGCTCGTGTACGAGCCCGGGAGCCGCCGCGTGCTGGGCGTGCAGGCGCTTGGCGCGGGCGACGTGGCCAAACGTATCGACGTAGCCACGCAGCTGATTCTGCGGGGTGCCACCCTCGACGACGTCGCCGCGATCGAGCACGCCTACGCGCCGCCGTACGCGCCGGCCGTCGATCCGCTGGCCGTTGTTGCGTGGGTGGCCTTGAATCAGGAAGACGGCATCGTAGCTGATTCCCCGACGGCGTCGTTCGACGGCCGGCGTGTCCTGGATCTGCGGGAGCCAGCCGAGCGCCAGAGCCGCCCCGTGCCGGCGTCCGGCGTCACACCGGTGACCCTCGCGGCACTGCGGGAGGCGACCGCCGCGGAGGCCGGCGTATCCGAGCCCTTTTTCGTGTGCGCCCACGGGGCCCGGGCGGCGGAGGCCGTTCGTGTAATGCAGCAACAGGGCATTTCCGCCCGATACCTGGGAGGCGGACTGTCGTTCTCCGCGGATTCCCAGCCGGAGACTGAGTCGTGATCGTCGTCCATCCCCGCGCCGTCGCGTGCGTACCGCGGACACAGGTCCCATGTCACGAGACGCTGGACTCCGTTCTCGCGATTGGTGTGGACCGTACGCGGGCTTCGGTCGAGACCCTGGCGGCGCTGCATGCGAACCGGCGGGGCGGCTACGCGGATGCGCCGTTGCGGGCCGGGAACGGGCTGGTTGCGGTGGCCACCTGCCATCGTGTCGAGTGGTACCTTGACGGCGCGAGCGTCGAAGACGCGCGGCAGTCGTACGACGAGTGGTTTGGTGCCAGGGGCCTTGGGGATGTCGTGCACGTGCACCAGGGCGTGGACGCCGGGCGTCATCTGTTGCGCGTGGCCGCGGGGCTGGAATCGGCCGTGCTCGGTGAAGACCAGATCCTGGCGCAAGTGCGCCAGGGTTACCGCGACGCATGCGCCACGCGGCGGTCGAGCCCGCTGCTGCACCGCCTGTTCCACTGCGCGTTCCGCGCCGGCCGGCGGGTCCGTGGCGAGACGAACCTTGCGGCCGGGACCCGGTCCCTTGCCGGTGCGGCCGTGGCCGTCCTGCATCGCCGCCTGTGCGGGTTGCGGGAGCGCACGATTCTCGTGCTTGGTGCCGGGGACATGGCCCGGCTCTCCGCCCGGTTGCTGGCGGACCGGGCCGTGGGACGCCTCATCATCTCGAACCGGACGGCGTCTCGTGCCGCCGACCTGGCCGCCGCCTATGGCGGTGACGCCGTCCCCTGGGAAGACCGCGCGGCGATCGCCGCGGCGGCGGACGGCGTGATCTGCGCCACCGGCTCCGCCACGCCGGTCATCGGTGCCGAGACGTTTGCGCGCGTCGACGCGTCGCGCCAGCGGCCTCTCGTGCTGATCGATCTGGGCGTGCCGCGCAACATAGAGCCGGGGACCGCTGCAGGGATTGATGTTCTCGACGTAGACTTGTTGGACGGTCTGCTGCGGGAGGAAGCCGCACGGCGGGTGACCGCGGTCACCGCCGCAGAAGACATCGTCGAGGACGAGCTGGCCGCCTGGCTGGCGTGGAGCGAATCGCGACAGCAGTACCGTGCGCTCGCGGGCTGCGCTGCGAGTCGCTGAGCGGAGGAGTCATGTTCCCCGTCGCCCTGCATCTCGAGGGACGGACGTGTCTGGTCGTGGGCGGCGGGCCCGTCGCCCTGCGCAAGACGCAGTCACTGCTGGACGAAGGTGCCCGAATCACCCTCGTGTCGCCCGCCGTCGTACCCGAACTGGCCGAACTTGCCGACCGCGGCCGGATCGCCTACGAAGCGCGTCCGTATCGGAACGGCGAAGCCGCGGGCGGCTACGCCGTCGTTTTCGCGGCGACCGACCGCCGTGAGGTCAACCGCCAGGTGTTCGAAGACGCACGCGCCGCGAACGTCTTCGTCAACGTCGCGGACGATCCCGAACTCTGCAACATGTACCTCATGGCGCGTGTCCGCCGCGGTCCGCTGGACCTCGCGATCGGATCCGGCGGCGGCGCGCCGTTCCTGTCCGGGCGGCTGCGCCGCCTGTTCGACGCCCGGATCGGGCCGGAATGGGGACTGTGGGCCGACAAAGCCGCGGCGTTCCGCCTGGCTGTCAGGGCCCGGGGGCTGGGCGTGCGAGAGCAGGAGATCTGCTTCGACCGGTTCGTGGAGCAGACGCTCGACACGCACCGGCTGGCCGTGCGGGTGCCGAGCGATGCCGAGATGCAAGGCTGGCTGAACGATGAGTCGCCGGCGCCTGGCGACAGCGAACCGCCGGTACCCGGGATGGTCTCCCTGGTGGGCGCGGGGCCGGGATGTGCCGGGCTGCTCACGCTGCGGGGATACGACCGTGTGTGCGCCGCCGACGCGATCGTGTTCGATCGCCTGGCCGTCGGTGCCCTGCCGACGTCGATCAGCGACCGCGTGGAGCTCCACGACGTCGGCAAGACGGCCGGTCACCACCCGGTTCCCCAGAGCGAGATCAACGATCTGCTCGTGAAACTGGCGCGTGAAGGCAAACGGGTCGTCCGGTTCAAAGGCGGCGACCCGTATGTGTTCGGGCGGGGCGCCGAAGAAGCCGAGACGCTCCGGGCAGCCGGGATCCCGTGCGAGATCGTGCCCGGTGTGACCTCCGGCATTGCCGCTCCCGCGTTGGCCGGCATTCCCGTGACGTGCCGGCGGGAAGCCGTGCAAGTCAGCCTGGTGACGGCGCACGAGTGCGCGAAGCCCGACGGACCCCACGTCCGGTGGGACCTGATCGCGCAACAGCCGGATGCCACCGTAGTCGGGTACATGGGGGTGTCGGCGGTTCGCGAGGTGGCGCGCCGGATGGTGGCGGCCGGCATGCCGGGCACCACGCCGGCGGCGATGATCGAGCAGGGCGCCACGTCCGCCCAGCGCACGGTCGTGACGACGATCGAGGATCTGGCCGATGCGGTGGAGCGCGCCGGGCTGCTCCCGCCGGCGCTGTTTGTCGTCGGGCCCACCGTCGCTCACGCCAGCGCGCTGGACGGACCCGCGGCCATGCCGCTGAACGGCCAGCGGGTGGTCGTGTCGGCCGCATCGGCCCGCGTGAGCGCGGCTCTCGAGGAGGCCGGCGCCGAGGTGGTCGTGGTACCCGTGCCCCTGACTCGCGCGGCCCGGCTCGTGGTGGCCGCCCGTCCCGTGTCGGGATGTGTCGTTTCGTCGGAGGCCGATGTAGAGTGCTTGGATGAGGTGTGTCATGGACCCGCTTGGAACGGTGCGTGGACGGCCTGGTGCCTCGAGCCCGGCGCGGCCCGTCGCGCCCGGGCATGCGGCTGGCCCGGTGTCGAGGTCGAGGAAGGCGCTCCGGACGTTCTGGCGGGCCGCATGGCGGATGTCAGGGGACGGCCAGGTGCGGAGGAGCGGCGTTAGCCTCGGCCTTGCGGCGCTGGGGGCCGTCCTGTTGGCCCTCGGCGTCATTCACGCGCACGCCGGGCCGGCGGCGGCCCCGGCACCGGACAAACCCATCGCCCGCTTGGCCGTCGTGAGTTTCTACAACCCCAGGCTGATGTACCTGAAGTACCAGCCCCTCATCGACTATCTGACGCAGCACACGCCGTGGCGTTTCGAACTGGCGCTCAGCACCTCGTACCGGGAGACGGTGGCGCGTCTCTGCCGGGGTGACGTACAGCTGGCGTACCTGGGCCCGTACACCTACCTGCGGGCGCGTGAGCAATGCGGCGCGAAAGCCATCCTCCGGCTCAACACCGGGGGCCGTGAGCACTATTACAGCTACATCATGGTGCGCGAGGACAGCCCCGTGCGGCGCATCGAGGACCTCCGCGGCCGGGCGTTCGGGTTTGGCGCCATTCTGTCGACGTCGTCCCACCTCATGCCCCGGGCGATGCTGCTGCGCGCCGGGCTCCGGCCGGGTCTGGATGTCGCGTGCAGGTACTACGAGCATCACGAACGCGCGGCCAGAGGCGTCCTGATGGGCGAGGTGCAGGCGTGCGGGATTCGCGATCTGGTTGGTGAACAGTTCAAGGGACGGGGCCTCCGGATCCTGGCGCGGTCGGAGCCGATGGTGAACTTCCCGTTGTCGGTCCACCCGCAGGCAGCGCCGGCCTTCGTGGGGGCGCTGACCGAGGCCCTCGTCGCCCTGCCGGGACGCGACCCGGCCGTGGCCAAGGTGATACGAGGCTGGGACGCCGAACTCTCCGGAGGGTTCGCTCCGGCCGCACCTGCGGCGTATTCGGCGATCGTCGACCTGGCGAAGTTCGTCTTTGGCCCGCAGGCGATGTCCATGTCGCCCGATCTGCTGGCCTGCGAGTCGGGCCGGTGAGATTTCCGAAACTCGGGCTGCGCGTCAAGTTCTTCCTGTATTCGAACAGCGTTATCGCGGTGACCATGGCCGTGGCCACGCTGCTGGCGGCGATGCACGACCGTGAGGTGCACTACGAGGCTGCACGGCGTCACGCCCGCCAGTTGACGGCCGCGCTGGCGATTCCGATTACCGATGCCCTGATGTACGAAGACCTGGGACTCGTGTCGGAAACCGGGCTGACCGACAACTACATCTCGGAGCTGCTCCTGCGGGATCCGGAACGTCTGCGGTATGTGATCGTCACGGATCCGAACGGCATCGTGACGCATTCGAACCGGTGGAACCTGCTGGGGCAGCGGTTCGAACGCGCCCTCGGTCCCGAGGCCCTCGGGGACGCGTCGGTGATTGACGAGCGGGAAGACCAGGGGGAGCCGTGCCTGGAAGTCAGGGCGTCCCTCCACATTTCCAGCAAGTTCTGGGGGTCGGTGGCGCTGGGGTACTCGCTCGGGCCCCTGGAACAGGAACTCACCGACTTCACGTGGCGGCTGATTCAGGTCGCGGTGCTGCTGATGCTGGCCAACTCGATCCTGACGGCGCTGTACGTGGAGTGGCTGATCCGCCCAATCCTGCGCCTGCACCAGACCATGAAACACGCCGGAGAAGGAGATCTGAGCGTACGCGTGTGGACCAGGCCCGGTGACGAGGTCGGCGAGCTCGGGTTGTCCTTCAACCGGATGATGGACGAACTGGAAGAAGCCGGGCAGAACGAAGCGTCGCGACGCACACAACTGGCCCACACGGAGAAGATGGCCGCGTTGGGGACCCTGGCGACGGGGGTGGCCCACGAGGTGAACAACCCGCTGGCCGGCATTCTGGCGTGCATCGAGAACATGCGCGCGGATCCCGAGAACCAGGAGATGCGCGATCGGTACCTGGTCCTGATCCACGACGGGCTTCGGCGTATCGAGCGAACGGTCGCCAACCTCCTGGACTTCTCGCGGCGCCGCGAGTTGCGACTGGAACCCACATCGCTGAATCACTGTCTGCAGCATGTGGCGGAACTCGTCGACTACCAGATCCGGAAGGGCGGGATCGAGCTGCGGCTGGAACTCGCCCCGGACGACCCCCTGGTGCAGGCGGATCACTTCCAGCTCGAGCAGCTGTTCCTGAATCTCGTGCTGAACGCCCTCCAGGCCATGCCGCATCGCGGGACCCTGACCCTCCGCACACGACGGACCGACGTGGCCGTGATTGCCGAGGTCTGTGATACCGGCGTGGGGATTCCGCGCGAGATCGAGGACCGGATTTTCGACCCGTTCTTCACGACCCGGACCGTGGGTGAAGGGACCGGGTTGGGCCTGGCGGTGAGCGACAGCATCGTGAACGCACACCGCGGCCGGATTGACGTCGAGAGCCGCGTGGGGCAGGGCACCACCTTCAGGGTGTCGCTGCCAACCCGGGGTCCGGTGCACGCAGAGAGGGAGACGTAACGATGGCGGTCTGTGGCCAGCGGTTGTTGATTGTCGAAGACGAACCGCTCCTGCGCGTGAGTCTGTCCGACGCCCTGCGCAAAGAAGGCTGGACCATTGATGTGGCGGCCGACGGCGAGCAGGGCCTGGCGATGTTCGAGAAACACCTGCACGACCTCGTGCTCACCGACCTGGTGATGCCGCGGACGTCGGGCATCGACCTGCTGCGCCGCGTCAAGGCGATCCAGCCCGACACCACCGTCGTGATCATGACCGCCCACGGGTCCGTCGAACGCGCCGTCGAGGCCATGCGCGAAGGCGCCGCGGACTTCGTGACCAAGCCGTTCTCGGTGGCGCAGTTGCTCGTCCGGATCGACAACGTCTGCTCGATCCGCGTCCTGCGCGAGCAGAATGTGCGCCTGCAGGAGCAGCTCGAGAACCGGCATTCGTTCTCGAACATCATCGGCCGATCGAAACGGATGCACGAAGTGTTCGACCTGATTCGCCAGGTCGCCGACTCGGATGCCACGGTCCTGATTCAGGGAGAGAGCGGGACCGGCAAGGAGATGGTCGCGTCGGCGCTGCACTTCAACTCGCGGCGGCGGACCAAGCCCTACGTGCGCGTCAGTTGCGCGTCCCTGCCCGAGTCCTTGATCGAGTCGGAGCTGTTCGGTTACGAGAAAGGCGCATTCACCGGAGCCGTGCAGCGCCGCGTGGGCCGTTTCGAGGCAGCGAGCGGCGGCACCCTGCTGCTCGACGAGATCGGCGATCTGCCCCTCAACTTCCAGGTCAAACTCCTGCGCGTGCTTCAGGAGCGTCACATCGAGCGCCTGGGGTCGAACCGGCCGATTCCTATCGACATGCGCATCGTTGCGGCTTCTTTGCGGCCGCTGGAAGAGCAGATCGCGGAAGGCGCGTTTCGCGAAGACCTGTACTTCCGGATTAATACCGTCACCATCCATATTCCGGCGCTGCGCGAACGCCGCGAAGATATTCCCCTCCTCGCCAACGCCTTCCTGCGCGAACTGGCTCAGGTCCGCCTGAAGTCTATCGACGGATTTGCCGATGATGCCCTCGAAGTGCTGATGGCGCACCCGTGGCCGGGCAACGTCAGGGAGCTGCGCAATACCGTCGAGCGCGCCGTGCTGCTGTGTCGTGGCGGCCGGATTACCGCCGAAGACCTGCCGTCAGGCCTGCGCGAACACGTCGATCGCCGCACGTCGAGACCCGCGGTTCGTGAGCCGATTCCACTCCAGCAGGCCGTCGCACAGGCCGAAATCGAGGCCATCGGCATCGCCCTGGCGGCAACCCGCGGACGTCGGGCGGATGCCGCCGAGCTGCTTGGGGTCACGCGCAAGACCCTCTGGGAAAAGATGCGGGACTACGGGATCGAAGTGGACGCCAACGGCAGCGCTTCGAGAACGTAGCGTTTTGCTGGACGGCGGGTTACACAGACGTGACGTTTGTTATCTGTGATGAATTGCACAGTTCTGTAAGTATTTGCATATAAAGATTTTAACCACTAATTGCCTGGTTCTTCCTGCGGCATGCCGTTTGCGTGTGATCATCACGCCGTGACCTCGTGGCATTTCGGCCGAAACCAGCGGGGCGCCCCAAGGCGGGTGCGGCAAGATGATCGGCCGTTGTATGAGGAGTTGACGCACATGCAGAAGGCGATGACGGTGGCAGTGACCCTTGCGGCGGTACTCGCCCTGGGGGCGGTCCCGACGCTCGCGGCTGGCCAGGACGCCGTGCAGCCCACGACTACCGCGACAGTTCAGGCCAGCCAGGTTGACGACGGACAGGCAGCCAAGCCCGCCGACCAGGCGAAACCGGCAGACCCGAAGGCTGCGACGCCAGCCAAGCCCGGCGAGCAGGCCAAACCCGCCGATCCGAAAGCCGCGGCGCCGGCCCCGGCGAAGCCCAATCCGAACGCGCTGACCAAGAACGCGTACGGCGGCGGGTTCCGGATGACGTCTGAAAGCGGGAGATTCTCCATGCGTATCATGGGGGCCGCGCAGTTCCGTTATACCTACATGACGTTTGACGATCGGGTGAGTGGCAACACCGAGGACTATTCCAATTTCTTCCTGCGGCGCGGTCGCGTGTGGTTCGACGGCCATGCCTACGATTCCAAGTTCACGTACTACATCCACCTTCAGGTCGAACCTCAGTCGGCGGTCAATCTCCACGACGCATGGATCAACTACGCCCTCAAGCCGATGTTCCAGGTCGGTCTTGGCCGCAACAAGGTGGCGTACGGTCTCGAGTTCCTGCACTCCGGGTTCGGCCTCAACATGATCGATCGTTCGGTCATGTACGGTGAGACCGATATCCAGTCCGGCGGCGGGTACTCCAAATTCCCCGGCGGCGGCACCGAGACGCTGGCGCTCTCCGGCGAAGATGCCAACACCGGATTCCAGGTCGGCGGGCTCAGCCTCTTCCGCTCGCAGGGCGTCCAGATTTCCGGCAAGACCACCGGCAAGAAGCAGGTGTTCGAGTACCAAGTGGGGATGTGGCAGGGACGCAATACCAAGGGTGCGAGCAATCCCACAACCGATCATATGTTCACGGGCCGCGTGGGGTTCTATCCCAACGGCGCGATCAACTGGCTGTTCGAAGGCGACAACGCGAATACCCAGACGTTCCAGACCGGGTTCCTGTTCTCGGCCTACACCGACAAGCGCGTGAAGAAGACCAACGCCGCTGGCGTGACCGTGCCGATGTACAAGGCTGACGACATGGGCATCAACGCCGCGTTCATGGCCCGCTACCGCGGCTTCTCGGCCGACGTGGAATGGAGTCAGGAAACCTACGACCTGAACGACAACACGGTGGTGGGTGACAAGTCCTTCGACCGCGATGGCTTCCGTGCGCAGGTGGGCTTCTTCGTGAAGCCCAAGGTCGTCGAACTCGTGGGCCGCTACGCCCAGCTCAACCGGCTGAAGGACCCGACCGTTGAAGCCGTCAAGAACTCCGGCCTCGGCTTCGCCAAGATCAAGAACGGCAGCGTCTACACGGATGCGGTCGAGAAGAGCATCAAGGAGATCACGTTCGGCCTGAACTACTACCTGTCGAACGCCGCTCAGCAGCACAAGTTCTTCGTGGACTACTCGCGCCTGACCCGGTCGTTTGCCGGTTTCGTGAGCGGCTCGACGATTGGCGCTTCGGTCGATGACCAGGCCGACAATCGTTTCCGTGCCATGCTGCAGATCAAGTTCTGACGGGCCTCCGGCCCGGTCGGGCCTCCGGCCCGGTCGGGCCTCGGCCCGGTCGGGCCTCGGCCCGTCACAGTTCACTTGAGAGCCCCGACACGCGACTCGGCCGTCACGTGTCGGGTTCTCAAGGGTTCTGACGGGGCTCCGGCCCAGTTTGCTCAAGTCAGGAGGCCAGGGCCTCAGTGCTCCGGCCTGGAGCCGCCTCCGGTGGATATCCGGCGGCGGCTCTCCTTCCGTGCCATACTGGCCTGCATGACGGGTTCCCGGGTCTTTCGGGACACCCGTCATGCCGCCGCCAGGCTCAGGTGTTCCGTGCAGCTCTCCCGGCATTCACGCCGGCCCGATTCCCCGTTTCTCTACTCTCCGTCGGGCTCCGCCGTGGCGCCGCCGGAAAGGACGTTCGATGCTGCGTAACCACCTCCGATGCGTGTCACGCGTTCTCTGCGCCGCCGCTGTGGCCAGCCTGTTGTGGGTCTGTCCGGCTCCGGCACAGACCACCGTCCTCGTCGAGGGCACGGTTCGCGATCAGGGTGGTGCCGCGCTGGCCGGCGTATCCGTGACGTTGACGCAACCCGCCACGGGCGCCACGCGATCCACGACGACGGACGGGTCTGGTCACTTCCGGTTCATCGGGCTCGGACCGGCGCCGGTGTACGAACTGGCCGTCGTGGCCCAGGGGTTCTCCGACCTCCGCCTCACGGTGTCCGACGTCTCCGCCGGCGACCACCGCACCGTCGACATGGTGCTCCCCCTGGCGGGAATCACGCAGGAAGTCAGCGTGACCGCTGACGACTCGCCGGTGAAGACCACCACCCCGGCGCTCGGCGGACTGCTCAGGCAGGAACAAGCCGAACGCGTGCCCGTCGACGGGCGTGATCTCATCGACCTGGCGTACCTGCTTCCGGGAGCCGCTCCTGCGCGCGGGTACTACAACCTCGCGCCCAGGCTGACCATCAACGGCGCGTCGTCACTCGTGACGAACTACACCGTGGACGGCTTCGACAATACGGACCTGTTCCTGGGCGGGCCCAAGGTGCCGGTGACGATTGGTGCCACCCAGAACCTCAACGTGCTGGTCAATTCGTACTCCGTCGAATACGGTCGAACCGGGAACGGCGTATTCGCCGTCACGACGCGAAGCGGCAGCAACACCCGACGCGGCGAAGTGTTCTATCAGATGCGGCCGGGGCAGATTGTGGATGCCCCGAACTACTTCGCCCCGCGGGACGCCGCCGGCAACGTGATCGACGACAGTTTCGTGCGGCACCAGGCCGGCGGGACGATCGGTGGCCCGATGGTGGCCGACCGGTTGTTCTACTTCGCGAACGCCGAAGCCACCTGGGAGCGGCAGGACGCCATCCTGACGTCGCCGCTCGCCGCAGGCCTGGCTCCCACGGCATTCAACCAGGTGTCGGGCGCTGCCCGCCTCGACTGGCGCACGGGTGAAACGGGGACGACCACCTTCCGGTACCTGGGCGCTGACTACACCCATGACAAGGACATCGGCTTCATCGGCGGGCTCACCTTGCCGTCGGCGGGCCTCGAAGTGGGGTACCGCAACCACTTCGCCAGCGTAGCCGACCGCCGCCTCGTCGGCGCCGGGGCGCTTGAAACCGGCGTCATGGTCGGCCGGATGCGCGCCAACTGGCATACGGCGGACCCGGGTCCGCGCGTGAACGTGACGGATCGGGGCGCGACGCTCGCCGTGATCGGCGGCGTGAGCGACGACTTCTTCTGGACCGAAACGGACATCCAGGGGCGTGCCGTGTACACGTGGCTCAAGGGCCGGCACACCGTGAAAGGGGGCGCAGACCTGCTCCTGGGGCTCTTTGACATCCGTCCCGGGCCAGGGGCCCGAGGCGCGTACGTTGTCGACCTCGAGGGGCGTACCGTCAGGCCTCAAGGCCAGTATCTGGCCATCAGCGATCTTCCGCGTGACGTGAAGGTGCTCAGCTACTCGCAGACGTTTGTGAATCCGCCCGTCGATGCGACGCAGACACTGGCGGCTGCCTTCGTCGAAGACAGCATTCGTCTTCGTTCGGACCTGAGTCTGACGGTCGGGGCCCGCTGGGACTACGACTCGGTCACCAACACCCCGGAAGGCGATCCTGACCTGAACAACCTTGGTCCGCGGGCGGGGCTGTCCTGGTCGCCGGGCGGCAGCGTCAACGACCAGATTCGAGCCGGCGCCGGGTGGTTCTACGAGCGGATTCCGTTTGCGGTCTACTCGGACACCATCTTTAACGGTCCCGATGGCGGCGCGATCGGCGTGACCTTCGTGCCAGGGACGGGATTCGAGCCGCCGGCTTTCCCGGCCGCGTTCCCCAGGGATCATTACCGGAACGTGCCCCTGAACCAGTTGCCGCCGCGCAACGTCCAGGTGTTCGACCCGGCGTTGAAGAGCCCCTGGACCCGTCAGTTGTCCGTGGGATACCAGCGGGAACTGCCGTGGGGCATCAGCGCTGCCGTCGACTACGTCCACGCGAGCGGCGAGAACCTCGTGCGGCGCATCGACCTCAACGCCCCGTCGTCTGTCGCGGCCGGTGTGACGCGGTCCGTGGCGGCCGCGGACGCGACGCGGCCCACCGTGCCGGTCGCCGGCGGCTTCCGCCTCATCGAGCAGGACGAAACCACCGGACGGTCCCGGTTCCACGGTCTCTATCTCAACGTGCGCAAGCGGCTGACCGGCCGCGTGGGCTTCGATGTGGCGTGGACGATGTCGAAAGCCGAGAACGATACCGACGACATCAATTTCAGGCCGGTTGATTCCCGCCGGCCGGATGCGGAGTACGGGCCGAGCTTCAACGACCGCCGTCACGTGGTGGCGATTAACGGGATTGTCCGGCTCCCGCTGGAACTCGACCTGAGCCCCGTCGTGTTTCTGTCGACCGGGCAGCCGCTGAACGTGACCACCGGTCTCGACGACAACGGCGACACCATCTACAACGACAGGCCTGTGGGGTACGGCCGCAACAGCGAACGCACCAGCGGATACCGGCAGGTGGACCTCTCGCTGTCGCGGCGCTTCGCGATCGGCGGGGTTGCGGTGGTCGCCAGAGCCGACGCCTTCAACGTGTTCAACGCGGTCAACTACTCCGGGTTCTTCAATTTCGGTGCAAGCGGCGTGCGCCCCGACGAAGCGGGGACGTTGGCGTTCCAGCCGACCGTCGCGGGCCCGGCCCGGCAGTTCCAGATCTCGGTCAGGGTGTTGTTCTAGGACTCACCGTAGGATCCGGCAGGGAAGGGCGCGTGCCCGGATTCTTCAGCTGATGCCGTGGCGGGCGAGCAGGGATCTGACCTCGTCGGCCTGGCGAATAGGCCTGAACGCCACGGACGTGGCCACCATCGCCGCGCATGAAGGATCAAGGTCGAAGGCCCGCTGCAGGTGGGTGGTTGCCCGTGGCACCTCGCCGGCCATCCCGTACGTCTCCGCGACAATCAATTCGGCCCGGGCGCTCTGATCGAGTTGGAGGACCGCCTCGAGATCGCGGATCCCGCTGTCGATCTGGCCGGTTTTCAGGGCGAGCAACCCGAGGTACACGAGCGCCCCGGCGGGCGCGATCTTTGGATTGTTGCGGAGGGGCAGGATATCCTCCGACGCCCCGGCGACGTCGCCTGCCAGCAGGCGGCACGCCCCGCGCTCCGCCAACATCGGCGTGGCGTCAGGGAACGCGCGCATGGTTCGGTTCATCAGGTCGACACACTCGGCGTACCGTCCCATCCGTCTGAGGTTGTGGGCCCGGTTGCTGACGGCCGTGGACAGGTTCGGCCGGAGTTCGAGGGCCTGCCGGTAGTACGACTCGGCCAGTTCGGGATTCTGATCCCGGTTGCAGGCGTACACGTAGGCGCTGTACGAGTCTCCGAGCAGCGCCATGGCTTCCGCCGTCCGGGGATTCAGTTCGAGGGCCCGGCGCGCTTCCGCCCGCCACCCTTCCACATCGCTCCTGGAGCGCGCGGCCAGGGAGAGGGCCACGTGGGTCTCGGCCGACCCGGGAGCCAGGCTGGCGGCCCGTTCGGCGGCCTCGGTCGCCCGGTCGCTGGCAGCCTTTCCGCCTGCCCACATGGGTTGGGACAGTCGGCCGTACGTCTTGCCGAGCATGGCCCAGGCCGCCCCATAGGACGGATCGAGGGACACAGCCCGCTCGAGGGCGATCGACGCGTCCCGGTACTGACGTGACGCGTACAAGGCGCTTCCCTCGGCGAACGCCGCATACGCCTGGGAGTTGCTCGTGTCGCCGGCCTGGATCGCCGCTCTGGAATCGAACGAGCGCACCGCCAGCATGCCCGCCGCGACAGCCCCAATGAGAGCCAGGACCATCGCGGCCCCTCGCCACCGGCGGACCGGGGGCGCTGGCGCGGTCGTGGGTGCCCCGGTCTCGGTGTTGTCATGCGGGGCCCGCTTCGCGAGCCACTCATCCAGTTCGGCGGCAAACGCGTAGGCCGTGGCCCGCTGCTTGTGCTCCAGCCGGTGGATGGGGAGGTGTTCGTTGAGTTCCCATCGCTGGACGGTCCTGATGTCGCGGCCCAGGTAGCCGGCGATCGCCTTCCATCCATCCAGCCGTTCGCCGGGCGGGCCATCCGGCCGGGCCTCTGATGCCCCGCCGATGACGGGGGGCTGGGATTCGTGTGTCATCGCCGAACCCATTCTACCCCCAACGTACGGTCTTCCCGACCACCGGAATGCCCCAATACGACATCAGACGGCGCCTGACGTATGTCGCGTGATGCCGCTTGCCGCCATCCCGAGTTGCGCCCACTGTGTGCCTATCTTGCGCGGCCGGACTGGTGTGCCCGGGACCCCAGGCGCCGAACAGGCGTGGGAGCCCCGACTCGAGAACCTTGAGACATGACTGGCGGAGGGAGAGCAATGCGCATGCGGACTTGCATCGTGTGGACGGCGCTGTTGGCGGTGGTGCTCGCGACCCCCGGGGGAGTCCAGGCGCAGACGACCGACCGGGCTGGGATCGAAGGGAAGGTCGCCGACCAGGGCGGCGGGGTGTTGCCGGGCGTCTCCGTGACGATCGCCAGCCCGGCGCTGCTCGGTGGAGACCGTACCACCGTGACGAACGCGGAAGGCGGGTTCCGATTTGCGGCCCTTCCGGCGGGGGTCTACCAGGTAACTCTTGAACTGGCGGGCTTCGCCGTCAAGAAGCGAGAGGTACGCCTCGACACGGGGTTCGTGGCGACGTTGAGCGAGACCATGTCCGTCGAAGGCGTGCAGGAGTCGCTCACGGTGACGGCGGCGTCGCCCGTGGTCGATATCCGGACCACCGCGGTCAGCACGAACCTGGGCAAGGAGGCCCTCGAGCAACTCCCGACCTCCCGGAGCATGTGGCAGGTGATGAACCTCGCCCCCGGGCTCCGCGTGTCGGGCGCTGATGTCGGCGGCACGGCAGTCGGCACGCAGCAGGGTTACGCCAATTACGGGACGTCGAGCGGCGGGAACAAGCCGACGCTGGATGGCGTGGACACGCGTGAGGACGCGACAGGCGCCGGCTTCTACTACGACTACGGGGCCCTCCAGGAGGTGCAGATCAAGGCGATGGGGAACGATGCCGAGATGGCCACGCCGGGGACGCAGTTCATGGGCATCCTGAAGTCGGGGGGCGACAAATTCCGCGGTTCCGGCTACTTCGCCTGGGAGACCCCCAGCCTCCAGAGCGACAACGTGACCGACGAACTGCGGGCGAAGGGTGTCAGGGACGGGAATCCTCTGGAAGCGTACCGCGACGGCAACGTCGATCTCGGTGGTCCGGTGCTCAAGCGCAGGTTGTGGTTCTACGGCTCCTATCGCAATCAGTTCATCAAGCAGGGCGTACTCGGCTACAGCGCCTCGCCTGGCCCCGACAACCTGCCAGGCACGGCCGACGATGTCCCTGGTTTCTACGAGGTCACGCTCACGAACATGACGGGCAAGCTGACGGGCCAGATCGGCTCGAAGCACCGTTTCAGCGGGTTTGTGCAGGCCCAGGAGAAGGACTATCCCGAGCGCAACGCCGACGCGTTCCGCCACGAGGAATCAACCTGGCACCAGGTCTTTAAGCCCCTGGCCGGAAAGGCCGAGTGGTCATGGGTGGTCTCCGATCGCACCTACATCAATGCGTTCGTCGGCCGCTGGAAGTACGACACCGAGGCGCTGAACCGGACGGAAGCCGCGCCGGCCTACGACACAGTGACGCTCCGGTATTGGGGCAGGTTCCTCACCTCACCGTATGTCGGCGGGCGAGACCGGTGGCAGTACAACGCGAGTCTGACGCAGTTCGTCCCGAATCTGTGGGGTGGCAGTCATGACATCAAAGTCGGGCTGGAGATCACCGACGAAGGCCGGTACTACGACGCGCCGGCAAAGTCAGGCGGCCGGGACTATCAGCTCCGCTTTCAGAACAACGTGCCCTACCAGGTGGTCGCCTACAACTTCCCCTACTACACGATCAACAACATGACGACGCAGTCGGCGTACGTGCGCGACGCCTGGCGCTTCGGCGATCGCGCGACGCTGAACCTGGGGCTGCGCTACGAGGGCTATCACGTCTTCCTTCCTGCGCAGTCCAAGGATGCCGGGCGGTTCTACCCTGCGGGCGACTACCCCAAGACGGAAGTCGTCAAGTGGCGGAACTGGGCGCCCCGCGTCGGCCTCTCGTACCCGCTCGGCGCGGGCAACCGGACCGTGGTGAAGGCGACCTACGGCTGGTTCAACTACGCCACGCAGGCGAACTACGGCGACGCCTACAACAACAACGCCTCCGCAGCAACGACCTATCGATGGAACGACCTCAACGGCAATCGCGACTACGACGACGGTGAGTTCGGGACGTTTGTGACGGCGACAGGCGCAGGGCAGGCCGCGGTCAACCCCGACCTCAAGCAGCCGAAGACCCACGAAGTGACGACGTCGATCGAGCGCCAGATCGCCTCCAGTTTCTCGGCGCGCGCCAGCTACGTCTACCGGCGCGAGGTGGACCGCTACCAGAACGTGAACGTCCGCAGGCCGTACGAGGCCTACAGCATCGCGATTCCGGGCGTCGACCCTGGTCCCGACGGCGTGATCGGCACGTCAGATGACGGCGGGCCCCTGACCTACTTCGAATACACCGCAGCGTACGCCGGGGCCGCGTTCATCCAGAACGTGGACCTGAACCTGCCTGGCTACGACAACAGCTTCCACAACGTCGAGTTCGCCGCGCAGAAACGGTTGTCGAACAACTGGCAGTTGGTCACCTCAGTCCTGGCCACGCACATCGATCAGTGGCGCACCGGAGTCCCGGAAAACCCGAACGAAGAGAACTTCTACCCGAAATCCAAGTACTGGGAGTGGAGCTACAAGCTGGCCGGCAGCTACGACCTGCCATACCGGATCCAGGTCGCCGGGACGTTTACGAGCCAGAGCGGCGCGGTCTGGGCGCGGGAAGCCCGTTTCACGACTGGCCTGGTTCGGAGCACGGCGCTGGTCCTGCTCATGGAGGATCCCGCCGCGAATCGGCTGCCGACGCAGAACATGCTCAATTTCAGAGTCGAAAAGCGGCAGAAGATCGGCCCGGGCACTGCTTCCTTCCAGTTCGACCTGTTCAACGTCACGAACACCAACTCTGAACTGGGTGTCACCGCTCGGTCGGGCGCGAGTTTCGGCAAGATCACCAGCATCATTCCGCCGCGGGTGGCGAGGCTCGGCGTCAGCTACAACTTCTAGCGTTAGCGCTTCGAACGCGGGCGGCCCCCCGGGGCCCCCCCCGCCGGTCCTTTTAGCGCCCCACACGTCCCGGGCGAGTCTTAGGCGGAGGCGTCCCAATA
>CAYJPV010000006.1:89478-123112 GCA_964372095.1 uncultured Vicinamibacterales bacterium | reverse complement strand
GTGGCGGGGCTCCCAAAAAAATTTATCGCTTTTCCGCACCCCCCGGGGCCCCCCGGGGGGGCCCCCCCGCGCCTGTCCTTTTCGCGCCCGACTCGTCCCGGTCGAGTCTTCGGCGGAGGCGTCCCATGAAGCAATGCAGCGTCGTCCTGGCAGTTCTCAGCCTTGTCGTGTGCGCGGGGATAGGCCCAGCGCTCGACGCCGCTCCTGGCGAGGACGGCCTTCTTTCGGATTTCGCCTGGCGGAGTCTCGGCCCAGGCAGCGCTTCCGGCCGCATCGTCGATGTGGAGAGCCTCGATGCGGATCCCCGGTTCGTGCTCGTGGCGTCCGCGTCGGGGGGCGTCTGGAAGAGCGTCAACGGCGGGACAACGTTCACGCCGATCTTCGATCGTTACGCCACGGGTTCCATCGGCGACGTGGCGGTCCATCAGAAGACACCGTCGATCATCTGGGTTGGAACGGGCGAAGCCAACAACCGCAATGACGTGGGCTGGGGAGACGGGGTCTACAAGTCAACGGACGGCGGCAAGACGTTCGCCAACGTCGGCCTCGGGAACACGTTCCAGATCGCGCGCATCGTACTGCATCCCGTCGACCCGCTCGTCGCGTATGTCGCCGCAGTGGGCGACCTGTGGGGCGACAAAGGAGACCGGGGCCTCTACAAGACGGTCGATGGTGGGGCAACCTGGCTGAAGCTGGGCCAGGGGCTGCCGCCGGGCGCACGGGCCGGGGCCAACGACCTGGTGATGGACCCGTCGAACCCCAATACGCTGTATGTCTCGTTCTACCAGCGCCTGCGACGGGCGTACCGCTTCGACTCGGGCGGCCCCGACAGCGGGATCTTCAAGTCGACCGATGCCGGCAAGACGTGGCGGCGTCTGACGCGCGGCCTGCCTGGCGGGGATCTCGGACGCATCGGTCTGGCGATCTACCGGCGGAATCCCCGGATCCTGTCGGCTATCGTCGAGCACGGGTTCCACCCGGCCGAGAATGACCCGGCGTATGCCGACATGACACGCCTCGGCAGCGGCGTGTACCGGTCGGTGGACGGCGGCGAGACCTGGACGTACCTCAATCGGCACAACGTCCGGCCGTTCTTCTTCAGCCAGATCCGGATCAATCCGTCGAACGACCAGCATGTCTACGTGCTCGACGTGAACTTCTGGGAGTCGAAAGACGGCGGGAAGACGCTGGAGATGGGAGCCCGGAGGTTCGGGTACGACTTCCACGCGATGTGGATTGACCCGAACCAGCACGATCGGTACTACCTGGGACAGGACAAAGGTTTCTTCTTCACGCAGGACCACGGGCAGACCTTTCACTACTTCGAGAATCTGCCGGTGACCCAGTACTACGCCATCGGCGTGGACATGCGCGATCCGTACGTCATCTACGGCGGAACCCAGGACAACGGTTCGTGGGCCGTTCCCAGCTTCACCCGAGACGCGTTTGGCATCAGGAACGACGACACCTGGAAGATGCACTGGGGAGACGGCATGCACGCCGAGGCGAACCCGGACAACTGGAGACAGGTCTATTCCGAGGCCGAAAACGGGAGCTTCCGTCGCTACGACGCCTTGACGTACGCGGAAGCGTACGGACGCCCAGGTGCCCTGAACGTGCTGAACTACGAGGCAATCACCGGCAAGAAGCCGCCGCCGGTCGAGTCGGCCACGAATCTCGCGGCGTTCTACGCGCAGATGCGGGCCGACAGGAGCTTCCGGTTCAACTGGCAGACACCGTTCATCGTGTCGCCGCACAACGGCCGCACGATCTACCTTGGTGCGAATCACGTCTTCAAGTCCGTCGATGGTGGCACGACGTGGCGGGCCATAAGCCCGGATCTGTCCAACAATGATCCCGAGACGACGCGGTCTGATACCGGCGGACTCACGCCCGATGCCACCGGGGCAGAGACTCACGCGACCGTGGTGTCGTTGTCCGAGTCGCCAATCGTGCCCGGCCTGCTGTGGGCGGGGACCGACGATGGCAATGTCTGGGTGACGAAGAACGACGGCGCGACGTGGGAGAACGTCAGTGGCGCGATTCCCGATGTGCCGGCGAGGTTGTGGGTGAGCGACGTTGAGGCATCGCCGCACGCGCCGGGCACGGCGTACGTGTGCTTCGACGGCCACCGCAGCGACGACTTCGGAACCTGGGTCTTCAGGACGACCGACGACGGCGCCACATGGACCAACATCGGCAAGACGCTGCCCGCGAATCAACCCGTTCACGTCCTGACGGCGGATCCGAAGAACGCACAACTGGTCTTTGTGGGGACCGAGTTCGGGGTGTTCGTCACCCTGGACGGTGGGGCCGCCTGGCGGCCGTTGATGAATGGCATGCCCACCGTGGCGGTGCACGACCTGGTCATCCATCCGCGTGACAACGATCTCATCGCCGGGACGCACGGGCGTGGCTTGTTCGTGCTCGACGACATCACCCCGCTGCAGCAACTGAAGCCGGCGGTGACCTCCGCCGGGGCGCACCTGTTCGATCAGCGAAGAGCGACGCTGTGGGTCGACCAGAGCCGTGGCGGCCAGTTCGGCGACAACACTTACGCGGGGGCCAACCCGCCGTCGGTGCGGCCGCCGGGAGCGGCCATGGACCGGGCGAAGATCGTGAACACGCCGATCATCTCGTTTTACCTGAACCAGTCGTCGAGTGCGCCTGCGACACTGACGATTCAGAGTGTCGACGGGAAGCTGTCGCGGACGATCAGCGTTCCTGCCAAAGCCGGCATCACCCGTTTCGTGTGGGACGGACGCTTCGATCCCCCCGCCGGCCAGCCGGCGCCCGTGAGGCCTGCAGGAGAATCTCCGTTCCTGGCCTCCTTCAGGCCGCCTCCGGGCACTCCGGCCGGCCCCGGGTTCTGCCGGCTTTGGCTCACGGCGGGTGGAACGCGCGTCGAGGGTGTGTTGCAGATCCGTGAAGACCCCCTGGTGACGAGCGCGTCTCGCTGACGCGCGCGTGCGTCGATCGATCGCGCGCGATGCGCGTGAGGAGAAACGATGAAGAGCAGACTCGGCATTCGAATCGCCCTGATGGTTGTCATTGCCGCTGGGCTGGTTCTGAATCTCTCGGCAGGATCGGGTTCCGAGGAGTGTACGACGCTGGTGGCAACCGGCGCCGCGACTCCGAGCGGCGGACCGCTGCTGTGGAAGAACCGCGATACCGGCACGTTGTCGAACAAGGTCATTCTCGTCACCGAGCATCCGTACAGCTTCCTGTCGCTCATCGATGCGGATGACAGCGCCGGGCGGGCGTCGTGGGCTGGCGTCAACTCGGTGGGCTTCGCCATCGCCAACTCCGCCTCGTACAACCTGCCCCAGCCGGCAGGGGAGTTGCAGGAGCAGGAGGGCGTGGTGATGGCCGAGGCGTTGCGGACCTGCCGCACGGTCGGCGACCTGGAGCAGATGATCAAGCGTCGGCAGGGACGGCGGCTCGGGGTGCGGACCAATCTGTTTGCCATCGATGCCGCGGGCGGCGCGGTGATCATCGAGACGCACAACCACGGGTACACGCGCTACGAGGCGTCGACGTTCCCCGGCCAACTGATGGCCAACACCAATTTCTCGCGCAGCGGTGGCGAAGATACCGGCGCGGGGTATCTCAGGTTCGACCGCGAACGGGAGGTGCTCGACACCATAGGAGCCGGCAAGCTTGACGCGGGAACCGTCTTCCGGGTGCTGGCGCGCGACCTGGGTCACCCGCTGCTGGCCCACCCGGCCCGCGACGCCTGGAAGTCGCTGCCTGCCGGCACGCCCTACTGGATCCACACGAACTACACGATTGACCGTCCGAGCACGGCCTCAGCCGTGGTGATCCAGGGGGTGCGTCCCGGGCAGGATCCGATGTACACGACGATGTGGGTCGCGCTTGGGGAACCCGTGACCACCGTCGCGGTCCCGTTGTGGTTCGCGGCCGGCGTGCCGCCAGACGAGGTGTGGCAGGGCAAGGACGCGCCGATTACAAGCGAGGCGTTCCGCCTGAAGGCGGTGCTGCGGCCGCTCAAGTCCAAGGAACGCGCCGAGTACCTCGATCTGACGCGGCTCGACAACGCCGCCGGCACGGGCTGGTTACCACGGTTGCTGGATGTCGAACGGGGCATCGTGTCGGAGACCGAGGCGTTCCTGCAGAAGGGCCCTTCGCCAGCCGAACTCGCGGCGTTCCAGAAGGCCATGGCGACGCGGGCCCACGAGGCGCTCAGGGCCGTCGCGACACCCCCGCGCTCGTAGCGACGGGATGGGCGGCCTCGTCCCAACGCGGGAGCAGGCACTTCGGACTGCGCCGGGCCAGCAGCGCGTCGAAATCGATGACGGCGCCGCGCATCACCCGTGAGTCGCCGGCGTGGCAGGTCAGGCAGGCACCCACACGCAGGATGCGGCGCTGTTCCTCCGGCGTGAACGGCCTCACGTCGTCCCGGGTGGAGATCATGCCCGTCCGCGTCCCCAGGAATGGGATCCAGGCGTCTGCCGGCAGCCCGTCGGCGGGCAGCAGGGGGGCCGCAGGCGCGAAGCGCCAGCGACCGCCCGAGGACGTGCGTTCGTAGCGCAGCCGGCCGCGGCCGAACCCGAGCGCTTCGGGATCGTTGTGGCACGATTCGCACGTGCGGACGTCGCGCCGCGTGGTGTGCGGTTCGATGCGCGCGTAGACGCGGCGGAAGAGCAGGTCGGACGGGCCTCCGGGCCGGCGGTTCCGATCGAGCGTCATCACCATCCCAGGTACGAATGTGTCGATTCGTTCGATGCGTCCGGACGGCTGTTGATCGATAACGCGGATGCCCAGCGTCGGTGCAGCTGCCGCGAACGGTCCCGCCTGTTCCGTCCAGGCACCCACCACGTGATCGTCGGCCAGCCAGTCGTACGCCTCAGCCGTGGGATCAAACGCCGTGTGGCAGGTCGGGCAGCGCGGTGCCCATGCGGTGTGACAACTGCCGCACGACAGTCGCGCGTGACCGCCGCCCTCCACGCACACGGGGGCGGCAGGCTTCAGAGTCCGCCGTTCGCCCGAACGTTTCCGCACGAGGGCAGGCTCGCCATCTGGCTGCACGACCACGTTGACCAGAGCCTCCCCCGTCGCCGTCCTGATGTGGTGGCCGGCGGCCGGGCCTGGCCACGCGCGCAACGCGAGAATCCGCCGCGATTCCGGATCCAGCTGTGAAGCGGGGAGTGTCGGCAGCGGGCGGCCCGGCGGGGCGTGGCAGTCTTCGCACGTGACACGGAGTTGGTCGCTCTTGCGCGCGTGCGCCACCCCGTCGCCCATCACCTCGTTCGCGGTGTGGCAGTCCACGCAGTCAAGGCCTCGCTGCTGATGGATGTCGGGCATCACCCGCTCGAACACTCGTTCGTCGGCCAGTACTCGATACCGCGAGGGCGCCGGCCTTGCGGGGTCCGAGGCCTCGGCCGGCGGATCGTGCGTTTCGTGCCAGCCTTCGTAACTGGTCGAGATGCGGCCCGATCGGCTGTGGCAGCCGAAACACTGCCCGTTGTCGATGTCGAGCGAGATGGCGGGATGGTGCCGAGGGGCCTCCGCCGGACCGCGCTGCTTCTGGTCTTCGTACCTGTTCAGCGCCCCGAGCGCTTCGGGGCTGTACGTGAGGTGGCAGGCGAGGCAGCCGCCGCCCCTGGCGTCCTCCCCGTTGGGGCCAAGCGCGGTCTTGTCGAGTCCGAGGTGGCACGACGCGCACAACTGCCGCAGGTGCGTATCGGCCGCCGAGTACGTCAGATCCCGCACATGCGCGGGGCTGCCGGTCGGTTCCGTTTCGCCGAAGACGGCCCGGTTGATGGCGACGATGCCGCTCATCGTGGTCATCACCGACCGTTCGACGCGCGGGATGATCGTGGGATGGCAGGCCGCTTGCCCGCACCGCAGCCGCGCCGTGACCAGGTTACCGGCGATCGTCTCCATGCCGGCGTGGGCTCTGGTCGTGTCGAGGGTCAGGATGTCACCGCCGTGGCACGACGCGCACCCGATGGCGCCGGGATTGTGGGCGTTGCCCAGTCCCGTGACGCCCTGGTGGCACACGAGACATCCTTCCGGCCTCCCCATGACGACAGGCAATGGAGCCGGCAGCGTCGCCGGGGCGTCAGGCGTACCTGCGAAGATCCATGCCATCCGGATATTGCCGGCTCCAGCCGGCCATGTGCGTGCCCAGGTCCAGTTCTCGCCCCGGAGAAACGCGCCCACCCCGCAGAGCCCGAGGTAGACGAACGCCAGCAGCAGCAACACCACCTTGATCCGGCGTGCGCCTGCAGCGTGGGCAACACGCACGGCGTACAGCGCGGCCAGGGCGAGAAGCACGCCGAGGACGACCAGGTTGGGCCACGGGGTCCAGTGGAGGAGTTCCTGCAGGCCCAGGAAGTACCACGGACCCTTGATGATGGGCTCGAGACCATCGTGCAGACCCGGCGACAGGATGAGCGACACCACAGAGGTGACGGCCAGCGTGAACAGGAAGGCTGCCGGTCTGGGCCACATGCGCCGCGAGTGCTCGATGACGAACAGCCAGACGGCGATCGTCGCGGTGGCCGCGTGCTGCACGTAGACGATGTCGAGGTGGCCGGCCGCGCCGAAGATCAGTGTGGCGAGGCCTGGCCCCGCGAGCGGGATCTGGGCGGTGGCTTCCGTGAGGATTCGCAGCGCCTGTTGGGCGTCGGCATCGCCGCGCAGCAGGAAGCCCGACAGCATGATGAAGGCCGTCAAAGGCAGCGTCAGCGCGAGGCGCAGCCACACGCCGCGGCCGACCCGGTGCTCGGTCTTTGCCCGCAGGTGGTCCCAGGCGTGCAGCAGCGTCAGCAGAAAGCAGAGCTGGCCCGACCAGTAGTGGATGTTGCGGAACAGCACGCCGGCCGGGTTGACGAGCAGCAGCGTGGCAATGGAGCCATAACCGTCCGCCGGGTTATACGGGACGGCGAGGACAACGCCCGAGGCGGCGGCGATGACAAACGACGCCGTAGCCACGTCTCCCAGCGTGCCGACGCGAGACGACAAGATCGATGTCGATGCCCTGCGATCAGGAGACACGGGCGATCCAGCCGCCGGTTCCCGGATCCGGCTCCAGTCTGATGGCCGGCAGCGGGCGCGTGGCGGGGCCGGCGGCCACGGTGCCGTCTGCGCGGTACCGTGAGCCGTGACACGGGCAGACGGCCTCGTCGCCGACCACGCGATCGATGCGGCAACCCAGATGGGTGCATCGTGCGGAGAAGACCCGCACGCCACCGTCGTGCGCACGGTGCACGAGCACGCCATCCAGGGCCGACAGGCCTGCGGCGACGTCCGGAGGGATGATGACCGTGGCGGGTTGCTGGCTGGCCTGCACACGGCGCAGCATGGCCACCAGGGCCGTGCCGAGCGGGAGGCCCAGCGCAACCGATAACGCCCGGCGAAAGAGGCGGCGGCGTGACAGGCGTGGGGTGGGGGTGCTCATGGGATCCGGGCGGGCCTGGCAGTGGCACCGGCCCTGTGGAGGATTCTACACTGCGTCAGGCCCGCCGGGTCTTCTTGGGTCCTGCCGTGCGTCCGATGGGTGTCCGCGAGGCCCCAGGCGGAGAGGGGCGACGGGCTGTCATCAACGGGCGGGCGCGATTCGGTCTTCGCGGGAGGACCCTGCCGGCAGAAGACACCTCCGTGGCCTTGCCCGGGGCGCACGAAGGACGCGCCGGCGTCCCTGCCGGCGCCGCGCCCACCAATGGGGGCAGGGGCAGTGCGAAGTGCGCGAAAAGCGCCGCCACGAACAGTCTGAGCGGCCCGCTGAACGTAGCCGTATGATTGATGATCAGCGCCCGTTCGCGCGCGTGAGTGAACCCTGCGACGTAGTGGGCGATGAGCCGGCGGGACGTCAGGTACTCCGTCAGCACGTCACGCGACAGAAATGCCAACCCTCCGCCATCCAGCACCGCTTTGACGATGACCTGGATGTCGTCGAACACGATGACCTTCTTGAACTCGTGCAGTTCGTGGCCCACGCACGAGAGGTTCCGCTCGAGCATCATCCTCGAGCAGCAGCCCTCCCGCCGGGTGTACAGCGGTGTCTCCAGCAAGGCCTCCAGACTCGGGACCTGCTCGCTGATCGCCCAGTTCGGGGCGCTGGCGAACACCATCTCATCTCCCGGCAACGGGAACGTCTGGTAGGACGACAGGTCGAATCGTTCGCACATCTCCATGACCGCGATGTCGAACAGCCCGTCTTTCAAGCCGCACAGGACGTCTTCGGGCGTGTTGAAGATGAACTTCAGGTCGGCGGCATCGCCGCACGTCAGCATGAACTCGCGGAGCACCGTCGGCAGATGAGCGATGCCGAACGACGGTGTACAGCTCAGGGCAATGCGGGTTCTGCCGTCGAGCCGGTGGAGGCCTGCCACGAGGTCTGCTTCAATCTCAAGCAACGACTGCGCCTTGTCGTACACGAGCCGGCCGGCTTCCGTCGGCCGCAGGAGGTTCCCAGACCGGTCCAGGAGTTCGCAGCCGTACTGATCCTCCATGAACTTGATGCGGCGTGATACGGCTGGTTGTGTCACGTGCAGCGTCTCGGCGGCTCGTGACAGGCTGCCCGTGCGCACGACCTCGACAAGCGTCTTCAGGTAGAGGGATTCCACCAGGATTCCTCGAAAAACAGCCCCATAACAGTCTGTTATGGGGCCCATGCAATAGTCTCAGTTTACTCCAGAGACCGCGCGAGGTGAGCATGGCTTGTGAGGGTCTTCGCGCCAGCTCCCGGCGGCGGCCCTCCGACGGCCGGTTCGCCCCCCACGCGCCACCGGATTCGATTACTCGGGCCCATTCGGGCGGTCTCATAACAGGGTTTGTTCGGAGGAGTCATCATGAGCATGTCAGTACGCCGCCGGCGTCTCGCTTACAGCGCCGCCATCGTGGTTCTCGCGTCGCTGTGGGCGGCGCCCATTCAGGCGCAGGAACCGACGATCGACTTCGAAATCAAGGGCCAGGTCTTTTCGGAGACGACAGATTTCGGCACGGGGCTCGACCGCCAGGGTAGCCGCACCGACATCCACTTCCAGCGTCTGCGCCTTGTCGCCACCGCGAAACTGAACGACGTGTGGGGGTTCAAGTTTCAGACCTGCGGCAATTGCGGCACGTCCAAGCAGGGCGCGCTCGGCTACGCGGTGACAGCCCAGGACACGGACTGGAACGACCGCGACATCCGGATCATCGACGGCTACGCCATCGCGGATTTCTCCGAGCAGTTCCGCCTGAAGGTTGGCCTGACCAAGATCCCGCTGACCCGTGCGAACCTGGACGACTGCTTCGGGCCGCTCTCGCAGGACCGCTCGTTCTTCGTGTACTCAGCCTATGGCACATCGCCCGCCAAGTTCAGTCGCGACTTCGGGGCGGTTGTGTGGGGCGGTTTCAATGAAGACAGGCTGCGGTACTTCGTCGGGGCGTTCCAGGGTCGCGAAGGTGTGGCGCGGACGGTGCACCCGTTCTCGGGCGCGACGGTGACCGCATCGATGGAGCCGAGCAACTCGTTCGAATACGTCGGTCGGGTGCATTACGCGTTCCTGGACGCCGAGCCCGGCGGCGGGTATATGGGCAGCTACCTGGGCGACATGAAGGTCTTCACGATTGGCTTCGGCTACGCGTACGAGGCCAATGCCGTCTACAAGAACGTCTCGGCGGCAGGTGTCGTGGCGAACGACGAGACCGTCAACTACTCGGCGTTGGCGGCTGACGTGATGTTCGAGTATCCGACCTCGGCTGGAACGGTGACGGCGACCGCCCAGTACCTCAAGACCGATTTCGAAGACGCCTACAAAACCAACTTCAACGGCGGGGACCGGCTCACGAACATCACAGGGCTCAACGGACAGAAGGATGGGTACTACGTCAAGGGTGCATACATGCTGCCGGCTACCTTCGGTGCCGAAGGCCGCCTGCAACCCTACTTCCTGTACGAAGACTGGACGTTCGCGCACCTGCTTGGCATCAACGAGCAGACCATCAAGCAGGTCGGCGGCGGCATCAACTACTACATCCATGGTCAGAAGGCGCGCGTGACGGCCGAATACCTGAATACCGAGTTCGGCACCGAGACTGGTTTCGTGGGTGCCAGGGTCAACCCGACGACGTTCGCCCCGCTCGACAAGGTCAAGGACTACAAGACATTCCGGCTGATGCTTCAGGTCGGGGTGTTCTAGAGATACGCGCGCTGCTTCTGGAGAGGATATCTACACATGAAACGTCTGATTATCGCACTCATCCTTGTTGTCGCCGTCGCCGGTTCGGCCCTGGCCCAGAGCCAGGCAAAGACCGTCACGGGCAAGATCACCGCCATCGAAGGCAACAGAATCACGATCGCCATTGAAGGCGAACGCCCCTCCTGGATCCGGAAGAACGGGGGCGTGAAGTTCAAGGTGGGCCCCGGCAAGATCGTGGAACTGGCGGCCTCCAACGCGTCGCCGTTTACGATTACCGTCACGTCCAAAAAGGCATCGGCGTTGGCCGTTGACGAGGTCGTCACCTTCGAAAAGGGCCTCGTCATGGCGGGTTGCTAGCTCCGGCGGCGGCCACTGGCCGGGATAGCCGGCGTGCCCCGGGTTCCCTATGAAGACACCATTCGTGCTCATGATTGTGATGCTGGCGGCCGTTCCCCTGGCCGCCGGCATCGTCTCGTCACAGGCTGGCATCGGCCGGGACCAGACTCTGGCCAGCCAGCCTAAGGCCAATTCGATTGCCGAGCTGGCCGCCCGTTACGACTCGTCGTCCTGCGTGGAGTGCCACCAGGACGTACACGACGAGTGGGCCCAGAGCCTTCACGCCCGCCCCATCTTCGGGACAGGCCGGACGGCAGCGACATTCAGGACTGCCATCCACAACGGCCTGATGGAATGGCCGGCATCAGGCGTCAAGGACCCGAAGGACGTCACCGTCGAACACCTGATGGGATGCGCCAAGTGCCACCTGCCCCAGTTGGCCGAGGCGACGGACACTGTCGCGCAGGAAATCGTCACCACCATCGAGGCGTGGCGGACGGCGATGGAAGAGGGCGAAGACACAGCGGCCCAGCAGGCGACCCAGAAACTGTCGTCCCTGAACATCAATTGTCTGGTGTGCCACAACCGCAACGCGATCACCCACAAGTGGTCGGATGGTTATCCCCGTCGCGATACCGTCTACGGCAGCAAGACGGGTGAACACCCGCACCCCGTGTTCGGGAAGATGGGGCGCAGCGCCATCATGTCGGAGTCGATTCTCTGCGGCCAGTGCCATGGACTGGGGCCCAATCTGGAACAGCAGAATCCCACGCAGTGTGCGACCGCGTACGGGAGTTACTTGTTCGCGTACATCCCGGAAGGCGGGCGCGACACGTGCCAGTCGTGCCACATGAAGGCCTCGAAACTCGGGCACAATATGCAGAGTTATCGCTCGCCTGTGATGGCCCAGGCGGCGGTGGAGATGCACGTGGTCGCCACGCCGGTTGTCTGGCGGGACAATACGACGCTCCGCCCCAAGGCTGCCGTCCGGGTAGAGCTGACCAACAAGGCTGGCCACGGCATTCCCGATGGTTGACCGACGCCCAACCGACTGGTTCTGTCGGTAAGCGCGAAAGACTCGAGCGGCAAGGAAGTATTCAGTCACGAACGTGTCTTCATGCCCGTTCCCCAGCAATTCGGCCGGGGCGTCACCATGGGGCGCGGACCCTACGAGAAGAGCGGGTTGATCGAGGACAGCAGCCTGCCCCCATTGAGGACGGTCACGTCGACCTACGATGTCTTCTTTCCGTTCACGGAAGTGGAAGTCGATGACCAGACGATCCGCCGTTTCTCCAGTGACAGGCTGGATCTCGAAGTCAAACTCTGGTACCTCCCCTTCGGCACCATGGATGACGACGCGTTCCTGTGGCGAGAGGAGAAGAAGACCGTGACGATTCCGGGGTTGAAGTAACGGCCTGGCGGCCGGCACCGGGACTCTGATTCCCAGCGGACGGACTTCATGGGCTGGCGTGCTCGTGAAGGCGGATGGCGGCAAACCTGCGTGAGCAGGCTGCCGCCATTTGCCTGTCGAGTCGAATGACAGGATCAGATACGAGCGGCTGGCTTCGTGGCCCGGATGAAGCCGCTGTAGAACTTCCCGTCGATGAGCGGGGCGATGGTCTCGACATCGATGCCCTGCGTGTTCAGGAACTCACGGGCGTCCTTGGCGTGGTAGACGCGCGTGGGCTCGATCGAGACGTCCGTGAAGCCCGCCTGCACCAGTTTGTCCACGTAGACGGTCTCGTCCAGTGCGCCCGAGATGCAGCCCACCCAGAGTTCGACGCTCCGGCGGACGTCAGGAGGAATCTCACCCCGGACGACGACGTCAGAGACGGCAAACCGGCCGCCGGGCTTGAGCACGCGAAACGCCTCGGCCATCACCCGGTCCTTGTCGGCTGAGAGGTTGATCACGCAGTTGGAGATGATGATGTCCACCGTGTTGTCGGGCAACGGGATGGACTCGATCTGCCCCTTGAGGAACTCGACGTTGTCGAGGCCAGACTTGCGCTGGTTCTCGCGGGCCAGGGCCAGCATCTCGTCGGTCATGTCGAGGCCGTACGCCTTGCCGGTTGGGCCCACGCGGCGGGCGGACAGCAGGACGTCGATGCCGCCTCCCGAGCCAAGGTCCAGCACGGTTTCGCCGGGGTTGAGCGTGGCCAGCGCGGTGGGGTTGCCACAGCCGAGCGACGCGGTGACCGCGTCCGCCGGGATGCCGGCCGTCTGCTGCGTATCGTAGAGATTCGCCGTGATCGGATCGACGGCACCGGGCAGGACGGGGCTGGGTCCGCAGCAACTGCCGGCCTGGGAGCCGCTGCCGCAGCAGCCGGTGGTTCCGCCCTGCATGACGCGCAGGGCCGCCTGTCCGTACCGTTCTTTGACGACTTTCGTGACATCAGACATGTGGGTCTCCATGTGCGGCGCGGCCGTTCAGCAGCACCGCTGGATGAAGTCATCCGGGCGAAACGCCTTGCCCCGCCCGCAGCACTCGGCGTAGAGGAACGAGAGCAGCGTGCGAAGCGCCGTGGTGTTGACGGTGTAGCGCAGGAACGTGCCCTCTCGTGCGACGGCCACGAGGTCTTCGTTCCTGAGTCTCTCGAGATGGTGCGACAGGGTCGAACCGTTGACCTGAAGTTCCTTCTGGATGTCGCCGACGACGAGGCCGTCGGGATGGGCCGAGAGCAGCAGGCGCATGATCCGCAGCCGGGGTTCGGCACCCATGGCGGCCATCATGTCGGCGAGGCGGGCGACATCCTGCTCGCCGTCTTGCGATTTCATATTTCTACAAATATCAAACTACAGGTCTCGCTGTCAAGCGTAGGGGCGAATTATCTATTCGTCCCTACTTGGCTTCCTTGCCCCTTGCCCCGTTGGCACGAACCCTGCGTCGGCTCTCGGTATCGGGCGGCATGTCGGCGGAGACATCGCGTGACTGAATACGAACGTTCGTTCGTATATGGGTCGCCCGCGCGTTGCGTGCCGAGCCCGTCGCGCGCGCCGGCCGCCCGGCACCAGGCTCGTCGGCAGATCCTCTTGCCGCCGGATATCCGGCAGGAAGGCCGCACCCGACGGCGCGGCACGGCGTCACAGGCTCCTTCGCGGAGGGAACGCATGAGTGGTCGTTTTCGCCACGCCCGACACGTCTTTCGTATGGCAGGTCTGTTTGTCGCCGGCATTGCCGCCTTCCTGGTGATCCGGGCCCTGTTCGTTCCGGACGACTTTGGAGTACTCGGGCACTACCGGGCTTCCGCGCTGACCGTCAACCGGGACAAGCCCCTCGCCTACGCCGGGCAGGCCGCCTGTGCTGACTGTCACCCGGACATCGTCGAGAAACGGACTGGCCAGCGCCATGAGCGGGTCGCGTGCGAAGCGTGTCACGGTCCTTCAGCCCGCCACGCGTCGGGCGATGACGCAGTGCCCAGACCCACACGTCCCGACGGCACCGCGGGCTGCCTGCCCTGCCATTCGAAGGACGTATCCCGGCCGTCCACTCACCCGCAGGTGGTCCCCGCCGAGCATGCCGGGGACGAATCCTGCGTCACGTGCCACAACCCCCACGCACCGCGTGTGTCTTGAGGAGGACGTCCCCATGAGCCTCGATCGACGCGCCTTCCTCCTTGAAACCGGAAAACTCCTGGTGCTGTCGTCGGCCGCCGCTGCCGCGTGGGATGCCCTGGTGGCCGGCGCGCCAGCGTCCGCGCCGAACTACACGACCAGCGATCACTGGTGGGGCATGATTGTCGACATCGAACGCTGCATCGGCTGCGGCAACTGCGTGCGGGCCTGCAAGGCTGAGAATCATGTGCCCCTGGAACCCGATACGTTCCGCACGTGGGTCGAGCGGTACGTGGTGGACCTCGACGACATGGAGCATCCCCGGGTCGAATCCCCGAATGGCGGGTACGACGGGTTCAAGCCCCTCGAGGGCGACACCGGGCGCATCAAGACGTTTTTCGTACCGAAGCTGTGCAATCACTGCGCGCACTCGCCCTGCGTCCAGGTCTGTCCGGTCGGGGCCACCTTCGAGAGCCCCGACGGCGTGGTGCTCGTGGACCCTGAGTATTGCCTGGGCTGCCGCTACTGCGTGCAGGCCTGTCCGTACGGGTGCCGCTACATCGACCCGCGTACGCACACCGCGGACAAGTGTTCCCTCTGCTACCACCGCATCACAAGAGGGCTCACGACCGCGTGTTGTGAGACCTGTCCGACTGGCGCCCGCACGCTCGGTGACCTCAAGAATCCTGCCGACCCGATTCACGAGTTCCTCCGGACCCACACGATCCAGGTGCTCAAGCCACAGATGGCGACGGGGTCGAAGATGTACTACAACGGCCTCGATGGCTCGGTGCGTTAGGAGGACATCATGGGCGGCGTCGAAGGCTTCATTTACCCGAACGAACTCGAACTGCAGTGGAGCGTACTGATCGTCCTGTATCCGTTCATCACGGGACTTGTGGCCGGCGCCTTCATCCTGGCGTCTCTCGAGCGCGTGTTCAACGTCGAGGCGGTTAAGCCGACCTACCGGCTGGCGCTGCTGACGGCTCTGGCCTTTCTGCTCGTGGCGCCCTTGCCGCTGCAACTGCACCTCGGCCATCCCGAGCGGTCGCTCGAGATGTACCTGACGCCCCACACGCAGTCGGCGATGGCGATGTTCGGTTTCGTGTACCTCTGGTATCTGATGGCCGTGCTCGTGCTCGAGATCTGGTTCGACTACCGGAAGGAACTGGTCCTCAAGGCCAGGGCCTCCACCGGCATGACCAGAGCCGCCTATCGGGCGATGACGCTGTGGTCGGACGACATCAGCGAGCCGGCCGTCCGTCTGGACGACAAGATCGGCAGGTGGCTCACCATCATCGGGATTCCGTCTGCATTTCTGCTGCACGGGTATGTGGGCTTCATCTTCGGGTCGATCAAGGCCAACCCCTGGTGGTCCACGCCCCTGATGCCGATCGTGTTCCTGTTCTCGGCCATCGTGTCCGGCATTGCCCTCGTCATGCTGCTCTACGTCGCCTCGACCCGATTCAGGAAGACGGCCATCAGCATGACGTGCCTCGATACGATTGCGCGCTACCTGTTCTACGCCTTCGTGATCGACTTCTCGCTCGAGATGCTCGACCTCATCCATCGCATCTACGAATCGGACGAGTCGTTCAAGACGCTCGACTTCATGGTGAAGACACGGCTCTTCACGTCGCAGATCGTGCTGCAGATCATCCTGGGGACGCTGGTTCCGCTCGCGCTGCTTGCTGCCACCCAGCTCGTCACGTTCGGTGAGCGGGTCCGGACGCGCATCTACACGACGGCCGGCCTCCTGACGCTCGTCGGCATCTTCGCCATGCGGTGGAACGTGGTCATCGGCGGCCAGCTGTTTTCGAAGAGTTTTCTCGGATACACGACCTACAAGGTGGAGTTCGCCTCCCAGGAAGGCCTGCTGATGGCGGCCTTCCTGATGCTGCTGCCGTTCGTCATCCTGGCGGGGCTCATCAAGCTCCTTCCGCCGTGGCCGGAACCTCACGCGGCGGGCGAGATACCGTCCCAGCCGTCGTGACATCGTTGTGCCGTGAACCCTCGCCGCCGGGCGAGCCCCTGGGAGGCGTCACATGGACGACCGACTGACCGCGCTGGAGGAGAGGATCGGAACCCTCGCAGCTGCCGTCGAGCAGCTCCACCTGCAGGTGATGGCCCTGGAAAAGGCTTCGGCGGCGAACAGCGACGCCGCAACCACTGGTCCATCGCCGCGGTCAGAGCAGCGGAGCGCGATCGAGAGGGCCGACCCTCGCCCCGACCTGGTCGCGGTACTCGGCATGCTCGGACAGCTGTTCATCGCCGTCGGGGGTGGCTTCCTGCTCCGGGCGACAACCGAGTCCGGCGCCGTGCCCTCTGCTGCGGGCGTGGCGGCAGGGCTGGCGTACGCTCTCGCATGGATGGTGATGGCCGGCCGACGCGCGGACCGGCCCCTCGCCGGCCTGTTCCACGCCTTGGCCGCCGCGCTCATCGGCTTCCCGCTCGTCTGGGAGGCCGCGATGAAGTTCCGCGTCGTGTCCCCGGCGGCCGCAGCCACCGCGCTGGCACTCCTGTCGGCCGCATCCCTGCTCGTGGCGGGGCGCACGCAGAGACAGGGTATTGCATGGGTAGGGACCTTGGGCGCGTGCGCCACGAGTCTGGCCCTCATCGCCGGCACCGGTGAGGTGGCACCGTTCGCCGTGGTCCTGATTGCCCTGGGCACGGCCACGCTCTGGATGGGGTACTCGCTGGAGTGGGTCGGGCTGCGATGGCCGGTGGCGGTCCTCGCGAACCTGGTCGTGTCCGCAATGGCGCTCCGGGCGTTGTCGCCGCAGTCCGTGGAATCGGTGGCCGTGACCCTCGGCGTCCAACTACTGCTCGTCGCCAGTTACCTTGGCAGCATCGGAATCCGTACCCTCGTCAAAGGCCGCAACGTCGTGCCGTTCGAGGTGGCCCAGACCGCGGCCATCCTCGTCGTGGGTTTCGGGGGCGCCATCAGTGTGGCGCGATCCTCCGGCACCAGCGGCGGCGTGCTGGGATTGCTGTGTCTGGCCGTCGGTGTGGCGGCCTACGCGACGGCGTTCTGGTTCATCGCCCGACGGCCGGCCCTGGTGCGCAACGTGTACTTCTACACGTCCGTGGGCCTTGTGTTCGTCCTCGCGGGCTGCCAACTCCTCTGGCCGAACCCGGTGACGGCGGTCGCGTGGGCCGCCCTCGGCGTGTCGGCGTGCGCCGTGTGGACCCGGGTGCGCCGCCAGTTCCTGATCATGCACGGCTCCGCCTACGTGTGCGCCGCCGCCATCGTGACTGGCGTGCCCGGATATGGGGTATCCGCCATCTTCGCGTCGGGATCCGAGCCCTGGACTCAGCCGTCGTGGGGCCACATGGTTGTTCTGGGAGCCGGCCTTGGCGCCGCGTGGCTGGCCGCACGCCCCATCGGTGATACCACGCGGGCCATCCACGTTCCCCGCACGCTCCTCGTGCTCGCCACCCTCTGGGCCGGAGGTGCTGTCGCTATCGGCCTGCTGGCTCCGGTCCTTGCCGGCGGCGCGGAGGAGACGGTGGACGCCGGGACGCTGGCGACGCTCCGCACCTGCGTCCTGTCTCTCGCGGCCCTGGCCGTCGCGTACGTCGGCCGTCACCGGGACTACGTCGAGTGGAGCTGGCTCGTCTATCCCCTGCTCGTCACCATCGGGCTGAAGATGATCACCCAGGACTTCTCGGTGTCGCGGCCGGGAACCCTGTTTGTCGCCCTCGGCCTGTACGGCGTGGCCCTCATCCTCGCGCCGCGACTGCGGCGTCCGAGCCGGGCCAGCGCCGTGGCGTAGGGGCCGGGCTCGCCCCGCCTACTTCGCCTCCGGCTGATGCGTCGTCGGAGTCGCGATTTCGGCGTCAGGGCCCGCGATGATCTTGGCCACGTCGACGGGCGTCTTTCCGGCCTTGAGCGCCAGATCCTTCAGAGGCGTCGTCGCGGTGGCTTCGAAGCCCGCTGCGCGCAGACGGTCGATCCCCGTGTCGACCGGCACCAGGTACTGCCGGCAGATGTCATCCACGGTCTTTCGACCCCACCCGCCGCCGCCCAGTGACACCTGGGGTTTCGCGTCGGCGCTCTGCATCCGCTGGTACACCTGCTGGGGCGTCAGCTTGTTCGCGTCAGCAATCTGCTGCACGGTCAGGCCGTCTCCGGCCATCGTCACGCCACGCGCCGCGAGGTTCTCCAGTGCTTTGTCGAGCGGCATCTTCACCGTTTCGGCCAGCTTCGCAATCGTCAGCTCTTCGGCATGCGGGAGCGGCGGCTCGTTGGTGGGGACCGTCCACGCGTTCTTGATGTCGTCGCCGACGGCCATCACCGTGCTGAAGGGCGGAACCCCGGCAATCGTCAGGACGAGCAGGAGTGTCGCGACGGATGAAGCCGTGCCAAGTTCCTTCTTCATCCGGACGCCTTCGTGAAGCTTGCTCTTGATGTAGGCGACCAGGACCTTCCAGTTGAAGTACAGGTGGAAACTTGCCGCGACGAGGAAGACGAACGAGAACAGCGTGTGGACCGCCTGCCACTGAGCCTTGCTCAGGGCGCCCAGCGTCCAGACCGACCAGTTCGCGATGCGTCCCGGCGGCGCGACGTAGAGCACGATCCCGGACAGCCCCAGGACGATGAACGAGAAGGCGATGTAGAAGCTGATGAAGGCTTTCCAGCTGAACTTCTTGGGCGCGGACATGGGCGTGTCTCACTCTCAGGAAACAAGGGCAGTAGTCAGTAGTCAGTAGGTAGTAGATAGTCGGTTGAGGTGCCGTTAGTACCCGATCGACAGGCCCACGGCCACCGCGTGAGATGTGTAGTTGTAGAAGCTGTCGTTCGAGCGGTGACGCAGGAACCGGTAGCCGAGTTCCGCGTCCAGCGTGACCGCCCCGGTCCGGCTGGCGAACAGCGGTTGCGTCCAGGACACCTGACCGAGCGTGACACGGTCGGCGCGCAGCGGCGCGCCCGGCAGATCGAGGCCGTCCGGGCCCAGCGCGACGGCGCCGGTGTAGTCCTTGTCAGCCCACCACGCGGTCGCCGCGATTTCGGCTTCACTGGCGAAGGTGTGCTTCATGCCGGCCTGCAAGAACAGGGCGTCGCTCGCGAAGGGGTCGTCGTAGACACCGTCTTCGAAGAAGCCGGCGGGCGTCGTGACCAGCACCGGGGGCGCCGAGCCGAAGGTGCGCCGCACCAGGACCTGGGCGTGTACGCCTGTACGATCCGTGAGCGACTGGGCGATGCGCGCGAGCGCCGACGTCAGGCCCGCCGAGCCTTCGGCGTTCGAGACCGAGTAGACCGGGCGCGTGGTCACGCGGAGGCCGGGGCCCATGCCCCGTCCGAATCCCTGGCTGCTGACGGGAATCACCTCGGTGCCGGTTGCCGGCGAGACGGTGATCACGCGGCCATCGTAGTGTTTGACCCCGACCTGGAGTTCGCCCACCAGTGTGGTCCGGCTTTCGAAACTCCGGAGCGCACTCGAGAACACGCGCTGTTCAACCTGCGTGAGGGCCGCGTAGTCGGCGAAGCTGCGGTAGTCGACCCGGTAGCCCGCCTTCAGCGTGCTCGTGGCGCCGGGGTGGAGTTCGGCATTCAGCCCCGCGCCGAACCCCGAGTACGCCGCCGTGGTCCACGCATCGCCATTGGTGCGTTTCACGGCGGAACCGTTCAGGAACAGCTTGCGGTCATTGGCGTCGGCGCCGCCGAAGCGGTAGGTGAAGCCGGCGTTGTGCTGGAAGTAGGACCAGTCGCCGGGGGAGTCGTACTCGCCGCCGTCGAGGTCGTAGAAGACGCGGCCCCGGGCGTCGGCGAAGAGATGTTCGAGGTTGACCGTGCCTGCAAGATTCTGGCGCCCTTCGGCCGCTGACGCCACGGGCGTGAACGAGTCGAAGGTGCCGCCCAGCGTGACGTTGAACGACGGCTGCGCTTGGGCGGCCGCGGTTGTCGCGATGAAGAAAGACAACCCGGCGATGAGCAGGCGGAGCTGACGTGGGAGCTGGAATGTCGGTGCAGACACGGTCAACCTCTGGGGCATTGGGCGTGGCAGAGAACGGGGTCGGGCAGCGGATCCCTGTGGGCACGCCCTTGGAACCACGTGGTTCCGCCTTGACGAGCCCGACCCCGGGTGTATGTCAGACTCCTACCGGCGGCCGCCCCGTCGCTGGCCGCCCTTCGGCCCCGTGCCGTCGCAAACGCCGGTGCCGGTGCCCGTGCCGCCGCCCGCTCCGGCGCCAGGCCCGAAGCCGCTGCCGTCCTGCGGCCCGAGCCGCTTGCCGCGCCCGCGGCCCTGGCCGAGACCGGCGCCCTGGCGCGTCCCGCTCTGGAAGTTGTCGCAGATGCCGTCGCCGTTCGCGTCGACGAACGCGGGGCTGACTTTCGGTGCCTGCGGGGCGGGCGTCGACTGCGCCGCCGCGGTGAGGGAAGTTGCGAGAACCAGTCCGAGTGCCATCAACAGTGCGCGTTTCATAATCGTCTCCTTGGGCGTGCGACGTTTGTTGTCAGGTGCCGGCCTCGTTGCCGGCTGACCTCTCTAATACAAATCACGGGCCACTTCGTGTTTGAGCGCGCCAATCGCCTGTAAACGATTGTTTAGTAAGAAGTTATGTTGCCACCTGTGAGAACGGGCGGATCCCGGAGAGCACCCGGCCGGGGAAGAACCTCGACGGCGTCGTCGCACGCTTCGACCATTTGGTCGAGCCCGAGAGCGAAAAAGGGGCCAGGCCCCTTTTGCGCGAAACCCCGGTCGATTGAGGACTTGCCAGAAAAGGGGCCAGGCCCCTTTTGCATTTGCCCTAATCGATGGCGTACTTCTTCAGCTTGTAGCGGAGGTGGCGCTCGCTCATGCCCAACTCGCGGGCGGCGCGCGTCTGAACGCCGTCGGCTTTCGCCAGCGCTTCGACGATGAGCGAACGCTCGAAGGCCGATACCCGCTCGACAAACGTCTTGGGTTCCGTCTGATCTTCGGCCTTCAGATGTCCGACATGGATGGGGAAATCAGCGGTGGTGAGGACGGGCTGGCGGGCGAGCACGACGGCACGATGCACCAGGTTCTCGAGCTCCCTGACGTTGCCGGGATAGTCGTACTTCACCAGCAGATCCATGGCTTCGCGCGACACGCCCTCGGCCGGCTGCAAACCCTCGTCGGCAAACCGCCGGAGGAAGACATCGACCAGCACCGGGATGTCCTCGCGCCGGTCGCGCAACGGGGGCAATTCCACGCAGACGACGTTGAGCCGGTAGAACAGATCTTCCCGGAACTCGCCGCTCTTCACCAGCGCAGGCAAGTCGCGATTGGTCGCCGCGATCACCCGAACGTCCACCTTGATGGTCTTCGTCCCGCCCAGGCGCTCGAAGGCCTGCTCCTGCAGGACACGAAGCAGCTTCACCTGCGCGCCCCTGGGCAGATCGCCAATCTCGTCGAGCACCAGCGTCCCGCCGTCAGCCAGCTCGAACCGGCCGCGTCGTTCACGGTCGGCCCCGGTGAACGCGCCCCGTTCGTGGCCGAACAGTTCCGACTCGATGAGGGTATCGGGCAACGCCGCGACATTGACGGCCACCAAGGGATTCCTGGCGCGGGGGCTGGCGTAGTGAATGGCCCTGGCGAGCACCTCCTTGCCGGTGCCGCTCTCGCCGCGAATCAGGATCGTCGCCCGGCTCTGCGCCGCGCGCGCCACGGTGTTGATGGCTTCCGCCATCTTCGCGTTTGCCGTCTCGAGGCCGGCCAGACGGTACCGTGACGCCAGCAGTTCGCGCAGCGCCGCGTTCTCGGAGACCAGTGCACGCCGCTCGAGGGTACGCGCGACGAGGACCTCGAGTTCATCGAGGTCGATCGGCTTCGTCAGGTAGTCGGCGGCACCGCGTTTCATGGCATCGACCGCCGTCGAGACGGTTCCGAACGCCGTCATCACGATCACGGGGATTTCGGGGTTGGCGGCCCGCACGCCGTCAAGCAGCGCAAGCCCGTCTTTGCCGGGCATGTTGAGGTCCGTCAGCACGAGGTCCACGGCCCGCTCCGACACGAGGCGCAGCGCGTCGTCGGCACTGGCCGCCGGCAGCGCTTCCATGCCGCGTTTGCGGAGAAACCCGGCCAGCACGGTCCGCTGGGCCGGCTCATCATCCACGACCACGATGACACGATCAGGCATGGGTTGGCGGCTCCGGACTCGCAGGCAGGTTCACGATCATCCGGGTGCCGCGGCCCGCCACGGTGTCAACCTCGATGGACCCGCCGTGCGCTTCGATGATCTGGTGGGTCACGGCGAGGCCGACGCCGGTGCCGTCGGTCTTGGTCGTGAAATACAAGTCGAAGATGCGGGGCAGGTGGTCGGCGGCGATGCCGCCGCCATGGTCTTCCACGACGACCACATGCCCTCCGGCTCCGCGCGTGGCTCGCACCGTGACGGTGCCGCCCGCCGGTGAGGCGTCCATCGCATTGCGGACGAGGTTGCCGATGGCCTGCCTGAACTGATCCGCGTCGAGCACCGCGTCTCCGGCTCCTTCGACGTCCGCGATGACACTCACACCCCGCGCGGCAGCCAGGGCGGACACCGACGAGGCCAGCGACGTCAGGAGCCCCGGCAGATCGGTCCGGCGCGGCGCCAGGCGTGGCGGCCGCGCGTACTCGAGGAACTGCTGGACGATCCTGTCGATACGCTGGGTCTCGGACCCCAGCACGTCCAACAGGTCGCGCTGTTCGGCCAGGTCTTCGGGACTTGCGGCAGGGGCAGCCTCGATGAACTCCTTCCGGAGCCGCTGGACGCTCATGCCGATGGCATTCAGCGGATTCCGGACTTCGTGCGCCACCGTCGAGGCCAGTTCACCCATGGCCGCCAGACGGTCCTTCCGGCGCAGCGCCTGCTGAGCCAGGGCGTGCTGCTCGCGCAGGCTGCCGTGTTCCCGCCGCAGCCCGACAAACGCCAGCGCCAGCACGCCAAGGCCCAGCGCGCTCAGCAGCGACACGACGAGGCGCGTGAGCGAACGGCGCTCCGCGCCCCGCAGTCCTTCAAGTGACAAGCCCAGCCGCAACACCGCCCCGCCCGGCACCGTCGTATCGACGGGACCGACGAATTCCAGCACGGTCCGGCCGTCGACCGCCCGTTCGTGCGCGGTCAACCGGGTCGTTTCATCGGTCAGCACCACCGCAGGCGGCGTCCCGGATTCGAGAGCGTCGGCCAGCGCAGACTGCGCCAGAGGACCGTGTGCCGATCGGGTATCGCCATCCACGAGGACGACGTACGCCACGTCGGGAGTGCCGGCGGCGATGTCGTCGAGCAGGTGCCCGATCGAGGCCTGCTGGCCCAGTTCCGCCAGGTCCTGCGCATCAACATTGAGGATGATCGCGCCGCCGCGGGTACGCTTGATGCCGGCCGACAGCCGCCATCCTTGCCCCCACCGCGACCCGTGCACTTCGCTGACAGCCTCCCGCTCGGATCCCTTCATCAACTGCTCGGCGAGAGCATTGCCAAATCCTCCGCCCGAGCCCGCGCCCGCGCCCGCATCGAGCCCACTGCTGCTTCTCCCGCTGCCGCCGGACCGGGCCCCGAATCCGCCGCCACCGGGCCCGAGACCGAGTCCGCCGCCGGTCCCACCGCCACCACCAGGCCCGGGGCCAAACCCGCGGCCCGCGCCGGCGGGCGGTCCGCCACCGCCCGCACTCATTTCGCGCACGCCGGTCGGGCCGAGCACGGTGATCCGGAACAGGCGGTGTTCCCGGGCGATCATATTCAGCGTGTCGGGCGTAAGCGCGCCGCGCTGGTCCAGGCGGTCCATCAACCGGGCATTGTCGAGCAGGCGCGCAGCCAGCGCGGACTGCGCCTGCGCGGTCGCGGCGCCGGCGGATCGCGCGGCCGCCGCCACCGCCTGCCTGAGTGACACGGCCTGCTCGACGCGCAGATCCAGCAGATCCTGGCGCGTCGCGCGATGGTCGAACCATCCCACCACCGCCAGGCCCATCATCAGTGAGAGGGCGGCAACCACAAGCCGCGGGGCGAACGGTTGAACGGAGTTGACGGACATCGGTCTGTTCTTCAGAGATGCAGGAATCGGCGGTTGCGATTCACCGGAACACGAGGCATCCGCCGCGCGTCACTATACCAAAGTGCGCGGGGGGTCGTGCGGCGCGCGTGTCGTGCCGATATAATGAAGTATTGACCCACAAGATGGGGGGGACATGTCCGACGCTGGTGAGGGACTGGTCGACGCGAGCACGCGCCTGGCCGAACGGATGGACGAGATGGAAGAGGCACGGCGGGCGGCGCGGAGCGCCGGGCCACCGATCAATCCGGAGCGCGCCCGCGCGCTCGAACTGCTGCGCCTCTCGAAGGCCGATGTCGCGCGGCAGATCGCATCGACCGCCCACGAGGGCCGCCGCCAGCAGCTGACCTGCGCGCTCGACGAAATCGAGCGGCGTCTCGCCGCCCTTGGTGCGCCCGCTGGCCAGGCATCCTGACCCCGGATCTTCCGGACCCCGATCCCCTTCATCACTGTCAGCCCATGCCGCCCGATTTGGAGCTCGTTCGCGCGTATCACGACGCGACCAAGCACCACGTCGGGCGGATGGCCCGATCCCCAGGCCATCTCGACTGGGCGACGATGCCCAATCCGTTTCGCTGGTTCGACGGATGCGAGCGGATCGATCTTGTGGAGGCATTCGGCGCGGCCCCTCGTGATTCCTCCGGATGGAACGCCACCGAGTACGACAGCCTCTTCACGTCCGTGCCGCGCGCACCGATGATAGCCGGTCTGCCCGCACTGTCGGTCTTCCTGCGATTCAGCCTTGGACTATCGGGATGGAAACAGGACCCCTGGTCCCGCTGGTCGCTGCGCGTCAATCCCTCGAGCGGGAATCTCCACCCGTCCGAAGGATACGTCGTGATCGGACCGGGCGTGACGCCCGACGCGATCGCCGGCGTGCTGCACTACAGACCTGACCTGCACGCCGTGGAACGCCGCGCCAAGGTCTCCGACGACACATGGCTGACCCTCGCGGCCGGCCATCCCCCGGGGACCTTCTTCGCGGCCATCACGTCGGTATCGTGGCGGGAGGCCTGGAAATACGGCGAACGGGCGTTCCGGTATTGCCAGCACGACACGGGGCACGCGATCGCCACCATGAGGATAGCGGCCGGGATCATGGGCTGGTACGCCCGGCTCGTGCCGGGCTGGCGTGCCGCCGACCTGGGCGCGCTGCTGGGAACGGATCGTGACGCGGACTTCGGCGATGCCGAGCGTGAAGAGCCGGAGTGTCTGATCGCCGTCTCGCCGCAGCCCCTGATGCGTTCCTGGCACCCCGACGCCGCTGCCATCGCTGCCGTCGCTGCCGCGTTCGGGCGGTCCGAGTGGTCCGGCCGTGCCAGCCGTCTGAGCCCGGAGCGCGTGGTCTGGGAGGCGGTTGACACCGTCGCCACCGCCACAGCGGGCGCGTCGGGTCCAGCGCCAGGGGGGGATCTCGCACTTGCGCTGCCACCCGCTCCCGCCGCCGGCGAGCCTGGGCGTCACCCATCCCGTTTGGCGACTGACCTCGTCTTACACCGCCGCAGCGCGGTCGCCATGTCCGGAGACGGTCACCTCGAGTTCCCGGCATTCTGCCGGATGCTCAGACGATTGTTGCCCGTGGACGGTGCGCCATGGGATGCCCTGTGGTGGGCGCCGCGCCTGCATGTCGCCCTGTTCGTCCACCGTGTCCTCGGACTGGACCCGGGCCTCTATCTCCTGGCTCGCGACGCCCGTGCCATCCCGCAGTTGCGGGGCGCGCTGCGGGACGACTTCATCTGGAGCCGCCCGCCGGGACTTCCCGGCGGCCTCGATCTCTTCCTGCTGGTGCCCCTCGATGTGCGCACCATCGCCGGCGTGTTGAGCTGCCGTCAGGCGATCGCCTCCGACGGGTTCTTCAGCGTGGCCATGCTCGCGGAGTTCGATGGTGCGCTGGCGGAGCACGGCGCGCCGTTCTACCGGAATCTGTACTGGGAGTCCGGCATGATCGGGCACCTGCTCTACCTGGAGGCCGAGGCCGCAGGCGTGCGGGGCACGGGCATCGGGTGCTTTTTCGACGATGCCGTGCACGATCTGTTCGGGATCCCGGACCATCGCCTGCAGAGCCTCTACCACTTCACCGTGGGGCAGCCTGTCGACGACGGACGGCTGCGCACAGAGCCGGGGTACGAGTGGGAGGAGAAGTAAGAAGTAAGAAGCAAGAAGTAGGAAGTAGGAAGTAGGCAGTAGGCAGTAGGCAGTAGGAAGCGTGGATGCAGCCAGAGGATGTGATGAGCGAGCGTGAGGACCTTCATCGGGAGCGTGACGGTGCTGGCACCCTGACGGTGGCGTTCCAGGGGATTGCCGGGGCGTACAGCGAGCTGGCCTGCCGCAAGTACTTCGCGGCATCGGTGGAGCGGTCGGCCTTCGTCGGGTACTCGTCGTTCGAGCAGGTGGTCGAGGCGGTCGAACGTGGCGCCGCCGACTTCGCGCTGCTGCCGATCGAAAACACGACGGCCGGCAGTATCAACGACGTCTATGATCTCCTGTCGCGGGCGCAGGTCTCCCTCGTCGGTGAAGAAGTCCTGCGGGTCCGCCATTGCCTGCTGGGCGTGCAGGAGGTGCCGCTGGCGACGCTGCGGCGCGTGTTATCCCATCCGCAGGCCCTGGCGCAGTGCATGAAGTTCCTGTCGACACTCCCGGACTGCGAAGCTCAACCCTACACCGACACGGCCATGGCGGTCCGGCTCGTAAAAGAGCACAACGATCCGGCGTGGGCGGCGATCGCCAGCGAAGAAGCGGGCCGTCGGTACGGCCTGACCGTGCTTCGCCGGAACGTCGAAGACCAGCCGCACAACTACACGCGGTTCGTCGTGATTGCGAAGAACGCCGTCGATGTGGACGCCGGCATTCCCTGCAAGACGTCGATTGTGATGGCCACTTCCCACGAAGAAGGGGCACTGCTGCACGCGCTCAGCATCCTCCACGAGTTCAGGCTGAACCTGTCCAAGCTGGAGAGCCGGCCGATTCCCGAAATGCCGTTCCAGTACTTGTTCTATCTGGACTTCGACGGCAACACCGCGAACCAGACCGTGCAGGAGGCCCTGAACCGGCTCCGGTCCGCGACCACGGTGCTCAAGGTTCTGGGCAGCTACCCGAGCCAGGCGGGACCCCGGACCTAGCGGGACCCCGGACCTGACCCGACTACGTTCTTCGAACTTCGTCGAGGCCTCGCCTGGGACTGCTGCAGAACGGCCGGTGGTTGTCAGCGGGCGGCACCCCCGCGTAAGCTGGATCGACTGACTTCCAAGGCGGGAAAGGCATCATGACAACCATCGAACAGGCGCAAGTACTCGAGGCCCTCAAGGCCGTCAAGGACCCCGATCTTCACAAGGACATCGTGAAGCTGGGTTTCGTCAAGAACATCGTGATCGACGGTGGGAAGGTTTCGTTCACCATCGAGTTGACGACGCACGCGTGCCCCGTCAAGGACCAGATGAAAGAGCAGGCGCACGACGTCGTCATGGCCCTGCCGGGGGTGACCGCGGTGGACGTGGCCCTGACCGCCAAGGTGCGGGCTGCCGTGTCCCCTGATCTGGGCAAGGCGCCGGTGCCGGGCGTGAAGAACGTCATCGCCGTCGGCGCGGGAAAAGGAGGCGTGGGCAAGAGCACCGTGGCCGTGAATCTGGCGATCGCCCTCGCGCAGACGGGCAGCCGCGTCGGCGTCATCGATGCCGACATCTACGGCCCGAACGTGCCGATGATGCTTGGCATCAAAGCCCAGCTCGGCACAGACGGGGAGAAGATCGTCCCGGCCGAGAAATACGGCCTCCAGGTCGTGTCGATGGGGTTCCTGGCGTCCGACGACGCTCCCGTGATCTGGCGCGGCCCGATGCTGCACAGCGTGATCAAGCAGTTCTTCCACGACGTCCGCTGGCTCGATCTGGATTACCTCATCGTGGACATGCCGCCCGGGACCGGCGATGTGGCTCTGAGCCTCAGCCAGACGGCCTACGTTGCCGGTGCCATCGTCGTGACGACGCCCCAGGAGGTCTCGCTCTCGGACAGCCGTCGGGCGGTGGCGATGTATCAGAAGCTGAACATCCCAATCCTCGGACTGATCGAGAACATGAGCCATTTCGTGTGCCCGTCCTGCCACCACGAAAGTGATATTTTCGGGCGTGGCGGCGGCGAGCGGGCAGCTCAGGAAATGCAGATTCCGTTCCTCGGCCGGATTCCGATCTACGAGCCGATCCGTGTCGGGGGCGACACAGGAGTCCCGCTCGTGCTGAGCGATCCCCAGTCGCCGGCAGCAGAGGCGTTCCATCGGACGGCGGAGCGCACGGCCGCGCAGGTGTCGATTCAGAGCTTCCGGACGCCGATGATTCCCCTGAAATCGGTCTAGGCGACCGGGCGTGGAGGCGACGTGAGTCGTCCAGAACAGCCGACGCCGGACGGCGCATCACGGTCGTACCGCCTGCAGGAGGTCCTCGCGCATTATCCCGGTGTGCGCGAGGATCACCTGCGAAGTCTCGTGAAGTTCGGCCTGATTTCCCGGCCCATCGAGCACGACGCGGAGCGGCGGATCGCCTTTGCAGATCTGGCCGTCATCCGGCAACTCTACAAGGCGCTCCAGGAGGGCGCTCCGTTCAAGGCCGTGCTGCGGGCGATGCTGGCGTCCCGGGAGGGGCAGCTGGCGCTGGATTTCCGCGTGGAGTCCCAGCCCGCCACCGTCGTCTCGCTGCAATCTGCGCTTCAGAACCGGACCCGCGTCACTCCGCTCGCGCATCCCGGATCGACGCACCGGGAGACGGACGAACTGGCTGAGGAGTACTTCCTCGTGGCGTCATCCCTGGACGACGGCACCGCCGCGAACCAGCCGCGTGCGGCGCTGGGTTACCGCCGGGCGCTCGAAGTGGATCCGGCGCTGGTGCCCGCGTTGATCAACCTCGCCAACATCCACTATGCGAACGACCAGTTGATTGAAGCGCTGGCGCTGTACGACCGCGCGGTCAGGCTGGACCCGGACGTCTTCGAGGGCCACTTCAACCTGGGCAACATCTACCACGATCTCGGCCGGTACGCGGAGGCCGAAGGCTGCTACCGGCGGGCGCTGGAGCTGAACCCGGGGTACCCCGAGGCGCACCTCTACCTCGCCGTGGCCCTCGAAAAGGCCGGAAGGTCAGAGGCAGCGCGCCTTCACTGGAGAGCCTATCAGTCGTTGGCGCCTGATGGTGAGTGGGTGGACCTGGCCCGGGAATTCAGCGACGAGTAGGCGTCCGGGCGCCTAGTAGTAGTAGTTGTCCTGGGGCGGGGGGGCCGGGCGTTTGCGTGGCGTCCGTTTGATCTTGTAATACTCGCAGTCCGGGCACCACGCTTCGGGGCTGAAGGTCTGGACTCCCGCAATCGTGATGACGTCGCGGTGCGTGCAGTGCGCCGGCGTCGTATCCTCAACCGCCTGCCGCCAGCGACAGGACTCGAAACGCTGGACGGCCGGGGGCACCGGGGCCTCAGGGACGGGGGTCGGGCTCATCTGGCCCGTGTCGTCACCGGGGCCGGTTCCATATTCATCAGGCATGACAAAGATTGTGCCACATCGCTCGCGAGACCTGCAACCCGCTCGGGCAGGATTCTTGCTAGCGTGACCAAGTCGATACACGGTTCGGCGCAGGCTGCGGATGGAGATGGTCAGGCCGTCGCGGGTGCCGTAAGCTGTATATCAGGTGCCTACCGGTATGAGAGTTCTTCTGACAGGAGCAACGGGCTACATCGGCGAGTCCGTTCTGGATACGTTCGTACGCGCTGGCCACGATGTGACGGCGCTGGTCAGAAACCCCGCCCGGCTCCCCGCGACGTTCTCGGACCGGGTGTCGGTCCTGGCGGCGGATCTGGCTGAGCCAGCCACCTGGGCGGGGCAACTGAAGGGTTTTGACCTGTTCGTGCACACGGCCTTCGAGTCGTCCGCACGGGGACCCGCTGTCGACCGTGGTGCGGCCGAAACGCTGATCGCCGCAGGGCGGCAGGCGGCGGCCGACGGGCACCAGGCGGCCGTCATCTACACGTCCGGCATCTGGGTCATTGGCGCCACCGCGGTCCCGGCCGGCGAAGATGCCATTCTGGCTCCGGCGTCGTTGGTGTCCTGGCGCCCGGCCGTGGAGCAGTTCGTGCTGGACGCGTCCAGCGACGGTCTGCGGACGGCCGTGGTTCGGCCAGGCATTGTCTTCGGCGGGTCGCGGGGCATCGTTGGCGACCTGCTGAAGGATGCGTCGAACGGCCTGGTCCGCGTCGTGGGCACCGGCCAGAACCGCTGGCCTCTCGTGTACCAGCGCGACCTGGCTAACCTCTACCTGCGGATCGCGGCCACACCGGGCGCGTCGGGTGTGTTCCATGCCACCGACGACAGCGACGAACGGGTCGTGGACATTGTCGAGGCGATTTCGTCCCATATGAGGCACCGGCCCGACGTGCGCCACATCCCGATTGAAGAAGCCCGGACCAAACAGGGGCCCTTCGCCGACGCGATCACGCTCGACCAGGTTGTGCGCAGTCCCCGATCCCGGGCGTTGGGATGGGAGCCGGAGTTCAGGTCGATTACCGCCAACGTGTCGAACCTGTTCGAAGAGTGGCGCCGCGGCGCGGAATCGGAGCGCTAGAGCAGCGCGCGGGCGGCATCGATGGCCTCGTCGAGCGACGTGACCGTTCCGTCCAGCTGGCGTTCGTAGACGGCCTTGAGCAGGCGGCCAACCTCGGGGCCAGGACGAAGGCCGAGCGCCAGCACGTGGCGGCCCATCAGGATGGGGGCCGGGGGGCGATGCTCGACGCCCAGGGCCCGGGCCCGTTGCAGGAACCAGTCCATCGCCGAGCAGTCGAAGTCGCCTGCGCGCCCGACGCAATCCGCCCGTGCGAGCACGGCCAGCAGTTCCAAATCGACCTTCAGTGCGAGTCTCCGGAACGCGCCGTCCGAGACGGAAGACGTCGCCTTGTGCCACATCCCGGGCGCCAGGTGGTACTGGACCATCCCGAGCACCTGCCTGCGTACGTCCACGTCGCCGATCGTGTGGACGCGGAGCCGATCGAGGAACGCCGTTGCGGGTGCCACGCCAGCCGCCTCGTGATTTGGCGATCGGATGCGGCCGTCGATCACGGCCGTTGTTGCCGGCTTGCCGAAGTCATGGCAGACGGCACCGAGCAGGACGGCCAGGGCCTGGCCGCGGTCGAGTGCCTCGACGGCCGACCGTGCCCGGTCGATGACCATGAGCGTGTGCGTCCAGACGTCACCCTCGGGGTGCCAGTCGGGTTCTTGCGGACATCCCACCAGTGCGTGGAGTTCAGGGAACAGGCGGGCGATCATCCCGAGCTCCAGGCCCAGCGCCAGGCCGATGGACGGCCGCCGCGCCCGCCAGAGCAGTTTCTCCAGTTCGGTGTAGATCCGTTCGCTGGCCAGGTCGTCGAGGGAGAGGGCGGCGCACAGCGCGCGGGTGGCCGGTTCCATCGACAGGTCGAAGCGCGCTGCGAACTGCAGGCCCCGCAGCACCCGCAGGCTGTCGTCCCCGAACGTGTCCGGATCGACGGCGCGCAACACGCGGGCGTCCAGGTCGCGTCGCCCGCCGACGAAGTCGAGGATCTCGCCGGTCAGCGGATCGTACAGCAGCGCGTTGATGGTGAAGTCGCGGCGCCGCACCGCCTCGGTCAGGGGCATGAACGGATCACCCACCACCTCGAAGCCCCGGTGGCCCCTGCCGACCTTGGAATCGCGGCGGGGCAGAGCGACGTCGTAGCCGCCGACCTTGTAGACGGTGAAGCTCTCGCCCACCGCATCGACACGCCCGAAGGTCTCGAGCACCCCGCGCAGGGTCTCCGGCGCGAGTCCGTACACCTCCATGTCGACGTCGTCCGTCGAGGGCAGGTCCAGCAGGGCGTCGCGAACCCAGCCGCCAACGATCAGGGCGCGGCCACCGGCCGCCTGGACGGCGGCGGCGAGCTGGCGGGCCCGGCCTGGAGCGGTGAGGGGTGGGGTCATCGGTGTCGGCTTGCGGGGAACGCCCCGAGTTGCGATGATACTCCTTTGGGCACCTCACGCTCGTTCACTGGAGGACATAACCTCGTGCGAAAGCTGTCTCTGTATTTCCTGGCGGTGCTGGTGGCTGCCGCAGGTCTCACCGTTGTCGTGGGCGGAGAAGGGGCCAGACCCGGGCAGTCTGCCGCGTCACCGGCGAAGGCCGTCCCGTCGATCGCGAAAGAAGTCCATCTGGCCAACGTCCGGCAGTTGACGTTCGGGGGCGAGAACGCCGAGGCGTACTTCTCGTTCGACGGCCGTCGGCTGGCGTTCCAGGCGACCCGTGACGGCGGGTGCGACCAGATCTACACGATGAACATCGACGGGTCGGACGTGACACGTGTCAGCCAGGGCGGCCGCACGACCTGTGCGTACTACATGCCCGACCACCAGCACGTGATTTACGCCTCGACCTTCAAGGGCGGACCCCAGTGCCCGCCGGTGCCGGACTTCTCGATGGGGTACGTGTGGCCCATCTACGCGGAGTACGACATCTACAAGGCCAACGCCGACGGCTCGAACGTGCAGGCGCTGACGACCACGCCGGGGTACGACGCCGAAGCCACCGTCCGGAAAGACGGCCGCATCGTCTTCACGAGCGTCCGCGACGGCGACATGGAGATCTACTCCATGAACGGCGACGGCACCGACGTTCGCCGGCTCACGCATCGGGAAGGCCCGGACGGCGGCCCGTTCTTCTCGCACTCCGGGAAGCAGATTGTCTACCGCGGCCGCACGCTGAAGGCGGGCGAACTGGATGATTACCGTGCCCTGCTGAGCAAGTCGCTCTGGCGGCCGACCGCCCTCGAGATCTTCGTCATGAACGACGACGGGTCGAACCTGCGGCAGGTGACCTCGCTCGGCGCAGCCAGTTTCGCGCCGTTCTTCACGCCGGACGACAAGAAGATCATCTTTTCGTCGAATGCACACAACCCGAGCGGGCGTGACTTCGAGTTGTTCCTGATCAACGTGGACGGGACGGGGCTGGAGCGGATCACGTACAACGACACGTTTGACGGATTCCCGATGTTCTCGCCCGACGGCAAACACCTCGTGTTCGCCTCGAACCGCTACTCGGCGAAAGAGGGCGACACGAACGTGTTCATTGCGGAGTGGAAATAGCTGGGGTTGGGGGTTGGGGGTTGGGGGTTGGGGACATCCAGAGTTCTTCCCCAATCCCCAATCCCTAATCCCCAATCCCTATTTTTCCCCCAGAATCCCCCGCAGCACGAACCCCACGTTCGCCGGGCGTTCACCCAGGCGGCGCATGAAGTACGGGAACCACTGCTTGCCGAACGGCACGTAGACCCGCATGCGATAGCCGTCAGCCACGAGTCCGGCCTGCAGGTCCCGGCGGATCCCGTAGAGCATCTGGAATTCGTAGCGATCCGGCGCGATGCCCTGCTCCCTGGCGAACGCCTTGGTCGCCTCGATCATCTTCGGGTCGTGCGTGGCGATCGCCGGGTAGGTTCCTTCGGTCAGCAGCACCTTCATGATCCGGATGTAAGCCGCGTCCACGTCGGCCATGGCCAGGGGGGGCAACGCCGCCGGGTGCGTGTTGGCGCCATTAACGCGCCCCCCCCCCCCCCCCAACCAGGATAACCCCCC
>CAYJPV010000006.1:0-89468 GCA_964372095.1 uncultured Vicinamibacterales bacterium | reverse complement strand
CCCCCCCACCTAATTCCCCGTATTTCACGCCGCGCCCCCGGCGCCGTGGGCTGGGTGGGCCAAGGCCGCCGGTTCCTTGTAGGCGCCTTTCACGAGCCGCACCCGCGCGCCCATCCGGGATACCGCCCGGGCGTCGTCTTCCGATCGGAACACGGCCGACTGCAGCACGACGCCGGCGTTGCGGTACCCGTCGGCCCACACACTGCCGAACATGTCGAGCGTCTTCTGGATGTAGGGCGTGTTCTCCATGTCGATGCGCACGAAAAAATCGTGCTGCTTCGCCAGGTCCAGAATGCGCCGGACGTTCTGCACGCAGACGGCCTGGTCGATGTCCAGGCCCAGTTGCGTGGGTTTCACCGAGATGTTGCGATCGATACCTGCGGCCAGGATCTTCTCGATCAGCGTGAGGTACACCTTCGTCGCGACCTCAGCCTCGGCGAGCGTGGTGATGCTCTCGCCCAGCTGATCGAGGGTGAGAAGCATACCTTGCTTCTGGATGGCCCGGGCGCCTTCGATGGCCTCGTCGGCCGTCTCTCCGGCGATGAACCGGCGAGCGAAGCTGGTGGGCTTGGCCATGCCGATCCGGGAGGCCAGTTGTTCGAGGTTCTTGCTGCGGGCCAGGGCGTGGAAGAACGACTTCGAGAGGGCATCAAGCATGGTCAGGTCCTGTCGGCGTCGGCTGCCGGAGAAGAGGATGACGGTGGAAGCAGGTGCTGGATCGTCCGCGCATAATAACGCAGCACCGACCGCTCGCGGACGCGGAGACGGTTGCCGGTCTTGTGCAGGACCCCGCGTTTTCTCAGGGCGGCGACCCCTTCTTCGACGGCCCGCCTGGCGTCGTGGACCGACAGGTTGGCCTGCGCCGTCTCGAGGCGTTCGATCAGCACGGCGACGGCGCTCTCGAGGTCAACCGCCGTCATCGACGGCTTCATCGCCATGGCCACGAGCGCCGTCGGCAGGACCTTGTAGAGCCGGCCCATGACTTCACGTGTCCGGTGGGCCAGTTCCAGCACGTCTTTGCGCGAGTCGCCCGGGTAGTCGTCCAGCGGAATCGGATCCCCGAACGAGATGAACGCGCGGGTCCGGTAACCGACGGCCATGGTCATCATCTCGGCGAGTTCAGCCGTGAAAGGACGCTGACGGCGTTTCACGCCGCCCTGGCGCGCCAGGGCCCGGTCTTCGAGGACGAGGTCGTACGCGATGGCCGCCGGCACCAGCAGGATGCCCTTCTGCCCGGCCTGCAGGGACGCGTGCAGCAGCCCGGTCTTGAGCGGCTTGATCTCGCCGCTGTACGTGCGGCCGCCTTCCGGGTAGAAGAACAGGTCGTGCCGCTTGAGGACTTCGGCGATGTACGCCTTCAGTGTCAGCAGGTAGATCGGGTCCTTCGTGGCACGGCGGATCGGAATGGCGCCGGTGACGTGGCGGTGAATCAGGCCAAGCGGCCCGCCGAACAGGTTGATGCCGGCGGCGATGAGCGGCGGCCGGATGCCGAGGTCGTCGAGGGCCACGAGTTCCACCAGGTAGTCGGTATGGCTCTTGTGGTTCGAGACGTACACGACACGGCCGGCCTTCGCCGCCCGCCTCGGTGAGTCCGGGTTCTCGACGATCGTCGTGATCTTGCGGAAGATCGGGTAGAGCGGATGCTGCAGCGCCCGGTAGAAATGGTACCGCTGCTTCGTCTGCAGCTCTTTGAGGTATTCCTCGACCTTCTGGCGGGCCTCGACCGGGCTGCCACCATGGCCCTCCCGGAGGATCCGCGCAATCTCGTCACGAGCCATGACGGCCGCGCCGAGGTCTTCGACGTGATGTGTGGTCACGCTGTGGTCTGCTCCTCGAATTCGATCTCGCGGCAGATGGCGTCGGCAAACTCGGTGGTTGTCGCCGTGCCGCCCAGATCCCGCGTCATGACCCTGCGCTCGGACAGCGTGCGGGTGACCGCGCCGGCGATGGCGTTGGCGCGTGCGTGTTCGCCGATGTGCCGCAGCATGAGGATGGCGGACAGCAGCAGGGCCATGGGGTTGGCCAGGTTCCGCCCGGCGATGTCGGGTGCCGTGCCGTGGACCGCTTCGAACACGGCCATCTCGGTGCCCATGTTGGCGCTGCCGACGACACCCAGGCCTCCCACGAGTCCGGCGCAGAGGTCCGACAGGATGTCGCCGTACAGATTCGGCATCAGCAGCACGTCGAACTTCTCCGGCGTCATCACCAGGTGCATGCACGCGGCGTCCACGATACGTTCGTCGTACTGAATGTCCAGATAGTCGCGGGCCACCGTGCGGGCGCAGTCGATGAACAGCCCGTCGCTGAGCTTCATGATGTTCGCCTTGTGGACCGACGTGACCTTCTTCCGGCCGTGGGTCCGGGCGAACTCGAAGGCGAACCGGGCCACCCGGGTCGACGCCTTCTCCGTGATGATCTTCAGGCTCTCGACCACGCCCGGCACCACTTCGTGCTCGAGGCCCGAGTACAAATCCTCGGTGTTCTCGCGCACCAGGATCAGGTCGACACCGCTGAACCGCGCAGGCACGCCTGGCAGGTTGATGACCGGGCGGAGGTTGGCGAACAGGTCGAGAGCCTTGCGCAGGCCGACGTTGACGCTGGTGAAGCCCGAGCCGATCGGCGTGGTCAGCGGGCCTTTCAGGGCCACCTTGTTCCGCTCGACTGAATCGAGTAGGTCGTGGGGCAGCGTCGTGCCGTACCGTTCCAGCGCGTGGACGCCGGCTTCGTGGCGGTCCCACTCGATATCCGCACCGGAGGCCCTGAGAATCCGGATGACCGCCGCCGAGACTTCCGGACCGATCCCGTCGCCGGGAATGAGCGTAACGGTATGTTTCATGATGGCGGGACTCCGGTCTGCGGCGGGCGGGCTGCCCGTTCGCTGCCGGTCCAGTCGCCCACATTATCTCCCAGTCGCCGCGATCCTGTGCCCCAAATGAGCACGTGTTACACTTCCCTGTTTCTTACCAGGAGCTGCCATGAGCACGGGATATTCCACGCCGCCCGACCGTCACGCCGCCGGACAGATGCACCGCAATGCCAGCCTCGTGTCCGCCTCGCCCTGCCTCGGGCCGCGGTTCGAATCGGCGGTGCTCCCGTTCCGCCTCGAACCCGGCGCGCGCGCCTTCACCCCGGCCGATGCGACAGCCCTGGCGGCCCTGGAGAAGCGGGCCGCGACGATCGCCATCGAGGCGCTGGTCTCGCTGGCCAAGGCGAACGACATCGACCACCTCGGCGGAGGCCTGGAACTGATTCCGGGCCTGCTGATGACCCTCGGCGTCGTCGACTACGACGCACGGCACTTCACCATCGAGCACGGCCACACGAGCATCGGCTACTACAGCGCACTGGCTGCGCTGGGATTCCTGCCGGCCGGCCGAGTCGTGGACGCGTTCCGTCGCAGCCTGGACATCGCCGGGCACGTGTCCTGGGTGCCTGGAGGCACCGAACTGAGCTCCGGCCGCCTGGGTGCCATCGTGCCGGTGGCGGTCGGCCAGGCGCTGGGCCTCAAGGCGCGCAAGGGCGATGACGCGGTCGTGATCTGCCACTGCGGCGACGCCGGGTGGATATCCGGCCAGGCGCTCAATGGCCTGGTGGCCGCGAGCCTGCACGGGGCCCCGACCGTGTTCGTCATGCACCGCAACGGGATTCAGCTGTCCGGGACGACCGCGCGCGTGATGCCCAAGGACCCGCGCGCCATCGTGTCCAGCCTCGGCATCACCGTCATCGAGATCGGATCCCTCCACGACCGGCAGGCGCTGCACGGCGCGTACGCCGATGCGCTGCGTCTGGCGCGGACCGGCCAGCCGTCACTGATCTACCCGACCGGCTACCGCTCCTCCGGTGCCGGGAAGGTGACCGTCTCGACGCTGGGCACGATGTTCGGTATCGAAGCGGAGGTGGCGCATTTCGCGGACACGCACAAGGTCGATCAGTCGACAGAAATCTGGATCCCCGGTTCGCTCATGAGCTTCCGCGACGTTCACGCCATGCTGGAGTGCGTGTTCTACGTCAACGGCCTGCCTGGCGGCGAGGCCCACCACGACGGCGGGATGAAGGGCAAGGACGCCGCCGCGGTCCTCGGGAACCCCATGCTGCAGTGTACGGCCGGCGAGACGGCCGCCCTGGCGGCGTTGCAGGCGCAGCCTGCCCGCGTCGTGGTGACCGAAGCGCGGGCCGCGCGCGGCACCACGAACCTCGTGCTGAACGACGCAGACGTGGCCGCCGTCGTGCTGCCCGGGACGGACAAGCCGGTGTCGGCGCGCGCCGGCTCCGAGGCCGCGTACGCGGCCGTCGCCCGGAAGTACCCGCGGGACTGTTTCTTCGTCTCGTGCGACCTGAATCCGTCGACGAAGATCGGCAAAGCGGCATCGTTCGTGCCGGCCAACCAGTCGTTCGAGATGAGTATCCAGGAGCAGGCGGCGGCGCTCATGGCCAACGGCCTGGCCTTCAGCAGCCGCCAGCCGCAGATCAACGTGTTCGCCACGTTCGCCGCGTTCTTCGAGGGCATCGCCCGCGAAGGGTTCGAGTTCTGGCGGTACCAGCGGAATCTGACGGGCGGCAACGACGGGCTCAACGTCATCCTGCACCTGTCCCACGTCGGGACGAACACGGGCCGCGACCACTTTTCGGGGTGGAGCCTCGACTGGGTGAACCTCGCCATCGGCTACTTGCCGTACCTGCGGCGGTTCTACGCGCCGGCGGATGCGCGGAGCGCGTTTATCGCGGTGCGCGATGCCGCCGCCGGCATGGGCGGGCACATCGTGGCGATTCCGCGCGACAGCCTGCCGGTGCTCACCAGGCAGGGCTCGAGCGACCCGTTGTGGAACGCGAACGACCCGTGGACGCCGGTGACCCCGTACCGGATGACCGCCGGTGCCAGGACCGCGGTGCTGGCGCTGGGCGCGCCGGCGTTCGTGGCCGCGGAAGGAGCCGACCTGGCAGCGAAAGCCGGGCAGGGCGCGGACGTCTACGTGATCAACGGTCTGCCCCTGGACCCGGGTTTCGTGCCGGGGCTCGCGGAACGTTATCTGCGAATCGTGACGGTTGAAGACGGCCTCATCGGAAACCGCGAGTCGGGATTGCGCGGCTTTGCCGCCCTCGTGGCCACGCAACTGGTCGGCGCCGGAGTGGCCCTCGAGCACATCGGCATCGGCGATCCCCGGATCGCCCCGTCAGATGACTATCGCAAGGTGTGGGACCACTTCGGGATCACGCCGGAGGCCGTGGCGGAGGGGATCGGGGGAGATAGTAGACAGTAGACAGTAGACAGTAGGAAGTAGGCAGTAGGAAGTAGGCAGTAGAAGCAAGAAGCAAGAAGCAAGAAGCAGGAAGCAGGAAGCAGGAAGCAGGAAGCCAAGAGCAAGAGGCAGGTATCTCCTGCCTTCCCCTAGCCTCTAGCCTCTAGCCTCTTGTCAGGTACAAACACCCCGGGCATTCGCCGCTTGTGATCGCTGGCCCGCGCCAGGCGCTCGATCTTGAGCACCGTTGCGGGCGCAACGCCCTCGGGGCCGAAATTCAGGTACTGCTCGAGTTCGGCGTACGTGAACCCCATCTCGCCTTCGTCGGTCTGCCCAAGCCAGAGCCCGGCGCTCGGCGGCTTGTCGATAATTCGTGCGGGCACGTCCAGATCCTTCGCGATCGCCCGCACCTGGCTCTTGACGAGCGATGCCAGCGGCAGCACATCCACGCCCCCGTCGCCGTACTTCGTGTAGTACCCGATAGCAATCTCGCTGCGATTCCCCGTGCCGGCCACGAGGTAGTTGAGGCGGTTCGCGACGAAATACAGTGTCGTCATCCGCAGGCGCGGCTTCACGTTTGCCAGCGCGAGGCGGTTGGCGGCCTCGCTCACCGGCGAGGCAGTGGCCGGCAGGTTCGCCAGCGCGCGCCCGGCTTCATCGAGCAACGCGTCATACGGGCCTGCGAGATCCACCGTCGTGGTCGCGATGCCGAAGTGGTCGGCGACGAGGCGGGCATCTGCTTCGTCCTGCGGGTCGCTGAGCGCCGGCATGATGACGCCGAGGACGGCATCGCCAACGGCCAGCTGCGCGACTCTGGCCACGACGGCGGAGTCGATCCCGCCGCTCAACCCGAGGACGATGCCGCGCGAACCCGCGGCGGAAACCTGCTGCCGGAGCCACCCGGCCATCTGTTCAGCGAGGGAAGACATAGGACGAATATATCGCAACCGGCGGCGCGGCGGCTTTCGTCAGGGCGCCGGGGGCCTGGACAAGGCCTCGGCGTTCGTGATGGCTTCGACCGACGGCGAGTCGGGCCACACCGGCAGCGGCGCCGCGGTGTAGGCCGAATGGGCCAGCATCGCCTGGAACAGGGCGGTCTGCGACGCGTAGGTCAGCAGCTTCAGGAACAGCCGCGCCACCACGTACGCTTGCCCGATGGCGAACGTGGTCCACGCCATGCCGCCCGGGTCGGTCACCCCGGGCGCGACCAGGGCGTACAGCCCCGTGACGAGGAGCAGGGCGAGGGCGTTGAGCCCCCACAGCAGGCCGGCTTTCTTCGGGTGCATCAGAGCAAACCGGCTTCCGGCGAGCATGGCGCCCAGCATGCTGCGCCGATCTTCGACCACCGCCCGGATCTTCGCGTAGTCGAGCATCAGCGTCCACGTGACGAGCAACCCGCCGAACAGCAGGTAGAGCGCGAGGCGGACAATGAATGCGGTTCGTTCGACCGTCAGTCCCGACGTGACCGTGCTGTACAGTGATCCGAACAGCCAGCCGTGGATTGGCCCGAACAGCAGCCAGTACCCGGCGCCGGCGATCACAGCCAGACGGAGGAACCGCACGAAGAAGACCCCGCAGGTGCCGAAGAACGCCCGGCTGCGGACGGGGCGGTCGCGGGCGAGACGATCAATCACGCCCCCGACGAGAAACAGCCAGACAACGAGGTAGATCGCGGCGAGGGCTGCCACGGCCGGCACGGCCCGCTGGTTGTCGAGGAACCGGCTGGCATTGTCGAGGACGGCCGCGAAGCCAATCACATTCGTCGTGAACGATTGGCCCAGGCCCGAGGCCGTCTCGAGGTACTGATCCCACCACTCCAGGCTGGCGCCCTGCACCAGATCCTCGGCCACGCGGCTGTTGCCCAGTCCTTCCGCGATCCCGATACGCACCAGGTGGCTCGCCGGGATCGTCAGGAGCAGAGACACGGCAAAGACGCCGGCCAGGACGGCCGGTGCCCGGAACACGCGCCCGACGCCGCGGCTGAATGCTGCCAGAACCATCGTCATGTTCGTCACTCCCGGAATCGGCGTCCTTCCTGACTCAAATCAGCCACGCATACGACAGCAGGGCGTCCTGCAGCCAGATCATCCACCGTTGCGACCACTTGCGGGAGGCGGCCTCTGCCTGAGGCCTGGTCGCATAACTGTTGTTGGTGTAATCGACGTCCAGCAGCAGCGTGCGTGCGGGATCCACAACCGCATAGTCCACCGCGCTCTCGCGTTCGTAGGTGAACGCCTTCCAGCGATCGCGGCCGTCCCACTGTTCCGTTACGCGCGTGCCGTCCCGGAAGACCACGTCGACGTCCACCGGGAACAGGGCTTCGCCGTGCCGCCGCACCACAACGGTCGTGCGGTAGCGTGCGGGCCCGTCCGCCGGCGTGATCGGGGCCAGCCTGCCGCCCTGCTCGATCAGGCCGGCTCCTTCTGCCCGCTCGCTGCGCGCGAAGACCACGCCGTAGTCGAACGTATGGGAGGTCCGGTGCACCTGGTCGAAAAACCACGTCAGGTCCTGACGGCTCACCTCGTTCGCCACCGCGAAGAAGTCGGCCGGCTTCGGGTGCCTGAACTGCCAGCGATCGAAGAACGTCGACAGGACCCGCTGGAACGTGGGCCACCCGAGGTGTCGCTCCAGGGTGTTGAGCCACAGCGCGGTCTTGCTGTACGACAGCCCGCCGCCCGTGGCCGGGTAGTACCGGAACGTCGGCGTGTCGGGCACGTCCGACTCTGCCGCGGCCCGATACCCGGACAACCCGTTGCCATCAATCTCGCGGGAGAGCGGCAGGTCTCGGAAGACCCACGGGATGAACCCGCCAAAGTACCGCCGGGCGTAATAGTTCACCCGCAACGCGGGGTTGGCGTCCACGGCTCGCGCCTCCGAATAGGTGTTGAGGCCTTCGTCCAGCCAAGCATGCTCGAATTCGTTGTTGCCGACGATGGCGTACCAGAACTGATGACCGGCCTCGTGAACGGTGACGCCTTCGGGTTGGGACACGTCCACGGGCGCGAGCCAGCGGGACCCGCCCGTGAACAGCGTCGGATACTCCATGCCGCCGGACCTGCTCTGAAACGCGGGGTCGATGATGGTGATGTGGTCGTAGGGATACGCGCCGAACCACTCGCCGTAGTAACGCAGGGTTGTGCGCGTGGCTTCGAAATACCGGCGTTCCTGGCCCGCATGTTCTGGCTGGAGCAGCAGGCGCATGTCGACGCGGGGCAGCGTCGGGTGTTCGAAGCGGGCCTTGTGTTCGACGAAGTCCGGGCTCGTGGTCCAGGCGAAGTCGTGGACGTCTTCCGCGCGGTAGTGGTGGGTCGTGGTGCCGTCGGCGTTGTCGGTGCGCTCGCGCTCGACGCCGGACGCGCCCACGACCCAGCCTTTCGGTACCGTCATCCGCACGTCGTACACACCGTAGTCCGCGTAGAACTCCGTCCCTGCGTGGAACTGATGACAGTTCCAGCCCGATTCTTCGAGGACCCCGATCTTGGGGAACCACTGTGCGATGAAGTAGTACGACCCGATCGCACCGGTGCGCGAGACCGGCAGCGGGACCTTGGCCGTCCAGGACAGTTCGACGTTGATGGTCTCGCCCGGCTGGACCGGCGCGGGCAGCGCGACCTGCAGGACCGTTCGATCATCGACGTTGCCGTCGTCGGGCGCCACGAACCGGCGCCGGCCATCGAGATCGACCGGTTGCGACGCACCGGTGATCAGGCGGATGGCCGTGACGTCAATCCAGCCCCAGGCGTCGGATTGCGTGGGCAGTCCGCCACGGCGCCCCATGGCGGCTCCGCGCATCCACGTGGAGCGGCTGTTGCGCCAGGCGTTGTAGTAGAGATGGAACGGCAACTCCGACGTCGGTTTCGTCGTGAGGTTACGCCAGGTGAGCACGGCCCGGCCCGTCAGCGTCTTCGACGCATGGTCCAGGCGGACGTCGATCGAGTAACTGGCGTTGCGGGGAGACCGCGCGCCAGGCGGGGGCGCGGCGTGGCCGACGACGGTGGCGATGCTCGCCGGGACCGTGACGGCGAGGGCTGTCAGGGTGAAGATGGCGAGAAACCTTCGGCTCATGCGGTGAGCATACGGGGTCAGACCTTGAATTGCCAGTATCCTGCGGCCCGCAGCCGCAGAAACCTGGAGCATACGGAGCATTCGGGGTCAGACCTTGAATTGCCAGACTCCTGCGGCGCGCGGCCGCAGCAACCTGGCAATTCAAGGTCTGACCCCAGTTACGAGTTACGATGGCACCGTGACAACCTTCGCCGTGACGGCTGCTGCGCCCACGCGCATCTGCGATTGCGGCGGGTGGACCGATACCTGGTTCGCCCGCCACGGGGCCGTGTTCCACGTCGCCATCGAGCCGCGTGTCTACGCCCGTGTCGAGGCGCGACCGCGGCGTGAGGCCATCCCGCAGATCACGGTCGAAGCGGTCAGTTTCGGAGACCGTTACGCCTTCCGCCCGGGTACGCGGCCCTTCGGGGCCCACCCCCTGATCGAAGCAGCGATCGAATCGGTGGGCGTGCCGGGCGGCATGGACGTGGCCGTGTCGGTGCGCTCCGACATGCCTCCCGGGGCATCCACCGGCACGTCCGGGGCCGTCTGCGTTGCCGTCGTCGGCGCCATGCGCTGCCTCGCGGGTTTGCCACACGATCCGCTGGATGTCGCTCGCGCCGCGCACGCCGTCGAAACCGAACTCCTCGGACAGCAGAGTGGCGTGCAGGATCAGGTGGCCGCGGCGTGCGGCGGCATCAACTACGTGGACGTGCCCGACTACCCCCGCGTCGGCGTCACGACATTGCGTCCCTCCGAGACCTGGGTGGCGGAACTGGAAACACGGCTGCTGCTCGTCTACCTGGGCCGCGGCCATCATTCGTCCACCGTGCACGAGCAGGTGATTCGTGAGGTGGCCGGGACGGGAGCAACCCATCCCGCCCTCGACGCCCTTCGGCGGGCTGCCGCCGACGCGCGCGATGCCGTCTTGCGTGAGGACCTCGAGGCGCTGGGAGCCGCCATGGCCTCGTGCACGCAGGGCCAGCACCGCCTGCATGCAGGCCTGATCGGAACCGAGGCCGCGCGCGTGATCGACACGGCGCGCGCGCACGGCGCGCTGGGCTGGAAGGTGAACGGTGCGGGAGGAGAAGGCGGATCCCTGGCGCTGCTGGCGCCGGACGGCGGCGCGTCCCGCACGCGGCTCGCCGTCGCCATCAGCGAACTGTCCCCGGCGTACCGCCTGATTCCCGTTCGGATCTCACGCCACGGCCTCGTGCTCAGTACGTAGCGCAGGGGCTTTCGCTCCGGGGTCTACACGCTGGGGTAGAATCGGCCATGCCCAGTTGCCCTCACTGCGCCGGTTTCGTTCCGGAAGGGGCACGTTATTGCCCCACGTGCGGGGACCCCGTGAGCGTGCCCGCTCCGGCGGTCGGTGGCCCCGGCGGTGCAGGCGCTCCCGACGAGACCTTCCTGCCTGCCACGACGAAACGGTCCACCGCCGTGACCTCCGCCGTGACAGGCGTTGCGACTGATGCGGCGGGTCACTACACCGCTGGCACCCTTCTCGCCGGCCGCTACCGCATCGTCGGTCTGCTCGGTAAAGGGGGGATGGGCGAGGTCTATCGTGCTGATGACCTGACCCTCGGTCAGCCGGTCGCGTTGAAGTTCATCCCGCGGGACCTGGCGCGCGATGCCTCCCGGCTCAATCACTTCCTCGACGAAGCCCGTTCCGCCCGGCAAGTGGCCCACGCGAACGTCTGCCGCGTCTACGACGTGGGCGAGACCGCCGATCTGGACGGCACCGGACCGGTCCGCCGTTTCCTGACGATGGAGTACGTGGACGGTGAAGACCTGGCCACGTCGCTGCGGCGGATCGGGAGGTTTCCCGCAGACAAGGGACTCGAGATCGCGAGGCAGTTGTGTGCCGGGCTGGCGGCGGTCCACGAGCGGGGCCTCCTGCATCGCGACCTGAAACCCGCGAACGTCATGCTGGACGGCCGCGGACGCGTCCGGCTGACTGATTTCGGCCTCGCGGGCAGCGAACACGCCGTCACGGAGACTGTCAGCGAAGCGGCCGGGACGCCTGCGTACATGGCGCCGGAGCTGTTTCGGGGCGAATCTGCGACCGTGCGGAGCGATCTCTACGCGTTGGGGCTTGTGCTGTACGAGGTCTTCACCGGCAAACACGCCTTCGAGGCCGCGACGATCGCCGATCTGCGCCGTCAGCAGGAACAGGGGCGCCCTGCGAGCCTGTCGAGCAGCGCGGGTCAGATCGACACCGCGATTGAAGAGGTCATCTTCAGGTGCCTGGAGAAGGACCCGTCGCGCCGGCCGGCGTCGGCCATCGCCGTGGCGGCGGCTCTGCCGGGTGGCGATCCGCTTGCGGCCGCGCTGGCGGCGGGCGAAACACCGTCGCCGGCAATGGTCGCGGCGGCAGGCGAGAGTCAGGTGCTGCGACCCCGTTCGGCACTGGCCCTGCTGCTCGTGTTCTTTGCGCTGTTTGCCGCCGTGGTCGGCCTCGTTGCCCACGACGGGTTTACGCGCCACGTGCCGCTCGACTTCCCGCCGGATGTGCTGGCGAACAAGGCCGGGGAGTTGCTGAATTCGTTTGGCTACGCGGGCAGACCAGGCGACAGCAACTACGGGTTCTATTGGGACACGGACTACACGCAGTACGTGCTGCGCGAGCGGTACGTGGCGGACCGATGGGGGCCCATGCGCGAGGGCCTGGAACCCGGCATGCTCTTCTGGTACCGCGCGTCAGACTCGAGGCTGGTGCCCCAGGACTATGCGGGCGGCAGCCTGGCGAGCGGGCGCGTGACGTTGGCCGATCCGCCGCCGATGCGAGTGGGAGACCGCCGGGTCTGGCTCGACACGAAGGGACGGCTCACCCGGTACGAGTCGGTCCCGCCCCAGGTGGAGGGCCCCTCCGATCCGCCGGCCCAGGCTCCCGATTGGGGGAGGCTGTTCGCCGCGGCAGGGCTGGACCAGAGTCGATTCGCGACGACGGCACCACAGTGGATTCCCCTCGCCGGGTTCGACAGTCGTGCGGCCTGGACGGGGAGTCTGGGCGAACGCCCGGAAACCCCGCTCAGAGTCGAGGCAGCCTCGTGGCGTGGCCGCCCGGTGTTTTTCCGCGTGATTGGGCCGTGGACCCGTCCGGAGCGTCAGCTCAAGGTGACGATGAGCGCGGGCCAGAAAGCCGCGAACCTCGCCGGTATCTTCGCGCTGTTCGTGCTGGTGGCCGGCGCCGGTGTACTGGCCCGTCACAACGTGACGCAGGGGAGGGCCGACCGCCGCGGTGCGACGCGCCTAGCTTTCTTCATGTCGTCCCTGATGCTGGCCGGATGGGCCTTGAGCGCGGACCACGTCGGCACGGCCAAGGAGATCGCGCTGGCCATTATGGGGGCATCGTCGGCGTTGTTCTCGGGCGCGGCGGCCTGGTTGTTATACGTGGCGTTGGAGCCGTTCGTCCGGCGGCGCTGGCCGCACACGGTCATCACCTGGAACCGTCTGCTGGCCGGCCGCGTCCGTGATGGCCTGTTCGGCCGCGATCTCCTGGTTGGTTCCGTGCTCGGTCTGGCACTGGCCGTGATGTTCTTCTCACACCTGGCATTGGCGCGCATGCTGGGACCGTACGACCCGGAGCCCCTGACGCCAGCCTTGCTCCCCCTGCTCGGGACGCGGTACATCGGTGCGGCGTTCATCTCGCTGCTCTACGATTCGATCATGAGCACGCTGATGATCTTCAGCCTGATCTTTATCCTGCTCCTCGTCTTGCGGCGGAACTGGGCTGCGGCGCTGGTGTTCCTGGTGTTCGTGGCGCTGCAGTCACAGGCTGGGGCCACACATCCGGCGCTGGCAATGGGTTTCCAGATCACGATGATGGCCGGCCTCGCCTTTGTGCTCTTCCGCTACGGTCTGGTTGCGTTCGCCGTCGGGAACTTCGTGCTGTCGATGGTCGGCGGCGGGTTCCCGCTTTCGGTAGACCCGTCCCAGTGGTACACGGGCCCGTCTGTGGCCGTGTTTCTGGGACTGGCCGCCATGGCCATTGCCGGGTTCCGGCTGTCGGTCGGTTCGCAGAAGCTGATGGCGTCGTTTGAGCCTGGAGGCTAGAGGCTAGAGGCTAGAGGCTAGAGGCTAGGTCCGGAGCCGCGTCACGCCCGCTGGAGCAGCGCCTCGAGGTATCGCGACTGCAACTGGCGGCTGGCGAGTGCCTGCTTGAGCGGGGGCAGTTTCAGGATGACGCCCAGGATCGCCGCCATCGCGCGGTGACTGGTGAGTGCCTGCTGGTCGGCAATCAGATTCTGCAGCTTGCCGCGTTCGATTGCCATCAGGACCGTGCGGTGCGCGGAGTTGAGGGGCGTGATCACCCGTTCCGGACGCTCGACGACCCGCAACCCGCCTTTCGTGCACGCCGCCACGCACACGCCGCACCCGAGGCAGATGTCGTCGTCCAGGTGCGCCCGCTTCTTACGCGGCTTGTGGGGATCCTGGGCCGACACCAGGGACATCGCGCCCACCGGGCACGCACTGACGCAATGGCCGCAGCCGGTGCATACGGTCAGGTCAATGACCGGGAGGTAGTTGGTGGTGTGAATCGGATGGAGGCTGCCGAACCGCTGCGCAGCGATCATCGCCTCGCAGCAGCACCCGCAGCAGTTGCAGATGAAGGCGACGTGCTGGCGGACGTTCTCACCGAACTGCACCAGCCGGCGGTCGCGGGCCTGCTGCAGGAGGTCGAGGCCTTCGGCGGCATCCACGGTGCGCGCGTACCCATGCCTGGCGAGTGACCGGGCCGTGCCTCCGAACGTCATGCAGATGTCGAGCGGCGCATCGCAGGCCTGTCCGAGGTGGCCCTTCTTGTGACGGCAGTAGCAGAGGCCCACCGCCATGTCGGTGGCGCTCCGGATCACCCAGCTCGCCCGCTCGTAGTCGAGGACGTGCAGGGCCTGCTCACCGGTCAGCACGGACTCCAGGATGAAGGTCCTGCCCAGCTGGGTTGAACCCTGCGTGAACAGGTTCTTGATGAAGTCTTCTTCGACGGTCAGATACTGGTAGAACAACTCCGATAGCAGGCGTTGATCCACATCGTCGCGGACCCGCATCAGCGAGAATTCGAAGAAGCCCGCCATCGGCGGCGGCAGCACGTAGAGTGACGTGCCGTTCTGGGCGACGTCCAGCAGGATGGCCCGCGCGGCGAGCGTGTCGAGTACCCGCCGGGCCTCGGCGACCGGCATGTGCCAGGCGCGCGCGGCCCGTTCCGCTGTGAATGGCCTGATCGGCAACTGCGCGATCAGACCCGCCTCCTGCTCGGTCAGCAGGAGGCGGAGGATGCGGTAGAGGAGGTCCGATGGGGGCGCGCCCTGCGGGCACTGGTTGAGCCGATCAACCAGATGGGCATATGCGGACCGTGCTGTCAGATGAGCCACAGCCGCCCTCCTCGGGCAATCCGAGCCCCGACCCCAAGCCCCGAGCTAGCCTCGTTGCTGCTTGAAGACGTTCATCGCCAGCGCGACCATCGAGCCGACGTCGGCCACATTAGCGGGGAGCACGAGGTTCGTGCTGCCCTTGACCATCTCGCCCAGTTGCGCGACGTATTGCTCGGCGACGCGCAGGCGGACGGCGTCGTGGCCGCCCGGCGTTTCCATGGCCACGGCGACCTGCCGGATGCCTTCGGCGGTTGCCGTCGCGACCGCCAGGATCGCCGAAGCCTCGCCCTCGGCCTCGTTGATCTGCTGCTGACGACGGGCCTCGGACGCCTTGATGACCTGCTGCTTCTCGCCCTCGGCGCTGTTGATGGCTGCGTCTCGCTGGCCTTCGGACGTCAGGATCACCGCGCGTTTTTCCCGCTCGGCCCGCATCTGCTTTTCCATCGCGGCAAGGACGTCGGCCGGCGGTGTGATGTTCTTGATCTCGTAGCGCAGGACCTTCATACCCCACGGTTCCGTGGCCTTGTCGAGTTCGGTGACCACGGCCGTATTGATGTTGGTCCGCTCTTCGAATGTCCGATCGAGGTCGATCTTGCCGATCTCGCTACGGAGCGTCGTCTGGGCCAACTGGGTGATCGCGAACAGGTAGTTGCTGATGCCGTACGAGGCACGCTCCGGGTTGAGCACTTTGAGGAACAGTACGCCATCCACGCCAACCTGCACGTTGTCCCGTGTGATGCAGACCTGGGCCGCGATGTCCAGGGCCTGTTCCTTCAGCGTGTGCCTGTACCGAATGACGTCCACGAACGGGAACAGGAGATGGAACCCGGCATCGAGCGTCCCGGCATACTTGCCGAGGCGTTCCACGACAACGGCCGTCTGCTGGGGCACGACGACGGCCGTCTTGATCAGAACGATGATGACGAGAATCGCGAGGGCGAGAAAGACAAACAGCGGGCCGGTCATGGAATCACCTCACTCAGGTACGATCGTGATGACGAGTCCGTCGACCGCCGTCACCTTGCAGCGGCAGCCGGCCGGGATGATCTGGGTGCTGGTGTTCCGGGCGGTCCACGTCGTGCCGCGGAGTTCTGCCTTGCCGACGGCGCCCGGCGCGATGGGATCGACCGGCGTGGCCATCTCGCCGACCAGCGTATCGACCCGCGCGGCCCTTCCCGTCTTGCTCCGCATCATGCGCAGCATGGGATTTCTGAAGAGCGCCAGGCTGCCGACGGAGAAGACGGAGAAGAGGAGGAGCTGGAACCAGAGTGGCCCGGCGACTCCGAGCAGCGCGAGGACGGCGACGGCGATGCCGCCCAGGCCGAAGAACAGGAAGTAGAACCCGCCTGGCGTCAGAATCTCGATGCCAGCGAGCCCGAGGCCGAGTACAGCCCAATGCCACCACAGCATGCGGTTCTCACAGTCTGCACCGGTGCGGCCCGCGGCGCGGGCCTGGACCCCCCGAGCGCAGCACGATTATGGGGCAGCGGCCGGGCCTTCGCAAGCGGCAGGGCGGACAGGGCTGGCGGTTCCGGGCAACCAGCCGGTGCCCGTGGACGCATCGGGGTGAATCCGGTATCGTTGACAAGATTGGACCCACTGACGAGCCGCTCCAGCGCCTCCAACCAAGGACTTCCATCGTGACCCGATCGATTATCGTCGGTAGCGGCTCGAGTATTCCGCCGCGCCTGATCACCAACGACATGCTGGCCACCGTCATGGACACCAGCGACGAGTGGGTTCGAGAGCGCACGGGCGTCGAGACCCGGTACTTCGTCGAACGGGGCACCACCACACTCGACCTGTCGATCCCGGCGGCGATCCAGGCCATCGAGTCCGCTGGCCTGACGCCGGCGGACATCGACATGGTGGTGTACGCGACGATGAGTCCGGACCACTACATGCCGGGGAACGGCGGCCTGCTGCAGGCGAAGCTGGGGCTGCGCAACGTCCCGTGTTACGACATCCGCCAGCAGTGCGCCGGATTCGTCTATGCCCTGCAGCTGGCCGATGCCCACGTGCGCGCAGGATTCGCGAAGACCGTCCTCGTCGTGGGCGCCGAAGTGCACACCATGTTCCTGCCGTTCGGCAAGGACAGCTGGGCGCGCATCGAGGGCGCGGTGGACACGCCGATGGCGCAGGAAGAATGGGACCTCAACACGTCCTACCGCCATCTCGAAGTGCTCTTCGGCGACGGCGCCGCGGCCGTGGTGGTCCGTGCGCATGAGGGCGACGACGGCCGGGGCATCATCGACCACATCATCTGCGCGGACGGCACCGACTGGAACAAGCTCTGCATCCCTGGCGCCGGGTCGGAGGGCCGTCCGTACGTGGACGAGGCCGTGCTGGCCAGCAAGCGGCAGTGGCCCCAGATGGACGGCCGCTACGTCTTCAAGATGGCGACGACCAAGATGATCGAGGTCGTGCAGCAGATCCTGGCGCGCAACAGCCTGACCGTGGACGACCTCTCCCTGGTGCTCATGCACCAGGCCAACCGGCGTATCAACGAGTACGTCCAGAAGGCGCTCGGCCTGCCCGAGTCGAAGGTCATCCACAACGTGTTCAAATACGGCAATACCACGGCAGCCACGATCCCGCTGCTCTGGGACGAAGCCGCCAGGGCCGGGCGGATCAAACCCGGCGAACTGGTGCTGACCGTCGCATTCGGAGCGGGCATGAACTGGGGCTCCAACCTCCTCAGGGCATAGGCTGTTCGCCGGGCACCGCCCGGCGGTCCCCGGGAGCGCCCTGGCAGCCCTGTTGCCTGGCGGGTGAACGGAGGAGCGGATGACGGCGATGGTCCACTCGCTGCGGGGCGTCCTGCCCTGCGTGGTGATCGTGGCGGTCGCGTGCGGCGGCGCCGCGCCGCCTCCCGCGCCGGCGGCTCCTGCCGTCGAGACGGCGGCCCCCATCGTGCCTGAGGGGGCGATTGATTCCGTGCGTCAAGCAGTCGGGGACCCGTCGCCGCAGGCGCGCGTGCCCCGTGGGCGCGTGCGCCTGGATGGGCGTGCGTTCGTCGATGACGGCGGGCCCAGGCCTGCGCTCGGCGCGTCGTTGTTCTGGCTGGCGTGGGGGTACCGCCACGATCGGGACCGTGTCGATCGGAACCTGCGCTGGCTGGCGGAGCGCGGCGTGGACTTCGTGCGGGCGTTCGCCGAAGTGTGCGGCGACACGTGGTCGGATCGGGAAGTACGCCCGGACCGGAACGACTACGCCGAGACGCTGAGGGGCAGCACGCGGCTGGCGATGCAGCACGGCCTGCGCGTGGAATGGACCCTGTTTGCCGGAGGCTGCTACGACAGCCCCGCAGGCTGGCTGGCCGCGGCCGACACGATGATCGAGGCGCTGCGGCCGGTGGTGGACGGCGTGCAGTTCGTCGAGGTCACAAACGAGGAGCAGTTGCCGGATCGCCGTGTCGTGCGCGAGATTGCAGGCCGTGTCCGCGAGCAGTTGGGGGTGGAGGTCGCACTGACAGGAACGCCCGCGCACGCGCTCCCCCCCATCTACGCGGGTTCCGCCGCCACCCTCGCCACCGTTCATTTCGACCGGAGCGGCGGCGACCGCGGGTGGCTCACCGCGCGCCGAAGCTGGGACTACTGGAGCCTGCCGGACATGCCGCCGGCGTTCGTGAACAACGAGCCCGCCGGCATCGACGGGTCCGTGCGCGAAGAGAACGATCCGGTGAAGCTGGCCAGCGACGCCCTCGTCACGTGGATCGCGGGCGGGGCCGCGTACGTTCTCCACCATGGGGCTGGCATCTACGGGCGGGACTATGTGCGACCAGGCGTCGGGCACCGGTTCGCGAACGTATGGGAGCAGCCGACGGCGGACGAGGCCCTTCGCCTCATCTCCCGCGTGAGGGACGTCCTGCCTCGCGACATCGCCAACTGGACTCGTGCGGACAACCTCGGGGCTCCGCCTCAGCCGTTGCCCCCGTTCCGGTTCTCACGGGATCAGATCAACACGGGAGCCCTGCGGGAACGCGGGCTGATTCGCGCCTTTACCGCCCAGCGGGACGGCGAGTTCTGCACCGTGATTCTCGGGGTGCACGGCGAGGTCGTCGCTGAGCCAGTTCGGCCAGTTACGGCGACCGTGCGCGACCTGCGCGAGTGGGTGGCTCGGCCCTGGACCGGCCGCCTTGCGGGCACGGACTCCGCGTACCTGGTCCAGGGTCGCGAGACACGATAACAACCCGGGGTGGACCCCGGAGGGCTACGTACTACGCGCCGCCCGTTGTCCGCGCGAGCGCGGCGAGCGCCCGGTTCTGCTCGTAATCCGACTTCATGCCGTTGGCCGCCTCGGTGTAGGCCCGGCGGAGCGACTCGTCCAGCGGTCCCCGTTTCGCCACCGCTACCAGCACGTTCGCCCGTTCGTAATCGCTCTTCATCGTGAGCGAGGCGCGAATCACCATGGCCAGCGCGTCAGGTGTGACCGCATCGAGGCGGCTCACGACGCTCAGCACACGGGCTCGCTCGTAGTCGCTCTCCAGCGTGTCGACGGCCTTGAAGGCGGCCGTAAACGCCGCCGGCGACATCCGCTGACCCTGGAGCACCGTGATCAGCAGGCCGGCCAGTTCATAGTCGTTCTTCATCGTCGTCGCCGCGTCGATGACCCGTGTGACCTGTCCGTCGTCGAAGGACTCGTTGGCCAGGAGTGCGTTGAACGCCCGGTGTTTCTCGTAGTCCGATTCGATGTGTGCGGCCAGCGTGAATGCGAGATCCAGGGCCGCCGCGTTCATCGACTGCGTCTTCGTGAGTTCGATCAGGAGGCCGGCGAGTTCGTAGTCTGACTTCATCCCGCGCGCCGATTCGACGATCGCTGAGGCGATGGGGGGCGTGATCGGACCGGCCGCGAGCAGCGCTGAGACAGCCCGGTGTTTCTCGTAGTCCGACTTCATGGTCCGTGTCGCTTCGGCAAACGCGAGGCGTGACGCGTCGTCGGGCAGGCCTGCTTTCGCGAAGCCCGCGAGCGCCGACGCGCGCTCGTAGTCGGAGCTGATCTCCGTGCCGACTTGCCGGATGGCGCGGGTGGTCATGGCCGCGTCAAGGGTGGCCTGCGCGAGCAGGTGCTTGAAGTAGATCCGTTTGGTGTAGCCGGACTTGATCCGCGAGATCTCGTCGAGCACGGCGGCCGGCCCCCCGCGAGCGAAGAAGCGCCCGACGCGTGCCTCGGCGCCGAACGCGCTTTCGCGAATCAGCGCGGGCAGGATGCGGGCCAGGAAGGCCCTGGCGTCCGAGCCGGCCGGTTTGCCGTCGAAGAGGCGCTCGAGCGAGCCATCCGATTTCGCCCGGGCCTCGTAGGTGTGCCGCGCGCCGTCTGTTTCGGTGATGGTGATGTAGCCGCCGGGCGGCACGCTCTTCACGTCTGAGTCGTCGTCGGTGAACGTAACCGTCCCGCTGGCGCGGACCTCCATGCGCCGCGAGCCGTCGTTCCACGACATCTGCATCTGGTTGCGCGGTCCGTCAGTCCACCGGCTGAACCAGTCGCCCACGCGATCGAAGAACCCGTGGTCCGGGACCGCGGGCGGTGCCGGTGGCGCCGGGGGCGCGGGTGGTGCCGGTGGTGCCTGCACGTCCGGAGGTTCCGGCGGCACCGGCGGAAGGGGTGCCGTCCGCGGAGGGGCAGGTGGGGCCGGCGGCGCGGGTGGAGCCGGCGGGACTGGCGGCGCCTGATCGCTCCAGGTCCAGGACCATTCGGCCGCGTCGGCTGTGACGGGCGGTTGCTGCGCCTGAACGACGGCCGCGGGCCGGGGCAGCGCGCCGGTGTTCCGATCGACGGTGCCGGCGCTGAGCAATCCGGATCCAAGGGCTGCGCCGAGCACGACGACGGCCAGTACGGAGCCCAGCCACTGGGGGCCACGTGAGGAGTCCTGCTGCGGCGCGCCGAGCAGGCGCTGGATCCGGCTCAGCAGCGGTTTGCCAGCGGCCGCTACTGTCAAAGACTCGTGCGGCTGGCGCAGGTTCTCGAGCGTCGCCAATGCTCGCGCGTACCCGAGCGAGTTGCCGCAGAGGTCCACCGCGCGGTCGTCGCAGCAGTACTCGCGTTCGACCCGGATTCGCGCCGAGACCCACCAGATCGCGGGATGGTAGAAGAGCAACGTCTCGATCACGGATTGCGCCAGGTTGACGGCGTAGTCGTGCCGGCGCACGTGGGCCAGTTCGTGGGCCAGGATCGCCTCGAGTTGTTCCGGCGCAAGACCCGCGAACGCGCTGGCGGGAATCAGGATGACCGGCTTGAGCCATCCTGCCGAGCACGGCACGTTGAACCGGTCCGACTCGATGATCCAGACTGCCCGGGTGATGCCCATCCGGGTTGCCAGATCCCGCAGGCGTGCCTGCCAGTGTGCGCCGGCCGGCCGCTGTTCAGCCTGCAGGCGGCGGCGGAGCAGTGTCCATCCCGCCGTGAGGCGCAGGGCGAGCAGCAGGACGCCGGTGATCCAGGCGGTGACGAGCGACGGGATCAGACCGTCAAGCGTCGACCGGACGGACCGCGGTTCGATCGGCGGCGCGGCGACAGACGGTCCGGGTGCCACGTCGCCCGATGATCGCGAAACTGCGTCGAGAGATGCTGTCACCTGCCCGGCGCCGGGCGCGGGAGGCATCGTATTCGAAGCCGTTCGAATCGCGTTCGTGGCGGTGACAACGGGGAGGGCAGCCATGACCGCCAGGGCGAGACACGCTACCAGATACCGTGTCTGCCCCGAAGCCCGCCGCAAGCCGGCCAGCAGCAGGGCGGTGGCGAGGCCGATGACGGCCCCTTGCCAGATGAAGTGGATCAACGACCACCCCATTGCATGCGCGACGGGGTGTTCGAGCAACGCGCCGATGGAGTTGGGGTTCATGAGCGGCTCCCGGTGTGGCGATCGAGCAGACGGCGGATTTCGTCGAGTTCTTCCGGTGTGGCCGGCTGCGTGGCCAGGGCCTGCATGACGAGTTTCGCGGCCGAGCCGTCGAAGGCGCGGGCCAGCAGGTCGCCGACGAGCTGCTGCTGGGTCTGCTCCTCTGTTAGACGGCATTGATACACGTGCGTTCGCTCGCTGGTGTTGCGGCGGACCAGTTTCTTGTCCGTCATGATCTGCAGCGTCTTGAGCACGGTGGTGTAGCCTGTCGGCCGGTGCTGGTCGAGGACCGTGAGGATGTCACGGACCGTGCTGGGACCGCGGTCCCAGAGCACGCGGAGGATGGCCAGTTCGGCGTCGGTGGGGCGGGGTGGTTGAACTCCCATAAGGAGACAATATACGACGGTTTTCGTACTTGTCAACGAAGACTTTCGTAGATGGCGCCCGTGAAACCCGTGGGCGACACCCGGGCAGCGTATACTGGCGCAAGTCGGAGGATTCATGCGCGTGCGCCGCCGTCGAACCCCATGAGCCGCATCTCGATGGTTGTTTTCCTGGTCATCGTGCTGACGGTGTACGCCCTGCTGCACGCCGTCGTGTACGCGCGCATCGCCGGCGGGCTCGGCCTGTCAGGTCCCGGACGCCTCGGATTGAAAGTCGCGCTCGCGCTGACGGCGCTGTCGTTCGTGGCGAGTCAGTTCCTGGGCCGGACGTCGTGGGGCGGTCCGTGGCTCACGCCTGGGTCGACCTGGCTCGGCATCCTGTCGATCGCGTTCGCCATCTTTGCCGTCGAGGCACTGGCATCGCTGCTGCTGCCAGATCTCAGGCGTACGCTGACACTGGTCGCGATCGGGCTTGTGATCGGGTTGTCCGGCTACGCGTGGTTCAACGCATCCCGGCCGCCGGTGCTCGTCGAACTCACGGTCGCGCTGCGGGGCCTGCCACCCTCGGCCCAGGGCTTCACGATCGTCCAGTTGTCCGACTTGCACCTGAGGCGTCATGCGTCGCGCGACCGGTGGCACGGCATCATCGAGCAGATCAACCGGCTGTCGCCCGACCTCATCGTCATCACGGGCGACCTGATCGATGACGATATCCCGGAGGCGACGGGGGTGCCCGACAGCTTCCGGAGACTCGTGGCGAAACACGGCGTACTGGCCGTGCCGGGCAATCACGACTACTACGCCGGGTACGCTGTCTTCGAGCGGTTTGCCCGGCGCTCCAACATCACCGTCCTCCGCAATGAGCGGCGGCGGATTGGTGATGCGCTCGAAGTGGCCGGCAGCGACGAACCCGCGGGACGCAGCTTCGCCGAAGGCGGCCCGAACCTCGACCTGGCGCTTGCCGGGCGCGACCCGGCGCTGCCCGTCGTGTTGCTGTCGCACCGGCCGGAGTCCTTCGAGCGGCGCGCCGCAAAAGGGGTGGACCTCCAGCTCTCGGGACATACGCACGCCGGGCAGATTCCTCCGCTGGATCTCCTCATCTGGCTGTTCTATCCCTATTCGTACGGCTACCGCGAGCACGGCACGGCGGCGATCTACACCAGTTGCGGCACGGGCACGTGGGGGCCGCCCATGCGCCTGTTCTCGCGCAACGAGATCGTGAGAATCACCCTGGTTCGCCCGCAGTGATGCTACGGTTCGTGGTCCCGGAAATCAAACACGGCTTCGAACGGGGCTCCGAAGGCGCGCGCGATTCGGAACGCGAGTTCCAGCGACGGCGCGTACTTCTCGGCTTCGATCGCGATGATCGTCTGACGCGTGGCACCCACACGCTCGGCCAATTCCGCCTGGGTCAGCCCGGCTTTCTGCCGGTAGTCGCGGATCGAGTTGAGGACGCGCCCCTTGCTGGTGGTCATAGGGTCCTTCGTCAGCCGCGCGGCGACTGCACCCGATAGAGCCAGATCGTCGAGACACGTTTCACCAGTTCGCCGCCGAAGAGCAGCGCGAACAGCGCAAACACCAGCACCGGCAACCGAGTGAGGTCGATCCGCGGCAACCCGTACACTCCTACCATGCCTTCCCAGATGGCCTGCCAGATGAGCACGTTCACGGCGGCAATGATGAAGATCCGCTCGTTCTGGTTCGCCCGGGCCTCGATCGCCTGGTCGCGCTCGTCCCGCTCGATACTGTGGCGTCCGCCCAGCAACCAGAGCACGCCCGCGATCGCGCCCTCGGCGATCGTCGTTGTCACAATGACGAAGAGGTAGACCCCGAAGAGTGCTGGGGCCGACTGATCGACGATGGTCCATCCGTCGAGCATCCGCATCTGGAACCATGCGAAAATCGCGACGAGTGCAACGAGTGACGCCCAGGAATATTGTTCAGCTCTGGCCATGATCTCCCGCTCCTTCAGCATCGCGCCTGCGCGCCTGCGGTGTATGTCTAACATCTTTTACATTAGGCGGAGTCGGGCGCGATGTCAAACATCTTTTACTTGACTGCGCGCGGGAGAGCGGACCTGGAACGGATCTGAACTGGCCCGCCTGGAGTGGCGGCGGAACTTCATTCGAACGTTCGCCGAACGCGACGGTGCACCGCGACGTCCGCGGCGAGGGCACAGCGTAGTCGAGAGGCCGCCTGCGCGCATCGGAAGGAGGTCGGCTGTCCGGACCCGACTTTGGTCGTGCTCGGGCGACCGACCTGGGTCAGCCCATCTCATCCCCTGAAAGGTCGAGCGCTCGTCATGTCGCCTGCATCAGGCTCAGCGCGAACCCGGCATCGTCGTCCACCCACTGCTCGCGGACGGTGAACTTCGCCCCGGCTGCGAACTCGGCGATCCTGGCAGGCGTGTACTTGTTCGAGCTTTCGGTCCAGATCGACTCACCGGCCGCAAACGCGACGGCGAGATCCGCCGCGGGAATCAGCACACGCTGTGGCACCCGGCTCACCAGATGCATTTCCACCCGCGAGTGCTGGGCGTTCCAGAGGGCGCGGTGGTCGAAGGCTGCAAGGTCAAAAGTGGCGCCGAGTTCTCGGTTCAGCCGCACGAGCAGGTTCTTGTTGAAGGCGGCGGTCACGCCGAGCGGGTCGTCGTAGGCAAGGACCAGGTCGCGTACCGGTTTGACCAGGTCGACGCCGAGGAGCAGCCAGTCGGCGTCCCGCCCCGCCGCGCGCACGCGCCGCAGAAACGCCAGTGCGTCGTCGTCATCGAAGTTACCGATGTTCGAGCCAAGCAGCAGCGTGAACATCGGGACAGCGGCCGGACGTACCTCGCCAATCGCGGCCAGGCCCTCGTCGTACGTCGTGTGCGCGACGGTCACGGTGAAACCCTCGAGCCGCGCCAGTGCCTGCTGGGCCTCCGCCAGCGCGCTGCTCGAAATGTCGATCAGGTGCAGGTGCGCCTTGTGAGGGCCGGTGCCGAAGGCCTCGGCCAGCCGCAGCAGCTTGTCTCCGCTGCCGGGCCCCAACTCGACGATGAAGGGCGGACCGGGAATCTGCAGGGCGACCAGCGGAGCACAGCGCGACAACAGGGCCGTCTCGGCCCGCGTCACGCGGTACCAGGGCAGCGCGCAGATGGCCTCGAACAGCGCCGAGCCGAGCTCGTCGTACAGGTACTTCGGCGGCAGTTGCTTCGGCGTACGCGAGAGGCCTTCGCGAACGTCCCGCGCGAGCGACGTGTTCATGGCAGGCTCCCCGCGCACCGGAACGACGCGTAGACATACGGGTAATGCGGGCGGAACCAGTTGCGGAAGCTGGGGCGCAGCAACTCGTGTGCGGTCGCGGGCGAAGCGCCCTTCAAAACGTAGTGCTGGCCATCGAAGAACTCCGCCGAGTACTCGGGATAGGACGGCATGGGCTGGAACCCGTCGAATGGGCCGAAGACCGTGCTAGCCCACTCCCATCCGTTGCCGACGAGATCGTGGATACCCCACGCGCTCGCGCCGGCCGGACGCGAGCCGGCAGGCACCGGGTCCCAGCCCGCGAAACCGAAGTGGCCCCGGGTGGCGTCCGGGGCCTCCTCACCCCAGGGATAGGGTCGCTCCGTCCCGCCGGGCGTGCCGTATGCGGCCCGATGGAACTCGGCCTCGGTGGGCAGCCGCTTGCCGCGCCAGCGGGCGAAGGCCGACGCCTCGGCGTGGCTCACGTACACCGGCCAGGCGGGCGGCAAGGGCAGGAGATCAAACTGTCCTCGCCACAACCACTGGTGGTCGTGCCGCTCCCAGAACACCGGGTGCCGGACGCCGGCGCGCTGCACCCAGGCGAAATCCTCGGTGCTCCACCATTGCGGGTTGTCGTAGCCGCCGGTCTCGACGAACTCGAGGAACGCCGCGTTGGTGACGTCGTGCGCGTCGACCTCGAAGGCGGGCACCACGACCTCGTGGGCCTCGAACTCGTTGTCCCAGCCGAACCGGGCGATGCCGCGTCGTGCCCCAAGCGTGGCGATCCCGGCCGGGACTGCCACGCTGCGCTGGACCGGGGGATCGCCGGCCGCGTGTGGGGCGTAGCCGCCGGGCCGCTTCTTATCGCCGAGGGGCACCTGATGCCACATGTAGAGAAGCGTTTCCTGGTGCATGGCCTCGTGCTCGAGCAGCGTGAACACACCTTCGGCGTGCTCCAGCACCGGCACGCCTGGCCGATCCACGTCGTCGGAGAGCAGCGCGTGCTCCACGAGTCGGTCGCACGCCTCGGCAAATCGCCGGACCTCGTCGCGAGCGGGCCACGCGCTCACGCCGCCGCGTGGCGAGGCGCGCGATTCGTCATCCGGATCGATCCCCCTCGCGAAGATCTCTTCAAGGCGCGCGTCCACGCCGGGCCGGCCGAGCCCCTTCTTGATCAGGGTGTTCACGCTGAAGCCGGGCAGGTGGCCTTCGTAGAAGACGATCGGATTGCGCAGCGCGATCGGGCGCGTGACGTAGACGCGTTCCGCCAGCATGTCGAACAACTGGGCGGAGCGCATCCGGTTCCGGCGGTACCAGCCGAACACCGCGTCGCGATCGAGTCTGGACGACACGCCGACGTTCCCAGACAACGCTGCAGGCTCGAAGCCGCGTCCTGACACCATGACGCCTCCAGCGGCCGCGCCGTGCGGCGGCGACTTACCAGCCTGCCGATCCGGCGCCGCCCTTGAACGGACCGACCACCCCGGGCGTGACCCAGCCCCCGTAGAACCCGCCTGGCTGTGCCTGGACCCGAACCTCGTCCATGTAGCAGGCGATGCGCCCCGGGTAGAACGAGGCACACTCGCGGATATCCTCGAACGCGGGGCGCGGGTCGTCGTACGACCAGCCCACCGCTTCCAGCCTCAGCGACGGCGTGGCGACGGTCCAGTATCGGGCCGAACCCTTCCATTCGCAATACGACGTACCCGGCGCCGGATGGAGGTACGCCGTGACCACGTCCGATCGAGGAATGTAGACGGTCGGCGGGCTGGCCGTTTCGAGCACCCGCCAGGCCTGTCGCGTGCGAGCGATCTCGATGTCGCCGGCCTTCACCACGACTTCCCGATCAAGATGCTCCAGACGCGGCGGTCGCGGATAATCCCACACCGACTCCTCTCCGGAGCCCGGCGTGACGGCAAACGGTGGGCGTTGCTGGCCGCAATAGCGCCAGCCGCCAGGGCCACGTGATGCCGACGACCGCTGATGGTCCATACCTTCTAGACGACGATCTCATCGGAGAGGATTCGGGACCGCGGCCGCCCCCCGGTCTCACTGACGCGCCGGTTCGGGTTCACGGGCGGCAGCTCGCGTCGCCTCGAACAAGGCGTTGCACTCCTGTTCGAGCACGCCGCCGATGATCGTGCACGTCCACCCCGGGCTCCGCCGCACCACCTCATCCGCGAAGATGTCGATTTGCTTCCAGCCCTGCTGCTGCAGGAAGCGGATTGAAGAGCCGAACACGACCGTGGCGATGCCGCTCCAGAGGATGGCCGCCATGCACATGGGGCACGGCTCCGCAGTCGTGTACAGGACCAGGCCGGGTACGCCCTCGTCGCGACCCGATTCGGCGAGGCGGTTGATGGCGTCGATTTCCCCATGCCACGTCGGATTGATCGCCGACTTGTTCCATCCTTCTGCCACCACCTCCCCCGTGTCGGCGCGCACGATCAGGGCGCCGAAGGGCAGACGAGGACAATTGGCCGTCAGCGCGACGGCCCGGCGCATGAACCGTTCGTGATCGAGGGATTCCATCAGCCGCGATGTTATCAGAGGGCCACCAGTTGCTGGAGTATCCCGAGGGTCCCCCAGTGCGCCATCTGTGAATGGGCCGACGACGCCTGCGTCACGGCGCCATCGCCAGCACGGCCTCGGCAGCGGCCCAACCCGAGAGCGCCGCACCCTCGACCCTTGGGCCGGCGAACGCATCGCCGGCCAGCACCAGCGGCGGGACCTGGCTTACCACCGCGCAAGGGCGTTCGGCCACCTGCAGCGGCTTGCTGTAGAGCCAGCCATGAACCTGGAATGTCCGAACCTCCGCGCCCAGCCAGCCGCCGGCGGCATCGAGCAGTTGGCGACCGCTTTCCTGCCGCTCGCGCTCCCAGTGCTCCAGACTGAAGGCGTGCGTCGCGTGAATCGTGACTGCGGGCTGCGCCGAAATCGCCTTCACGTGGTTGTCCGCGATCCAGGCGATCGGGCCGTCGTCGGGCGCCAGGCCGCCTGGCGGTGCCAGACGCGACGGACCCTCGAGTACGGCCATCACGGCCAGGCAGCGCTCGTAGCTGATGCCCTCGAGTCTGGCGCAGGTCTCGGGATGAATGGCGACCTCGCCAGCTTTCAGGATCGCCAGCGACTGCGGCACGGGCGGCGTCAGCACCACGGCGCCGGCGGAGTACACGGCTCCGGTCTCGGTCTCCGCGCTCCAGTGATGGCGGGAGACCCTCAGCGCCACGACCCGCGCTTCCAGCACGACCTCAATGCCGCGAGCCAGGTACTTGGCAACAGACGTCATGGCGGGGTGTCCCCGCCAGCGCACGTGCGGGTGCGAGCCGTCCCCGATGCCGCGATACCATTCTTCGACGGCCCCGGCGCGGCGGCCATCTTCGAGCAGCGCCGCGAAGCGTGCTGTCCGGGCTGTGATGAACTGCGCGCCATGGTCGAATGCGGCCTCACCGATCCGCCGGCTTGCCAGGCGGCCGCCCACGCCTCGACTCTTGTCGATCACCAGCACGCGGCGGCCGGCGCGCTGGAGCTCGGCGGCCGCGACGAGCCCCGCCATTCCGGCGCCAACGACCAGCACGTCGGATGTTCGCAACATGGGGTCTCTTCCTGCTTCGTTCGGGTCTTCGCGTGGTCAGGACCTCGAGCGCACCCGCGACAGGCCGCCGTCCACGCCGAGCACCTGACCAGTGACCCACGATTGCTCCGTGTCGAGCAGCCAGTCGATGGCGGAGGCAATCTCCTCCGGCGCACCGATCCGGCCGAGGGCATGCAGCGACGCTGACGCCTTGGCGACCGCCTCCTGCTGCCACAGTCTGGCGGTGAGAGGCGTGCGTGTCAGACCGGGCGCCACGCAGTTCACGCGGATGCCCTTCGGCGCATACGTCGCGGCGGCCGAGAGCGCCAGCCCCTCGACGCCGGCCTTTGCGGCCGCTATGGCCTCGTGGTTGGCCAGGCCGATTCGGGCGGCGGCCGAGGACACCAGGACCACCGAACCGCCCTGCGCGGCCATCACCAGCCCGGCGGCCCGGACGACCGAGAACGCGGAGCCCAGGTTCGTCGCCAGCATCGCCTGCCACTCCTGCAGGGTGATCGCGTGCGCCGGTTTGAGCAGCAGCGATCCAACGCAGTTTGCCACGCCATCGAGCCGGCCGAACACCTCGGCCGCGCGGCGCAGGCACGTCTCAACCTGTTCGGGCTCTGTGGCATCCAGGGCGACCGTTTCGCCACCGACGTCGGCCGCAAGTCGCGCCAGTTTTCCGGGGTCGCGGCCCGCCATCAAGACTCGTGCCCCGCGCCTGGCCAGTCGCCGGCAGAGCGCTTCCCCCACGCCACCATACGCGCCGACAACGACGAACGACTGTGCCATGGGTGCCTCACGATTCCTGATGCCGCATGCATAGGTGGGACGCCTGGATGGGCGGCTGGGATCCGAATCCCAGTAAGCGTGCATCAAGGACTCCCGGGACAGGCTCGCGTGGCCACGGCGACCCACCTATTCCGGTCAGTGTCCTTAGTACGACATCGAGTCCAGCTTCACCTTGCCGCGGAAGACCCAATAGATGCTGATCGTATAGGACAGGACCAGCGGGATTCCGATCCCCGCGATGATGAGCATCGTCATCAGCGTGCCGTCCGATGAGGCGGCGTTGTAGATCGAGAGGCTCGTTGACGGGTCCGTCCCACGGACCAGGTTGGGGAACATCCCGAACCCGACCAGTCCCATCAGCCCGAAGACCGCGGCACACGACGAGAGAAACGCCCGCCATTCGCGCTGGTGGAAGATCTCCCGCGGCACGTTCGCGATCGCCAGCATGGTCGCAACCGGCACCGCGAACGTCCACGGGTGCACCTTGAAGAGTTCGCCCATGTGCGGCAGGTACAGCAGCGTGGCCATCGTGGTCGTCGCGTAGCAGATGACGAAGACGATGATCGTATCGTTTACCCACCCGCGGACCCTCGCTTGAACCGCTCCGTCGGTCTTGAGCACGAGATAGATCGAGCCGTGCATGGCGAAGAGCGCCACCGTCGTCAGACCGGTCAGCAGCGCGTAAGGACTCAGCAGCGTCAGGTAACCGCCGACGTACTCGCCCCGCGCGTCGAGCGGGACGCCCCGGATGATGTTGCCGAAGGCCACGCCCATCAGAAAGGACCCCAGGAACGACGCGGCGCTGAAGCTCACGTCCCACGTCCGGCGCCACCAGGCCATCGGCTGCTTGCTCCGGAACTCGATGGCGACCGCCCGGAAGATCAGCGCGACGAGCAGCAGGATCATCGCCGGGTAGAACCCCGAGAAGACGCCCGCGTAGACCGCCGGGAACGCGGCGAAGAGCGCGCCGCCGCCGGTGACCAGCCAGACCTCGTTGCCGTCCCAGACGGGGCCGATGGCGTTGATGAAGACGCGCCGTTCCTCGTCGTGATCGACGAACAGGTGCAGGATGCCGACGCCCAGGTCGAAGCCGTCGAGGACGGCGTACCCGGCCAGCAGCGTGCCCACCAGCAGGAACCAGATCGTGTTGAGGTCGATGTCCATGGGTCAGGCTCGCTTGTGGCTGGCGGCCAGGTCCTCCGCCAGCGGGCCGTGCGTGATCTTCGCGTTAAGCAGGAAGAGGAACAGCGCGAAGAGCAGGGTGTAGATGAGCGTGAACAGGACGAGCGAGAAGACCACAGCCTCGGCCGGGACCGATCGGCTGACGCCTTCGCTCGTGCGCATCAGTCCCTGGACGATCCACGGCTGGCGGCCGACTTCAGCTGTCATCCAGCCGGCCTGGTTCGCGATCTGGGGGCCCAGCACGGCGGCCACCAGCAGTCTCAGCAGCCACCCCGGCGGCGACGCGGCGCGACGCGCCGCGTAGAACGCCGCCGCCATCGAGAGCCCGATGAGTCCCATGCCGATCGCGACCATCAGGTGGTACGCCTGGAACACCAGTTGCACGGGCGGCCGGTCGTCGGGCGCGAAGGCCAGCAGTCCTGTGATGGGTGCCTTCGTGTCCCCGTGGATCATCCAACTCAGCATCCCCGGCACGGCCACCCCGTAGACGCGCTCCTTGGCTTCGTCGACCCACCCGAACACGTAAAGGTCGGCGGGCGCTGAGGCTGGGTAATGCGCTTCCATCGCTGCGAGCTTGGCGGGCTGGTTGTGGCTCACACCCTCCGCGCTGGCGTGGCCCGTCGCCAGCGACCCGATCGACGCGACCAGGGCGAGCGCGGCGCCCACGCCGAGCGAGCGGCGCGCGAAATCCTCGGTCTTCCCCTTCAGCAGGTAGTACGCGCTCACCGAGATGACCAGGAACGCGCCGGCCTGCCACGCGCCGAGCACCGTGTGCGTCAGGCGATCGACCATCGACGGGTTGAAGACCATCGCCCAGAAGTCCGTCACTTCCGCTCGCGTGCCGAGGCCGTGCTCGGCCAACCGAAAGCCGGCGGGCGTCTGCATCCACGAATTCGCCACGATGATCCAGATCGCGCTGAAGTGGGCGCCCAGGCACACCATCACCGTGGAAAAAAAGTGCGTGCGCGGCCCGACTTTGTCCCAGCCGAACAGGAGCAGGGCGAGAAAGCCGCTCTCCAGGAAGAACGCGAAGATCCCCTCCGCCGCGAGCGCCGAGCCGAACACGTCGCCGACGAACCGCGAGTACGCCGACCAGTTGGTGCCGAACTCGAATTCCATGACGATGCCCGTGGCCACGCCGAGGGCGAACGTCAGGCCGAATACCCGGACCCAGAAGCGTGTCATCTGCTGGTAGACGGGAAGCCGGGTCTTCAGATAAAGGCCTTCCATCACGACCAGGACGACACCCAGGCCGATGCTGAGCGGCGGGTAGAGGTAGTGGAAGGCAATGGTCGCCGCGAATTGCACGCGCGAAAGGAAGGTCACATCCATGGCGAAAGCTCCGCGGGGCCAGGCTGCGCGCGGGGAGGTCGGTGGGCGTGCCCGCCAGCACGGCGATTATGCGCTGCGGCCGGTCGTCGTGCAACAGCGCCGCGCACGCCCGCAGTCGTGGCACGACCCGTTGGATCCCAGAGGCTTTGGGGGCGCATTACTCCGGCCGGCGAGGATTCGGGACCATCGTCGCTGGCCTCGGCTGGGGTCGAACAGCGGGTCGCTTCGGTGGCAGGCATGATAGGCTCGGGGAGTTTGGAAACCGTCACATCGACTTCAGCGAGGAGAGAGACCATGGGCAGTCACGATCACCACAAAGGTTCCCACGACAGCAAGCTGTGCGCCATGACCTGCTGCCCCGGCAAGGTCGACCTGAAGCAGCTCAAGCCGCTGGTCAAGGACGCGAAGTACATCTGCCGCGACTGCGGGCGCGCCGCGGCGAGCGCCAAGAGCCTCTGCTCGCCGAAGAAGCTCTGACGCGCGGGGTGACGCTCTTCCCGGCCGACACCACGAACTGACGGGACAGACCATGATGTTGAAGCATGGAGCTCTGTTGAGAGCCGGGACAGCGCTGTGCACCGTCGCGGCGATCGCCATCGCCCCTCTGCCGGGCCACACCCAGGCGCCGAGGCCGACGACGCTGGCGGGGCGGTCGACGGTGTATGCGCCGAACGGGGTGATCGCCACCAGCCAGCCGCTGGCAACGTCTGCGGGCCTGGCAGTGCTGCAGCGGGGGGGCAACGCGATCGACGCTGCCGTCGTCGCGGCGGCCGTCCTGACGGTCGTCGAACCAAACATGACCGGCGTCGGTGGCGACTTGTTCGCGATGGTCTGGTCCGCGCGCGACAGGACGCTCCACGGCGTGAACGCCTCGGGGCGCAGCGGCTCCCTGATGTCCCGCGAGACGCTGGCTGCGCGCGGACGGACACGGGTGAGCCAGGGGATCGAGGCCGTCACGATCCCTGGCTCCTTGTCGGGATGGTCGGCCCTGCTGGAGAAGTTCGGCACGCTGACGCTCGCCGAAGCCCTGGCGCCGGCGATCGCGATTGCCGAAACGGGTTATCCGGTCACGCCGATCATCGCGTCGCAGTGGGCCGGCGAAGAAGAACTGCTGCGCCGCGATGACGGTGCACGCGCAGCCCTGCTCGTCGACGGGCAACGTGCGCCACGGGCCGGAGAGTGGGTTCGGATGCCCGACCTGGCCCGCACGTACCGGGAGTTTGCGGCGCAGGGACCGGCGCACCTCTACGGAGGCGCCCTGGGCCGCCGGATTGCCGACTTCGTCCGGGAGAAAGGCGGCTTCCTGACAGCGGAAGACTTTGCCGCACACACGGCCGAGTGGGTCCAGCCGATCAGCGTGCCGTCTGGCGGCTACCGGCTCTGGGAGTTGCCGCCAAACAGTCAGGGCGTGGCAGCGCTGGAAATGCTCCGGCTGCTCGAAGGCACAGACCTGAAGGCGCTGGGCCACAACTCACCGGCCTACCTCCATCACCTGATCGAAGCCAAGAAGCTGGCGTACGCGGACATCGAGCACTACGTCGGCGATCCGGCTGCGATGACGGTGCCGGCTGATCACTTCCTCTCGGATTCGTACATCGGTGAACGCCGGCTGCTCCTCGATCCCACGCGAGCGATGGATCGCAGCGAGCCGGGCCGCGCGCCGACAGCCAGCGACACCATCTACCTGGCTGCCGCCGACAAGGATGGCAACATGGTGTCGTTCATCAACTCGGTGTACGACTACTTCGGATCCGGTGTCGTCGTTCCCGGCACCGGCATCCTGCTGCACGACCGCGGCGTGGGCTTCACCATGACCGAGGGCCGCGCGAATACCGTGGCGCCACGGAAGCGGCCGTTCCACACCATCATTCCCGCATTCGTCACCAGGACGACGAGACACGCGGGCGTCCTGCGGGATGCTTCCGGGGAAGAGCCGTACCTGGCGTTCGGTGTCATGGGCGGCGCGATGCAGCCGCAGGGCCACGTGCAGGTGCTGCTCAACATGCTGGTGTTCGGGATGGATCCGCAGCAGGCGTCCGACGCGGCCCGCTTCCGCCACATGTCCGGGCGCCGGGTCGCGCTCGAGGCACCGATTGACGACGCCGTCAGAGCGGCCCTCACGAGACTCGGCCACGAGATCATCGACGAGCGCACCGTCGCGTTCGGCGGCGCGCAACTCGTCCTCAAGCTTCGTCGCGGATGGGCGGCGGGATCGGATTCCCGGAAGGACGGGCACGCCGGCGGGTACTGAAGGTCTAGCGAGGCTGCGCCTCAGACCAGCGAGCGTGTGGACCCGGCTCCGCCTCGCTAGAGCACAGTATGTGATTGCCCCGCCGCGCGGCGGGGCGAGACGTCTCGAAGGCCGCACCAAACTTGACTCATTCGCACACGGTTCTGGCCTTCAAGACGTCTAACGGCGGCCATGGACCCGGCGGGTGCGCGGCGGCGTCAGAACGAACACGAGGTGTTCCGGATGACTCGCGCAATGGTGGTCTCAGCTCTGATCATGCTGATGGGGGTGCCGTCGATGACCCAGGCGCCGCAGGTTCAGCTGTTTGCCTTCGCGTCGCCCGACGCGGCTGCAGCGTGGCAGATCGTCAACGACGGCGTGATGGGCGGCGTGTCCGACGGCCGGTTCAGGATGACCGAACGCCAGACCCTGGAGTTCTACGGAACCCTCTCGCTGGAGAACAACGGCGGCTTCGCCTCGGTGCGATCCCGGCCCCGGACACTCGGCCTGCAGGCAGGCGACACGCTGGTGGCCCGCGTGCGTGGCGACGGTCGTGAATATCAGTTGAACCTCTACGCGTCCGGGCGAATGATGGCCTTCTCGTACCGGGCGCCGGTCCAGACGCGCTCAGGCGAGTGGATCGAGGTGGCTGTCCCGCTCGACCGGTTCGAGGCCACCTCGTTCGGCCGCGTGCTGCGGGGGGCGGGTCCTGTGGACCCCCGCAGCGTCACGTCGATCGGCTTCCTGCTGGCCGAGAAGACGCCCGGCCCGTTCGCGCTGGAAGTGGCGTGGGTCAACGTTCGTCGTGGCACGGGCCGCTGACGCTCATGGCCGCGCATGTGGCCGCACGGTGCACGATCGACGGATAATGGCGGCAGCTTCGCCCCCGACAGGAGTGCACCGATGGAGTTCCGGGATGTGGTCGAGAAACGTGTCAGCGTGCGCCAGTTCCGCAAAGACGTCGTGCCGACAGCCGACGTGCGCGAGATGGTGCGGCTGGCCAGCCTGGCGCCGAGCCCGAACAACCAACAGCCCTGGCGTTTCATTGCGGTGACGCGATCGTCCCTGTTGCGCCAGATGGCTGAGGCCGTCCATGCGCGTGTCCGGGCGATGCTGCCCGATCCGGGGTCCGATGACGCGCGCCGCGCCGCGCAACGTGTGGAGTGGTTCTCGACGTTCTTCGCGGAAGCACCCCTGGTCATCGTCGTCACGCGGCAGCCCTACACGACGGTCATCGAAAGCGCGCTGGCGGCCTCTCCGACGAGCGGGTCAGACATGAACGCCCTGCGCGGCTACCCGGACGTCCAGTCGGTAGGTGCGGCAGTCGAACACCTGCTGCTGGCAGCCACAGAGCTCGGATACGGATCGTGCTGGCTCAGCGGCCCGCTGGTGGCTCGTGAGGCGCTCGAGTCGTTGCTGGGCGTTGAGGCGCCTCAGCAACTGGCGGCGCTGGTGGCGGTCGGCAAGCCGGCGACAGGAACTGCCGTTGGTCACGACCGCAAACCACTCGACGAGATACTCCGGTTGATCGACTGAGCGTACTACCCGGCCGTCAACGCCCGATGGCGAAGGTCTCCTGGTCAGGCGCCAGCGCTGGGCTGTCGTCCGACCTGGGCGGCCCACTGAGCCACGAGGGCGGCATTGCCCGTTCCGGAGAAGTAGAAGATGTGCGCCCGTCGTTCTGCCGTCGCCATCGGCGTACCTTCGCCCGTCGGTCTACGTCTTGAGGCATCAGCGCGACGCGATGCCGGTTCGGCGTTGATGAAGACAGGTCGGCATCACCATGGGCGTCAGTCCGACCTGCGCGGTGTGGGACCCATGTCGGCTGCGCCCTCGGCCGGGTTGGTCCGCTCGGCCCGCGACTGGATGCCGCTGAGGACCCTGCGCATCATGGGGAAGTCCCCGAACTCGAGGAGGACCAGTGTGAAGAGCGCGATCGCAGGAGACTCCCATTGGTACCGTTGCTTCAGACGGGTGACCAGCCGCGTGCCGCCGTTGGGCAAGGCGACAAGCCTCCATGCCCACGTACTGTCCGGCTTCTCCCATAGCAGCCACCGGTTGGACACGAAAGCCCTCACCTTGAAGGCGGTCGTCTCGTTCACCGTGCTGGCCATCGGCATCCAATCGCCGACGTGCGGGTTCTGGTACTCCTCGAGGACGACATCCGCGCTCTCGTAGCCGGCGTTGTCGAGCAGGTCGTATGTGTAGAACCCGGCGCGCCGGTAGCCCATCTGCACGATCCATGGCCAGACCGCCGATGGGGGTGCACCAATGGTGATGGCGCGTGTCGCTGTGAACGGTGCCTTCGGTACGAGCTCGTCGCCAGGCATGGGGCCACGGACTTCGTCGTCAGTCGCGCCCCAACGCAGATGCCAGTGCCGGTAGAGGGGTGCGGTGAGGAAGAGTGGCAGACTACCAAGCGCCTCAAGGATGCCTTTGGGAATCGACCGCTGTGCTGTCATCTGTCACTCTCTCGCACCATGTTTCGGGTCGGCTACTCGGTCTCTCTCGGGAGGCGTCGGCCTGTGGCGTCGATCGGTTCTTCGAGGCCGCCTCCGCGTGTCAGGGCGATGAGCAGGTAACACGCCGGGATCAGCGCGTTCCACACGGCGAACGACACCAGGCCGGCTGTCGAGAACACCCAGCGATCGAAGATCGCCGTGCACGCCGCCCCGACGATGCTGAGCACCCCGTTCGCGACCAGCAGGTATCGAATGGCGTCGGCCGGGCGGCTGCCCCTGAACGCGGTCGCGACCAGCCACGTCGCCACCCCCATCGCCGCGTACCCGAACATCTCGAGAAACCAGGCAAACGACGAGGGATTCGCCATGGTCAGCGCGGCAACGTACGCCGGGCCTTCGCTCAGCACTCGAGGGATGAAGCCAAGCTGGATCGTGTAATTCGTGAAGACGAGGGCCGCGTAGATTCCCGTGAACACGAGTGCCGCCGCGGTCCGCGTCCGAAGAGGAGGCGCCGCCAGCGCGTGACACGCTGCTGAGAAGAACACGAATCCTGAGAGAAGGATGTACCCGAGGAGGTACGGCAGCGCCTGCACCGGGTGATAGTTGTCTGCGAAGACGCTCACGCCCGTCCAGGCTGGCTGAGGCGCGACTTGAGCAACCACGAACATGGCCACGGGGCCTGAGAGCACCGCGCCAGCCACGACGAGCGCCGCCGACGTTCGCAGCGCCTGGGTGCCCGAAAGAAGAGCAATCATCACGACCCCCCGTCGACAAGCAGCGTTCGACCACCGCCGTCGAAGCCGTCGAGGCTGGCTTCTGCCCGACTCCACTCCAGAGCAGCAGCGATATCAATTACGACGGGTCACAGTCAAGGAGCCCAAGCAGCGATGCACTCGCCGTCGAGCTTCATGCCGCCTTTCGGGGACGAACCGCTCAGACAGATCGGTCGGTTGTCGCAGGTTGATGGCAGGCGCTTCCGGTCCGCCTTCGCGATGGTCCGGAGCGCTCCCTTCCTCCCATCGCTTCGGCGGGACAGCCTTCGCGTGTGGGCTGGCTTGCCCAGCCGTAGCGCGCCGAGGAAGAGATCGAGCCGAAGGTGCGCGAAGGCTGGCGGAAGCGCCTGGGAGTCGAACCCAGCCCCCCCGCGATCAGCGGGGAGCGACCGATTTTGAAGACCGGGAGGGCCACCGGGCCCCGTTCGCTTCCAAAGACAAAACCGGCTCCGCGTGCCACGGAGCCGGTCGTCGAACGCGGTGATCAGCCTTCAATCAGGCGAACGTCACCGGCACGGGGTCCCTTCTGGGATTCTTCGATCGCGAACTCGACCCGCTGACCTTCGCGCAGCAGCTCGAACACGGCACCGCGGACAGCACTCCGATGGAAAAAGTGCTCCGTGCCGCTTTCGTCGCGGATGAATCCGAACCCCTTGTCGATCAGGAGCCGTGCAATGGTTCCGGTTGGCATAACACCCTCTCCTCCGATGGGCTCGCAGGACGGACCGAACCGCCCTGCACCGACGACGCCGCGAACGCTAAAGACACGCCACCCGAAGGATGGGCCTCGCAAGTCACGCGGATACCGCCGATTTCGGCGCCAGTGTAAAGGGCATTCCGGCCAGAAGTCAAGCAACGCGTTCGGTTTCTGGAATTCAGGCCGGGGGCGCCGCTTTCTCTTTCGGGGCCGGTGGTGGGTAGGTGGACCAGAAGTGGCGGCCGCACTTGGGGCAGACCCAGTACTGATCCGGCGTCCACGGCATGCCGGCCGCCGGGTCCTTCATGTCCATGGGTGTTCCGCACCGCTGACACGTGATCTTCGGGAGATCCTCACTCATGCGGCGATTCTAGCACGCCCTCCCGCTTGAGCACGGCCCCCGCCTGACGGTAGGATGCAGCCATCCATGTACAGACCGTACGCCGGACTGATCCTGGCCGCCGGCGCCTCGAGCCGGATGGGACGACCGAAAGCCCTGCTCCCGATCGGTCCCGACACCTTCGTCTCGAGAATGGCCGCCACCATGACCAGCGGCGGCGTGGCCCAGATCGTCGTCGTTGCATCGACGTCGTCACTGGAGATTCAGGCCGCGCTGGGCGTGGGTGATACCGGCGTCCCGGCGACGGTCGTGGTGAATCCGCATCCGGAAGAGGGCCAGCTGTCGTCCCTGCTCATCGGACTCGACGCCCTCGAACGTTCGGATGTCGCCGGCGTGCTGATGTGCCCGGTGGACATCCCGCTCTTCACCGCGGCCACGGTTCACGCCATCCTCGCCGCCGCCCGCTCAACGCTGGCTCCCATCGTCCGGCCTGCCGCTCACGGCCGGCACGGACATCCGGTGCTGTTCGGAAGGCGTGTTTTCGCCGACCTGCGGCAGGCAGACCTCGCCCAGGGGGCCCGGTCTGTCGTGCAGGCTCACGCGGACGAGATCGTTGACGTTGAGGTGGACGACCCCGGGGCCTTCATCGACATCGACACGCCAGACGACTACCGGCGCTGGATCGGGATGTGACCGGTCAGAATGCGCCGGCCGCCGCCTTTGCCTGGTTCGCCGCGCGCCGGATCGGCAGAACGCGCCCGGCACTCCCCGCGGTGTTCGGCGTCACTCGAGCCTCGGCTGACGCCGCGCCCGACCCGCCGACCACCGCGTCGAGCTGCCCCACGACGGTGAGTGACGTCTCGGCCTGCGCGTTGAGCTCTTCGCTGGCCGCCGCACTCTCTTCCGCCGTGGCTGCCGTCGTCTGCGTCACGCGCTCCATCTGCGCGATCGCCTGCGACACCTGGTCGATGCCCTGCCGCTGCTGCTGGCTCGCTTCGCGCACTTCCTGCACGATGTCCGTCAGCTGGCCCACACTGTGCGTCATGGTGCCGATGGCCGCAGCTACCTGCTCGACCTTCTCGGCGCCTTCCCGCGACCGCGCGATCGACTCTTCGATCATCGCCGTCGTGTCCCTCGCCGCCTGTGCCGACCGCTGCGCCAGGTTGCGCACCTCGTCGGCCACCACCGCGAAACCCATCCCGGCTTCGCCGGCCCGTGCGGCCTCCACGGCCGCGTTCAGCGCCAGGATGTTCGTCTGGAACGCAATCTCGTCGATCGTCCGGATAATCTTCGCCACCTTGTGGCTCGATTCCTGAATGGCCGTCATCGACGCGACCATCGCCGTCAACGCGCCATTCGACGCGTCGACCTGCTGAGCGACGCCTCCGACCAGCGTGGCCGCCCGCTGCGCGTTCTCGGCGTTCTTGCGCGTCATCGACGCCATTTCTTCCATCGATGCCGATGTCTCCTCGAGTGAGGCGGCCTGTTCGGTGGCGCCCTGGGCCAGCGACTGGCTGGCGCCGGACACCTCCCCGGAGGCCGTTGTGATCTGCTCGGCCCCGGTTGTCAGCTGCTGCGCGATAATCCGCAGGCCCGCCGTGACCCGGCCCGAGATCAGGAAAGCCGTCAGGCTGGCCGCCACGAGGAGAATGCCGGCAATCCACGAGAACACTTCGGCGAAGCGGGTGTTGCGCTGGATGCCCGCGGAGACCTGGCCCAATTGCCCGTCGAGCCACACGCCGAAGTCAAGCATGGTCTTCTTGTACTTGCGCCACAGCGGCGTGTCGTCGGCATTCAGGACCTGCTTGCCCTCCTCGAAACTGCCTTGCCGCGCCAGGTCGTGGATACGTTGCTGTACCTGCAAGTGCGCCTTGAAGTCCTGCTCGATCGATGCGAGGGTCCTTGCAGCCTCCGAACCGGGGAACAGCTTGCCCGATCGCTGCTTCAACGACTCGAGGACCTGCCCGAACGCCTTGACCGCCGCATCATGGTTCTTGAACGCTGTCGGGTTGCTGGCATCGAGCAGGATGTTACGTGTGGCCTGCGACATCTGCAGACCTTCGGCGTACAGAGACGTGGAGTCGCCGGTCGCGGCTCCGATGTCCGTGAGGGTGCCGTTTCCCTTCGCCAGCTGGCGCGTGAAGTAGATCGAGCTGGCAGCGGAGAGCCCGGCAACGACCAGGCTGAACGCCACCGTCCGGCGCAAGAACTGGACCGTGTTGAACGACGTGTGTTGCGACATCACCTTCCCCGAGACGGCGTCAAAGCCTGCGGACGCGGCTGTGCCACGAGATGCAGGCTGTGAGACCGTCTGTCCTCGCCTGCGGGCCCTCGGCACGCCGGAGCAGAAGTGCACCGCCGCGCACCGGGTCGTGGGAGCGCCACGGGCCACAGAACGATGATCTGGTAATCGGCATGGCTGTGCGCAACTTGAGGACAGACGTGCGTGTCCGGCTGACGAGAGGAGTAAGGCACTGAAGGGAGGAGTGTGAGGAAGTGGTGGGCCTGAACAGCGCCAGTTGGAACTCACATACCGAGTGATTCCTATTTCGCAAGCAGCTGAGCGTTGCCTGCACAAAACGATCGGCCGTCATCCGAGAGACGCGCATCATCGCTCCCCCGGGCCCACAACTCACGGGCGGCGTCTCGTGCGTCATCCCACACGTCCAGTGTATCGGGAGTGATATTCGGCACAGCGAATACACGAGGAGGAACCTGACCATCTGCGGTCGGTGAATACAGCATCGAGACTTGATCGAACACCGGAGCCAGTCGCAGTGCCGAGCCTTCCGTAAAGAAGAGAACGTTGTGCTGATGTCGATCCGTGTTCCCGATCAGTGCGCCAAACGCGTCGAGCCACCGCAGCCGTCGTGCGTCTTCGTGGGATAGGCGTTCGTCGTCTCTGAGTGACGCCGCCGCACGCGCCCATGAGTCGGCGAGATCGTCATGAACGGCCGCAAGACTCAAAACGGCAATGCGTCCGCGTGCACCCACGCGATCAAAGCGCTCGCTCTCCAAGAACCAGTGCGACGCCGTTTCGATGATGCTCGTACGTGCAGCGGAGATCCCACGCGATTGCACGACTTCGAGTGCAAGGCCTTCCAGGAGGAGCAGGTCGCACCAACGCCTCGCGACGGCGTCGCCTCCACCGCCCCGCGCGGCGAACTTCACGAGCCTGTGCCGCCCGTCCGTGAACACGCCGAACTTGGGCCGCTCGCCGCCGGCGGATGATCCCGGTGGATGACCGGCGATGGTCGCGTCCGCGATGGCCGGGTAGGCATCGCGCGTCAGGGGAACAACATTGAGCGCCTGCCATCGCGCAAACGACTCTTCGCCGACGATGAGATTGCCGGGCATGTCCTCGCCCCGCCTGGACATCGCGATGAGCGTGTGGTGATCCGACCAGTCCGCCAGACGCGTCGGCAGGTTGAGATCGGCATGCACGGCGGCGAAGTGCCGTCCAAGGAATCCGGACGGGCGCGCGTCAACGAGTTCCGGCGGAAGCCCGTCGAAAACCCTGCCGAGAGGCATCCAGACCGACTGGCGTGCCGCCAGCGTGACGAGTTCACCCGCCGGGACCGGGGTCCCGGCGTCGGTAAAGCGAATCAACGGAAAACGTGAACTGTCGATGGTTGGCCAAGGCTGGCGCCACCCATAGTGCGAAGCCCGACCCCGCCCGATTCGAATGACGTTGATTCCGGCGTCTCGTACGAGCCGCATCAGAGTCGCGGGAGAAATGCCGAGTCGGCCGCGAAGTACAGACGCGTGGAGGACGCCCCGGCGCAATTCGTTGGCCAGGTCATTCATGAAACGATTATACGCCGATCTTTTGTGAAGAAATCACCCCCAAGAGAAGCCTCATCTTGGCAAGAAAGCCAAGTTCTGGTGAAACGATTGTCTAAACAAAATACGTCGTGGGCGTCGTCCGTGCACTGGCGCCGTGCTCAACGTAGGACACACCTGCGTCTCTGGCTGACGAGAGTGGTAAGGAACTGAGGGGAGGAATGTGAGGAAGTGGTGGACCTGACCGGGATCGAACCGGTGACCTCCTGAATGCCATTCAGGCGCGCTCCCAGCTGCGCTACAGGCCCACGACAGAAAGACTATTCTACTGCAGCTTCTCGCCGGACGTCAAAGCCCGGCCGCGGCACGTCCGCCACCCGCCGGCGTCGTGCTGGCCGCTCAGTACTCGATGAACATCCGCTGAATCTCGACCGGGTCTGACGTTCGGGCGAGCGCCAGCATCAGGAGCAGGCGCGCCTTCACGGGCATCAGGTCTTCGCCGCCGATCCGACGCCCCATCGCCGCCGCCGCGGTGGTCGGAGGGGGACCGAACCGTCTTCGGCCGGATACCCGGCCGCTCCCGGCGCGTGTCGCCGTGACGACAATCACGCCCTGTTCGGCCGCGCGAACCAGCTCGGTCATCTGCGTGCCGCTGGTCGCGCCAGCCCCGGCGCCCGCGACGACGATGCCCTTCACACCCAGGTCCACGAGGGCCTTGATGACATCCCCCGACGCATCCTGGTACACCAGGACCACGTCCACTCTGGGCAGTGACGTCAACGCCGACACGTCGAACTCGCTGCGGGACGTGTGCCGCTTGACGGGCGACCGGTAGTACACCACGGCGTCACTGTCGACGACGCCGAGCACGCCCGCGGGGCGGCTCTGGAACGTCTGCAGGCGAAGCGCGTCGGTCTTCGTCGCCTCGCGGGCCGAATTGATTTCGTCGTTGAGAACGACGAGCGTGCCTTTGCCCCGCGACTCGGGGCTCGCCGCCACGCGGAAGCCGCCCAGCAGGTTGGCGGCGCCTTCGTAGCCGAGGGTGCTGGGATTGCGCATCGACCCCACGACGACCACCGGCCGGTCGTCCCGCACCGTGAGGTGGAGGAAATAGGCGAGTTCCTCGAGCGTATCGGTGCCGGACGTGACGACGATCCCGGCGAGGTCCTGGCGCGTCGCAAACAGCGTGTTGAGCCGCCGGGACAGATCCAGAAACTGCGTCAGCGTCAGATCGCTGCTGGCCGTGTTGGCGAACTGCTCGACTTCAGCCCGGACGTACTGGCCCAGCGTGGGGATCCCGGCCACCAGATCGTCGGCGGTCAGACGCCCCCCGGTTCGGTTCGAGATGGTCCCGCCGGTCGCCACAAGCCTCACGGGCGGCGGTTCGTCCGCCGGGGCGGCGCCGTCCGCCCACACGGGCACTGACATCACCAGGCAGGTGGCTGCCGTGATCAACCGGGCGCGGAGTGTCATACGAATCCTCAGAGTCCCTGCTCCAGCGGCGCGCGGTGGGCCATGCTCAGCCACCGCACCAGGTGGTGTGCGGCCTCGTCGGCCGTGGTCCCGTAGAACGGCATCAGGGCGGATGGCACGCCGGGACGCCGGGCAATCTGCGCGCGCCACCGGTCGATGGCCACCAGCGAGGCTTCGATCACGTAGTGACGCCCGGCTATCTCTGTTTCGAACCGACGAACGACGTTGGCCATTGACCTGGATGTTCTCCGCCCGGGGACGAACTCGGCGAAGCAGCATTCTACGCGTCGTGTCGGGGCGATCAAGCGAAGCGACACACGAAGGTTGCCTCCACACATCCGGGCAGGGCTCAAACGTCGTCCGCATGGCCCGATTCAATTTCGTGTGTCGGATCTTCCACAGGATATTCACGGGTTCATCCACATGTTTTCCACAGGCACCGCCAGGAGGGGTGTGTCGATCGCCTCACCGCGGCAGTCCGGGGTCATCAGGCACGCGGGGCGTTGCTTGACGCTGCCGGACACGCCGACTACGCTGGAGGCGAATGGCGCATCGAGGTGGTTCCGCCCATCGCCGCGTGCAGCGGATGTTGGTCTGCCTGGCGGTCTGGACGGTCGTGTCCGGTACGGCGGCAGCGTCGGCTCCCGATGGCAGCCAGGCGCCCGCCATCCCGATCTTCCGGGTCTTCCTCAAGGACGGCACGCCGCTCCTCAGCTATGGCGAATACACGCGTCTTGCCGACCGCGTCGTCTTCACCGTGCCGCTGGGTTCGGTCCAGGCCCCCGACAGCCTGCAGATCGTCAGTCTCCCGATCGCGGCTCTCGACTGGAACAGGACGGCGGAGTACGCCGACGTGGTTCGTTTTCAGCACTACGCGGCCACGCGGGGCGATGCCGACTACCGGAGCCTGACGGCTGAGGTTGCGAGGGCGATGACCGAGATCGCGTTGGCGCCAGACCCCGCGCGCAAGCTCGACATCGCGCGCCGCGCCCGCTCGATGCTGGTCGACTGGCCGCGGTCCCGCTTCGGGTATCGCTCGTCCGAAGTGCGTGACCTGACGCTGCTGCTCGACGAGGCCATCTCGGCGGCACAGGCCGATATGGGTCAGAGCAGTTTTTCAATCGAATTGGTAGCGACGTTGCAGCCGCCGCCCGGGACGCCGCTGCCTGCGCCCTCGCTCGCCGAGTCGATCGCGTCGGCTCAGGCGGTGGCTCGCACGAGCGATGCGCCGGTGGAGCGCCTGGCGCTGCGGCAGGCCATCCTCGCCGTGCTGGCGCGCAAGACTCCGGACTTGCCGGAGGCGTGGGTCGTCACGACCCGCGACGACCTGCTCAGGTCTTCGCGCCGGGACGTGCGTGACGCTCGCGCCTACACGGACCTGCGGGTGGACGCCCTGCGTGCGGCCGCCCGTCACGCCGAGCGCGGTGATGTCGCCGGCGTGGAGCGCGTGCTGGCCGACACACGTGCGCGCGACGCCAGACTCGGACATCGCCGGGCGGAGGAAGTATCGGCCCTCACCGCCACCCTCGAAGCGCACCTGGGTGCGGCCCGCCAGCGGCGCCTTGAACTGGACCGCTGGCAGTACCGCCTCACGGCGCACGCGCCATACCGCAGCGGCATCGCCTCGGTGACGCGGCGCCTCGACGGTTTCGCCCGGGATATCGAAGCGGTTCGCGCCATGTCAGGGCCCCATCCGTCCAGATTGCCTCGCTTGACGACGCGCCTCGGTCTGGCGGCGCAGGACCTCTCCCGCCTCGCGCCCCCTGCAGAACTGCTGGATGGCCATGCCACGCTGGTCACCGCCATCACACTGATGAACGAAGCGGTTCGCCAACGCGAGCAGGCCGTCCACGCGGCCGATTCGCAGCTGGCAGGCAACGCGTCGGCCGCCGCCGCCGGGGCGTTGCTGCTGCTCGACCGGGCACGATCCACCATCAGCGCCTTCTTCGCCCGTCCCGGCCGCCGGTGACGACGCCACGCGCGACTCGCCTCGTGCGCCTACCGTCGCTGCGCGAGGCGCGCCGATTCCTGCTGGACTGCGCCGCGTCCCGCGACGTGGGCGACATCAGACGCACGGCGATCATCGTGCCCACCCACGCTTCTGCCGAGCAGCTGCGGCGGGGCATGGAGCAGGCGGCCCCTCCGCACGCGGTGGTCGTCCTGCCGCACCTGCTGACGCGCGGCGACTGGATCACGTGGCTCTTCCATCATGTGCCCGGCGCCCCGCCGCTCTTGTCGCCGCACGAACGCGAGGTGATGCTGGCCGCGGCGGCGCGGGCCGCGATCGCCGGCGGTGCCGTTCCGCCGTTCAGCGTCCGGACCGCGCTGGTCGGCGAGATGCTGGCCTTCTACGATTCCTGCCGTCGGCAACTGAAGACGGTTGACGACTTCGAGCGTCTGGCGGTCGGCCGTTTCGAGCGCGATGCCGACGAAGATCTCGGGGCCGCGCGCATGCTGGCCCAGGCGCGTTTCATGGTGGCGGCATTCCGCGAATACGAGCTGCGCCTGACCGCTGCCGGCCGGACCGACGAACACGGGATGCGCGACCTCCTGCTCGCGCTGCCCGAACTGCCGCTCCGCCGTGTCGTGGTCGCGGTGGGGGATCGGGCCGCCGACCCTCATGGCCTCTGGGCCGCCGACTTCGACCTCCTGGCCCGCCTCCCCGGCCTCACCGCCCTCGACATCGTCGCGACTGACCGGGCGCTGGCCGCCGGCCTGCTGCAGCGCCTGCGCGATCACCTGCCGGGGATGGACGAACCCGTGCCAGCGTCGATGGGCGACACCGTCACGGAACCGTGGCCCGTGCTCGACGCGCCGGGCGGCGAACCGGACACGCTGTTTCACCAGCACCGGGATCGCGAGGACGAACTGGCCTGGATTGTCCGACGAGTCAAGGTTTCGGCGCGAACGGCGCCGGGCGCCTCCATCGGGCGCACGGCCGTCGTCTTCAAGCGGCCTCTGCCCTACGTCTATCTGGCGCGCCGGACCTTCGCCGCTGCCGGCGTGCCGTACGAAGCGGTGGATGCGCTGCCGCTGGCGTCGGAGCCATCCGCGGCGGCAATCGACCTCGTCATCGAACTTGTCGGGACGTCGTATACGCGCTCGTCCATCGTGGCGCTGCTCCGGTCGCCGCATTACCGCTGGGATATCGGCGGGGAGACCCTGACGGTCAACGATGTCGCCGGTCTGGATCGCGAACTGAGCGACCTGCGGTTTCTCGGTGGCGCGGAGACGCTCTCGCGCCTCGCCGCCGGTTGGGTTGCGGCCCGGCAGGACGCCGATCCGAATGGCCGGACGTCTCGGATGGCGTCCCTGGCCAGGGCAGGGGCGACGCTCTCGACGATAATCGCGGAACTGGCGCCGCTGGCGGGTGACGGTGCTCCGTCCGCACAACTCGAGACCCTGCGCGCGTTCTTCGTGCGGCACAGTGGTCGCCCGCCGGTGGACGTGGGCGTGCGGTCGCGTCACCTGCGGGCCCGGGGGGCCATCCTGGCCACGCTCGCGAGCCTGCGCGACGCCTGCCGGGCGTTCGACGACACGCCGCGCTCGCTGGACGATACCGCGTCCGCACTCCATCGGTGGATTGAACGCCAGACGTTCTCGCCGCACCTCGGCGGTTCGGGCACGATCCTCACTGATGCCCATGCGGCCCGGTTTGGCGACTTCGACACGGTGTACCTGGTGGGCGTCACGCAGCGCGAGTGGCCCGAGTCGTCGCGGCGCAGCATCTTCTTCCCGGCATCGATGCTCAAAGACCTGGGCTGGCCCGAGGATGCGGACAGCCGTGCGGCCGAACGCGCCGCCTTCGGAGACCTGCTCCGGTTGCCGTCCGCCCGCGTGGCGGTGTCCGCGTTCACCCTCGAGGACGACGCGATCGTCGAGCCGTCGCCGTTTCTCGAGGACCTGGCCGAGTCGGGCCTCGCCGTGCGTCGTGATTCGCCCGCGCCGACGGCGACGATCTTCACGTACGAAGCCCTGACGTCCGAGCCTGCCGCGGCTCACGGGCTGGGCGGCCCGACCGCTTCGTGGCTCGCCCTGCGGCAGTCGCGCACCGCAGCGTCGGATTCCCGTTTTCACGGCCGCGCGCAGCCTGCCGGACTGACGGCGTACAAGGTGAGCTCGCTGGACCGGTTCGTCGACTGCCCGTTCGTGTTCTTCGCGGAACAGGTGTTGCGGATTCGCGAAGAACCGGATGATGAGGAAGGCCTCAGTCCGAGAATGCAGGGACGCCTGCTCCACGAGGTGTTCGAGACCTTCTTCAGAGAGTGGCAGGACGCCGGGCACGCGGCTGTCGTACCCGACAACCTGCCGGAAGCCAGGCGTGTGTTCACGGCTGCCGTCGAGTCGAAACTCGCGACCATGCCCGACGGCGACGCGGCCATCGAGCGCGTGCGGTTTCTCGGGTCGCCGGTGGCCCCGGGCCTCGGCGACATCGTGCTGGGACTGGAAGCCGAACGTCGTGGAGACGTTGTGGAACGGCTGCTCGAATTCTCCCTGAACGGCGAGGCCGACGTGCGTACGCCTGCGGGCGTCAGGCGTGTGGCATTGAGGGCCGTCGCGGACCGTATCGACCTGCTCGGCGACGGGACCTTCCGGGTCTTCGACTACAAGCTGTCGAAGCCGCCTGACCTGAAGGCCGCCGTGCAGTTACCCGCGTACGCGGCCGCTGCCCGGGCGCGCCTGGACGGACGGCTTGGCCGTTCGTGGCGCGCGTCCGAGGCCGCGTACGTGGCGTTCGGCAAGGCGCCGTATTACCGCCCGTTGGCCGCAGACGCCGACAAACTCGATGAGGTGCTGGCGGAGGGCGAAGCGCGGCTCGTCGATGCGGTCGACCGCATCGAACGCGGCGAGTTTCCCCCCCAGCCCCGGCAGAAGCACCGGTGCACCTATTGTCCCTTCGCGAGCGTGTGCCGGAAGGACTACGTCGATGGGGAATAACCTGCGCCTGCCGTTCGGTGACGAACCGCTTCCGGCGGCGCGCCGTCCCCTGCGTGACGAGGCGGCTCGCCGCGCGGCCGTGGATCCGGCGCACAACGTCGTGCTCGAAGCGTCCGCCGGTACGGGCAAGACCCGTGTCCTCGTCGACCGCTACGTCAACCTGCTGCGGGCCGGCGTCGAGCCGCTCAATATCCTGGCCATGACGTTCACGCGCAAGGCGGCTGCCGAAATGCGCGAGCGCATTGTGGACACGCTGCGGGAGGCCTCGAGCCGCTCGCCCGAAGACGCCGCGCGCTGGCGCGACCTGCGCGATCGGCTGAACGAGATCGCCATCAGCACCATTGATGCGTTCTGCCTGGCGTTGTTGCGGGAATTCCCGCTCGAGGCCGATCTCGATCCCGGATTCGACGTGGCCGACGAAACGGCCGTGCCCAGGCTGATCGACGAGGCGCTCGACCGGGCGATGCGCATCTGCCGCGCACGGGCAACCAACGATGAGGATGTGGCCCTGCTGTTCGCGCAACTCGGCGAACGGCGGCTGCGGGCGGGGCTCGCGGCCCTGCTCGACCGGCGGCTCGTGGCCGACGACGCGCTGGACCGCGCGTTGTCCGCCGGCCCGGCGGACCTGACCGTCGAGTCCGCGTGCCGGCAGGGCGCCGTGCGCCTGGCGGGGGCGTTGTCGTCGATCCCGGGCGGCCTCGATACGTTTCTCGCCAGTGGTCCGTCGGGTCACCCGGCGTTCGATCTGCTGGCGCGCGAGGTGCGCGCGCTGGTCGCGGCTGCCGCGCCAGCAGCCGATCCGTACCCGCCCGCGGCCCTGCGCGGCCTGCTGGACCGGCTGCGCGGGTACTTCTTCACCAAGGGGCGCACGCCGCGCAAGGTCACGCCGCCTGAGTTCAAGGCCTTCCACCGATCGAAGGCGGCGGCGCGGGATCACTGGAAACTCGTCACCGACGCCGCTCCCGTGGTGGACGACGCGATCCGTGCGCTGCGGCGCGACCTGAACGTGCTGCTGTCGCGCGCCGTCCGGCAGGTGTTTGCGATTGCCACCGCGCAGTATCGCCGGACCCTCGAACGTCACGGGTTGCTGGACTTCGCGGAACTGCTGTACAGGGCACGGCTCCTGCTCGGGAACATGGACGAGTTTGCCCGAAGCCGCTACCTGCTCGAGGCCCGCTACCACCATGTGCTGGTGGACGAGTTCCAGGACACGTCTCGCGCGCAGTGGGAACTGGTGGCGCAGCTCGTGCGGGCGTGGGGAGAAGGGTTCGGCCCGGCCCACGACGCCATTCCGCCTTCAATCTTCATCGTCGGGGACCGCAAGCAGTCGATCTACGGGTTCAGGGACGCCGACGTCGCCCTGCTTGACGAAGCCGCGGCGATGATCGCGCTGCTGCGGCCCGACAGCCAGCCCGTGCAGACGATTACCCACAGCTTCAGGTCGGTGCCGCAGATTCTCGCGTTCGTGAACGACCTGTTCGAGGGAGTCGCCAAGCAGCCCGAACGCTCCGATGCGTTTCGGTACGACGGGCGCGATCAGTTCCCCCTCGAGGACAGCGCCGACGAGGTGGTGACGGACGCGGTTCTGGGCCTTGCCGTGGCCCCGTCCGCAGAGGCATGCGCCGATGCCATTGCGTTGGAGATTGAACGCCTGCTCCGCACGGCGGTGGTGAGGGATCGGATTGCCGGCACGCGCCGGCAGGCCGAGCCGGGTGACATCGCGATTCTCTTCCGATCCCGCGAGAGCCACCGGGCTTTCGAGCGTGCGCTCGATGCCCGTGGGATTCCGACCTATGTGTACAAGGGGCTCGGCTTTTTCGACGCAGACGAGATCAAGGACATCGTGGCCCTGGTGCGGTTCCTGGCGGACCCGCAGTCGGACCTGAGGGCCGCGGCGCTGTTGCGGTCGCGTGTCGTGCGCCTGTCAGATCCGGCGTTGCAGGCGCTCGCGCCGGAGATTGCCAAAGCGCTGGTCGGAGCGTGGCCGGCATCGGCCGTCGCCCTCGACGACGAAGACCGCGCCGTGCTGGTGCAGACGCGGCAGGCCGTGTCGGTCTGGCTGTCCCTGGCCGATACCGTGCCGCCGGCCGAGTTGCTCGACCGCATCCTTGAAGACACGGCGTACGCCTTCGAGTGGAAAGGGCCGCGGCTCGTGCAGGCCCGCGAGAACGTCAAGAAGATCCGGGGGCTCGTCCGGCGCATCCAGAACCGCGGCTACCTGACGCTGGCGCGCCTGGCCGACCACGTCGACAGGTTGTCGGCGGGAGACGAATCGAATGCTGTCGTGGATGCCCTGAACGCGGTGAACCTGATGACGGTGCATGCGTCCAAGGGACTCGAGTTCCCGGTGGTGTTCGTGGTGAACCTGGAACAGGGGACAGGAGGCCAGGCCGCGCCCGTCAGGGTTTCGGCGTACGGGGAGGCGGACGACGCCGTGGCGGTGGGCGACTTTCACACCGAGTACGATGATGACGCCACGAACCGTGACGCTGAGGAGACCAAGCGGCTGCTCTACGTGGCGTTGACCCGCGGACGAGACCGGCTCTACCTCTCGGCCGTCGCCAGGGACGGGCGTATGCGACCCGCACGAGGGAGCCTGGCTTCCGTCTGCCCGCCCGGCCTCCACGCGTTGTTCGAACGGGCCGCTGGCCAGGATGGCGGACGCCGCCTGGTGGACTGGACCGGCCCTGCCGGGCACGTCCATGTGTTCGCGACGTGTCCCGTGGACGCCGCCGCGCCAGACGGGAAGCCCGTTCCCGCGCCGGCCGTATCGCCCGTTCAGCCGCCTCCCGAAGACTATGCCCCGGTGGCCGATGCCGACGTGCCAGTCAGGCTTGCCGTGACGGCCCTGCGCGAGGCCGCGGGCCGCGCCGGATCCTCGTCCGGGGGTGGCGGTCCCGACCGGTTGCTGGCTGGGCGACTGGTGCACCGGCTGTTCCAGTTCGCCGGTGCTGCGACAGGTGGGCGGGATGGGACACCGGAGGCCCCGGCCGCCGGCGAACAGGGCGCCGACTGGCGCGTGCGCGCGGCGCGGTTGTTGACCGACGACGAACGATACGCGGCCGACGACGCCGAACGCGTGATAGACGACGCGGTCGCGCTGTTCCTCGCGCTGCGTGCCCGGGCCGACGTGCGGCGCGTGCTCGACGCGTGCACGTGTCATTACGAGGTGCCCTTCAGCCTGCGGCGCGACCGCGCTGATGCACCCGCGTCCGTCGGCGAAGGGACGGGGGCCGTCGTCGTCCGCGGGGTGATCGACTGCCTCGCCGACTGTCCGTCCGGCGATGTCGTGATCGTGGACTTCAAGACGGGGCGGCCGCAGCCCGGAGACCAGTCGCAGTTGACGGTCTACGAAGAGGCAGCCAGGCTGGCGTTTCCGGGGCGTGCGGTCACCGGGATGCTGGTGTACGGGCAGGGGTGACGAGGGGCGGTTTCGTCATCCCGGTTCTGGCCCCGTTTCTATTGGTCGTCGTCGCGATCGGGGAGGATGTCGCTGCTCTCGTCGGACGACAAGGCGTCGGACCTGATGCCCAGTCCGACGATGGCGCCTGGTTTGTGGGAATCGAAGGGGCAGTACGTGCCCTTGGCTTCGACCCTCACCAGGTGCCCGGACCAGGGGAGCACGCGGAACCGGGCCGCCACACAGCCGCAGGCGAAGGACTCCAGGTCCTCAAACTCGAACGCGGTCTGCGTGCCGCCCGGCGTTGCGACTCTCGGGGCAATCATCATCGTGCTTTCGTCAAACATCATTCTGGGCCACGTAATCGGCTCCTGCCTCGATCTTCACGAATCGGCGGCACGTTGCCCTCTCGCGTCCCTGTCCGTTTAGACGCGCCGGTCCGTCCTTCAGTTGCGCCCGGCAGGACGCGGAATCCCGCCCGGTCCCGCGGCGCCAGGAGTCCAGGGGCCTGAACCACGAGCCTGGTGTGCGGTGCCCGTCGCGTGGCCGCAAGTTCGTGATTGCGTCCGGTACCGGCCATTCCATACAATGCAAGGGCATGTCGGCGATGTGAACGCGTTCGCTGGCGTGAAGGAGAACATCATGTCAGCAGCATGTCCATCCTGCGGGAACAGCCGCAGTTTCCTCGTCAAGACGCTCCAGATGCACGTCGTGCATATCGAGGGCAAGGGCGCTGAAGTTGCCGAAGAGAACCGTCCGGCCGTCTTCGAAGTGCTGTGTGACGAGTGCGATACGGCGTTGCCGTTCGACCAGTTCGACGAAGAAACCCGACGGGAGATCCTGCTGGTGCTGGGAGCCCGCTAGGCGGGTTCCCGGCGTGTCCACCCTGTTTGTGCTTCAGCTGCTTGCCGGTCAGCGGCCCTGTTCCTGCCGCGTACCCTCTTCTTCGTAGTAGTCACATCCCGGGCAGACCCACTCGCGCACAACCCGCTTGACCGTCTGCGGGTGCCCGGGAATGCGGTCGTTCGTCTCGCGCACCTTCAGGCGCATCGACTCTCCGCACATCGGGCATTCCACCCTCTTGGACACGTGGCCTCCGCCTACTTCCTGACCGTCACCTGCACGGGAATGCGCATCGGGCTATTGGGGGCGCCGTCCATGGTGACGGTGATCGTGCCGACGTAAGTGCCCGGATCCAGGCTTCTGGCGTCAACCGACACCTGGAAGACTCCCGGCGCCATGCCCTTCCCGGGAGTGAGATGCATCCATGGCTGATCGCTGCTGACGACCCAGCCGAGGGCCTGCGTGCCGCTGGCCACCCCAACGCGGGCGACATCGGACGGCTGGCTGCCGGATACGACCAGCGCCAGGCTGGGGGGTGACACGCTCAGCGCGGTTCCCTGATAGATGATGATGACGCGCAGCACGAGCGTCTGGGTGACCCTCTGCGGAGGTGACGAGGAGTCGGTCACCGCAACGGCGAGCGGGTAGGTGCCGGGGAACCGGGTGGCGCCGCTGAGCGCGCCGTTGTTCAGCGTGATACCCATCGGCAGGCGGCCGTCCACAATCTGGACGTTGTACGGAGGTTTGCCGCCTTTGATCGGGATCGCCTGGCTGTAGGGCAGGTTCCGGGTTGCCGGCGGCAGCGCGTCGATGGCGACTGAAAGCGGGCTGCCTGCGTCCGGCAATTGTGTCGCGGGCGATCCGCTGGCCGGTGCCGCGGGGCGCGGCGCCGGCTGCGCGACCGTTCCTGCCGGCGCCGCTTCCACCGGTGCCACCTGGCCGATCGCGAGCGTGACGGGCACGACCAGCATGTCGTCCCCGGCGTCATCCACGAACCGCAGCACGGCACGCTGCAGCCCGACGGCCAGCCCTGACGGATTCGCCCGGATCGTCACTTTCGTCGGTGTCATGCCCGTCCGGGGTTCGACCGTGACCCATCGTTGATCGGCCTTGGCGAACCACTCGGTCGGCCCCGATGCGGGCGAGTCGATCGTCACCGTCGACTCGAGAACCTCCGTGGAGCCCGCCGGCGCCGCGAGGCGCAGGGAGGGAGGCTGGGCCACGGCCCAGGTCGGCAACAGCAGCAGCAAAACAGCGAGTGTGTTCCTCATCGATAGTGGCAGAATACTACCACGCGATGCCTGCGGCGCATGTAAGCGCCCGTTGCGCGGTATTGGCCTACGAAACCATGGTCCGACATATCGACCTGCTGGCGCGGCTGCACAGGATCTGGGGGGCGCTGGCGCTCGTGGCCGGCCTGTCAATCCTGATCCAGGCGCTGGGCGCGCTTGCGGTCATGCTGACGGCCGAACCCGGCTCGCCGGCCACCGGCCTTGGTGCCGGGTTCACGACGGCGGTGTTCTTCCTGTTCGCGTTCGCGGCACTGGCGTGGGGAGGTGTACACATCTCCAACGGGATAGGCCTGCGCGGCCGGAAACCCTGGGCTCGCCCCGTGGCGCTGGTGCTCTCCGTGCTCAACCTGTTTTTCCTGCCCTTCGGCACGGCTCTGGCCAGCTACGCGATGTGGGTGCTCCTCAGCGACGAGACCCGGCAGACGTTCGACCCGTCCCGGACCGAAAAAGGGGCCAGGCCCCTTTTGCATTTGCCCTAAAACGCGGATCGGTCGAATCGTTCCGGTTTTCGGCCGTTCCCGGGTCCGTGGCGGGCGCGGCGGCAGGAAAAGGGGACAGGCCCCTTTTTCTACGGATCGTCGACTGTCCCGGGCTGTGTCCACGGTCCGCACCGGACGATGCGGCCGGCGGCCAGCCAGCCGCCCTTCAACAGGCCATCGCGCCGAATGACCACCTCGGCGTAGCGGCTGCAGCTGGTCGTAAAACGGCAGCGGACCCCTGCACCGCTGACGAGGGGCGACAGGACACGTTGGTACACACGAATGCCGGCGATTGCCGCGGCTGCCGACCACTGTGCGGCGGGCGGTCTCGACAGATCCCACCCGACAGCGGCCAACAGGACGAGCGCGGCAATACGCCGGCGCCAACGCGATGACACGACGTACTCGAAGCGGGCGGTGTGCCCGTCAGAACTTCTGCGTGTACTCGGTCACGTACGGCACGACCAACCGCTCGCCATTGAGCCCCTTCACGATGGCCATGACGTGGACCACGAGAAATACCAGGGCGATGACCGGGCCCGCCAGGGTCACCAGGCAGCCGAGGCCGAAGGTCATGGCGATGATGATGTTGGTCAGGATGGTGAACACGATCCAGAAGGCAATCTCAGCCACCATAAGCACGATGCCGTGCTTGGCGTGCCAACGAACCTCCTCATCCTCCTTCTCGGTCAGCAGTGGCACGAGCGCGAGGATCCAGAGATAGGAGAGGACGATCATCACGCCGCGATTGCTCGACGGTGTGCCTGACGGCGTTGCCTCGGTCATGGTGTGCACTCCTGTGGAGGCGGGTTGACGACCTGTGCGCGGCGGCTGCATCGCGCCGCCAGGACGGGTCACCTCACCGGTCTTACGAACGGACGCTGCGCGAACCGAGTGTAGCAAGGTGGCCGCGCGTTGACCAGACCCGAGAGACGTCTGGCGGTCGTGTGCGTTACCGACCGGGGCCCGGCGGCACCCGGATCTGGCCAGCCACCACCGCCGCCCCGAGCAGGCCGGGGTACGGATGGACGACGACGTGGACGGGGACACGGGCCACCAGGTCGCGCGCCGGATCCTTGGCAAGGAATGCGTCCCGGAAGCGGCCGTCCTGCAGCGCCGGGAGAATCTTCGGCGGGATGCCGCCCCCCACGTACACGCCCCCCGTGGCGACTGTCCGCAGCGCGAGGTTCCCGGCTTCCGACCCGAGCAGGGCCACGAAAAGCTGCAGCACCTCAACGCAGGCCGCGCACGATCCAGCCAGCGCACAGGCGGTGATTCGCGCAGGCGCATCTGCGGCGGAGCCATCGACAACCGGGCACGGACCGTTGTGCGTGAAACCGAACAGGTTCAGCAGGCCCGGGCCAGACAGCACGTGTTCCCAGCTGGTCCTGCCGCAGCGGGCCGAGATCCACTGCAGCAGTTCGATTTCGCGTGCCGTTCTCGGCGCGAAGTCCGCGTGCCCGCCTTCGGACGGTGACGGCAGCAGCCGGCCACCGTCGTTGTGCAGCAGGGCTTCGCCGAGGCCCGTTCCCGGGGCCATCAATGCGACGTTCCCGCGTGGATCGGCGTGACCGTCGTGCAGGGTGACACGCTCTTCGGGCTCGAGCACCGTGACGCCCCACGCCATTGCCGTGAGGTCGTTGACGATCCGTACCCGATCGAGGCCGAGGGCTCCCGCCGTTGCCCGGCCGTCGATGTGCCAGTTCGCATTCGTCAGGGTGACCACGTCGTCCAGCACCGGACCCGCCACGCCGAAGGCCGCGCCTCGCAGGGAGGCTGGCGTGATCGCGTATTCTCGGCAGAACTCCTTCAGCATCCCGACGACGTGCGGGAACGCCGACGTCGGGTAGACGCGCGTGTGTTCGAGGACCGGCCTCGACACTCCGGAGCGGAACAGGCCCAGGCGTGCATTCGTGCCGCCGATATCACCAGCCAGCAACATGTATTCCATACTCCGCGCCGACCCCGTCTCCACCGTCCACGACGCTCAGGCCGGTTAAGGACCGGGGCTCCATCCGAAGGCGGCCCTACAACTCCGGCTTCACAACCGTGCCGCTGCCAAGCCCGAGCTGTCCAAGTCCGTCACGAATCTTGTCGACATCGCCCACCGCAACGACGGCGAGGCGATCGGGATCGAGATGGGTCCGCGCCGCCGCCGTGAGCGAGTCGGTGTCCTGGGCCCGCACTCTGGGCGCGAACACCGCGAAGGTATCGTCCGGCAAGTCGTGGAGCACCAGCTGCGCCAGGGCACGCGCCACCTGGTTGCTCGACTCGAAGTTCCGGGGGTACCCCAGCGTCAATGTCTGCCGGGCCATCTCGAGTTCGTCGGGCGTCACGGGGCGCTCGCCGCGAATAGCCCGGATCTCGCCGAGGGACTCGGCCACAGCGTCGGCTGTCGCGTCGGTCTGCACGCTGGTGGCGAGCGAGAAGGGGCCGGCCTGCCGCCGGAACTCGAAGGCCGTGCGCACGCCGTAGGTGTAGCCCTTCCGTTCCCGCAGGTTGAGGTTGAGGCGGCTCACGAAACTGCCGCCCAGGACCGTGTTCAGGACCAGGAGCGCGTGGAAATCCGGCGTGCGCCGGGGAACGCCCACGTGTCCGATGCGCAATTCTGTCTGCGCAGCCCCCGGCCGGTCGACCAGGATGATGCGCCCCGACGGCCGAGCCGGCGGCGCCGGGATCTCGGGTGCGGGCCCGGCTTCGCCGCTGCCGGGCTGCCACGTTCCAAAAGCCGCGTCGACGGCGGCCCGCACCTCCGCGTCGGGCGTCGGCCCGACGATGACGATCGTGGTGCGTTCAGGCAGGTACGCGGATGCGTGGAAGCCGACGACGTCCCCGTGCGTCAGGTGCTGCAGCGACGCGGTGGCGCCAAACGGCAGGTGCGAGTACGGATGCGTGCCGTACAGCGTCTCGGCGAACGCGCGTTCCGCCAGCGCCGCGGGCATGTCGCGCAGCTGCCTCAGCCGGTTGAGGCGAAGCGTGCGGACACGTTCCACATCCGGCTCGGTCAGACGCGGACGGCAGACGATATCGGCCAGCAGCCGCAGGCCGTCGTCGAGGCGGCGTTCGAGCAGTGTCATCGACACCGTGACTGCGTCGGGTCCGGCGTCGGTATCGAGTTCGGCCCCCAGGCGCGCGAGGGCCTCCTGGATTTCGATCGCCGACCGGTCCGCCGTGCCTTCGTCGAGCATGTCGGCGGTCAGGGATGCCAGCCCGGCCATACCCGCGGGATCCGACCAGGCTCCTGCCGGCAGCGTGAGGACCACCGTGACAAGCGGAAGCGAACCGCGCTGCAGGCTCCAGACGGACATGCCGTTGTCGAGCCGCGACCGGGACGGGCCGGGCACCGTGAACGGCGGTTCGGGGCCCGGCTGAGGAAGCCTCGTGCGATCGACGCCGCTCATGACGGCACCACCTTCTCGCTGGACGGCACGGCCAGATCGAAGCGGCCGGACGGCACGACGCTGATACCCACGGCGCCGTCCGTGGGCAGGTGCCGCGCCGCGGCGCTCCGCAGGCTGTCGTGGGAGGCGTCGCGGTACCGTTGCAGGTCGCGGGCAAAATACCCCGGGTCGCCCACCTGGACGTTGTAGCTGTTGAGCTGATCCGACTTGCCGCCGAATCCGCCGACGTGTTCGAGGCGCGACAAGAATCCCGACTCGGTCAACGCGACGGCGCGTTCCAGTTCGTCGCCCGTCGGGCCCTCGCTGGCGAACCGGTCCAGTTCCTGGCGCAACGTCCGTTCGATGACCGCAAGATCGACCCCGGGCACCGCGGTGGCGACAACCTGGAAGTAGCCCCCGGCCTCGCGCGAGTTCTGGTACGCCGCCACTTCTGTGGCGATCCGGTCGTCATAGACCAGCCGCCGGTACAATCGCGATGCTTTGCCGCCCGCCAGGATGTCCGCCAGCAGGTCCAGATCCGCATCATCCGCCGCGTAGAGTTCGGGGGTGACCCATGCGAGGTAGAGGCGGGGCAGTTCGATCCGGTCCTCCATGACGAGGCGTGCGGGCTTGGCGGGTGTCGGCGTCAGGGGCACGGGATCCGGCAGTTCGCCGCCGGGGAGATTGCCGAAGTAGCGCACCACGAGTTCCAGCGCGGCCGCCGGGTCGATGTCGCCGGCAATCGCAATCGACGCGTTGGAGGGGTGGTAGTAGCGACGGAAAAACGCCTGGACGTCTTCGAGGGAGGCCGCGCGCAAGTCGTCAGGTGATCCGATGGTCAGCCAGCTGTATGGGTGGTCGGGCGGGTAGAGGGCCTCTCCGAGTACGCCTGTCACGAGACCGTACGGGCGATTCTCGTAGTTCTGGCGGCGTTCGTTGAGCACCACCTCGCGCTGGTTGTCGAACTTGGCCTGCGTCAGCGCCGGCAGCAGATAGCCCATCCGGTCCGATTCCATCCAAAGCGCCAGTTCGAGGGCGTTTGCGGGCACGACTTCCCAGTAGTTCGTGCGATCGGTGTTCGTGGAGCCGTTCAACTGGGCGCCGGCCTGCTGGAGCGGCTCGAAATAGCCCGAATCGTGATGTTCGGACCCTTCGAACATCAGGTGCTCGAAGAGATGAGCAAATCCCGTCCGTCCGCGGCGTTCGTTCTTCGACCCGACGTGGTACCAGATGTTGACGGCGACGATCGGGCAGGTGTGATCCTCGTGCAGCAACACGTCCAGGCCGTTGGCAAGTGTGTGCTTGGCGTAGGGGATCGTGAAGTTCGACTCGTGCACAGGCGCATCCTCGGCCCGTTGGCGTATACTTCGGGCTCCTGACGCCAGCCGCGATCACGTGGCACCGCAGTCGGGGTGGCGTACGTCAGGCCACCTGCATCGTAACGACAAACACGCCGATGGTAAACGGTCATCAACGCTGGCGCATGCTGGCGCTCGTCGGATTCGCCGAACTGCTGGCCATGACGCCCTGGTTTTCGGCCACCGCAGTCGCCACCGATCTGGTCCGGGAGTTCCGCCTGGACACCGCGCAGGCGGCCTGGCTGACCATGGCCGTCCAGGGCGGGTTCGTGGCCGGGACCCTGGTCAGCGCCCTGTTCAGCCTGTCAGATCTCGTGAGCGCCCGCTGGGTGTTTGGCGCCGGCTGCTTCGCGGCAGCGATCGCCAACGCGATGATGACGCTGGCACCGACGCCGGTCGAGGCGGTGGCCTGGCGGTTTGCCACGGGCAGCGCCCTGGCCCTGGTCTACCCGCCCGGCATGAAGATCGTCGCCGGGTGGTTCAAACAAGGGCGTGGTGTGGCGCTCGGTGTGCTGATCGGGTGCCTGACGCTGGGGAAAGCCGTGCCGTACCTCATGGCCGCGCTGCCCCATGGGGCGTGGCGATCCCAGGTGTTGTTGTCGTCCGTGCTGTGTCTGGTGGCAGGCGCCCTGGTGCTCGGGGCCGTCCGCGACGGTCCGCACGTTGCCGTCAGCGCGCCGTTCGACCCGGCCGCCGCGGGCCGTGTGCTGACGCGGCGGGCCACCCGGCTCGGCGTGTTCGGCTACCTCGGCCACATGTGGGAGCTCTACGCCATGTGGACGTGGGTGGGCGTGTACGTGGCAATGTCGATAGCGTCCAGCGGCCGGACGGATGGAGAACGCCTCGGGTCCCTCGCGGCGTTCGTGGCCGTCGGGACTGGCGCGGCCGGCAGCGTGCTGGCCGGGCGTCTCGCGGACCGTTTCGGGCAGGCGCGCGTGGCGGCCTGGGCCCTGATGGTCAGCGCTACGTGCTGCGCGTTGACCGTGCCGGCGTTCCGGGCGCCGTATCCGGTGTTAGTCGCGCTCGTGGCGGTCTGGGGTTTCGCGGTGGTGGCCGATTCGGCCCAGTACTCCGTCATCGTGTCCGAAACCAGTCCGCCCGAACATGTGGGGACGGCACTGACGGTCCAGACGTGCCTGGGATTCCTCCTCACCATGCTGTCGATCCGCATGGTGTCGGCCGTGGCGTCCTGGGTCGGCTGGCAATGGGCCTTTCTCGTCGTCCTGCCAGGCCCGCTGCTTGGCGTGCACGCCATGCTGGCCTTCCTGAAGCCGAGGGAGCCGTTTCGCGCGTGACCCCGACTCCGAGGTTCCAGCCTTACCAGCTTCCCGAACTGCCGCCGCCGCCCGAACTCCCGCCGCCGCCGGAGAAGCTGCTGCCGCCGGAACTCCAGCCGCTGGACGATGAGCCGGACGACCCGCCAGAGGTGAGCGTGAAACCCCCGATGTTGGCGGTGCCCTTCGATTTCAGATCGGCTGCGGCCTTCTTGTACCAGGGCGTCGTCCTGAAGTAGAGCTTCGTGAGCGGGAATCCCACGAGATAGGTGCCCAGCACCCACAACGTCGGCCCGGTCCCGATGACCAGGATCGGGAACATGGCCCAGAACGGAATCAGGAAGAAATACAGGAACCAGCCTACGCCTGGCGTGAGCAGGCCGATCACGGTGAAGAGTCCGATGATCCCGAAGATGAACGCGCCCAGCAGAATCCGCTGATGCCACGGCAGGTCGGGTTCCGGAAGTCCGCTCGAACTGTCGACCAGTCCCCGTGACTCCGCGTCGGCCGCCAGATCTCCTTTCCCCTCGAGTTTCGCGATGATGGCCGTCAGTCCGTCTTCGATCCCCTTGTCGTAGTTGCCGGCCTTGAACGCCGGCGTCATCAAGGCCTGGATGATGCGGCCGCAGTCGGCGTCGGTCAGGGTCGCTTCGAGGCCGTAGCCCACCTCGATCCGCATCTTGCGGTCCTGGGGCACGACCACCAGCAGGACTCCGTTGTCCTTGCCGCGCTGGCCGAGTTGCCAGCCCTTGAAGACCTCGGCGGCGTAGTCTTCGATGTTCTCGGGCTGGATGGTCGGGACGGTCAGCACCACGACCTGGTTGGTCGTGGATTGTTCGTGCGCCCGTGAGGCCTCCGCGAGCCTGCCGCGTGTCTCGGCGGCGAGGATGGACGCGTTGTCCACGATGCGGCCCGTGAGGTAGGGAACGTCGATCGCCGCGGCGGGCGCGGCAGGGACACTCACGAGGCAGAGGGCGATTGTCAGCAGACCTTGGCCGATGCGGCTCATTCGCCACGCTCCTCGATCGGTCGATCCGGCAGTTCGTTGCGGCCGGTGCCCGGCTGGAACCCGCAGGCCAGGAGGACCTGTTCAAGGGCCGTCAGGCCCTCCTCGAGCGCCCGTGACGGACGTGCGTGGCCGAGCACTGCCGTCATGCGCGCCACAACCGCGTCCCAGTCTTCGCTGGTCACGCGCGTCTGGAGGCCGGTATCCGGCAGGATCTGTGTCGAGCGCTCGAACAGGCTGATCAGGATGAGGATCCCCGTCCGGCCGTCGGTGCGGAACACTTCGCGCGCCAGGAACAGGGACTGCGCGTACTGGCGCACCTCGCTGTCGCGTCGTGCGGGACTGAGGAACAGGCGCGCGAACGGCGGGACGAAGACGGCCAGCAGGGCGCAGGCGGCTGCAACGCCGAGCACGGTTGTCACGCACACGAGCACCGTGGACGCCGTGACCCACTGGGGCCGCCACGCGGCCACCGCGACCAGCGCGAAGCCGGAGAGTGCCGCGCCGAGGGCAAATGCCTTCCAGGGCAGTTCGGCGTATGTATCCGACTTGCCGACGACGGCCGTCATGACCTGCACGCCCGTGCGTGCCTCGAGCCGGCCGATCTGTGTGTGGATCGTTTCGGTTTCTGCGTCGCTCAGGTACATGGGTGGTCACCGCCCGATGACCCCCGTATGCTAGCCGACTCCGCGGTGTGATGGTAGGCAGACGTCGAACGGACCCCCGAGGACCGTTTTCCCAACCATCAGGCGGGCGTCGCCGTCCAATGACTGGAACCCTTGGACCAAGGGGTGCGTAATAGAACCAGAGCCGGAACCCGCCGGGTGTATCCTAGTGGCGTCCCCGGACAAGCCCATGAGTCTTGCCCGCCTGAGCCTCAGTCTGTTCGGCACCGTGGCAGCGTTGTCGGCCGTCCTTGCGGTCGCGACCATCTGGCTGCTGCTGACCGATCCCGTCACCGTTGCTGACGCGATCGACCAGGGACAGGTGTCACCGCTGGTGCGGGCCCTGGCCGGCGTCCTGTACGATGCGTTCCAGGGCATCCTGAAGTACCTGTGACGCCCCTGTAACGGCGCGGTGGTCCCGGGCCGATGCCGGTGACGGCGACAGGAGACCGACGTGGGTTCATTCATCGATTCGATTCCCTACGCGGGCATCACCCGGATCCGCGACCTCATGTACGCGGTCGATCGGCCGTTCCGCCTCGACCAGGGTGACGTGAGTTTCGACGCGCCCGAGAGCTTCAAATCGGGCATGCGCGCGGCCATTGACGCCAACGAGTCCCACTATCTGGCCACGTCCGGACTGCCGCGGCTCCGGCAGTTGCTGGCCGAAAAGCTCGTGCGCCGCAACGGCGTGCCGGTTGCCAGTGCGGACGACGTGCTGGTGGCGAACGGCGGCATTCACGCGATGTACCTGGCCTGCCAGGCGATTCTGGAACCGGGGGACGAGGTGCTGCTGCCAGACCCGGCGTGGCCGGCGTCGCGCAACAACATCCTCGCCGCACGCGCCGTGCCCGTGCCGTACCCGCTCCATGAAGCGCGCGCGTGGCGTTTCGACATCGACGAGGTGGCGGCCCGCGTGACGCCGCGTACGAAAGCGCTCTACCTGAATTCACCGAACAACCCGACCGGCGGTGTGCTGACGCGAGAGGATGTCGCGGCGGCCGCGGCGCTGGCCCGCGACCGCGATCTCTGGGTGATCGCGGACGAGGCCTACGAAGACGACGTGTTCGACGGGGCGTCGCACCAGTGCATTGCCGCGTTGCCAGGCATGTACGAGCGGACGATCCCGGTCTTCACGTTCAGCAAGACGTACGCGGTGACGGGGCTCCGACTGGGTTATCTGGCCGTCCGGGACGAAGCCGTCAGGGCGCGGATCCTGAAACTGCTGTTCCTCACCACGAGCAACGTCTCGTCGGTCGTCCAGTTCGGGGGAATCGCCGCGCTCGAATGCGCGCAGGACGTGATCGAGGCCTACCGCCGCGAACTGGAGGCGCGCCGCGACCTGTTCTACCGTGGGCTTGCGGACGCCGCCGGGCACGTCTTCAGCGGCGAGCCGCCGCGCGGCGCGTTTTATGCGTTCGTGCGGATCAACCCGGCCTGGCAGCCGCCGCCGGGCAGCCGCACCGATTCGCGATCCTGGGCCATGGTCGAGCACGTGATTGCGCGGGCACGCGTCGGCTGCGTGCCGGGTGTCGACTTCGGCGCGGTCGGCGAAGACTACGTGCGGTTCTGCTTTGCGCGCGAACGAGACGAGCTGCAGGGCGCGCTCGAGTCGATGCGCGACCTGTTTGCCGGCTAACTCCCGATCACGGCTTCGCACGCCGCCGCGCCGGCGAGCAGCGCCTCGGTCTGATGTCGGCGCCCGACCAACTGCAGCCCGCAGGGCAAGCCTGCCTCCGTGCGACCCATGGGCAACGAGATCGCCGGGTGGCCCGTGAGATTGAACAGTTGCGTCAGTCTCAGCATCAGGCTGCGCACCGATTCCTGCCGGCCGGCCACGTCGACCGACGCCGCACCGACCGGCGCCGCAGGAATCGGGAGCGTCGGCACGGCCAGGGCGTCACAGCCCGCCAGCGCCGCATCGACCTCCCTCCGCAGCGTATCGCGCCCGAGCTGGGCGCGGGCCTGGTCTTCAGCCAGCAGGTATCGTCCCATCTCAATCCGCAGGCGGACGTTCGGGGTGTAGCGGTCCGGGTGTGCCGCCACCACGGACGCGTGGTAGGCCGATGCTTCCGGCAACGACGTCAGGGAGTACACCGGCGCGGTGATGGCCGCGTGGGGGATCACGACATCCGTTACGTGCGCGCCCGCGTGCGTCAGGCGCGCCCGCGTGTCCGAAAACCGCGCCCGTACGTCGTCATCCAGGATATCGAGGAAGTACGGGCCCGGTACGCCGATGCGCCACCCACGCACGTGGGCGCGTGCGGGCAGCGGCCACGCGGCGGCGGCGGCTTCACCCTTCAGCACGAGGTACAACAACCACGCGTCGGTGACCGTGCGAGCGAGCGGTCCCACGTGATCGAGGGATCGGCTGAGCGGCACGACGCCCGCCGCCGGGATTTCGTCCCAGGTGGGTTTCAGCCCCACCGTCCCGCAGGCCGCCGACGGAATACGAATCGACCCGCCGGTGTCGGTGCCGATCGATGCGACCGACATCCCCGTCACGATGGCGGCCGCGGATCCGCCGCTCGAACCGCCCGGCGAGCGGGAGGGGTCGTGGGGATTGCGGACCGGGCCGTAGGCCGTCTCGTCGCTCGTCGTGCCGAACGCGAACTCGTGCAGGTTCGTCTTGCCGATCAGCACCGCGCCGGCGTCGCGGAGGCGGCGGGTCACCGGCGCGTCGTCTGCGGCGACGTGGCCGTCCCGCACGCGGGATGCGGCCGTCGTGGGCACCCCGCGCTGGTCGATGAGATCCTTCAGCGAGATCGGGATGCCATGCAGCGGACCGCGAGTGCGGCCCGCTGCTGTCTCGGCGTCCAGGGCCCGGGCGTGCGCCAGGGCTTCGTCAGCGGTCACGGTGATGAAGGCGCGCAACTCGGCGTTGTGGGTGTCGATCTCTCCCAGGCACGCCTGGGTCAACGTCTCCGATGAGAGTGCCCCCGACGCGATGAGCGGCGCCAGTTCTGCAATGGACCGCCGGTGCAGTGGCACGTCAGCGCTCCGCCCGGCCACCTGGAGCCCCGGACCTTCCCCCTTCGCGTCCCGCATCGGCGGCCGCGGCCCCGCATCCGGGTCCTGAAGCCCCGGGCTCACGGCTTCGGGGGGCGCCGCGCCCGCCGCATCCTCATTCCAGTCCTCGCGGCGCAAGGCCGTCATGGCGCCGGCCAGGGCCGACAGCAGCGGCTTGAGCTCCGGCAGGTCCCGATGGTCGGCGTCCGCGCAGGCGGCGGTGAGCCATCGATCGACGGTCATGGTGTTCCCTCTACGCGCACCGACACGGCCAGGCCGTCGCCGACCGGCAGGAATGCGGTCCGCAGGCGGCGGTCCCCGGCAAGGCGCTGGTTGTAGACGCGGATGGCGTCGGCCGTGGCCGGGCTGTGCACGGGCGCGTCGGAGAATCCCGGCACCACGTCTCCGGCCCACAGGATATTGTCCGAGACCAGCACGCCGCCCGGTCGCAGCAGCGGAACCAGGCGGTCGAGCACGGGGCCGTAGCCGGCTTTCTCGCCGTCCTGGATGATGAGGTCGAACGGCCCGGCAACTTTGTGCACGAGCCGCGTGGCTTCGCCCACCATGACCGTGGCGCGGGTGTCGAGGCCGGCCTCCAGGAAGTGGCCGCGCGCCACGCCGGCTCGCGTGGCGTCGCGTTCGACGGTCAGCAGCAGGTCCGCGGGGCCTGCCAGGGCCACGGCCAGCCCCGACAGTCCGTAGCCCGTGCCGATCTCGAAGACCCGCCGTGCGGGGAGCAACGAGGCGAGCACGTGCAAGACACGGGCCGTCGCCGGATGGACGGCGGGAATCGAGTCGGCGGCGCAGCGCGCGCGGACGCGCGCCAGGACATCCGGTTCGGGCGTCAGCGCGGCGAGGTAGGCCGCCACGCGGCTGTCGATCAAGTCGGCCATGGTGCCCGCCATTGTACGACGAGGCGGGGCGAGGCCACCGGCGCTCAGGCGGCTCTCAGGCTCGGCGAGGGTTTACACGCACGCAACATCCGTGCAACGTTCGCGCAACATCCCCTTCGTAATCTGGGATCCGTCAACGCGGGGCTCATCCCGCCCGGGGAGATCCAGACGTGTTCCCAGTCGGCCGACTCGCACTGGCAGCTGCTCTGACCGCGACGTTTGTCGCCTGCGGGCCCACGCCCGTGGCCGCGCAGAGCCGTGGAACTGGGATGTCGGAGCCGGCCCCGGCCCCGACTCCGCCAGCTCCGCCGCCTCCGGCGCCCTGGAAACTCAGCGGCTACGTGTTCGGCGACTACTACTACTTTGCCGCGAATAACGACGCCAGGTTCGACGGCCAGCATGGGTTCTGGATCCGTCGGGCCTATCTCACCTACGACCACGCCCTCAGCCGGACGTTTACGACGCGCGTCCGCCTGGAGGTGACGAGCAACGGCAAACTCTCCGGCGGGGCGCTGACGCCCTATGTCAAAGACGCGTACCTGAAGTGGTCGTTTCATGGCCGGCAGCAGGTCACGCTCGGCATCCAGCCGACCCTCAGCTTTGACTACCTCGAGAGCGTGTGGGGACTGCGCCATATCGAAAAGACCCCCCTCGACCTGTATCGATGGGATTCATCGCGCGACTTCGGCCTGACGGTTGCCGGGCCGGTCAACGCGGCAAACACCGTCAAGTACTCCGCGCAGTTCGGCAACGAATCCAGCAGCAACTCGGAGACGGATACCTTCAAAGCCGTGCGTGCGGCGGCGCGCTACGAGGCCAACCCCGGATTCACGGTCGAAGGCGTGTTTGCCCAGTTCCACCGGCGGCACGACGCCGACCGGATGACGGCCCAGGTGTTCGCCGGGTACAGGAGCCCGACGCGGCGCGCAGGGGTCCAGTACGCGCGCCAGTGGCGCCGCGCGGCCAGGGGGACTGCCGCGAACGACGTGACACTGGACATTGTCTCGGGGTTTGCTGTCCTCGATCTCGAGCCGGTCAGGCATTCGATCTTCCTCCGAGTCGACCGCTACGCCGGGGCGTGTCCAGACTGTTCGGGCATCGACTACGTGCCGCTGTCGAACGGGGTGCCGTTTACGATGGTGATCGCCGGCTATGAGCATTACCTGCTCCCCTCCGTGCGCATCGGGCCGAATGTGCAGTACGTCACGTACGGCAGTCCCGGGGCCGGCCGTCATCCTCGACCGAAGGACGACTGGGCGGTGCGGGCGACGTTCTACTGGGTGTGGTAGCCATGCGTGAGTGGCTTGCCGGCTGTCAGGGGGTGCTTGGCGCCGGCCCGGTTCTGCGCCCACGGAACGCGGCGCCGATGCCTCTCAGGATGGTTCGGACGAATCGCAGAACCAGGCCCGGCGTATGCCACAGGTCCCGCGCGAGCGACTGGCTGCCCGCACCGACGATGAGCACGTCGTGGCGCATCGCGAACAGGTTGAACTGGGTCGACACGATGGTAAACAGCACCGACACGACCACGCTGGTTCCAAGGGCAGGCGTCTGGCGAACCCAGTGGACCACGAATTCGAGCGTGTGCGCCATTACCGGCAGCAACACCGACACCGTGGCCGTTGCGGCCCAGGCGGGTTCGGCCCGGCGGAACGCCTGGGTCGTTGCGCCGTAGAAGCCTGCCGTCACGCCGCGCAACACGGTTTCGGTGAGGAACGCGGCTACGGCCGCGTCCAGGCCGGCCTGGAGGTTCGTGGCAAAGAACAGACTCCCGCGGGAAGCGGCGCTCAGGATGGCGGCCTTCCAGTTCCACTGTCGCAGCAGCCAGACAGGATGGCGGACCAGGAAGCGGCAGACCCCGAAGGGGGTGCGTGGGCCGTCGTCCAGGGTCACCGACCGACGGGAGGCGGACAAAGGCGTCATGGTCGGCGACGCCCGAGAAAGATGTAATACGGGACCTTGATGCCGGGCAGACAGGGCACCGTGCTGACCCGTTCTGTCAGGGCCTCGGTGTCGAACCGCGACTGGAGGTAGGGCACGTGGTCGGCCGATGGCCGGACGCCGTCACGGTCGAACCAGGCAGGCCAGCCGTGGCGCGTCAGCCAGTTGTGGGCCCGCAAACCGTGCGCCGGGTACCGGCGCGAGACGTAGAAGTCAACCACACCCACGTAGCCTCCTGGCTTGATCGCCTCAGCCGCCCGATCCAGCGCGGCGAACCAGTCCGGAATCATGGTGAGCGCGTACGAGAACGTCACCACGTCCGCCGACCCAGGTGTGACGACTGGACCCGTGGCATCCGCCCGCACCAGGTGGACATGGGGCCATCCATGGCGAGCGATCCGTTGACGTGCGACATCGAGAAGTGGCCGACACAGATCGACCAGCACGACCTTGGCGAGTCGATGAATGTCCGGGCCGAGTGACTCGAGATTCCAGCCCGTGCCGCCGCCCACGTCGATCCACGTGCCTCCCGCGGGCATCGGCAAGGCGCGGACGAGCGCTCGACGTCCGTGCAGCAACCGTCCCCGAAAGGCATCGTAGTCGCGCGCCTGGCGCCCGTAGAACGACTCGAGACGTGAGGCATGTTCCTGGCCGCGGACGGGCGCGAGGGTGAGGGCATAGAGCGTACGAATGTCAGACAGCCAGCTCATGTGGCTCCACGCTACGCCAGAGCCAGGTCGGCGATGTGGAAGCTGCCGTACGTGTGTACCCGATCCACCGCGTGCAGCGATGTGGCCAGCGTCCTCGAGTACGACAGCAGGTCCCCCAGGCGCTGCCGCCGGCCGTTGACGAGGGGTTCGATGACGTCGACGAAGTCCGTCCGTCGTCCACCGCTGCGCCACAGGATACGTGCGTCCGGTGCCGCACGGTCGACGATGGCCTGCCATTCCCGACCGAGGGCGTCGCTGTGTGTGCCGGCGAGCCAGTCCATGTGGTCGAGCAGGACAAACCGTGAGACCGGTCCGCTGTGTCGTTCCAGGAAGCGTGTCAGCGTGCCGGTGTGAGGCAGGATACGATCGACCAGTCCTGCTTTGAGGCGTGCGAAGTTCTCCCGTTTCAGATACTCGGGGCAACACGTGCTGGTGTACGCCCCGGTGAGGTAGACCCGCCAGAAGTAATTGTCTGCCAGTGGCAACCTCGAGAACACCGATTCGAGCGCCTCTTCGACGAACTGGTAGATGCCCCCGGTCCGGCCTGTTTCGACATGCTCCCGCTGTGGGCGCGGCACGCCGAGCAGAGCCAGCGCGGTATCCCGTTCCAGCAACCAGCGCACCAGCCGCTGGCGCACCGCCTGCCGGAGCCGGCTATCGTAGATGTGACGCTGCTCGTCCACGCTGCCCGCATGGAGGATCGCGGTGATCGCGTCGCGAACCCGGGCCACGCGATCAAGATAGAGGTTGACGCCGCGGGCAAACAGACCGGACGTGCCGTGGAAGTAGAACGAGTGGTGGCCGCCAGCGTCGTCGAAGTACCCGATATTCCGGTCCCAATACTGCTGTGACCAGGGCGACAGGTCCGGCCGGAGGCTGTCGCGGTACGCGTCGCGCACGCGGCGCAGGCGGCCCCGGCCGAACATGTCGAAAAACGTCTCGAAGTCCAGATGCCGGATGGCGGCCTGCTTGAGCTCGAGCAGGCCGGTCTGTCTCGGATTGATGTCGACCGCGTGCACCTGTCGCGGACCATCGAGTGCGTAGTCCAGGGCGTTGCACCCGGCCGACGCAATCATCACGACCGTGTCGTCCGGCCCGAGTTCGAGCGCCACGCGGTCGAGGCGCGGGTCCTCCCAGCAGGCGTTGTAGACGAGGTTGTGGCCGTGAATCCAGTTGAAACAGCGTTGACTGATCGGTGTCGGGGGCACAGGGTGACCTTCGAGCCTAGAAGTTCACCTTCACGCCGAACATGGCCCACCAGCGGTAGTACTCCTCTTGGATCGGACGGTCGGTCGAGCCGATGTAGTAGCGCAGTGGTTCGTTGGTCAGGTTGAGCGCATCGGCGTAGATGCGGATGTTCTTTGTGATGCGCTGGCTCAGGCTGACGTCGATTTGCTTGTGGTTGTCGTAGTAGACGTCGCCGGCGGGCGACCCGCCCACGGCGTCGATGTACTTGCCGTGGAAGTTCCAGGACACACGGGCCGAGAAGCCGCGTTGTTCGTACCACACCGAGACGTTGCCGAGGTGGGCGGACTGGCCGGGCAGCGTGGCGTCTTCGCTGCGATCAGGGAACGTGGCGGACGAATCGGTCCAGGTGTAATTGGCCATCAGGCCGAGGCCATCCAGCGGGCTGGGCAGGTTCCGGAACTGGTTCTGGAACGCCACCTCGAGGCCCCAGAGCGTGGCGCTGTCGCCGTTGCGCGGCTGCGTCACCTGGTACGTTTCGCCGAATACAACCTCCGGCACGCGGAATTCGTAAATGTAGTCCGTGAGCTGCTTGTAGAACACCCCGCCGGATACCATGCCGACCGAGGGCAGGTAGTGTTCCACCAGCACGTCGAGATTGTTCGACGTCGTTGGTTTCAGGTTCGAGTTTCCGCGGGCGATGTCCCCGTCTTCCTGGAACACGATCTGGTACGGCACGAGATCGTAGTAGTTGGGCCGCGCCATGGTTCGGGTGAAGGCCGCGCGGATGTTCGTGGCGTCCGTCACCGCGTACTTGACGTGAAGCCCCGGCATGAACGTTCCGTACCGGCTGCTGCCGGATAGCGGCTTCGTCGACGCGTAGTCACCGTCCCCGTCGTAGAGCACGTCGAACCCGGCGTAGTCGATGTCGGTGGATTCGTAGCGCACGCCAGGCAGGATGAACCACTTGTTGCCGACAAAGAACTCGAGCTGGGCGTACCCGGCGATCACGCGCTCAGTGGCATCGTAGTTTTCGGCGTCACCTTCGTGATCCACTTCGAGGCGTGAGGCTGGCAGCGCGTTGAACATGGCCCGCGAGGCGTCGGCATTGATGCCCGGGAACGGCGCATAGCCGGCCGGGAAGAAGTCGAGGAACTTGCTGTTGTCGAAGCCTGAGTCCTGCAACGCGGGGAACAGCACGGTCGAGGCCGGAGACGCGGCGGTCAGCTCGAAGTCGCGATGTTTGTCCTTGTCGCGCACCTTGGCGCCGAGTTTCAGGAAAGCCGTGCTGGTGCCTCCATGGAGGATCGCCGATCGGACGTTGAACGACGCGGTGATGTCCCGATCCTGCGTGTTGAAGATCTCGGTCTCCCAGGCGTTCAGAGTGGCCGTCGCGGAGTCGTTCTTCGACGGGTTCGGCTGGATGTTCTCGGGATCGATGGACGAGGCAGAGACGTTCGGCGAGAACGACACCTTCGTCTGGCGGAAGATCGTGTCCAGCCGGTCGGGCTGGTCTTCTTCGGAATGGGCCCAAGCGACTTTGTAGTCGACCGTCGTCCGCTGCCCGGCCAGATGCTGGCCTGAGCCCGAGACCGAGCGGATGGTATCGCTCTGGTTCCGGTTCTTCATGACGTGCTCGATGCGGGAGTTCGGTGGACGGAACCGGATGCGGTTGTTCCGTTCGTAGTCGTTGAACTTGTTAAAGATGCTCTTGAACATCAGGCTGCCGCTGTTGCCCAGACGCACGTCAGCCGACGCATTCAGCCCGTCGCGCTCCCGTTCGATCTGATAGTCGCGCAACTGCATGTCATCGAGGTTGCCATCGTCGTACTCCACCTCGAAGTTCTCGGAACCGCGGGTCAGCGCCGAACTGCTGAACCCGGCCAGCAGCCCGAATCGCCCGTCCGAAAACCGCTTGCCGGCCGTGGCCGTGAAGATGCGCTGATCGAAGCTCTCCTGCATGGCGTTGTAGCCGCCCGTGGCCGACATCAGCAGGGTCGGCTTGCCCACGGCCTGTTTGGTGACGAGATTCACCGCGCCGCCGATGGCATCGCCGTCCATGTCGGGCGTCAAAGCCTTGGAGACCTCGATGGACTGGAGCTGGTCCGCCGGCACCGCATCCAGCTGGACCTGCCGGACGCCGCCCTCGGGTGCAGGAATCCGTTCGCCATCAATCAGCACCGAGTTGAGCCGGGGCTCGGTGCCGCGGATGAGGATGTAGCGGCCCTCTCCCTGATCTCGCGCAATCGACACGCCGGGGATGCGCGACGACGCTTCGGCGGCGTTGGGATCCGGAAACGCGCCGATCTGGTCGGCGGAGACGACGTTCATGATGGTCGGGGCGGTTCGCTGCTGGTTCAGCGCCCGGGCCTGGCCTTCGCCAATGGGTTCGGCGGTCACCGTGACCGTCTCGCTGAAGGTCGCCGGCGCCAGCTTGATGTCCACCCGCAGGGTCGCGCCGCCGGCGACCGAGACGGCGGACCGTTCTTCCTTGTGCCCGAGATACACGGCCAGCAGCTGGTAGTCGCCGGTCGGAACGCCGGACAGGAGGAAACGCCCTGCGCGATCGGTCGAGGTCATGACGGCGGTGCCATCCAGGATGACGTTGACGCCCACGAGCGGGGCGTTGCTGACGGCATCGACGACAGAACCAGCAATCGAACCGGTCGCTGACTGCGCATCAGCAACCGCGGGGGCCGCTGCCAGGAGGGCAGCAAGAACGAGGGCGGTGGAGAGTCGTGTCAATGTGTGCATGTCGACTTAGGCTATCCACGCCGTGCAACTGCCATGTGTCGGCTGTATTGCCGGCCTGTGAATTGTCGGTTGAGGTACGTTCGGGCTGCGGGGATGCACGATTCGGTGGGTAGAATCGAAACCATGAACCTCGCTTTTCGACTGATTCGTGCAACAGGCGCGCTCGCGGCGGTGTTGCTGTGCGCCGCGGTCGGTGCAGGCTGCCGAGGAGCCGCGCCCGCCGATCGCGCGCCGCATCCCGGCCCTGGCGCCACGGCTGATGCACGACTGACTCCGTCTGTGCTGACCGACACGGTGCCCCACGATCCAGACGACCCGGCGCTGTGGATCCATCCGACCGAGCCGGGCCGGTCGCTGATTCTCGCCACCGACAAGGAAACGTCGTCGGGCGGGCTGTTCGTGCTCGGGATGGACGGCCGGATTCGCCAGGCCATCGTGCCGCTCGATCGCCCGAACAACGTCGATGTCGAGTACGCGGTGCCGTCGGGGCGCGAGGCCATGGACATTGCTGTCGTGACCGAGCGGAACCAGCGTCGCCTGCGGGTCTTCAGCATCCGGCCCGACGGGTCGGGGCTTGATGATGAGGCTCCGCGCGGCGTGCCCGTCCTGGCAGGCGCCGTCGGTACCGCCGGTGAGCCTATGGGCATCGCCCTCTACAGGCGGGAGCGTGACGGTGCGGTGTTCGCCATCGTGGCACCCAAGTCAGGCCCGGCCACGGACTACCTCTGGCAATATCGGTTGGAGCCTGACGAGCAGGCCGGGTTCAGAGGCACGCTGGTGCGCCGGTTTGGTGCCTTCAGCGGTGTCGGCGCGGCGCCCGGCGAGGCGGGCGAGATCGAGGCGATCGTGGTGGACGACGAACTGGGGTACGTCTACTACGCGGACGAGCGACATGGCCTCCGGAAATGGCACGCGGACCCCGATCATCCGGACGCGGGACGCGAGCTGGCGGTCTTCGGCACCGAGGACTACGCAGGCGACCGCGAAGGACTCGCCATCTATGCGCGGTCCGATGGCACGGGCTATCTGGTGTCGTCCGATCAGGTGCCAGGGGCGACCCGGGTGCACGTCTACCCGCGTGAAGGAGCAGCCGGCAGCGCTCACCAGCATCCCCGTCTGGCAGTCCTGACGACCGAGGCTGACGAGACCGACGGACTCGATGTGGTCGGCCGCGCCTTGCCCGGCTATCCCGAAGGCATCCTGGTCATGATGAACAGCGGCCCACGGAACTTCCTGATCTTCGACTGGCGCAACGTCAGCCGCCTCCTGTCACGCCCAGCCGCACGTCAGTGACGCGCGGGCGCAGGCGGCGCTGTCAGGGGCCGCCCTGTTGCGCGAGGCAGGCTGACGCCGAGCGCCGCGCCGAGCGTGGGCGCGAGATCGTAGGGCGTGACGGCGGCGTCTGACGACCCGGCGGGCCAGGTCCCGCCCCAGAACAGCAGCGGCACGTGCGTGTCGTAGTCGTGGTGGGTGCCGTGGCCGGTTCCCCTGATCGGGTCCTCGTGCATCAGCACGCCGTAGCGAGGGATGATGAACGCATCACCCGACCGTTCGGGGTCGAAGTCGTTCAGCACGTACTGGATCGTGCGGTCGTTCGCGGGCCACGATGGGCGCTGGGACACCAGCACGACCGATGCGATCTCCTCCCGGAAGAAGTGCGTGGCCACCTCGGGAAGGACACGGTCGATGTCGGCTGTCGTGACCGCGCGTCCGGCGGGCCCGCAGGCGCCGTCGACCGTCCGCAGGGGCAACTGCGGATGGTTGTAGATCATGGACCAGCCTTCACCGCCGAAGATCGGGCGGCTCGCCTCAGGCAGGCACAGTGACTCGCTGAGCAGCCGGTTCAGACGTTGATAGAACCCCGGCCGCACGTGGTCGCCGTCAACCAGCCGCCCGCCACTGAAGGACTGTTCGCTAACCCGCCTGACCTCGGGGATATCCGCGAACCCGTGGTCCGCGCTGAGCGCCACGACGACGTCGTCGCGGGAGAAACCCCGCCGAGCCAGCGTGTCGAGCAGGGTGCCGATATGCACGTCGAGCCGTCGGAGCAGATCAAGGTTCTCGTGAGACTCGGGGCCATACGAGTGCGACACGGTGTCCTGCCCCGACAGGCCGACCAGCACGAGATCCGGTGTCGGCCCCTTGCCGAGTCCCAGCGTGTCGTCCCGGAGAAAGTCGACGGTGAGGTCGGTCACCAAATCATCGATGAACGGGCTGTAGTAGAGGCTCGAGAAGTACCCTTGCGGACCGAATGTCAGATTGTGGGGAAAGCCGAGGCCGTGCATCGGCACCTGGAACGCAAGCATCCGTGAAGCCGGGACCGGGTCCGGCAGGGGCGTCGGCCCGGAGGCTGCGGCGGCGGTCGGCAGCGGTTGCCACTGGGTGCCGATCCGTGTCTGCAGTGCCGGTCCGGCCTTCTCCCGATTGAAGGGCGAGACGATCGCCTGACCCGCTGTTGCCGACGTCGTGTGACCGTCGTAGTACGGTGACGTCACGAACAGCCCGGTCTGCCGGTCGAACCAGTACACCAGGTGTCCGGGATGGCGTCCGGCCAGGAGGATGGCGGTGCGGTCCTTGCCCGACACCGATACCACGCGAGACGTGCTCGATACCATGACGAGACGATCTCCCAGCGTATCGACCTTCAGGTTTCCGGGGCCCGTCAGCGTCGCGGGCGTTGTGCCAGGCCCGGCAGGCCTGCCGGCGTTCGTCTTTGCCGGATCCACGAACATCTGCGTGGAGTAGACGTTTCGAATATTCCCGCCCGGTCCTCGTTCGAGCCACCGGTTCGCGACGATGCCCGTGACGCGTGGTGGGGCCCCGGTCGACAGCGAGGCGTGGCCCGGGCTCGTCTCGGTGTTGATGTGCTGGTAGTGCGCCTGCGTATGGACAAACCCCTCGTCCAGCAGTTGCTTCAGTCCGGACGTGTACCACGACCGGTACTTCACGAGATTCGGCCACGAGAGGCCATCGACGGAGATGACGACCACGAGCCTGGGGCCTCCCGGGGGCGTCACGCCCGGGGAGAATGTCTGTGTGGCCGCCGGAATCACTCCGGCGAGACACAAGCACAGCACCGTCGACACCAGTCGCCACCCACGTCGATCGCGCAAGAGACCTCCTCGGGATTGTTTGCAGTCAGCGTACCCCGCGCGGGTGACATTCCTGTGACGACGAAGGCCCTGCCCAGGCCGCTTCGTTCGTGACCAGGTCAGGGCCAACGAGGCAACATCGTGGGGCATGAGCCCGGAGGCGTAACGTTCACGCAGCGGTTCTGTAAACTCTTGCGGCCGTGCGTGTTTGGACCTAGTGAACAGGCAAGGCGGCGACGATTATTCGGGTGGCTCGCCTGCTGCGGGCGGGACGGAAGGAGTACGGGCATGGAGTCCGAGGGGTTATCGACGGTGGTGCCGGGTGACCCCGGCCGCCCGGTGGGTGGGGCGGTCCTGACGTCCACCACGGTGACGGCGGGCGACCTGATTCGCCCGATCCCGCCCGTCGCCCCGGAGGCGACGTGCGAGGCGGTTGCGGATCTGTTCGCCCAGCAGCCGAATCTCATCGTGCTGCCGGTGGTGGACTCGTCCGGGACGCCGTTAGCCCTGGTCAACCGGTTCCGCCTGCTGGAGGCGCTCTCCCACCGTTTTGGTCGGGCGTTGCTGCTGCGGCGCCCTGCCGCTGAGTCCGTGCATGGCAGCATGGTGGTGTTCGATGAGCGCGTGCCCCTCGAGACGGTCGGTGCCCAGTTGGTGGCGGAATCGAGCGTGGAGGCCATGCAGGGGTTCATCGTCACCCGGGCCGGCCTCTACCTCGGCGTTGGCACCAGCTTCGAGGTTGTCCGGGCGCTGACGGATCGCAAACACGCGGAGTTGCTGCGGCTCGCTCACCAGGATGTCCTCACCGATCTGCCCAACCGCCACCTGTTCGACAAGTGTCTGGACGGCGCGATCGAGGCCGCCGCGCGTTGCGACGGGCGTGTGGCGGTGCTCTTTGTCGATCTCGATCGGTTCAAGCGGATCAACGATACCTACGGGCACATGGTCGGCGACCTCCTGCTGCGTTCCGTCAGCGAACGCCTGCGGTCCAGCGTCCGAGCCGGCGACATCGTCGCGCGCCTCGGCGGAGACGAATTCGCGATCATTCTGCTGAATGCTGATGATCCCTCGATGACCAGCCTCATCGCGCGCCGCGTGGTTGATGCGTGCTCGCAGCCGGTGACGATCGAGGGCCACGAAGTGACGGCATCCTGCAGCGTGGGCGTTGCCGTATTCCCCGACGATGCCTGTTCCACGCCGGGCGTCGTGCGGGCCGCCGACGCGGCGGTCTACCACGCGAAGCAGGCGCGCAACACGTGGCAGCGATACCACCGCGACATGCAGCGGGCGGCCGCCGTGCCCGCGATGAGCGCGAGCGCACTGCGGCGGGCTATCGAGGAGCGGCAACTCTACGTGGTCTACCAGCCGATCTTCTCGCTGCAGGACGATCGCATCGCATGCGTGGAGGCCCTGGTGCGCTGGCGGCACCCGTCCATCCCTCACGTGCCAGCCCAGGAGGTGGTTGCCCTTGCCGAGGACTCCGGGCTGATCGTGCAGCTCAGCGAATACGTCATCCGGGAGGCCATTCACCAGGTGCAGCAGTGGGACCGCTGCGACGGCGTCGAACCCCTGGCGCTGGCCGTGAACGTGTCGGGCGTCCAGGTGCACGAGGGAGGCCTGGTCCGGATGCTGGCTGGCGTGTTGGAGGACACCAACTTCGACGCGTCCCGTCTCGAACTGGAGTTGACCGAAAGCACCGCCATGCGTGAAGGCGCGGGCGTGACCGCCACGCTCCAGGCCCTCAAAGCCCTGGGGTGCCGGCTGGCGATTGACGATTTTGGAACGGGCTACTCGGCACTCAGCCGGCTGGAATCGCTGCCCGTCGACGTGCTCAAGATCGACAAGTCGTTCGTGCAGGGGATTGGCCGTCCGCAACGCGGCGGGGCCATTGCCAAAGCGATCCTGGGCATGGCCCAGTCACTGGATCTGGTGTCGGTCGCCGAGGGCGTCGAAGACGAGACCCAACTGGCATTCCTGCGCCGTCACGGCTGCGACCGGGCTCAGGGATTCCTGCTGGCCAGGCCGATGCCGGCAGACGCGTGTTCGGCATTCCTGCAGGCGTCCAGTGCGGATCGACAGGACGCGCTGTGCGCCGTCTAGTCTCCCGTGGATGACGACGGCGTACGGGCGGGGTCCGTCTCAGCCTTGAGTTCAGCGTGGGCCGTACTCACACTGTGGTGAAGGCGCCTGGCCAGCGCGCGCCGATCGATCCCGCCGCCAGGGTCGATGCCGAATCGTAATCGCGCTGAGACGGACGGCAGCGTGAGCACTCCCCACAGGTGGTCAACCAGGGTCATGTCACCCCACCAGCACACCGAGAGTTCGGCCGGCGGCAGTCCTCCGGGCGTGTCGTAGACCAGCGCTGCGAAGTACACGCGATGCCCGCACGCCGCCACGGGCTCGAGGGTTGACGAACTGAACGGCAAAACACGCCGGCCGTCGGACGACGTCCCTTCCGGAAACACCACTACCGCGCCTCCGGTATCCAGCACCCGCGCGATGTTCGCCAGAACCGTTGGCAGGCGCCATCGGTCCGTGCGATCGATGAACAGCGTGCCCGCCGCGCGGCACATCACGCCCACCACCGGCCACTGCGCCACGTCGGACTTCGCGACGAAGACCGCCGGCACGCGCGACCCCAGGACGATGATGTCGACATAGCTGAGGTGATTGCACACCACCAGGCACGGCGGCTCCGGGACCGGCCCGTCTGCATGGATCGAGATCCCTATCGTCCAGGCGGCGAACCGGGCCCACACACGGAAGACGTCCGGTCGCCCGTCTTTCCGCACGTAGAACAGCCGGACCCGCCAGCTCAGCACGAGCACGACCGTGTAGGCGATGGCCGTCCCGGCCGCGAGCGCCACCGCGCGCACGATCCCTCGTAGTGGACCCACGGTGTTCAGGACACGTAGTCGTTGAAGAGTCGTCGGCGCGCGTCGTGCTGGAGGGAGGCGAGATCCAGCAGCAGCAGGAAGTCCGTCGTCTTGAAATGACGGTCCCGGGCCGGCGGGCCGCACACCTTCGCGCCGTAGCGCAAGTAGAGCCTGAAGAGCGGCGGCAGGTTCACGTCGGTTCGCTCGTGTGCGGTCCCCTCGGCCTCGCACTCCCAGCCCGGCCTCGGTGTCACGCGAATGGCGGGGTGCATGTGGCCCGTTCGCTCGAAGTACCGAAGGGCAGCCATCCCGTCGGCCGGGTCTTGCGTGGGCAGCGAGCAACAGCCGAACAGGTACCGCGTCCCGGTCTGGCTCAGGTAGCGGGCGAGACCCCGCCACAGGAGCAGGAGGACGACGGTGTTGCGATGCGGCCTGGCAATACAGGTCCGTCCGACTTCGACCGCGTTCTCGAGGATGTGCGGCGGCATGGCCGAGAGGTCGAATTCACCGTCCGAGTAGAAACCACGGTGTCGGAGTGCCATGTGACTCGTCTGCATCCGGTACGTGCCGACCACCGACGCCACCGGCCGATCGACCACCATCAGATGGTGGAACACCGGATCGAACTCGTCGAAGTCCCGCTGTGTCCGGCACGAGATGTCGAGTCCTTCGCCCAGTTCCTGGTTGAACACGTCGTACCGCAGCCGCAGCACCGCGTCGAGGTCGTCGCGCGTGTTGGCGAAGGCGACGCGATACCGGTGTTGCTCGACGCCAGCGGGCGGCAGGAGCGACGGGAATACCGGATAGGGGTGATCTGCTGGGAGAAGCTGATCAAGGGGCGACATGGCTGACCTCCGGTTGAAGGAACGAGACGCATTAATTCGTGTGCCGGGCGTCAGACGCGCACGTCCACATGCCGTGTATCGTGCGGGCGGTGTCTGAGGATCTCCGACCAGAAGTTGCGGATGTAGATACCGAACACCCTACGTTTGCCGAACGCCTGATAACGCCGGGCCGACGTGAAGACGTGGCAGCGGTTCGAAAGCGCGACCGTCCCGACCCTCCCGAGGCGGCGGCCGAGATTCGTGTCTTCGCCGTGGAAGTCGATGGACGTGTCGAACCCGCCAATGGCGTCCAGGGCCTGCCGCCGCACGCAGAAGGCGCCGCCATAGAAGACAGCGCCCACGCCGAGTACGTGGTGGACCACCGCATGGGTCAGCGGAGCCGCCGTCGCATCGTAGAGGCGCACGAGTGTGCGGCCCCACAGGTCCCAGTCGTAGAACCTGCAGGCGCCGGAGAGCCCCACGAGATGGGGCCGACGGGTGAACGTGCGTTCCACGCGCTCGATCCACTGCAGGGGCAGCCTGGTGTCGGCATCGACGAAGACCAGCAGTTCACCGGTCGTGTGACGGCGCCCGGCTTCGCGCGCGTACACAAGGCCCCGCTGCGGTTCAAGGACGACGCGGACGCCCACGTCCCTGGCCACGCGATCCGTGCCGTCGGTGCTGCCGTTGTTGATGACGAGCACGTCGTCGGGGGGGCGTGTCTGGCCCAGGATCGAGTAGAGACAACCCCGGAGATAGTGCTCTTCGTTGTAGGCGCACACCACGACGCTGATGTGCCGCGGCGTCGTGACGGAGGCTGCCGGAGGTCTCGGCACGGCTGCTCGCTCCCGGCTACGGCGTGACCGCGGCGCCGGCAGACGGCGCCAGCGGCCCGGACGGTGTTGGACGGTGCGCCAGCAGCCGGAATACGCCCCGGACGGCGCGGGCGATCAGGGTCAGATCGCCGGAAGCCGGCCGGGATTCCTCAGTCGCCCGCGGGGCGGACACGGCCGAGCCGTAGGCCTCGTAAAGCCGCTCGAACACCTGCTCCCAGGACGCCTCCAGGGCCCGGCGACGTGCCGCTTGGCGCATTGAGTCGGCCAGGGCCGGGTTGGCATGCAACCTGACGATGGCGTCGGCCATGGACGACGGGCCGTCACACACGAACCCGGTCACGCCATCCTGAACGAGGAACTTCGGGCCGCCAACCTCGGTCACCAGTGCCGGCACCGCGGCTGCCATGGCTTCAAGGACAACGTTGCCGTACGTATCGGTCTCGGAGGGGAAGACAAAGGCGTCGAAATCCGCGTAGGCGGCCGCGAGGTCGTTTCCAGTCAGGACTCCCGGAAAGCGCGCGCGGCGCAGGTGCGCCTCGAGCCAGGCCCGTTCGCTGCCGTCACCGACGATGACGAACTGAGCATCTGTCAGACCCTGCCGCAGCAACTCGGCCTCGATCTCGGCCAGCGCCCGCACGTTCTTCTCGGGCGACAGGCGGCCTACGAAGCCGACCCGAAACGCCCGGTCCGTGCGGTGCCGCTTGGCCGGATGGAACAGCGAGGTGTCGACGCCCCGCTCCATCAGGTGGACCGAGCGACGTGTGGCGTGACCGAGCAGCAGCATCGACTCCAGGTTCGGGGCGAGCACCACCCGGCCGAGTTTGTAGAAGTCCAGCAGGAGGCGCAGAGAATACCGACCGGCCCGCGTCACGATCCGCCGTCGCATGCCGTCGGGTACGAACTCGATCAGGCGGTCGAGGCGCCGGGCGGCGAAGTCGTGCAGGTTGGTGTGCCACGACGCCACGAGGGGCACACCCATGTCGTGCGCCAGGTAGGCTCCAAGCTGTCCGACGTCGTTCGGACCGGTCACGTGAACCACGTCGGGGGCGAACGCCTCGATCTCGGCCCGGACGGCCCGTGTGTGCCGCCACAGGCCGAGATCGAACCGCAGGTCGCGCTCGAGACCGAAGGACATACGCCCCCGTTCGAGCTCGACCCGGGTTACCGTGCGGGACGCGCGCACGACGCGCGTCCTGGACCCCGCATGCACGCACAGGAGCGGCCGATCCTGGCGAATCGCGAACGCCGTCAGCAGGCGGCTTGTGTGGGCGACGCCGTTCACTTCCTCGAACGAATCAGGAAAGTAGGCGACCCGGGGCGTGCCGGTCACAGGACGCCTCCGTCGGTGGCCGGGAGCCCGAGCCTGATCGCCTGGCGTGCGGTCACGCTTCCCATCAGCGAGGTTGTCTTCACGACGGCCCGGATCCATAAGGGCACTTCGTTCCAATAACGCTCGAGCGGTCGGTGTTGCCCGTCGTCGCCGACCACGAAGACGCGCTGCAGCCAGCGCCGCTGCCCGGGATCGAGGCTTTCGTGGTGCCCGAGTACGTCCGCCACCACCTCAAGCACCCGTGTGGCAGGATGCTCGCGGTACTCCGGCATGATGACCATGTGCGAACGGCATTCGTCCCGGACTTCGTGCACGAACTCGTCGAATGTGGTCGCGCGAGTGACAATCAGCATGGCGTTGGGGGCCCGGCCATGCCGGTCACCCCCGGCGACCACCGGAAGCGCCCACGCACGCCCGAAGCTGAGGACCGCCGCGTTCTCGGCGTGGCTGCGGTACCCGTTGACCTCGGTGGCATGCAGGAACGCCCGGTGCGCAGACACGAACTCGCGCAAGGTCGAGTGATCCTGGTTGGCGTCGAGGTGGGCGTTCCAGAGCGGATGGTTGAGCACGACGAGTGCTGACGGGTGCGACGTGACGTCGGCCAGAACGTCGACCAGCTCACGCTCGGTCGGGGCGGCCGTGTAGGCCTGGAATCGCGCCAACAACGGCCGACCGTGCGCCGGTGGCAGGTTGTGAATGCCCAGGTGGAAGACCTGACCCCGGAAGGGCACGGTCCACTCGACGGACGTCGGGTACGTCGTGCCCGCATTGATTGCTGTCAGTCCCAGGCTCGCATCGATGTTGTCGTGATCGGTGATCGAGACCAGGGCGGCAAGGTCCAGCCGACGAGCGATCTGCTCCTCTTCGGACGCGATGACGGCACGCGCCGGCAGGGGAGGGCACCAATAGGCCTGCATGAAATTGAGCGCGCGGCCCCGTCGGCGTTCCTGCCGGGCCAGTTCGTGCCGGGACAGCCACCCCAGGATGGGCTGCCGTCCCACCCACCCGGGCAGGAAGCCCAGTCGTTCTTTGGAGTGGTGCGTATGACTGTGCAGCGAAACCGCCGAGCGTTGTCCCCGCGCTGCCTCTGAGAGGGTGTGTCCAATTCGGGTGTGGGCCATCGTCTTGTCCTCCCCCGGAACCCGGTCGTGTCAGGCTACGGACCGATGAATGGCAGCGTAGAGGCTCGGGATGAAGACCGCGTGTCGGATCCGTCACGCGCGCGTTAGTTCTGCAGCGGCCGTGCACAGGTGTGCTCGGCGCATGACGAGTCGGTGAACACTGGGTTACATCGTCGCGCGCGCGGTTGGTAACGGCGAACGCCTGCCTATACTGGCCTGCAGAGGCCTGGCAGGCCGGGGCGTCGACGGTCTGAGGAGCGAGTATGGCGCGGATGCGTGACGATGGCGGGTTGGTGTTCTGTGACCTCTCGATGTTCTACTGCGAGCGAGGCGGCGGCATTCGCACGTACCATCGCGCCAAGATCGAGTGGTTTGCCCAGCAGTCGCGGCATCACTATGTGCTCGTCGCTCCTGGCCCGTCGTATCGGGTCACAGCCGTCGCCGATACCGTGACGCGCGTGGACGTGTTCGGCATGACGACGGGCCACGGCGTGGACGGGTATCGGGTGCCGCTGGACCTGCGCCGGATGCTGGCTGTGATCGATCGATTCCGCCCGGACGTCGTTGAAGCCAGCGACCCGTGGATCACCGGGCCGACGGCCCTCGCCGCCCGACGTCTGGGCCGTCTGCCAGGCATCCTGGCGTCGTTCTTCCACACGGACTCCCTCGGGGCATACGTGTTGCCGTGGCTGCAGCGGTGGGCCTGGCCACCGGCGATGCGTCGGGCCGCCGCACGCCTGGCTTGCCGGGTGTTCTGGCGGCTGCAGTCGGCCTACGACTGCACGCTGGCGTCTTCAGTCGAGATGACGCGCCTGCTGCGGGCTCATGGCGTGACGAACGTCCGCTGCGTGCCGTTCGGGCTGGATCGCGAATTCCTGAGTGCGCCGCCGCGGCCGGCCACGTCCGGGCGGCCAGTCAGGCTGTTGTATGCCGGACGGCTCCAGCCCGAGAAGGGTATCGACCTCGTGCTCGAGACGCTGGCAGCGTTCGTGGCCCCACCGGACGTTGAGTTGACCGTGGCGGGTTCGGGACCGTATGCCGGGCGCGTCGCATCGCTGAATCGGCCAGGTGTCAGGTTCGCCGGTTACGTCGGGGACCGCCACGCGATGCGACAGTTGTACGAGAGCCACGACATTCTGCTGTCGCCCAGTCCGACGGAGACCTTCGGTCTGACGACACTGGAAGCGATGGCCTGCGGCCTGGCAGTGGTCGGGGTGGAGGCCGGCGGGATCGGCGATCTGATGCGCCAGGCGCAATCTCCATTCACCTTCCGGCCGGGTGACCGCTCCGACTTCGTCCGGGCGGTGCGGCTTGCCATCGTATCCGACCGCCGGGACGCTTCCCGTCGGGCCAGGGGAGTGGCCGACGAGCACGGGACCTGGGCCGATGCGATCCGGCGGCAGACGGCAATGTACTGTCACCTGGCCAGCGAACGGGGCCTCCCCCAGTCAGGATTGACACGCGCACAACATCCGTGTGTCTCGGAGAATTAACAGCAGCGTAACACTTCTCGGAAGCGACCTCGCTACGATGGAAGATGTGAGGATCAGTGTCGTGGCGTTCTGGAGGAAATGATGAAGCGTGCACTCATAGCGGCCGCGTGCGCGGCGGTGATGGCCGGATCGGCGCTGGTCAGCGCCCAGGCGCTCAAGGTCGATCCGAAGCTGCCGGCGTATCAGCGCGTCAGCGGCGTGTCCGGCAGCCTGAGCAGCGTGGGCTCGGACACGATGAACAACATGATGACGTTGTGGGCCGAGGCCTTCCGGAAACGGTATCCGAACGTAAAGATCCAGGTCGAAGGCAAAGGATCGTCGACGGCACCCGCGGCGCTGATTGCGGGCACGGCCCAGTTCGGGCCGATGTCGCGCGCGATGAAGTCCACCGAGATCGACCAGTTCGAAGCGAAGTACGGCTACAAGCCGACGGAACTGCGGACCTCGTACGATGCCCTGGCGGTCTACGTCAACAAGGACAATCCCATCCAGACGCTGACGCTGGCGCAGGTCGAAGCCGTGTTCTCGAAGAGCCGCAAACGCGGGCACAAGGACGACATCAAGACCTGGGGGCAGCTGGGCCTGACCGGCGACTGGGCAAACCGCTCCATCAGCCTCTACGGCCGCAACTCGGCGAGCGGCACGTACGGCTTCTTCAAGGAACACACGCTGAAGAACGGCGACTTCAAGGACACCGTCAAGGAACAGCCCGGTTCCGCGTCGGTCGTTCAGGGGGTGACCGAAGACCGGTTTGGTATCGGCTATTCGGGCATCGGCTACAAGACGTCCGGCGTCAAAGCCGTGCCCGTGTCCGAGACGGACAAAGGACCCTTCTCGGACGGGTCCTATGCCGACGTGCAGAGCGGCACATACCCACTGGCGCGGTTCCTCTACATCTACGTGAACAAGGCGCCGGGGAAACCCCTCGACCCGCTCGTGGCCGAGTTCGTCAAGCTGATGTTCAGCAAGGACGGCCAGGAAGTGGTCGTGAAGGACGGCTACATGCCGTTGTCCGCGGCGCAGGCGCAGGCGGAACTGGCGAAGATTCAGAAGTAGTCGTGGGGCCGAACCCCGTGACCAACCAATCCGTTCGCAGCAAGATGGCGGCCGCCTCCCGGCGGATCGCCCGCCTCAAGCGCATCGACCGCGCCGCGGTGTTCATCATCACCCTTGGCGGACTGGCGGTGGTGGTCGGCGTGCTTGGCATCCTGCTGTTCATCGGCGCCGAAGCCGTCCCGCTCTTCCGTCCCGCCGCGCTCGAGCCCGCGGACGCGCTCGTCCTGCCCACCGCGGTGTCGCCGGCCGCGCCCGGCCTGCGTGCTTTTGGCGTTGATGAGTACCGACGGTACGCCTACGTGGTCGAGCCCGACGGACGGGTGGCGTTCTACGGCCTCGGCGACGGCCGGCCGGCACTCGAGTTCCCGATCCCGGGCCTCGACCCGGGAACGCCGATTCGGGCGTCGTCGCGCAGTCACATGGGCAACTACCTGGCGGCGGGCACGGATGACGGCCGTGTCGCGCTGATGCGCGTGCAGTACGTTCCCCGCTACGAGAACGAGAAGCTCTCCGGCATCGATGTGTCGGTGCGGGACCGCGGCGTGGTCCAGATCGACAGCCAGCGCCGCCCTGTCCGGGAGGTCAGCTACCTCGAGCAGGACGGGCGCAAGCACGTGGCCGCGATCGTCTCGGACGGCGAAGTGGCCGCGTGGCGGACCGGCGAGGACGGCGAAGAGTTCCAGGCCCTGCTGATGGTTGCTGCCGGCCAGCGCGTGACCCACGTGAAGGTGGGGCGCAACGGTGCGGTTGTGGCCGCCACCGACAAGGGGCGGATGTACCACTGGCTGTTCGACGAGGACCAGCCCAGGCTGACGGACGTCTCGCCGGTGGCGAACGAACCCATCACCGCGATGGAGTTTCTGATCGGCGGCAGTTCGGTGGTGGTCGGCACGGCCAGCGGGCAGGTGACCGGGTGGTTCCGGGCTCCTGTCGCCGATGGCGCTGATGCCATGGTCCGGGCGCAGACGTTCGAACCCCAGGGCGCCGCCGTCGTGGCGTTTGCCGCCTCGCCGCGCGAACGGAGTTTCGCCGCGTCGGGGGCCGACGGATCACTGGTGCTGCGTCACCAGACGTCAGGTCGGACGCTGGTGCGTCTCGACCACGCGGGCGTGTCGTCGCGGCTGGTGATGGCGCCGAAAGCCGACGCGATCTACGTCCTGCATGACGGGGCGCTCAGGCCGTTTGCCGTCGACAATCCCCACCCCGAGGTCAACTGGCACACGTTGTTCGGCAAGGTCTGGTACGAAGGGTACGCCCAGCCGGAGTACGTCTGGCAGTCCACCGGCGCGACCGACGACTTCGAGTCGAAGTTCAGCCTGATGCCGCTGGTGTTCGGGACGATCAAAGGCACGCTGTACGCGATGCTCTTTGCCATCCCGCTTTCAGTGCTTGGGGCCCTCTACACGTCGCAGTTCATCCATCCCACGATTCGGGCCAAGGTCAAGCCGACGGTCGAGATCATGGCGGCGCTGCCGAGCGTCGTCATCGGGTTCCTGGCCGGGCTGTATCTGGCCTCGGTGGTCGAACGACACCTGGTGGCGGTGTTCGTCATGTTCGTGCTGATGCCGGTCTTCGGCACGGCCGGCGTGTTCCTGTGGAAGCTCTTGCCGACGGCCGTCTCGCAGCGCCTCAAGCCCGGTACCGAGGTCCTGGTCATCGTGCCGCTGCTGCTGGTGGCGGCGTGGATGTCGATGCGCGTGGGCCCGGCGGTCGAAGGCTGGATCTTTGCCGGCGACGCGCGAACGTGGATCCAGAGTGTGCTGGGGCTGACCTACGACCAGCGTAACTGCCTCGTGGTCGGCCTGGCGATGGGATTCGCGGTGATCCCGATCATCTTCACGATTTCCGAAGACGCGTTCACCAGCGTGCCGTCCAGCCTGACCGCGGCGTCGCTGGCCCTCGGGGCCAGCCGCTGGCAGACCGCGGTGCGCGTGGTCCTGCCGACCGCGAGCCCGGGTGTCTTTTCCGCGATCATGATCGGATTCGGACGTGCGGTCGGCGAAACCATGATCGTCCTGATGGCCACCGGCAATACGCCGGTCATGGACTGGTCCATCTTCAACGGCATCCGGACGCTTTCGGCGAATATCGCCGTCGAGATTCCGGAAGCCCCGTACGGCGGCACGCTCTACCGCACACTCTTCCTCGCCGCCGCGCTGCTGTTCGTGATGACCTTCGTGGTGAACACCATCGCCGAGGTGATCCGGCAGCGCCTGCGTGAGCGCTACAAGGCGGTGTGATGGGCGCGTGGCGAGAGCTGTTCCGTCGTGGCGATCCGGCCATCTGGCTGGCCGGCACGGGTCTCGGCGTCAGCATCCTGATGATTGGCGGGATGATCCTGCTCATCCTCAGCCACGGCCTGGGTTTCTTCTGGCCGCAGCGGATTGCCGAAGTGACCCTGCGCGACGGCACCGTCCTCATGGGGGAAATCGCGGCACGAGAGCCCATCCCCGCGCCGGGTACGCCGGAGCACCTGAAACGGTTCCGCATCCAGCTCAAGCTGGGCAACCGCGACCTGACCGGCACCGACTTCCGGTGGGTCCCCGAGGCCGAGGTGGCTCGTACGACGTATCCGCCGGACGCCGTGTATGTGGAGCGCCGGGAGTACGGGCCGTTCATCGGCCGCCCGGTGTCGCTGACGGACGGCGAGGACGTGCGGGCGGCGGGCACCGACGCGGTGCTGGCCGCCTTGCCGGCCCTGGTCCGGCAGGCAGCAACCGATCGGGCGACGATCCGGCGCATCGAGCAGTCCGATATCGGCAGCCTCAACCATCGTATCGAGCAGGCCCGCCTGCGTGTCCGGCGCCTCGACCTGGAACGGTCTCAATCACCCGGAGCCGATCAGGCCGCGGCACGTACGGCCATCGACGCGGAGCTGTCCGGCCTGAAGGCGCAGTACGCGCTCTTCGAGGAACGCCTGGTGGGAACGACCGAGCAGGCGTCCCGGGTCAGGCTGACGCTGCGCGCCGCGGACGGGGAGGAGAAAGACCTGTCCACGCTCGATGTTTTCCGGCTGTACCCGGCCAACCGGTTGTCCACCGTCGAACGCGCGACCGTGTACGCCAGCCGGCTGTGGGAGTTCCTGAGCGGAGATCCGCGTGAGTCGAACACCGAGGGCGGCATCTTTCCGGCCATCTTCGGCACGGTGATGATGGTGCTCATCATGAGCGTGGTGGCCGTGCCCTTCGGCGTATTGGCCGCGCTCTACTTGCGCGAGTACGCCAGGCAAGGTTTCCTGGTGCGCCTGGTACGGATCGCCGTCAACAACCTCGCCGGCGTCCCGTCCATCGTCTTTGGTGTTTTTGGTCTCGGTTTCTTTGTCTACTTCGTGGGCGGCACGATCGACCAGCTGTTCTATCCGGAGAGCCTGCCGACACCGACGTACGGGACCGGCGGCATCCTGTGGGCCTCGCTGACGCTGAGCCTGCTCACCGTTCCGGTCGTGATCGTGGCGGCGGAAGAAGCGCTGTCGGCCGTGCCGCGGTCGATGCGGGAGGCGTCGCTCGCCACAGGCGCGACGAAGTTCCAGACGATCATGCGCGTCGTGCTGCCGGCGGCGGCACCGGGCATCCTCACGGGACTGATTCTGGCCATGGCCCGCGGGGCGGGCGAAGTGGCGCCGCTGATGATCACCGGTGTCGTGAAGCTGGCGCCGGACCTCCCGCTCGACGGGTATTTCCCGTTCGTGCATCTCGAGCGGAAGTTCATGCACCTCGGGTTTCACATCTATGACGTCGGGTTCCAGAGCCCGAACGTCGAAGCGGCAAAGCCGATGGTCTATGCCACGGCCGTGCTGCTGTTGATCGTCGTCGTGCTGCTGAACCTCACGGCGATCGTGGTCAGAAACCGGTTGCGGAAGAAATACCAGACGTCGGCGTTCTCGTAGCGGCGGCAGTCAGGGGCCGGGGGCAGGCCGCCCCCCCGACCCGATGCTCGGGGGGGGGGAGCTGGGCGGCGGCTGGGGGGGGGGGGAATCGTTGGGG
>CAYJPV010000005.1:164216-268891 GCA_964372095.1 uncultured Vicinamibacterales bacterium | reverse complement strand
GGTTAGCAGGCTGAGCGTGAGCGGGGACGTCCGCCTTCGCTGCGGTCCGGCATGACACCTTCCTCCCACAGCTTCGGCGGGACAGCCTTCGCGTACGGCTGGCCTGCCCAGCCGAAGCTCACGCGAAGTAGGTTAGCAGGCTGAGCGTGAGCGGGGACGTCCGCCTTCGCTGCGGTCCGGCATGACACCTTCCTCCCACAGCTTCGGCGGGACAGCCTTCGCGTACGGCTGGCCTGCCCAGCCGAAGCTCACGCGAAGTAGGTTAGCAGGCTGAGCGTGAGCGAAGGCTGGTGCGGAAGAGAGGACTCGAACCTCCACGACCTTGCGGCCACAAGCTCCTGAGCCCTGGAGGTTTAGCGGGCCTGAGCGCACAGACGCGCACGGGACGGCACCCGGTCTGATCAGAAGTGGACGCAACGAAATCCGCCGAACGGCGGATCTCGCACAGGCTCGCACGCTAACCTCCGCTCCAGGGGGCACCGCAACCCTCCAGCAACAGAGCGGTTGCCCAGCCTCCGTCGCTATGTTGTGCCGGTGTCTCGAACCCCGCGCTTGTTGGGCTCCAGCTGCACCCAGCGGTGAAGGAAATGCTCGTATGAGGGCGAGTTGAAGAAGCTCCTCGGCCGCGGCAATGGGTCTCTGAGTATTTCCGGTGACTCCCCTGGCCCAACGTGCTGAAGGAAGCCGAGGGCATGTAATAGCTCTTGAGCAGCAACGTCTCCAAGAGCGCAGTTCGGATTGAGGACCACGAGTGCCGACACCACAGTGGAGTCGCGCATCAGCACGAACGTTACACCTTCATTCTCGATCAGATTGGACCATTCTAAATGGATCTCGCCCTCGTCCATGGTGTGACGCTCGAACTCACCGACGTTCACGGCGCAAAGCTGAACGGATGGCTCTACCGTCATGGCGGAACGGATTGATTCAACTCGGGCGGCGAGGTCGATCGTGAGTCCATTGTTGCCGCGCAGGTTGATACGAAGCCGTGGCCTCCTGGCCCAACCTTTGACTTCGCCTTGAAGGCCTGCCGTGTCGCCCGGTGCGACGGTGACAACAGTGCTGGTGCCAAGGGCGTATACCTTCGCCAAGTCTGCGTCACGGTGACGCTTGAGTGCTAGGTTAACCACCCCAGCGAGGCTCTGCGCCCGTTCTGCGTTGCTGTAGGCAAGCCGACGTAAACGCGACTCCATGACTGCAATCAACTCCGGTGTGAGTGACGCACTGATGGCGTAGGTGTCTTCAAGCAGCTGGATTGGGGCTGGGCAGTCGATTGTCCGAAGCCACCTGCTGATTTCACGCGGGCTGAGTGCCTTCGCCGCTCTCGTCCTTTCTGACTCCGGGCCAGATGACGTTCGCGCTCGGTCGTCTCCCCTCGCAATCCACAGGATGAACGCAGACAGCACGTTGCCGACTACGCCAAGTAGCAGGGTCCGGTGCACAGCTTGAGCGCGGATCAGGCTGTCGAGATCATCACCAATCTCGGAGAGGTGCTTCTCTGAGCTCACAGCGCCGGCGCCAAGGCTGGCTTCCAGCGACTCCAGTCGCTGGAGCACGTCATCGCTGGGGTCCTCTACCTCCTGTGTGCTTGGTGGTTGTGATTCAGCAAGCACTTCGCTAACCGTGCGACCGAGTCGGTCCACCACGATCTTGTACCGCTCTGGGAAGCGTACCTGGTGGTCGCGTTCCAGATGATGGGCCAACTCAACCGCCGGTACGAACACCTGCCTCTTTGCCGCAAGCGAACAAAGTATGCAGAGCGACCTCCCGTCGATCTGGATGTTGGAATCGACGCCATGGTTCGTGTTATCCATGCAGTCTCCTTGAGCACGTCGCGCCTCCCGCTTCTTGCGCGCTGTACTCGCGATACTGGGCCACCGAGTCCGTCCATCGCGTCTGTCTGACGAATCGATGTTGTCTGCCAGCCGTGGCGTGATTCCGTGGCTCATTCGGCAAGACCGTTCGAACACCTACGCTCTTGAGGATTCCGGGGTCCTTCATACAGCAAATCCCTGCCGCGATGGAGCGTCAATCACAGACGCTCGTGTTGGCGCCGCGCGGAGTCTACTCCTGTCTCGGGCGTTCCCCTTCGGACTGGAGAGCATGGCGAACGGACTACCAGACGTCATCGAGCGTCTTTGCCCCCAGCAGCCGTTCTCTCGTCGTGTATCTCAGGCTTTGAAGCGCCTTGACTCGTCCGCCTTTAGCTACCTCCACAGGGCCAAACTCCTTGGCCGGCTCGCTGAAGTTAATGACGTACTTGCCGGTGTCTCTCCAAGGTTCGACGGACTTGACTGCGGCAATATGGGTGATCGCCTGTATGGGAGCAACGCGGTAGACCGCCGCGTATCTGATCTGCGGCCGCATCGCACCGTGCAGCCGCACTGCGTACCATCGATCCTCGCCGACAAACACCTCTTGAAAGCCATCTTCCCGAGCGGGAACGACGACGGTGTCCACCTCGGTTGGGGTTGGCGTGGAGGGTGTCTCGCCGAGTGCCGCTGGTGGTTGTGCGGTGTCCGCGTCAAGATCGGCCAGGAACGGGTCGAAGCGATAGACGTAGTCACCGTGCTGACTCTGGTACCGGGCCAGTTCGAGCACCTCCACCCCGAAGTTGAACTTCTTGGCGAGGACATTCTCAAGGTTGTCGGGAAGCTCGTCGATCACGACCAACGCCGCGAACGGCGCCTCGTAGACGAGGTATTCGAGAAGATGGTCGAGATTGCGGTAACCGTGCTTGGCCGAGTAGTCCTCGCACCGCTTCTTTGCCTCCGTCTGGTCCGAAAGTGATTGGAGCAAAACGGACTTAACGCGGTGTTGCTCAGACTCGAAGGACAAAGAAAACTGGAGGATCTGGACGGCAATGTGGCGGAGGGGATCATGTGCCGCGAGTTCGTTCTCGACGACGTACAACCTCGGGTGTGAGCTGCTCAGATCGACAAGATACCCATCCGGAATGTTTTGGATGCCGCCCTTCGCCCCGATCTTCTTCTTGACGTCCAGATAGATGCGGTTCGCTCCAAAAAGGTCGGTTTGGACCTTGATGATCGACGCTTCGAGGTCCGCCTCGCTTCGGTAAGCTGCCCGACGGTAGACTTCCTCGGGCGTCCATAGCACACTCATGCTGGTCTCCTCATCCGGGTAAGAGCACAATTCCCGGGACAGGCCATTTGGGGGCGCCAAGGCGGCCACGCCAGTGTGACGACAGTCCCCCTACCAGTCAAGAGAATCACCCACGAGGATTGGCGCTGAGCAGTACTCGTACTACGGTGAAAGGGGACATCCATGGCAACCATGGCGCAGGCGATCCGCGAGGTATTTGAGCAGGCGGGAAGGTCGCTTTCCAGGGAAGACGTGCGGCAGTCAGTTGCAGACCGTTACCCGGGCCAGTGGCAACCCTCGACCCTAACCGCCCACCTCTACGCGTGCGCGATCAATAACCCCAAGGCCTACCTGCACCACCCAAGCGCCGACAGGTTCCTTTACAAGCGTGGGGACGGCAGCTTCGAGCTGTATGACGCCCAGCAACACGGGCCGAACACTTGGGAGCCTGGACCAGGCATTGGTCGCGAAGACAACGACGAGCTTGTTGAGGCATCGATCAGCCTGGAGCGAGATGTTGAAGACCATCTCGTCTCGAACCTCGGGGCCATCGAAGCGGGGTTGACGTTCGTGCAGCGTCAGGTACCCACAGATGTCGGGCGCATCGACATCTTGGCCCGCGGAGCCGACGGTGAGCTTGTCGTCATCGAAGTGAAGGCGGGAGAAGCGAAGGACGCCGCTATCGGACAACTCGCGAGGTACGTCGGCTGGTACCGATCACAGGGTGAGGCCCGCGTGCGCGGCATCCTCGTTGCTGCCGATTATCCGGAGGGCCTGCTCTATGCCGCGACGGCCGTCCCTGGGCTCACGCTACGCCGGTTCAAGATCCGATTCAGTTTCGAGACGGCGACGCTATAGCTCGGCGACCGCGATGTTGTGCGAGATCACCACCCGGTGACGGTTGATGCTATTCGCAGTCGGGTGATCCGACCCCAAGCCTGGCAGCCGATGTTCGCGTTGGAACACATCGACAGGTGCCAACGCGACCGCCGGTTGCGCTTGCCCTGTCAAACGCCTGCTCTGCTGTGGAATAGGGGCCGTGCCACCGTCCGTTGTCGCTTCGTGTTCCAGTTGTGACGCCGCGGCCATCGTTGCAGAAGTGGCACGTCCCCCTGTGAACGATTGCTTTGTGGCCTCTGGCCCGCCAGTTCTCGTAGACGAAGTATGCCATCATTCCTGCCCTCCAATTGGAGCAGTCTGCGGCCGGCGCCGGGCTCCGTCAAGACCCTACTACGGCTACTACGGCTACCATAGCTACCCCATCTGCCGTAGTGCTGTAGTGCAGGAGGAGCGACATTGCAGAAGTCCGACATCAAGATCAACACGGAGTACGCCCTGCGTGAAAAGCCGAGCGAGCCGTTCCAACGCGTCAAGATCCTCGCCCACGTCCGCGGCAGCCGGTGGAAGGCGGAGTGGATCGAGCCGAATCCCGGACTCGTCGACTACGTGAAGTCCACGCACCTCGTGGTGCCCTGGGCGGAGCGCAAGGCATGGCTGGCAGACGAGGAAGGGCAACGGTGCCTGCGCGAACGCAGCGAGCAAGCGGGCTATCAGCGGGATTCGCCGGTCGACAACGCCGTTGTGCAAGTCTTCGAGTCCGTTGGCGACGACGTCAGCTATTGGCGTGGCATTCTCAGCGGTCCGCCGGAGGCAGTGCAGCGCGTTAGGGAGCGAGCGCGGTTGAACACCACGCCGAATCATCTAGACGTACACATCGACCGGCATGGCCGATGTCACGTTTCATTCGGCGAGGCGCTCACGTTGGCGAGGGCCTTCTGCGCTTCGGAACCTGCTACGGTGCTGGTTGACGTCGAAACCACAGAGCGGAAGTGGGCACAGGAGGCGCGTCTGCCAGGCGAGGAGCATATGGCCGGCTTGCTGAATGAGTACCGCGCGTCGTGGGCGTTGATCCGTCAGTGGGCGGGGCACGACGCGGCAGTGGCGGAGAGAGAAGCCCGGATTCAGACGCTCGAACGCCTAGTGTGGGACGCGGTCTACGCGCTGCAGAAGGCGGGGCTTGACAAGGAGGCGGCCAGACTCCGGAGAGCGATCGAGCCCCGGCAGTAACGTAGAGACGTCCAAGCCTCGACGGGACGTCGCGCATTCGGGTGCCCAGCTTTCGAGACTCGATGTGCCACGGTGAACAGGGGCGAGTAGCAACCCGGGGGCTGAACACCCTGGGGCAGAGACCCCGACCGGCCGCCATACTCATGTCGTACGGCGGCCGGTCGGAGGCGGCCAGACTCCAACCCAATGCCTAGATCGCTGCAACCACCGCGTCAAGCAGTTCAGTGAGAGTCATCGCCTTCAGCTCTGCCTTGGTCGGCACGGACCTGCGTCCTCGCCACTCGGCTTCCAACCCCTTGCGCACCGTCCTGATCTCCTCCGGAGTCGTTGCTCCGATTACCGTGCAGACGAACTCGATGAACTCCTCCCGCCGCTCTGGCGGAACAGGTGGAAGGCGCTTGCCTGGCCGGCCCGTTGCTATCCGCCGTGCCCATCCAGCCTTCAATTCTTCCCACACCGGATCCTGCGCCTTGGCCGCTGCTGCTTTGGCCTTGACCCTGACCGCCTTGACCTTGCCTGCTTCACACTTAGCCATTTGGACTCCTAACTGGTTTACGACCCCTTGGTTCCTTGGGCGGCGGGTCGTCTGTCGAACCGCCCGTGCGACACATCCAGATTAGGCTGGCCATGCTCCTAAGCAATCCCACCGACGCGTCGACCTCGTGGGAGGGATCGGTCGGCATTGTTGGCGCGCAGATTCGTTGTGCTGTGGCTTCACGACGCCTATGCTTTGGGTCATGACTGGGCCACTTCGTCGCACGACGCCTCGCCTCCGGATCGAACGAGCGTGTATTGGAGTTGGTGTATGCGATCGTCTGCGGCTCGGCGACACTGGGCGCCGTCTGGAGTTGGTTCGGAAGCTGACTGAGGCTCTTGCGCGTCCACTCAGCGACGGCGACCCCCTGCCGGCCGAGGCGGGGGCCTTCGTCGCCGATGCGTGTCGGGGCTGGGAGTCTAGCGCCGGCGTGGCGTGGCTTCAACGCCACCCTGAAGGCTGGGGCGCGATGGAACGGTTGGCCAAACTTGGAGCGGTGCCTCAAGCTCTCTCGGAGTTGCTCAGCGACTACAAGCGCGCCGCGACTGGTACCCGACCGAGGCCGACGCTCGCCCGCCGGAAGACCAGGGCCAACGAGGCGAGTTCGTTCATCGACGCCTCGCGTGCGCTGGACCGCGCGGCATCAGCCTGCGAGGAAGTCAATCGGGCGGAGCACTACGTTCCGGCCGGCTTGATCTTCAAGATGTGGAAATTGGCTGGGATACTGGAAGATGTGGCGGACCTTCGGGTGACGGAAGACTGGCCACTGGTCCACGAGACGGTCGCCATCCAGAGGCACATCGCCGCGTCAACCAGCGGGTACCGCGACGAGCAAGTGAGCCGGCTACTCAATGCCGTTCATTCGGAGGTGGGTCACCGCCGCATGCGGAGATCGCCCGAATCGCTTGAACGCTTTCGGCTCCAGCATCCCTTCCTGTATGAGCAGCCGGGCCAGTTTGAGCTAAGCGTCCTCTTGGCCGGCGACCGCTGCGCCTCTCTCGCGGCGCCGCTCGACGGCCGACTGGATCGTCGGCCGCGAGCCGGGTCCAAACCTGGTAGGCGACGGTGAGCGGTCGAGTCAGCAAGGCGAGCGTAGGGATTCTGTTCCCGATGGGCGGGCCGAGTGTTCACCCGCACACCCATAGCTTGTCGATGCCGCGTTTGGCCGCGATGCGAACCGCCTTCTGCACGGCCTCGTCGAAGCTCCCGCGCACCCAGATGACATGGTTGAGGTGGTCCGCCTGATTGGGGTCCACCGTGCTGAATGCCCACGCCCCTGTTCCGCTGGGCTTGCGACCATGCGTCTCGGTGTAGTTGCTGTCGTCGATGCGGACCTCCGCTTCCCGCGAGTCGGGCGCCGTCTCCCCTGCGCCTCCAGTCGTCGCCGTTGCAGCTGCACCCTCCAGCCTCGCTCGTGCGTCGGCCAAGCCCTCGGACGTCGGCTCCTTCCCCGTCAGCCTGCGGTACACGTCTGCCACCATCTTCACCCGCTCATCCACGCCCTCCGGCACTTTGCCCAAGTGAAGCTCAACCTTCGCCATTGTCGACCTCCACCCGGAATTAGAACACGATGAGTAGCGTCGCGTGAATGTAGGTGTTGAGTGGTGCGAACGGGTCCACCGCTGAGTGGGCTGCGCGCGGCGAATTGTCACACCAACACGCACCAAAAAAAGGAGAAGAGTGGACCCAGCGATGGCTTCGCTCGAAACCGCACCTCAGCGACCCCAGGTGAGGCGCCGTGGGTGTGCCAGGCTCCCGCGTCCAGTCGTCGGTCTACATGGATCCCAGCTCGGGGCTTCACCGTCCGCCGCAACCTGGCCCGGGCTACGTCGAACGGAAGGACGCCACCCGGGTGGCGCTGTACCCCCTCAACTCATGCCTTCGCCGGCGCACGCCGCTCGGCAAACTTCTTCGGTGGAAAGACCAGCATTGATACCGGTGTGTCGCCATGCCCGACCGCCCTCCTCTGCGCTGCCGGCAACCTCTTGCGCTCCAGACGGCGTCGACGACGCTGTTCCAGTGCTTGGGCCAGTCTCACCGGATTGTCATCGTCGTCACCGACGAGTCTCGCCAGTGTGAGGTAGTGGGGCTGCCCGGTGGTCTCGATGACGTGGTCTTGGATCGCGTCACGAAGGTCAACTGCAGCGGAGCGCCCATCGACAAGAGGAGCAATATAGCCCAGCCTTTCTGCCTCGGCGGCCAGCTGTTCTGGCAACTCGCTGTGGAATCCCCTGACGTGGCGCCAGTTGGCCTCCTCTCTCAGATCGTCGAGTTGAGTGCCGATTCGCATCAACTCCGCAGCCAACGCCTGTACTCGCGCCGGCGACCAGCGCCGTCGGCGTGGTCGTACGCCCTCCGACTGCTGCGCTCGCGGAGACGACTGCTGCAGCAAATCGAGCAGTTCATAGGGACAGGCGCCCGCCTTCACGAGTTCGGCTAGCGCCCTCTGAGCTCGTACTGACGATGGGAGGGCATGCCGCATATCGTCCCTCCACGGTAGTGCGCGCCACGCCGCGTCCAGGAACCTGTCCAATGCATCAATCACTTGCGCAGGCGGAGTAGGGCGGTCCGCGGCACCGGCCCTTCGAACATGGCGGAGCCCTTCCGTGTAGGCAGTCCACTCAACGGGAGCAACGTCCTCGATCCACGCGGGCGATTGCACGATGACCAATGCGCGGAGCCTGATCTGGCCGCGTTCCCAGCGTGCGGCGTGGTCCGCTTGAGTCTCTCTCTTCATCATTGTCTACCTCTGCTGAGCTTGTGCAGACCCTACGGCACCGGCCCGCGTGACTGTGCTTCCCGTCGAGTCCCGCGACGCGAATTGCCACGACACTTGAGCTTGGAGGACGGCATGAACACAGACAGTCACAACGCGACTACTCAACGACAGTCCTGCGAGGCGTGGTTGACGCCAACTCAGGCCGCGGACCACGCGGGTGTGAGCGTGGCGACGATTCGCCGCGCTGCTCAGAGCCTACGGCTACGCGGTGTCAAGGTCAACAACGGTCGCATCTGGCGGTTCAGACAATCGGATGTCGACCTGTGGCTGAGCGCCGGCGAGTTCGGCTATGTCACATCAGGTGCAGGAGAGCGAGCATGAAACCAGATGAAGACCGTGATCGCTTCGTCGCCGCCGCCTGCCTTCGGAGCAGGGGGTACCTACCGACCCCCAGCCGCTTCTCTCGCAGCCATCACCCGAGGACATCCTGGGTCCTTTGGGAGTCGATGCTGGATCTGAATCCAGTGCGTGATCGCAACACCATCGTTGGGCTTGCCGGGAAGGCGTTCAGCGGGTTCTTGCACCCTTGTGATATCGAGCTCGTCACCGGCGCAGTCTCAAGCACGATCGCGATTAGCACCCGGAATGATTCAGCCCTGCTGTGGATGTTCGCCAACCTTCCTGAGACACCAGCTGTCCTGGACGGGCCAGGTGAACCTACGACCCTTCTCTATCGTCATCCGGGCGGGGCGGCAGCAGACTGCTGCGCCTACATCGAAGGGCTGGTGGGCCCGCCTGCAGCCGTACTCCATGTGCACGGCGAATGGAGCCCCATCACCGTGCCGGTGTCCGCCTACCGGTCGGTTGTCCGATGGCCCGCCGTGTCAGAACTACCGGTGTTCGACCGAGCCTGGATACCCATGCAGTGGACGGCTGACCACTTCATGCAGCGGAAATGGCCGTGCGCGGGCAGACCGGAGGGCTGCCCGCTGGCCTTGACTGAGCGAAGCGAGGGAGAGGCCGGGAAGTAGTGAGGGCGACGACGGATAGCCAACTGATGAGGAGATCGGCGATGAGGAAGAACAACGGCAACCGGGTGCGGCTTGGTCTGGAAGGAGAGTGGGAGGCCGACCTACGTCGATGGCGTGGAGATCATGCCAGACGCAAAGGGCATCGGACGGCGAGGCGAATTGCGACGCTCATTGGAGCGTCCGAACTCAGGGCCCCATCGAACGAGTGCGACTACCTAGGTCGGTCGGCCATCATCAAGACGGCAAGCCGACGAACAGGGGTCTTCAATTTGACGGCTGGTACTGCGCTCAGAAGCGAAGTCCTGATAGCAGCGCGCGAACTAGCTCGCTGGGTCTACGAACTCTGGGAGCTCGGCGCCAGTTGGTGGGGCGACATCCGCGCGAACGACCGTGACCACCAGGTTCGGATCTACTGGGGCATGGTTCGGCGGAACGGGCGGAGGCTGGGGACGGTGAGCATCAAGGCGATGACCTGGGAGTTGGCTGGCCCGCCAACGGCGCCCGGAACTACCACTACGGCCGCCCGCAAGTCGGACAGACTTGTGGCCGGGAACGCTCCAATACCGCGGGGACGGGCTTCGCTGGCCCGGCGGGCTGCTCCTGTGCGAGGGCGGGTGCGAGCCGGTGTCGTGCGAGGCACCAAGTAGCGGCGGGGCAGGGGAGGGCCTCGACAACCCCGGGGAGCGCGAAGGTCTCGGGGTGCCACCCCGGGCCGTTCCAGGTGCTCCCGGTTCAACGGGAGGCCAGCGAAGTACCTTCCCGGGCCTTCGCCGTCCTCCGCCGGCGGGGACCAGCAGGCGAGACGACGATGCCAGTGTCGGGTCCGGCTGGCGCCAGGTAGGGGGAAATTGACGGACGGACACCCCCGTGCTTTTTTGGAAAAAGGAAGGCCTCGTGAACGTGCAACCGGTCGCGAACTCCGCGCCGGCACGAGGTCGGTGAGATTGCAGCCATGGCAACCAGCAAGACGTTCCACCATAATGACGGGCTCAGGAAACGGTGTGATTGCGGACACCGGCACTGGGCGAAGTGCCCGCACGCGTGGCACGTCAACTACTCGATCAATGGTCGGGAATTCCGGGCCTGCCTCCACCGATACGCCGGTAAGCCCTTGAGCTACTTGATGGGCAGGACCGAGGCCGAGGGGCTGCGGGACAAGTGGCGATACGAGCTTCGGAAGAGACTCGTGGATGGGGACGCGACTGGCGCCGGGCCATCCATCGTCGGCGGACGCCCGGATGGCGCAGCGCCGGGACACGCACGACGGACGCCGCTGACGTTCGGCGATCTCGCAGATGACTACCTCAAGCAGCACGTGCGCACCCCGACGCGCCGGCCGCTGGGTCGCAAGATGATGGAATGGCACGTAGGGGCCCTACGCCGGGCGCCGCTGGAACGCGCCGGGTGCAAGCTCACCCTGGCCGATGTCGCCGTGGCGCAGATTTCCAAGGCTGACCTGGAAGCCCTGCGAGGGCACTGGCGCACGAGGCTTCCGCGAGACAAGGGCGGGGAGGTTGGAGCCAACCGCGTGCTGTCCCGACTGCGTCACATGTTCAACTGGGCCATTGCCGAAGGCTATGTCGACCAGACGCCGTTCAAGCGAAACGGCGTGACGGTGTTCAAGCTGAACTCATCAGCGGAGACCCCGCGTCACCGGCGATTGGACCCCGGCGAGGAGGAGCGCTTGCTCGGCGCCGCGTCGCCCTGGCTGCGCGACCTCATCACGGCCGCGTTGGAGACCGGTTGCCGACGCGGCGAACTGTTGTCGCTGCAGTGGTCCCAGGTGCGTTGGCAGGAGAACACGCTGCTGCTGCCGGCCGACAAGACCAAGACCGGCGAGGCTCGTGCGGTGCCGATGACGTCGCGGTTGCGCGAGGTGCTGAACACGCGACGCCATAACGTCGACGGTCAGGAGTTCCCGGGCACGGCGCACGTGTTCGGGAACGAGGCGGGCGAGCGTCGCGTCGTGATCAAGCAGGACTGGAAGGCCGCCGTTGACGCCGCCGGTATCAAGGGACTGCACTTCCACGACCTCCGGCGAGAGTTCGCCTCGCGCCTGCTGGAGACGCCTGGTGTGGCGCTGCATGACGTCTGCGAGTGGGTAGGGCACTCGAACGTCATGACCACCAGCCGGTACCTGAGCACGACGTCGACGCGGCGACGGCTGACGCTGGAGAGGTTTGAGCAGGGGCGCCAGGCTGCGATCCCGGCATAGGACCCTGCGACGCCGCGAACGAGTTAGTCAGGGGGGTGTCCGCTGGACACGGACTTGCGCCCCGCATTCCCCCATGGCGTAATGGAGACACGAGAGGGCCGGGTCGCGGGACCCAAGCCCCCGCCCCGACCCTTCACCTGGCGTCACGAGGTGAGGCAGATCCCGCCGGTTTGGCTGCGCCGCCCGCAGCCCAACGGGAGATGCCATGAATCGAGAATTCTCGCTCCACCTTGCTATCAGACTGAATCGCGTTGCCCGCGGATGGCGCCAGTTCGACCTGGCACAGGCCATCGGCGTGTCGCGCGAGCGGGTGTCCCAGATCGAGTTGGGTCGCTCTGAGGTCAGCCCGGCCGTCTTGAAGCGCATCGCGGTCGCCCTCGACACTGAAGATCTGCACGACATCGGTGCAGGACGAGGGGCACGGTGCGGTTCTCCGGCCGCGCGCTCGCCGAAACGGATCAGGGGGCGCATTGACTCGTTGCCGATTGCAGGGCCCGACGCCCGCCGCGAAAAGGGGAATGCGCTGTGAGTCGAGACAATGACGCCATCGCACGGGCTCAGGCCGAATGCCTGGCACGAATGAACACCAAGTACGCGGTCATTCGTGAGGGCGGTAAGACGCGAGTCATCTCGGAGGAGTTCGACCCGGCGCTCGCCCGCGCGTATCTCGCCTACTCCGAGTTCGTCGACATCACCAAGTTCCACCACAGACTCATCGAGACCGATGACGCACCAGAACCGGAAGGCGCGTGGTGGCTCGGCCACCCTGACCGTAGGCAGTACGAGGGCGTGATCTTCGCCCCAGGTCGCGAAGTCCCTGGCCATTACAACCTGTGGCGCGGTTTTGCGGTCGAACCCGTGAAGGGCGACTGGGACCTGCTCCAAGAGCACCTGTTCGAGATCATCTGCAGGGCGAACGCCGACCTGTACCTGTACGTGATGGCGTGGATGGCCGCCGCCGTCCAACGGCCCGGCGACCGCCCCGAGGTTGCGATTGTCTTGAAGAGCACCGAGCGCGGAACCGGCAAGGGCATCCTAGTCAGGTCCTTCCTCTTCCTGTTTGGCAGGCACGGGATACAGGTGGCGAGCGCGCGGCAGGTACTCGGGAACTTCAATGCCCACCTGCAGGACGCCATTGTCCTGTTCCTGGATGAGGCGTTGTGGGCAGGCGACAAGGCGGCCGAGGGCGTGCTCAAGATGCTGATTACCGAGCCCATGCTCCCGATCGAACGCAAGTACTGCGACGTGCGCATCGTCCGGAACTACCTCCACATCCTCATGGCCTCGAACAACGAGTGGGTTATTCCGGCTGGTCTCGATGAACGTCGGTTCCTGGTGCTCGACGTCGATCCGAAGCACAAGCAGGACCACGAGTACTTCGGGCGCATCGTACGACAAATGGAGGACGGCGGCCGGGCTGCCATGCTGTATGACCTGCTGCACCATGACTACTCCGACATTGACCTTCGGCAAGCCCCGAGAACCGACGCGCTCCTGGAACAGAAGCTTCTGTCGCTCGACCCGCGCGACCGTTGGTGGTACGGCAAGCTGGTCAGCGGCAATCTCCTACCGTCCGACGACGGCTGGGTGTCTGAGGTTCCCAAGAGCCAGCTGCACGAGGACTACGTACAAGAACTACGGCTGTCCGGCGTGAAGGGCATCCGCACCGAGACCGAACTCGGGATGTGGCTCCGCAAGATGCTAGGTCCCGCCCTATCCATGACCCGGCCGATGTTGTACGGCCAGCGGACCAAGTGCTGGGTCTTCCCGTCGCTGCAAGAGTGTCGAGACCTGTTCGACCGGATGACCAACAGCAAGCACGACTGGCCCAAACCGGAGCCGCCTGGCGAGCGCTCCCTGGTTTCGCAGGCGCCTGTGCCTCCGAGACGACGGTGACCGGCCAGCCTGTCCGACCTCCGGGGCGAGCCTGCGCGAAGGTCGGCCGTCGGGAGCCCGCACGGGACCGGCCTCCGTCCTACCTGTCTTACCTGTCCTACTTTTAGAGAGGGTGGGAGAAGAGGGAAGCAGGGCCGTGTGGCGCCCCGGGAAGAGTCTTGGGCCTCGCAGGGCGGACAGGGCGGACAGGTAGGACGGACCACGGCGGGACGCGGCCCTCCGGCGGCGCTACGGTCGGGGCCGGTCCCACCTCGGCCAGCGGAGGATGGTCATCGCGCGCGCCGGGGGTACGGGGCACGCCTGTCGGCGGCGGCGGCGAGCGCCGTGCAAGTGCGGGTCTGGCCGGGCTAATAGCAGCACCACCACGACGATCCGGGACATGGCAACAGCCGCTATCGCGGCCAGCGGAAGCAGAAAGTGCGCCCCACGCGCGGCGTCAATGACTCTTGTCTTGCCTGGCGCCAGGTTGTGGCTGGACAGATACCGAACCGAGGCGGTGAGGATTCCAGCTTCGTCGGGCTCAGTAATGCCCATCCGGCTGTTAACCGGAGGGTTGTAGGTTCGAGTCCTACCTGAGGAGCCAATCTCTTCCCCGCATTTCCCTAGCGTTTTGCGCGATTCCAGGCTTCCAGCGGATGGGCTTCGCCCCTGTCCGGAAGGCCGAAAACCCCTGTTTGGGTTTCCGTTGGGTTTTTCCGGGGGCTGAACCCGGGGGAATGGCGCCATTTCCAGGGCCCTCTATCCTCGTCGGCTTGTTGACTGCGCCACTCGCAAACGGACGGTCAACCGACGAGCGGCGACCTGTCGATGGCGCCGAGCGCGATGATCAGGCGACGCGACGTTCCTCGTGGCGATGTAGGCTGCCGACGTGCGGGATCTGGACGGTCTTGTCGCACGTCGGCGGCTGCACCGCCCGCGAAACGGCCGTATCCCCGTCCAGGGAGAGGTGCATCCGCCACTCGTGATGGTAGGCGATGCAGTGCCCACCCTTCGTTGGGTTCCTTCGGGCGCGCCCGCGCGGACCCCCATCAGACAAGCATCCTGCGGTCGTCCTCAAGCTCCCTGCACCGCGCTGTGGGTCCTTGCTGATACAGCCGGACCCGTGACCTTCCCTGTCACAGTGGCGGTGGTATCATGCGCCTGCCCCTCCGTGGGCCAGCCCCCTCTGTCCCTGTCGTCGGCTAGGCACCGCAATCGTCGGTTCACCGTGTCTGGTAATCGCTGTGGACGTCTTCGAACTCCGTCTCCACCTGGACGAGGACTACGCGCGCTACACGCGCAGCTTCATCAAGATCGCCGATCCGCGCATCGCCGGACGGGTTCACCAAGCCCTGAACGATGACGCCCTCTGGCCCTCGCCACTGGCTTCAATCAGTCGAGCGCCGCGGCTGCCCCGGTGCTCCCATCGGTCGATTGACGCATGGGCCTCGGCAATCTATCCTTCTGGCAATCACCTGGAGGCGGCGTCTATGGGCTTGCGCCAGAACCTCCGGCTATGTGCCGCGAAAACCTGCATCGAGAATTGGCCGCCCGATCGTGCTCGCCCGGCATTTATCGACGGACCACGCTACGCATGAGCGATGACAACTAGCTCGCAACCATTGGCCGCCCAGAACGGCTACTCTGCACCGGTGGAGATCCCGAGAGTCACCGACAGCACCCTCGCCGCCTTCATTTGGAGGAACGCCGAGGACCTGTGGGGCGACTTCAAGCACACCGACTTCGGCAAGATCATCCTCCCGTTCACGCTGCTGCGCCGCCTGGAATGCGTGCTGGAACCCAGCCGCGACAAGGTTCGGACCATGCACGCCAAGATCAAGGACAAGGGGATTGACGTAGCCCTGGTCCTGCGTCAGACGGCAGGACTGCCCTTCTACAACACGTCGCAGTACTCGCTGGCCACCCTCGGCGCCACCAAGACAAAGTCAAACCTCGAGGCCTACATCGCGGGCTTCTCGGACAACGCCCGGATCATCTTCGAGCAGTTCAACTTCACGGACACGATCGCGCGCCTGGGCCGCGCCGACAACCTCTTCAAAATCTGCCAGAACTTCGCGTCCACGGACCTGCACCCAAACGTGGTTCCCGACCGGGTCATGTCGAACATCTACGAGCACCTGATCCGCCGGTTCGGTGCCGAGGTGAACGAAGCGGCTGAGGACTTCATGACGCCTCGGGACGTGGTTCATCTCGCAACCACGCTTCTTTTGGCCCCGGATGACGATCTGTTCAGGAACAACCCAGGCCTCATTCGCACCTTATACGACCCCACCTGCGGCACGGGCGGTTTCCTCACCGACGCGATGAACCATGTTGACGGGTTCCGAGCCAGGGACGAGGTGCCACCGGTCCTGATCCCTTTCGGCCAGGAACTGGAGCCGGAGACCCACGCGGTTGCCCTCGCCAATATGCTGCTGCGTCGGTTGGAAACGGAGCCGGCCCGTGACCTGTCCGCGAGCATCAAGGGACCCGCTTCGACGCTCTCGAAGGATGCGTACGCGGGCCAGCACTTTCACTACTGCGTCTCCAACCCGCCGTTCGGCAAGAAGTGGGAAAAGGATCAAGCTTTCGTCGAGCGCGAGGCCAAGGAGAAAGGTTTCGAGGGCCGCTTCGGTGCCGGCACGCCGCGCGTGTCGGATGGATCGATGTTGTTCATCGAGCACCTCGTGGACAAGCTGGAGCGCCCGGAGAAGGGAGGTGGTCGCGCGGCCATCATCCTGTCAGGCTCCCCGCTTTTCACGGGCAATGCAGGCCAGGGAGAGAGCGAGATCCGTCGCTGGCTGCTCGAGAAGGACCTCGTCGAAGCGATTGTCGCGCTGCCGAACGACATCTTCTTCCGCACCGGCATCGGGACGTACATCTGGGTGCTGACGAACAAGAAGGACCAGGTCCGCAAGGGCATGGTGCAACTGATCGACGCAACGGCCATGCACTCGCCCATGCGCAAGTCCGAGGGCAACAAGCGCCGCTTCATCAGCGACGAGCAAATCGCCGAGATCGCGCATCTCTACGCCGACTTCGAAGACGGTCGGAACGTCCGGATCGTCAACCATCGCGACTTCGGATACCGCCGCATCAAGGTTCAGCGCCCCTTGCGCCTCGTGATTCGTATCACCGATGACAGCCTCAAGACTCTTGAAGGCAGCAAACCTTTCGGCAAGCTGGACCTGAGCGAGCGAGAGGCGTGGCTCACCCTACTGCGCCAGCACGCCGGCAAGACGGAGCCCTACAGCTGGCTTGACACCCTGGCCGGCCTGGCGGCGGAGGCCGGCTTGGGAAAGATCGCCAAGCCGCTCGCCGGCGCTCTCGAAGATGCATTCGGCGTGCGAGACCCTGATGCGCCTCCAGTGATAGTCGATGGCCTCCAGGTGCCGGACAAGGACCTCGAGGATTTCGAAAACGTTCCGCTCGACCAGTCGGTTGACGAGTACCTCATTGCCGAGGTGCGACCCCACGTGCCTGACACGTGGATCGACGACCGCTATGTCGACGACCAGGACAAGCAGCGGGGCAAGATTGGCTACGAAATCAACTTCAACCGCTACTTCTACAAGTACGTCCCTCCTCGTGACTTGCGCGAGATTGACGCAGAACTGAAAGCGGTTGAGAGAGAAATCGCCTTGCTGCTTGAGGAGGTGGCGGAATGAAGCTTCGCGGCGAGGAGGAGACTCGTCCATCGGGCATCCCGTGGGTCGGCGTGATCCCTGCACACTGGGAGGTCAAGCGCGCAAAGTTCCTGTTCTCCCTTGCCCAGCGCCAGACGCGCGAGTCTGACGGCATCGTCACCGCCTTCCGTGACGGCCAGGTGACACTCCGCTCGAATCGTCGGAGCGATGGCTTCACCAACGCCGTGAAGGAGACCGGTTACCAAGGCGTCCAAAAGGGCGACTTGGTCATTCATGCCATGGATGCGTTCGCTGGCGCAGTCGGAGTCAGTGATTCGGACGGCAAGTGTACGCCCGTCTACTCGTGTTGCGTGCCGAATACCAAGGCTACCAGCGAGTTCTACGCTCGCTGCGTTCGCACCATGGCGACGACGGGCTTTATCGAGAGCCTGTCGAAGGGCGTTCGCGAACGATCAACAGACTTTCGCTGGGCAACCTTTGCCGAGCAGGTCCTGCCGGTCCCGCCGCTGAACGAGCAAAGGGAACTGAGCGCATTCATGGACCGGGAGACTCGTCGCATCGACGCCCTCATCGCCAAGAAGACCCGCCTCATCGAGCTGCTGCGCGAGGAAGTTGTTTCGCGAGCAACTATTTGCCAAGCTTCTGACGGCACTAGGTGGATTCGCCTAAGGCATGTGAGCGACAGTGTCAGTCGCCCTGTGGATATCACGAACGGCGAGAGCTACACAAAGTTAGGCCTGTATAACCGGGGTCGAGGCATCTTCAAGAAGGATCCCAGAGATACCGAAGAGATGGGCGACTCAAGTTTTTGCTGGGTCGAAAATGGCGATCTGATTTTGAGCGGCCAGTTTGCTTGGGAGGGTGCAGTCGCGATGGCGAGGAGCGAGCATGCCGGCTGCGTCGTCTCTCACCGGTTTCCCATTCTCAGAGGAAGGTCTGGCGAAGCGCTTTCTGAATACCTTTTCGCTTACTTTCTGACGACGCATGGCGGGATGGTTCTGAATGACAGCTCCCGCGGATCGGCTGGTCGAAACCGACCCCTGAACATGGGGCTCTTGATGAACTGGAAGATTCCAGTTCCAGCGATGGGAACACAGAGGCGCCTTGCCGATTTGCTGCTGACGTGGGAGAAGGCTGAGGCGCTTCAGAAGAGGAGCATCGACCTTCTGCGCGAACACCGGACAGCTTTCATCACCGCCGCCGTCACCGGGAAGATCGACCATCGCGGCGTCGAGAAGACGGCATGAGCGCTCCTTTCGTGGACACAGACCATCAGGAAAGGCACTTCGAGGCATACGTCGTTGAGCAGCTAGTCTCACGTGGCTGGCTCGTCGGAGACACCGCCGGCTATGACCAGAACCGCGCCATCTTCTCGGAAGATCTGGTCGAATGGGTGAAAGCCACCCAACCAATGAAGTGGGAGAAGCTGGTTGCGGCCAACGGAGACAAGACGACAGCCACATTGATGGACCGCTTGGCCCACGCACTGGAGAAGGACGGCACGGTCAACGTCCTGCGGAACGGCGTCAAGATCGCTGGCGCAGGGGAGCTGGCCCTGACCGAGAGCCTCCCAGAGGACGAGCGCGATCCGGCCGCTTGGGAGCGCTACAGGGCCAATCGCCTGCGTGTGGTTCCCCAACTGAAGTACCGCCCAGGACACAACCTAGCCATCGACCTGGCCTATTTCATCAACGGTGTGCCGGTGGCCACAGTGGAGATCAAGACCGACTTCACGCAGTCGGCGGCCGCGGCAATGGACCAGTACAAGCTCGATCGTCAGCCGGTTGACTCGGTCACCAGGCGGAAAGAACCTCTCCTGACGTTCAAACGCGGCGCAGTCGTCCATTTCGCGCTGTCTGACAGCGACATCCGCATGACGACGAAGCTGGATGGCCTGGCGACCCACTTTTTGCCATTCAACAGAGGCCGCAGCGGACACGCAGGCAACCCGCTGCGCGATGACGGCGAATATCCGGTTGCGTACTTCTGGGAGCAGGTCTGCCAGCCGGACAACTGGCTGCGCATCTTCCACAGCTTCGTTTACACGGAGAAGAAGGATGTCGTCGACCTGTCTGGCAACCACATCAAGAAGGAGACGCAGATCTTTCCGCGTTTCCACCAGTGGGACGCTGTGACCAGGATGGTCGCCGATGCCAAGTCCAATGGCCCCGGCATGCCGTACTTGTGCGAGCATTCGGCCGGATCCGGCAAGACCAGCACCATTGCCTGGACGGCACACGACCTGATTCGCCTTCGCACCCCAGAGGGCGCGTCGCTGTTTCACTCGGTCATCGTCGTCACTGATCGCACGGTCCTCGACAAACAGCTCCAGGACGCAGTCCAGCAGATCGATCATCAGCGGGACCTGATCGCCGCGATCGGCGATAAGGAGAGTGGCGAGAGCAAGTCCAAGGAGCTGGCGAAGGCATTGGAACGCCAGACGCCCATCATCGTCGTGACCATCCAGACCTTCCCGTATGCGATGGAACAGATCCTGACCAATGGGAAGCTCAAGGACCGGAACTTCGCGGTTATCGTCGACGAGGCCCATACGAGCCAGACAGGTACGGCGGCCTCGAAACTGCAAGCCACACTGGCGCTACGCGACGCCAACGAGATGGCTGGCCTGTCCGTTGAGGAGCTGCTTGAGAAGATCCAGGCCTCGCGCGCGCGGCCAAAGAACGTCAGCTATTTTGCCTTCACGGCGACCCCCAAGCACTCGACCCTGATGCTGTTTGGCCGGGGGGCCGACCCGACGAAGCCTGCAGGCAAGGACAACCTGCCCGTGTCCTTCCACAAGTACCCGATGCGCCAGGCCATCGAGGAGGGCTTCATCCTGGACGTATTGCAGGGCTACCTGCCTTACAAGACCGCGTTCAACCTGGCTGAGCCCGCGAAGGACGGCAAGCGCCTGGACGGCAAGGTTGCCAAGCGTGCACTCGCCAGGTGGCTGAACCTTCACGCCACTAACGTCACCCAGAAGGTGCAGTTCATCGTCGAGCACTTTGCCGCCAACGTGGCTCCGCTTCTTGGCGGCACGGCCAAGGCCATGATCGTGACCTCATCTCGCGCGGCTGCCGTCCGCTACAAGAGATCGTTCGACGCGTACGTCGAGGCTAACCCTCGATACCAGGGCCTCCAGGCGCTTGTCGCCTTCTCGGGATCGCTGACTGGCAACGAGGTCAGCCACGCGTCGGATGAGGGCTTAAAGGGAGACGTGTTCGCGGCCAAAGACGACGATGTGTTCTCCGAGAGCACGATGAACCCGAAGCAGTACGGCAGCGACCTGCGCAAGGTGTTCGACCGGCCCGAGTTCAGCGTGATGATCGTGGCGAACAAGTTCCAGACCGGTTTCGACCAGCCGAAGCTGTGCGCGATGTACCTGGACAAGAAGATCGCAAACGCGGTCGAGATCGTCCAGACGCTGTCGCGCCTCAACCGGACGGCGCCCGGCAAAGACACGACATTTGTCGTGGACTTCGTGAACGACCCACAAGTGGTTCTGGACGCATTCGCAAAATACGACGATGGCGCCAAGATTCAGGACGTGCAGGATCCGAACGTCGTCTATGACTTGCAGGCCGACCTGGATAAGGCCGGTCTGTACGCGCGGGAGGAAGTCGAGAACTACACGACGGCCCGGTACCGGTCAGCCGCAACGTACGCCGCGGGCGAGCGGGCCCAGCACAAGGAGCTGTACGCAGCCACCAGCGCTCCGACTCAGCGATTCAATGACAAGGTGAAGGCAGAACGTGAGGCCATCGACGCTGCGGAGGCGGCGTTCGAGCAGGCCAAGGCGCGGGGCGACGAAGCCGGCATGAAGCTGGCTGACGCAACTCGTTCGGACCACGCCGAAGCCCTCAAGAAGCTGATGGACTTCAAGGCGGGTCTGACGCGGTTCGGGTCGCTCTACACGTACGTTGCCCAGACTATCGACTTCGGGGACCCACGATTGGAGGCGTTTGCTAGTTTCTCTCGCCTCCTCTCCAAACGACTGGATGGCGTGCCGCAGGACGAGGTCGATCTCTCCGCGCTTGTCCTTACGGGCTTCGACGTCAAAGCAACCGAGAAGCCACATACAGGCGGGCAAGATCCGGAGGCGACCGTTCTGAAGCCGATTGGCCCCGGTGGTGGTGGGCAGGCAGCACCCCCGGTCTACCTCCGGCAGATCATCGCGCGTCTGAACTCCATCTTCGGTGAGGCGACGCCGCTGGCTGACCAGGTGGCAATGGTGAATCAGGTGGCCGACATTGCCCGTGAGGACCCCACCACAATGGCGCAGGTCGCAAACAACCCCCGCGACGTGGCGATGAACGGAAACATCAAGGGGACCGTTCAAGCCGCCGTCGTGCGCGCCCTGCTATCGCACCAGGCTCAGGCCGAGCATCTGCTGAAGGAGGACCAGCAGGCGCTGGGCCCATTCACCGCGCTCATCTACGAGCTGCTCAGGGCAAGAAAGAACATCGACCTGTCGGAACTGGGAGGGTAGGCGCCAGTGACAGCAACCGTGCTCTTCGGCCTGCCGCAGCAGGAGATTGCGTCGCTGATCGCGGATCGGATGGCGAAGTCGTCCACGATCAGCGTCGTGACGGGTTTCGCCAGTCCAGGAGGTCTCGCTGCCATCTCGGGGGCCTTCACGGCTCAGCCGCAGAAGCTCCGAGCCCTTATCATTGGAGCGGCAACCTACCCAGGCTTCGCGGCGCTGGACGCCCTGCTGGCCGCCGGGGTAGCGCCGGATCGGTTGCATGTTCATCTCGGACACACCAGCGCAACGGGAGGTCGCAAGAACCCGTTCGCCCGGTACCATCCTATGCTCCACAGCAAGGTCTACTATATGGAGCTGCCGGACGAAGTTGCCTGCGCCTTCATCGGCTCGCACAACGTGACGGCTTTCGCGCTCGCGGGCCTGAACGGCGAGGCAGCGGTCCTGCTCGAAGGTCCTCGGGAATCTCCCGAATTCGACAAAGTGCGCCAGCACATTAATGCCGCGAGGAGCCAGTCGGTTGTGTACTCGCCCGGGATGAAGGAAGCCTACGCGTGGTGGACACGTGAGTTCCTGGACGGGCTGAAGGCGGAGGTCGGACTCCCTCAGGACGGGATCGCAGTCCGGACGATTCTGCTCTTCGCCAGCGCCGCGCCGAGTGACAGGCCAGGAACGGGTGACCATCTCTATTTCGAGATTCCTGCCGGGATTCAGCAGATCGAGTCCCTCAAGACGGAGACGCATCTCTTCCTGTTCGAAACCTTGCCGGCAACCCCTTGGCAGGCGCTGAGCCTGGCGCAGTTGGCGGACGCCCGTTATACCTGCATCACGCTCGGCGCAGAGAACAGGCAGGGGAACAAGGAACTCGTCGCACAGTGGCGCATTGACGGCACATCAGCGCCCGTGCTGACTGGTGTTCCGGAGGGCATCTATCGCCCGAGTCCGCCGCCGGGAATGCAGCAGGTTCGGGCTGAGATCAGAGAGCCCGCCGTTCAGCCTTTCGAGTACCACTTCGAACGTGAGAGCCAGGTTTGGGATCCGGAGCTCGCAGGGGACGAGGAACTGAAACTGCCGCCTGATCGGCTCGGGCTTCATGTTGTCGACGAGGCTCGGGCTGGCTACCGGCGGATTGAGAGCTGGAAGCTCGTGAAAGGTCTTGCTCGTCGGTCCGGCTCGCCACGAGAAAAGGACGAGGCGGCTCTGAGACTGGCCGCGCCAGAGTCGGGTTCGTTTGTCCTCGTGTCTCTTCGGAGACGGCGACGCGAGTAGGCGCGAGAATCTTAGGAGCAAGACGCCGACGCCCAAGTCACAGGAGCTGCTTGCATGCAACACGCAGTAATCGACCAAGTGCTCAAGCGGGCGGAGGTGGCAAGATCCGACTCGGATTTCACGTACTTCTTCGCCCTCCTGCTGGCGGCTGAAGCTCTTGAGAAGACCATCGTCCTGGGAATCACAGCCGCGATCGGAGACGACCAAGACCGACACAGGTATCGCTTGGAGCACCTGCTCGTCAGGTCCGATGGCCTTGGCGAGTGGGGGCGAGCCATCGAAGATGCTCTGACCGGACCCGCTTCTCAGTATCTTCTGGTCGAGGCGCGGAAAGAGCAGTCCGAGTTGACGAAGCTCTGTAGGGTAGGTGACTGGCAGTACGACGCGGTATCTGCGCTGAAGGCGGCGTTGCTTGACCTCGGTATCGACGCTGAGGATGTGCCGGTGAAGTCCGACATGAAGAGGTGGTTCCGGCTCTTCGCAACCCTTCGCAACAAGACCCGCGCACACGGCGCCACGCAACCCGCCAAAGCGAGCGCGGCGGCCGAACACCTGGCCAAGAGCATCGACCTGATCTTTCGCAACTTCAGCCTGTTCAAGCGACCATGGGCGTATCTCTACAGGAACCTTAATGGCAAGTACCGGGTGTCAGCCATTACTGACGATGTCGAGCCATTTGAAATCCTCAAGAAGAGCCGCGACCACACGCACGCAAACGGTGTGTACGTGCACCTTGGCACACCGCGCCGAGTCCCGTTGATTGGCAGCGATCCAGAGTTGCAGGACTTCTTCTTCGCGAACGGCTGCCTGAGCGGCAAGCGGTACGAGCTGCTTTCCTACTTCACCGACAATAGACTGGAAGGCGATGCGTCGACCTACGCCATGCCTCCAGGTGTCCTTCCACCGAGTGAGACCCACGGGCATGGCGAGCTGCTGCCTCAGGGGAGATGCTTTTCGAACGCCCCTGCTCTGATTCGAGACTACGTCACGAGGCCGAACCTAGAGGGGGCTCTGCGACTTCTGCTACTGGATGACAAACGCCCCATTGTGACGCTTGTCGGCAGAGGTGGCATCGGCAAAACGTCAGTGGCATTGAAGGTCATTCACGGACTCTGCGATGAGACTCGGTATGAAGGTGTTGTCTGGCTGAGCGCCCGTGACGTCGACCTGCAACTCACCGGTCCGAAACTGGTTCGGCCTCGCGTTCTCTCGATGGACGACATGGCGGCCTTCTACGCAAGCTTGGTCTTGTCGCCAGAGGTCGCGAACGCCAAGACCTTCGACGCCCGGGCGTTCTTCGAACAGCAGCTTCAGAAGTGCGATGCGGGTCCGTGCCTTTTCGTGTTCGACAATTTTGAAACGGCGCATAACCCAACCGAACTGTTCAATTGGGTAGATCAGTTCGTCCGGCTGCCGAACAAGGTCCTTATCACAACCAGGTTGCGGGACTTTCGGGGAGACTACCCGATCGAAGTTGAAGGGATGGACGACAGTGAGGCGCGCGCGTTGATCGATCAGACGGCCGTGAACCTCGGTGTAAGCAAGTTCCTGACTGAGAGGTACATCGGAGAACTGATCACACACTCCGAGGGACATCCCTATGTCATCAAGATTCTCCTCGGGGAAGTCGCAAAGGCCGGTCGCGCCGCCAACATCCCGCGGCTCATGGCCGGAACGGAAGACATTCTTACCGCGCTGTTTGAACGCACTTACAATGCGCTGACACCGTGTGCGCAGCGAGCATTCCTGACGCTATCGGCTTGGAACTCGTCGGTTCCGCGTCTGGCTCTGGAGGCGGTGCTGTTTCGGTCAACCGAAGAGCGGCACGAAGTCGAGAAGGGGATCGATCAGCTTCTGCAGTTTTCGATGGCGGAGGCCCAGGTCGCTTCTAGTGACCAACAGGAATTCATCAGTCTGCCGCTGGTGGCCAGCGTGTTCGGGAAGAAGAAGCTGAACATCAGCCCGTTCAAGGCGACCGTGCAGGCTGACACAGAGATTCTCAGGATGCTCGGCCCAAGTCGTCGGGACGACGTCCATCTTGGCTTGGCGAAGAGGCTTGAGAACTTCGTTGCCAACGTCTCTCGCAGAGTCGACGCTGGCGAGCCGTTTGAGGACTATGCACAGATTCTTGAGATGATCTGTCGCGCTTACAACCCTGGATGGCTTCTTCTTGCCCGATGGCACATAGAAGCTAGATCGGTCGAAGGTTACGAACAGGCCAAGGAGGAACTGCGTCGATTCCTGGAGAATGGTCCGCCCGATGAAGACGCAGCAGATGCGTGGCGCATGTTGGGGCACGCCTGCTATCAGACCGGCGATGCCCTTGGGGAGATTCACGCCTTCATCGAGCGCGCCCAGATTTCCTCGGTGTCCTTTCATGATGTGTCCAACACCGCCAATCGTCTGAATGAACTGCTGCGTCGGCACGATCTGACCATCGACAGGGACGCGAAGCGGGCGTTCGCGCAACGAATCGCATCGGTTCTTGACAAGCGGAAGAACGAAGCCAGTGCCGACGATTACTCGCGAATGGCATGGCTTGCGATTCACTCTGGGCAGGAGGCGAAGGCCCGTGACTACGCCGAAGCGGGCATGAAGATGGACCCGGACAACCTACACTGCCAGAATTTGCTGGCGCGGCTGAATTGGGCATAGAAGGTCCTTGGCCGGTCTCCCATGTTGACGGTGTGTGGGTAGTTTCGAACGTCACATAATCACCGACGTGCCCCCCGGCTCCCGCACCACATCGTCGGCGCCTTCGGCTTCGGCAACTCCAGCCCTCTGCGGTTCCTGCCCCTTGTGGAAGCGCGCCATCTCGCGCTTTACGACTGTCTGCGAGGCGTTGAGGTACCGCGCTGTCGTCGCGATGCTCGTGTGGCCATAGAGGTGCGAGACCGTCAGCAGGCTGACGCCCGCCTCGATTAGCCGTGAGCCGAACTCGTGCCGTAGGTCGTGGCCTCAGCCTACTGAGGGCCGGGTCTTAATACGGCGGAAGTTCTGCACGCCGGTCCCTGGGTGGCCGGGCGCTACCGGCGCTTGGACTTGTGCGTGAATGGGCCGAACAATTCGGCTATGGACACCGCGAGCGCTTCGGCTAGCTTGCCGACGTTGAGGATGCCGACGTTCCGTTCGCCTCGCTCGATCCCGCCGATGTAGTTCCGGTGCAGATCCGCGCGCTCAGCCAGCTCCTCCTGGGATAGTCCCAGGCTGAGGCGCAACTCGCGCACTCGTCGACCGAACGCCGCGCGCAGATCCCCAGAGGCCACGCCACATAGGATTCGCTGCCTGCGAAACCTGATCTACACACGATGAGTGTGATTGTGCTTGCAACGGCCTGCACACTATCAGTATCGTCTGCCCGTGCTGACTCTGGGAGTCGACCTGGCCGCAGACCCGAAGCGGACCGCCATGTGCTGGATCCGGTGGGGTGCCGACAAGGCCACCGTGGAGGATGCCTTCTGCGGCGCCGATGATGGCGTCCTGATGGCGGCCTTCGCCAAGGCGGACAGGGTAGGTATCGATGCCCCGTTCGGCTGGCCGGACGCATTTGCCGAGGCAGTTACGGCGCACCACCGGCGCTGTTCCTGGCCATCTCACGATGGGCACCACCTCCAATACCGGCGGACGGATCGGCTTGTCCGTGGAGTGACCGGGCGCTGGCCGTTGAGCGTGTCATCGGACCGCATCGGCGTGACCGCAATGCGGTGCGCCCGCCTCCTTTCATGGTACGCGAAGGCTTCTGACTCCGTACCGCGGGACGGCAGCAACAAGCTCATTGAGGTCTACCCCGCAGCAGCACTAGCGTCCTGGGGGCAGCGTTCGACCGGATACAAGAGGGGCCCCGCCAGCGCAGAAGGCCGGGGGAGGCTCGTCGATTGGCTGCGCCCGGCGACCGCTAAGTGGCTCACGGCGTCCGAACAAGTTTGGAGTGATTGTCAGCAGAGCGATGACGTCTTGGATGCGGTGCTGGCCTCCCTGGTTACCCGAGCGGCAGCAGTGGCGCAGTGCCGGCCGATTCCTGGGCGACTGGTTACGTGTGCCCGACGCGAAGGGTGGATCGCGGTGCCGTTTCCCGACAGCCTAAATGGCCTAGCGTCATCCGCGGCGGAAGAGCGGGTCTCCGCTGGCTGAGTCTTCGTGGAACGGCACAGTTACTTCACCTTCGGGAGCGGACGTTTCCACGCCGCGTATGAAGCCTCGCACTCTGTCCGCCAGAAGGCCAACTCATCCTGCGTCGGCAACAGGCGGCCCAGCTTGCAGGCGAGGTCATAGAACCCTGGTCCGGGCTTCCCGTCGACACTCACTGCCACAGAACTCAGCATCGGCCGGCCAGCGGCCACCTCATCCTCTGAGATTTCACCGAGGACACGGCCCACTTCCTTGGCCATATGACTACCAGAGAGTGGCAGGCCCATGATCACGGCGACGTCCTGGTAGGTGGTCACGCCTCGATAATGGGCGGCTCGCACCAGTTCAGCCAGCACGTGGAAGTACCTCGTGGTTGTCCTGTACTTGATCTTGACCACTGGCATAGGGATTACTGCCTTCGAGAATGCCTTGCCCGGTGCGGTGGGCGAGAGAATCGACTGCCTAGCCCAATCGCGAGCATTACGACAACTGTCGGCCAGCGTCACTGCGAAAACCGATCTGAGACCGGTGTGCTCCGCTTGGCTCGAATACGTGCACCTGGGAGATTGCTTCGAATGCCACCGTCACAGGGCAGAAGCCGGATGGGGTGACAGTATCGTATGCAGACGAAGACGACGCGATGATCGGGGTTTCGCCATGTGCGTGGTACACGTTCAGCATCACGTAGCCTTCCGAGGTATGAACCACGTCCCGCACAAGCCACTCCTGGCCGGAGTGCAGGACCAGCTTCACAGCGGGGCTACCGCCGTGTCGCCGAACCTCGCTTTGGAGCCCAGATCGGAAGTACTCCGCATCAAACACTATCAGCAACCCCCGTGGGACTACGGTTGTCCGCGTCCGACGAACGCCCTGCGGCGACTGCCGCCAGCGGACCAGATCGTAGCACGGTGAGGGGCCGGGGGCACAGCCTGCTGGTCGTCCGGCTCCGCATCAAGCGAATCGAAGGCGAATAGAGCTGCGCCCCACAGTCCCTTCGCGGTTTGGCCTCGCACAGGGCTCGCACAGAACCCGATTCGACGCACCCCTCTGAGGGTGTCAGGGTCCGACCTCGAATTGTCTGGAAGTTCCGTCGTTACGTGTGTTGGGTAGCTGGTGCGGAAGAGAGGACTCGAACCTCCACGACCTTGCGGCCACAAGCTCCTGAGGCTTGCGCGTCTGCCAATTCCGCCACTTCCGCACATGAAGAGCACAGGCAGGAACCCCAAGTATACGAAATCGCCGCCGGGACCGCAACGTACGGATAGCGGCCGGCGTATATCACCCACGGGGTGGTGTGTCCGACAGGCGACACGCTACCATCAAGCCTGCTTTTCGGACACCACTCTCGAGGAGGAATATGGTGCGCACCACCAGAACCCCAGCCGGCGGCTGGATCCGCGCCGCGGCGCTCACCGCGGCAACGTGCTGGCTGCTCGTCGCGCCCACCGGCGCGGCCACGGACTTCACGAAATACCACACCCACGCCGAACTGGCGTCCGCCCTCGGCGCCGCCGTGGCGGCCCATCCGGACCTCGCCAAACTCGTCTCCATCGGCAAGACACGCGGCGGACGCGACATCTGGGCCGTCGAAATCGCCCAGCCCCGCGGGATCCCGGTGGACCAGCGCCCCGGCCTGCTCATCGCCGCGAACTTCGAGGGCGACCACCTGATCGGCAGCGCCATCGCGCTGTCCGTGGTCGAGTCCTTGCTGAACGGTTACCCGGCCGACGCGGCCATCAAACAGCGCCTCGAGAACCATGTCATCTACGTCGTGCCGCGCGTGAACCCGGACGGCGCCGAGCAGATGTTCGCGCCGGTCAAGAGCGGCGCACGCACGAACCTCTCGCCCTACGATGCCGACAACGACGCCCGGATGGACGAAGACGGCCCCGAAGACCTCAACAAGGACGGGCTCATCACGGTCATGCGGGTCAAGGATCCCGCCGGCCGCTTCATGGTGAGCCCCGATGACCCGCGCCTCATGAAACGCGCGGATCCCGCGAAGGGCGAAACCGGCGGCTGGGCGCTCTACACGGAAGGCATCGATAACGACGGCGACGGCTTCATCAACGAAGACGGCCCGGGCGGCGTCGATATCAACCGCAACTTCATGCACCAGTATCCGTACTTCGCACCCGACGCCGGGCGGCACATGGTGAGCGAGATCGAGACCAGGGCGTTGCTGGACTACGTCCTCACACGCCGGAACATCGCGGCCATCCTGACCTTCGGCCACAGCGACAACCTCATCGCGGCAACGCCCCGCGCGGCCGCCATCAGCATGCTCGACTTCGCCGAACAGAGCACGGCCGACTCGCGCAAGGTCGGGTTGTTCACAGACGCCCCGGCCGGTTTCGGCGGACGCGGCGGCGGCGGCGGTATGTTCATGATGGGCGGCGAGGGCGCTCCCGGCGGACGCGGCGCCGCCGCCCCTCAGGGCGGCATGCGGATGCCGACGCGTAACCCGGCTACGACCGTCAACGCGGCGGATACCGAGTACCTCCGCGCCATCGCGGACAAGTACCGTGAGCTGACAGGGCTGCGCAGCGCTGGCGTAAACCGGACGCCTGCCGGCGCGTTCTTCGAATACGGCTACTACCAGTACGGCGTGCCGTCGTTCTCGACGCCGGGCTGGAGTCTGCCGGGCGCAACGCCCGGGCTTGGCGGCGGCCGGGCGGCCATGGGCGGCGGTCCCGCACAGGGCGGTGCAACGCCTCCCGCAGGCATGCCGGCTGGTGCGGCGGCGGCCTTCGCCCAGCGTGGCGCGGGCGCCGGCGGCGGCGCGGCTCGGCCGGGTGCGGACGCGGCCGACAGCATCGATCAGCGGCTGCTGCAGTGGATCGACGCCGAGAAGATCGACGGCTTCGTCGCCTGGACGAAGTTCGCCCACCCGACGCTGGGTGAGGTCGAGATCGGCGGCTTCAAACCCTACGCGGCCGTGAATCCTCCCGCCGCGAAGATTGCCGACCTGGGCGCGGCGCACACGAAGTTCGTCCTGCATCTAACCTCTCTCTTCCCCAAGGTCCGGATCGCAAAGGCCGAAGCGACGACGCTGGCGGCCGGTGTTTACCGGGTGAAAGCCGAGGTCGAGAACACAGGGTTCCTGCCCACGGCGCTGGCCCACGCGGTCACGGCCCGCGCGGTGACGCCGACGATGGTCCAGCTGGGCGTGCCGCCCGAGGCCATCGTCACGGGGTCGGAGAAGACGGTGACGATTCCCGTGCTCGCCGGGTCCGGCGGACGGCAGTCGTTCGACTGGGTCATCACGGCGAGACCCGGCACCGCGATCACCGTGAAGGTGGCCGCCCAGAAGGGCGGGACCGACACCGCCACCATCAACCTCAAGTAGCAGGGACCAGGAGGAGCGATGAACACGACACGCACTCGATTCATCACGACCGCCGGCCTGCTGGTCGCGGTGGCGATGTTTGGATCAGCCGGCGTTGCCGGGCAGGCGAAAGCCGGCCAGGCCGCCAAGCCCGCGGCGACAACGTCGTCCGAGCGCACGTTCAAGGTGAAGCTCGACTTCAACCGCTGGCACGACACGGCCGAACTCTACGCCGACATGAAAGCGCTCGAGAAGGCGTACCCGAAGTTCCTGAAGTACGTATCGATCGGCAAGAGCCACGGGGGGCGTGACATCGCCGCGATGATCATCAACAACCCCGACACGGGTGCCGACACCACCAAGCCGGCCATGTACATCGAAGCCAACATTCACGGCAATGAGGTGCAGGGCGGGGAAGTGTGCATCTACACCATCTGGTACCTGATGGAGCACTACGGCAAGATCGACAAGATCACCCAGCTCGTCGACGAGCGGGCGTTCTACATCGTGCCCACCGTCAACCCGGACGGACGCGACTACTTCATGCACGGGACGGGTGCAGGGGCCCGTACGGGGCACGTGCCGGTGGATGAAGATGGCGACGGCACGTTCGATGAAGACGGTCCCGACGACCTCAACAGCAACGGCACGATCGAGCAGATTCGTAAGTACGTGCCGGGCGAAGGCACGCATCGGGCCAACGCGCGTGACCCGCGCATCCTGGAACCTGTCGCACCCGGCGAGCGGGGAGACTGGGTGATCCTTGGCCAGGAAGGGCTCGACAACGACGGCGACGGCCGCGTGAACGAGGACGGTCCCGGCGGGTACGACCCCAACCGGAACTTCGCGGCAGACTGGCAGCCGAACTACATCCAGGGCGGCGCCATGGACTACCCGTTCCAGTTGCCCGAAGCGAAGGCCGTCAACGACTTCCTGATGGCCCATCCGAACATCGCCGGCGTGCAGACGTACCACAACAGCGGCGGCATGATCCTGCGCAGCCCGGGCGCGGAACAGACCGGCGAGTACCCGCGCGCCGACGTGGCGGTCTACGACGAACTGGGCCGGAACGGCGAGCGCATGTTGCCGTTCTACCGCTACATCATCATCTGGAGCGGCCTGTACACCGTGCACGGCGGCGTGACGGACTGGACGAACGACGGCCTGGGCATCGTATCGTTCTCCAACGAGCTGTGGAACGGCGGCCAGTACTTCACGAGCCCCGAGCTGAAGGAGCAGCAGAAGGACCCCAACAGCCCGATCGCGCCCGGGGTCTCGAGTTACTTCTTCAACGACCACCTGGAGTTCGGTGACCAGTACGTCGCGTGGAAGGAGTTCGACCATCCGCAGTTCGGCAAGGTCGAGCTGGGCGGGATGAAGAAGACGTTCGGCCGCGTGCCGCCGCGTTTCATGAACGAAGAGCTCTGCCACCGCAACATGGCCTTCACGCTGTACCAGGCGGACGAGATGCCGCAGATGCGCGTGGGCGCGACGAAAGTCGAGAAGATATCGGATGGCGTGTACAAGGTGTGGGTGGACCTCGTGAACGACAAGGCCGTCGGGACGATCCTGGCCAAGGCCGCGTCGAACAACGTGGTGCCGCCAGACCTCATCACGGTTGACGGCAAGGGCGTGGACATCCTGTCGGCAAGCTGGGTACCCAGCAAACACCGGCCGGCGATCGCCCAGATGATTGACCAGCAGGACCTGAAGCGGATCATCGTGCGCAGCGGGCATCCGGCCCATGCCACCAAGACCCTGCAGTACCTGGTCAAGGGCACGGGCAGCTTCACCGTCAAATACGCCAGTTTCAAGGGCGGGACGGTGCAGAAGACGATCGATCTGAAGTAGACGCGCGCGGCAGAATGGGGATTGGGGGTTGGGGATTGGGGATTGGGGAAATACCCCCCGAGCCCCAATCCCCGCCTGTCCGCCGTAGCCCGAAGGGCGAAGGCGGAAGCCCCGAGCCCCGAGCCCACCTACCGCGCCAGTGTCTCCGGTGGCCCGTCCCGCTTCTCCGAGAACGGGCGCAGGCGATACCGGTACGCATACGGCTTCGCCGGCAGGCGGTACGGCTCGTGGGGCATGGCGCCCCAGCTGTCGTCGCCGCCGACGCCCATCTGCGCGAAATCGAGATTCACATACAGCTCAGCGCGTTTGGCTGCTGCCCACGTGTGGTGCGCGGGCACCAGGTCGGCGTGGCTGTAGTGCCGTGCCGACGCGCTGAGGAGCGGCATGCCGACGGCCAGCACGCCCACGCCGTCGGTGTTGGTGACGGCCATCCAGCGGGCGTCGGCTTTGTTGCCGTTCTCCTGCGGTCTCGAATACTCCGTCCACTGCCCGTCCACGGAGCCGCGATACAGTCCCACCTTCGCCCACTTGCGGTCGCTGTAGGTCTCGTCGGGCCCGGGCCCGAACCAGGCGACCCGCTCGAAGCCCGCCGGCATCACGAGTTGGGTGCCGACGCGCGGCAGGATGGGCAGGTCTGCACTGACCGGCGTCAGGCGCACGTCAACGATGATGTCGCCCGTGCCGTGAATGGTGTAGGAGATCCCCACGGTCGCGTTGACGGCCGCAGGTGCCGCGTCCACGTCGATTCGCACCGAGCCGGGACCGAGGCGTGTCGCGGAGACCGTTCGAACAGTCCAGGATTCGGAAGCGTCGCGCCACACGGCCAGACGGCCGTTCAGCCGGGCTCCGCGGTCGTTGTCCGTCCACGCCCGCCAGAAGTCCGGCAGCGGGCCTCGCTGGATGACCGGCGTGCCGCGGTAGGTGAGTGATGTCAGCGTGCCCAGCTTGCGGCTGAAGGTTGCCTCGAATGTCGGGCCCGCCGCTGTGATGACGTCGCCAGTTTCCGCCAGCATTACCGGTGGGGCGCCAGTCGTGTCCCGTGCCGGCGCGGGTGCCGAGGCCGGCAGCGTGAACTGCGCGTACGCCATCTCGTCGCCCGGTTGCCCACCCCACGCTGTGGCGCGGGGCAGCGTGAACGAGAGGTTCAGAAAGTACTCGACGCCCGGCTGTGGCGTGAGGGCCGGCAGCGGCACCGTGACCGTCTGCTTGCCGCGCGGCGCGATGGCCAGCGGCGGCAGCGCGCCGTTCGCGATCACCGCGCCATCGGCCTGGAGCGACCAGGATGCCTGCAGTGCGGCGTCGAGGGCCGTGAAGTCGTGCCAGTTGGCGACCTCAACCTCGCCGGCCGCCAGATTGACAGGCGTGACCTGCACGTACTGGTACCAGCGCTTGATCGCCAGCAACCCGGGGTGTGGCACCCGATCGGCCGACACGAGGCCGTTCATGCAGAAGTTGCCGTCGGAAGGCATCGTGACGGGGCCGAAGTCGCCGCCGTACGCGAGGTATGTGCCACGTCTGTCCACCCGGCGTTCACCCCGCACGAACTCCGGCCCGGGCAGCAGCCGCCGCTGCGGGTTCATCTGCCGCTCACCGGCTGCGGGGATGGTCGTGCGGATGCCCTGGTCGACCCAGTCCCAGACGAAGGCGCCCTGCAGTTGTGGCCGCGTGTAGAACAGGTCCCAGTACGCGTCGAGGTTCCCGTTGCTGTTGCCCATCGCGTGGGTGTACTCGCACAGGATCATCGGGCGCGTCTGCGTCGTGGCCCCGTACTTCGCCACGTCGGCGGGCTTCATGTACATCGGCGCGACGACGTCGGTGTGCGGCCGCCGTTCGGCGCGTTCGTAGTGGACCGGCCGCGACGGATCGCGCTGCTTGATCCAGGCGCTGGTCGCCTGGAAGTTCACGCCGTCGCCGGCTTCGTTGCCGAGTGACCAGAACACCACCGACGGGTGGTTCTTGTCGCGTTCGACCATCCGGATCGTGCGGTCCATGTGCGCGGTCTTCCACGCGGGATTGTTGCCCAGCGTCCGATCCGGCGCGTATCCCATCCCGTGCGACTCGATGTTCGCTTCATCCATCACGTACAGGCCGTACTCGTCGCACAGGTCGTACCAGAGCGGGTCGTTCGGGTAGTGGGACGTCCTGACGGCGTTGATGTTGTGCTGCTTCATGAGGCGAATATCGCGCACCATCGATTCACGCGACAGCGTATGCCCGGTGTCGGGGTCGTGTTCGTGGCGATTCACGCCCTTGATCAGAACAGGCACGCCGTTGATTTTGAACTGGCCCCCCGAGATCTCGGCGCGCCGGAAACCCACGCGTTGGGGAATCACTTCGATGACGCGGCCACGGTCGTCGAGCAGCGTGACGATCATCCGGTACAACGCGGGGTCCTCGGCGGACCATCGCCGCGGTGCCGCCACCCGTTCCGAGACAACCACGCGCCCTTCCGTCCCGGCGGCAATCTCGGCCTGCTGCGTGACGGGGGCAGAGACGGGTCTGCCTGCCGGGTCGGTCACCTGCACCTGCACCGACGGCTTCACGGTCTGAGGCCCGCGGTTCGTGATCCAGAACGTTGCCTTCAGGATGCCGTCGCGGTAGTCGTCGTCCAGCGACGCCGCGATCTCCAGATCCCGGATGTGGACGGTGTCGGGTGACCACAGCCAGACGTCCCGATAGATGCCGCTCAGTCGCCAGAAGTCCTGATCTTCGAGGTACGACGCGTCGGACCAGCGGTACACCTCGACCGCCAGCAGGTTCTCGCCCGGCCTGATGTACTTCGTGATGTCGAATTCGGCCGTCGTGCGCGAGTCTTCGCTGTACCCGACGCGTTCGCCGTTGACCCAGAGGTAGAACGCCGACTCCACGCCCTCGAAGGCGATGAAGACCGGGCGGCCCTTCCAGGCCGGCGGCACGGTGAATGTCCGCCGGTACGACCCGACCGGGTTGATGTCGGCGGGAATATACGGAGGCGTGTTCGTACCCCACGGATACGCGATGTTCATGTAGATGGGGATATCGAAGCCTTCGAACTGCCAGTTCGACGGCACGCGGATGGTCTTCCAGGCGGTCGTGTCGTAGTCGGGTTTGAAAAAGTCCACCGGTCTGGCATCGACGCGCGGCGCGAACGAGAACTGCCAGGTGCCGTTGAGCGAGCGGTAGTAGGGAGACGCGGAACGGTCGTGCCCGGCGGCCGTGGTTTCGTCCGCGAAGATGGTCAAGGTGGCGTGGGCTGGTTCTTTGTTGACCCCCACGACTTCCGGATCCTGCCACTCCGGAACCGGGGGCGCCTGGGCCCCCAGGCGCCCGGTGGCGCTTCCTGCCAACCCGAGTGTCAGCACGACCAACCCGCCAGCGACCATCCACAGTGTTCGAGTGCGCATGGCCACACTCTACGACAAAGCCGGCGGGATGTCTCCGGCGACGCCTGATCAGCGGTCGTCCGTGCGGCGCAGGACAATCAACGAGAGATCGTCGTACGGCCGGCCTTCGCCGACGAACGTATCCACCGCCTCGAGCAGGCGCCGGCCGACCCGTTCGGCCGGCAGGCCCGAGACGGTGGGCAGCAGGGCGCGCAGGCGTTCGTCGCCGAAGAACTCTCCGGCCGTATTCATGGCTTCGGTGACACCGTCCGAATAGACCAGCAGGATGTCTCCCGGGCGGAGGTCCACGTCCTGCTCGGCGTAGGTGGCTCCCGGCATCATGCCCAGCGCCATGCCGCCGCGCGGCAGTTCATGGAACCTCGGGCCGGACACGACCAGAGGCGGCTGGTGGCCGGCATTCACGAGCGATACGTGGCCGGAACCGGCGGCCACGTCCAGATAGACCATGGTGGCGAAGCGGTTGGGCAGTCCGTCCCGGCAGAGGATGGTGTTGGTCCGCTCCGCAAGCCCGGAGAGCGAGCTCACCTCGGTCACCAGCGCGCGGAGTGTGGCCTGGACCTTGGCCATGAGCAGGGCTGCAGGCAGGGCCTTGCCGGCGACATCCGCGAGGACGATGCGCGTGCGGTCACCGACGGGCAGGTGATCCACGAGGTCGCCCCCCACGTCGTTGGCGGGGCGCGTGAACAGCCAGACGTCCCATCCGTGCAGCACCGGCGGATCTTCGGGCATGAGGGCCCGCTGCACCGCGCGACCGGCCTCCAGTTCGTGACGGGCCAGCAGCTTGTCCTTCAGTTCCAGCATCAGCAGGACGACGAGGAACCCCGCGCCCACCAGCATCCAGTTCGCGTCGATCGAGATGTTGCCGTTCCCGATGTCGATGTTCTGGCGGGCGCCGACGACCAGGAGCAGCGCGGCGACGAACAGCACGCGCCGTGCCGGCGTCAGCCTGAAGAACAGGGCTTTCAGCAGCCACCACGCCCGCACGAAGACACGCCAGACGCGGCCCCGCTGTCGCAGATCGTGGCGCTGCTCTTCGGCCAGATAGAACCGTTCCAGATCGTCGACCGTCCGGCGTACCTGTGTCCGCCACCCGTCCGGCATGTCAGCGCGAGTCTGCGCGTAGCTGTCCTTGAGGGTTGACCAAATCGGTGGGGTGGCGCCGGGACGTGCCTTGCCGGTGTTCATGGAGTGCCTCGTGGTCCGCGTCGTCTGTCGTCAGGCGGAGCGCGGCCCGCATGTGTATTGACGAAACTGGCGGTGCGCGAGTTCGGGCCCCGCCGTCGCCGGGCGAGCCGGGCGAGCCGGACGGGACCGGTTCGGGCGGGGTGTTATACTCGCGGCCAGGAGGTTCCTCTGTGGCAGGACGACGTGGCGTTGGCGTGGTGATTGCGTTGATCGGCGCGGGCATCCTGGTCTCGATGGCCGGCATGATGGTGATGCTGCTGTTCGCCGGGAGCGAGCCGAGCGTGGCCGCCGGGTCGGTGCTGACCGTCAAGGTCGGCGGTGACCTGAACGAGGTGCCGGCCGACACCGTCTTCGGCCTGGCGTCTTCCCACCAGGACACCCTGCGGAACCTCGTCGACACGTTGCGCAAGGCGAAGGCCGACAGCCGGATTACCAGTGTCGTGATCAGGCCGTCGAACCTGGGCGCGCCCAATTGGGCCAAACTCCAGGACGTGCGGGACGCCATCGTCGACTTCCGGGCATCCGGCAAACGAGCGGTGGCGTACCTCGAGTACGGCGGCGACCGGGAGTATTTTCTCGCCACCGGCTGCGACCGGATCTTCCTGCTGCCGACCAGCCCCCTCGACCTCAGCGGGATCGCCACCTACGACCTGTTCCTCCGGGGCACGCTGGACAAGATCGGCGCGTTGCCCGACTTCGCGCACATCGGGAACTACAAGACCGCGCCGAACCAGCTGACCGAGAAGACCTTTACGGCCGCCCATCGCGAGATGCGTGAGTCGCTGAACCGCGATCTCTTCGAACAGCTCGTCGCCGCCATCGCCGAGAGCCGGAAACGCAGCGTGGAAGACGTGCGTGCGCTCATCGACGACGGTCCGTTCCTGCCCGAAGACGCGCTCAAGGCGGGACTCGTCGATGACCTCGCGTACGAAGATCAGCTCGACGAAAAGGGCAAGCTCGGCATCTCCCGCACCGACGGTCGTATTGGCGGCGATGCTTACCGTCACATCAGCCTGGAATCCGTCGGACTGGCGGGCGGGCCCCGCATTGCCGTCATCAACGTCGTGGGCCTCATCGCGTCCGGGCGCAGCGGCTACGACCCGTTGAACGGCCCGGTTGCCGGGTCCGATACCATCACCGAGTACATCCGCAAGGCGCGATCCGACGCGTCCGTCAAAGCCATCGTCCTGCGCGTCGACAGCCCCGGCGGGTCGTCGATCGCGTCGGACGTCATCTGGCGCGAACTGACGCTCACGCGGCAGGGCAATACCCGGCCGATTGTTGCGTCGATGTCCGACCTGGCCGCGTCCGGCGGGTATTACGTGGCCATGGCGGCGCCGGACATCGTGGCGCAGCCGGGCACGCTGACCGGGTCGATCGGGATCTACGCGGGCAAGATCGTGATGGGCGGGACGTACGAGAAACTCGGCATGCAGGTGGAGGCCTTGAGCATCGGCCGGCACGCCGAGATGGGCTCGCCGGTCCGGCCCTTCAATCCTGCCGAGCGCGCGAAGCTCGAAGGCCAGCTGGAAGTGTTCTACGAGCAGTTCGTCGAGAAGGTCGCAACGTCCCGCAAGATGACCCCGGAGGCCGTCGATGCCGTGGCCCAGGGCCGGGTGTGGACCGGGCGGCAGGCGAAGGAGAAGGGGCTCGTCGACCGGCTTGGTGGACTGGAATCCGCGATCGCTCTGGCCAAGGAACGCGCCAAGATTCCGGCCACGCAGCAGGTGGACCTGTTGGTGTATCCGCCCCGGAAGTCGTTGTACGAGATCTTCACTGAGTCGTTTGGCGGAATGGAAGAACGCGCGGGGATCTGGGCGTTGCTGGGCGGCCGTGAACGGCGCGCAGCCGGCGTGCTGACGGCCCCGATGCTGATCTTCCGCCGCGGCGAGCCGCTGGCGCTGATGCCGTTCGCGTCGCTGTGGTAACCGGGGACTGAGGCGAGAAGTGGACAGTAGGAAGTAGACAGTAGGAAGTAACAGTAGGAAGTAGACAGTAGGAAGTAGACAGTAGGAAAGCCCCGCGTCCGGAGCCCGAAGCCAGACCGGGAATCGGCAAGCTAACGAAAGGCCCGTCGGGCAGTGCCCGACGGGCCATCAGTCTCTGCAGAGCGTGTTGGTTATCGGGATCGTTCTTCCCCAACCCCCAATCCCCAACCCCCAATCCCCAGTCCCTAGCCCCTAGCCCCCCGTGACCTGCTGCAGGACTTCGGGGTTCATGACGATGTTCATCTTCTGCTTGGCCTTGGACATGTAGGAGGCGAGGAACTGGTTCCGCCGCTCCTCCAGCATGTCGGCGCGCACGCCGTCGCGCGACGAACGGAGTTCCTCGGCCGTGACTCCCTTACGTTCGGTGACCTTCACGATCGTGGTGCCGTCGAGGGTCTGAATCGGATCGCTGACCGCGCCCACGGGCAACGCAAACACCGCCGTCTCGACGGCCTGATTGAACCCGACGTCCGGCAGTGCCGTGCCGCGGGCAATGAGGTCGCTGGACTTCGCTTCGACGCCGGCCTTCTTCGCCGCCGCGGCAAAGTCGGTCGCGTTCTTGAGCGCGGCGGCCATCGTCGTGGCCTTCTCGCCGGCGAGTTTGCTGGCTTTCTCCTTGACGACGTCGTCGTTTACGCGGGTCTTGACGTCGTCAAGCTTGGGAATCGCCGGGTCCTGACGGCCTGCCAGCGTCGCGAAGGCCAGTCCGCGGCCCGCCCGCAGCGCCGGCGTCACCTCGCCCTCCTTCAGTTCGAACACTTCAGCGGTCACCTGGGGTGACGCGCCGAGGCCGAGGATCGGTTCCTCGCGGGCGAAGAACGCCGATTCCTGGACCTGCCAGCCGCGGGCTGCCGCGGCCTTGTCGAGGTCGGCGGGCGTCTTCAGCGTCTTGGCGATCTCACCGGCCAGTGCCGTGGCCTGGCGCTGGACACGTTCGGTCTTCAGCTGCTCCGCAATCGCCGTACGCACGTCGTCGAGCGTGCGCACGGCGGTGGGCTTCTTGTCGACGACCTTGATGATGTGGAAGCCGAAAGGGGTCTTCACGAGGTCGCTGACGGTGCCAGGGGTCAGGGCGAACGCTGCGGCTTCGAACTCAGGCACCATGCGGCCCTGGCCGAAGTAGTCGAGATCGCCGCCGAGCGGCTGGCTCTGCTCGTCTTCGGAGTACTTCTTGGCGAGTTCGGCGAAGTCGCCGCCCTGCTTGACCAGGGCGAGGACCTTCTCCGCCGCGGCGCGCACGGCCGCTTCGTCTTTCCCCTCGGTCTTGAAGAGGATATGGCTGGCGCGCACCTGCTCGGGCGTCGTGTACTGCTCGATGTTGTTGTTGTAGTACCGTTCGATCTCACGTGCCGGCACGGTGACCGCGCCCCGCAGCAGGTCTTCGTCGATCAGCAGGTAGCGGATCTTGCGGCGTTCACCCACGCGGTACTTCTCCTTGTGGGCGTCGAAGTAGGCCGCAATCTCTGCGTCGGACGCCGTGACCTGGCTGCGGAAGGTCTCGGCGGAGATGTGCACGAGATCGACCTTGACCTTCTCCGTGCGCTTCGTGTACTCGGCGTCGGCCTCAGCGTCGGTGACCGTCACCCAGTCGGTCACCACGGCCCGCAGCTTCTCCAGGACGAGCTGCTGGCGCAGGCTGGCTTCGAACTGGGACGGCGTCAGCGGCGGGCGCTGCATGTCCAGGACCTGCCGGTAGCGCGTCTCGCCGATGAACTGGCCGTTCTCCTGGAACCCCGGCATCGCGAGGATCCGATGCCGCACTTCGTCATCGCTGACGGTGATCCCCAGGCGCGCGGCTTCGACCATGGCCGCTTCCTGCTCGATCAGCTGCTGGAGAATCTGCTGTTCGAAGCCCAGTTGCCGCAGCAGTTGCTCGTTGATGTTCTGCCCGTACGCGGCGCGGTACGCCTGCAGCTGGTTCTGGTACGCCCGGGAGAACTCGGCGACCGAGATGCTGCGGCTGTCGACCCGGGCCACCTCGTCAGTGGGTGACGTCGTACCGTTGACGTCGCCGCCGAGGAAGTCAGGAATGTAGAAGATGATGAACGCGAGCACGACAAGGGCCAGGCTCCACTTGAGCCAGCCTTTGTGGCGCCGCATACGGTCGAGCATCGTCATGGTGCCAGTCACTCCATTCGCGCAACACGGGGACGCCTGGTTCCGAGACCGGTCGGTGGTCCCCTCGATCGACCGAACACAGGGGTCGAATCTCCTAGTGTAGCGTCAGAAGTGCCTGATTCGCAACCAGTTACCTCCGTGCAGACCGTCGGCGGTCCGGGTGCGGGCCATTCGGGTTCCGACGCCGGGATTGGGAACGGTCCTTGCGGGGCCGATGTGCTATATTTGTTGAGAACAGAGGGACTTAGCGGCCACCGACGGGTCGTCTGGCCAGGACGTGACCGCAAGACCTACGTGTGTGCTTGGCCTGCGTGTGCGCCGTGAGCCGTTTCAACATGGGGGATGGCCGCGGTTGGATGTGTCGCGCCGCGGGATCTGGCGTCTGGGAGTTCGAGTGCCCCGCCAATCTGGTGCCCGCGCGACCCCGACGCTGGACGCGGATCCCTCCAGCCGCATCGCGGGCACGCAGCGTCAGTTGCGCGCGACGCTCCAGCGTCGTGACACACTGACAACGCTCGTGCGGGAGACGCTGGGCGAGTCCGATCCCCGGCGCATCGCCGATGTGCTGCTGGACCGGCTCTCGGCGTGGGTCCCGCTGGCAGGGTGGACGGTCGTGGTCTCGGACCAGCAGGGGCAGCTGTCGACACTGATCACGCGGGGCGCGGCGGACGAAGCCCGGGACTCGGCCCTGAGCGTCGCGTCGCTGGTGCTGCAGCAACGCACCGTGTTCCTGACGGCTGATGTGTCGCGCGACCCGCGGTTCCCCGGCGCGGCGCCGGCGACGGTGGTCGCCTTCAGCCTGGTGGCGCGCGGTCAGGCCGTCGGGGCCGTCATGGGCGTCGACGCGCCGAGCGCCCGGGAGCCTCGATTCAGCACCGGGGTGCTGTCGCTGCTGTCGGAAGTGTTCGAGACCGGCGCATCGACATTGGACCAGGCGTTCCGGCTGCAGCGCGCCGAGGCCATGTCGGTCACTGACGAACTGACGGGCCTCTACAATTCGAGATATCTGAAAGAAGGGTTGCACAGGGAATCGAAGCGGGCCATGCGCTACGGTCGCCCGGTGTCGGTGTTGTTCATCGACCTCGACGGCTTCAAGAGCGTCAACGACACCCACGGGCACCTGGCCGGCAGCCGGACGCTGGTGGAAGCCGGCGGCCTGATTCGCGCCGGCGCCCGCGAGAGCGACATCGTCGCCCGCTACGGCGGCGATGAATTCGTGATGGTCTTGCCCGACACCGGCAGCGAAGGCGCGATGGTGGTGGCAGGGCGCATCCGGGACCGGATTGCCCGGCACAGTTTCCTCGCCAGTGACGGGATCAACTGGCGCCTGACGGCATCGCTCGGTGTGGCGACGTTGCCCGATGTGGCGCAGTCCTCCGAGGCACTGCTGGACGCCGCCGACCGGGCCATGTATCACGTCAAAGAGACCGGCAAGAACAACGTTTTCCTGGCGTCGCGTCCCTGACGCCGAGTTTCCTGGAGTACACGAGTTTGGCCCTGCGAAGTCTGTTTTCCCTGTTTTCGAGCGACCTGGCGATCGATCTCGGCACCGCCAATACCTGCGTGTACGCCCGCGGGCGCGGCATCGTCGTGAACGAACCGTCGATCGTGGCTATCAACAAGGTCACCGGCAAGGTGGAGGCCGTCGGGAGGGAAGCCAAAGAGATGCTCGGCCGCACGCCGGGCAACATCGTGGCGATCAAACCGATGAAGGACGGCGTCATCGCTGACTTCGAGGTCACCGAGAAGATGTTGACCTACTTCATCAAGAAGGCGCACAACGGCGCCATGTGGGTCCGTCCGCGCATCGTGATTGGCGTGCCGTCCGAGATCACCCAGGTCGAGAAACGGGCCGTCAAGGACAGCGCCTACCGGGCCAAGGCGAGTGAGGTGCACCTCGTCGAAGAAGCCATGGCGGCGGCCATCGGCGCGGGCATGCCGATCACCGAACCGACGGGCAACATGATCGTCGACATCGGCGGGGGGACCACCGACATCGCGGTGATTTCCCTGGCCGGCATCGTCTACAGCAAGGCCGTCCGCGTGGCGGGCAACGAGATGGACGAGGCGATCATCCAGTACATCAAGCGGAACTACAACCTGCTCATCGGCGAGCGGACGGCCGAACAGATCAAGATGGAGATCGGTTCGGCGTTCCCGCTCGACGAGCGGTTGACGATGGAGATCAAGGGGCGCCACCTGATCGAAGGCGTGCCCAAGACCATTACGATCAGCGACGAGGAGATTCGCGAGGCACTCGCGGAAACGGTCAACGTCATTGTCGACGCGGTCCGGGTGGCCCTCGAACGGACGCCCCCTGAACTGTCAGCCGACATCGTCGATCGCGGAATCGTGCTGACCGGCGGCGGGTCGATGCTGAAGAACCTCGATAAGCGGCTGCGCGAAGAAACCGGGTTGCCGCTCGCGATGGCTGAGGATCCTCTGTCGTCCGTCGTCTACGGCGCCGGCAAGATGCTGGCTGACTTCAACCTGTTGCGCAAGATCTCCATCGACTGACGCGCCCGGCGCGGGCGCCGGGTTCGACCCGGCGCCTGGCTGGACCCGACGGAGACGCATGGCCTTTCCGGATATTCGCAACCGTGCCCGCTTTCTCTTCGTGGCGGTCATGGTTGGCCACATTCTGCTCATCTCCTCACAGGTCAACTCGCAGCGGGGCGTGTCCCTGCTGCAGGAGGCGCTGACGACCACGGTCGCCGAGGCGCAGCGTGTGACCTGGGCCGTGGTGGGCGGCGTGCACCACGTGTGGGACGGGTACGTGGCCTTGCGCGGCGTCCGGGCCGACAACGAGCGCCTCACGCGCGAGGTGGCCGACCTGCGCGTCCAGGTGCAGCAGGAGCGGGCGCTGGCCCATGGGGCCGAGCGGTTGCGCGGCCTGCTCGACCTGCGCACGCGGCTGGGCTGGACCACCACCGCTGCCGAGGTCATTGCCGCGAGCACGTCTCCGGCGTTCCGCACCATTACCATCGATAAGGGCGCCCTGGCGGGCCTCCGGACCGACATGGCCGTCATCGCGCCAGCCGGCGTGGTGGGGCGCGTGCTCGAACCGTCGGCCCGGGCGGCGTCCGTGCAGCTGCTGATCGATCAGAACGCGGCGGCGTCGGTGATGGTCGAGTCGGGCGCCCAGGGCATCGTGACCGGGCAGGGCGACGGGACGCTCCGGCTGGAGTATCTGTCGGCCACCGCCTCGGTGGTCGAGGGCGATATCGTGATCACGGCGGGCCTGGACGGGATCTATCCCAAGGGCCTGCGCGTGGGCCGCATTACCGTCGTCGAGAAAGCCGGGACGTCGTACCGGCGCGTGATCGTCTCGCCGGCCGTCGATTTCTCGAGCCTCGAGACCGTACTGATCGTGCTGACCCCTCCGGCGCAGCCGCGCGGGGAGGTCGAGTGACGCGCGCAATCCGGATTGTGGCGGTGCTGCTCGCCGCCCTCGTCGTCCAGAGCCTCGTGGCGAAGGGCCTCGGCAACGTGCCACTCTGGGTCGACCTGCCTCTGGTCGCGGTGGTCTATGCCGCCCTGTCCGGAGGACCCGTGGCCGGCCTGCTGGCGGGTACGGCGGCCGGGCTTGCCCAGGACGCCATGGGTGGCGGCGTCATGGGCATCGGGGGGATGTCCAAGAGCATCGCGGGGTTCCTGGCGGGCGTCGTCAGCACGCAGTTCATCGTGACCCAGACGTTGTCCCGCATGCTGGTGTTCGTGGCCGCGAGCGTCCTGAACGGCACGATCTTCATGGCGTTGTACGCCATGCTCGGACTGCGGGACTTCGACCGGCCCTGGCTCGACGTGACGCTGCAGGCCGCCGCGAACGGCCTGGTCGGCGCGTTCCTGTTCTCCGTCCTCGACGTCATGCCCGGCGCGCGGGAACGGTGGCGAGCCCGGCGCGAGTACCGCCGAAGAGCGAGGTTCCGCTGACATGCTGACGGGAGTGTCGGAAGACCGGCGCCGCATCCACACGCGCCTGCTCGTGCTCAAGGCGGGCGTGGTGGTCGTCCTCTTTGCGCTCGGCATCAGCTTCTGGTACCTGCAGGTGGTCAGGCATCAGCAGTACCAGACCATGGCCGAGAACAACCATCAGCGCCGCCTGGCCCTGCGTGCGCCCCGCGGCGTGCTCTTCGATCGCAAGATGCGCGTGCTGGTCGAGAACCGCGACGCCTTCTCCATCTCGATCCTGCGGGAGCACACCAGCGACCTCGACCAGACCATCCGCCTCCTGGCATCCGTGACCGGCGTGGCCGAGGCCGACGTGCGCGCGTCGGTGGCCCGGTACCGCGGCCAGCCGTCGTACCGGCCCATCGTCGTGATCAACGACGCCTCCCTTGCCCAGGTGTCTGCCGTGCTGGCGCGCCGCCTCGACCGGGAACTGCCGGGCATCGTCGTGGAGCGCGTGCCGACGCGCCGGTATCCCGAAGGCGGGCTGGCTGCCCACCTGATCGGCTACGTGGGCGAAGCCACCGAACTGCAGTTAGCCGCATCCGGGTTGCGCAGCGGCGCGATTGTGGGCCAGTCGGGCGTGGAGCGGGCCTACAACCGGCAGTTGATGGGCGCCGACGGCGAACGCCGCGTGATGGTCAACAGCGTGGGCCGTGAGGTGGGGACCATCGAGGAGATCGTGCCCACCGAAGGGCAGCGGGTGCAGTTGACCATCGACTTCGATCTGCAGCGGGCCGCCGAAACCGCGTTCCGGGAACTCGGCTACTCCGGCGCCGCCGTCATTCTCGATCCGCGGAACGGGGAAGTTCTGGCCCTGGTGAGTCTGCCGGCGTACGACCCCAATGCCTTCGCGTCGGGGATCGACCGCGCGTCGTGGACCCGCCTGAACACAGACAGGCTGCGACCGCTGCAGAACCGGGCGATCCAGGGACGGTACTCCCCGGGATCGACATTCAAGCTGATCGTCGCGACGGCGGCGCTCGAAGAGGGCCTGATCACGCCCGACCACACGGTCACGTGCCACGGCGCGGCGACGTTCTACGACCGGTCCTTCCAGTGCAACGTCAGAGGCGGCCACGGGACCGTCGATCTCCGGCACGCGATCGAGCGATCGTGCAACGTCTACTTCTACACGCTCGGCAACATGCTCGGCGTGGACCGTATTCACAAGTGGGCGGAGATTCTGGGGTTGTCGGGCCAGACGGGTATCGACCTGCCGAACGAAGCCGACAGCCTCGTCCCGTCGGTGGCCTGGAAGAAAGCCAAGACCGGCCAGAAGTGGTATGCCGGCGAGACCATTTCGGTGGCGATCGGGCAAGGGCAGGTGTCCGTGACGCCCGCATCCCTGGCGATGGCGTACGCGACGGTGGCCAACGGCGGGACACGGGTGACGCCGCACCTCCTGCGCGCGATCGACAGTGGAGCGGGCTGGCAGACCGTGCCCGCGCCGGCGCCAGCGACCCCGTCGGTCCGGCTCAAGCCCGAGACCGTGGCGGCGCTCCACGACGGACTCTGGATGGTCGTGAATGGCGCCGGCACGGGACGGAACGCCCGCGTCGAGGGGCGCGATGTGTCCGGCAAGACGGGCACCGCGCAGGTGATCTCCCTGCAGGGCGCCAAACAGGCTGCCGGCAAGACGGATCGCGACCTGCGCGATCACGGGTGGTTTGCGTTTTTCGCGCCGCGGGACAACCCGGAGATTGCGGGCGTGGTGTTTGCCGAGCACAGCGAACACGGATCCGAGGCCGCCCGCATCGTGCGGCACGTGATCGAGACGTATTACGCCGGCAAAGAGCAACGGCCCCTGCCGGTCTTCGTTCCCCCGGTGCGGGCCACCCCGCAGGTCGCGCAGGCCGCGCCGGTCGCGCCCGGCGGCGCGGCGGGGCCGAGGTAGGGTTCGCCATGTTCGATCGACGTCTGGTGCTGCACGTGGACTGGCTGTTCCTGGGAGCGGTCTACCTGTTGTGCACGATCGGCGTGGTGCTCATCTTCGCGACGAGCAGCGATCCGACGCGGGCGGCTGCGTCGCGTCTCTTCGTCACGCAGACGTACGCCATCGGGCTGGGGACCATCGCCCTCCTGATCTGCGCCACGATCGACTATCGGCAGCTCGCCGACCGGTCGCACCTGTTCTACATCGCGCTGGTGGCCCTGCTGGTCTACGTGCTGTTTTTCGGTGTGGTGCGCGGAGGCGGCCGCCGGTGGATCGCCCTCCCGATGTTCAACCTCCAGCCGTCGGAATTCGTGAAAGTCGGACTGGCCCTCATCCTCGCCCGGATGTTCGGCGACGGCCGGCGCCGCATCCCGACGCCGGCCGACCTGGCGATGGGCGGGCTCGTGACCGCGGTCCCGCTGCTCCTGATTGCGCGGCAGCCGGACCTGGGCACCGCCGTCACGCTCATTCCGATTCTTGTGCTCGTGGCATTCGTGGCGGGCATGCGGCTGAAAGTCGCCGGTGTGCTGCTCGCCATCGCCATCGTCGTCTCGCCCGTGGTCTGGATGTACGGGCTCAAGGACTACCAGCGTGGTCGTGTGCTGACGTTCGTCGACCCGTGGCGTGACCCGCGCGGCGACGGGTACCAGCAGATCCAGGCCCAGATCACCGTCGGATCCGGCGGGCTCTGGGGCAAAGGGTTCAAGAAGGGCACGCAGGGCCAGTTGAGCTTCCTGCCCGTCGCCCACAACGACTTCATCTTCTCGGTGCTGGCCGAAGAGCACGGGTTCGCCGGTGTGCTCGTCGTGCTGGCGTTATACGGGTTCGTCGTGTTGCGCGCGATCGAGACTGCACGGCTGGCGCGCGACCGCCTCGGTACGTTCCTGGTGGTCGGGTTGCTGGCCAGTTTCACGTTCCAGGTGATTTACAACGTTGCGATGTCGGCGGGGTTGGCCCCGGTGAAGGGCCTCACGCTGCCGCTGTTGAGCTACGGCGGATCGTCCGTGATCGCCACGCTCGCCGGCATCGGCCTCATCCTCAATGTGAGGATGCGACGGTTCACGAATTGACGCACCGGCGCGGCGGCGGGAGCCACGCCCCCAGCGGGCCCGCGGGCGCACCTGCGCACGACCCCGCCACGGCCGGTGGTCCAGGAGTTTCAGGCATGACCAAAGAAATGATCATCACTTCGAACGCTCACCAGACGATGGTGGCCGTGCTCGAGGACGACCAGGTCACGGAAGTCTCCATCGAACGCGAGCGCCAGCGGGGCGCAGTCGGCAACATCTACAAGGGGCGGGTCTCCAAGGTTCTGCCGGGCATGCAGTCGGCGTTCGTGGACGTCGGCCTCGAGCGGGACGGGTTCCTGTACGTGTCGGACGTTGTCGACACGATGGAGGCGTTCGAGCGGATGGCCGGCGGCGACGACGACGACGAGGAGAACGGCGAGAACGGCAAGCAAGGCGACAGGCCGGAGAAAGGCGACCGGGCCGAGAAGGGCGAGGCGCCGAAGATCGAGACCCTCCTGAAAGAGGGGCAGGAAATCCTGGTCCAGGTCGTCAAGGAGCCCCTGGGTACCAAGGGCGCGCGCCTGACCTCCCACGTGACAATGGCCGGGCGGTTCCTGGTGTTCATGCCGACCGTGGACCACATCGGCGTGTCCCGGAAGATCGACGCGCGGGACGAACGGTCCCGTCTGCGCGGTATCGTGCGGCAGTTCCGGGAGGCGGAAGGATTTACCGGCGGCGTCATCATCCGCACGGCGGCGGCCGGCCGGCCCCAGGAAGACCTCGTCAGTGACCTGGTGTACTTCCACAAGATCTGGAGCGAGATTCGCCAGCGGGTCGATTCTTCACGGTGTCCGGCGGCCGTGTACCGGGAGCAGGGCCTCGTGTCCAAGCTCGTGCGCGACCAGCTCACCGAAGACTACGCCGCCATCCGCCTCGATGACGAAGGCGAGTACCGCCGGGTCAAGGAACTCGTCGAGCGTTTTATGCCCCACCTCGCCGGGCGGGTGAAGCTCTATACCAAGCCGTTCCCGATCTTCGAGGAGTACGGCGTCCAGTCCGAGATTGACAAGGCCCTGCGCAGCAAGGTGTGGCTGAAGTCCGGCGGCTACATCGTGATCAACCAGACAGAAGCCCTGGTGGCCATCGACGTGAACACCGGCCGGTTCGTCGGCAAACGCAACGACCGGCTCGAAGACACGATCGTCAAGACCAACCTCGAGGCTGTCAAGGAGATCGTGCGGCAGATCCGTCTGCGGGACCTCGGCGGGATCATCGTGCTGGACTTCATCGACATGGAGGAGAAGAAGAACCGGCAGAAGGTGGCGCAGGCGTTCGAGCTCGAGCTGAAGCGGGACCGCTCGCCCTCGAAGGCCGTGCAGGTGTCCGACTTCGGGCTGATCATCATCACGCGCAAGCGCGTGAAGCAGAGCCTGGAGCGCGTAATGACCGAGCCGTGCCCCTACTGCTCGGGCACCGGCACGATCAAGTCGAGTTCGACGACCTGCTACGAGATCCTGGACGAGGTCCGCAAACTGGGTGCGGAGCTGGATGGTCCGGGCCTGGTGCTGCGCGTGAATCCCGACATCGCCCGGGCCCTGAAGCAGGAAGAGTACGCCGTCCTGCGCGAGTTGCAGGAGGCGCTCGGCAAGACGGTCACCGTCAAGCCGGATGCCTACCTGCACCACGAGCAGTTCGACGTGATGGCGCTCTGACGGCTAGAAGTACCGCTTCAGCCCGATCGACAGGGCGAAGCCGGAGGTGCTGGAGACCCACTCGTCAGGCGAGTCCACCCGGTGGTAGAGGCCTTCGGCCTTGATCGACAGCTGCGGGCGCGCGAAGTACTCGACGCCGGCGCCGACGTGGACGCCGCCCCGGTTGAACCAGACCGGGTCTTCGGTGCCGTCCTGGACGCGGCGAACCCGGTGCACGCCGACGCCGGCGGCCACGAAGGGATGCCACAGATCCCCTTCCCAGTTGTAGATCACGCTGAAGGTGCCGCGGTACTGATCCAGGTACCGGTCCTGCGTGCCGATGTAGCGGTTCCGCGACCACCCGCCCAGCGCCCGCACGCTGAGGCGCGGTGTAACGTAGAACTCGCCGTGGATCGCCGGCGTGAACCCCACGTGGAGGTCGTCGTCATCGGCAACCATGAAGCCGACGTCTCCGCCGAGGGTGAACGAACCCGCTTCGGGCTCCCGAAGCTGGGCAGCGGCGCCCGTGGGAATCGCCAGGGCGGCAATCGCGAACAGAGTGGCCAGTGTGCGCAGACGCATATCGGAGTGTCCTCTCAGGCCACTGTATCGGCCCGGCCCCTGGTCTGGTTCACGGCGTGACTGCGATCTGCGTGCAGAGCACGCCCGTCGTGTGCAACGACGTGATCCCGTCCGCCTGCGGCCGTTACCGCGACGGGCCCCCGTCGGGCGCGATCGGGAGAGGTTTGGACGGCAGGTTGACCGGCGGGGCCGGGCGCGGCCGGTTGAGGAGCGCGTCCATCAGGTTGGGCGGACTGGCTTTCGGATCCCAGCCGAGGCGCAGCACCACGACATCGACCGGGCGCCTCCCGAACTGCAGGGCGTCGTGGCAGCTCCACATGTAGATGTCGATGTGGCGTCCCTGCACGGCCGGCCCCGTATCCATAATCGTGTAGATGCCGGCATGAGAGGTGTCCGTCCCCACCTGAATGACCGACCCGACCGGCAGCAGCAGCGGGTCCGCCGCCGCCACGCCCGTGCGCGGCACGACGCCGGACTTCGTAATGGCGCCCTTGCAGTAGGCGGTGGCACTGAACCGGAGCTTCGCGCCGGGAGACGGCAACGCGGATGTCTCGCGGTAGACCGCGTGACGCGCCGCGTACCGCGAATCGATGACCTGGGCCTGGTACAACAGGACGAAGGCCAGCACCACCACCGTCGTCACCACCAGATTGTGCCACCACGATCGGAACAGCGTCATGGGTGCTCCGTTCCGTGCGGATGCCTGTGCGGCAGGTGAATGTGCGTGCGGCCGGCCACGATGGCCGGCACCGCGATCAGGTACGCCACACCGGCCAGCACCGCTGCGCCCACCGTCGATCCCAGCACGAAGGGCCAGAGCAGGGGACGCAGGAGCGTGCCGAGGCCCGACCAGAACGCACTCTCCATGAACGACAGGGCGAAGAGCGCGCCCAATTGTCTGCCGAACTCCGGCGGCAGCGCAACCCCGAGCAGGTACGAGCCGAGCACGGTCGCGAGGGTGTAATACGGACCGACGAACCAGGGGAGGTTTGCGTACACGCCGACCAGGGCAGCCACGCGATTCAGGCCGAGCGCGAACGCCAGCACAATCCCCATGATGGCGTGCAGGCCGAAGAACGGCGAGAATCCGATGAACACGCCCATCGCGAACGCCGCTCCCGTCCGTTCCGGGGTGTCATGGGTGTGCAGCAGTTTCTCGGCCCACGTCCGAAGGAGCGTCTTCGTGACGTGAATCATCGGAAGTGCTCGTACCCGCCGTCGATGGGTTCGAGGCGGCCGTCGCGTGACAGACGGACACCGGGTTCGGCCGTGACGCGGCCGATCCGTGTGACGGGCAGGTCGCCCAGCAGTCGCCTGACGCCGGCGAACCGGGACCGCCGGCGGCCGGGGACGGTGAACAACAACTCGTAGTCGTCACCGCCGGCCAGGGCGGCGTGCACGGGGTCGGCCCCGCGGCCCTCGAACCACTGACGGGCTGCCGGGGTGACGGGCACGGCCGTCGCATCGACGTCGATCCCGACACCCGACGCGGACGCCAGCTGCGTCAGCCCGTCTGCCAGCCCGTCGCTCAGATCGATGCAGGCCGTCGCGGCGCGGTTACGCCCGAGCAGCAGACCCAGCCGCACGCGAGGCTGGGGGGACAGATAGGCGTCGGCGCAGCCCTGCATGTCGTCGCCGGCACCGGTGCGGCCGCCGCCGGCGAGCCACGCGAGACCGGCGGCCGCCGACCCCACGGCTCCGCTGACCCAGACCTCGTCGCCGGGCCGTGCGCCGGCCCGCCGCAGCACGCGCCGGTGGTGGGCCGCTCCGATGGCCGTGACGTCGACGACGAGCGGTCCGGGCGAGCGCGTGATGTTCCCGCCCACCAGGTGCACGCCGTGGGCCGAGGCCAGGCGCAGCAGCCCGTCCACCATGGCCTCGAGATCGCCGAGGGGCCAGGATCCGGGCAGGGCCAGCGAGAGCAGGGCGACGCGCGGCAATGCGCCCATCGACGCGAGATCGCTGAGGTTGGCGGCCATCGCGCGATGGCCGATGGCCGATGGCGGCGTGAACCGGCTGTCGAAATGTACGCCCTCGACCATCGCGTCGGTCGTCAGGACGTCGACGGTGTTGCGCGCGGGCTGAACGACGGCGGCATCATCGCCGATGCCCGTGAGAATCCAGGCGGGAGCGGGCGGGAGCCGCCGGCGAATCAGCCGGATCACGGCCCGCTCGCCGGCGTCGGCGACGGTCGGCGCCGGGTGCTGTTCGCCGTGCCCCCGGGCCGGCTCGCCGGACTGCAGCGGCTTACTTGGCGTACTCAACGGCCCGGGTCTCGCGGATCACCGTGACCTTGATCTGGCCAGGGTATTCGAGTTCGTTTTCGATGCGCCGCGCAATGTCTTTCGAGAGCCACACCGCTTCTTCGTCGGTGATCTTCTCGCTCTCGACCATGATGCGGATCTCGCGGCCGGCCTGAAGGGCGAACGCCTTGGACACGCCTTTGAACGAGTCGGCGATGCCCTCGAGTTTCTCCAGGCGCTTCACGTACGACTCGAGGATGTCGCGCCTGGCGCCGGGACGCGCTGCCGAGATGGCGTCGGCCGCCTGCACGATCATGGCCTCGAGCGACGGCCAGTCGATGTCCATGTGGTGCGCCGCCACCGCATCGAGGACGGGCTTCGACTCGCCGTGTTTTCGGAGGAAGTCGAGGCCCACTTCGAGATGGGTGCCCTGCATCTCGCGATCGATGGCTTTGCCGATGTCGTGGAGGAACGCCGCCCGCACCGCGACGGCGGCCTGGATGCCCAGTTCCCTGGCCATGATGCCTGCCAGGAACGCCACCTCCTTGGAGTGCGAGAGCACGTTCTGCCCGTAGCTCGTGCGGTACTTGAGCCGGCCCATCAGGCGCAGCACGTCCGCGTGGAGGTCGTGCAGGCCCAGTTCGAAGGCCGCCGCCTCACCTTCGCGCCGCACCTCTTCTTCGAGATCCGTCCGGACTTTCTCGACGACTTCTTCGATGCGTGCGGGGTGAATCCGTCCGTCTTCGATCAGGCGTTCGATGGCCTGCTTGGCAATCTCGCGCCGGAACGGATCGAACCCCGACAGGATGATGGCGCCCGGTGTGTCGTCGACGATGAGGTCGACGCCCGTGGCGATTTCGAGGGCGCGGATGTTGCGGCCCTCACGGCCGATGATGCGCCCCTTCAAGTCGTCGCTGGGGAGATCCACCACCGAGACGGTGGTTTCGACCGCGTGTTCGGCCGCCGAGCGCTGGATGGCCTCCGTGATGTACTGGCGGGCCTTGGCGGTCGCCGATTCCCGGGCTTCCGTGTCCAGCCGCTTCACCATGTTGGCGGCGTCGCGCCGGGCGTCGGTCTCGATCTGCCTGAGCAGCAGCTCCCGGGCTTCGTCGGCGGTCAGGCCGGCGACGCGCTGCAGTTCACGCTGCTGTTCGTAGACGAGCGCTTCGTAGCGGGCGACGGCTTCAGCCGTCGCCTTGTCGCGTTTGGCGAGCGCCTGCTCGAGTGTCCGGGCGTCGCGTTCCCGGTGGTCCAGCGCCGTCGCCCGTTCGGTGAGTTTCTCTTCGCGGCGTGCCAGGGCCTGCTCGATACCCGCGAGTTGCTGGCGGCGATCGCGGGCCTGCTTTTCGGCCTCGAGCCGGAACTCGTGGGCGTGCTCCTTGGCTTCGAGGAGCGCCTCCTTCTTCCGGGTCTCCACTTCGCGTTCGGCTTCACGGATCAGGCGCGCGGCCTGGTCCTCGGCCCGTCCGACCGTCTCGGCCGCCACGCGTTTGCGGGCGTTCAGCCACACGAAAAACCAGGCGGCCCCGATGGCCGCCGTCACCACGGCGTTGATCACATACGTCCCGAATTCCATGCCGCGTCCTTCCGAGGCTCCGGCACGACAGCCTCGAGGGGGTCAGGCGCCCGGGCGGGCCGAACACCCCTGGCGAACAGGTGGGAGAACAAGAAAGGCCCCGCTTTGCCGTGTGGGAAGGTCGATGAACCTGCTAGAGCAGGTGGGACCGCTGTATGAGCCCGGCTTCAGGCTTCCTCGGCAAGGAGGCATGCACACCGCCGGACGTCGCAGTCCGCTTGGGTGAAACGTTGGCTCAAACGAGCCTTCGCGCATCACGCACAAAGCAGGGAACCCACAATAGTCTGGGGTCATCTTAGACTCGGCCGCGTGCGGGGGTCAAGGCGGCTCGGGCCGAGGGGACAGGACGGGTCAGCCCTCGAGGGCTTGATCGATGAGGCGTTCGAGCCTGGTGGCCCGGTCCGACAGGCTGGCGAGAGTGCCGTCGCCGAGGCCGCGCGAGCGAAAGAGTTCGTCCGCAAGATTGAGGGCGGCCACCAACGCCACCCGCAAGGCATCGCTGCCCGGGGTCACGTCCTCGGCCGCCCTCATCTTCTCGTCGACGTAGTTGGCGAGATCCTGGACATATCGCTCGTCCAGCGTGCTTCGAACCGGGAAGCGCTGTCCGAGAATCTCGACGGGCACCAGACCATCGGCCATCGTCTCGGCCTACGGCTAGATGTTGAGGCTTTCGAGCTGCTCGAGCAGCGAGCTGACCCGCGTCCGGATCACCTCGCGTTCTTCCTTGAGGCTCGTCACCTGGACGGACACGCCCTCCACGTCGTGGAGGCGTGCCGTCGCGGCCTCGAGTTCCCGCGTGAGGCGGGCGGTCTCTTCGGCCATGCGGGCCTGTTCGGTCCGCATGCGGCCGACCAGTGCGACCAGCAACTTGACCTTGTCCTCGAGTCGGTCGAACGCTTCGAACTCGACAGCTTGTCCTGTTCTGGCCATACGCACTCCTCGGCTTCCGCGCTGCGCCTACGCCTTGGCCGCGGCCTCGACGGCCTTCCGGGCCTGGTCCACCACGGCGGTGAACGCCGGCGCGTCGGCGACGGCCATCTCGGCGAGCTGCTTGCGGTCGATCTCGATATTCGCGAGCTTCAGGCCCTGAATGAGCTGGCGGTACGTGAAGTTGTTCTCCCGGGCCGCAGCGTTGATGCGGACGATCCACAGACGGCGGAAGTCGCGCTTCTTGTTGCGGCGGCCGACGAAGGCGTACTTGAGGGCCTTGTCGACAGCCTGCTGGGCGGAACGGTACAGCTTGCTCTTGGTGAGGAAATACCCTTTGGCACGCGACAGGAGCCGCTTACGTTTGGCTCGCCGGACGGTGCCACGCTTGACTCTCGGCATGATGCTTCTCCATGGCCACGACATCGACAGTGGCGGGACGCGTCAGCGTCCCTGATGCGCCAGACCCGGTTGCGGGGGGTGGCAACCCCGTCGCCCTGGTATGCCTGACGCCAATCTGGCTAGCGGCGTTCGGCCTTCGGCGTTCGGCCTTCGACTATCGGCTAGCCTCTAGCCTCTAGTCCCTAGTCCCTAGCCCCTATTTATAGGGCAACATCCTCTCGAGCGTCTTCTGGTCGGCGTCCGAGACCATGACCGCCTTCGTCAGCTGACGTTTCCGCTTCGTGGTCTTGCTCGTCAGGATGTGGCGTTTGTACGCCGATCCGCGCTTGAACTTGCCGGTCGCCGTCTTCGTGAATCGTTTGGCGGCGCCGCGATGCGTCTTTATCTTGGGCATGACTCCCTGTTCTCCTGCTGCGTAAGTCGCCGGCCTCGTCAGGTCGACGGGTTCGTGTCGGGCTCGGCCGCGACATCGGGATCGCTGGTTTCGCCCGGGCCGGCCGGTGCCGGCTTCGGCGGTTTCGTGCCCGGGGTGGCGTGCCCCTTGCCGCCCGCCTTGCGCCCCAGGATCACGTGCATCGTGTTCCCTTCGCGTCGGGGCATGTTCTCGGCGATGGCCACGTCCTGGAGTTCATCCAGCAGGCGCTCGAGGATACGCTGGCCAATCTCCGGGTGGGCCATCTCACGGCCCCGGAAGAAGATCGTCGCCTTGACCTTGTCGCCGTCGGCCAGGAAACGTTCGATGTGCTTCTTCTTGAACTGGTAGTCGTGCTCGTCCACCTTGGGGCGGAACTTGATTTCCTTGACCTCGATCACCTTCTGGTGTTTCCGGGCCTCGCGCGTCCGCTTCTGCTCCTGATACTGGTACTTGCCGAAATCCATGATTCGGCAGACCGGCGGAGTCGCGGCCGCGGCCACTTCCACCAGGTCGAGTCCCTTCGAGCGCGCCAACGCCAGGGCCTGCTGGGGGGGCATGATCCCCAACTGGGCGCCGGCGTCGTCGATGACACGGATCTCCCGGACGCGGATACGTTCGTTGACCCGAGTGCGTTCTTCCCGACGAGGACCTGAACGTTCGAAAGCGATATGCGCCTCCTGGGTTACGCGGGGCTATTGCCCTTGCGGCGAATCTCCTGCCACGCCGCCTCGATGAACGCCGGGACCGTCTGCGGCCCCTGGTCACCCTGAGCGCGGCTCCGCACCGACACGGTGCCGTCAGCCATCTCGCGATCGCCGACCACCAGCATATACGGGACCTTCTGCAACTGCGCTTCGCGGATCTTGTACCCGATCTTCTCCTGACGATCGTCGAGCTGGACCCGCAGGCCCGCCTGCGCCAGGGCGTCCCGCACCCCGGTCGCGTACGCCGCATGCCGGTCGGCGATGGGGAGCACCACGGACTGCACCGGCGCAATCCACAGGGGCAGGGCTCCCGCGCAGGATTCGAGCAGCATCGCGATGAAGCGCTCGAAACTCCCGAAGATGGCCCGGTGGATGACCACGGGGCGGTGCTCGGCATTGTCCGGTCCGATGTACTTGAGATCGAACCGTTGCGGCAGCTGGTAGTCCAGCTGGATGGTGGCGCACTGCCACTTCCGGCCGAGCGCGTCGGTCACGTCGAAGTCGATTTTGGGCCCGTAGAACGCGCCGTCGCCTTCGTTGATCGTGTACGCCACGCCCACGGCGTCCAGGGCCTGCTGCAGTGCGGACTCTGCGTGGTCCCACTGACTGATTTCGCCCATGAACTCCGCCGGCCGCGTCGACAGCTTCATCGACACGTCCATGCCGAAGTCGCCGTAGACCCGCTGGACCAGGCGGAGCAGGCGTTCGACCTCCTCGCCGATCTGCGACTCCATCACGAAGATGTGCGCATCATCCTGGGAGAACTGGCGGACGCGCGTCAGCCCGGACAACACGCCGGACGCTTCGTTGCGGTGCAGCGCCGTCTGTTCGTGGAACCGCAACGGCAGATCCCGGTAGCTCCGCATCTCGCTGCCGAACACCAGCATGTGGCCGGGGCAGTTCATGGCCTTCATGCCCATCTGTTCCCCTTCGGATTCGACGAGGAACATGTTGCTGCGGTAGTGTTGCCAGTGGCCCGACGTTTCCCACAACGCCTTGTTGAACACCAGGGGGGTCTTCAGTTCCACGTACCCGGCGGGGAAGAGCACCTCCCGCATATAGTCGGCCAGCAGGTTGTACAGCGTGGTGCCCTTGGCCAGCCAGAACGCCGCGCCCGGGGCCCACGGGTGGAAATAGAACAACCCGAGCTCACGGCCCAGCTTGCGGTGGTCCCGCTTCTTGGCCTCCTCGATGCGCTGGAGGTACGCCTTGAGATCCGCGTCGCTGAAGAACGCCGTGCCGTAGACACGCTGCATCGGCTGGTTGGCGGCGTCGCCTTTCCAGTACGCGTTCGACGTCGTCAGCAGCTTGAACGCCTTCAGCCGGCCCGTCGACGGGACGTGCGGACCCGTGCAGAAATCGATGAACACGTCCTCGATCGTGTAGCACGACACGACCGGCCCGCCTTTTTCGTCGATCAGCTGGACCTTGAGCGGTTCGCCGCGCCGTTCGAAGTGGGCTTTCGCCTCGTCCTTGGGCAGCATCCGGCGTTCGTACCGCAGGTTGCGCGCGGCGAACGCGGCCATCTGCTTCTCGATGGCCTCCAGATCCTCCGGCACGAACGGCCGGTCCACGACGAAGTCGTAGAAGAACCCTTCGTCGGTTGCCGGCCCGATCCCGCACTGCGTGCCCGGGAACAGCGTCGTCACCGCAGCCGCCATCAGGTGCGCCGTGCTGTGGCGGTACAGAGCCATCGCTTCCGGGCTGTCCGGCGTCACCACGCGCACCGCGGCGTCTTCGGTGAGCGGAAAGGCCAGGTCGACCAGGCGTCCGTTGACAGACCCTGCCAGCGCGGACTTCGCCAGGCGCGGCGAGATGGACGCTGCCAGGTCGGCGACCGACGTACCTGCCGCGACCGGACGGGCAGAGCCGTCGGGAAGCGTGACCGTGACGTGATTCATCGACATCGTTGAGTGAGACTCCCCGGGGCCCTTGTTGCGATCACCGCCACCGATGGGACTCGGGAGTGCGGGGGAGTGGTAGGCACGAGCGGACTCGAACCGCTGACCTCCTGCGTGTCAAGCAGGCGCTCTAACCAACTGAGCTACGCGCCTAAATCTCGCAAAGACAAGGCTTACCGGACCAGCCAGTATAACCGGCCGACGGACTGGGAGTCAATGTGTACGGGCGGGGAACTCCCACCCGGTCCGCCGACGACGGGCGTGACGCCTGGCCATGCCCGTCGCAGGAACCGGATGGGGATCGTCCTGCGTGCGCCGACGTTACTTGACCAGATCCTTGAGGCCCTTGCCGGCCGTGAACCGGGGCACGCGGCGCTTGGCGATCTTGATCGGCGCGCCCGTCCGCGGATTGCGGGCGGTGCGGGCTTTGCGCACGGAGGTCTTGAAGGTGCCGAACCCCACGAAGGTGACCGTATCACCCTTCTTGAGCGCCTTGCCGATGCTGTCGAGCACCGAGTCGAGCATCGCCGCCGCGGCGGTCTTGGTGGAGCCGGTGTCCTTCACGATCTTCGCGATGAGATCCTGCTTGTTCATTCGTCCTCCTGGTGGCGCGCTGACAACGTGAGCACCGCGTTCGCCCGCGCCGTGGGCGGTTATACGCGACCCGGTCCGGGGTGTCAAGTGGGCGAAGCCTAAGACCCGGACCGGGCACGAAGGCGTTCGATGGCCCGCTCCACGGTGACGTCACCGGTGGGGGGGGCGGCTCCGAACTCCACGTCAGGCTGTTCCACCACGACGTCCGGCTGCAGGCCGCGTCCGTGAATGGGGTCGCCTGATACGGAGAGATATTGCGCGTAGGACATCCACAGCGCGCTGCCGTCCGGCAGCGGGAACAGACGCTGAAGCGCGGTACGGCCACCGGTGCGTTCGCCGACCAGCTCGCCCCGCTTGCCGCCCTGCACGGCCGCCGCGAGCAGTTCGGCGGGGCCTGACGTGCCGGCGTCGATCAGGACGGCCAGCGGCAGCGTGATCGTCCCGTCACCCGTCTCGGCGGTGAACGACTGTCGGCTGGCGCCTCGCGTGTCGAGGTGGCCGATGGCGCCGCTGCTCACGAACAGCCGCGCGGCGTCGAGGCCCGATTCCAGGGGGCCGTGTGCGCACCCGCGCAGGTCGAGAATCAGCGAGCGGGCGCCTTCGCGCTCGAGTGCGGCCACCCGTTCGCGCAACGTGGCTGGCGTCTCCCCGGTGATCGCCGAGAGCCGGACCAGGCCGACGCCGTCCGCAACCACGTTCACGACGGGGGGCGGTACCATCACCGGCTCGCGCACCAGTGAGACGAGGTGTGGTTCGGTGGCATTGCCGCGCAGCACGGTCAGCGTGACGGCTGACCCGACGGCGCCCCGCAACAGGCGTGTGCCTTCCCACGCGGACATGTCGCGTGTGGGCTGCCGGTCCACGACGCGAATGTAGTCGCCGCTCCGGATGCCGGCGCGCGCGGCGGGCGATCCGGCCAGCGTCGCGACCACCCGCAGGTAGTACTGCCGCGTCAGCACCAGTCCGACGTCGCCGGCGGGGAGCGGCTCGCGGCTCGCGGCCAGGCGGGCCTCTTCGGGTTGCAGGTACGCGCTGTCCGCGTCGAGGGCCTCGGTCAGCCCGTGCATGGCGCCGTGCATCAGCCGGCCCGGATCCACGGCTTCCACGTACCCGTTGGTCGTCAGGCTGAACACGTCGTCGAACACCCGCAGGTGCGGGTACGCTTCATCGACGACACGCGTCCGCGCGAGCAGCCCTCCGACGAGCACGAACGCCAGGACGGGTGCAGTGACGAGAATGATGGTCAGTCGCGTACGCGTGGTCATGTCGGGGGGATCAGGGTTTCCGCAGCCATTGTAGTGGATCGACGGGCTTGCCGTCGATCCGCAATTCGAAGTACAGCGCCGTCGTCCCGTCGAGCAGCGGTCCCACGGTCCCAACCACCTGTCCCCGCGCGATGCGGCTGCCCGCCCGGGTGTCGATGCCCGCCAGGTGCCCGTACATCGTGAAGGCGGCGTTGCCGTGATCGATGATGACGAGGTTGCCGAATCCGCTGAAGGGTTCGGCAAAGGCCACGGTGCCTTCGTGCACCGCGCGCACCGGCGTCTCGGCCGCTGCCGCGATCACCACGCCGTTGCTGGTCACGGCTGTCCGGAAACGTGCGTTGCGCTGGCGGCCGAAGGGGGCGGCCACCCGCCCGGCGACGGGCCAGTCGAGGTCGCCTTTGAACGGCCGCAGCGGCAGCGCCACCGCCGCGTCGTTCCGGGCGCCGCGCGCCAGGTCGGCGACCGCCACCTGCAACCGCGCGGCAGCCATCTGCAATTCGCCGACGAGCCGGGCGTTCAGGTCGCGGCGCGTATCGATGTCATCGAGCATCGCCGACAGCGACGCCGCCGCGCGGGCGGCCGCATCGCGAGCGGCGGCCATCTCGTCCTGGATCCGCGCCTGCGCCGTGTGCCGCTCGACCAGGGCCGCGCGCGCACGCCGCAGCTCCGCCAGGGTCCGTTCGTGCTCGGACAGTTGCTGGCGGTCAATGGCCTGCATGGCCGACACGAACCGGTAGGCCCGGCCCGCGTCGCGCAGGTCGTCCACATTCATCAGCATCCGCAGGTAGCCGGCGTTGCCGAGTTTGTAGAGGTCCACGAGCCGGCCGGCGAGGTCGGGAAGCTGATGGCCGGCGCGGCGTTCCAGGGTCTGGATCCGGATCGCGAGGCCGTCGGCGTCGGCCGCCACGCGCGCGAGCTCGCGCGCGCCTTCATCGTACTGCGCGGTGCGGAGATCCCGCTCGATCTCGAGGCGCCGCAAGTCGCCGAGCAGCGTGCGTGCACGCGCCGCGAGGCCGTCGGCTTCGCGCTGGAGCGCCCGGATCCGCCCCGCCGCCCGTGTCGCCAGCGCCTCGGCCTCGGACGCCGAGGGGGCCTGTGCCGTTCCGCTGGCCCCGCACACCGCCGTGAGGAGCACGAGAACAAGCGTCGAGACGCGTACACCGGGCCCCATCTGGCGTGCCTAGAACAGCGGCCGCCCGTCGATGTCCTTCGGGATGGCCACGCCGAAGTGTTTGAGCACCGTGGGGGCGATGTCGATGATCCGGGCGTCGTCGACCGTGAACGCGCGGCTGGAGATGACCATGCCGGGCGTCGACTTGTAGTCGAAGCCGCAGTGGTCGCCGCTCCACTTCCGCGTGTTGGGATAGATGAGGCCCGCCGGCGAGCCGCCGAGCGTCGTCTGCCAGGACACCCGGTACCCTTCCGTCATGCCCACCTGCAGGTCCGGGGCGTCCTTCACATACGCGCCGGTATAGATGTCGTCGCGTTTGTACACGCCACTGACGATGGAGGCGCCGTTCGACGGGTCCGTGAACGTCGTCAGACGGGCGGCCAGTTCGTCGACCACCTGCCGGTATTCTTCGCCGGGTGCGACGATGCCCTGCCCTTCACGGCCGCGGAGGTTGATGAATACCTGGCCCAGGCCCAGCGCGTACGCTTTCGTCCGGGACCAGTCGACGTTCTCCCAGAACTGGCCTGTGCCCAGGAACAGGTTGTCCAGGGTCTTCGCGCCGGTCCGTTCGCCCTTGACCGCCAGGTACCCTTCCTGCACGAGCCAGGTATTGAGGTTCACGGCGTAGCGGAACGAATGGAATCCGTGATCCGACAGCACGATGATCGGCACGTCGGGGCCCACCCGCTCGCGCACCTCGGCCAGGAACTGGTCCGCCCGCCGGTACACCCGCTCAATGGCATCCCCGTACTTGGCGGCGCCCTCCTCGGTGTACATCGGATGGCCCTTGTCCATGAACCGCCACATCATGTGCTGCACGCGGTCGGTCGCCTCGATCACTCCGACCAGCAGATCCCAGCGGCCCGAGTCCACCCGGTTGAGGATGACCTGCGCCCGATCGTCAAAGGCCCGGTACAGGTCGTCCATGAAGGCGTCTTCGTTGATCCGCTCCTCGTTGAGGGGCCACGTGGCCTCGGCCCAGCCCAGCGTGCGGAACGGACCCAGGCGATCGTGCAGATCGCCGGCGAACGACGCCGGCGACGAGATGGGCACCGGCGGTTTGTCGGGACGCAGGTTCACCGGCGAGATGTAGAGCTGCAGGTCTTTGTCGGCCTTGATCAGGTGCAACTGCGCCATGCCGTGCAGCCGGATCAGGACGTTCACGCGGAACTCGAGGTTGACCCACTTGCTCCACTGGCCTTCATCCAGCGTGACCGTGTTGTCGCCGATCGTCACGATCGCCCGGCGCTGCTGGCGGTTCCAGCGCACCGTGACGGGAATGCGGATGTCTTCGTGCGTGGCGAGTTCGGTGAGCGTGGCCTTGTCCGCCGCGCTCGGGTCCGGCCCTTTGGCCTGGATCGCGTGCTGCTGCGCCCGGACGATCGGGTTGGGCGGGCCGACCAGTTCCGTGTGGGCCGTGTCACCCTCGAAGACGAGCCGCTTCAGGATGCCGCCCATCTCGGTGCTGCCTTCTTCGTACCGGGACAGGTCCGTGGCGAAGTAGTAGAACGTCCCGATCGTGCCGCGGATGTCGGGCACCGGCAGGCCCGAGAGCAGTTCGCCGTTCGCGACCTGTTCCGCCGGAAACGTCACGGGCACCGTGAGGATGCTCGACCGGACGCCAGCCATGCCCGCCGTCACCCAGAAACTGGTGCCGCCCCGCAGCGGCTCGAGTTTCGGGGCCTTGATCGGGATGTAGTTGAAGAGAAACTGCGCCGGTGTCCGCTTCACGAGGCCGAGATCGGGCAAGTACGTCCGCGGATCGCGAACGAGAAAGTCGTAGATGTTGTGCTTGCCGGCGTTGGCACCCGTGGCGAACGACGCCCAGGCCGTCGGGGACTCCGGCGAGTGGCTTGTCTCGAGGCGCTGGTAACCGCCCTCGGCGGCCAGTTTCGCGAAGTTCGGGAGGCGGCCCTCCCGCATCCATCGTTCGACGAGGGACGGTTCCATCCCGTCGAAGCCGAGTATCACCAGTTTCTGCGCCGGCGGACGCGGCGGCGTCGACGTGCCGCAGGACAACGCCGTCAGCGCGATCGCCACCGCAAGAAGGGGTATCGAGACTAGTTTCAAGGGAGTTTCCGTTCAGTGTGTACGAACACCAAGTATATCGTACCGCCTCCGCGGCCCCGCCCAACGGGGTCGCGACGCTGGCGTTGCGTTCACCGTCCCGACCCCATTACGCTGTCGGCATGAGGACGGTGGCGATCGATTTCGGCGAACGGCGCATCGGGCTCGCGGTGAGCGACCCGAGCGGAGTCCTGGCGAGGCCGCTCGACGTCGTCGCCGGCAGCCGGAATCTCGATCACGCTGCGGCCGCCGTGCTGCGCGCCATCCGGGCCTTCGAGGCGGCTGATGAACCGGTCGAGACCGTCGTGGTCGGCTTGCCGAAGCGCCTCGACGGCAGCCCGAACGATCAGACGCCGCGGGCCGCCGAGTTCGCTGCCAGCCTGGCACGGCAGAGCGGGAAAGCGGTTGTGCTGCAGGACGAGCGCCTGACGAGCCACGAGGCCGACCAGTTGCTCGCGGCCGGCGAGCGCGACTGGCGCGTCCGCAAACGGCGCCTCGACGCTGCCGCGGCGGCCGTCATCCTGCAGGAGTATCTGGATACGAAGGGACAAGGGTCAAGGGGCAGGGGGCAGGAGGCTGACGAATGCGCGGCCCCCGCCGCGGACGAGGATCCCGGAGACAAGGGCAGGCACGCATGAAACGTTTGCTGGCCCTCTTGTTCATGGTCGCCTTCGTCGCCACCGGCCTGACGGGCTGGCGCCAGTTCATCCGTCAGTCCATGCCGTACCGTCACTACTCGGGTTCCGAACAGTTCGTCGAGGTTGACCCGGGGATGAGCACGGCCGCCATCGGCGAGCGCCTCATCACGCACGGCGTCGTGCAGGACAGGTGGACGTGGCGCATCGCCCTCTGGCGCAGCGGGCAGGCCACGCGGCTGAAAGCCGGCGAATACCGGTTCGACCGCCCTCTGACGGCGGCCCAGGTCGTCGACACACTGGCGCGCGGCCAGGTCCATCTGCGTGCGATCACGTTCCCCGAGGGCCTGACGATTCGGCAGATGGCGCGGGTCTACGAGGCGCAAGGCTTCGGGCCGGCGGCGTCCTTCATCAAGGCCGCGTCGGATCCGGCGCCCATCGCCGCCATCGATCCGGCCGCCCGTGATTTGGAAGGGTACCTGTTCCCGGACACCTACAGCCTGTCGCGCAGAATGTCCGCCGCCGACCTGGTCCGGCAGATGACCGACCGGTTCCTGGCCTCGTGGACGGCCGACCTGAGCGACCGTGCGGCGGCCCTGGGTCTGACGGTGCGCCAGACCGTGACGCTGGCGTCACTCATCGAGAAAGAAACGGCGCGCGCAGACGAACGCACGACGGTATCGGCGGTCTACCACAATCGCCTCCGCATCAGGATGGGCCTGCAATGCGACCCGACCGTGATCTACGCGCTCGAGCGCGCCGGGCGCTACACGGGCAATCTCACGCGGGCAGATTTGTCGTTCGACTCGCCGTACAACACCTACCGGTACGCCGGATTGCCCCCGGGGCCAATCGCCGCGCCCGGCCACGCGTCCCTCGAAGCGGCCGTGCGCCCCGAGGCCGTCGACTACCTGTACTTCGTCAGCCGGAACGACGGCTCCCACGCCTTCTCGTCGTCACTGGCCGAACACAACAGGAATGTCTTCAGGTTCCAGGTGCAGTACTTTCGAAGGAGATAGGGGCAAGGGGCAAGGGGCAAGTGGCAGCTATCGCTCCGCCCAGCGGAGTTTCGTGCGCAAGACGGAGTAATAACTGCACGCCGCAGCGCGTACCAGGCGCATGGACCGCGCGGAGCGCATCACGTGCACCTCGTCGCCGTTCTGGAGCTGTTCGCCGCGCTGTCCGTCGAACGTCGCGAACGCCTCGTCGCCGACCCGCCTCAGGACCGGCCGCACCACCACGCGCGCCGACGCCGGGATGACAATCGGGCGATTCGTCAGCGCGTGGGGCGCGATGGGGTTCAGCACCAGGGCGTCGACGGCCGGGTGTACGATCGGTCCCCCCGCGGACAGGTTGTAGGCGGTCGAGCCGGTCGGGCTCGCCAGGATGATGCCGTCGGCGTTGAACGCGGCCACGAACTCGCCGTCGACCGAGACCCAGAACTCGACAATGCGGGACAGCGAGCCGCCGGTCACGGCCACGTCGTTGAGTACGACGTGCGTTGAGTGATCGTGCCCGTCGCGCACGATGGCCGCGCGCAGCATCAGGCGCGTGTCGATCCCGGCCTCACCCGCCAGCGTACGTTCGAGGGCCGGGTACAGGTCGGTCAGCGCCACTTCCGTCAGGAATCCCAGGGTGCCGTAGTTCACGCCGAGGATGGGGATCTCCAGCCCGGCCTGCGCGATCCGGTCGGCCATGCCCAGCAGCGTCCCGTCTCCTCCGAGAACGAGCACGAGGTCGGAGCGGGCCGGCACGTCGTCGCGCGTCGGGGCTGCGGACGCGTCGAGGCCGGCCTGTTCGGCCGTGCGCGCCTCCACCACCGCCTCGACGCCGCGCGCGCCGAGCCACGCCACGATGGCCCGGACTTCGGAGCCGATGCTGTCGAGCCCGGGTTTCGCGACAATGCCGACGCGCCGGACGGACGACAGGGGCGCGGGCGGCGGCGTGTGGGACGTGGCAACCATACGATCTCCGGAGACGGCGCGATTCTACGCCTGTTTCAGATGCAGCAGGAATTCCTGATTGCCCGTCGCGCCCGTGATGGGTGACGGCGTGGCCGCCACGGGCACGAGCCCGCACTGACGGGCGGCCTCGGCGACCCGATCCTGAACGGCCTGGTGGACGGCCGGGTCCTTGACGATGCCGCCTTTCCCCACCTCGTCACGCCCCGCTTCGAACTGCGGTTTGACCAGCGCCACCATATCGGCACCCGGGTTCAGGACGGCGGGCAGCTGGGGCAGCACGAGCCGCAGCGAAATGAACGACACGTCGATCGTCACGACATCCACCGGGCCCGGGAGCCAGTCACGGGTCAGGTCCCGGGCGTTGCGGTGTTCCATGACCACCACGCGGGGATCCTCGCGCAGCCGCCAGTCGAGCTGGCCGTGTCCGACGTCGAGGGCGACCACGCGAACAGCACCGCGCGTGAGCAGGACGTCGGTGAAGCCGCCGGTGGAGGCGCCGATGTCCAGCGCCTCGCGTCCGTCGACACTGATGGCGAATACATCGAGGGCGTGGGCCAGTTTGACGCCGCCGCGCCCCACCCACGGGAAGTCCCGTTCGATCGTCTCGATCGTCGCCGTCGCCGGCACCGCCGTGCCGGCTTTGCTGACGACGGTCCCGTCCACGCGGACGCGCCCGGCGAGGATCAGGGCGCGCGCCCGTTCGCGTGACGGCGCGAGACCCCGATCGAGCATCGCCACGTCGAGTCGGACGCGAGGGACGGCGGGCATGGTGTGACCTTACGATGTCCGCGAGACGACCCACTCGGCGATGTCGGCCAGGCGCGTCTGGGCGAAGCCCGCACGGTCGAGCGCCGCCAGCGCCCCGTCGGTGGCCGACCGCGCGAGCCGCCGTGACTCATCGAGGCCGAAGAAGAGCGGGTACGTGGGTTTGTTCGCGGCCGCGTCCTTGCCGGTGGTCTTGCCCAGATCCGCCGCGGCGCCTTCGACGTCGAGCAGGTCGTCGACGATCTGGAACGCCAGTCCCAGGCCGGCGGCATAGTCGTCGATGGCGGCGATCCGGGCCGGAGTCGCGCCCGCCATGATGGCCCCGACGACGGCCGACGCCCGGATGAGGGCGCCTGTTTTTCGCGCGTGCATGTCGCGCAGGCCGTCTGCCGTGAGGACGGCCGCGTCGGCCCCGTGACCGGCCGCGTGCAGATCGATCGCCTGGCCGCCCACCATCCCCATGGGGCCGGCGGCGTCGCTGACGCGCTGAATCACCGCCAGCTTGCGTGCCGCCAGGTCCGGGTGGCCGGCGTGGTCGGGTTCCCGCGCCAGCAGGGTGAAGGCTTCGGCGTGCAGGCCGTCGCCGGCGAGGATGGCCATGCCTTCGCCGTGGACGACGTGGAGCGTAGGTTTGCCGCGGCGCAGGACGTCGTCATCCATCGCCGGCAGATCGTCGTGAATGAGGGAATAGGTGTGGATCATCTCGATCGCGCAGGCCGCCGGCAAGGCCAGTGCGCGGGCGCGCGGGTCACCGCCCGAGACGGCATCGGCGGCAGCCAGCGCCAGCACGGGCCGGAACCGCTTGCCGCCGGCGAACAGGCTGTACGCCATCGCGTCGCAGATGAGGACCGGGCACTGATCGGCCGCGGGCAACGCCCGGCGCAGCGCCGCGTCCACCTCCTGCCGGCGTTCCCGGAGGTACTCCCGCAACGTGTCGCCGACCACGGTCGTCATCGACGGATCCTCGTGTCGCGGTCGTTGCCGTCGTCGGCGGTGTCGGACAGCTCGTCGGGAGCCGGTTTGAGCGCCCCGCCCTCGGTGAGGATTTCGATGCGCCGTTCGGCCTGCTCCAGCCGGGAGTGGCAGTACCGGGACAGGGTGACGCCCCGTTCGTAGAGCTCGAGCGATTGCTCGAGCGTGAGTTCGCCGTCTTCGAGTTTCTTGACGACCGATTCAAGTTCGGTGATCGCCGCTTCGAAGTCCTTGATATTGACGTCCATGCGTTCCGTCCCCGTCGTCTTCGAGCGTACCGGGCAGCGCGCGGAGCCGGACCCTGCGCCCGGCATGCGCCTCCTGCACGTGGCCTACTGTCCCGGCGCGTCGCTTTCAGTCCGCTCGTTCACCGTACACGCCAGCGCGCCCCGGCGCAGCGTGATACGAACCGCCTCGCCAGGCGCGACGTCTGCCGCATCCCGCACGAGGGTCCGCGCGTCGGCGCGCCAGCACAGGGCGTATCCGCGTCCCAGCACGCCGAGCGGGCTGAGACTGTCGAGCCGGCCCGCGGCGCTCCGCATCCTCACGTTCGCGCGGTGGAGGCTCCCGGCCACAGTGGCCTGCATCGCGGCGTCCGCGCGGCCGAGGCGATTGTGGAGGCGAGCCATCCGGTGCCGCAGATCCAGGCTGTCAAGCCGGTTCTTCAGGGCCTGGTACCGCCGCTCCCGCCGCAGCACGCCATCACGCACGCGCCGGGCCAGTGTGGCGGCCAGTTCGGCCGTGTGAATACCCCGCATGGCAATGCCGCCCCGGAATCCCGCGAACGCGGGCCGCGCGTCCAGTTGGTGCGCGGCTGCCCGCGCGCGCCCCACGCGCTGGGCGACGGCGGCACGGCTGCGCTGTCGCAGCCGGTCGATCCGGGCGACGAACTCGTCACGGGCGGCGACGACAACCTCCGCGGCGGCCGACGGCGTAGGCGCCCGAAGGTCGGCGACCAGGTCCGACAACGTCACGTCCACCTCGTGCCCGACGGCCGAGATGACGGGCACGGGGCACCGCGCGATGGCGCGGGCCACGACTTCTTCGTTGAACGCCCACAGGTCTTCGAGCGATCCGCCGCCGCGGCCGACGATGACGACGTCGACGCCCTCCAGGCGCCCGATCGCGCCGAGGGCGCGGGCGATGTCGGCCGCGGCGCCTTCGCCCTGCACGCGCGTCGGGGCAATGATGATGTGCGCGTTCGGGTACCGGCGCCCAAGCACTTTGAGGATATCGCGGATGGCCGCACCGCCCAGCGACGTCACGATGCCGATCCGCCGGGGCAGCGTGGGCAGCGGCCGCTTCCGTGCCGCGTCGAGCAGGCCCTCCGCCTGGAGGCGCCGCTTGAGCTGTTCGAGGGCCAGTTGCAGGGCTCCGAGCCCCTTGGGCTCGATGCCCTCGCACAGCAACTGGTACTCGCCGCGCGGCTCGTACACCGCGATGCGGCCGCGGGCCACAACCTGCTGCCCGTCTTCGAGCCTGAACTTGAGCGCGCGGGCCGACCCCTTGAACATCACGGCCCGCAACTGGGCGAACTCGTCCTTCAGGGTGAAATACATGTGGCCGGGACCCGAGACCTTGAGGTTCGAGATCTCGCCCTCCACATGGACATCCGGCCAGGCGGTGCCGAGGAGGTCCCGTATCGCCTGGGTAAGCCGGCTGACTGAATACACGTCCGGCCCCGCGGCCCGGCGCCCGGCTTCGATGCCGGCCGGTGCCGGTTCGTCCGGCTCGCCGAACGGCAGGCCGAACACGTCTCCCGTCTCCTTCTTACTCATCGTCCCGGGAAAGGTCGAGCGCCGCCCGTGCGGCAGCGACGTCGTCGAGGGACCAGTCGATGCGCTCGATGGCCGTGGCCAGTCCGGTCTGATCGTCCGCCGTGATGACGACGCCCTGCAGACGCGGGTTGTCTTCCGCCGGCTCCATCCGCGCGGGCATGCCCGTGAGGAACCGTGAGAGCGCCGCCTCGCGGTTGACGCCGATGATCGAGTCGTGCGGGCCCGTCATGCCCGCGTCCGTGAGGTACGCCGTGCCTCCGGGCAAGACGCGCGCATCGGCCGTCTGGACGTGTGTGTGGGTGCCGATGACTGCCGTGACGCGGCCGTCCAGGTACCAGCCCATGGCGACCTTCTCGGCGCTGGCTTCGGCATGCACGTCGACGAGGATGTGACGGCATTCCTGGCGCAGGCGATCGACGGCGGCGGTCGCGGCGGCGAAGGGGTCGTCGACCGGCGGCATGTAGACGCGGCCCATGACGTTGATGACGCCGACGGGACGTCCCCCGGCTGTGCGCACGACGGTGGCGCCGCGTCCGGGCGCGGCGGCCGACATGTTCAGTGGCCGCAGCAGGCGGGACTCGGCTCCGATGTACGCCGCGGCCTCACGTTTGTCCCAGACGTGGTTGCCGGTGGTCATCACGTCGATGCCGCGACGGAGCAGTTCGTCGCCCGTGTCGCGGGTGATGCCGGAGCCGGCCGCCGCGTTTTCGACGTTGGCGATGGTCACATCGATTCGGTACCGATCCACCAGCGCGGGCAGGGCACGCCGTACCAGGTCGCGCCCCGGCCTGCCGAACACATCGCCGATGAACAGGATCTGCATGGCGATCCTACGCCCGCCGCACGGGCACGAGGACTCCGTGTCCCCGGCGTTCGCTCAGGCGCGGGACGCGCACGCGCAGTTCGCCTCCACGCAGCGTGGCGGTGGCGGTGGCCGCGTCGAACGCGCCGCTCAGGCGGACGGCCCGCGCGAACCGCCCGAAGTCGCGTTCGACAAGGTGGAAACTCGCCCGCGCCCGTTCGTCAGCCATCGGAGGCGTCTTGCCGCCGGCCACGATGACGATGTTGCCCCGGAGCAGGACGCGGAGATCGTCGGGCGGCACGCCCGGGACGTCGATCACGATCTCCACGGCGTCGTGGGTCTCGATGGCATCGAGCGTCGGCGAAAACGCCCCGGGCAACAGGCGCTGGTCGAGGGGCCGGGCGCGGTCGAGATCCTCGAACAACCGCGCCACCTCGTCGCTGAGGTCTTCGGAGTCGACCGGCTGGAGGATGTCTGGGGTCGGCATGATGGAGCCATGATCGCACATCTGGGGGGTGGGGGTTGGGGATTGGGGGGTGGGGGCAGAGACAGGCCACTGGCCACGGGCTACCGGCTCCAGGCTCGACGGAGACTCGCGGCCTGCGGCTATCGGCCTGGTCCCCTGCCTGCCGCCGCCCACTCCATGCTCCTTGCTTGAGGCGTCGTGCTCCCTGCCTTCCCCAACCCCCAACCCCCAATCCCTAGCCTCTAGCGATCAGCCGCGTGCGCGTGTAGGCGATCAGCCCGCCGGCGTCGATGATGGCCTGCCGGGCGGGAGGCATGGGCACGATGGCGAATTCGCGGCCGGTGGACTCGTTGCGAACGTATGTGGCCGTGAACTGGAGGGTGTCGCCCTCGCTGGCTTCGATGTCGGGGCAGATCACCATGCGCAGGCCCAGGTTGATGGCGTTCTGCAGGAAGATGCGGGCGAAGCCCCGGGCCACGACGATGAGGTTGTGGCCTTTGATCGTGGAGGCGGCCTGCTCGCGTGACGAGCCGCATCCGAAGTTCTGGCCGCCGAGAATGATACCGCCGGCCGGAACCTCCTTCTTGACGAGCGACGTGTTGAACGTGCGGTCGTCGTAGAAGCAGAACTGGGGGGTCTCTGACGGCAGCACGGTGGCCATGAAGCGGCCCGGATAAATCGCATCGGTCGACACATCGTCGCCGACCTTGTACACGACGGTAGCCATGACGCTCAGCCCTCCTGCCTGGGATCGGTGATGACGCCGGTGACCGCGCTGGCGGCGGCGACGGCCGGCGAGCACAGATAGACGTCCGAGGTCGGATTGCCCATCCGGCCTTTGAAGTTGCGGTTGGTCGTCGAGAGGGCGGTTTCGCCGTCCCCCAGTGCGCCTTGGTGGATGCCCAGGCAGCACCCGCAGCCGGGGTTCATGATGACGGCGCCTGCGTCCATGAGGTCCGCGAGGTAGCCGGCCCGCATGGCCTGCCTGTAGATCTTCCAGGAGGCCGGGAAGACGAGCATCCGCACGCTGTTGGCGACGCGCCTGCCCCTGAGCAGTTCAGCGGCGACCTCGATATCGTCCAGGCGGCCGTTGGTGCAGGACCCGATGACAATCTGGTGCACCCGTGTTCCCGCGACGGCGCTGACGGGTTTGACGTGATCAACCGTGTGCGGGCATGCGATCTGCGGTTCCAGGGTTGACACGTCGATGTCGACGACGCGGTCGTACACGGCATCGGCGTCGGGCTGTACGAGGTCCAACGGGTCGGTGACGCCCGCTTCGTCGCGCAGGAACCGGACGGTCTCCTGGTCGGCAGGCACGATGCCCGCCGTGGCTCCGGCTTCGACCGCCATGTTGGACAACGTGAGCCGCCCCGAGGTCGGCATGTCCGCGATGGCGTCGCCGTGGAACTCGAGCACTTTGTAGTTTGCGCCTTCGGCAGTGAGCGTGCCGACGATGCGCAGGATCAGGTCTTTGGGGGTGACCCGGCGATCGAATCGGCCTCGCGCGACGATCTTAATCGAGCCGGGCACCTCGATGTTGAGGGCGTGGCCGAGCGTCCAGACCGAGGCCATTTCGGTGGCGCCGATCCCGAACGCGAAGGCGCCGAACGCGCCGTGGCTGGTTGTGTGGCTGTCGGTGCCGACGATCACCGCGCCCGGACGGTCGTAACCCTGGTCAGCCATGACCTGGTGGCAGATGCCGCCGGCGTCACCGCGGATGTCGTGGAACTTCGTGATGCCCTGTGCCGCGGCGAATTCGCGCACCTTTTTCTGATTCGTGGCGGTCTTCGCGCTTTCAGCAGGGACCCGGTGGTCGAAGATGATGGCGATGCGGGACGGATCCCAGACACGGGGCTCGAGGCCCGTGTCCTTGTAGACTTCGAGGAACTGGTTGATCACCAGGGCCGCGTTTTCGTGCGACATGGCGAGGTCAACGGCTGGCTCGACCACGTCGCCAACCTTTACCGACGGCAGCCCGGCGGCGCGCGCCAGGATCTTCTGTGACAGCGTGAGGCCCATGACTCACACGACTCCCTTCTGACGGAAGGCCGCGATCTGATCGGCGGTGTACCCAAGCCCCTGGAGAATGTCTTCCGTGTGTGCCGACAGACGGGGCGGCGGGCTGGTGATCGCGGCCGGGGTTTTTTCGAACTTCGCGGTGAGGTTGAACAATTGCAGCGGTCCCAGGCCGGGCTCGTGCACGGTCTGGATGGTGCCGCGGTGGACGATCTGCGGTGCCGCGAGCGCGGTGCCGAGGTCGAGGATTTCACCCGAGGGGACGCCTTTCGCGTTGAGCGCCTCGACCCAGTGCGCCGTCGGGCGCTCCGTGAGTCTGACTTCGAGCAGGGGCGTCAGCAGGCGCCGGTTCGCCTTGCGCACGTCACGTTTTTCGAACCGGGGATCCGTCTTCAGTCCGGGCACGCCCAGGACGTCACAGACGGCCTCCCACTGAGCCTGCTGGTTCGCCGCGATGTTGATGTACCCGTCCTGGGTGGCGAACGTACCGGACGGTGCCGCGGTGAAGTTGTCGTTGCCCATGGGCACCGGCGGCTTGCCGCCGATGAGCAGGTTGGCCGCGACCCATCCCATCAGCGGCATGATCGAGTCCAGCATCGCGATGTCGACGAACTGGCCTTCGCCGGTCTTCTGGCGATAGTAGAGCGCAGCCATGATCGCGAAGGCGGCATTGAGACCGCCCACGGTGTCGCAGACGGGAAAGCCGCAGCGCAGCGGGTGGAGGCGTTCGTCGCCGTTGACGTCCATCACGCCGCTGAGTCCCTGGACAATCTGATCGTACGCGGGTTTGTTGGCGTCGGGGCCGGTCTGGCCGAATCCCGAGATGGCGCAGTAGATCAGCCCCGGGTTCTCTGCCCGCAGGGTGTCGTACGACAGGCCGAGCCGGTCCATGACGCCCGGCCGGAAGTTCTCCACGATGACGTCGGCCCGGCGGGCCAGCGCCCGGAAGATCTCCCGGGCCTCCTCATGTTTCAGATTCAGCGTCAGCGACTGCTTGTTGGCGTTCTGCGCGAGGAAACTCGTGCCCATCAGTTCCTGATTGAGGGCCGGCACATTGCCCAGTTTGCGCGCCAGATCGCCGCCGTCGGGGTTCTCGATCTTGATGACCTCGGCGCCCGCCAGGGCGAGGTGAATGGTTGCGAACGGCCCGGCCAGCACATTCGTGAGGTCGAGCACGCGGATACCAGTGAGCAGGGATGCCATGCGGATCTCCGTCATGCCTGGGCGCCGGAGACACCGGCGCCGGCGAGTCGTCCCCGGTGCGGGATGGGTCCCGTCCTGTGGATGGTGCCCGGCAGGCTGCGGCCGAACAGAGTTTCGGCGTCCTTGACCGTGTCGATGAGCGACGGCGTCACCACATCCATCCGCAGGCCCATGCGCTGGAACAGATGGACGACATCTTCGGTGCACACGTTGCCGGCGGCGACGGCCGTGAACGGGCACCCGCCCAGTCCGCCGAACGCGCACTCGAAGGACGTGACGCCGGCTCGCCAGGCCGCGTACACGTTGGCGAGGCCGAGGCCGTACGTGTCGTGGAAGTGGCACGCGGCCGACACGCCCGGTCCGCGTGAGAGCAGCGCGCCGAACAGGTCTTCGACCTGCGCGGGATCGGCGTGGCCGGCGGTGTCCGCCAGGCTGACGGTCGTCAGGCCGGCATCGAGGAACCGCTGCGCGATGTCGAGGACGCGGCCGGCCGGTACCGGGCCCTCGAAGCCGCAGCCGAACGCCGACTGCACGGAGACCTGAACCCGGGCGCCGGCCGCGAGCGCCTGGCGTGCCATCGCGATAATCCGCGTGGTGGCTTCGGCCGTCGTCATGCCGGTATTCTTGCGGCTGTGGGTGTCGCTGGCCGACACGCCCATACAGAAATAATCCACCCCGCAGGCCAACCCCCGCTCGAGGCCCTTTTCGTTCAGCACGAGCCCCGTGAAGGCCACGTCGGCGTTCCGGGCCGGGTGCTGCCGCAGGTGCGTGAAGATCGCATCCGTGTCGGCCATCTGCGGGACCTTCTGGGGGTTGACGAAGGACCCCACCTGGATCAGATCGATGCCCGTCGTGACGAGGCGATCGATCCACTGGAGTTTGCGGTCCGTCGGGACGACGGCCTCCTCGATCTGGAGGCCGTCGCGAAGCCCGACGTCGTGCAGGAGCAGCGGCGTCATGTCTACAGTTCTCGGGCGATGGCTTCGGCCATCTCCAGCGAAGTGGCGTTGCCGCCCATGTCGTAGGTCCGCACCTGCCCCTGCTTGATGACGGCGGCCGTGGCCTGTTCGACGCGGCGGCCGAGTTCGGTCTCGCCCAGCCAGTCGAGCATCATCTTCGCCGTGAGGATCGTGGCGATGGGGTTGACCTTGTACAGACCGGCGTACTTCGGCGCCGAGCCGTGCGTCGGTTCGAAGACGCCCAGCTTGTCGCCGATGTTCCCGGAGCACGCGAAGCCCAGACCACCCACCATCTGCGCGCACAAGTCCGAGACGACGTCGCCATACAGATTCGGCGCCACCAGGACGTCATAACTGAGCGGATTCTTCAGGAGCCACATGGTCATCGCGTCGACGTTGGCCTCATCGAAGATGATGTCCGGATATCGGGCGGCGACCTCCTTGGCGACATCCAGGAAGAGCCCGTCCGTCGCGCGCACCACGTTCGCCTTGTGCACGACGGTCACCTTCTTGCGGCCGTACTTGCGGGCGAAGGCGAACGCCGCTTCGATGATGCGCTCGGATCCCTTTCGCGTGTTGATCTTGCACGACACGGCGTACTCATCGCCCTTGAGCGCCGCGAAGTTGGCGAAGGGCTTTGACAGCCGTTTCAGGACGTCGGCAAGTTCCGCCGGCACCGGGTCGAACTCGACCCCGACATACAGGTCCTCGGTGTTCTCCCGGAACATGACGAGATCGATCTGGTCGTTGTGGTTGAGGGGATTGCCCGGATACGCCTTGATTGGCCGCAGGCAGTTGTACAGGTCAAACATCTGCCGCATCCGGACAATCGGCGAACGGTAAATCAGTCCCGTGCCCCGCAGTTCCGGGACCAGTTCGAGTTCGGCGGCCTTGACGGGCTTCGAGGTGATGGCGCCGAAGAGCGCCGCGTCGACGTGCTTCAGCAGTTCAATGGTACGCGCCGGCAGGGCATCGCCCTCCTTGCACCAGAACTCCCAGCCGATGTCGCCGTGAATGTATTCGGCGTCGAACTTCAACCGGTCGAGCACGATTTTCGTGGCGTCCATCACGTCGACGCCGACACCGTCGCCGGGCAACCAGGCAATCTTGTACTTGGCCATCGCAGATCTACCTCGGAGAAATGAGAAACGAAGAAGGGCACTCAGGAGCCGCCAAGCGGTCCTCTCTCGCATACGCCGCGAGGGGCGCGGCGCCAATAGGGGCACAGCAAGGATAGCAGGAAGAGCGTGGCGGAGTCAGCAGGGGGAGGTGACTGTGTAGATGGAAGAAGCAGGAAGCAGGAAGTAGTCAGTAGTAAGTAGTCAGTAGGCCGAAGGCCGAAGGCCGATAGCCGATAGCCGAAGGCCGACATGATGAGTGGTGAATGCTCAGATAATATTCTTGACAGAAACTCATGTCTGTCGTATATTGCTGTTGTGGACGACGACCCGGGGACCGAGCCTGGGTGTCGGGCCTTGTGAATCAACGCCCTGCAGGGGCGAGACAGACCATAGGAGGACATGTCATGGCTATCGTGCGTTGGGATCCGTTCCGCGAACTGGCTGCGATGCAGAACAACGTCAACCGCGTCTTCGGTGACATCTACCGGGGCGCAGACGATGACGTGATGCGCCGCGGCGTGTGGGTGCCGCCCGTCGACATCTTCGACAACGGCAACCACGAGCTGGTCATTGCCGCCGAGTTGCCGGCCGTCAAGAAAGAGGACATCGAGGTGTCGGTCGACAACAACACCTTGACGATCCGCGGCGAGAAGAAGATGGACGCCCAGATGTCCGAAGACTGCTGCCATCGCGTGGAGCGGTCCTACGGCACCTTCAGCCGGACGTTCTCACTGCCGGCGACGGTCGACGGGGGCAGGGTCAGCGCGGACTACAAAGACGGCGTGTTGACGGTCAAGCTGCCCATGAAAGAAGAGGCCAAGCCTCGCCAGATTCCGGTTCAGGTGCAGTAACGCTCGCGTGGTCGGCCTCGGGCCACGCCGCTGACCCGGCGTGGCCCATCTTTGTCTTGCGCTCAGCGTGATGGCTACGATAGGCTGGTCCGTTGTGATAGACGATACTCAGATTCTCGACGTCCCGGAAGAACAGCCCGTTGCCGAACCCGAACCTGTCCGCGCAGACGAGCGGTACGCCATCAGCCCGAACGTGCGGCGTTTCCTGTTCGTCGACGTGGCGGCCCAGCGTGCCAAACAGCTGAGAAAAGGCGCGCTCAACCGCCTGACTCTCGCTGCCGCGAGTGGCGACACCTCCGTGCGCGAAGTGGGGCACAAGGCCGAGCGCGTGGCAATGGAAGAAGTGCGCCGCGGGTTCGTGCAGTACGAGCTCCCGGATGGTTCGCCGCTGACGGCGCCCCAGGAAGGCTGACCACGTGAGCGTGTCCGCGGCGATTGACCTGCTGATGGCCACCGTCCAGGGGGCCGGCACGGGAGCCGTGTTCCTCCTGGTCCTGTTCATCGGATTCTGCCTCGTCCTGGGCTACGTCAAGCTGCGTCCCAGCGGCCCGCGCACGCTGACCGTGCGCTCGCTCGACGAAGCGCTCGGCACTCCAGTGACCTACCTCCCGCCGTCGGAACCCCGCGGCACCACCGATCAGCTCGCCGGCTCGAAACCCGCCGCCTGAACCTGCGGCCGGCCGGCGGCCCGCCTCCGGACGCCCGCGGTGTGCCCTGCGGCCGCGGCCGAAACCTTGTACCGCACTCCCTCGTAATTCATGATGGAGGACGCGATGTTTGAATTCCTGGGACTGGGCGTGTTGCTTGTCGGCGGCCTGCTGGTGATCGGCCTGATCGGCACGGTCCTCAAGCTGATGCTCAAGCTGATCTTCCTGCCGTTCCTGCTCCTCGGCTTCGTGCTCAAGCTGGCGCTGGGCGTGCTGCTGCTGCCGGTGGTCGCCCTCGTCGGCGTCGTGGGCGTGTTCGGCCTCGTGCTGGCGGGCCTGTTCGCCGTGGTGCTGCCCCTCCTGCCCCTCGTGCTCGCGGGCGTGGTGGTGGTTGCCCTCGTGAAGTGGCTGTCGCGCCCGCCCGCCGTGCCGCGTGCCTCGCACGAACCGCTGTGAGCGGACGCTGAATCCGCGCGCCGCACGACCGGCGTTACGTGCCCTGCAGCCCTGGCGGAACCTGTTTCCACCAGGGCTGTTCCCGTTCATAGGCATCGGCCAGCCGGAGGATGGTGGCTTCGTCGAACCGGCGGCCCACGAACTGCAACCCGACGGGCAGGTGCCGGCTGTCGAATCCGCAGGGCACCGACAACGCCGGCAGCCCGGCCAGCGGAGCGCCCGCCGTGAACACGTCCGCCAGGTACATCCGCACCGGATCCTCCAGGCGCTCGCCGAGCGGAAACGCCGTCGTGGGGCTGGTCGGCGTGGCCACCGCGTCAACGGCCGCCAGCGCCTCGTCGAGGTCCCGGGTAATCAGGGCGCGCACCTGCAGCGCCTTCACGTAGAGCTGGTCGTAGTACCCGGCGCTCAGCACGAAGGTGCCGAGCATGATGCGCCGTTTGACTTCGGCGCCGAATCCGGCTTCACGGGTTCCCTCATACATGTCGCGCAGCGTGTCGTACCCGGGGGGCCGCGTCCCGTACCGGACGCCGTCATACCGGGCCAGGTTCGAACTGGCTTCTGCCGTGGCGACGAGGTAATAGACGGGGATGGCGTGGCGGGCATGCGGCAGGTCGATGTCCACCGTGACGGCACCGCGTGAACGAAGGACGTCGAGCGCCTCCCGGAAGCGGGCGGAGACCTCGGTGTCCACTCCCTGCTCGAGCCAGCGTGCCGGCACCCCGATGCGCAGCCCGCGGATGTCGCCCGTCATGGCCTGCGCCCAGTCGTCCACAGGCCTGGCGGCGGACGTGGCGTCCCGGTGGTCGTGTCCCGCGATCGCCTGGAGCACGCGCGCGGCGTCGCCGACGGTCACCCCGAACGTGCCGACCTGATCCAGCGACGAGGCAAACGCGATCAGGCCGTAACGGGACACGCGGCCGTAGGTGGGTTTGATGCCGGTGACGCCGCAGAAGCCCGCCGGCTGCCGGACCGAGCCGCCCGTGTCCGACCCCAACGCCACGGGTGCCATGCGGGCGGCCACGGCGGCGGCGGACCCGCCGCTCGATCCACCCGGCGTGCACGACACCTCCCACGGATTGCGGCTTGGACCGAAGGCCGAGTGCTCGGTGGAGGATCCCATCGCGAACTCGTCGCAATTGGTCTTGCCGAGGATGATGGCGCCGGCCGCGCGCAGGCGGCTGACGACCGTCGCATCGTACGGCGGCACAAACCCGGCCAGCGTGCGCGACCCGGCGGTCGTGCGGAGGGCACGGGTGCAGATGTTGTCCTTGACTGCCACCGGGACGCCGGCGAGCGGCCCGGCCGACCGCCCGTCTTTCCGCGCGTCCAGCGCCCGCGCACTGGCCATCGCCCCGTCGGCGTCGACGGTGAGGAACGTGTTCAGGCGCGGGTCCGTGGCGGCCACACGTGCCAGGGCCGCTTCGCAGATGTCCACGGCGCGGACATCACCCGCGCTGAACGCTCGATGGAAATCGCGAGCGGTCACGAACGGCGACGCGGTCATCCCAGTACTTTCGGTACGCGGAAGAACGCGCCGGCCTGGTCGGGCGCGTTCGCCATGGCTTCGTCAGGCCGCAGCGACGGTTCCATGACGTCGGCGCGTTCGCCGAGGGCGGGACTCATGACGTGCGTCATCGAGGGCACGCCGTCGGTGGGTACCGCCAGCACCTGCGTGGCATACGCCAGGATCTGCGCCAGCTGGCGGGAAAAGGCCTGTTCTTCGTCCGGGGTCAACCGCAGGCGGGCCAGCGAGGCCAGGTGGCGGACATCGAACTCGCTGGACGGGTCGGCCATGGGCGATGCTAACATTCGTGTCCGTGAGGTCGCAACCAATCAGGCCGGCCGCGCGCGCGGGTACCTGGTACCCGGGCAACCCCGTTGCGCTCGCGGCCGATATCGACGCCTACTGCCGCGACGTGCCCCGCCGTCTCCCCGGCGACGTGTCGGCTATCGTCGCGCCCCATGCCGGGCTCGTCTATTCCGGACCGGTGGCCGCCTACGCGTATGCGCCGCTGGCGGGCCGTGCGTACGAGGCGATCGTGCTGGTCGGGCCCTCGCACTTCGTGGCGTTCGAGGGTGTGGCGGTCGTGCCCCACGGGGCCTTCGACACGCCGTTCGGCCCGATCCCGATTGCCGAAGATCTGGCGGCCGCGCTGAGGAACGCCAGCCCCCTGGTTCACGAACGACCGTCCGCGCACGATCGGGAGCACTCGCTCGAGATGCACCTGCCGTTTGTCGCCCGCGTTCTGCCAGGTGTGCCGATCGTTCCCCTGGTGATGGGGCACCAGTCACCACAGACGATCGAGGGACTCGCCGAGGCGCTGGGGCGCGTGTGGGTGGACCGCCGGCTGCTGCTCGTCGCGAGCAGTGACCTCTCGCACTTTCACGACGCGCGACGGGCCGCCGAACTGGACCGGGTGATCACAGAGGCCATCGGCACATTCGATCCCGAGGCGCTCGCCCGTGCCCTGGCCTCGTGTCCGGATCACGCCTGCGGCGGCGGCCCGATCGGCACCGTGATGCGCGCGGCCCGCGAGCGAGGCGCCCGCGACGCGCGGGTGTTGTGCTACCGCGACTCGGGAGACGTGTCCGGCGACAAGACCTCCGTGGTTGGTTACGTCGCCGCGGCATTCGGCCATTTCGAGGTGCAGGACGGGTGAAGGTATGTCTCCACAGCTTTCTGCGGACGATCGCACCACGCTGCTGACGCTGGCTCGCAACGCCGTGGCCGCCGCCGCCGCCGGGCAGCGCCTGCCCGAGCCGGTTGCCGAGGGCGTGCTCGGGCTGCGGGCCGGGGCGTTCGTCTCGCTCCACCGGGGCGCGGACCTGCGCGGGTGCATCGGTCACATCGGCGACGATCTGCCGCTCGCCCGGGTAATCGGCCACTGCGCCGCGGCAGCCGCGGTCGAGGACCCGCGTTTTGCTCCCGTGACACCCGCCGAGGTGCCGGAGTTGCACATCGAGATTTCCGTGCTGGCCGGCATCGAGCCCGTCACGGACGTGGAGCTCATCGAGGTTGGCCGCCACGGCCTGATCGTGGAACAGCAGTGGCACAAGGGGCTCCTGCTGCCGCAGGTGGCCACCGAGCATCACTGGGATCGCCAGACGTTCCTCGCACAGACATGCCGCAAGGCCGGGTTGCCTGCCGACGCCTGGCAGCGCGGGGCGTCGCTCAGCCGGTTTGAGGCTGAAGTCTTCGGCGAGCAGCCGCGCCACTGACGTGATTCTCGTTCGTGCTTCCTGGTCCGACGGGCCCGCTGGCCTGGATACGCGATCGCCGGTATGCTGGGTGAACTCTCGGCGAGGACGCGCGACTGATGGATGTCTACCTGGTGCCGGCGGGTCCGGACGGCTACGAACTCTACTGCGAACCCCATCACGAGGCCACGCCGGTCCCCGTCGACGGCACGGGATGGCGCGCGCGCCTGTCCTGGACGTTCTGGCGCACGCGTGTGACGCGGACGTTTCGGACGGTGCTGGCGTACCTCGAACAGGACCGCGAGCGCCGCGCGGCCAGGCGCGCGCTGCGGCACCGCGGCACGCCCGTCCAGCGCGTGCGCGACCGCGTCATCGCGTGGCTGGCCGAGCGTGTGGCGGAACAGCGTCTGCTGTGGCGGCTCCGGTCGGCCAGCGAGGCGATCGCCCATTATCCGGATGACCTGTCGACCGACGAGGCCTCGGCCATCGTCCAACTGTCGCTGCAGCGCGACGGCACCCGGCACCGCAACTGGCTCGCGTTCGACGCGACCGGCTGCGCGCTGACCGCGCCGCTGTCGTTCGTGCCGGGCCCGAACATCATCCTGTATTACTTCGTCTTCCGCGTGACCGGGCATTATCTGTCGTGGACCGGCGCGCGCCACGGGACGTCGGCGGTCCGGTGGACGTACCGGGCCTGCCCGCCCCTGACCGACCTTCGCCGTCTCGCGTCGTTGCCCATGACGGATCGCGCGGCCCTGGCGAACGCCGTGGCCCAGCGTCTCGGGCTCGAACACATCGACACGTTTGCCGAGCGGATGGCGCTCGGACGCGCGTGATATAGTCGAATCGTTTTGAGACTCCACGAACTTGCCGAACGTCTGGGATGCCGGCTGGATGGAGACGGGACCGTCGACATCCTGCGCGTAACGACGCTCGAGTCCGCAGGACCCGGCGACATCACCTTCCTCGCCAACCCGAAATACGCCGCCCAGGTGGCCACCACCCGGGCGTCTGCGATCATCGCGGGTGACGACCTTGCCGCCGCGCCGTGCCCGATCCTGCGCACGCCGCAGCCGTACCTGGCGTTCACGGCGGCCGTCGGGCTGTTCGCGCCGGACGAGCGTCCCGCGCCCGGCGTCTCGCCGCTGGCGTGGGTGGCGCCGGACGCCGTCCTGGGCCGCGACGTCCATGTCGGGGCGTTTGCCTGGGTCGGGGCCGGCGTGCACCTCGGCGACCGGACGATTGTGCATCCCCATGCGGTCGTCCAGGACGGCGCGGCGATCGGTGACGATTGCGTCCTCCATCCCCACGTGTCGATCCGTCACCGGTGCCGTCTGGGCAACCGCGTGATCCTCCAGAACGGCGTCGTCATCGGCAGCGATGGCTACGGCTACGCGCCGAGGCCCGACGGCTCCTACCAGAAGATCCCGCAGGTGGCCATCGTCGTGCTCGAGGACGACGTCGAGGTCGGTGCGAACTCGACGATTGACCGGCCGGCGGTGGGCGAGACGCGGATCGGCGCCGGAACCAAGATCGACAACCTGGTGCAGATTGCCCACGGGGTGCACGTGGGACGCAACGTTATGCTGGTGGCCCAGGTTGGCGTCGCCGGCAGCACGACGATTGGCGACTCGGTCATCCTGGCGGGGCAGGTAGGGGTGGCGGGCCACCTCACCATCGGCAAGGGGACGCGGGCCACGGCGCAGACGGGCATCCCGAACTCGGTCCCCGAGAATTCGCTGATCTCCGGCTACCCGGCCATCGACAACCGGGACTGGCTGAAGGCATCGGCGGTGTTTCGCCGGCTGCCCGAGCTGAAGAAGAGCGTCTCGGCACTCGAACGCCGCCTGGCCGAACTCGAGGCGAAACTCGGCCCGTCGTCGGCCGAGTGAAGGAAGCCCTTGTGCCTCGCGGGTCCGTGCCATAATCGGGCATGGACTTTCCGCGTGGGACACGACACCGGCGGCCCTCCCGGACTCCGCTGACCGGCCTGATCGCGCTGGCGGCCATCGGTATCTGCGTTCCCCACTTCGGCATCACCGGTTCGGCGGCGACGCGCCCCCCGACACTCGAGTTCCAGCACACCACGCTGCCCAATGGCCTGGCGATCATCGTGCTGGAGGACCATTCCACGCCCATCGTCAACGTGCAGGTCTGGTATCACGTCGGGTCGAAAGACGAAGCACGCGGACGGACCGGGTTTGCCCACCTGTTCGAACACCTGATGTTCAAGGGCTCCAAGAACGTGAAGCCCGAGCAACACACGACCTTGTTGTCGAAGGTCGGCGGGCAGACCAACGCGTACACGACCGAAGACGTGACGGTCTACTGGAACACCGTGCCGTCCTCCCACCTGCCGCTGGCGCTGTGGCTGGAAGCGGACCGGATGGCGACCTTGCGCATCGACCGTGAGATGTTCGAACGGGAGCGTGAGGTGGTGAAGGAAGAACGGCGGATGCGCGTGGAGAACCAGCCATACGGCCGTCTCGCCGAGATCATCTACGACCAGGCGTTCCGCGTGCATCCGTACAAGCACCGGACCGTTGGCACCATGAAAGACCTGGATGCTGCCAAGGTCGAGGACGTCCGGGACTTCTTCCGTACCTACTACGTGCCGAACAACGCCACGCTCGTCGTGGCCGGTGACGTGGACACGAAGCAGGTGATCGAACTGGCCACCACCTACTTCGGCCGCATCCCGAAACGCGGGAGACCCGTGCCCCGGGACATTCCGGCCGAACCGCCCGTCGCCGAACCGCGGCGTGTGGAACTGACAGAACCGTGGCCGCTGCCCGCCGTCGTCGTGGCGCACCATGTGACGTTCGACGGCCATCCCGACTCGTATCCCCTGCAACTGGCATCGAAGATCCTGTCGGACGGCGAGAGTTCCCGCATCTACCGCGCGCTCGTCTACGAGCAGGGACTGGCCCTCGCGGCGTATGGGGGAGGGAACCTGACCGAGCATCCGAACCTGTTCTTCGCGGTCGCGATCGTCCAGCCGGGATTCACACCGCTGCAGGCGGAGGTAGCCCTGGCGGCCGAACTGGATCGCCTCCGGACCGATCCGGTGACCGAGCGCGAACTGGCGCGGGCGAAGAATCAGCTGGCCCGCGACTACATCCTGGGGAGGACGACCGTCGAGCAGAAAGCGCAGGCGCTGGGCCACGCCGCGGTGATTCACAAGGACCCGGCGTCGGCGGACGCCGAACTCGCACGGTTCCAGGCGGTGACCGCCGCCGATATCCAGCGCGTCGCGAGCACCTACTTCACGCCGGAGAGCCGGCTGACGATCAGGGTCGTACCCGAAGGACCGAAAGGAGAACGCCGATGAGGGCCGCGCACCTCGTTTCGTGCGTGGCCGCGCTGGCGGTGGTGGTGTTCGGCGGACCCGCGGCCTCCGCGCAGGTCCGCGATTATCCCTCCGAGAAGCCACCGGCCCCCCTGGCGTCCCGGCCCGCGCCGTTTCCGGCGTACGAGATCCGCACGCTGCCGAACGGCCTGCAGGTGGTCGTCGTGCACCACGACGAACAGCCCGTCATCAGCCTGCAGGTCCTGATTCGCGCGGGCGCCGCCTACGACCCCGCCGGCAAAGGCGGCCTCGCAGGCCTGGTGGCGTCACTGCTGACCCAGGGCACGCGGACGCGCACGGCCGGCGCGATTGCCGATGCGGTGGACACGGCCGGCGCGGAACTGACGACGTTGTCTGGCAGTGACGCGTCGTTCGCCCAGGTCACCGTGATGAAGGACAGCTTCGCGTTCGGGCTCGAGGTGCTGTCGGACATCCTGCGTCAGCCGGTTTTCGCCGGCGAAGAGCTGGAGCGCCAGCGGCAGCAACTGCGCTCGGGCCTGCGCGTCAGCTACGAGGATCCCGATTACATTGCGGCGGCCGTGTTCGAACGTGTCGTCTTCGGGGCGCATCCATACGGGCTGCCGAGCGACGGCACACCCGAGCCCATCGGCCTGATCACGCGAGACGATCTGGTCGAGTTCCACCGTCGCTACTACACTCCCAACAACAGCATTCTGGCCATCGTCGGGGATGTCGGCGTCGAAGAGGCGTTCGCGGCAGCCGGCCGCGTGTTCGAGCCGTGGGAGCGGTCCGAGATCGTGTTGCCGGCGATCAACCTGTCGCCGCCGCCCGCTCGACGGCTGGTGCTGGTGGACATGCCCAACACAGTCCAGACCGAGATCCGGGTCGGCCATCTCGGGATCGCCCGGAAAGACCCGGACTACCTGGCCCTGGACCTCGGCCTCCGGGTGCTCGGCGGCGAAGGCGGGAACCGGCTGCACCAGGTACTGCGTACGGCCCGGGGCCTGACGTATGGCGCGTCGGCGACCCTCGATGCGTATCGACTGGGCGGCCTGGTCCGGGCCGAAACCTCAACCAGGCCCCAGCTGACAGGCGAAGCCCTGCGGGTGATCGCGGAGCAGTTCTCCGGGATTCACCGCGACGGCGTCGACACCGAGGAACTGGACGCGGCAAAGGCGTACCTCATCGGCAGTTACCCGATGGGCTTCGAGGCGCCAGGATCGATCTCGACCAAGGTGCTGAACCAGCTGTTCCATGACCTGCCCCTCGGCGAGCTCGAGACGTACCGTGAACGGGTCGCCGCGATGACCTCGGAGAGTGTGCACGCGGCGATACGCAGACACCTGAGCCCCGACCAGCTTTCGGTGGTGGTCGCAGGACCGGCGGAGTTCATCGGGCCGCTGCTGCGCAACGTCGGGTTCAAGGACGCGGAGGTCGTGCCCCTCGGTCAGCTCGACTTGTCCGGGGTCTCGCTCAAGCGGAATGCGCCGGCGCCCGGTACGTCCCGCCCGGGTGGGGCACCGGAGGGGGTCCATCTCGCCACGAAACTCGAGTGGGACGCGGCGCGTGCGGTCGTGGCGCGTGCGGCCGATGCGGCAGGCGGGCTGCCCGCCCTGCGCGCCGTCAAGACGATCTCGGCAACGGCCGACACGGTCCTGTTCACGCCGGACGGGCCGGTGAAGGCGTCGACGAAGACGCTCGTGGCGTATCCCGACCAGTTCCGTGTCGACGCCCGGACGCCGGAGGGTGTGCTGGTCCAGGCGTACAACGCAGGCCATGCGTGGCTCTTCGACAAACACGGTCCGCGGGATGCGGGCGAGGCGATGCGCCGGGAGTTTGCCCTTGGGGCCCGGCGAGACTGGATCAGGCTCGTCGTGGATGCCCTCGATGAACGCCTGACGGGATGGCGTGTGCCCGACGAAACCGGCACGGGCGGCCGCCCGCTCCACGTCGTGGAACTCTGGAGTAAAGAACTCCCGCCGGTGCGCCTCGCCGTCGATGCCGGGAGCGGACGGCTCGATCGCGTCAGCCGTCACGTGCCGGGGCCGTTCGGCCGCGAGGTCATCACCGAGTCGTTCTCGGACTTCCGTATGGTCTCGGGCGTGCTCGTGCCCTTCAAGGCCGTGACGCGGCGTGACGACGCGCCGGTGCTCGAACGGACCGTGCTGGAATTGAAGATCAACCCCGTCCTCGAGCCGGGCGTGTTCGACAAGCCGAAATAACGTGACGATGCCGACCATCATGATCTCCTGCGGCGAAGCGTCCGGCGACGCGTATGCCGGAGCGCTGGCCCGCGAACTGCGCCGGCTGAGGCCCGACATCGGGATCACGGGATTCGGCGGCGAGAGCCTCCGCGAGGCCGGCGCTGACCTTGTCGGCGACTTCCGCGGCCTCACCGTCACGGGGCTCGTCGAGGCGATTCGGGTCCTGCCGCGCGCGTGGCGCATGCAGCGGGCACTCGTGGCCGGGATGGATCGTGAAAGACCCGCCGCGCTCGTGGTGATCGACTTCCCGGATTTCAACTTCCGCCTGGCCGCGCAGGCCCGCAAACGTGGCATCCCGGTGGTCTACTACGTGTGCCCCCAGCTCTGGGCCTGGCGGACGGGGCGTGTGCGCACGCTCAAGGCGTTGGCTGCCAAAGCCCTGGTCATCTTTCCGTTTGAGCCGGCGTTCTTCCAGAAGCACGGCGTGCCGGTGGAGTTCGTCGGCCACCCGCTGCTCGATCTGGTACCGCCGCCTGCCGACCGTTCGGCAGTTCTGACCGGCGCGGGACTTCGCGCGGATGCGCCGACGGTGGCTTTGCTGCCGGGCAGCCGCCCGAATGAAGTGGCCAGCACGATGCGTACGCTGGCGGACGCGATCCCGCTGATCCGCGCCAAGGAGCCCCGGGCGCAGTTCCTGGTGGCGCGCGCGCCGTCCTTGCCAGACAGCCTCTTTGCGTCCTTGCCGCTCGGACCCGACTCGCGAACCGCCATCCTGACCGGGCGCGCCGATGACGTCCTGTCGGCGTCGGACGTCGTCATCACGGCATCGGGGACCGCCACCGTGCAGGCCGCCCTCCACGAAAAGCCGATGGTGATCGTCTACCGGCTCTCGCCGCTGTCGTACCAGATGGGGCGTCACCTGGTGCACGTGCAGACGTTCGGGATGGTCAACCTCGTGGCGGGCGAGGTGGTGGCGACCGAACTGATTCAGGACGCGTTCACGTCCGAGGCGGTGGCCCGGGAAACGCTCGCCGTGCTGATGGATCCGGAGCGCGCCGGGCAGGCCCGTGCCCGCATGCGCGCAGTGAAGGCCAGGCTGGGCGAACCGGGAGCGAGCCGCCGGGCCGCCGAACGGGTTCTCGACGTCTCAGGCCTTCCGTGGTCTGCTGTGGGCATTCCAGAGCCGCCGCGCTAGACTGTGACGATGTCCTTACCTGGTCGAGGCGGTGCTGTTGCCGTGGCGCTTGCCGCGGGACTCCTCATGGCGGCCGCCGTTCCTTCCTCGTCGACGGTGGTTGTTTCCCTGGATCTCGCGGAACTGGTGGCCGGCGCACGCACGATCGTCTACGGTCGCGTGGTGCGGACACAGGCAGTTGTGGTGGACGGGCGGACCGAAACCACGGTGTCGCTGGGTGTGCCGGCGTACTTCAAAGGCGACGGCGGGCGAGAGGTGGTGTTCCGGGTGCCCGGGGGCCAGATTGGCCGGTACCGGACTGTGGTGGTGGGCGCACCTGTGCTGCAGCCCGGCGACGAAGTGGTGGTCTTCCTGCGCGGTGAGAGTGCGGCAATGCCAGTCGTCGTGGGGTTCTCGCAGGGTGTCTTGCGCGTCGTGCGGCCGGCGCCGGGCGCCGCGCCCATGGTGCTGGCTCCGCCGTCCGGCCGCGACGGGCGGACCCAGGGCGTGACCCGTGGCGTTGGGGTCCGGCGGTTCGTGCCGCTGGCAGACTTCGCCGCAGACGTGCGGGCGATGGCGGCCGACGTTGCGGACGGGGCCACCCGCAGCCGTCGGATGCCGGGGATCGGACGAGTGGGTGACCGGTAACGTGCGACGCGGCGTCCGCTCCCTGGTCATCGCTGTTGTGATTGCGGCCGGCGCATGGGGAACGGCCCAGGCGTATCTCAAGTACGGCGTCCTGGTGAACAACCAGCAGATCACCCTGCGCTGGAACACGATGCCGATCCGCTATTTCCTGTACGACGAGGTGCCGTCAGACCTGGCCTACCCGGCGTTCCAGGATGCGGTGCAGCGTGCGTTTGCGTCGTGGGCGGCCGTGCCCACCGCACGCGTGGCGTTCCAGCACGTCGGGAACATCGGGTCGAGGCCCCTCGAGCAGGATGGCGTGTCGGTGCTGGGGTTTCTGAACCGGCCCGACATGGACCGGGTACTCGGTGCCACGTCCTACCTGGTGGATGTCACGTCCGGCGAGATTGTCGAAGTGGACATCTTCTTCAACAGCGCATTCCCCTGGTCGACCGCCACGGGAGGCGAGCCGAACCGCTACGATGTCGAGTCGATCGCGTTGCACGAGATCGGGCACCTGCTGGGGCTCGGGCACTCGGCGCTCGGCGAGACGGAACTCCGGCCGGGCGGCGGACGCCGGGTGATCGCGGCCGAGGCCGTGATGTTTCCCATTGCGTTCTCCCCTGGCAGCATCGAGGGGCGCCGCCTGCGTGCCGACGACATGGCCGGCATCTCGGACATGTACGACGGGCCGGCATTCCTCCAGGAGACCGGCAGCATCAACGGCCGCGTGACGAAGAACGGTCAGCCGGTGTTTGGCGCGCACGTCGTGGCGTTCAACCCGGCGACCGGGAAACTCGTGGGCAACTTCTCGCTGGGCACCGACGGCGGGTTCGCCATTGCCGGGTTGGGCCCCGGCCCTCATGTCGTGCGTGTCGAACCGCTCGATGACGCGGATCTGACGAGCTTCTTCCCGGCGCAACGGGATGTGGACGTCTCGTTCAAGGTCACCTATCTCGACCGGCTGGCCGTGGTGCCCAAGGGCGGCAACGCGGGCCCGTTCGAGATCAGGGTGACGGCGCGATGAGGGCCCGAAGGCTGGCGGCGGCGTGGATCGTGTCGGTGGGTGTCCTGGCAGGCGCCGCGCAGGCGGCGGCGCAGGATGTCCCCGCCGGCCGCGTCGAGGTTGCGGCGGCAGTGACCTGGAGCGGGACCGCGAAATTGGGCGGTGGTGACGCGGCGTTGACGCCGAATACCGGCGGCGCGGCGTTCAACCTGTTCTCCGTGAGTGCCACGTACGCAACGCCCGTCGGGGCCGATCTGCGCCTGGCGTACCGGGTGAAGCCGTGGCTGCTGGTGGGCGTATCCGGCGCACTGGCCCGGGGCGACGTGCGGGTGCAGGTGTCGGGCGATGCCGAGGGCGGGCCGTCGCTGGCGTTCGCGGGTGAGCCGCTGGGACAAGCGCTGATCGAAGGTCGCGTGGACGTCCTGATCACCCGCCTGCGGGCGTGGCAGGGACGGCTGATCCCGTACGGGACCGTCAGCGGCGGGGTGCTCCGCCACTGGCACGACGGCAACGTCATCATCGAGACGGGCAGCGTCTTGCAAGCCGGTGCCGGTGTCCGGTACCGTCTCGTTAATCGCCCGACGCGGTTCCTGTCCCGGGTGGGCCTGGGCGCGGAAGTCCGGATGACGCGGTCGAGCGGGGGATTCAACTGGGGGCGCGAGCACCGGACGGTGCCATCGGCCCGGCTCGAGTTGTTCACGGGCTGGGGACGGTAGGACCGGTTTCAAGACCTGCGTGGGCGGCCGGTGAGTGACCGCGAGAACGGGTTTTGAAACCGCCTCGACATCATCTGTATCAGGAGACGTGGTCACATGGATTCTTTCAACACAACGACTGAGTTCGAGGTCAATGGCCGGCGGGTCAGGATGAGCAGCCTGCCCGCCCTCGAGCGCGCCGGGTTTCCCGGAGTTGCCCGCCTCCCGTTCTCGCTGAAGATCCTCCTCGAAAACCTGCTGCGTCACGAAGACGGTGCCTCCATCAAGAAGGCCGACATCGAGGCACTGGCGACCTGGGATCCCGCCGCCGGCCGCGAGAAGGAGATTGCCTTCGTTCCGGCCCGCGTGCTGCTGCAGGACTTCACCGGCGTGCCGGCGGTCGTGGATCTGGCGGCGATGCGCGACGCCATGGCCAACCTGGGCGGCGACCCCAACAAGGTGAACCCGCTGCAGCCGATGGAACTGGTGATCGATCACTCGGTGCAGGTGGATCACTTCGGGACCCCCGATTCGTTCACCTTGAACGCCGATCTCGAGTACGCGCGGAACAAAGAACGGTACCGGTTCCTGCGGTGGGGTCAGAACGCGTTTTCGAACTTCCGCGTCGTGCCGCCCGAGACAGGCATTGTGCATCAGGTCAACCTCGAATACCTGGCCCGCGTCGTGTTCAGCGTCGAGCGTGACGGCGCCATGTGGGCGTATCCGGACACGGTCGTGGGCACCGACTCGCACACCACCATGGTCAACGGCCTTGGCGTTGTGGGATGGGGCGTCGGCGGCATCGAGGCCGAAGCGGCCATGCTGGGCCAGCCCATCTCGATGCTCATCCCGCCGGTGCTGGGGTTCCGTCTGAAGGGCTCGTTGCCCGCCGGCACAACGGCCACCGATCTCGTGCTGACCGTGACCGAGCGTCTGCGCAAACAGGGCGTCGTGGGCAAGTTCGTCGAGTTCTTCGGCCCCGGTCTCGCCAACCTGACGCTGGCCGACCGCGCCACGTTGTCGAACATGTGCCCCGAATACGGGGCCACCATCGCAATCTTCCCGATCGATGCGATGACGATTGACTATCTGCGCCTGAGCGGCCGTGACGATCAGACCGTGGCGCTGGTCGAGGCCTACGCGAAGGCCCAGGGCCTCTTCGCCGATGCGACGACGCCCGAGGCGACGTACGCCGAGGTCATTGAACTGGATCTGGCCACGGTCGAGCCGTCCCTGGCCGGTCCGAAGCGGCCACAGGATCGTGTGCCGCTGGCCTCTGCCAAGACGAAGTTCGCGGCAGCGCTGCCGCAGATGCTGGCGGAGCGGAAGAAGCCGGCGGCGGCCGCATCGGGCGGCGTGGCCGTGGCAACCGAGACGACCATCGATCACGGGGCCGTCGTGGTGGCGGCGATCACGAGCTGCACCAATACGTCGAACCCGAGCGTGCTGATTGCCGCGGGCCTGGTGGCCAAGAAGGCTGTCGAGCGCGGCCTGACACGCAAGCCCTGGGTGAAGACCAGCCTCGCGCCCGGGTCCAAGGTCGTCACGGAGTACCTGGCGAAAGCCGGACTCGCCCCGTACCTGGATGCCCTCGGGTTCAACCTGGTGGGCTACGGCTGTACGACGTGCATCGGCAACAGCGGCCCGCTGCCCGAAGACGTGGCTGCCCAGATCGAAGACCGCGGCCTCATCGTCGCGTCGGTGCTCAGCGGCAACCGGAACTTCGAAGGACGTGTGCAGCCCCTGGTCCGCGCCAATTACCTCGCGTCGCCGCCGCTCGTCGTGGCATACGCGCTGGCCGGATCCATGACGATGGACCTGACGACGGAGGCGCTGGGCACCGGGTCGGACGGCAAGCCGGTGTTCCTGAAAGACATCTGGCCGTCGGAACGCGAGATTCAGGAGACGATCCTGGCGTCCATCACGGCAGAGATGTACCGCGATGTCTATGCCAAGGTGTTCGAGGGCGACGAACGCTGGCAGGCCGTCGTGCCGCCCACCGGCGATCGGTTCGCGTGGGACGCGAACTCCACGTACGTCCAGAACCCGCCGTACTTCGACGGCCTCACGCTCGAGCCGCCGGCACCGCAGCCGATTGCCGGCGCCCGCGTGCTGGCGGTGCTGGGCGACAGCATCACCACCGATCACATTTCGCCGGCCGGGAACATCAAGGCCGACAGTCCTGCCGGCAAGTACCTGCAGGAACGCGGCGTGGCGCCGAAAGACTTCAACCAGTACGGCGCGCGGCGCGGCAACCATGAAGTGATGATGCGCGGCACCTTCGCGAACATCCGCCTGAAGAACCAGATGGTGCCCGGGACCGAAGGCGGCATCACCGCGTTCCAGCCTGGCGGCGACGTCATGCCGATCTACGACGCGGCGATGAAGTACAAGGCCGCGGGCACGCCGCTCGTCATCCTGGCCGGCAAGGAGTACGGCTCGGGGTCGTCGCGCGACTGGGCCGCCAAGGGCACGGCGCTGCTTGGCGTGAAGGCCGTCGTGGCCGAGAGCTTCGAGCGTATTCACCGGAGCAACCTCGTCAACATGGGCGTGCTGCCGCTGCAGTTCCAGGCCGGCGACAACGTGGCCAGCCTGGGGCTGACCGGCCGCGAGACGTTCGAGGTCGTCGGCGCGCAGGGCACCCTGGCACCGCGCGGCGTGCTGACCGTGCGCGCCACCGCGGACGACGGCACCGTGAAGGCCTTCGAGGCACAGGTGCGGATCGATACGCCCGAAGAAGTCGTGGCCTTCCGTCACGGCGGCATTCTGCCGTACGTGCTGCGAAGGCTGCTCAGGGGATAGGGGTTGGGGATTGGGGGTTGGGGGTTGGGGAAAGGCAGGGGCGCGCTGGAGGACGTAGCCCCGGACCTTGAGGTCCGGGGTCGCCGAAGGCACGTTGTGCTGTCTACTTCCTACTGACTACTGTCTACTGTCTTGTCCACCGTCACGACCGCCTCGATCAAACGCCGTGCGGCGGAGCTGGGGTTCGACCTCTGCGGGATCGCTCCCGCAGAGGCCTTTCCCGAGTTGCAGGCGCTGGGCGGCTGGCTGGCGCAGGGGTACGCCGGCCGGATGACCTACCTCAACCGGACGGCGCGCAAACGCGCGGACGTGCGCCACTGGCTGCCGTCGGCCCGGTCGGTCATTTCCGTGGCGTGTGTCTACCACACCAACCGGCCACTGTCCGTCGAGCGTGCCGCTCCAGACCGGGCCGTCATCGCCCGTTATGCCTGGGGCGACGACTATCACGATCACCTGACGTTGCGTCTCGAGCGCCTGCTGGCCTGGATGCGCGAGGACCACGCCGCGCCGTTCGACGCGCGCGTGGGCGTGGATGATGCCCCCGTGCAGGAGCGGGTGTTTGCGTCGAGAGCCGGCCTCGGGTGGATTGGGAAGAACACGTGCGTCATCAATCCCGGGATCGGATCGTGGTTCGTGCTGGGCGAGATCGTGACGAGCCTGGAACTCGATGCCGACGAGCCCGCCCTCGATCGATGCGGCACGTGCCGGCTCTGCCTCGACGCCTGTCCCACCGGCGCCATCGTCGAACCCTACGTTGTCGATGCGCGGCGGTGCCTGTCGTACCTGACGATCGAGATCAAGAAGGACATCCCCGAGGAGCAGCGGCCCGATCTGGGCTCACATGTGTTCGGCTGCGACATCTGCCAGGATGTCTGTCCCTACAACGCGTCGGCCCCGGCCAGCGTCGATCCGGCGTGGCAGCCTCGTCCGGCGCTCGAACACCCGCGGCTGGCGGATCTGTGGCGGGCCAGCGACAACGACCTCGAGCAGACGATCGCCGGGACGGCGCTGCGCCGCAGGGGCGTGGCGGGACTGCGGCGCAACGTTGCTGTCGCGCTGGGGAATAGCAGAAGTCCACAAGCTGGCCCCGTCCTCGCCTCGCTGCGCGCTGATGCACCGACTGCTGCCGAACCAGTTGTGCAGGCGCACCGGGATTGGGCGATCGCCCGATTGACGTCCGACCTATCGTAGAGTTCGGCGATGATCTGGCGCTCGACCCAGGCGGTCACTGAAACAGACCTCTTCGCCGGGCCCGTGAGGGCAGTCGTCTCGGAAGCAGGTGATTGGTGCGACACCCAGTGCGTCACTGCAAGTGACTGGTTCAGGGCTGGTTCGAGCCGCACAGTCAGCGTACCCGGAACGCGGGCCACGTCTGGGGCAACACACATCGCCGACAATTGGCTCCGGCCAGCTAACCCGTCGATTCGTGACGTATGCCGCCGGCGGCATTTCGTGCTTCCGGTCTCGCTGGCGCCGCGTAACCCCAACATCCGAAGGTCCAACACCCGACAGTCGTTGCGTCTCGCGGGCCTTCCCAAGACAATGGCCACAGCAGGCGATTGGTGCACCTGATGCGCTGGAGAGTCTGCGCGCAGGACCCACGAACGGTCGCTGTCTGCCTATTCGATGTCAGGCTGCTTCCTGAGGATCGACACATGTTTCTCGACTCGGCCACGCTTCAGGATCTTGAAATCGTGGGGACGCCGGGTCGGCGCGGGACGACTCTGTGGGGCATGGTCGACCGTACGCGAACGCAAGCCGGCGCGCACGCGTTGCGACAGTGGCTCCTGGCATCCTCCCACACCGCTGACCAGATCGTGGCGCTCCAGCATGCGCAACAGGCATTGGCCAGCACGGACGCCTACCGAATCCTGCTCGATCGGGCTGGCTTGAACAGCGTCGGGAAGTACTTGGCCGCGACCTGGCAGCTGCCCGATACGATGCCGGCGTCGGCCCGATTCAGGAGGTGGTACCGGCAATACGCGAAGGATGTCGCCGATGGGCAGACACTCGTGGCCCGGCTGTTCACCTCGGCGGCAGAACTTCGATCGCGCCTTTCGGCGACGGGTGTCTCCGCCCTCCGACAATTGGGCGAGGGACTTGCAGCAATACTCGACGATCCGGCTGCTCGCGAAGTGCAGACGCTTGCCTCGAAATCCGACCTGCGCCCGTTCGATCAGGCTGCACGTGGCCGCGGGAAACCGGTGCTTTCTGAGGTGGTGCGGTTGCTCGGCAGCGTCGAGGCTTTGTGGAGCCTCGGCACGGCTACGGTCGAGCACGGATGGCACTATCCGCAGCCGTCATCGGCGCTCCGAGTCAGCGGTCTCGTTCATCCGTTCCTCGGCCCCCGCGCCGTGGCCAACGATCTGGAGCTGGACGAGGCCGTGCGGGTTTGTCTTGTCACTGGGCCAAACATGGCTGGCAAGTCGACCTTTCTGAAGGCGGTTTCGATCGCCGTTCTGCTCGCTCATGCGGGCTGTGGTGTGCCCGCTACTTCAATGGAGTTCCCGGTCGTTGCCACTGTCTTCTCGAGCATCAACATCAACGACAACCTCGACGCCGGAGAGAGCTTCTACCTCGCGGAAGTGCGCCGAATACGTGCTCTGGCCGAAGTTCTCCGCAGTCTTGGCGCAGCCGTCGCGGTGATCGACGAGCCATTTCGAGGCACCAACGTTCATGACGCCGCCGAGGCGACGCTAGCCGTGATTCGCCGTTTGGCCAATCACCCGGCTGCCATCGTGTTCGTCGCGTCGCACCTCGGTGACATTGCGCCGGCCCTCCTGGGCGACCCGCGTCTCGTGTTCCGGCATTTCGAGGCGGAGGTGACAGAAGACGTCCCCCACTTCGACTATCGGATCCGCGAAGGGGTGTCCACGCAGCGCCTGGGGATGACGCTCTTGCGGCAGGAAGGGGTCTTGGAACTCCTTGACCTGTTGCCGGCCATCGAGGAACAGCACCCTAACATCGCGATGGAGCCGACGGCGCGCACCTGACGCGGGCGTGTGCCGCGGCTCATTGCTGACGGAAGACGCCTGGGACTTCGACCTGAAGATCACGACCGATCTTCCGCGCCAGGTACTCGTCGATCTCTCGATGTCGCGGAATGGTCGAAACCTTCCGGGTAGCGGGATTCACGTAAACAGAGTGGTTGGCGCCCTCACGCAGCAGGCGGCATCCCTGCGATTCGAGGTGACGAATCAGATCGATGCGTTTCACGCGGTGAGTTGCAGGGGTTCGCGAATGACGTCGATGCCGGCCGCGTCCTCTTGGGCGAGTGTGCGATTCGCCTCAAGGACGAGGGCCACGGCCTCTTCAAGGTTCGCCCGGGCTTCATCAAGGGTTGCTCCCTGGGTGTTGGCGCCGGGCAGTTCCTCGACGTAGGCCACGTATCCGCCGGGAACCGGGCGAAACACGGCGGTGAGTTGGACCGTCATGGGGGCATGATACCGCCATTGGATGACGGCGTCTAACATCGCTTGCAGCCGACGGCCCCGCAGGCGCATCATGGGCCGCGGCTGAAGCCGGTCGTTCGGCAGACGAACGACCGGGCGTTGTCCGGACGTACAGGGGCGCTCTGTCGCCCGACTCATGTTCCCTGACTCCATGGAGAGGACATGCTGACGCTCCTCAAGAACCTCGTGGCCCACAACGGGGACGCAACCGAAGTCATGGTGAAGGAGGTTCTGGCCAGCGACGCTGCAACGGCTGACCCGGAGATTCGGGCCCTGTGCAATCACATCCTGGTGTCGAATCGGTTCTGGTCTGCCGCCATCCGCGGAGTTCCGTTCGACGTCGGCCACGAAGTCACGGTGGGGTGCGCTCCCGAGCACCTCTGCGCTGCGTTTCGCGTCGTGCAAGACGATGAAGTCGCTTGGCTGGCGGCCGCCGCTGAATCGGACTGCCTCCGCCAGATCGACCACCCGCTGATTCCAGGTGGTGGGTGCAGTGTCGTCGAGGCGTTCACGCAAGTCTGCATGCACTCGCATGGCCACCGGGCGCAACTCATGAAGCTGCTGCGTCGTCACGGTGTCGAGCCCGCCCCTCATGACTTCATCGAGTGGCTCGTGGGCCGACCGCGTGCAGTCGACGGGAGCGGTCGTACCGCCGGATAACAATGCAATGAACCTGACGAACCGGAGGGTTCCCGGAACGAAGGACCGGCGGCCCAGTGGAGAGCCCGTGCATGGCTGAGGTGGGGCCGCCGGTCATCTTGTCTCGGTGTCGCAGGTCATTGCAGTGTTAGCGAGACGAGAACCGACCACGCACTGGACGACGTGCGGCAGTGAAGCGTATACTCAATGTATATCCGTGGAGGACGCCGTGCAGACGAAGATCCAGAAGTGGGGCAACAGCCTGGGACTGAGGATACCGCGGGCGTTCGCGGAAGAGGCCGGGGTGAGCGCAGGCGTTGAGGTCGACTTGTCGGTCCGCGGCGGCGATCTCGTCGTCAGTCCGAAGAGGCGTGTGAAGTACCGACTGGACGAATTGGTCCAGCAGGTCACGCCCAAGAACCGCCACGACGAGATCGATACCGGCATGCCGGTCGGTCGGGAGGCCTGGTAATGGGCGTGGCGGCCGTTCCCGACCGTGGCGACGTCGTGTGGTTGGAGTTCAATCCCCAGACTGGGAGCGAGCAGGCCGGGCATCGTCCGGCGCTGGTGGTATCGCCACGGTCGTACAACCGGAAGGTCGGGCTTGCCCTGGTCTGTCCGATTACTTCTCGCGTCAAAGGCTATCCGTTCGAGGTTGGACTCCCTCCGGGCCTCGAAACGAAAGGTGTGATCTTGTGCGATCAGATCAAGAGCCTGGACTGGCGGGCACGGCATGCGACACGTCTTGGATCCGTTCCTGTTTCCGTTATGCACGAAGTGACGGCCAGAATCCTGGCGCTGGTCGATCCTGAAGAGTGAACATGCTCGCGAACAGGGCTTGTGGTCGGCGCCCTTCACGACCTCTGTCGCGGGCCGAACGTGTTGGCCGGACGAGTACGAAGTAGATCTCACAGGCTATCAGCCAACGGCGGTCGGCTATCGGCTTTCGGCCAACGGCCTTCGGCGGGTCAGCGGATGATCTTCAGCGCCCAGGCCGGTTGCGTCCGCAACGCCTCCGGCAGCTCCGGCATCTGGATGGTGACGTCGGTGCCGGCCCGGGTGAAGACCAGTGGTTCGTCGGAGCCAAGCAGCGAGACCACCCTGACGCTCCCAGTGCCGCGAATCGTAAACGTCCGGCCGGGCCACCGCGGCAGGATGGCGTAGACGGCCTGGCCCTTCGTCGTGAAGAACGCCTCGATGGCGGCTTTGCCCGGAGGCGGCGCGGCGACGAGTGTCGTGACGTCGTACGCCGTGGCGTATTCCTTGTTGTAGTCGACCGCCGGGACCTCGCCCGCACTCCACTGCCGCGTGGTCGTCCACGGGCGCGTGCCGTAAATGGCGTCGCTGTTGACCTTCAGCCAGTCGCCGATCTGGATCAGCCGCTCTTCCATGACGACGGGGATGGTGCCGTCGGCATCGGGCCCGATGTCGAGCAGCAGGTTTCCGCCCCTGCTCACCAGGTCCACCATCATCGTCACGAGATCCCTGGCCGAGCGATAGTGTTCGAGGCGCTCCGCACGGTTGTACCCGTAGCTGAAGCCCATGCCCCGGCTCTCTTCCCACGGGTGATCCAGGCCGCTCATGCCGGCGGTGTACTCCGTCGTCCAGTAGCCGCCGTGTTTGTGGCGCGAGTCCTTGCCCCAGCGGTCATTGATCACGACCTCATCCTTGACAGCGGACTCGTTGAACAGCCACGCGAGCAGTTCGGCGCTGCGCCAGTCGCTGGAGGGGAGGTCCCACTCGCCATCGCTGAAGATGATCGACGGCGTGTAGCGCGTGACCAGGTCCTTGAACTGCGGGATCATGTGCTCGTTGATGTACCGCGGCTTGTCCGAGAGCCACAGCGGGTTGTACCACTCGTACAGCGAGTAGTAGTAGCCCATGCGCAACCCCTTCCGCCGGACCGCATCGGAGAGGTCGCCCAGCAGGTCGCGCTTCGGACCGATCGCGGCAGCGTTCCAGGGCCGGCCCCACGTGGCGGACGCATCGCGGCTGGGCCACAGGGCGAACCCGTCGTGGTGCTTCGACGTGAGGACCACGTACTTCGCGCCCGAGCGTGCGAAGACATCGGCCCAGTGGTCGGGATCGAACAACTCCGCGCGGAACTGCGGCGCGAAGCCCTGATAGGGGAAGTCCGCGCCGTACATCTTCTGGTGGTACTCCCAGGTGCCCGACTGAATCGGGCTGGCGTTCGGGCGCTGGCCGCCGGTCATGGCGTTCCAGTACCACTCGGCGTATGCCAGTTTGCCGGGAATGACCGGCGCGTACGCCGGCACGGAGTACACGCCCCAGTGGATGAAGATGCCGAACTTGGCGTCGCTGAACCACCCCGGCGTTGGCCGTGCGTCGACGGACTCCCAGGTGGGCTGGAAGGTCTGGGCGCTGGCCGCGCCTACGCTCAACAGCACACACAATGCGATCAAGGTCGATCTCACGGGGTGCTCCTTCGGCTATCGGTTATCGGCCATCGGCTATCGGAACCGGCGCAGTTCGTTTCTGGCGAAGACCCACTCGGGCGTGTTCAGCCGGTCGCCGTATGCGGCCGAGTACCACGGGCCCAAGACGGTGTCGTTCGGGTTCCTGAGAACGTGGATGTCCTGGGCGGGCATAAAGCTCTGCGCCAGCAGGAAGACGCGACGGCCGGCCGCGTCTTCGGCGGTATCGAGCACGATGACGGCATGGCCCGGGTAGCCACCACGGATGAAGACGTCACCCCCGCGGATGTCCGCGGCATCAGCCACCGCCATCAGTTCCTGGCTCAGCGACGCGGAGCCGGCGTAGATGAACACCTGCTCCAGGTACGAGCGGAAACTGGCGTAGGAACGGTCCGCGCCTGCGGACTGAACCCACCGGAGCGTGTTGCGCGGCGCCGTGACCGGGCGATACCCCTGCGCCCAGCGCGCAAACGCGGCCTCGGACCCGTTGGTGAGCGTGAAGCTGACTTCGTCCTGACGTCCCCGCGCGTACAGCCACTCCGCACGCAGGCGCATGATCGCGTCGGCGCACTGCTGCAGGTCTTTGGGTCCGACGTCCAGGTCGAGCACCGCGTCGTGAGCGTCCTGATTGGCTTTCGATCGCCCGTCGAACAGCAACACGGCGGGACGGCCCGGTTTGACCGGCAGGCGGCGCAGCCACTGGGCGAAGCTGCCGTCGGCTACGCCAGCGCGGGCGTAGCCGGCAGGCGGCGGGATTCTTGTCTCAACCGTTTCCGCCGGAGCGTGCCGGGTGATCCACGGGTGCGGTGACGGCGGCTGGGCCTGCAGCGTCGCAGACGGCCACATCAGCATGCACAGCAGCAGTCCGGGCGTGGGGAGCAGCAACGTGGTTGGCATACTTTCGGCTATCGGCTATCGACTTTCGGCTATCGGCTATCGGCGACCGGCCCCCTACTGTCTACTTCCTACTTCCTACTGTCTTCCTCTGCTTCCTGCTTCTTGCTTCCTGCTTCTTGCTTCTACCCATGTCCCCTGTCCCTTGCCCCATGTCCCTACCGTGAGTAGGTGATCCGGTACACCACCCCGGCGAGGTCGTCCGAGACGAGCAGCGAGCCGTCCGGCATCACCAGCACGTCGACCGGCCGCCCCCACGCGCGGCTGCCGCGCAGCCAGCCCTGGGCGAAAACGTCGTAGCCTGTCACCGTGGTGCCCGACAGCTTGGCCAGCATGACGCGGTAGCCGAGCGGCGTGCTGCGATTCCACGAGCCGTGTTCGGCGATGAACACCTGGTTTCGGTACGCGGCGGGGAACATCGACCCGGTGTAGAAGCGCATGCCGAGCGCCGCTACGTGAGGCCCGAGCGCCCGCGCGGGAGGGACGAAGGCGCTGCACGGTTTCTTGCTGCCGTGCTCCGGATCGGCGATCGTCCCCGCGTGGCAGTACGGGAACCCGAAGTGCAGGCCTTTCGAGGGGGCACGGTTCAGTTCGTCCGGCGGCAGGTCGTCGCCCATCATGTCGCGGCCGTTGTCGGTGAACCAGAGTTCCTTCGTCGTCGGGTGCCAGTCGAACCCGACGGTATTGCGCACGCCGCTGGCAAACACTTCGGCGCCTGACCCGTCCGGCTTCATCCGCATGATGGACGCGAAACGCGGGTCTTCGCGTTCGCAGACGTTGCACGGCGCACCCACGGGCACGTAGAGCCACCCGTCCGGTCCGAAGGCGATGAACTTCCAGCCGTGGTGCCGCTCCGTGGGGAACGATTCGTTAATCAAGACGGGCTTCGGCGGGTTCTTCAGCGACGATTCGATGTTGTCGTACCGCCACACGCGGCTGATTTCAGCCACGTACAGCGCGCCGTCCCGCACGGCCACGCCATTGGGCATATTCAGGCCCGTGGCGAGCGTCACCACCTCGTCGGCGCGGCCGTCGTTGTTGGTGTCGCGCACGGCGTAGACGTTGCCCGCCGCCCGGGTGGAGACGAAGAGCGTGCCCTTCGGGCCGAGGGCCAGCGACCTGGCGTTCGGCACGTTGTCCGCGTACACGGAGATCGAGAAACCCGGCGGCAGCGTGATGGTGTCGAGGGGCAGGCGCCCGGACGCCGGGGCCTGGGCGTAGACGACGAGCCCGCCAGCCTGGGCCAGGCAAGCGGCCAGCGCCAGGACGGCCAGCCACATTCGGACAACGGTTCGGCGGTGCATCGGAACCTCCGGCGGTGTACAAATGGGGGAGGCGGGCTGGCCCGCCGGTCCCCGCGTTCACGTTCTGTGAGGTTCATCATGGCATACAAGGGGCTTCTGTGTTCGGCGTTGGTCCTCGTCCTGGGAGGTATGGTCGTGAGCGGAGCAGTCGAGCAAGGCATTCCGGATGCCGCGCGGTTACAGGCGATGAACGAGCGGTTCGCGCAGGTGGATATCGGCGCTGACGTGTCAGCTCTGCCGGCCCACGAACGTGAAGCGTTGTCGAAGCTCGTGCAGGCGGGCCGCATCATGGACGCCCTGTTCCTGCGCCAGGTCTGGGGCGGCAACGAAGCGCTGCTGTTCGGTCTGCTTGCCGACAGGACGCCGCTCGGACGTACGCGGCTGCATGCGTACCTGCTCAACAAGGGGCCGTGGTCCCGCCTCGACCACAACGCGCCGTTCCTGCCGGGAGTGCCGCCCAAGCCCGAGGGGGCGCACTTCTACCCGGCCGGGGCCACCAAGGCCGACGTGGAGGCCTGGATGGCGAAGTTGCCGGACGCCCAGAAAGCCGTGGCCCAGGGTTTCTACACCACGATTCGCCGGGGCCCGGACGGACAGTTCCGCAGCGTGCCCTACAGCGTCGAGTACCAGCCCGAACTGGCGCGTGCGGCCGAGTTGTTGCGCGAGGCGGCGGCCCTCACCAAGGACGTCACGTTGCAGAAGTACCTGACGACGCGCGCCGACGCCTTCCTCTCGAATGACTACTACGCGAGCGACGTGGCGTGGATGGAACTCGACTCGGTGATCGAACCGACCATCGGACCGTACGAGGTGTACGAAGACGAGTGGTTCAACTACAAGGCCGCCTTCGAGGCCTTCATCACCATCCGCGATGCCGCCGAGTCGGCCAAGCTGGACAAGTTCGGCGCGCAACTGCAGGACATCGAGAACCACCTGCCGATCGACCCGAAGCTCCGCAACCCGAAACTGGGCGCCCTGGCGCCGATCCGGGTGGTCAACGTCGTGCTGGCGGCCGGCGACGGCAATCGCGGCGTGCAGACAGCGGCCTACAACCTGCCGAACGATGAACGCGTGATCAAGGAGAAGGGCTCCAAGCGCGTCATGCTGAAGAACATGCAGGAGGCCAAGTTCCAGAAAGCGCTGCTGCCCATCTCGCGCGTGGCGCTGTCGGCCGCTGACCAGAAACACGTGGCCTTCGACGCGTTCTTCACGCACATCCTCATGCACGAGCTGATGCACGGCCTCGGGCCCCACGACATCACCGTCGGCGGCAAGCCGTCCACGGTGCGCCGCGAACTGAAAGAGACCTACAGCGCGATCGAAGAAGCCAAGGCCGACGTCTCGGGCCTCTGGGCCCTGCAGTACCTCGTAGACAAGGGCGTCATCGAGAAGTCCATGGAACAGACGATGTACACCACGTTCCTGGCGTCGGCGTTCCGGTCGATCCGGTTCGGCATCAACGAAGCGCATGGCCGGGGCGTGGCGATGCAGGTCAACTACATGCTGGACCACGGGGCGTTCGTCGTGGCGGCAGACGGGACGTTCTCGGTGAACGCGGCCAAGGTGAAGGGGGCCGTGACGGCGTTGACGGCCGACATCATGCAACTGGAGGCCGCAGGCGACTACGCGAAGGCCAAGTCGATGATCGAGACCCTGGCGGTGCTGCGGCCCGAGGTCAAACACGTGCTGGACAAGCTGGTCGGTGTGCCGGTGGACATCGAGCCGCGGTTCGTGACGGCCGAAACCCTGGCCATGGGCAAGTAGGGAGGCAACATGGTCGCAGTCTGGCTGTTGTGTGGACATCTGGTTACGTGGGGAGCGGTGTCGCCAGCCCAGGAGCCGCCGCGGCCGTCGCCCATTACGGTGCAGGTGGGGGAGACGGCGACCAGGCAGGGCGGGTTCCTCGAGTTTCTGAAGGTGCTGGCCACGCTCGATGTGGCTCCGGCCGAGGATGAGCTGGAGTCGACCCTGAGGAAGAAGCCGTGGCTGCGCGTCACCGGCGACCAGGGGGAAGTGGCCGTCGCGGTTACCCGCGCGCGGCGGTCGGAGTCGTCACGGTCGAAGTCGAAGGACGGAAAGAAGGTGACCGTCACGTACCGGTACGAAGTGTCGGGATCGATTGCCGTGCCGGGCGATCGCGAATCGTTCGACGCGGACGTGTCCGAGTCGTACACCTACACCGTCGGGTCCGGCCGACAGGATCCGGAGTCTTACCAGAACCGCATGGCCTTCGAGCGTGCCGGCCGTGCGTTCGGCCAGCGTGCGTGTGCGTGGATCCTCGCGCGCATCGACATGATGCGCCCTGGAGGTCCGGACGTCGGATTCCGTCATAAGGTCAGGACCAAGAGGCTCGGCCTGGTGGGCGACGGACTCGAGATCCTCGAGGTGGTCCCGGGCAGTCCGGCTGCCCAGGGCGGCTTGCTCGTGGGGGACCGTGTCCGCCACGTCGGCGCCGAGGGTGGCACGACAGAAATGGACGAGATCGTGAGGACCTGGCCGCTGCTGGCCGCCGGGATGCCCGTGTCCCTGGAGGTCGAGCGGCAGAAGGAGCGGCGGACCATCGTGTTCACGTTGCCTGCGCAGGGCGCCGCGCCCGAGAAGCGGTAGCTCCGGAGGGGCTGGCGCTGGTGCGTGCGGTATACTGCATCCATGCCGCTCTACGAGTACACCTGCAGTGATTGTGGCCGGAAATTCGAGTTCCTGACGCGGGAAGGGCAGAGCCCGGTCTGTCCGGCCTGCGGGGGAACGCAGCTGGAGAAGTTGTTCTCGACCTACGCCGTCAGCATGGGTTCCGGCAGTGCCCCCGCGCCAGCCGGCCCGCCGTGCGGGTCGTGCTGCAACCCGGGCGGGCCGGGCGCGTCGTGTCAGTGGGGCAGGAACTAGGGATTGGGGGTTGGGGATTGGGGGTTGGGGAAAGGCAGGGGATGTCCCCAATCGC
>CAYJPV010000005.1:16351-164206 GCA_964372095.1 uncultured Vicinamibacterales bacterium | reverse complement strand
GGGGGGCCCCCCCGGGGGGGGGGGGGGGGGGGGGGGGGGGGGGGTTTTTTTTTTTTGGGGGGGGGGGGGGGGGGGGGGGGTTGGGAAAGGCAGGGGATGTCCCCAATCGCCTTGCCCCTTGCCCCTTGTCCCTCGTCCCAGGCCCCATGCCCCATGCCCCTTGTCCCTTGTCCCATGTCCCTTGCCCCTGACTCCACGGTCCCATGTCTTTCTACCTGACCACCGCCATCGACTACGTCAACAGCCGGCCGCATCTGGGGACGGCCTACGAGAAGATCACCGCGGACGTCATCGCGCGTTACAAGCGCCTGTCCGGCGTGCCCACCTGGTTCCTGATGGGCAACGACGAACACTCGCTGAACGTCTTCCGCCGCGCGAAGGAGCAGGGACTCGACCCGAAGGCATACTGCGACCGGATGGAGCAGGAGTTCCGCGAGGTCTGGAAACGCCTGGACGTATCGTTCGATGACTTCATCCGGACCACTGAAGAGCGTCACCGCGTGTCGGTCACGGAACTGGTGACGCGGATCCAGGCGGCCGGCGACATCTACGAGGGGCATTACGAGGGCTGGTACTGCGAATCGTGCGAGGCGTTCAAGCAGGAGAAGGATCTCGTGGAGGGGCTGTGCCCCAACCACAAGAAGAAACCCGAGTGGATTCGCGAAAAGAACCACTTCTTCCGCCTTTCGAAGTACCAGGAGCCCCTGCTGCGCCATTACGAGGTGTATCCCGGATTCCTCGAGCCCGACGTGCGGCGCAACGAGATCGTCAACGTCATCCAGGGAGGCCTCGACGACATCTCGATCAGCCGGGCCGGACAGGCGTGGGGCATTCCCCTGCCGTTCGATCCGCAGAGCGTGGTCTACGTCTGGTTCGACGCGCTGATCAATTACATCTCGGCCCTCGGGTTCGGCAGCGCGGATACGGCGCTGTTCGACCGCTGGTGGCCGGCCAGCCTGCACGTCATCGGGAAGGACATCACGCGGTTCCATTGCGTGATCTGGCCCGCCATGCTTATGAGCGCCGGGCTGCCGCTGCCGCAGCGGGTGTTCGGCCACGGGTTCGTGTACTTCAAGGGCGAGAAGATGAGCAAGTCGCTCGGCACGATTGTCGACCCGCTCGAAGCTGCCGAGAAGTTCGGGCCCGATCCGCTGCGCCAGTACCTCGTCCGCGAGTTCGCGTACGGGCAGGACGGCGACTTCTCGTGGGAGCGGTTCGAAGATCGTTACAACGCGGATCTCGCCAACAACCTCGGCAACCTCGTGAGCCGCATCGCGACGATGGCTGACAAGTACTGCGGGGGGCGGCTCGTGCAGCCGGCGGGGGCGCCCGGGCGTCTGGCGTTGGCGGCAGAGCAGGCCGTGGCCACCTACACGCAGGCCATGGAGCGGTTCGCGCTGCAGGGTGGCGTGGACGCGGCGTACGGCCTGGTCGATGCCACGAACCTGTACATCACCGAGACCGAGCCCTGGAAACTCGCCAAGGATCCGGCGAACACCGCCGTGGTGGCGCAGATCCTGTACGAAGTGGCCGAGGCGCTGAGGATTGTCGCTATCCTGCTGCTGCCGGTGATGCCGGGTTCCGCGGCGGAGATCCTGCGCCGCGTTGGCGCGCCGAAACCCGCGGCCGAACACCGGTTGGCCGACGCCGTCTGGAACGGCGCCGGCGATCGCACCACGCTCAAAGGCGACTCGCTCTGGCCGCGTATTGGCGGTACGAAGCCCAGCTGACGTGATGCGCCCGTGGACATCCGGCATTCGACGCGGGCAGCCGCCCCTGAAGGCCTGGCTGATGACCGCCGCGGTGGTTGGCGCCATGGCCTGCGCCCCGGCGGCTCCGCGAACGAGCCCTGGCGTTCCCGTGCCGGGCTCGCCGATCACGATCGATGTCGCGCCCGTGCTGCTCGATCCGGCGGACCCGTCGAGGTCGGCCGTCGGCGACTTCGCCTATGCCGGCGGCCTGGCGTTGGCGTCCGCTCAGACGGACCTGTTGCACGGCCTGTCGGACGTCGTCATCACCGGGACCGACCGGTTGATGGCGGTCGGGGACGAAGGGGTCCTGCTCCGGGCCCGGCTCGTGCACGACCGCGCGAACCGGTTGGTGGGTATCGCCGACGCCCGTGTCGCGCTGCTGGCCGGCGAAGACGGGAAGCCCCTGTCGAGCAAGGCCGACGCCGACGCGGAGGGACTCGCCGCGCTGGCCAACGGCGACTACCTGGTGAGTTTCGAGCGGCGTCACCGGGTCTGGCTGTATCCCGCGTCGGGCGCGCCGCCCCGTCCCGTGCCTTCACCCACAGCCGCTTTTCCGTCAAACGGCGGCATGGAGGCGCTGGGCGCCGACCCCGGCGCCGGAGCCGACGCGTACGTGGTCGGGGCAGAAGAGACCGGCGAGACGTGGACGTGCCGGCTGTCGGTGCCGGTGTGCACCGCGGGACCGACCATCGACAAACCTGACGAGTTCGGCCTGGTCGCTATCACCCGCCTGCCCATGGCGCGGACGGCCGTCCTGCTGCGGGCCTTCGACCGGGCCCGTGGCAACCGCATCACGCTGCAGGTGTTCGAGTCCAATCGCGTGATCGGCCGGATGGAGATGGCACGGCCGATGACGGTCGACAACTTCGAAGGGCTCGCGGCCGTGCCGCGGCCCGATGGCCGCATCCGGTTTTACCTGTTGTCGGACGACAACGTCTCGGCCACGCAGCGCACGCTCCTGCTCGCCTTCGACTGGCAACCCCGCTAACGGCTCTCCCGCGCGTGTCGACGTGCACACGTGTCAACCTGCAGACGATCGACAGATCGACGTGGGGTCCGGCTTCAGCCGGACCTGCGACTGTCGGGCGACTGCCGGGTGGCGATCGAAGACCTACCGCACCCGCCCTCCGATGACGCGTTTGAACTGGTCGCCTGCCGGGAGCCTCTCCGTGCCGTGCAGGTTGTTGATCAGGCCGACGGTCTGGGCGTTCGAGGTGGATGGGTAGTCGCGCATCAGTGTTTCCAACGTCGCCGCCCGGTTGAGATTGACGATCGTCAACCGGCGCGGCTGCACGTTCAGCACGGCCGGGTCGGCCTCCCGCCCGAAGCTGGCGATTGAGGCGCCAAAGACGTCGCTGTACTGGTTCCAGCGCGCTTCAGGGGTATACCCGAGAATCTGGAACACGCGCTCCCGATACTCGATCCAGGCTACGAGCCCACGCAGGTAGCCTTGCTCGGTCTGAACCCGGAAGGTGGACACCACGGCGGGAAACCCGCCAATCTGCCGGCGCGACGACTCACCCGACTCGACACCCTGCTGGGAGAAGAACGTCTGGGCCGCCTGTTGCCCGGTGGGGGCCGGCGCCAGCTGCAGCACCACGATGGCATCTTCGTTCGGGCTGATCGCGCCGACGGACTGCTTCTCGTTACTGCGCTTCCAGCCCTGCGGGAAGTCCATCCGGAACGCCATGTCGGGGTGGTGGAACGACGCGTCCTGGAAGAACCCCTCGCGCGGGTTCTCGCCGAACATCATGCCGTCCAGGCGCCGCAGGTACTCCGGGCGGTTCACGGCCAGCGTCGAGAGGTCCGTCCGCAGGCCCGCGACGGCCTGCCTGGCCCAGACCTGCCGGTTTTCGGGATCCGGGTGGGTCGACATCCACTGCGGCAGCCGGCCGGCACTCGACTGCTGGCTCAGGGCGTCGAGCATCCCGAAGACATCCACGAGTGTTCGAGGGTCGTAGCCGCTGGCCATCATGTACTTCATGCCCAGCGCGTCCGATTGTGATTCATCGGAGCGGCTGAACTTCATGAACATCAGGCCCATGGCCATCTGGGCCAGGTTGCCAAACTGCGCGAACTTGGGTGACAGAATCATGCCGGCGGCGAATCCCACCTGGGCCAGCTGCTGATGGCTCATCTGGCTGACCGAATGGCGCGCCGTGACGTGCCCGATTTCGTGGCCCAGGATGGCGGCGAGCTCAGCCTCCGAGTTCAGGTGGGCCATGATGCCGCGCGTCACGTAAATGAAACCGCCGGGGATGGCGAACGCGTTCACCGCCGCATCATCGACCACGCGGAACGTCCAGGGCAGGGCCGGCCGCTCGGTGGTGGCGGCAATCCGGGCACCCAGGGCCTGGACGTAGCGCTGCATCGACTCGTCGGGATACAGGCCGATCGACGCGACGACTTCCTTGTCCGCCTGGCGGCCCATCTCGATCTCTTGCGCCTCGCTGATCAAGGCCAGTTGCTGCCTGCCGGTGACGGGGTTGGTGGCGCATGCGACAACCCAGAAGAAACACAGGGTGAGGCTGCCCAGCCACAAGGACCGTGATGCGTGCTGCTTCATTGCGGCGTCTCCTCGATCCGACGAACCATGATGCCCGGGCGAGGGCCCTAGTGCACCGGACTCTCGACGGCTGGCCAGCGCACGCCGCCATTGCCTAGCACGGTAGCGCCTCGGTTGGCCAGTCGTCTGTCCGGTATTGAACAGGGCTCAGCGCACGCGCAGGCCGCGCTGCAGCGTGGCAGATTCCGCGTCGAAACAGGACCCTCCGTTTCGCGAGCACTTGCCGGCAGCGCGCGAGGCGAGGCATGCTATCGGGGCGGGGTCGCTATGCTGAACGCACTCACTCGCCTCCGGCTGGTAAAGGTCGTGCACACAATCGTGTGGGCCTTCTTTGCCGGCTGCATCTTTGCCATTCCCGTGCTGGCCTGGCGCGGCAACGTCACTGCCGCGTTCGTGGCGATCGCGGTCGTCTGCCTCGAGGTCGTCGTGATACTCGTCAACCGGTGGCGGTGTCCGCTCACCGATGTCGCGGCCCGCTATACGGACGATCGGCGCGACAACTTCGACATCTACCTGCCGGAATGGCTGGCCAGGCACAACAAGACCATCTTCGGCTGGCTGTTTGCGGCCGGCCTGGTCTTCACGCTCGCCCGCAGCCAGGGCTGGCTCCAGGCGTTTCGGTGATGAAACCTCCGACTCGAGTTGCCGCGAATATCGACGAGTACATCGCTGCCTTCCCGGCGGCCGTGCAGCGACGCCTGCAATCGATCAGGCGAACCGTGAGGAGGGTCGTTCCCGACGCCCAGGAGACGATCAGCTACCAGATCCCGACCTTCAGGCTGGGCGGCAATCTGATCCACCTCGCGGCGTTCAAGACGCACATCGGCGTCTACCCCGGCCCGGCGGCGATTGAGGCGCTGAGGGCCGATCTGGCGGGGTTTCACACCGCCAAGGGAACAGTCCAGTTTCCGCTGGACGCGCCGATGCCCCTGAAACTGATTGAAAAACTCGTGCGGTTCCGGCTCGAGCAGCTCTCACGACGTGCGAACACCGGGATCGCGCGCCCGCGGCGGCCCCGCCCGCAGGTGTGACGTTCAGCGGTTGATCGAGGGCGCGATCCGCGTCAGGACACCGACGGACCTGGCTCCCGGTCGTCGTCCGTGCCGTCCGGAGCGAATTCCGTCGCCAGGACGTCTTCGGCCCGCTCGGCATCGACCGCGGCAACGGTCACGCACGCGCCGCGCACCATGCCGAGCGCCGGGTCGACCGAACCGCAGTCATCCGATGTGACGAAGGCCACGATGCCGCTGGCTTCGAGGACGCTGCGCACGACCTCGGCTTCGTGACGGTAACTGAACCGGCGAAGAATGGTCACGTCATGCATGGGCACCTCCCCGATGCTCCCGTCCCAGTGCGCCGAGGTCAGGAACACGCGGTGTTCCCGGACCCGCCTCAACCCGCGATCTTCACCGCACCGATGCCGGGCCGGGGCGACAGCGTCACCTTGCCGTTGACGACCGTCGTGCCGTCGAAGATGTCGTTGCCGATCAGCAGGGCGCCGTCGAGATCGGCCCAGTCCACCATCGGCGACAGGTGCGAGGCGGCCGAGATGCCGCACGATGTTTCCGTCATGCAGCCCAGCATCACCTTCATGCCGAGCGCGCGCGCCAGCTCCAGCATCTTCCGGCCTTCGCGCATGCCGGTGGACTTCATGAGCTTGATGTTGATGCCCGAATAGACGCCCAGCGCCTTCTTGACGTCCGGCAGGCGCTGGACCCCTTCGTCCCCAATGATCGGGAGCGGGCTTCGTTCCGTGAGCCAGGCCAGGTCGTCGATCCGTTCTTTGGGCAGGGGCTGCTCGACGTATTCAAACCCGCGTGCCTTGAGCCAGTGCAGCATGTCGAGCGCCACCTGGCGATCGGTCCAGCCCTGGTTGGCGTCGCCGGTGAGCGGCACGTTCGTCACCGTGCGGATCGCGTCCACCATGGCCTTGTCCGTGTCCCGCCCCAGCTTGATCTTCAGGATCTTGAACTCGGCCGCTTCTTTCGTCTTGGCCTTGACCACCTCGGGCGTATCGATGCCAATCGTGAAGGTGGTGAGCGGAGCCTTGGCGGGATCGTAACCCCAGATGTTGTACCAGGGCTGTTTCAGCAGCTTGCCGACGAGGTCGTGCAGGGCGATGTCGACGGCCGCTTTCGCGGCCGGGTTGCCGGGCGCGACCGCGTCAACCGCCGTCAGGATCGTCTCCAATTCGAACGGATTGCTGAACCGGCCCAGGTCCACCTTCGCCAGGAACGCCAACGCCGTTTCGTGCGACTCGCCGAGGTACGGCGGCATCGACGCCTCGCCGTAGCCCACCACCCCGTCGTATTCCACCTCCGTCAGCACCACGGGCGTCGTCGTGCGCGAGCTGACGGCGACGGTGAAGACGTGCTTCAGCTGCAGCGTATACGGGCGGAATCGCAGTGTCAGCTTCGGCCGCGCCGCTGCCGTCTGCCGGCCCGCACCCAGCACGGGGCCTGCAGGGACCAGGCAGGCCCCGGCGGCGAAAGTGGTTCGGTGCAGAAACGTTCGGCGCGAATGGGACATGGTGACTCCGGGAGTGAGGACGCAGACGATTATACGCGGGGGGAGCAGGAAGCAGGGGATTGGGGGTTGGGGATTGGGGATTGGGGGACAAAAGGGACAAGGGGCAAGGGGCAAGGGGCAAGGGGCAAGGGACAAGGACATTTCCCTGCCCCTAGCCCCCAGCCTCTAGCCTCTAGCCTCTAGTGAGCCCTGATCGCCCTGCTGGCCGTGGCGTACAGTTCGTCCGGCGTGAATGGCTTCGCCATGTAGTCCCTGGCGCCACGCTGGATCGCCTCCACCGCCGTGTCGATCGACGCGTACCCGGTGACGATGACCACCGGTAACCCCGGCCGGTGTTTCCTGATGGTGGGCAGCAGTTCGAGACCGTTGGCATCCGGCATCTTCATGTCGAGCAGCACAAGGTCGTACATGTCGTTCAGGATGCGGTTCAGCGCCTCGTTGGCCGAGAACGCCTCTTCCACGGCGTAGCCGCGTCGGGTCAACGTCCGCCGGATGCTGTTGACGACGACGGCTTCGTCATCGACGACCAGCACCTTGCGGCCGGACGCCCGCTTGGGATCCCAGCGACCAGTCACGGGCATGTCACCGCGGCCCAGGGCATGGGCGTAGGCTTCGGACGTCGCTGCCGACACTTCCGCCATGCTGAAGGGCATGTCGACGTCGATCATGTCGGCCATCTGCGGGCCCGTCGCCCTCGCGGCCATCTTCCTGCGCTCGGCGACCACCAGCGGACATTCGGGTTGCTTGCAGACGCCCTTGGTCTTGTAACGTTTGCAGGCGCGCTGGCCCAAATTGCAGAAATCGACCACGGGCATGTCCGATCGGGTCAGGTGCTGCACGTAGTCGGGAGATGTGGCTGCGATCACTTCGGCGCGGTCGAACGGCATGTCCACATCGATCGGGTCCTTGGCCTTCGCGTCGGTCTGTGCCAGTGGCGGCGCGGGTCGCGAAACCGGCGCGGCGGGCGTCGCCGCCGCGAGGGAACCGCTCACCGTCATCGCCTTCTCAATGGCCACCTGCAGTTCATCAGGCGTGAACGGCTTGGGCACGTAGCCGGCGGACCCCAGCCTGGTGGCTTCAATCGCCGACCCGATCGACGCGTAGCCGGTCATGATCAGCAGGGGAATGCCCATGCGGCGTTCGTTGACCGTGCGCAGCAGGTCGAGACCGCCGGCGTGCGGCATCATCAGGTCGGCAATGATGAGATCGAACGCCGGGGCGCGCTCCAGCAACGCGACCGCCTCCGGCACGCTCTGCGCTTTCTCGATCGTGTGGCCCTGCCGCGTGAGAATCTTCTCGACGCTGGCGCAGACCGCCCGTTCGTCGTCAACCACCAACATCCGCTTCGTTCTGATCAGGGTGTTCATGTTGTCCTCGCCGGGAGTAATCCATTGACCGGCACTTGGTCCTCTGCAAGGACGGGTCCAGCACCGCACGCAAGGGTCTTGCGCCGGGCACTAGCGCGATAAACACTTTCTGTTCAATGTGTTACGCGTATTCCTGCACGTTGGGTGTGAGGCACCACGACGTCGGTCGTGCATACACGCCGTACGCGGCTGGCCCTGTCCCCGCCAGACTCGACGCGCCGGGACGCCGTGGATTCAACAGGTTGGCGACAGCAGACGAGCTCCGCGCACCACCTTCGGGCCGAAACCGGCGGCCCGGTGCCCATGGGGGGGGCCGCATACGCCGCGTACGCATCCGCGCTTCGTTTGTATGCAGTGCCGATCACCACAGGATGCAAGAAGCAGGAAGCAGGCTATTCGAGTGTGAGCGGCTGCGGCCGGCGGGGCCGGCGCACGGATCGGGGTTCGTCCGGGTCCGCCGCGGAGGAGTTGAGGCCGTCTGTCGAGTGGGCCGTCCTGATGCCGTGGCGCCGCATCAGCATCTGGAAGTTCGGCCGCTGGATGCCCACTTCGGCTGCGGCATGCGTCACGTTCCAGTCGTTGCGCTGGAGGGCGTCGAGCACGAACTCCCGCTCCAGGTCCGACACGGCCTGTTCGCGGATTCGTTTCTTCAGGCTCAGGAACTCGCGGTTCGTCTGCGGGACGGGCACGTCCGCGGGCGTCGTGGCGTGCGTGATCGTGCGCGGCAGGTGGCGCGGCTCGATCACGTCTCCATCGCACGCGATGACGGCGCGCTCGATGGTGGCATCCAGCTGCCGGACATTGCCCGGCCAGGCGAACGCGCCGAGCAGCCGGAGGGCGTCTTCCGAAAAACGGCCCACGTCCTTGCCGGTACGTTCCCGTGCCCGGGCCAGCAGGTGGCAGGCCAGCAGGGGAATATCCTCGCGCCGCTCCCGCAAGGGGGGCAGATAGATCGGAAACACGTACAACCGGTAGTACAGGTCTTCGCGGAACGTGCCTTCGCGCACCATCTTCTCGAGATCGCGGTTGGTGGCAAACACGAGGCGGACGTCCACGCGCCGCGGTTCCGTGCTGCCGACCGGCAGGAACTCGCGCTCCTGGATGAAGCGCAGGAGTTTGCCCTGCACCTCGACATCCACGTTGCAGATCTCGTCGAGAAAGACGGTGCCGCGGCTCGCGGATTCGAAGATGCCTCGTTTGTCGGTGACGGCACCCGTGAACGATCCCCGCACGTGGCCGAACAACTCGCTCTCGAGCAGGTTGACCGACAGTGACCCGCAGTCAACGCCGAAGAACCGCTCGTGCCGGCGCGGGCTCATGGTGTGGATCGCCCGGGCCACGAGCTCTTTGCCCGTGCCGGTTTCGCCCACGATGAGGACGGTGCTCGAGGTGGCCGCGACTTTGCGAATGAGCCGGTAGACCTCCTGCATCCGCGGGCTGGCGCCCACGATGCCGGCGAACATGGCAGGGTCACCCGCATCTCCGGCGGTCGGAGTCCCCCGGCTTCGGAGCAGCAGTTGCCGCCGGTCCCAGGCCTTGCGCGCGACGGCGGCCATCTCGTCCGGGGTGAACGGCTTCGGCAGGTAGTCGAAGGCGCCGACCTTCATCGTCTCGACCACCGACGAAATCGTGGCGTAGCCCGTGATCACCACCGGGACGATGTCCGGGAATCCCGACCGCAGGGATTCGAGCAGTTCCATCCCGCCCATCGCCGCCATCTTGAGATCCGTGAACACCAGGTCGAACGGCTCACGGTGGAGCCGTTCCAGGGCCTCACCGCCGGTGTTGACGGTGACCACCTGGTACCCCTCGCGGGTCAGGATCTTCTCGCAGCTCCGGCAGACGGACACTTCGTCGTCCACCACCAGCACGCGTGGGGCATCGGCCCTGGACGCGGATTCCGCACCGGTCCTACTCATCGGGTTCCTCCCAGCCGATGGGAAGGACGATGACGAAGGTGGTGCCGCCGCCGGGCGTGGACTCGACGCGCAGCTGGCCGTGGTGCCGCTCGATGATGCCGTAGGCAATCGACAGCCCCAGGCCGGTGCCGGTCCGCTTCGTGGTGAAGAAGGGCTCGAAGATCTTTGCCTTCACGTGATCGGGAATCCCCGGACCGTTGTCCGCGAACCGCAGCTCGATGGCCCCCCCCTCGGCCGCGGTCCGGGACGACAGGCGCAACAACCCTCCCTGCGCCATGGCTTCCGCCGCGTTGAGGACGATGTTGAGGACCACCTGGCGCATCTGGTCTGCATCGGCGTGAATCGCCGGCAGCTGCGCGTCGAAGTCGTACTCGATCGTGATGGCTTTGAAGACGGTCTGGTTGCGGACCAGGGCCAGCACGTCTTCCACGATCTGGTTCATCTCCAGCTGCGTGCGCTGCGGCTTGGTCTGCCGGGCGAAGTCGAGCAGGCCTTTCACGATCTTCCGGCAACGCAGCGTCTCGTTGACGATCGTCTGGACGTCTTCGCGCCAGGGGTGTTCGTCGGGCAGGTCTTCGAGCATCAGGCTGCTGTTGGTGAGGATGCCGGTGAGGGGATTGTTGATCTCGTGGGCGACGCCCGCCGACAGCTTGCCGATGGCCGCCATCTTCTCGGACTGCACGAGGTGCGCCTGCATCGCCCGCAGTTCGGCGGTGCGGGCCTCGACCTTGCGCTCGAGCTCCGCGGCGTCCTCCTGCATGATCTGGTGGGCGCGCTCCAGCTCCACGGTCATCGTATTGAATCGCTGGGCGAGGTAGCCGAGTTCGTCCGTCGAGGCGACGGCGACCTTGGCCGAAAAATCGCCGCCGGCGACACGCTGGGCGGCGGCCGCCATGTCGTGGATCGGGACCGAGATGCGGCGGGCGACGCGGAACGCCATCAGGTGCACCAGGGCCACGCCGCCTGCCGCGATGCCCAGGAAGACCAGGAGCGATCGGAACAGGCTGTCCATGTACGGCCGCTCGAGCACGCCGACGTAGAGCATGCCGATGGTCTGGCCCTCGAGGTCGTGGATGGGGGCGTAGGCCGACAAGTACCAGTCGTTCACGACGAACGCCCGGTCGCGCCACGTGTCGCCCCGATCGAGGACGGCGTCGGCCACCTCCGCCGAGGCCTGCGTCGCGACAGCCCGCGTCCCGTCGCCGTTCCGTACGTTGGTCGAGATCCGGACATCGTTCTGGAAGATCGTGGCCGTGCCGACCGGCCTGCCCTTGTAGGCCTCCTCCTTGAACACCGTCTGGCGGATCTTGTCGACGATCGTGTAGTTGCGGTTCAGGAGCACGCCGCCGTAGAGCACGCCGAGATGCCGGCCGGCGGGCGTGAACACCGGCGCGGCGCCCTTCAGCATCATGCCGCCGGCCATCCGGATGTCCCGCCGTGCGCGGGCGCGGGGCGTGGGCGCCAGGACCATCTCAGCCTGCCTGACGGCCGCCGGCGCTTCCGTGGCAAGGGCCGCGGGCGAGACGACCTCGGTGGCGACGGTCGGCGCCTTGTCGCGCAAGGCGCGCTGCACGACGCCCCCGCTGGAAACGGTGTCGCCGTACTGCCCGGGGTTGCCTGCCCGGTACAGCACGCGCCCCGTCGCGTCAGCCAGCGTGAGGACGTCCAGGTTCTCCGCCTGCTGGATCCGGCCCATCTCCTCGGCCAGGCCCGTCGTGTCGCCGCGCTGCAGGGCGCCGTAGATCACCATGCGCGTCGCGTGAATGCGCAGGGCGTCTTCGAGGCGGTCGAGTGACGCCTGATAGATCTCCTTGGCGGCTTCCAGGTCGGAGTTGACCTGGGCCTGGGCCTGGGCAAACACGCGGTTCCGGATCATGCCCACGCCCACGATCGTCGTGACGAAGGCGGTCACCAGAATCGCGAGGGAGAAGTTGCGAACCAGCCGGCCCTGGATGCTGCGCCCGCGGACGAGATCGTGAAGGCGCGCGCGCCAGTCCAGGGCGTGCGACAGGAGGGGTTCGGGCGCGGAAGGCTCAGCCATCTCGTCCATCACCGAGGGTTGCCGTGTCCTCACACCTGCATTCCGGCAGGCTGCAGGCCTCGCAGAGCGGCCCAAACCGCATCGACGGCGGCGGGCACCGCCGCGGCGACCCGCGGCGTCAGACCTTCGGCCACCGTCTCCATGTCTGCTACCTCAACGGCCACGATGTGCACACGCGACGGGAGGGGGACACCGCTCTGACGTCCCATGCGTATCACCGTCGGCAGCCCGACCGCATGGGGCGACGGGCCGCGTTCCGAGCGCAAGTCCTCGAAGGCGAACGATAACACCGTTCCCGGAGGGTGCTGTCCGGTCTTGACGGCGTCCACCACCACCGCCGCGTCGTAGCCGGTCAGTTCATCGAGCAGATAGAACCCGGCGACGGCGCTGCGCCGGACGTCCACGCCGGCGGGCAGCGTCCCGGGGCGATCGAGTTCCGCCGCCACCCGCCAGCCCACGCCATCGTCACGCAGCACGTCGTTGCCGAGACACAGTACAAGAGTCATCGCTCACCTGGGGGTTGGGGATTGGGGGTTGGGGATTGGGGAAAGGCAGGGGATGTCCCCATGCCCCATGTCCCATGCCCCCTACTTACTACTGTCTACTGTCTACCCCCGATCCCCGATCCCCGATCCCCGAGCCCCGCTCGACCACCCGCAGCACCCGGCCATCGGGCCCTCGCAGCGTGGCCTTGAGCGGCATCTCGCCGGGCAACGAGTGCGTCGCGCACCCGAAGCACGGGTCGTACGCCCGGAACGCCATTTCCACCATGTTCAGCAGTCCGTCGTCCACCTTGCCCCCGTGGATGACGCCTTTGGCCGCTTTGTCGATGGACATCTGGATCGGCGCGGCGTTGTGCACCGTCGCCACGATCAGGTTGACCATCGTCAGGATGCCGTTCGGGTCCGTGGCGTAGTGGTGAATCAGTGTGCCGCGCGGCGCTTCGACGACTCCGATGCCTTCCGTCGGAGGCGAGTCGGGCAGCGTCCGTACGACGGGACTGAGGATTTCGGGATCGTGGGCCAGCGTCTGGATGACCTCGGTGGCCTGCAGCGCCTCGATCAGGCGGGCCCAGTGCGTGGCCAGGGTGCTGTGGACGGGTTTGCCGCCCAGCGTGCTGTAGAACTGTTCGTAGTGCGCCTGCGCGAGCGGCGTGGCCATCCCGTCGGCGACGTTCAGGCGGGCGAGTGGCGCCACCCGGTACAGCCCGCTGTCCGCGCCGTCCACGAAACCTTTCCAGCCCGGCTGTTTGAGGAACGGGAACTTGATGTAGGACCACGGCTCGACGTGCTCGGCGATGTGCTGCAGGTAGTCTTTCCCGTCGAACTGCGCGAGGCGTTTCCCGGTCGGGTCGATGACGCGCAACTGGCCACGGTAATACGTGTTCCTGCCGTTGGCGTCGACCATGCCCATGTAGTTCGTCCGGTGGGCGAAGTAGTCGGCCAGAATGGTGTCCACGTAGCCCTGGTTGCCCAGCACGATGTCCCGGAACGCCTGGAGCGAGAACTGCGCGAAGTCGACGAGGTGCTGCGCCACCGCCTTCAGGCGCTCGACCATCTCGGCTTTCAGGGGCTGGCTCACGCCGCCGGGCAGGCCGAAGACGGGGTGTACGACCTTGCCGGCCATCTCGGTCATGAAGCCGCGGGCGAGTTTGCGGGCTTCGATCACCCTGCCGCCAATTTCGAGCCCCACCTTGCCGATGACACCGACGATGTTGCGCTGCGCGGCCGGCGCCGCCGGCCCGACGATGAAGTCGGGGGCGCCCAGGAAGTAGAAGTGGAGGGTGTGATCCTCGAACATGAACAGGTTGTAGAAAAGTTCGCGGATCTTGTGCGCGGCCGGCGGCGGGTCCACGTGGTAGAGCGCGTCGAGGGCCCGCGCCGAGGCGATGTGGTGCGCCGACGGGCACACGCCGCAGATCCGCTGGGTGATTCGCGGCATCTCCTCGGCGGCGCGCCCGAGGCAGAACCGCTCGAACCCGCGCAACTCCGGGATCTGCATGTAGGCGTTGGTGACCTCGCCGGCGTCGTCCAGGAAGATCTCGATCTTGCCGTGGCCTTCGAGTCGCGTGATGGGGTCGATGGTGATGCGCTGCCTCATACGCTCGCTCCCATGTTCCGCCGGTGCAGCAGGGACTTCGGCATCGAGAACCGGTAGAACGTGCCTGCCGGATCGGGAATCTGGTCAAGCAGCTTGTCGATGTCGGCTTCGGTCTTTGGCGCGAGTATCGAGGCGAAGGCCGACAGGAACTTGGCGCCCTGATCGAACACGTCGTCCATCGGCCCCATACATCCACGGCACGGCATGTTGGCCTGGATGCAGGCGTTGCCGCAGCCGGACCGTGTGGCCGGTCCCATGCACACGAAGCCCTGGGCGAGGAAGCAGAGTTCCGGGTCGGCGAGGTGCGTGGCCGGGCGCTTGATCGCCGTCAGCTCGATCGTGTCGGGTTTGCTGTCCTTGCGGGGGCAGTCGTCGCAGCACGCCTTGTTGGGCGACAACACGGCGCCTTTGGGCGGCAGGTGGCCCGTGAGGATGGCCTCGATGGCGCCCCAGATCAGGGCCGGCGGCGGGGCGCAGCCCGGCAGGTAATAGTCGACGTCGATCACCTGGTCGAGCGACTTGACCGTGTCCCAGAAGCGGGGCAGGTCCAGCACGTGGCCGTTCACCTGGCTGTGTTCGCCAGGCACCGTGTGCGTCGGGTTGTCCTGCGACGGCACGTCGGCGTAGACGGTGTCGAACACCTGCTGCCGGTTGGTGAAGTTGGCCAGCCCGGGGATGCCGCCCATGTGGGCGCAGGCGCCGAAGGCGACCACCATCTGCGCTTTCTTGCGCAGCATGTGGACCCACTCCTCCTGCTCCGACATGCGGATGGCGCCGTTGATGAACGCCACGGCGATAGACTTGTCGGGCATCGCCTCGATGTCCTTGCGCTTGAAGTCCATCGCCACGGGCCAGAGCACGATGTCGACGGCGTCGACGACCTTGAGGATCTGCTCCTCGAGGTCGACGACCGCTTCTTCGCACCCGCCGCAGGACGCGCACCAGTAGAAGGCGACCTTGGGTTTGTCTGCCATTGTCAGCTCCTTGCGGGGTGCCAGGGACCCAGCTTGCGCAACTGGTCTGTCATCTCGTTGATGACGTGCTGCACACGATCGCCTTCGCTGGCCGAGATCCACTCGAGCCGGACCCGTTCGTCATCCACGCCGAACTGGGCGAGGACGCGTTTCAGCAGCCGGAACCGGCGCAACGCCTTGTAGTTGCCTTCCTGGTAGTGGCAATCGCCCGGATGGCAGCCCCCGATCAGCACGCCGTCGGCGCCTTCCTCGAGGGCTTTCAGGACGAACTGCGGGTCGACCCGGCCCGAGCACATCACGCGGATGACCGGCGCATTCGGCTCGTACGCCAGCCGGGCAGTGCCGGCCAGGTCCGAGGCCGTGTACGTGCACCAGTTACAGAAGAACGCGACGATGCGTGGTTCGTGAACGGCGGTAGCCATGGATCTTCGCTCCCCTAGCCTCTAGCCTCTAGCCTCTGGCCTCTAGACGAGCACCCCTTCGATCTCGGCCATGATCTGAGCGTCGGTGAAGTGATGCTGCTGCGCGGCGTGCGACGGGCAGGCCGCGACGCAGGTGCCGCAGCCCTTGCACAACGCCTGGTTGAGCTGCGACACCTTCTTGTCCTTGTTGAATTCGATGGCGTTGAAGGGGCAGAGCGAGACGCACACCTGGCAGCCGGAACACCGCTCTTCGTCGATCCACGCGGTGTACGCCTCGAGTTCGACCACGCCTTTGTCGATGAGCGCCAGGGTTTCGGCCGCGGCTGCGCCCGCCTGGGCCACGGTATCGGGGATGTCCTTCGGCCCCTGCGCGCACCCGGCGATGAACACGCCGTCGGTGAACGTCGACACCGGCGCGAGCTTGGGGTGGCGCTCGAGGAACCAGCCTTCGCTCGAGCAGGACATGTTGAACATCCGCCGGACCTCGCTGGCGTCGTCACGGGCCTCGAGCCCGGTCGACAGCACGACCATGTCCACCGGGATGCGGCGCACCATGCCGGCCAGCGTGTCTTCCACGCGAATGACCAGCTTGCCCTGTTCCTGTGGCGTGACGGCCCAGTCCGACACTTCGGCCACGCGGCCCCGGATGAACTGGCAGCCTTCTTCGAGCAGGTGGTTGTAGAACTCTTCGTAGCCTTTTCCGGCGCTGCGCATGTCGATGTAGAAGTTGTAGACCTGCGCGCCGCTGCGTTCGTGGACGAGGTGCGCGAGTTTCAGGGAATACATGCAGCACACGCGCGAGCAGTACTCGTGGGTGTTCTTGTCGCGCGACCCGACGCAATGGATGATGCCGACCGCGTCGGGCTTCCTGCCGTCTTTCAGCAGGACCTGGCCGTTGTTCGGGCCCGAGGCGTTGACCATGTGCTCGACCTGCAGGGCCGTGAAGACATTCGGATACTGGCCGTAGCCGTACTGCGGCACCTTCTTCGCATTCACGGGCTGGAAACCCGTGGACACGATGATGGACCCGACCTTCAGTTCTTCGTGCCGGTCCTGCTGCCCGTGGTCGATCGCTTTGGCTTCGCAGACGGTGGCGCACACCCGGCACCCGTCGGTCTTGAAGTGGATACACGCGTCGTGGTCGATGACCGGCTGGTGGGGCACGGCCTGCATGGTCGGGATGTAGATGGCGGTCATCGGACCGAGCGGCAGCTCCTCGCGGATGAGGGCCGCCTCGTCATCCATGGTGATGCAGCCCGTCGGGCACACCTGGGCGCACGCGCCGCACGCGATGCACTGGTCGGACGTCTCGCCGTAGGGCGTGTCCACGTACCGGCTCGTGCCGCGATTGAAGAAACCCAGCACGTTGGCGCCGACGACGTCGGAGCAGACCCGGACGCACAGGCCGCAGAGAATGCAGTTGTCGTCGCCGCGCCCGAAACGCGGTTGGGTGACCCCGTACTCCGCGGCCAGCGCGTTGAGCAGCGGGACGTTGCCGCACCGGGCGATCAGCCACTCCAGAATCATCGTGCGGTTGCGGCGCACGCGGGCCGTCTGCGTGAAGACTTCGATGCCGTCGGTGACGGGGTAGTTGCAGGCCGTCACCATGCGGACCCGGCCGCGGTTGTGCACTTCGACCGTGCAGATCCGGCAGACGCCGTACGGCTCGAGGAGCGGGTTGTGGCACAGGGTGGGAATCTTGACCCCGACCTTCTGGGCCACCTGGATCAGCGGTGTCCGGTCCTCGGTCTCGGTCTTGATGCCGTCAATCGTGACTGTCACGAGTTTCATCTCGGCCTCCAGCACTCAGAACCGGACGTCAGGTCCGCACCACGGCGTCGCGCTTGCACGCGTCGAGGCAGGCCCCGCACTTGATGCACAGCGCCGCGTTCAGCAGATGGGGGTACTTCACCTGCCCGGTGATGGCCCCGTTGGGGCACGCGGTGACGCACGCGTGGCATCCGTCGCACTTCTCCTGGACGATGGCGTAGCTGATCAGCGCTTTGCAGACGCCTGCCGGGCACCGGTGGTCGCGGATGTGGGCGACGTATTCGTCGCGGAAGTACCGCAGCGTCGAGATCACGGGGTTGGGCGCCGAGGTCCCGAGGGCGCACAGGCAGGTGTCCTGCATCACGCCGCCCATCTCCTCGAGCAGATCGAGATCGCCGGCGTCCCCCTTGCCTTCGGTGATGCGGGTCAGGACGTCGAGCGAGCAGCGCAGCCCTTCGCGGCACGGCGTACATTTGCCGCACGATTCTTCCGTGAGGAACTCGATGAAATAGCGGGCGACATCGACCATACAGGTCTGGTCGTCCATCACGATCATCCCGCCCGAGCCCATCATCGAACCCGCGGCGGTGAGGCTGTCGAAATCCACCGGCATGTCGAGCATGGGTTCGGGCAGGCAGCCGCCCGACGGGCCGCCGGTCTGGACGGCCTTGAACGCGCGGCCGTTCGGGATGCCGCCGCCGATCTCGAAGATGATCTCGCGCAGCGAGATGCCCATCGGCACCTCGATGAGGCCGGTGTTGTTCACCTTGCCGACGAGCGAGAACACCTTGGTGCCCGAGCTGCCGTTCCAGGGGTTCTCGCCGACCTCGCCAGTCCCCATGGAGGAGAACCAGGCCGCGCCGCGGTCGATGATGAGCGGCACGTTCGCCCACGTCTCGACGTTGTTGAGGTTGGTCGGCAGGTTCTTGTAGCCGTACTCCACCGTGTGGATGTACTTCGCCCGCGGTTCGCCCACCTTGCCTTCCAGAGACGCCATCAGCGCCGTGGACTCGCCGCAGACGAACGCGCCGGCGCCCTGGACCACCTCGATGTCGAAATCGAACTTCGTGCCCAGAATGCCCTTGCCGAGCAGCCCGTACTCGCGGGCCTGGTCCAGCGCCTTGTTGAGGCGCTCGCGGGCAATCGGGTACTCGTGGCGGATGTAGACGATACCCAGCGTCGCGCCCATCGCGCGCGCGCCGATCGCCATACCCTCGATCACGGCATGCGGGTCGCTTTCGATGATGCTGCGATCCATGAACGCACCCGGGTCGCCTTCGTCGGCGTTGCAGACCACGACGGGCTGCACCGCCCGGTGGATGGCTGCCTGGCGGGCCGTGGCCCACTTGATGCCGGCCGGGAAACCGCCGCCCCCACGGCCCCGGAGGCCCGATCGTTTGATCTCCTGGATGATCTGCTCGGGCGACAGCTCCGACAGGGCTTTCGCCAGCGCCGCGTAGCCGTTCCGCGCAATGTAGTCTTCGATTCGCTCGGGATCGATCAGCCCGCGGTTGCGCAGCACGACGAGCCGCTGCTTCGCGAAGAACGGGATCTGGCTCAAGGTCGGGATCGGCGCCTTCGTCGCCGCCGGCGAGTACATCAGGCGCGGGACGGGCCGGCCTTTCAGCAGGTGTTCCTCGACGAGCAGCGGGACGTCTTTCTCCTTGAGATCGCAGTAGAAGACGTTGTCCGGCTGGACGATCAGCACCGGGCCTTCCGCGCAGAAACCCTGGCAGCCGGTGCGGATGACCTGCACCTCGGCGCCCAGGCCCTGCCGGGCGATCTCGGATTCGATGGCCGTGCCCAGCGGAAACGAGCCGCACGACACACAGCCCGTGCCCGCGCACACCAGAACGTGAGAGCGGAACGCCATGGCAGTCAGCCTCCTCAGGCAGTGGTTTCGCAGCCGGCGCCAAGTGCGGCTTCGGCGACGACGACGCCGCCGATCACATGTTGCCGGACGATGGCCGCCATCTTCTCCGGCGTGAGATTCACGTACTTGACGGGACTCTCCGACCGCCGCTCGACCGTGGCCATCGGCTCACGGCTGCACAGCCCGGCGCAGCCCGACGTGGCGACCAGCACGTCCGTGACGCCCTGGGCCTCGATCTCCCGGAGCAGGGCCGCCATGACCTCGCGCGCGCCGGCGGCGATGCCGCACGTGCCCATGTGGACCGTCACACGGGCCCGGGCCGTCCCGGCGCGCAGGGCGAGCCCCGGCGCGGTGTCCGCGCGCAGTTTCTTCAGATCGTCGATGGTGAGTCTGGGCATGGCTGTTCCCTAGTGCGCTTTGGGTTTGTAGTCCTTCACGTACTTCCGCAGCATGCGCGGAACCACGGCCTGTGTGAGCTTGCCGTGGACGTCGGTGTTGACGGTGACCACCGGCGCCAGGCCGCAGCACCCGAGACAGTTGACGGTGTCGAGGCTGAAGTTCATGTCCGGCGTGGTCTCGCCCCGCTGCAGCCCCAGCTCCCGCCCGATCGCCTCGAGCAGCCGTGGCGCCCCCTGCACGTGGCAGGCGGTGCCCATGCACACGTGAATCCGGTGGCGGCCCACGGGCTTCAGGCTGAAGGCGCGGAAAAATGTCGCGATGCTCAGCACCTGTGCGACGGGCGCGCCGACACGGTGAGCCACGGTTTCGACGACTTCCCGCGGCAGATGGAGGAATTCCTCCTGACACGCCAGCAGCATGGCGATCAGATGCTCGCGCGTGCGGCCGTGACGGTCAACGATCTGTTCGACCCGGGCAACATCGATCATGTGCGTGTCCTCCGAAGTTCGGGCGCGGTCACCCCCGGCACGTCCAGTGGCGGGACGATTCCGCCCGCCAGGCGTGCTTCGCCCGCCCGCACCGCAGCGCGAACGAGCGCCAGCCCGTCCGGGCTGGTCACCGTTCCGCCGTCGAGCGCCGCGCGAACATCAGCCGTCGCCACCGTGTAGGCATGCGGACCCACGCGGTGCGTAAACTCCACGTCGACATCCGGGCGCGCGGCGCTCAGCACCATGACCATGGTCTCGACGTCGCCCAGCGGGGCGCGGTCCACGTGGCTGTGCCGGAACGTCGCGATCACCTCGCTGCCTTCGCCCGGGTTCGAGCGCACCTCGAGCGCGCCGTCGGCCGCTTCGGCAGCCTGCCGGAGCAACGGCAGCCCCAGCCCGACCCGCCGCGTCGTGCGCGTCGTGAAGAACGGGTCGGTCGCGCGGCGCCGCACGTCGTCATCCATGCCGCGCCCGTTGTCGAAGACCCGGATCGTCAGCCGGTCGCTGCCGGCGTCTTCTGTGATGTCCACCGCAATCCAGCGGGCCCCGGCTTCGATGCCGTTCATCGCGACATCGAGGACGTGCATGGCCAGGTCCTCCATGGGGCGCCCTCCTCCCAGCACCAGGCGGCCCTGCTCGGCGTGCAGAGCCAGGCCGATTTCCGAACCGGAGACGTGGTCGAGCCGCATGAACGTGACGGCCTGCCCGATGGCCGAGGGTGTGTGCGCGTCCGACCCGGTCAGGACTGGCAGCCCGAGCGGCAGGCCGAACCGCCGCCGGCCTTCGTCGTATCCGGTGCGCGGCGAGACTTCGACGGCGTCCAGCGCCAGCCCCGGCGGGACAAACCCGAGCTGGCCGATGATCCCGAACCGCTCCCGATCGGCGTGGGCGGCGACGGCGAAGCCGCCCGCGCGATGAATCTCGTCCACCGTCCGCTCCAGGCTCCAGGTGGTGGCGCCCGCCAGTGCGGACGGATTGAAGCCCGTCACCACGGCGTGTTCGTCGGCGATGACCTGCTCGCCGAACGCCGGATGGCCGCCCGATCCGGGTAGCGCTGCCGCCACGCGCGCGTGGAGCACGCCTGCCGCCGCCGCGTCGGGCAGCAGCGCTACCACATGAACCTCTTCTTCGCTCGTAATCTCCATGCCCGGCACCGCGACGAGGCCCGCCGCGTGCGCGGCCCTGGCCACGGCCGCGACGTTGTCCGCCGCGTTGTGGTCGCACACCACGACGCCGTCCACGCACCCGCTCGCGGCCCGGGCCACGGCGGCCGGGTGCATATCGAGCGCCCCGCACGGTGAAAGGCACGTGTGTACGTGCATGTCCAGAGTGAACACGTTCAGGGTGTCCCGCTCCCGCGAAGGCCGAGTTGGTACAGGAGGCCGGCGGCATCAAAGGCCGACCGGGGTGTCAGGATGACCGCCACCCCGAATTCGGCCGCGCGCGCCAGCATGTCCGGTTCGGGCTCGCGCCCGTTCACGATCACAATCGCCGTGATGCCCTTCAGGTGCGCCACGGCGACGGTATTCACGTGTTTCTGCAGCGTTACCCAGGCATCGCCCTCGCGGGCGTGGGCCATCACGTCCGACAGGAGATCCGACGCGTACCCCCCGTGAACCGCTGCCGTGCCGCGATCCAGGGCGCCAAGCAGACGCCCGTCCAGCAGGGCCGCGAGATCGGCCACGGTGACCAGCACCGGTGACGGATCAGGCATGGGGGGCCTCCAGTCGGAAACGCATGCGGAGGCACGTGCCCCGCCGCACGGCCGAGTCAATCTCGAAGTCGTCGCTGACCCGTTTCATGTTCGGCAGACCCATGCCCGCGCCAAACCCCATCTCCCGCATCTCGGGCGTGGCGGTCGAGTACCCCTCCTGCAGGGCCAGGTCCGTGTCCGGGATCCCGGGCCCTTCGTCGTGCACCTCGAGCTCCACCGCTTCGCGCTCGACCCGCAACGTCACCACCCCGTCATGGGCATACATCGTCACGTTCATCTCGGCTTCGTACGCCGCGATGGCGACACGGCGGGTGACGTCCGGAGGCACGCCAATCCGTTTCAGCGTGTCGCGGATGGTCGTCGACACCCGTCCGGCGTTCGCAAACCCGCCGTCCCCGAGGCTGTAGGTCCGCACGAACGATGTGTTGCGGAGCCGCGCGCGCGGCGCCCATCCGGCTCGTGGGGGCGTGACCAGCGCGTACAGGACGCCGGAGGCTTCGAAGGTGGACCGGGCCGTGATGAACAGGCTGATCCGTTCGTCCTCGGCCAGCGCGACGATGTCCGGATGCGGTTCTTTGCCGCGGACGAACACGACGGCGACGAAGTCGACAATGGCCGCCGTACGGACGGTCAGGGGCGTGACCAGGCTGGTCAGCAGCACCTGGTTCGGCCGGCTGCCCGTGAGGACGTCGCTCATCAGATCGGCCGCGACCACGCCCGCGACCGGCGTCGTCAGATCCGGACACCAGACCACGCGGGCATCGAGCGCGGCCTGCACGCCGCCCAGGGTGAGGAGCGGAGGCCCCTCGCGGGTGGCGGCGCCGACGGCGGCGGGCTCGGTCGCGGCGGTCATGGCAGTCACGTCCGGTTCCATGGTGCGACGGTTCACGCCGGCACTTTCGTCCGGCCGATGACCAGCTTGCCTTTGCGGATGACCCGCGTCTCGGGGATCCGGCGGCCCGGGCAGTGTTCCCAGCACGTGCCGCAGCCCGTGCACTTGTCCGTGTCCACGTAGCTGGCTTTGCGGCGGACCTTCACGGTGAAGTTGCCGACGAACCCGCTGACCTCCTCCACTTCGCTGTAGGCCATCAGGTGGATGTTCTTGTGTTTGCCCACCTGCGTCATCTTCGGCGTCAGGATGCACGCCGCGCAGTCGAGCGTCGGGAACGTCTTGTCGAAGTGGGCCATGTGCCCGCCGACGCTGGGTTCGCGCTCCACCAGGTACACCTGCTTGCCGGCCGCGGCCAGCGTCAGCGCCGCCGAGATGCCTGCGATGCCGGCCCCGACGATGAGCACGTTCGGGTTGACCGGGACGGTTGACCGTTCGAGCGCGTCGTGCAGGGCCACGCGGCGGACCGCCGCCGTGATCAGCCGGCGGGCTTTCTCGGTGGCTTTGTCCAGGTCCTTCGTGACCCACGAGACCTGTTCCCGGATGTTCACCATCTGGTAGAGGTACGGGTTCACGCCTTCGTCCTGGAGCACCTCGCGGAACGTCGGTTCGTGCATCAGGGGCGAACACGAAGCGACGACGAGGTGCGTGATGCCGAACTTCCTCAGGTCGCCCTTGATCAGCTGCTGCCCGGGATCCGAGCACATGAACTTGTAGGTCTTGGCAAGGACGACATGAGGCAGGGTGGCGGCGTACCGTTCGAGGGCCGTGACATCCACCTTGCTCGCGATGTTCAGCCCGCAGTGGCAGATGTAGACGCCGATGCGGCAGGTGTCGTTGACTGGCATGACGCGCTCCCGATCAGGCCGTCACCGGCAGCGGTGCGGCGGTGACGAAGTTGCGCTGCAGCCCGAGGGCCTTGGGCTGCAGTCCGAACGCCAGACCCATGAGCTGGGTGAAATAGACGATGGGCAGGGTGCAGGTATCGTGGAAGGCCTTGCGCATCTTGCCCTGGTACGCCTCGAGGTTGTACTGGCACAGCGGACACGCGGTGGCCATCATGTTCGCCCCGCGGGTCACGGCTTCTTTGATGAGCAGGTAGTTCAGGCGCAGTCCGACGTCTTCCATCGTGCCCATCAGTGACCCGCCGCAGCAGCGTGCTTTCACCGGATAGTCGATGGCCTCGGCCCCGAGCAGTGTCATCAGGCGGTCGAGCAGCACCGGGCGCAGCGGGTCGTCGAACGCTCCGTAGGGCCGGATCATCTGACACCCGTAGTACGGCGCCACCTTGTAGCCGGTCAGCGGCGCCACGATGCGGGCCTGGATGGCCGCCGGTCCCACGTCGTTCATCAGGATGTCGAGGGGGTGGCGCACCGAGACCTTGCCCGTGTAGGTGAGCCCCGCTTCGTGCAGGCCGGCTTGCACCTTCCGGGCCACGTCCGGGTAGTCGGCCATCACGTGCACCGCCTTGCTCAGCACCAGGTAGCAGGCGGAACAGGGGGCGACGATTTCCTGCTGCATCTGCTCGGCGATGGCCAGGTTGCGGGCCGCCAGCGCCACCGCCTGATTCTCGTTGACGGACATGTAGGAGGTGGCGCCGCAGCAGTTCCAGTCGGGGATCTCGGTCAACTGCAGCCCGAGGTGGCCGAAGACCGCCTGCAGCGACTCGTCGTACGGCTTGCCGAGCCCTTTGAGCGAACAGCCCGGGTAGTAGGCGTAGGCGGCCATGTCAGGATTCCTCCACCGCGTCGAGTACCTTCTTGAGCTGTTTGACGTGCTCGATCTTCTCCCGCGTGAAGACCATGCGCCCGGTGGCGATCAGCTTCAGGCCGAGCGGAGCCATTCTCAGCAGGCCCAGCGGGTTGGTCTTCAGCATCATCTCGACGACGAGCCACGATTCGGAGTTGCGCCCGCGTGTCGCCACCATGTTGTGGAACGCGCGCGCGAGCACGGGAATCGGGAACCGCTTCGGGTACTGGCCCTTTTCGATCGCCCGCCGCTTGAGGGCGTACATGATGTCGGTGACTTTGATCCCGCGCGGGCAGCGGACCTGGCATTCGTAACAGGAGGCGCAGAGCCAGGGTGTGCCGGACTGGAGCACGTCGCGTTCGAGCCCGGCCCGGGTGAGGGCGATGATCCGCCTCGGCGTCAGGTCCATGTAGACCGACATCGGGCAGGCGCCGCTGCAGGTGCCGCACTGGATACAGTCGCGCAGCGCTTCGCCGCCGGGCCTGGCCATGATGTCGGCCGGAAACGCGGGATGGACGTCTTCCGCGTATCGACAGTGGTTCGTTGCGTCGTGCACGCGCGCACCTCCCGGCCTTGCCAGCGTTTTAGGTCATATGCAAAAGGGGCCTGGCCCCTTTTGCTGCGGGGGCGTCCGGGTGGGGGCGGGGCTGCGTGGGGACGACAGGCGCCTGCGCGCCGTACGCAGCAACGGGCCGGGCAATCACCGGACACGGCGTTGGACGCCGTGCCGCAGTGTGGCCCGATCGGGGCCAGCGTACGAACCGTACGCGGCAGCGTCAAGACGGCTTCTGTGACTGTACAAGTCGGAATACAGGGCCGATTCGGGCGCAATTGCGGCACTTCTGGCCGCAGGTCCGCTTGACGGATTCCGACATAGAGAGTAGGAATTAGGTGTTCCCCGGATGCACCCCTTCAGGAGATCTACCATGCGGCTCAATACTCGCGGTCGGTACGGCATCCAGTTGATGGCACAACTGGCGTGCCAGGGGACGGAGTCCCAGCCACTGGGCTTGAAACAGGTGGCCGAGGCCACAGGATTGCCCTGGCGGTACCTCGAGCAGATTGCCAGGCCGCTTCGGAAAGCTGCGCTGGTGCGCGGGCGCGCCGGCCGGACCGGCGGCTACTACCTTGGACATCAGCCCGATCAGATCTCCCTGCGTGATGTGATCGAGGCGGCGTCGGGGCCTATCTGTTTCATGGACTGCGTGGACCATTCCGATACCTGCGAACACAGTCCCAACTGCGCCTCGCGCCAGGTCTGGCTGGCCATCACCGAAGACATTCGCGGCGTCCTGGATCAGTACACGCTGTGCGATCTCGCCAGACGGCCGTGCGCAGGGTGCAGCGATACGGCCGAAGCCGCCCGCGCCAACCGCATTGCCCACAAACCGGCGCGGTCCGTCGCCAAGCCGGCGCGTGCCGGCGCCAAGGCCGCCGCCAAGCGTCCTCGCCCGTCACGCGCGCGCCCCTGACGCCGACGCTGGAGCATCCGCGCACGGTGCCGATTACAAGGTGGGTCGGGTCTGCGCGAACTCCGGAGGAGTCCGTCTGGCGGGCCCGGCGGTTCCCGGGAGGGCTGCCGTGATTGCCGTGACGCGCCTCGATGGCAGGCAGGTGTACATCAACGCCGACCTCATCGAGAGCATCGAACAGACACCCGATACGATCATCTCGTTCAGCAGCGGGCACAAGCTCATTGTGCGGAACACCCCTGAAGACCTGGCCGAACGTGTGATCGAGTTCCGCCGGGCCATCATGGGCGGGCCGCTGTCCCGCGACTGGCGCGCGACGACGCCTGCACCGGGCGGAGAGGGCGACGACCGATGAGCCGCCGTACTCGCTTGCGTTTCGACGTGGCCTCGGTCGCGGGCATCGTTGGCGGCGTGGGGCTGGTGCTGGTGGGCCAGGCGGTCGAAGGCGGGTCCATCCGGTCCCTGCTGCAGCCCACCGCGGCCCTGATTGTCTTTGGCGGCACCTTCGGGGCCGTGCTGCTCGCGTACTCTCGCAACGATGTGCTGCGGGCGGTGCGGTCCCTGGGAACGGTGTTCCTCTGGGACGGCGAGCCGCTGTCGCGAACCATCGACACGGTGTACGCCTACGCGATGCGCGCCCGCAAAGACGGCATCCTGTCACTCGACCGTGACATCACGAAGATCGGCGACCCGTTCCTGAAGAAGGCCATCCAGCTGCTCGTCGACGCCGCCAATCCCGAGGTGCTCCGCGAACTCCTGGAAACCGAGAGCCAGGGGCGCGAAGACTACGACGAAGTTCCCGCGCGTGTGTTCGAGGCGGCCGGCGGCTACGCGCCGACCATCGGCATTCTCGGCGCGGTGATCGGCCTCATTCAGGTTATGGAACACCTCTCGGATCCCAGCAAGCTGGGCGAGGGCATTGCCGTTGCGTTCGTGGCGACGGTGTACGGCGTCGGTTCGGCCAACCTGTTCTTCCTGCCCGCGGCCACGAAGCTGAAGATGAAGGCACGGCACGAAGCGCGCGGCCGCGAGCTGATCATCGAAGGCGTGCTGGCCATCCAGGACGGCATGAACCCCCGGACGATTCACGAGAAACTCTGCGGGTTCGCGTGCCAGACGGTGCCGGTACCGGTGCCTGTTGCCCAGAAACCCGACAAGAAAGCGGGTCCGGCCAATGTTCCGTAGACGGGCGTTCGATGACGAGCCGCCGCCGCCCAAGGCGCCACCGCGCCCCAGGCGCAAGCGCCGGCCGCGGCCCGGGGCCGCGGCGCCCGGGCACGAGCGCTGGCTCGTGTCGTACGCCGACTTCATCACACTGCTTTTTGCCGTGTTCGCCACCATGTACGCCCTGTCGGCCGTGGACGCGAACAAGTACGCCGCCATGGCCGCGTCGCTCCAGCAGGCATTCCGCACGGCCAAGCCGGACGCGGCCGGCTCCGGCGAGGCACTGCTTGTCCGGCCGGCCGACGCCAAAGTGGGGTTCATGCCACCCGCCGGCAGTGAGGTCAGCCTCGATGATGTCCGCACGCGGCTGCAGGGCAGGCTGGCCCCGGTGATCGAATCGAACCTGGTATCCCTCGAGACCGATCAGCGGGGCCTGGTGGTGACCCTGCGGGAGGCCGGGGCCTTTCCGTTGAGCAGCGCCGACCTCTCGGAGGTTGCGCAGATCATCCTGCGGGAGATCGGCACAGCGCTCGCCGAGGTCGGAAACCACGTGCGGATCGAAGGCCACACCGACGACATTCCGATCCGCACCGCGCGGTTTGCCTCCAACTGGGAGTTGTCCACCGCCCGGGCGACGACGGTCGTGCGGTTCCTGCTCGACCACACAGGCCTGCGACCGGACCGCCTCTCGGCGGCGGGCTATGCCGAGTACTTCCCGCGAGTGCCGAACACCGACCCTGCCGCGCGTGCCCGGAACCGCCGTGTCGATCTCGTCATCCTGAGCCCGCAGACCCGCGCCGCCCAGGAACCGCCCGAACGGGCCGCCGAGGCACCCGCTACGCCGGTCGCCCCGGCTGACGCCGCGCCCGCATCGGAGGCGCCTGGCCCGCCCGCCGCCGCGCCAGCGGCACCGTCCCCCGCGCAGTCGTCCGGCGGCCGATAGGCCGACCCGCCCGGCGGCAGTGTAAGATCCTCCGAATGGTCACCGGCGTTGAGTTCGTCTTTGTGTTCCTGGCCGCCGTCGCGGCGGGAGCGGTCAACGCCCTCGCGGGCGGCGGCACGCTCATCACCTTTCCGATGCTAACGGCTGTCGGCGTGCCGGCCGTGGCCGCCAACGTGACGAACACGGTGGCCTTGTGCCCCGGCTACCTCGGTGCGACCTTCGCCCAGTCGAACGATCTCCGCGACCAGCGGCGGCGGCTCTGGATCGTCGTCCCCGCGGGCGCCATCGGCGGCATCGCGGGCGGCGTGCTGCTGCTGAACACGGGCGAGCGCGCGTTTCGCGCGCTCGTGCCCTTCCTCATTCTGGCGGCATGCGCGCTGCTGGCGGTGCAGGAACCCCTGAAGGCCTGGCTGACCCGCAGGGCCGGCCAGGCACGGACGACACACACGCCGGTGTGGGTGATCGCGATCCCGGTCGCGCTCGCGGCCGTCTATGGCGGTTACTTTGGCGCCGGCCTGAGCGTGATCGTGCTCGCGGTGCTGGCGCTGACGATAGACGATGCCCTCGGGCGGCTGAACGCGCTGAAGCAGGCCGTGGCCTTCAGCGTCAACATCGCGGCCGCTGTGTTCTTCGTGTTCAGCGGTCAGGTGGAGTGGGCCGCAGCCCTGGTCATGGCCGTCGGCGCGCTGATCGGCGGATCCGCCGGAGGCCGGCTGGCTGGCCGCATCGCCCCGTCTACGCTTCGCGCCATCGTCGTGGCGACGGGAACAATCGTCGCGGTCGTGTACCTGGTACGAGGATGACTTCGATGCCGAATCGCCTGGGGCGACTCGCCCTGATGGGTATTGCGTGGACGGGTATCGGTTTGTGCACGCTGATGGGGGCGTGGACCGGATGGCTCCTGGTCCGCACCGTGGCGTTCTCGACGTTCGGGCGCGACGCCGTCGCGGTGGTCAGAGCGAGTGACTGCGCCGGCGTGGCCCGTGCGCCGGGGAGTATGGGAGCGGGCCAGGTGCTGCGGTGCCCCCAGACCTACCGGTACCGCGTGCCGGACGCCCGGGGCGGGGGAGAAGAACGCACCGGCTCGTTCAAGGGGCTGGCGCCGACCTTCGAAGCCCATCGCAGCGACGAGCACCGTCTCGCGATTCGTTACCTGTCCTTCCGGGACAGCTGGTCGAGGCCAGCAGACGCCGTGGCGGCGGACGCGGGGCGGTGGCTCACCGTCGCCATGCTGTTCATCCCGTCGCTCTTCGGCGTGGCGATGAGCCGCGTGCTGCTCCAGTTGGTGCGCACGAAGGTCCCGCGCGACTGAGAACGTGGGGGCCGGCTTCAGCCGGCCCCGGCACAGGAACGGGTCGAGATCGCGTCTTAGAAGCCAGCCAGGCGCGAGTTCACGACGTTGTTGTAGACCGAACCGAAGCTGTACGTGAACCCGACGCTGAACCGATAGTCGTACGACGTCGCGATCTGCCGCTGGCGCAGCAGGACCTCTTCCGCTGTCGCGTCTTCGGCCGGCAGGAAGACCTGGTCGCGGATGAACGACGTGTCGGCGCCGACGTTCAGGAACAGTCCCCTAACCAGCCGGACCTCAAGCCGCGTTTCGAAGGTGAGGCGACCTTTGCTTGTGTCAGGCAGGTACTGCGACGCCAGGGCCTCGAGATCGAGCTGTCCCCACGGCTGGCGCATGTTGAGGTCGACGGCGAACGAATGGCCCAGGAGGGTCTCCTTCATCTTGCCGTAGATCGTGAGCTCGTCGTATTCGAAGTAGTTCGCGCCCAGGGCGTACCGCAGCGTCAACTGGCGGCGTGTCGACTCCGAGTACGGAAAGACGTTGTACTCGACGGCCGGGCCGCCGCGGAACGTCCGCGCCTGATTGTTGTAGGTGGACGTCGAGGCTGAAGCCCGCACACCGGCGCCCCAGTGAGTGCCAATGGACTTGATGAGCACGCCGCCGAGCCACGAGTCGCGCGTGATGCTGACGTAGTCGTCTTCGTCTTCGAACGAGTACCGGCTTCGGCGGTAGTTCAGATTCGCGCTGAGGGACGTCTTCCAGGCTTCCGTTACGCGGGACGCGGAGGCGTTGCCGGAGAGACGAATCGTCGTGCTCGACTCTTCTCCGGAGGTGTCGCCGTTCCCGCGCAGGCGGAACACCCAGAAGTTCCACGGGTCATCAGCCGCCTGGGATGCCTGGCGGTCTCTTCCGTTTGGCGGGGTGAAGGTGACGTCCAGCAATGGCCCCAGGGGCGTCAGGGCCGCGTAGCGGACCAGTCCCAGCTTGAGCGCCCGGACCAGTCCCAGCCGCACGTCGTCGCTGGTGTCACCCTGCCGTGTGTTGTACACGGCCGAGTCCTGGATGTGCTCGAAGGGGCCCTGTCCGATGAAGCTGATGGCGTACTCCGTGCCGCCTCCGCCATTGCCGCGCGTGGTCACCAGCACGTGGACGTTGGCCGCCGCCCGTTCGGTGACGTGATCCACGAAGGCGAGTTCCGTGCGGATGTAGTTCCCGTCGCACCAGCCGCGGCAGTCGAGGAAGATCTTGACGGTGGAGGGGGCGGCTCCGCCGGTCTGTGCCGGTTGCGCGGAGGCGACCCCGGATAGCACGGCACAGGCCGCGATCAACAAGCTGAACCACCGGCGCATCCTGACTCCCGTCTCCGTGTGTGTGGGATGGACGGCTCGGCGCCGAGAGGGAAGAGCCACTGGCGCCGAGCCCGATCTACAGAAGGGTATCGCGGATCCCGCCCCCGGCGAAAGAGGGTGGCGAACTGGACGTGTGCGCCGTCGGCCTTCTCTGGGCATCGTCTCCTCATGCCAGCGCCGGGCCTGCCGATTTCTTTCCCGTTCCCGATGTGGGCACCCCCGGCGGCGTGCCCGTGGTGACGTGCGTCAGTGCTGCAACGCCAGTGCTGCCAGTCGGAGGAGTGGACCATGAAGACGATGACGGGAGTTGTTGCAGCAATCGTGTGTCTGTGGGCGGTGACGGCCGGAGCAGCGGGGCTCGATCCGGCCGTGCAGGCCAAGGTTGATGCCCAGATCAAGGCGATCCAGGTATGGGGCTCAAACGCGGCCATCGTGGCCGCCGTGAAGGCCCAGAACGCCGCTCCGCCGGCCGACTTCGCGACGATGACTCAGGAGAAGTGGGCATCGCTGTCGGTGCTGGACCCCGTGGTCCGGGGGTTCTCGAAGAACCCCGCGGCGGCGTTCCTGAAGAGCCAGAAGACCGACGTGGTTGCCGAGGCGTTCGTGTCGGCATCCGACGGGCGCAAAGTCGCCTTCCTGGCGAAGACCTCCGGCTGGAGCCACAAGGGCAAAGCCAAACACGACGTGCCGATGACGGGCAATACGTGGCAGGGACCCGTCGAGGTGGACGAATCGACCGGCATCCAGAGCGTGCAGGTGGCCGTGCCGGTGGTGGACGGCGGCAAGCCGATCGGCTCGCTGGTCGTTGGCCTCGCGGTCGCCAAGCTCAAGTAGTTGTCGTCAGGAGCTGCCATGAAGCGCATTCACGTTCCGCGGAAACTCCTGGCGGCCATGGTCGTATCGGTGGCCGTGGCCGTCGTGACCGCTGCCGGATTCTCGTTCGTCCAGTGGGAGTCCATGACCGCGTCCCGCGCATTGACCGTCCAACTGGCCGATGATCTGACCCGAAGCTACACGCTGCTGGAGAAGGTCGACGCGATACGAAGCGCCGTGCAGCAGGCCTTGCGTCTGCGCGACCCTGATGAACTCGAGCAGGCGGTCGCGGTCCTGGCCGCCCCCCCCACGAGCGCCCACGCCCACGTGTCGGCCTCAGGCGCCGACGCCCCGCCGATCAAGGCCCGGCTGGACACGCTCTCACTGGCCGAGGCGGCGGTGATGGACGCCGTGCTGCGCGGCGACCTCGCGGCGGCCTCCGAGAAATTCCTCGAAGAGGCCAGCCCCAAGTTCGAGGCGGTCCAGCACGAAATCCGGATCTATCAGGAGGCGTCCCGCGCCAGGGCCATGTCAGTCCTGGAGAGCAACGAGGCATCCGTGCGTTCTACGGTGCTGATTCTCGTGGGATGCGTGCTCGCGCTGGTGTGCGGGCTTGGCATCTATCAGTGGCGTACGCGGTACGCCATCGTCGGCGAACTCAGGCGCGTGGCCGCGTCGCTCTGGTCGGCAAGTACCGGTCTGACAGCCGCGTCCGGCCAGGTGGCAACCACCAGTCAGCGCGTGTCCCAGGGGGCTACTACCCAGGCCGCGGCGCTCGAGGAGACCAGTGCGTCCCTGGAGGAGATGTCGAGCATGACCCGCCAGAACGCCGAGAACGCCGAGTCGGCGAAAAAGCTAGCCAGCGCGGCCAGGGAGGCGGCTGATGTTGGCAACGCGGACATGCAGGTCCTCGGCGTCGCCATGGACGAGATCCGTGAATCGAGCGCCAACATCGCCAAGATCGTGAAGAGCATCGACGAGATCGCGTTCCAGACGAACATCCTCGCCCTCAACGCCGCAGTCGAGGCGGCCCGGGCGGGTGATGCCGGAATGGGGTTCGCCGTCGTGGCCGACGAAGTCCGGTCGCTCGCTCAGCGGGCTGCCCAGGCAGCCCGCGACACGTCGAGCCGGATCGAAGACTCGATCGCCAAGAGCCAGCGCGGCATCCAGCTCCGCGACAAGGTGATCGCGGGTCTGCGCGGCATCGTGGAAAAAGCTCACGATGTGGACGGACTCGTGTCGGGTATCGTGGCGGCGTCGCAGCAGCAGCGCCAGGGCATTGAACAGATCACGTCGGGAACGTCGGAGATGGAACGGGTGACGCAGGCGGGCGCGGCCGGCGCCGAAGAAAGTGCCGCCGCCGCCGAGGAACTCAACGGCCTGGCCGCGACCGTGCAGCAACTGGTTGACGACCTGCACGGCATGGTCACGTCGTCACGGGATGTTCAGGCCGGCGAGGAGGCCGACGTCTCCCAGCCGGCCTCACGTCGAGCCGGCGAGCGGATGGCCGCGTAAGAGCGGGACCTGTTCGAGTTCTGTGTCGGGCACCGGTTCCCTCGGGAGCCGGTGCCCGACGTCGTCAGTTCGTCTGGACCGACGCGCGCGCCAGGCGCGCGGTGGCGCCGGCTGCCATCGTGTCGTAGTACCGCACGAACCGTGCGGGTTCGGGCGACGTGTAGCCGGCCAGATTCTTCGCCCACCGGTACGCGATCGTCTGGTAGTTGAGGTCGACCTCGACGGTGAACGGGCCCGTGGCCCGCGACACGTCGACGACGTACCGGACCCGATCCGCCCCAGGCCCGAAGTCACCATCCGAGGCCGCGTGCCCGCGTACCGCGACGTCCTTCGATGCCGTCACCTTGTCGAATCCTTTCGGCAGGATCCGGTTGTCCTTGAGGTAGGTGACCGCGCTGAGCAGCCCGGTCGTGACCGCGCCGGACGGGTTGCCCATGATTGCCTCGTAGATCTGCACCTGGCCGGGGTTGGTGACTTCAAGATAGTGCGGCTCGTAACGGGCGCCGTCTTCGTCGTTGTCGTTGCCTGCGATCGACCCATCGGGTTTGACGGCGCCCGATTCGAACACCGCGGCACCCTGGGCGTCACGCACGACGACGTGCAGCCAGACGCGGCGGGACGGATACGCCGTCGGCAGCTTGTGGCCGGCCAGGTTCGCGACCGTGACCTCAGCCAGCAGACGGTTGTCGGCCAGGCGGGTCGTGGCAATCTTCAGGGTCGCGGCGTCCGTCCCGAGGTGTTCGAGCGTTCTCCGGGCGGCCGCGTCCAGGTCCTCCGGCCACGCCTGGACCCCGAGTTCCGTGCGGTACCGCGCCAGCATCCGCTGCATGAAGAAGTTCCCGCCCAGGAACGTGTGGCGCGAGACGCCCGTACGCGGCTGGCCCAGCACCGACGTCACCGGCACGGGTTCCTCCACCACCGGCATGTGGCAGGCCTGACAGCTGGTGGTCGTGCGGTACTCGCTGTGCTGCCATTCCAGGTATGGCATCTGCTCCGGGAATTCTCCCAGCGCTTCTCCCTTCGGACCCAGCGACGTCGTGAACAGCGTGTGGCAGCTGCCGCAGACTTCCGACTCGGCCAGGTGCGTGGCCTTGGCCGGCTCGTAACCGGTGGACGATCGCATCAGCCGCGTGCGGCCGGTGTCCACGTCGAACGGCCCGAAGATCTTCGGGCCGGCTCCCGGTGCCGGGGGAGCCAGCTTGAAGCGGGCGTTGAAGCTCGCTTTGGTGCCGAGGCCTTCCGGCGTGATCTGGTGACAGACCACGCACGCCACGCCGTCGGCGGCCAGCGTCGCGTGCGGCGCCATCGACATGCCGGCCGGCAGGTTCGTGAAGACTTCGCCGTGCCCGCCGCCGTGGTGGGCGAGATACCGGGCCATGGGCATGTGGCAGGCGCTGCACTCGTCTTCGATGGCCGCCTGCGCCGACGGATGGTCGGTGACCTCCCGGCGCACGCCGGCATGCCAGTACGGATCGCGGGCGGCGTTGGCCATCAGGGACGTCTGCCAGCTCGTCACGAACGACAGGTTCTCACCTGTCGGGCCGGTGATCCCCGTGTGACACGCCATGCAGGCGTCCGACGTGGAAACGACCGGCGGAGGCCCCGAGGCCTTGACGGGCGCGGCGTGCTGCTGTGCCTGGGGCAACGCGGCCACGGCAACGAGCGAGGCCGACACGACGAGCAGGAGAGAAATGGTTGATCGCATGGTCGCCCCCTACCAGCCCTGGAAGAAGCCGCCGTCGAACCAGTCCCAGAGCAGGTAGATCATCAGCTGAGTCCTGCGAGGGCCGCTGTCGGTCATGGGCAGTCTGACGCCGACGTTCATCAGGACGTGCTGGCGTTTGCTCAAGGAGATTTGCATCTGCGGCAGGATGTCCCATTGCACCTTCGTGCCGTCGGCATGGGCCTTGGCCCCCAGGAACTCCACCATCGGTGACCACGCGCGCCCGCCGCGGCCCTGGGTCACCGTCTTGCCGACCACGAATCGGAAAAACGACTCGTTGTGTGCCGCGTCGTTGTTGGGCAGGGCGAAGCCGCCCTGGAACTGGAAGAACGTGTCAGCCGGCAGGGCCTGGCCGAACGTCAGGAACGGCTCGAACACGGCGTATCCCTTGCCGAACCCGTCGGTCTTCGACGCGGTCGGGAAGACCACCTCGCCGGTCAGGCTCACGATGGAACCACGGGCGTGGCTGTGAGCCAGCACCCGCTTGAACGCGAACGCCAGATCCCCGACCCCCGAACTCCAGCTGCCATTGGTGGCGTGCGACGCCACCGGCACCACCAGTTCAATCTGGTTCCGCGCACCAAAACGCTTTTCGTAGACGGCCTTGGTCTTCACCTCGCCGTCGCCTTCGGCGGCGATGGTGGTCGTGACGATGACCTCGTCTTCAGGAAAGGCTTTCTCGGTGGCCATGGCCTTGGGCAGGTTGAGCTCGCCGCGGGGCCAGGTTCGTTCACCGCAGAACGTGCGGACGTGCCCGAGTGCCAGAGCGATTTCCTCGGCCGTCAATGCGCCGTCGAACGCGGGCATCGTGCGGTCGAACGCGCGGGCCGGGCCGCCGTCATGAATGACGGCCGCCCAGTCCGAATCCGGCTCCCGGGGCGCGAACTGGCAGTCCGTGAAGTCCGGGAGCGGGACGGGCAGGCCGAGCCGCTCCTGCGGGACGCCCCGCCCGTCGACGCCGTGGCACTGGAGGCAGGCCGAGGCGTAGATGGCGGCCCCCGTGCGGGGCGGTGCCGTCTGGGCAGCCGCGAGGACGGCGCCCAGGCACACGAACACAGCGGGTACGAGCAAGATTCCGACGAACCGCGCGAGGGCGCGCGAAGCAGTGCTTGGCATGAAGGGCCTCCGGCGGGGGCTGGAGGGCGTGCAAACCAGCTTCTATCCTACTGCACCTGCCTTCCCTCACCTCGCTTCGTGATAAGTCCCCGGATGGTTACAAAAGTGTCATCAGAACGTGCGCCAGTACCAAAACCGTCCCGACCCCGGATCCGCTAAAACCGTCCCGGCCCCGGATCCGGCTACAATCTCGGGACGCTGGCCCGTCCGGGCCGGCGTGGTTTCCGCGAGGAGGACTTGATGCGTCGCTGCGTGACCGTGTGCGTGCTGGCCTGCGTGCTCGCGATGGGGACCGCCGGAGTGGTGGCCCAGGATCGCGTGCTTCCGAAACCCAACTACGACCTGGCCGCCCGTTGGATGGCGACCAAGGTCGGCAAGATCGTGTTCGACACGAACGTGGCCCCGCGGTGGGCCGAGACGAGCGACCGGTTCTGGTACGCCTTCGAGACGGCCCAGGGCCGCAGGTACATGCTGGTCGACCCGGTCAAACGGACGAAGACGCCCCTCTGGGATAACGCGAAGATGGCAGCCATGCTGACCAACATCACGCGGTTCCCGTACGACTCGCAGCACCTGCCGATCCAGGCCTCGACGATGAAGTGGACGAAGAACGACACGGCGATCCGCTTCGAACTCGAGGTGCCGAAAGACGCCAAGATCGTGGGCGAGAAGGTCGACGAGAAGAAGGTCGACGAGAAGAAAGTCGACGAGAAGAAAGTCGATGAGAAGAAGGACGATGTCAAGAAGGACGAGGTGAAGAAAGAGGACGTTCAGAAAGAGGACGTCAAGCAGGACGAGAAGAAAGACGGCGCCGCCGAGAAGGATGCGGAGCCGCCCAAGACCACGAAGACGCTCTACTTCGAGTACGAACTCGCCACCGGCAAACTCGCACTCCTCCCCGATTTCAAACCCGATCCCAAGAAGCCGGGATGGGCGCAGATTTCGCCCGACGACAAGACGATCCTGTTTGCCCGCGGGCACAACCTCTTCATGATGGATGCAGAGAACTACAAGCTGGCCCTCAAGGACTTCGGCGACGCGAAGATCCAGGAAGTTCAGCTCACGACGGACGGCGAAGAACACTACGGCTTCGCGCGCCGGCTGACGGACGAAGCTAAGACCACGCTCAAGAAGGACCAGAAAGGCGATACGAAACACAAAGACGGCCCGCGGGTGCCGGCGATTGGCGTCCAGTGGTCGAAAGACTCGAAGAAGTTCTCGGCCGTCCGCAACGACCAGCGCAAGGTCGCTGACCTCTGGGTGATCAACGCGCTGGCCAGCCCGCGTCCTACGCTCGAGACGTACCGTTATGCGATGCCGGGCGAGGAGCACGTTGACCAGGCCGAGCTGCTCGTGTTCGACCGCGACACGAAGAAACGCGTGACGGTGAAGGCCGAGGCCTTCAAGGACCAGACGATCCAGGTGGCGACCGCCCGGACGACCGACCGGGAACGCGACAGCGAAAAGACCGAGCCGAAGTGGCTGAGCGACACGTCCGATAAGCTGTTTTTCCTGCGCAGCAGCCGCGATCTGCACCGCATCGACGTCTGCCAGGCCAACACCGACACCGGCGAGGTGAAACTCGTCATCGAAGAGCGGCTCAATACGTACATCGAGACGCAGCCGCTCTGGACGCTGGCCAACGGCCAGGAGTTCATTCACTGGTCCGAGCGGGACGGCTGGGGCCACTACTACCTGTTCGACGCCAACGGCACACTCAAGAACCAGATCACGACGGGCGAGTACGTCACCGGCCCCATCTCGTGGGTCGACGAGAAACTGCGCGTGATGTACTTCACGGCCAACGGCCGCGAAGCCGGCGAAGATCCGTACTTCACGCACTTCTACCGGGTGAATCTGGACGGGACCGGCCTCAAGCTGCTCGATCCGGGTGATGCGTCACACGCGTCGAACATGTCGGATTCGGGCAAGTACTTCATCAACACCTACTCGCAGGTGCACACCGCGCCGAAATCCGAGTTGTTCGATGCTGCCGGCGTCAAGTTGACCGACCTCGAGACGACCGACGTGACAGCCCTGACGGACGCTGGCTTCAAGTTCCCGGAACCGTTCAAGGTCAAGGCGGACGATGGGGTGACGGACCTGTTCGGCGTGATGTACAAGCCGTTCGATTTCGATCCCGCCAAGCGGTATCCGATCATCGCCTACGTCTATCCGGGCCCGCAGACGGAGAGTGTCACCAAGACCTTCTCTCCGCGCAGCCAGAGCATGACCCTCGCCCAGCTGGGCTTCATCGTCATCGAAGTCGGCAATCGCGGCGGTCACCCGCAGCGCTCGAAGTGGTACCACAACTACGGGTACGGCAACCTGCGCGACTATGGTCTGGCCGACAAGAAAGCCGCCATCGAGCAACTGTCCCGCAAACACCCGTGGATCGACATGAATCTCGTGGGCATTTACGGGCACTCGGGCGGCGGATTCATGTCGACGGCCGCCATGCTGGTGTACCCAGACTTCTTCAAGGTGGCCGTGTCGTCATCGGGCAATCACGAGAACAACATCTACAACCGCTGGTGGAGCGAAAAACACCACGGCGTCAAGGAAGTGACCGACAAGGACGGCAAGGTGAAGTTCGAGTACACGATCGACCGCAACTCGGAGATCGCCAGGAACCTGAAGGGGCACCTGCTGCTGGTGACCGGAGACATGGACAACAACGTGCACCCCGCCGGGACGCTGCGGGTGGCGGACGCGCTGATCAAGGCGCACAAACGGTTCGATTTCTTTGTCATGCCCGGCCAGCGCCACGGCTTTGGCCCGATGGGCGACTACTTCTTCTGGCTGCGTGCCGACTACTTCGCGAAACACCTGCTGGGACAGGCGGCCGAGAGCGTCGACCTGATCGAACTGGCTCGCGAGACGCCGCAGGTGGGCAACAAACGCCCGCCGGCCGCCGCGGCCGGGGCAGGGCGCAGACAGTGACAGAAGCAAGAAGCAGGGAGCAAGTAGACAGTAGTAAGTAGGAAGTAGACAGTAGCGAGTCGACAGGAGGCTACTGACTACAGGCTTCATGTCCCAGGGGCCGGCCGGGGGAGACCCGGTCGGCCCCGTTCTGCGTAAGCCCTGCTTCTTGCTTCTACTGCCTACTGTCTACTGTCTACTTCCTACCTCCTACCGTCTGCGTTCCCCCCAGACGTTCGCAGGCGGTCTTCAGCACTTTGACCCGGGCAAATGCCTTGTCGTTCGCCTCCACGAGGGTCCAGGGTGCGTCAAGCGTGCTCGTGCGTTCGATCATGTCGTTGACGGCCTGTTCGTAAGCGCCCCACTTCTCGCGATTGCGCCAGTCTTCGTCGGTGAGTTTCCACTGCTTGTGCGCAAGGCTCTGGCGTTCTTTGAACCGCCGGAGTTGTTCTTCCGGCGTCACGTGCAGCCAGTACTTGAGCACGACGATGCCGTGACGGACGAGCTGGTTTTCGAACTGGTTGATCTCGGCGTAGGCCCGCATCCACTCCTTTTCGGTCGCAAATCCTTCGACACGTTCAACCAGGACGCGGCCGTACCACGAACGATCGAAGATGGTGACGCGTCCCGCGCGGCTCAGATGGCGCCAGAATCGCCACAGGTAGTGCTGAGCCCGTTCTTCGTCGGTCGGCGCGGCAATGGGGATCACCTGGTAACGCCGCGCGTCGAGCGCGGCGGTGACGCGCCGGATGGCGCCGCCCTTGCCGGCGGCATCCCAGCCTTCGAAGACCATGATGGTCGAAACGTGATTCTTGTACGCGCGACGCTGCAGCTGATTCAGGGTGCCCTGGTAGAAGGCTATCTGTTCGTCGGCCTTGTCCTTGTCGAGAGTCCGGGTCATGTCGAGCGCGGACAGGATCGACGCCTGGGGGCGCCTGGTCGCGGCGCGGGCCGGTCCCGGCCGTGTGGCCCCGGCGTTCTGGCGGAGTGCGGTGCGGACCGCGACGGTCGTCTTGCGGTCTTCGTATTCGTCCAGGTGCCTGCGGATGGCGTCGCGCACGGTTTCGCCGACCAGGAGGCTGCGGTATCGTGCGTCCTCCCCTTCCACGATGGTCCACGGCGTTTCGCCGCGGTTCGTGAGCGAGATCGCGTGTTCGGCGGCGGCGATGAACCGGTCGTACATCCGCCAGTGTTTCCACGCCAGGTCGTCCACGCGCCAGCGCTGCAGGGGGTCTTTCTCGAGGGTCTTCAGGCGCCGGCGCTGTGCGGCTTTGCCGAGGTGCATCCAGAACTTGAGGACCAGTCCGCCGTCGGCCGCCAGCATCTGTTCGAACTCGACGATCCGGTTGAGGCGCTCTTCGAAGCTGTGGGCGTCGATGCGGCGGAAGACCCGATCGAGGACCGGCTGCGAGTACCAGCTCTTCAGGAACAGGCCGATCCGGCCACGAGGCGGCATCGCGCGCCAGAAACGCCAGTACTCCGGGCGCTCGCGTTCTTCGTCAGAGGGCTCGCCGAAGGCGCGTGTCACCACCCATCGCGGATCGAGCCATTCGTTAAGCAGGTTGACGGTCTCGCCCTTGCCGGCGCCGTCGACACCGGCGAACACGATGACCATGGGGAACGCACCGGCCGCGCGCAGCGCATTCTGGGCATCGAGGAGTTCCGCGCGAAGCACCGGCTCACGGGCCCGGTACTCGTCCTTCGTGACCTTGCGGCCAAGTTCCGCAGCTTCGAACATAGGACCCTCCGCCGCTTGAGTATAAGCCTGCTGTCATGCGGAGTTGCGGGCGTCCGCCAGCGCCGGTAAACTTGGGCGCCCACCCTCACACTGAGCAGGAGTCGTGTATGCGCCTGTCCCGACCGTCTGCCGGGTCCCTCGTTGCGCTGGTCTCGATGCTGGCCCTGGCCATCGCCGCGCTGCGTCTCAGCGGACCGCCGCAGCCGGCCGGCGATGTGACGCCCGAGGCGTCGTTTTCGGCCGAGCGGGCCATGCCTCACGTCCGTGCGCTGGCGCAGGCGCCACATCCCATGGGGTCACCCGAACACGCGCGGGTCCGGGACGCCCTGGCCGCGCAGCTCGAGAAGCTGGGGCTCACGGTGGAGCGGCAGCGCGCGACGGGATTACGTGTCCGAGGCGGCGTGCGGTCCCGCAGCACCGTGATCGCCGGGGCCGTCGAGAATCTCATGGTCAGGATTCCGGGCCGCGAGAGCACCGGCATCGTGGTGCTGGCGTGCCACTACGACAGCGTGCCGGCCGGCCCAGGGGCGGCGGACGATACGGCGGCCGTGGCTGCCATCCTCGAGACCCTGCGTGCGCTGAAAGCCGGGCCGCCGCTCCGCAACGACATCGTGGCGCTGTTCACCGACGGCGAAGAAGACGGGCTGCTCGGCGCGGAGGCTTTCGTCAGCCGCCATCCGTGGGCGCGGGACGTACACGTGGTGCTGAACTTCGAGGCGCGCGGCAACCGCGGCCCTGTCCAGATGTTCGAAACCACGCCGGGCAATGCCGCCGTCGTGGAGGCGTGGGCCGAGGCCGTCCCCAGGCCCGCCGGCACGTCGCTCGCCTACGAGGTGTACAAGAGACTGCCGAACGACAGCGACTTCACCGAGTTCAAGCGGATGAACGCCGTCGGGCTGAACTTCGCCTTCATCAACAACGTGCAGAGTTACCACACGCCGCACGATTCGGCCGACGCCCTCGATCGGTGGAGCGTGCAGGGACACGGCGACATTGCGCTGTCGCTGGCGCGGCGGTTCGGCGAGGCCAATCTCGATCTCAAAGACTGGCGCAGCGGCGATGCGGTGTTCTTCTCCCTCCCCGGCGGGTGGGTCGTCCGGTACTCGGCCATCTGGGTCTGGCCACTGCTGGCGGCCGCGTTCCTGGTGGCTGCGTGGGTCACGGTTCTCGTCCGCAGCCGCGGCGAGGCGAGTTACGGCGGGTTGATACTGGCCGTGCTGCTGATCGGGGCCGTCTTCGCCGCGCTGGTGTGGATCGGACTCAAGGTTCCCGGCTGGATCGAGACGTTGCAGGCGTGGCTGATGCCTGTGGCGTCGCCGCAGACGAGCCAGGCGCATGCGCTGGGCGTGGTGTGCCTGACGCTCGGCGTCTGGGCGGCGCTCTACACCCTGATGCGGCTGAAGTTCGCCGCGCACACGTGGGCCCTGGCATCAGCGTGGCTGGTGTTGCTGACGACCGGCGCCGTGACGTACGTGCTGCCGGGCGCCAGTTATCTGCTGCTCTGGCCCGCGTGCGTCGCCGTGCTCACCGTGCTCGTCGCCCCGTCGGGCAAGGGCAAGTCGGCCGCCGGTGCGGGCGCTGCATTCCTGCTGGCCGCGGCCGCGGCGCCGGCGCTGGCGATCCTCGTGCCCACGGCGGCGACGGTGTTCACCGCGCTGCTGCTGAGCCCGGAAGGTACGGCCGGTCTCGTCGTGCTGGTTGGCGTTGGAGTCCTCGTGCTTGCGTGCCAGGTGGAAGTCGTGACCGAAGGCCGCCGGTGGTGGCCCGCCGGTGTGCTGGCGTTTCTGGGCCTCGGCGCCCTGGCGGCCGGCGTCGTGACCTCGGCGCACGGCGACGGGCATCCCAGACCCGAAAACCTGATCTACGCGCTTGATGCCGACGCGGGCAAGGCTCTGTGGGCGACGCCGGCCGACCCGGCAAGCCCGTGGCTGGAGCAGTACGTCTCGACGGAGCCCCGGCGGGGCCCATTGGCGGGCTTCTCGGCCGTTGCAGGCCAGGCGCCATACCTGTCACGTGAGGCGCCGGCGGTGGGCCGTCCGGGACCCGAGGTCACGCTCGAGCGTCAGGTACGCGAATCCGGCGGACGGGTGTTGACCGTGCGTCTCCGCTCGCCACGCCGGGCCCGGGCCCTGTCGGTGCGGATGCCCGACCGGGAGGTGTACGACACGACGGTCAACGGCCGGAGGCCGCCCCGAGTCCCGAACCAGGCGCCGTGGGCGCCCGGCAGGTGGGGCCTCGAGTTCACCAACGTTCCGCCCGAGGGGATCGAGGTCGTGGTGCGCGTCAAGGGCAACGAGCCCGTGACCATCGTGGTGGCCGACCGCTCGGACGGCCTGCCCCAGGAACTTACCGCAGACAAGAACCCCAGGCCGCCGTCGTCGCATCCCATACACCGGGGCGACATGACTGTGGTACAGAAGGCGTATACGTTCTGAGGTCACTGCGTGACGCACTCAGCCGCATCCACACGAACGCACCCCGCCCAGGCGTGAACCGAACGGCTGATGGTCGCGCGACACGCGCCGCTACGCAAGCGGGGGTACGCAGACGTAGTCCACTCCGGGCCGGAAGCCGTGGGACTCCAGTTCGTGTGCCATCTTCTGGGTATGCATCGTCGCCACGAGCACGAACGGCCGCGACTGGGCTGATTCATCCCAGAGCACAGATGGGTCGGCAACCGGTTTTCCCCATGCGTCGGTCGGGTGGCCCTCGCTTCCGTCGAGCAGGGCGTCGATGCGTGCGGCGGACGCACCCAGGGTCGCAAGGAACCTGCGCCCCATCTCTCCGGCTCCCCAGCAGTAGACAGGCCGATCCACGGGAAGCGCTGCAACGAATGAGGCCACCAGTGTGGGTACGCTGAGCCACGCCGACTCGCCTGCATGCCACCAGCGACGTGTCCGGTCCTCCCTGGCGTCGTTGTCGGCCGACCGGCGCGCGAGTTCGTCCTTGAACGTGAGGAGATCCCTCTCAAACGATGAGACCGCCTGATGGCGAGCCGTCACTTCCGCGTCGAACGACTTGAGTGCACGATCAAACTTGTTGAGGTCCGACTCCCGGGAGCCAACGATTTGTCTCAGGAGGGCCACTTCGTAGTGCAGCGCGGCGATCTGCGTGCGTCTGAGGTGCCCGTGTTCCGGGTACAGGCGCGCCAATTCGAAGGCATTGTCGGGCAGTGCAATCGGGGCTGAGTCAGGGGGGAGGATACGCGCCGGGAAAGATAAAGGGGCGTCGGCATCCCTGGCTTCCTGACCGCACGCGATCATTCGTGCCATCAGGGCGAGCAGTCTGGGTGTGGCCGGGGTTGCGCAGGCGCACATGTCGTGCAGGGCATACTCCTGGAAGAGCCACTCCGCCTGCGAGGGCGTGCGCAGGCTGCGAAGCACCTCCGGGACATGACGAGGTGCCGTGATGCGCCACGCCGCGGCGTAGTAGGCGGGCGCGTTGCCGTAGTCCAGGACGGCGACTGGCAGGCCAGCCAGCATCCCCTCGATCATGAGCGTTGACGGTGTTGTGATGAGCGCGTCAACTTCCTGCAAGGCGTCCATGGCCGCCTCGTGTTGTGCGTGCCGGTCCCCGGATCCGAGGCCGAGATCCTGGGCCAACTCGGAGGCGATTCGCCACGTGACCCGGAAGTCGGGCGACTCGCCTGCGGCGTCCTGAGCAAAGAACGCCCGCAGATCCCGCAGCCCGGCCAGTACGTGCGCACGTTGTTCGGGTGTGAAGAAGGGCGACTTGGCGGTCGCGACCAGGACGGTCAACGGTCCGTCGGTACGCGGCCGGTGGGGCAGCCCAGCATACTGGTCGAACCGGGGCGCCCCGACAACCTCGCACTTCCCGTAGTTGCCCCACGACTCCAGGATGCGAGCCTGGGACGGGCCGATGCATGCCACTTTGTGCCCGATGACCGGCTGCATAATGGCCCCCGGAGCGTTCTGGGGGTGCTGCCAGGTGTTTCGGTACTCAACGATGCCATCTGCCAGTACGAGCGAAGGGATGCCCGCCTCCACGGCCCGGCGCATCGCGCTCACGCCAGGTTCGTCGTAGACCTCCAGCGACACGACCAAGCCGGCATCTAGTGGAGGGGTCCAGTTCACGCCGAAGCGGGAGACGAATTCGACGGGGAACGGGCATTGATCGAGCAAGGCCGTGTAGTGGCTTCCGCTGTTGTGGTGCGCCAGAATGACGACCTTGTCACGGCGCGGCCCCACGGCCGGAACCTGCGCGCGGCCGTCCTCATTCTGGTAGACGACGATCCAGGCATCGGCGTCCGGGGGAGACTGTGTCAGGGGAAGTTTGATCTCGCGCAGGTCCCGGACCTGGTCCCAGGATGCCGCGTAAATGTGGCGCACACTCAGCCCCGAGACGGGAGGGCAGGCATAGTCACGCACGCCGTGTGACCAAGCGACGGCAGCCGCGCATGCGTTTGCGACAGCACCGGGGCCCGCAGGCACTTGCGCGATCACGAGGCCACCCGGCCGGACGATGCCTGCAGCCCGGGCGAGGACATCCCACGGCGCGAGACCCTTGGCGCAGATTTGATCCGTGCGGATCACAACGACATCCGCGAGGTCGACGGCTCCCGGAGAGCCGTCCGCTTCGGCAGCGCGGAACGTGACGTGTGGGTAGTCAGGACCATAGTGCCTTGCCGCATACGACACCTTGGCTTGGTCAGAGAACCCCGTCACCCGTGCACCCTGAGCATTGGCTGCCACCACGGCGCTCCCGAACCCCGTGTCGCATGCCCAGTCCACAACGTGTTGCCCTTCGCGGACGAACTTGGCGGCGAGATCGTAGAAGGCCAAGTACGCGTCTGCCTCACGGTCGCTCCGCTTTCCCCAGTCAGCCTCGGCGCCCTCGTCGCCAGCCGAGTCGATCTCGAAAGCCAGCGGAATCTGCCAGGGTTCGTTCTCGAGCCCCACGAACGGAACCGCCGCGAGCATCCGGGGGTGGCGCCGGAAGCCTGCTCTGACGAGCAGGGATTCCCACCAGGCTCGCGGCCTGACGGTGAGGTGCCATCGCCGGTCGCGATCGAGAGCCGTGGAGACGGTCAGGTAGACATACCGACGCGAGACCCGGGCGAACTCCTCGGCCACCGTGACCAGATCGGCCGGGGACAGATGCTCCAGGCAGTCACTGCTGACGATTGTGTCAAACGACCCGGTGTCGAAGGGCAGTGAGGTCGCACTGCCGAGGTGAAACAGATCTGGCCAGGTGCGGCGGTGCGCCTCGACGACCCGGTCGGCCACATCCATGCCGTGGGCATCAACGCCGCGCCGCCACAGCGCCTTCACCAGTCGTCCCATCCCGCAGCCCACGTCGAGCGTTCGTCCCGTGCCGCAGCACGTGAGCAGCGGGACAAGGACCTGTTCCACATTGACGAACGAGTTACTGCCCCAGCGGTCGGCACGGCTCCAGTAATCGTCGTACTCCGTACGGTAGTAGTCCACGGCGTCCTCTCCGTTGTGCGTCGGCTAGAGTGGCGGGGGTACTCGACAGACCTGCAGCTTGTCGTCCCTGGTGGCTGAGGTGAAGCCCGCGCTCGCAAGGCGCAGCCGGGCGCGTTCCAGCCGATGTCCCTTCTCCGCTTCGGGGACCTTCGGAACCAGGGCAGTGGCCGGTGTGCCCGGTCGGTCCTGGTACAGGAACAAGGTGGCGCTCTCGAATCTCCCTTCAAGGAGCAGGTCGCAGGACTGTTCCCACTCCTGGTCGGTCTCGGTCGGGAACCCGATGATGACGTGGGCGTGCTTCCAGACCCCCGTGTCCGACAGCAGGCGGGCAATCCGTCTCACATCACCGGCCCCGTACCCTCGTGCCATCAGGCTCAACACCCGGTCGCTTCCGCTCTGGAAGGCCACCGCAATCTTCCTGAGCGTGCCAAGGCGCAGGTACTCGCGCAGGAAGGGTTCGTACCGAACGAGGTACTTGACATTCACCTCCAGCAGCGACAGCCGTTCGACGTACCGCCTTTCGGACATGTGCCGCAACAACGTCGGCAAATCGTGGCCCGTATCCAGACCGTAGCAGCCGACGTCGTCGCCAATCAGCTCAAACGACCGATATCCCAGGGCCAGCGCCTGATCAACCTGAGCCAGGATTGTACCAAGCGGGCGGCTCCGCAGCGGGCCAACGATCGGTCTATCTCCGCAGTAGGTGCAGTTGTCCAGGCAGCCTGCACCAACCTGGACGCTGAATACCGCGGTGGTAGACGGCGCCTGGTTCACGGCGAATGCCTTGATGGTCGAAGGAGAGTGGCCGTCGTATTGTCCGGGGACATTTGCCTCGGGTGACTGATCGAAGCGGAGGTTTCGCGCGAAGTACCGGTCGAGCCGGGCGAACTCGGTCGTCGGAACAATGTGCCCGGCAGCGCAGAGTCCCTGTTGCACGAGACGCTCGCCACAGGTGTCGGCCACGCCCTCGAGGATGAAGATCTGCTGAGACGGACCCAGGTCTCGGCGGTGTTCCTCCAACGCCTTGAGAGACACCTGCTCCGTGTGCGTGTTGAAGGCGCAGCCGACGAGGAGGATATGGCGGGCATCAGCGGGCCTGGGCACGAGTCGAAACCCGTTTGCGAGGAGATACCCCTTGAGGCGCTCGACCTGAAGCAGCCGCCTCCCGCACAGGTTCACCGTCTGTATGCATACGGCCGCTGTCTCGAGCAGATCCGAGCTGTCGCCACCTGGCGACCTTGTCGGCCACCGGCCGGGGAGACCTTCGGATACGTCCGGATTCGAAACACACGCCATCGGCCTGACCGATGCAAGTGCCACACCAGAGTCCCGTCTCGACTGCACCGGGCCCCGTGGTCCAGCAGCGGTCCTAAGGATGACGCGCGTGTCGGCCAGCCGACACCCCAGCCAGATGGCCGTCATCGTTACGACCCCACCGACCGGGCGACAACTCGGCAGGGAGTCGAGCGGGCTGCTCTTGATGCGCTGTGACTTGGCGCACCGCTTGCAAGACAGCTCTCGGACAACTGCCGTGTCTGGCCAGTTGCCGGTTCGATTGATGACCACGTTCACCACCGTCACGCCGCACATGACAGGACCGGAGCCGGGCGTCGCGTCCCGGTGGATTGACGCGCTCGCCGGCGACGTCGGGCTCAGTGACGCTGTCGTCGTTGTGGGTGCCTCAGCCGATGATGCTCTGACAGTCCTGCTCGCGCGCCGTCCAGGCATCCGGGTGGTCGACCTCGAACCGGAGCCGGCGAGCGAGCGTGTGGCGGCTCTGCTCGAGACGGCGGCGGCTCGGACACTGATGCAATCGGGGCGGTTACGGGTGCTGCACGGCCCATCGTATGACGGCGCAGCCGATGCCTGGCGCGTGCTGGATGGGCTCACCTGCCAGCCAGTCATACTCCCGAATCCTGGTGTGTTCCGGAAGACGCCTCTGGCAGCGAAGGCCGCCATTGCCACAGCCAAGGCGATCGGGAGGGCCTTTGCCGGGAATACCGAGGCCCGGCTGCGGCTTGGGGGCAGGTACATCCGGCAAACGCTACTGTCGTTGCCCCGCCTGGCTCGGGAAGGAGATTGCTCGGCGCTCGAAAACCTGCTCCCGGCCACGCCGGCGGTGGTGGTCGCGGCGGGACCGTCGCTCGACGATACGGTCGGCGACCTGCTGGCGTACCGCGAACGCTGCGTGGTTATTGCAGTGGATACGGCAGCGCGTCCCCTTCTCCATCATGGGATTGTCCCCGACTTGGTGGTGTCGATCGATCCGACCGCCCCCAATGCCCGGCATCTCTGCAACCTGCCCGGGCTCGAGCGCACGTGGCTGGTTGCGGAGCCGAGTCTCCACCCGGCTGCGCTGTCGACATTCAGCGGCCGGACGTTCTTCGGGCGGGTGAGTAGCTTCCACCCCTGGCCTTGGCTCATGGCGCAGGGAGTGGCCCGGCAGCAGCTCACCGTGTGGAGTTCGGTGCTGACGGCCGCGTTCGACGTCGCATTGCGGCTCGGACATGACCCGATCCTGCTGACAGGCGCCGACCTTTCGTTTGGCGACGGCCGTGTGTACTGCCGCCACACGGTCTACGAAGAGGACTGGGCACAGTCGACGACCTGCGGCGAAGACCTCTCCGGACTGTGGCAACGCATCATCCAACGCCAAGAGCCGATCGTGGTTGAAGGAACAGGTGCTTCAACACCGCTCCGCACGAGCGCGGCCATGATGTCGGCGCGCGACTGGATGTTGGAGCGGCTGGCGTCGGTGCGTGGACGGACGGTTGTCAACTGTTCAGGCTCCGGACTACTCGTCTCCCAGATGGTCCAGCAGTCCACGATTCGCGAGATTCTCTGCAAGAGCCCACGGGTCGCGCCAGACGTGGGATCGCGTCTTCACGCCGCGCACGGCGATGCCAGTCGCCCCTCGGCCGCAGTGCTCCGGCGGGCTCGGGAGTTCGTCCTGACAACGCAGACCATGGACGAACGACAACTGGAAAGCGCCTGGGGCTGCGTTGCCCCAGATGGATCCGGTCCCGACGCCGTCGACCTTGCCGCCCGTCACCCGTCTGGACCGAGCCCGACAGACGCCGCACGGCCGCTCCTGTCGTTCGGGATGATCCCCCGAAACGCGTCGGTCGTCGTCGTTGGGGAGTTCGCTTCAATCGTCTGCGGCGTGCTTGCGAGAGTGCGACCCGACCTGCACGTGCGCGAGTTCCCGTCAGACGGGACAGACTATGAACACCACCGCCTCTCGGACCGGATCGACCCGGCCGCCCTTCCGTCCACTCGCGACGTAGTCTTGATTGCATCTTCATACAACGACGACCTGGCCGCATCGCTCCGCTCGACGACACCGCTCCTGCTGGTTCCGAAGTTGGCGGTCAACCTCCTGCACGTGCTGTCTCGCCCGCTTCCCTGGGTGTCGCATGCACATCGCCTCTTCGCCTCGGCGTCGGAGGCGTTGGGCGACGAACGGTTCGCCGCGGCCCTCAACGTCTTGGCTGACGACGTCGAACGCGTGAAGTACACGCTGCTGGCGTCCGACCCCGGCACGAGTGGGTGCCTGTTCGACCGACTGGACGAGCAGGCCGGGACGCTCGACCTCCGAGACCGTGTCGTGGATGACCTGCTGCGGTCGGCGTGTGCTCCGGGCGGCGGACTGTTCGTGTCTGGGGTGGACCTGTCTCGCGTCACCACGGCCGTCGAAGCAGGCATTGGAACCGGCACATGGCTGCTTGAACTCTTGCGCCGATCGAGGCCCGACTCGCGGCATTACGCCTTCGATCCGAATCGGTCGGCTCTGGTTCACGGAGAGGCGTTTCAGTACCTTGAGCGCGACAGCCGGTTGCGATGTTCGGCCCGCCCGCTGTGGGATCGCTGCACGGAGGCGCTGGCCGTACCAGACTCCGGGCGTTGGGCGGTGCGGGAGTATCGGGACTGCGACGCAGCCCGGGTGACGAACGGCGACTACGTTTCCACCTTCACTGACACGGTTGACGAGTTCGCGCGCCGCCACGGAGTTGGGGCGGTCGACCTGGTAGTGATGGACATTGGGGGGGCCGAATCGCGGGCGCTGCAGGGAGCCGCTCTCATGCTGACCAGATCCCGGCCTCAGCTGGCGGTGGCGGCCTACCACACCCGGGCGTCCCACGCCGACATCCCCTTGCTTCTCGATGGGCTCCTGCCGGGCTATCGGTTGACGGTGGCGAACCACGCTGGGTTCAAGCCTGGCCAGAAGACGATCGTATACGGCACGCCGATCGAGGTATTGGCCGAGCCGGCCCCGATTCCGAATCCAATTGCTGAGGAGAGACGATGACCCGCCCACCTGTCTGCCAGCGCGCAGTCCTGTACATCACGAAGTTGTGCAACATCGAGTGCGAGTTCTGCTACTACCACCTGGAACAGGGCAAACACCACGAGCCGATCGAGGCCCTGGAAGCCCGATTCCAGGCGTGGAGCGGCGGAGAGTACCGTGTCAAGGCCGTCGATATCACGGGAGGCGAACCCACGGTCCACCCCAGGATCCGGGACATCGTCAGGATGTCGGTCGCGTACGGCATCAGGCCCACCGTGATCACGAACGGCCAGCGCCCGGAACTCATCGCGCAGCTCTACGAGGACGGCCTCGATGACACGCTGGTCAGCGTCCATGCCCTCGGTGACGCGTACGACTCGATGGTCCGGCGCAAAGGCGCCTTTGAGAAGCTCGACCGCACGGTTCAAATGCTGCACGATCGCGGGCTGCCGTTCCGCACAAACACCACCCTGACGGCCGGCAGCGTGTCGAACATCGAATCCATCACCGACTACCTGCTGGCCGCGCAACCGCACATCATCAACCTGATCGCATTCAACCCTCATGACGGCACCCTCTGGGCCAATGAGGTCAACCTCAAGTTCCAGGCAACCTACTCGGACATGTCGGCAGCCGCCAAGTACGTGATCGACCGGGCCGAACGGGCCGGCATCTGGGTCAACGTGCGCTACATGCCGCTGTGCTTCATGCGGGACTACGAGTCCCACGTCTGCAACTTCAGGCAGTGGCAGTTCGATCCCTACGAATGGGAGTTCTTCTCGTCGAACCTCCGGACGGACGCGCCTGAACTTCTTCGGACGGCCAAGGCGGCCAGCACCTTCGGCACGACCGACGAAGAACAGCTCTACCATCACCTCATGGCTATCTCGACGAAGAACAACGAGCGGGCCGAGGCCTGCTCAACCTGCCGGTACGCGGCCATCTGCGACGGGATCTACCCCCAGTATGCCCGGGTGTTCGGGACCGACGAGTTCTCGGGCCCGGCCGGAGAACCCATCGTGGACCCGCTGCACTTCCGCGTCGCCGACCTGCGCTGGGCCGTGCCATCCCGTCAGTAACGCCACCGAGCGAACGAGGCACCATGGACGTCACCCTGCTTACCTGCACGCCCGATCAGACGACGGATCTGTTTCGCCGGCACATCGTGTCCCTGAAGGACGCGGCGCATGGTTGTGAACACCTCGTGTTCGACAACCGCTGGGCCGGCGACTTCAACCACGCCCGGGAGATCAACCGGGCCTCACGCGTGGCCCGGGGCCGGTTCCTCGTGACAATGGACGATGATGTCATTGTCAGAGGCTCCTGGCTGGATGGCCTGCTCGATGCCCACGCCCGGAGTGGCGCGGCCGTCGTTGGCGGCATTCACCGCTGGGCAGACGAGCGCATCAACCACACCGGCGGCTGGGTCATGTGGGACGGCCGCGGCAACCACTTCGACGATCCCATCGACGCGGATGGGTTCTTCCCCTACGTCTGCAGCGCCATCTGCCTGATCGACCTGGATCAGGTCCGCGCCTGGGGTATGACGTTCGACGAGGGATTCCGGAAGTATTTCCAGGAAGTGGACTTCTGCCTGCAGGTGTGGGAACAGGGCGGCCAGGTCGTTTCTACGCCCGACTGCGACGTATACCACTTGGTCGGGCAGGCCATGAAGTCCCGGCCCGATCACAAGGCCGTCGATCAAGCCGACAAGCAGCGGTTCATTGACCGGTGGATGACCACCGGCCGGTTCGAACGGGTCATTGGCGGCAAGCAGGCGTGCCTGCGATGGGGCGGCCTCGATCAGATCCGTGACTACGATATGTACCTCAGACTGTTCGAGCGCGCGATTGAGTCCGGGCGCCTCGAGGACCTGACGGCAGCCCGGGCGGCCGTGGTGCCGTACCTGTGCGTGGGACACGCCAAACACCTTGCCAGCGTACTGGACCGCCGGATCGCCGAGCGGCTGGCTGACGCGGCGTGAGGATGGCATCGTGAGAGTCGCCGTTGATGCGCGGGCCCTGGCCTTCCCTCCCGGCCACCGGGCGGGTATCGCCCGGTGGGTGCACAATCTCGTCAGTGGGATCCGTGAGGTCGATTCCACGAACGAGTACTTGTTGCTGTGCCGAGCGGGAGACCGGGCGGGGTTGTTGGACTGGGGGCCCAATTTCAGGCCGATCGAGCTGTCGGCGATGGGCGACTACACCATGGCGCACCAGAGCACCGAGCAGTTGCTGCTGCCGACGGCCCTCGACGTGCTGGCGCCAGACGTGTACCTGGCGCCATACTACGTGTTTCCCCTCGAACGCCGGTATCCCGCCGTCTCTGTCTTCGACGACATGATCCCGTGGATCGTCATGAAGCGCATGCACGACCGAATCCCGCCCGGACAGATCGTGGGCGAGGACATGGCGTCGTTCCAGACCTGGAAACGGCTCTGTGCCCAGAGCGCCGAGTCCGTCATCGGTATCTCGAACCACACGGGCGACGACCTGTCGGAGTTCTGGGACGTGGATCGCGCGAAGATCGAGACGATCTACGTGGGGCTGGAGCCAGAGTGGTACCAAGAGGCATCGTACGACGAAATCGCCTCGTTCAGGGCGCGGTACGGTCTGCCTGATCGGTACCTGCTCTACACCGGAACCGTGGAGCCACGCAAGAACCTGGAAGGCATCATTGCCGCGTACGGCATACTGCGCCATCGTTACGGTCATACGTTGCCCTTGGTCGTGGCGGGTTCCCGGGGCCAGCAGTTCGAACGCCTGTTCTTCGGAGGCGTCCAACGTGAGGTGGGGGCGCTCCGGTTTGCGCCCGAACGAGGTCACTTCTTTGACGATGTCGTGCTGATGACACGATTCTTATCGCGCCGCGAGCAGATCCTCCTGTATCGATCCGCGTCGGCGTTTGTCTGGCCGTCCTTCTACGAAGGCTTCGGGCTGCCCGTGCTCGAAGCGATGGCGTGCGGCCTTCCCGTGGTCACGGCGCGCAACTCATCGTTGCCGGAGGTCGGTGGTGATGCCGTCCTCTATGCCGACCCCCGGCAACCGGAATCGATTGCTGCCGGACTTGACCGGGTGCTGACCGATCACGAATGTGCCGCCGACCTTGGACGACGCGCCGCAGCCCGGGCGCGGACCTTCACGAATGCAGAGGCCGGCCGCCGCTGCGTGGACATCCTCACGCAGGTTGCATCTGCCGGCCGCCGATCGCAGCTCGCATCGGAGGGTGCCGCGGCACTACCGTCGCCTGACCTCAGCGCGGATGAGGCCCGTCTTCTGTCCGATCGTCTCACCCGCGCGGGAGAACGCCCGGGCAAGGTCGTGATCTACGGGGCTGGCAAGCTCGGTCTCGACTTGGCCCGGGCGCTCGACTCCCGGGGACATGCCGTCGTGGGGTTGACGGACGCCGATCCCTCAAAATGGGGTCTGACGCTCGACCGTTGGCCGGTGCTTTCGATCGCCGAGATGTTCAGGCACAACCCATCAGCCGTCGTGCTGGGATCACGGGCATCGGCCGCCGACATGAAAGCGAGATTACTGGAACTTGGATTCGCTCGGAACCGGGTCTGGGCGCTGGACGGCGAGTCGCCCTCCGGGCCTTGACGTGCTGGAGGTTCTCCACGTCATTCCGTTGCTGTGGAGCGGCGCCGGACGGGTCCTGACCCGCCTGTGTGCCCTGCAGTCCAGAACGCTGCGGGTCGGTATGGTCACGGCAACTCGCTCAGGCGTGGAACAGGACTGGCCCGCGTATCGGCGTGCCCTCTCGAGAGCCGGCGTGCGGCAAACGCGCATCGATTTCTTTGCACGGAACGCCGAGACGTTCTGGACGGGAACCCGGTCGCTGGCGGCACTGATCGATCGGGAACGCCCCGCCGTCGTACACACTCACGCCGGCGTGCCTGCCGCGGCTGCAGCCGTTGCCCGGACGTTGTCGGCCCGGCCGTTTCGAATAGTCGCTCACTTCTACAGTTGGGGACTCAACCGCCCTGACTGGATGAATGAGATGGACCTATGGGGCTTCCGCAGGGCGGACCGTGTGTTGTGTTCTGCTGAAGCGTACAAGCGCCTGCTGGTGTCGGGCGGAGTAGAACCACAACGAATCATGATGGTGCCGTGGGGCGTCGAGACCACGCCGGAACGGTCCCGCGTGACGATCCCGGGTCGGCCACTCACGTTGGGCTTTGTGGGTCGGATCGAACCGCGGAAGCGACAACTCCAACTCGTTCGGGTCGCAGCGGAACTTCGCCGCTGGTGGCCGGACGTCCACCTCGACCTCGTCGGTCCTTCAGCGGATTCCTCATACGATGCTGCGATTCGTGAGGCGATAGCCGCGTCCGGCATGGAAGGTCGTGTACGGCTGCTCGGCAAGGTCAAGCATCCCGCCGACCACATCGTACACTGGGACCTGTTCGTGTCGTTGTCATGCGATGAGGGACAGGGCATGGCGATCCTCGAAGCCATGGAGATGGGGATTCCAGTTGCTGCCTCGGTCGTGGCTGGCGTCGAGGACTTCGTCTCGCGTGGCCGACACGCATTCCCCCTGCCAGCCCGGCTGACAACGGGACAAGTCGCCCGGCACCTTCGCGTCATCCTCGCAGATAGGCAGCGCATGGCGGATGCCGGCAGACGCGGACGAGCATTCGTGCACCGGCATTACGAGTGGGCACAGACGCTCAAGCGCGTCCTGTTGGCCTACCGACTCAGCGTGCCGGCGCGCGTCTCGGCACGGCGGCAGTCGTGAAGTCGTTTCGATCCTGACGTAGAATCCCTGGGATGAATCACGTGGGCGTGATTGTGATCCTGTCTGCGGCCGGGATGCTGCTTGCGCCGTCGACGGCGCTGGCACAGGCAGGCGCTCCGACCGGCATCGACCTCTCCCGTGACACCGCACGTCAGGTGGTCGTCGATCGCCAAGCTGGCCAGTATCTTGGCCACCCCACCACGGTCCTGCTCGAAGACGGACGGACGATGATCGCGGTGTACCCGCTCGGCCATGGCCAGGGCGGGATTGTCATGAAGCGGAGCCTGGACGGCGGGCTGACCTGGTCGTCACGCCTGCCCGTGCCAGCCAGTTGGGCTTCGTCAAAAGAGACGCCCACGATCCACCGCGTGGTGGACGCCGCAGGTACGAAGCGGCTCATCCTCTTCTCGGGTCTGTACCCGATCCGGATGTCGGTGTCGTCCGACGATGGGGTGACCTGGTCCGAACTGGCACCGATCGGCTCGTTTGGCGGCATTGTCGCAATGGGCAGTGTCGTGCCCTTGAAGACCGGTCCCGGCCACTACATGGCCATGTTCCATGATGATGGGCGGTTCTTCAACGAAGGAGGCACGAAGGCATCTCCGGCCGTGTTCACGGTGTATTCGACACGGTCGACAGACGGCGGACTGACGTGGTCGACACCCGCGTCGGTTCTGTCGCGCAGTGACGTGCACCTCTGTGAACCGGGCGTTGTGCGGTCACCCGATGGAACACGCCTGGCCGTGCTGCTGCGCGAGAACTCGCGCCGGCTCAACTCGCACGTGATCTTCTCGGAGGACGAAGGCCAGACCTGGAGTGACCCGAAAGCACTGCCGACGGAGTTGACCGGCGATCGGCATGTGGGGGTGTACGTCCCGGACGGCCGTCTGTTCGTGACGTTCCGTGACATGGGGCGTGTTTCCCCCACGGCTGGCGACTGGGTTGCGTGGGTCGGAAAGTTCGACGACCTGGTTGCCGGGAAACCCGGACAGTACCGGGTACGCCTGATGGACAACCATCATCAGTGGGATTGCTGCTACCCCGGTCTCGACGTGCTGCCGGACGGTACGGTCGTCACCACGACGTACGGTTACTGGACCGCCGGCGAGCCCCCCTACATCGTCAGTATGCGCTTGAAACTGAGCGAACTCGACGCACGGGCTGCGGGGAAGTAGGGAAGGCTCCAGGCTGCTGCCTACTTCGGCTTTCGTCGTTCGGCCTTCGGCTTTCGGCTCAATTCGCGCGCCACGTGAACCGATAGTCGATGGCCGATAGCCGATAGCCGATATCTACTTGCTACTGTCCACATTCCCACTCCCACCCGAGCAGAAAACCGTCTACAGTGGGAAGACCCGCATGGATCACACGCCGCCACGCCCGCGCCGCATTGCGCTGGCCGTGCGCCTGCTGAGGCGCGTGGCCCAGGCGCGAGGTTTCCTGCCCGTCATCGGCCTGGTGGCTGCGGCTGATTATGCCTTGTGGTTTCTGCCGTCGAAGACCCTGGTGATCATCGCGGCGGTGGCACATCCGCGGCACTGGTGGCGGATTTCGGCGTGGTTCACGGCGGGGAGCGTGGTCGGGGCGACGGCCTTTGCGGCCCTGGTCGCGTACATGGGACCGCCGGTTCTGGAGTGGGCGTTCGGCGACTTGTCCAGCAGCAGCGCGTGGCAGCGGGCCCACGCCCTCGTGCTGGAATGGGGCGCGGCGGCGCTCTTCGTGCTGGCGGCGTTGCCCTGGCCGCTGCGCACGATTGTCGCCGCGTGCGCCGTGCTGCAGTTGCCGCTGGCGGTGATTGCGGGATCGATCCTCGTCGGACGGTTCCTGGGCTTCTGCGTCCTGACGTGGTTGTGCGGGCACGCGCCGAACGTGCTGCTGCGATCGCCGCGCCTCCGCGAGGCGTTTGCGGAGGCCACGGCGGGGGAGGGGACCGGACCCCGGACCTGACCCGACTTCGTTCTTCGAACTTCGTCGAGGCCACGCCGTAGCGCTGTGCGCGGAGGCGGGAGGTCCGGGGCTACGTACGAAAGTCCCCGGCGACGACGGTCACTCAGCGAGCAGCAGGCGTTTGGCCGCCGCGAGTTCTCTCTGCTGGGCGGGCCCCACTTCCGGATACGCCAGGTTGAGGGACGCCATGGCGTCGACGACGGCCGCCGCGACGACAGCGCGAGTGAACCACTTGTTGTCGGCGGGCACGACGTACCACGGCGCCTCTTCGGTGGCCGTGGCGCGGATGGCGTCTTCGTACGCCGTCATGTACTGCTTCCAGAAGCCGCGTTCCTTGGCGTCTGCCGTCGAGAATTTCCAGTTTTTCTCCGGCGTATCGATGCGCTCGAGGAACCGCTCCTTCTGTTCCTTGCGCGACACGTGCAGAAAGAACTTGCGAATGAGCACGCCGTTGCGGCTGAGGTACTTTTCGAAGGCGGCGATGTCCTCGTACCGCTGTTTCCAGATCTTCCCGCTCACCAGATCCGGCGGCAGTTTCTGCCTGGCGAGGATCTCGGGGTGGACGCGGACGACCAGCACTTCTTCGTAGTACGAGCGGTTGAAGATCCCGATGCGGCCGCGTTCGGGCAGATGCCGCTGGCACCGCCACAGGAAATCGTGGTCGAGTTCTTCCGCGGACGGCGCCTTGAACGAAGCCACCTGGCATCCCTGGGGATTGATGCCCGACATCACGTGTTCGATGGCGCCGTCCTTGCCCGCGGCATCCATGGCCTGGAACATCAGCAACACGGCCCACTTGTCCTGGGCGTAGAGCCTGTCCTGCAGCGCGTCCATCGCCTGGACGCCTTCCTGCAGCATCGCCTGCGCACGGTCCTTCTCCCCGCGCTTGAACGGACCCGTATCGCCCGGGTCCACGTCCTTCAGCCGGAATTTCCGGCCGTTGGTGACACAGTACGGCGCCGACAACGCCCGCGAGTCCTTGACGAGTTGCTTGAGCGACATGGGTATCTCCTGGGACGGACCTATACTACAACGGCTTGCGGCCTGCGGCTTGCGGCCCGACCCCCGGGGCTGACCCGACTACGTTCTTCGAACTTCGTCGAGGCCTCGCCGGAGCGCCTGGCGCGTAGGCGGGAGCCCCTGGGCTACGTACGTGTTTCCTGGCCCCAGCCTCTAGCCTCTAGCCTCTAAGGTTAGCCTCTAGCCTCTAGCGTTCATGCCTGCGCCGCAAACGCCGATTCTCACCATGGTAGGTTCCGGCTGCTTGTCCCAATCCCGGGGCGGCGGTCCGTACTACCCCCACACGACTGTGACCCCAGACCCTGCCCGACGGCTGGATACCCCCCCTGCGACGGTTCCGACGGATGCGGAGCCCTGTCCCGCCGCGCCGGGCGTGGACTGGGATGCCGGTGCGCTGGACGTACAGGCGTCCGAAGGCGTGCTGGAAGAACTCGTCCAGCCGATCCCGCCCATCCGGCCCGACATGATGGGGCAGGCGCTCTACGAAACGTTCACCCGCATGCCCAACCTGTATGCGGTCGCCGTCGTCGACCGGGCCAATCGACCGGTTGGTGTCGTCAACCGGTTTCGTTTCCTCGAGTCATTATCGCGGCCGTTCGGACTCGACCTGTACTCGGGGCGATCAGTCGAGTCGTTCATGGATCGCGCGCCGCTGATTGTGGAAGCCCACACGCCGCTCGACGTGGTGGCCGACCTGCTGGCCGACGACGGCACGAAGTACATCTTCGACGGGTTCATCGTGACCCGGGCGGGGCGGTACCTGGGGATGGGAACCGGGTTTGGCCTGATGCGCCGCCTGACCGTGCGCAAACAGGCGACGCTGCAGCACCTGGCCAATCACGACGTGCTGACGGACCTGCCGAACCGGCAGTTGTTCTCGACCCGGCTCGATCAGGCCCTGGCCCGATCACGGGCGTCCGGCCGTCCGGCCGCGGTCCTGCACCTGGACCTCGATCGGTTTAAGGGCGTGAATGACGGGTATGGCCACGGGGCCGGCGATTTGCTGCTGCTGGGCGTTGCGGCGCGCCTCACCGAGTCGGTTCGTGCCCAGGACACCGTGGCGAGGCTTGGCGGCGACGAGTTCGGCATCATCCTGGTCGAACTGAACGATGCGACCGATGCCGAGCACATTGCGGCCAAGTTGATGGCGCTCTGCGCCGAACCCCATGTGCTCGAGGGGCAGGAAGTCAACGTGTCCTACAGCATCGGCATCGCGACCTACCCGGACGACGGCCATACGGGGGAAGCGCTGCTGCGGGCTGCGGACGACGCCTTGTTCCACGCGAAAGAAGTCCGAAACACCTGGCAGAGTTTCTGCCCGGAGATGCGGCGTTCCGGCGATGCGGTGTTCGGATACAGCTACGTCAAGAAGGGGATCGAGACCGGGTACCTCGAGACGTTCTATCAGCCGATCGTCGATGTCCGCACGGGCAAGATCCGGTCGGTCGAGGCCCTGGCGCGTTGGCGCGATCCCCAGAACGGTTTGATGTCGACGCCCGATCTGATCAGCTTCGTCGAAGAATCCGGTTTGATCGGCGCGTTATCCAACCGGGTCATGCGGGATGCCATGCAGGCCGTTGGCGCGTGGCGGCAGCGGCTGGCGCCCGGGCTCGGCCTGGCTGTGAACCTCTCCGGGGTCCAGTTCCGGGAAGCCGGCCTGGTGGCCACGATTCGCCAGATCCTCGACGACTCCGGATTCCCGCCGGAACTGCTCGAACTGGAGATCACCGAGAGCACCGTGATGGGGCTCGGCAAGGCCACCTTCACCGCCCTCGGTCAGCTCAAGAACATGGGGATTCGCCTGTCGGTCGACGACTTCGGCACCGGGTACTCGTCGTTGAGCCGGCTGCAGCGCCTGCCGGTGGATGCGCTGAAAGTCGACCGCAGCTTCGTGCAGGGCATTGACGACCAGGGCCGCGGCGGCGAGATCGCCTCCGCCATCGTGATGATGGCCCATTCCCTCGGCCTGTCCGTCACAGGCGAAGGTGTGGAAACGCAGGGGCAACTGGCGTTCCTGACCGCCGAGGGCTGCGACCGCGTCCAGGGGTACCTGTTCAGCCCGGCGTTGCCGGCGGAGGATCTGGAGCGGCACCTGCGGCTGCAGACCTGGGCACCTCGGGCGGGATCGCCCGCCCGCCACGCGGCATCGTTCCCAGTCGAATCGGAGGGTCCCATCCCCTTCCCGATGGACCGGACCAGGCGGGCGTAGGCGGAGATCGGCCATCGGCCATCGGCTTTCGGCTTTCGGCTTCCTACTGTCTACTGTCTACTGTCTACTTCCTGCTTCTTGCTTCTTGCCAATTCGGCCAGCGTACAGTCCAACGGCGGATCAGCTGGCGTGAGCCAGCCGATCCGGCGTTCGCATCACTCCCGTGTCCCCTCAGCGTTTCATCAGGATGAGTTCGACGAACACTTCTTTGCCGCCCATCTGGAACGGGCACAGCACCCGGCGTACGTCGGAGACGTATTTCGTGTAGAAGTCCGAGCCGACGGTGACGGTCGGGATCGAGATGACCCAGGGATGGCCGGCGTCGGCCATCTTGGTCCTGAACGCCCCGGCGATCATGTTGCTCATCTCGCCGATGGCGTCGGGCATCTCGCCGTTGACGTCGGAGGCCGGCATGCCGAGCAGGGCCCCGGCAATCTCGTTGGCGGCGTCGAGCGTGCAGTAGAAGACGACGACTCCGGACTGGCTGCCGGCGAAGCTGACGGTGCCGACAACGTTCGACCTCGGGCGCAGCGCCTCTCCTTCGATCGGCACGCCGAAAGTCAGCTCCCGCTGGACCATCATCTCGAAAACCTCGCGCGTGGATTCGATCAACAGCGCGATCGGTTGCGACAACGTCTGCATGGTAATCACCTCACGCCGGTCAGCTGGCCAGGAGAGCCTCGATCTTCTCCTTCATGGTGTCGGGCGTGAAGGGTTTGACCACGTAGTTGTTCACGCCGGCGCGGAGGGCTTCGACGATGTCGTCCTTGGCGGCGTTGGTGGTGACCATCAGCACCGGCACCTTGGCGGTCTTCTCCTGTGCGCGGATGGTCCGGATGAAGTCGATGCCCGAAACCTCGGGCATGTTCCAGTCCGTGATGATCACGTCGATGGGGCCCGCGGACGCCCGGTCAATGCCTTCGCGGCCGTTCGACGCTTCGATGACGTCCTGGTAGCCCAGCTTGTTCAGTGTATTGATGATGATGCGTCGCATGGTGGACGAATCATCGACGACAAGGAATTTCATGCATGCCACCTGAAAGGCCGTTGCGGCCTCGGAATAACTACACAGGGTCAATCGGCGTCCCGTTGGCGAACTTGAGCGCGGCGGTGCGGGAGGCGCACCGCCCGCCGTGACTGGGCCGGTGTAGAATGGCCCCGTGAGCGACCAGCCGGCTGCCCTGCGCTACGCCTTGTCGCACGACGACCTGGTGCGCATCAACCGGGCGATCCTGGTTGCGGCCGTCGTGCGCGGCACGGTCCATTCGGTCAACAACATCCTGCAGACGATCGGCGGCCAGGCCGAGATGATGGCGCAGCGCCCGGACAGCGTGAGTGACGTCGGCCGACGGGCCGAGCGTATCACGGTGCAGACGGGGCGCGCGGCCGGTTACATGCGCGAACTGTCCGCGCTCGGGCGTGAGCTGCCGTCGGCCCCGGACCGGGTCGACATCCGCCAGTGCCTGGACCGGGTGTACGCGCTGCGCGAGTACGATCTGCAGCGGGCGCATATCGCGTGTGAAACCCGGTTCGAGGCCGAGCAGGTTCCGCCCGCCCGCATCGACCTGCCGGCCCTGTCGCTGATCGTGTTGAACCTGCTGCTGAACGCCGAGCAGGCACTGGCCGACACGCCGGACGCACGCATCGACGTGATCGTCGGCATCACCGGCGGACGGACCAGCATCAGTGTGCGGGACGACGGTCCCGGCGTGGCGCCCGATCGCCGCGATCGGATCTTCGACGCCTTCTACACGACGGGCGCCGCGGGAGCGACGCTGGGGCTGGGTCTGCCCGTGTCGCGGTACCTGGCCGAACAGCACGGTGGCCGCCTCGTGCTGGAGGAGCCGGCTGGCGGACACGGCGCGCGGTTCGACCTCGACCTGCCGGCGCTGACCTGACAGGCGGGCTAACCCGCATGTGCACGAACGCCGCGCGTTCGTGAACCATGCGCCGCGCATCGCGGCTCCCGCGGCCCCCGGCTTCGACGCGGTGCTTCGCACCTTGCTCAGGGTGAGCCCTGAGCGAAGGCCGAGCATCGGCCGAGTCGAAGCCCGCAGGGCGGACTATTCGACCGATTCATGAATAGTCCGGGCTACGCGGCCGACCCTGCCTGTTCCTGGACGCCCAGCCGGTTGAGCTTGTCGATGAACGTCGTGCGGCTCAGGTTGAGCAGCCGCGCAGCCTGGCGTTTGTTGCCGCCCGTCTTCTCGAGGCACCGCAGAATCAGGTCGCGTTCGAGTTGCGAGACCACCGACGCGAAGTCGAGGCCGTCGTCGGGGATCGTCATCGGGTTGACCGTCAGCGATTCGGTGGTGCCCCGGATATCCTCCGGCAGCGCCCTGGGCGCGATCTCGCGCTCGCCGCCCGACATCGCCACCGCGTGCTCGACCGCATTCTCCAGCTGGCGGATGTTCCCCGGCCACGGCGCGGCCATGAGCTGCCGGATCAGTTCCTGGGACAACGTCTTGCAGGGCAGGTTGTTGGCCCGGCAGGACTTCTGCACGAAGTGCCGCGCGAGCAGGGGGATGTCCTCCACGCGGTCCCGGAGAGGCGGCAGCGTGATCGGAATGACGTTGAGCCGGTAATACAGGTCTTCACGGAACTGGCCTTCTTTCACCAGTTTCCGCAGGTCGGTGTTCGTCGCGGCGATGATGCGGGCGTCGAACTTGATCGGCCTCGAGTCGCCCACCCGCTCGATCTCCCGTTCCTGCAGCGCGCGCAGCAGCTTCGACTGCAGCGGCAGCGGCATCAGGCCGACTTCGTCGATAAACAGCGTGCCGCGGTGCGCGAGTTCGAACCGGCCCATCCGCGGCGCCACCGCCCCCGTAAACGCGCCCTTGGTGTGGCCGAACAGTTCCGCCTCGGCCAGGTGCTCCGGAATGGCGGCCGAGTTGAAGGCCACGAACCGCTGCTCGGCGCGCGGGCTGATGTTGTGAATCGTGCGCGCCACCAGTTCTTTGCCCGTGCCCGTCTCGCCGTAGATCAGCACCGTGCTGTTCATCGGGCTGATGGCGTCGAGCGTGGCGAACACTTGACGCATGGTCGGGCTCTGGCCGATGATGCCCGACATCCGGCTGTAGTCGTGCAGCTGCGCGCGCAGCTCGGCGTTCTCCCGCTGCAGCGAGCGCCGCTCGAAGGCGGAACGCAGCACCCGGGACACCTGGGACAACTGGAACGGCTTGCAGAGGAAGTCGATGGCACCTTCCTTCATGGCCGTGACGGCCTCGGCCACGCCCCCGAACCCGGTGATGACGACGGCCAGCATGTCCGGGTACCGTTCCACCGCGCCTCGAAGGATGTCGAGGCCGTCGGCGTCCGGCAGACGCAGGTCGACGACGCAGGCGTCGAAGGCGAACGACGCGATGTGCTCGAGGGCTTCGCGGCCCGTCGCGGCCAGGGTGGGACGGAAGCCGTCCGCCGCCAGCGACTCGCCGAGCAGTTCACGGAAGTCGGTTTCGTCTTCGATGACGAGGACGGTTGGTTCTTGGAGAAGTGCCATATGACCCTGCTGCGAGGAACGAGGTGACCGCTCGCCCGGAACCGGCGCCTGACCCTGGCAATCGGTCCCGTGTGACCCGTGATTCCCTCAGGATTCATGAAATCGACAGTGGTGTCGATTACCCGTCAGGGAGAACTCTGTTCCGACACAGATCGCAACGTCCATGCCACAGACCACCGAATTCACCGCAGTCGGCGAGGTGCTGGTCGTCGATGACGACCCTGATATCCGGGAACTCCTGATCGAGCACCTCAGAAGCAAAGGTTTCCGCGTGGCCGCCGCCGCCGACGGCCGGGCCGCGATCTCGGCCGTCGAGCGGTCGCCGGGCCATTTCAGCCTGATCCTGACCGACCTCCAGCTGCCGGGCGCCGATGGGCTGGCAGTGCTGAGGGCCGCCAAACACCTGAATCCAGGGGTCCACGTCGTCATCATCACCGGGTACGCCTCGCTCGACAGTGCCATCGAGGCCGTCCGGGCGGGGGCCTACGACTATCTGACGAAGCCGTTTTCTCTCGGGCAGCTCGACGTGGTGCTGGCCAGAATACGGGACCGGCAGGCGCTGGAGCAGGAAAACCGACAGTTGGCCAAACAGTTTGGTGGCCGGGACGGCGTCGCCAGTGGAAACGTGGGCGCCAAGCTGGACTCGATCGAGAGCCGTCTGGACCGTATCGAACGTCTAATCAAGGACTTACAGGCACCTCGGCGCCGCCACACCGACTGATCCATCCACCGGCCGATCGACGGTTATGCGTCACAAGTGTCGGTATTCCGACACGTGTGAATTTGCCCGTCTGTACCCATTTCTTCACTTCCCACCCGGACTCCGGCTGACGTCAGCCCGGCGTCGTCCGCCCGACCCTGCCCAGGGCATTGTTCTTGCACTTCGTGCCGCCGTCAGACGGTCGGCCCGGGACGATCTCGGACACCCGAAGGAGCCAGGAACCGTGCCAGAACTCAGCGACGCCGCCCTTGTTGAAGCACTTCGACGCCACATGACCGTGGCGGCCGCCCGACAGGTGGTCGCTTCGTCGAACCTCGCCAATGCCAGTACGCCGGGTTACAAAGCACAAGAGGTCGACTTCACCCAGGCGCTCGACCGACAGCTGGGTGGGGTCTTGCCTGTCGCCACGACATCCGCCAGACACCTGGCCGGGCCCGGGGGGGACGGTGCGCCGTCTGCCCTGCCGACGAAAGACGTGGAGGGCGCCACGGAGCGCCGCGACGGCAACACCGTCCAGTTGGACCGCGAATTGCTCACCATGACATCGGCGGCCGGTGATTTCGCCCGCGCGCAGACCGCGCTGGCCGCGAAGTTCCGGCTGTTGCGTTACGCCATCAACGAAGGGAAATAGCGGATGTCCTCGACACTGAATGCCGCGATCGGCGCTGCCGCCAGCGCCCTCACCGTCGAGCGGACCCGCGTGGAAGTGGCCGTGTCCAACCTCGCCAACGCGGAATCGACGCGGGGTCCGAACGGCCAGCCGTATCGCCGGCGCGAAGTGCTGCTCGAGTCGGCGCCCGGCAAGAGCTTCGACAACGCCCTCGGGCAGGCGGTTGGCGTGCGTGTCTCGGCCGTGGTCGAAGACCCGTCACCCTACCAGACCCGGTACGACCCGACGCACCTCGATGCCGACGAGTCCGGCATGGTCTCCCTGCCCAACGTCAGGAGTGATGAAGAGGTGGTCGACCTGCTGTCCGCGTCCCGGGCGTACCAGGCGAATCTGACGGCCATCAATGTGATCAGGGACATGATTCAGAAGGCGCTCGACCTCGGGCGCTCGTGAGGACGGCCATGGCGATTACCCAGATAGGCTCCGCGCTTCCCCTGGCACCGACCTCCGCGTCGAAGGCCGCTCCGTCATCGGGGCAGCCGTTCGCCGACGCGTTGTCGCGCGTGGTCAACGCCGTGGAAGAAAAGGGCGCGGCGGCCAACGATGCCGTCTCGCGGATGCTCGACGGCTCGGGGGATGTGCACGAGGCGATGATTGCCATCCAGCAGTCGGACATGACCTTCCAGTTCGCGGTCCAGGTCAAGAACAAGCTCGTTCAGGCCTACCAGGAAATCATGCGGATGCCGGTCTAGCAGGGTCCTGACACTCCCAAGACGGCCAACACGTGAATCCTCAACACACCCTCAATCGGCTCACGAACCTCGGCGCCTCGTTGACGGTCGCCCAGCGGGTCAGCCTCGTCGGCGCGTTCGTGCTCGTCGTGGCCCTGGTCTCCGGCTCGGCGTACCTGGTCAACCGTCAGGACTACGTCCCGCTGTTCACCGACCTCGACGCGGAATCGGCCGGCGACTTCGTCGGGCGCCTGAAGGCCGCGAAGGTCCCCTACGAGCTCAGCGACGGCGGTCGTACGGTTCGCGTGCCCGAGAACCGCGCGGACGAACTCCGCCTGGAATTTTCTGCCCAGGGTCTGCCGAGCTCCGGGCGCATCGGGTTCGAGATCTTCGACAAGGTTTCGTTCGGCGCCACGGAATTCGTCGAGCAGGTCAACTTCCGGCGCGCGCTCGAGGGCGAGATCGGACGCACCATTGCCACGCTGTCGGAAGTGTCGAGCGCGCGGGTCCACATCGCGGTGGCGAAGACCTCCTTGTTCGAGACCCGCGAACAGCCTGCCAAAGCGTCCGTCGTCCTGAAGTTGAAAAATAACCGGCCGCTTGCTCCCGCGACCGCCCGGGGCATCTGCACGCTGGTGGCCGCGAGCGTCGAAGGGCTGCGTCCCGAGGCGGTGGCGATCCTCGACAGCTACGGCCGGTCGCTGTCGCGTCCCGGCGACGAACAGGACGGCGCGCTGACCGGACCGCCCATCGAACGGCAGCTGACGGTCGAACGCGACCTCACCACGAAGCTGGTGAGCCTGCTGGAGCCGGTGGCCGGACCGGGCAGCGTCCGCGTGAACGTGGCCGTCCGCCTCAATGCGGCCACCGAAGAACAAACCGAAGAACGGTGGGATCCCAATGCGGCGGTGATCCGCAGCCGCCAGACGACGAGCGACTCGACGCCGGTGGCCGGCACGGCCGGCGGCATCGCGGGCGCCCGGGCCAACATGCCCGACTCGGAGGCCGCCGCGGCCGCCAAGGTCCCGGAGGTTCCCAAACCCGCGCCCGCCGATGTCCGTCTCGCCGGCCGGAGCGCCGAAACCACCAACTACGAAATCAGCCACACCAAACGTCACACGATCCGTCCCCAGGGCGAGATCGCGCGGCTGTCGGTCGCGGTCATCCTGGACGATCAGATGGTGGTGTCCACGGGCAGCGACGGTGTGGTCAAGCGGACCTTCAAACCCCGGGAACCGGAAGAACTGCAGAAGATCCAGGGCATCGTGGCCTCCGCCGCGGGCATCGACCCGGCCCGCGGGGATCAGCTCACGGTCGAGAACGTCTCCTTCGACGAACGGCTGCTCCTCCAGGACGAACCGGCGCCGAGCTTCTGGGAAGCCCAGAAGCCCCAGCTGACAGAACTGGGCCGCATCAGCGGCATCGTCCTACTGGGACTCATCGCCTTCCTGACGTTCGTGCGCCCGGTCGTCAAGCGGGCGCTGGCTGTCCCGTCGCAGTCCGCCCAGCACGCCATGGCCGAGGCGGCGGCGCCGGCCCTGCCGGGACCGAGCGAGCGGGCCAAGACAGTCGCCGACCTCGAAGGCGCCATTGAAGCGGAACTCGAAGCGGCGGAACTCGCGGTTGGCGGAGACCGGAAGCGGATCCCCGTGCTGTCCAAACGGCTGGCCGGCATGACCCAGAAGGAACCCGAGCAGGCGGCCCGGCTGATCCGGGCGTGGCTCCAGGAAGATCGAGCGAGCAGGTAACCATGCCGGTCGCAACCCCAGGCATTCGTAAAGCGGCGGTTCTGAGCATGCTCCTGGGCCAGGAGTCGGCCTCGGCGCTGCTCCAGCAGCTCAACGAGGACGAGGTCGAGGCCATCGCCCAGGAAGTGGCCAGAACGGCAGGCGTTCCGGCGGCAGCGGGCCAGGAAGTGCTCGAAGAATTCCACCAGATGTGGATTGCGGCGGAGCACATTGCCCGCGGTGGAGTGGATGCAGCCCGCGCCATTCTCATCAAAACCTTCGGCCCAGACGAAGCCCGGCGCATGATCGACCGTCTGGTGAAGACCACCGAGTCGAAGATGGTCTTTTCGGTGCTGGACAAGGCGGATCCCCAGCACCTGTCCAAGTTCATCCTCTCGGAACATCCGCAGACGATTGCCTTGATCCTCGCGCACCTGAAGCCGGCCCAGTCCGCGGAGCTGGTCGGGCTGCTGCCGGAGCAGCTGCGGGTCAACGTGCTGACACGCATGGCGAGCCTGGACGAAATCCCGCTGGACGTGATCGTGCGGATTTCGTCGGTGATCGAAGAGCGGCTCAAAGTGCTCGGCGGGTCGACGCACGAGTCCTACGGCGGCGTCCGGGCCGTGGCGGAACTGCTGAACCGGCTCGATCGCGGGCTGAGCCAGGGCGTCCTGGGTTCGATCGAAGGCGGGCAGCCGGAACTCGCGATGTCGATCCGCAACCTGATGTTCGTCTTCGAAGACCTGCTGCACGTCGAAGATCAGTCGATTCGCGAAATCGTCCAGCGTGCCGACAAGCGGGTGCTGACGATGGCGCTCAAGGGATCGTCGGAAGAGATCCGGGCGAAGTTCCTGAAGAACATGTCGGCGCGCGCCGCCGAGATGATTCGTGAAGAAATGGAAGTGCTCGGGGCCGTGCGGATGCGCGACGTGGAGAAGGCGCAGCACGACATTGTTGCGATTGCCCGCAAGCTGGAAGAAGAAGGCCTGCTGGTGACGGGCGCCGCCGGAGGAGAGGCCTATGTCGTCTAGGGCCAGACGTGTGTCGCGGGTCGCCGCCGTCACCTCCTTTGCGTGGGCCGACGTGTCGCCGCACTCCTTCGAGACCGAGGTGACCGATCTGTTCGGCGCCCCTCCGGCTGCCGCGCCGGAGCAGCCGCCGGAGCCCAGGCATGAACCGGCCGAAGATCGGACGCGGATTGCGGCGCTCGAACGCGAAGCGTTCGCCACGGCGTACGCCCAGGGCGAGAAAGCCGGCCTGGAAGCCGGCACCACACGCGCCGACGCGATGCTCAGGCGCCTGTCCGACACCCTGCTCGAGCTCGAAGAACTGCGCCGGTCGATGATCCGCCAGACCGAACACCAGATCGTGCAGCTGGCGGTCGAGATGGCCCGCCGCATCCTGCGCCGTGAGGTGCAGACCGACACGGACCTGTTGTGTGCCATGGCGCGCGTGGCGCTGGACCGGCTCGGCGACACCACGCCCGCGACGATCCGGCTCAACCCCGAGGACTACCACACGATCATCGCGCGGCACGGCGGCACCTGGGCCGGGAACCACGTCAACGTGGTGGCCGATCCGGCCGTGGGGCGCGGCGGCTGCATGGTCGAATCCACGTTCGGCTTCATCGATGCCAGCGTCGAAGCCCAGTTCCGCGTCCTCGAACAGGCGTTGCTCGCCGACGAAGGCGCGGCGATGCCCGCGGTGAGCCATGCCGGTGCGTGAGTTTTCCCTCGCGCGCCAGCGCGACCTCGTCCGGCGCACCGATCCGATGCCGCTGGCCGGCCACGTCACGCGTACGGTCGGCCTCGTGGTCGAGTCGAGCGGGCCGCGGGCCAAGATCGGCGAAATCTGCGAACTCCAGCGCCATGACGCCACGCCGCTCCTCATGGAAGTCGTGGGCTTCCGTGACGGCCTCGTGTTGTCGGTCCCGCTGGGGCCCACCTCCGGCATCCGGCCTGGCGACATCATCGTCGCGCGCGGCAGCACGGCCGCTGTGCCCGTGGGCGATGGGCTGCTCGGCCGCGTCATTGACGGCCTGGGCCGCCCGATGGACGGCGCCGGCCCGATTGCGGTCACCGAAGAATACCCGCTGCACCCGGCGCCCCTGAACCCGCTCGAACGTGATCCGGTCGTCACCCCGATCGGATCCGGCGTGCGTGCCATCGACGGCATGCTCACCGTCGGCCGCGGGCAGCGCGTCGGCCTCTTCGGCGGCAGCGGCGTCGGAAAAAGCACGCTGCTCGGCATGATGGCCCGCGGCACGGCCGCGGACGTCACGGTGATCGGCCTGGTGGGCGAACGCGGCCGGGAAGTCCGCACGTTCCTCGAACACGACCTCGGCCCGGAAGGCCTGCGCCGCGCGGTCGTCGTGGCGTCCACGTCCGACAATCCGTCGTTGCTCCGGCTGCGCGCCGCGTACACGGCCACGTCGGTGGCCGAGTACTTCCGCGATCAGGGCAAGCAGGTGCTGCTGCTGATGGACTCGGTCACCCGCTTCGCCATGGCGCAGCGCGAGATCGGCCTGGCTGCCGGCGAACCGCCCACCGCCAAGGGGTACCCGCCGTCGGTGTTCGCGCTCTTGCCGCAGCTGCTGGAACGGGCCGGCAACGTGCGCGGCCGCGGGGGCATCACGGCGTTCTACACCGTGCTCGTGGAAGGCGACGATCACAACGAACCCGTCGCGGACGCCGTGCGCGCCATCCTCGACGGCCACATCGTGCTGTCGCGCGACCTGGCGGCCGCCAACCACTATCCGGCCATCGACATTCTCCAGAGCGTCAGCCGGACGATGCCGGACGTCACCGCGGTGGAACACCGGCTGAAAGCCGGGCGGGTGCGCGACTGGATGGCGACCGTCCGCAATGCCGAAGATCTCGTGAACGTCGGCGCCTACGTGGCTGGCAGCAACCCGCGGATCGACGAAGCCCTGAGCCGGCGTGACAGCATCACGTCCTTCCTGCGTCAGACGCCCGACGATCCGTGCAACCTCGACCGCTCGATCGCCGATCTCCTGACGGTCTGACCATGCGTCCATTTGTCTTCCGCGCCCAGGTTGCGCTCGATCTGCGCCGCCGACGGGATGACGAGGCCAGGCGCGAATTGGCGGCCGCAAACAGTGCGGTGGGCGACGCGCAGTCCGCCCTCGAGCAGACCGTGGTGGCCCGCGCGCGCGCCCTCGACGACGCCAAGGCGGCCGAAGCGAGCGCCACCGACACCGTGACGCTGGAGTGGTACCGGAATTGGATAACCAGTCAGCAGCGTGATGTCGCCAGGCGGCAGGAAACCCTGGACGACCGGCGCACCGCAGCATCGGCAGCCCGCGAACGGGCCGTGCGCACCCACATGGACGTCCGGGTGCTCGAGAAACTCAAGGAACGCGCCAGCAAGACGTACGACCTTGCGGTCAGGCGCGAAGAACAGAAGGCGATTGACTGGCTTGCCGTGCTGCGATCGGTGTCGCGCGACGGGCAGGCAGGAGGGCAGTGAATGAGTATCGACGCGTTGAACGGCGCCTCGTCGGCCGCATCCGCGGTCACGACGGCCGGCACCAAGAACGGGCAACTGGACCAGGACGCCTTCCTGAAGCTGCTCACCACGCAGTTGCAGCACCAGGACCCGACCAAGCCGCTCGCCGACACCGAGTTCATCTCGCAGCTCGCCACCTTCAGTTCACTCGAGAAACTCACCGCCATCGCAGACTCGACCAACGCGCTCCGTGACCTCTTCGCGGCACTGGGCAACCCCGCTACTGAATAGGGAGACACGACATGGCAGTCGGATCGTTCTCGGCCGGCCTCACCGGCCTCAACGCCTTCTCATCCTGGCTCAGCGTGATCGGCAACAACCTGGCCAACATCAACACCGTCGGGTTCAAGGGCAGCACGGTTTCGTTCCAGGATCTGGTGAGCCAGTCGCTGGGCGGGAGCTCCACGAACCCCATGCAGGTCGGCCTCGGCGTTGCCGTGGGCTCGGTCTCTCCGTCGTTCAGCCAGGGCGCCGTCGAAGCGACGCGCGATCCCATGAATGCCGCCATCCAGGGCGCCGGCTTTTTCATGGTCAAGAGCGGGAGCGACGTCAGCTACACGCGCGCCGGGAACTTCACCTTCGACAACAACGGCGTGCTGGTGACCACCGGAGGCCTGAAGGTGCAAGGCTGGACCGCCGTCAACGCCGCCACCGGCGCCATCGTGACGACCGGCGCGCCTGGTGATATCTCCGTTCCGCCAGGCGTTCTGCGTGACCCGGTTGCGACGACCGCGTTCAGCGCCGTGACGAACCTCAACTCCAGCGCCGCCGTCGCCGACTCGTTCACCTCGTCGGTCCAGATCTACGACGCACTCGGAACCCAGCATGCGATTACGCTGACCTATACGAAGACCGGGGCCGGTGCCTGGGGCTTCAAGGCTGAAGCCCCCGGGGCCGAAGTGACCGGCGGCGTGGCAGGGACCCCGTTCCTGCTGGCGGCGGGCACGCTGACCTTCAACGCGCAAGGCGTGCTGTCGGCATTCACGCCGACCGCACCGGCCACCGGTGGCGGCGCCACGCCGAACATCGCGGACGTCTCGTTCGTGACGCCCACGTGGACGTCGGGCGCTGCGGCCAGCACGCTGACGTTCGACATCATGGATGCGACCGGCAAGGCCTCCCTGTCGGGCTTCAACGCGCCGTCGGCGACATCCTCGATCAACCAGAACGGTGCCGGAGCCGGCATGATCTCGACCATGAGCGTGCAGGAAGACGGCACGATCCTGGCCACGTTCGGCGCCGGACAGACCGTGGCGGTGGGACAGCTCGCGTTGGCGAACTTCAACAACCCGAAGGGTCTGTCGAAGCTCGGGTCCAACACCTTCGGTGCCAGCCAGTCCTCGGGCGTGCCCAACGTCGGCACGGCCGGCACGAGCGGCCGTGGCAGCCTCATCGGCAGCGCCATCGAGCAGTCGAACGTCGACATCGCCCAGGAATTTACGTCGATGATCCTGGCCCAGCGCGGCTACCAGGCCAACTCCAAGACCATCACGGTGTCGGACGAGATGCTCCTCGAGACACTGAATCTGAAGCGTTAGTCTGACACGACTGGATTCCTGCCGTGGATGTCGCGTCCTTGTTCGCATTCGCGCCGGCGCTGCCCCCCCAGACCGATGGGGCATCAGGCCTGCGGGGCACGTGCCCGCCGTCCGGCGACCAGTTCGGCTCGGCGCTCGAGCTGGCCCTGCAGGGCGAGCCGTTCGCAGCAACCGCCTGTCAGCCGGGCGTCGCGGGCGTCCGGGATATGGCGGCGGGCGTGCTGTCGGCGCTGGCGTTCTTCCAGCCGACCGGGGATGGCGGAGCCATCCCCAACCTTGCCGGCGACGGCGTGAACGCCGGCGACCAATCCGCGGAGCCTGCCACGGAAGACCAGACGGACGCCATGCTGGCCGCCATGGCCGGCGACCTGGCGATCGCTCAGGCACGCCTTGAATCGCGGCCCCACGTCGCCCCGGCCTTCCAGCCGGGCGGGACTGAGGGCAGCCTCCCGGCAGCCCAGGAGGGCGTGCCGGACGAATCAGCCGGCCGCGGCGTTGAAGCCCCGGCGGCGGAGATCGTGCCTGCCGCCGCCGTGCCCCAACCCGTAGCTGCGGTGGCTCCGTCCATGGACACCGAGAAGGCACAGGCGGTCATCGACAGGCCATCGCCCCAGGAAAGCTCGACTCGTCCGGTGAAACCTGGTTCCGGCAGAAACGGAACTCAGGTGAACACCGCTCCAACCCTGGACGGCCGGAGGCCGTCCGACGTTCTCCCGCCGGCTGGAATCCGGGTTGACGGCCTGCCGGCCGCCGCGCGTGAGTCCGTCCAGACGACCGACCCGGCGGCGGGAGATCTCGCGTTTTCCAATCCAGGTCCCTCGGACATCCCGGCCCAGATGCCGGACGCTGCGGCTTCGCACCCGCTGAACGCCGCCAGCCTCCAGCCCGCGGTGGAGACGGCGGCGCCGCCGATGCCCGCCAACGAGCCCGGCCAGGCACCGGTGACCTGGACAACCGGCTGGCGTGTACCAGACGGCGCTCCGTCCCGAGCCGCTGGTGCGGCCCGCTACGCGGCGCAGAACCCGGCTACTGCACACGACCCGGCGAACGTCGCCGGAGTCATCCAGCCAGGCCCCGATGGAACGGCGGGACGAGTCCTCACGCCCCAGCAGGAAGCCTGGCCCATGGCCGAGGCCGCTGCCACGCCACGACCGGTACCGGCACAGCACGGGGGGACGACCTTCTTCCCCTCCGCCCCCTCCGCAACGCAGGCGCAGGTTGTTGCGGAGCCTGCCCGAGCCACGGAGCCCTTCATCCCGCGTCAGGACGACGCGGCCGTGGGTGGACAGCAGGTCGAGTTGCCGGAACTGATCGAGGGCAAAATCTCGACAGCCTACCTGAGAGGCCAGGCTCTCGACGCCCCGGATCCAGAACCAGAACTGGCGGCACGCACGTTCGCAGGGGCGGAGCCCCGCGCCGCCGGAGACCATCCGCCGGAGCGTGACGGCCGGCACCATCAGGGCGCCCGACCGCCACTCACGCCCGGGTCGTTCATCGAGCACCTGACCGGCGGGGGCGGACTGGGCCAGGTGTTCAGCGTCCGTACTCCTGAGTCGCCCGCCGGCGTCGCGAGCCCGGTGCAGCAGGAACCCACCAGCGGCGGCGAGCCCCTGGATCAGGCCATCGTCAAGTCGATCAAGGTGCAGTGGAATCAGGGCGCGGGCGAAGCCAGGCTGCGCCTGCATCCCGAGTTCCTGGGTGACCTGAGCGTGTCGCTCCGTGTCATTGGCGCCTCCGTCACGGCGGTCCTGCAGAGCGATTCGCCGGCGGTCCGGGAATGGGTCCAGGCTCATCAGGCCGATCTGCGGCGGGCGCTGGAAGAAGCCGGGCTCTCGCTCGACAACCTCGTGGTCGACGAAGACGGCCATTCTCAGGAACAGCACGACCAGCCGGCCCAGGATGGGCAGCGGCGACCGGCACGCCAGAAGCCGGAAACCGGTCGTTTCGAAGCGCTCCTCTAGCCGTCCCCTGCCCCCTGTCGCAGTCCGAGCCGCATGTCGGCTCGCCGACACCCTGCTCGGTGTGACGGCCGGATTCTGCCATCCCTCGGGTCAGAATCGGCCGTCACCCGCCTTCCCCCGCCACTCTGACGACGGCACCTTCCTTGCTCTCCCGATCGTGACGCGCACCTTCGCGCGATCAGGATGGGACTCCGTCATGTCAAAAGAACAGGCAGAAGCACCGGCACAGCTCCCCGGCGCCAAGGCGCCCAGAGGGAAGAAGGGGCTGATTATCGGGATCGCCGTTGTGGTGCTTGCGGCAGCCGGCGGCGGCGCCGCGTACTGGAAGTTCGGGATGGCCGCGGCTTCGGCCGCAACCGACGCCCACGCACCCGAAGCCGGCCAGCCCAAGGCGGGAGCCCACGGCCCGGAGGAGCCGGGCCTTCTGGCGTTCGAACCGTTTCTGGTGAACCTTGCCGACGAAGGTGGCCAGTCGTACCTGCGCGTCACGCTGAGCCTCCTTGTGGCCAGCGAAGAGAAGGCCAAGGGCCTCGAAGCCAAGCCCGTGACACTGACGCGGCTACGCTCGGCGATTCTCGAAGCGTTGTCCACCTGCACCGCCGCCCAGGTGGCGACGGCTGAAGGCAAAGCCGAACTCAAGCGGGTCATCACTGAGCGGGTCGCCGCCCTGGACCCGGAAATCGAAGTGCACGATGTCCTCTTCTCAGACTTTGTCGTCCAGTACTAATTCTCAGACTTTGTCGTCCAGTACTAACGCGCCGGCGGCCCCCCGAGAACCGGGGGGCCTTGGCCCGACCGTCTCCGCGACGGACCCGATGTTTCCCGGGTTGATGGACGTCACCCTGCCCGTGGCGATTCGCCTGGGGTCCGGCATCATCTCGGTCGGTGACTGCCTCTCCCTCCGGCGTCACAGCATCGTCCGCCTGCACCAGTCGGTCGGTCAGGACCTCGAGATTGTCGTGAACGGCGAGGTCATTGCGCGGGGTGAGGTCGCGATTGTCGACGACAGCACGTCGATCCGGCTGACCGACATCGCCGTGGTCCAGAACGAAGAGGTGATCGAGTGATGGCGCTGTGGGCCCTGCTGCAGGCCGAACCGCTTGGGGCGCCGCTTGGCGGCGGGATGTTTCGGGCCATTGTCGGGACGGTCCTGGTCCTGGGCATCCTGCTTCTGCTGGCCTACCTGCTGCGCCGCGGTGTCCTGACGATCCCGGGCCAGCGCGGTTCGCGGACGTTATCGGTCGAGACGGCGTTGTCGATGGGCGACAGGCGGTCGGTGGCCATTCTCTGCGTGGAAGGCCGGCGCCTGCTGGTGGGGCTGACTCCGGTCCAGATCACCGTGCTGGCCGAACTCGCGACAACCCAAGGGGCGTTCGACCAGGCCCTGGACCGCGCCACGTCTCCCGCGCCGGTGAAGCCGCTATGACACGACTGCTCCTGGTGTGCGCGTTCCTGATCCTGGTGGTCGGGGCCTCGCCCGTGATGGCCCAGCAGGGCCCGCAGCGGCTCGATCTGACGGTGGACGGTGTGGGCACGGTGTCCGCGCCGCTCGAGGTCGTTGCCCTTCTCACGCTCCTGACGTTCCTGCCGGCCATCCTCGTGACGATGACGTCGTTCACGCGGATCGTCATCGTGTTTCATTTCCTCCGGCAGGCCCTGGGCACGATGGAAGTGCCGTCGAACCAGATTCTCGTCGGCCTGGCGCTGTTCCTGACGATGTTCATCATGGCGCCCGTGGGGACGGCGATCAACGAGGTGGCGGTCCAGCCGGCCGTGGCCGGCAAGATCTCCACCGGCGAGGCCGTCAGCCGCGCCGTGCCGCCGATCCGGGACTTCATGCTGCGTCAGACCCGGGAAACGGACCTGGCGTTGTTCACCGAACTCGCCAAGGTGGCTCGCCCGAAGACCCCCGGCGATCTCCCGATGCGGGTGGTGATTCCGGCCTACATCACGTCGGAAATCAAGACCGGGTTCCAGATGGGGTTCTTCATCTTCGTCCCGTTCCTGGTGATTGACCTGGTCGTGGCGACGACGTTGTTGTCGATGGGCATGATGATGCTGCCGCCGGCCATGATCTCGCTGCCCTTCAAGCTGCTGCTGTTTGTCAGCGTGGACGGCTGGACGCTGCTGGTCGGATCCATGGTCCGCAGTTTCCACTAAGGACCCTGACCGGAATAGGTGTGTCATCTTGGGCGTCGAGGCGCCCGCCCGGCCAGGCGCGAGGAGCACGCATAGCGGGCCTATGCACGCGACGAGCAACGCAGCCCGGCGGGATGCGTCGGTGGCCAAGGTGGCGGACCTATTTCGGTCAGGGTCCTAAGCCCGAGAGAAGACGAGGAGACCGTCGTGCCGGAAGCGCTCATTGTCGGTGTCACGCGACAGGCCATCGAGATTGCCTTGATGATCGCGCTGCCCATGCTGCTGGCGGGGCTGGTCGCCGGCGTGGTCGTGAGCATGGTGCAGACAGTCACGTCGATTCAGGACAGTGTGCTGGCGTTCATCCCGCGCGCCCTGAGCATCTTCGTCGTGTTCTTCCTGACGTTCCCCTGGATGCTGCGGGTGGTTTCCGGATTCACCCGCCAGTTGTTCGTGCGCCTGCCGGACTTCGTGCGATGACCGACACGTTTCCGCTGGCCGCGCTGGGAGTGCTGCTCGTCCGGCCGGGAGCCCTTGTCCTGGCCACGCCCGTGTTCGGCGGTTCGTTCGTGCCAGTGCCGGTCCGTATCGCGCTGACGGCCATCCTGGCCGTCCTGCTGTTCCCGGCGGTGACCGTTCCCGACACCGTGTCGCCCGCGGGCCTGGCCGTGGTCGTGGCGGGCGAGACGGTCATCGGGGTCGCGTTGTCGCTCGCCATCCGGGTTCTGGTGGCCGGGGCGGAGTTCGCGGGCCACGTGGCGGGTTTTCAGGTCGGTCTGTCGTACGCCGCCACGGTGGACCCGTCGACGGGCTCGCGCAACAACGTCGTGACGGTGCTCTACGGCAGCCTGGCAACGGTGGCGTTCCTGGGCATCAACGGCCACCACGCCCTCCTGCGCGCGCTGGTTCGCTCGTACGAGGCGATGCCGCTGGGAGCGTGGCAGTTGAGCACGGTGTCGGCGGAGACCGTGACACGCATGCTCGGACTCGTGTTCCTGATCGGCGCCCAGCTGGCCATGCCCCTGATTGTCGTGCTGCTGCTGGTCGAAGTAGGCATCGGCCTGGCTTCGCGGGCGGCGCCGGCGCTCCACGTGATGACGCTTGGCCTGCCCGTGCGGGTCGCGGTCGGGTTGCTGACGCTCGCGGTGGCGGTCCAGGTGGTCCCGGGGGCCGTGTCCCGGTACGCCCCGGCGGCGCTCGAGGCCGCCACGAGGCTGATCTGGCCGGCCCGGTGAGGCGCGGATAGACGATGAGCAGCGACCGCACAGAGAAACCCACATCAAAACGCCTGAAGGAGGCCCGCGACAAGGGGCAACTCCCGCGCAGCCGCGACCTCGGGCAAGCCGCCGGGCTGTTCGCGACCGTGACCGTGCTGTCCTATCTCGGCGGTCACATGCACGGGACGTTGAGTGCGGCCATCCATGCGGCCTTCGGGCGCGTCGGCGAAGACCCGCTGGTCGGGCTCGGGCCCAACGAGGTCTCGACGATGGCCACCGAGGGCATGTGGACCATCGTCGCCGTCACCGGACCCCTGGCGCTGGCTGCGGCGATCGCGGTCGTGGCCATGCAGTCCGCCCAGGGCGGATTCCTCTTCGCCACCGAGGCCCTGACGCCCGACATCAGCAGGCTGAGTCCCGCCAAGGGCATCAAACGCCTTGGACCGTCGCAGGGGGGGCTGGCCCTCCTGAAAGCGCTGGTGGCGTGCGCGATCATCGCGTTTCTGGCGTGGAAAGCCGTCAATGCAAGTCTGGCTGAGAGTCTGGGCCTGACGCGGATGTCGGCCGTCTCGGCGGCCCAGGTGGGATGGACTGAAACCCTGGCTCTCATCCGGCAGGCGGCCATTGCCCTCTTTGTGCTGGCTGGCTTCGACTACGGCGTTCAGCGCTGGCAGTTCATGAAGGGCCAGAAGATGACCAAGAAGGAGGTCAAGGACGAGCACCGGCTCCAGGAGGGCGATCCGCAGGTGAAAAGCCGGGTGCGGCGCATCCAGATGGACCTGGTCCGGCGGCGGATGATGGCCGCGGTGCAGCGGGCGACGGTGGTCGTGACGAACCCGACCCACTACGCGGTGGCCCTCCAGTACGACCGGTCGTCCATGGCGGCGCCCCGCATCGTGGCCAAGGGACGGGGGTTCGTCGCGCTCCGGATCCGGGAGCTCGCGAGACAGCATGGGGTGCCCATTGTCGAGAACCCGCCGTTGGCCCGGGCTCTGCATAAGCACGCCGAGGTGGGGGACGTGATCCCCGCGGCGCTGTTCGAGGCGGTGGCCGAGGTGCTGGCGTATCTGATCCGGCTGCGGCAACTGGTGCTGTAGTCACGGGGCGAAAGAGACCACATGGCCGAGCAAGGCACAATCGCGACCCAGATGCGGCGGGCCACCCAGTTGGTGGGCCCTGGCGCCGTCCTGGCGGCTGTCGGGCTGATGGTCGTCCCCCTTCCGCCGTTCATGCTCGACATCCTGCTGTCGGTGGACATCGGCCTCGCGGTCGTCCTGCTGCTGACCGCCGTCTACATCCGCCGATCGACCGAGTTTTCGGCGTTCCCGTCGATTCTCCTGCTGCTGACCCTGTTGCGCCTGTCGCTCAACGTCGCCGGCACACGGCTCATCCTGCTCCACGGCCACGAAGGCATCGACGCCGCCGGCCACGTCATCTCGGCGTTCGGCCAGTTTGTCGTCGGCGCGAACTTCGTCGTGGGCATCGTCGTGTTCCTGGTGCTGCTGGCGATTCAGTTCATCGTCATCAACCACGGCGCGGTCCGCATCTCGGAAGTGACTGCGCGCTTCACCCTCGACGCCCTGCCAGGCCGGCAGATGGCCATCGACGCCGACCTGAACGCCGGCATCATCGACGAGCGGGAAGCGAAACAGCGGCGCGAACTGGTCCGTCAGGAAGCGGATTTCTACGGGGCGATGGACGGTGCCATCCGGTTCACGCAGCGTGACGCGGTCGCCGCCCTCCTGATTACGGGTATCAACATCGTTGCCGGCCTGCTGATCGGCGTGCTGCAGCAGGACATGGATCTCGCCACGGCCGCGCGCACGTTCACGATTCTGACCGTCGGCGAGGGACTGGTGACGGCCGTGCCGGCGTTGCTCGTGTCGATGGCCGGCGCCCTCGTGACCACGCGGGCCGCGACCGAATCGGACCTGGGCGAAGAAGTCTCAACCCAGTTGCTGACGGGATTCCGACCCATGGCCGTCGGCGCGGGCACGCTTGTCGTGTTTGCGATGATTCCGGGACTGCCCAAGACGGCGTTTCTCCTCGTCGCCGCAGTGATGGGCGCGGTGGCCTACCTGAACCGGCGGGCCGCCGCGGAGGCGCCGGCGGAGGCCGAGGCGCCGGTTGCGCCGGCCGACCCGATCGAAGCCGCCATCAGCATCGATCCGATCAGCGTCGAAATCGGCTATGCCCTCGTGTCCCTCGTGGACGAACAGCAGGGCGGGACGCTGTTGTCGCGGGTACGCGGCATCCGCCGGCAGATTGCCACGGATACCGGCGTGGTGGTGCCGCCGGTGCACGTGGCCGACAACCTCCAACTGGCGCCGCGGGGATACACGATCCTGATCAAGGGCGTGGAGGTGGCGAAATCCGAGCTGTACGCGGACCGGATGCTGGCCATCAACCCCGGGACGGCGTCGGCGCCCCTGGAAGGGATCCAGACCAAGGAACCCGCCTTCGGCCTGCCGGCCTGGTGGATCAACAACGAGCACAAGGACCGCGCATCGGCTGCCGGCTACACCGTGGTCGATGCCACGACGGCCCTGTCGACGCACGTGTCCGAGACGATTCGCGCGTTCCTGCCGGACCTCCTGGGCCGGCAGCAGGTCAAGGACATGGTCGATCGCCTGGGCGTGTCGGCCCCGAAGCTGGTCGAAGACGCGATTCCGAAGATCCTCTCGCTCAGTGATCTCCAGCGGGTTCTCCGGCAACTGCTCCGCGAACGCGTCCCGGTCAAGGACCTGGCGACCATCGTCGAGACGGTGGCGGATGTGGCCCAGGTGACCAAGGACACCGACGCGATGACCGAAGCCGTCCGGGTGGCACTGGGCAGGGCCATTTGCCGGCAGTACCAGAACGATCGTGGGGAGCTGGCGACCATCAGCCTGGCTCCCGCCCTCGAAGAACGGCTGATGGCGTCCCTCGTACGCACCGAGCAGGGTCCGGTGCTGGCCCTCGACCCGCGAGAGGCCCAGAATCTGGCCGGGAAGATCGGCCGGGCGTTCGAGGCCGCGATGGCACAACCCGTGCTTCTGTGTTCGGCAGGATTGCGACCGCACCTGTGGCGGCTGTTCTCACGGGTTCTGCCTCACGTCGGCGTCTTGTCGCATCCAGAGGTTCCCAACTACGTGAAAGTGGCGCCTGTCGCCGTACTAGACTGATATGCACCTGAGGACGTATCGCGGCACATCCGTGCGAGACCTGCTGGCGCAGGCCCGAGTCGAGCTTGGAGCCGACGCGCTGGTCCTGTCCACGCGGATGGTCTCGGCCGGCGGCATTCGCGGCCTGTTTGGCGCCCGGATCGTCGAACTGGTGGCCGCGACAGAACGTCCGGTGTCGGATATCCGACCAGCTGAACAACCCAGCCGTCACGTCGCGGGCCCCGAGAACGAGATCGTCGCCCGCCTGTGCGCCTCCGGTCTGGACCGGAGCCTGGCGCTGGAAGTGGCCAACGCCGTCCCCTCCGGTCGCCGGAGAGGCGCGTCGACGGCCCAGATCGGCCGCGCGCTCGGCGAGCGGCTTGGCCCGCTGGCGGCCGGGCACGAAGAGTTCCGGCCGGTCGAGGTATTCGTCGGGCCGCCCGGCGTGGGAAAGACGACAACCATCGCGAAGATCGCCGCCCAGGAGCGAGCCCGCAAGGGCCGGCGGCTGACGCTCGTCTCGGCCGACGGGTATCGCGTCGGCGCGATCGAGCAGCTCCGTCTCTACGCGGAAATCGTCGGCGCGCCGTTCAAGGTGGCGCGGTCCGCCCAGGAACTCGGCCGGGTGCTCGACGACACTCGCGGGCCGGTGCTGGTCGACACGGCCGGCCGGTCGCCCCGCGACGGCGTGGCCCAGGACCTGTTCAATCTGCTTCGTGCCCGCAAGGATGTGCGGACACACCTTGTCGTGTCGGCCGCTGGCAGTGTGGCGCACGTCAATCGGACCATCGAGCAATACCGCTGCGCGGAGCCGCACCGGGTTGCCTTCTCTCGCCTTGACGAAGCCGAGACGCTGACGCCGTTCGTCAGCGTCCTGCGCTCTCAGCAGTTGCCCGTGTCGTACCTGGGAAACGGCCAGCGTGTGCCGGACGACCTGGAACGGGCAACCGGGGCGATGCTCGCCGCGTTCGTGCTTGGCGAGCCGGTTGCGAGGCCCGCATGAGCGAGAACGCCACAGTGTCGTCCCGTCACCCCGTGTCCATTGCTGTCACCAGCGGCAAGGGCGGCGTGGGCAAGACCAACGTCGTGGTCAACCTGGCGGTCGCGCTGGCGCGGCTTCGTCACCGGGTGGTCGTGCTGGACGCCGACTTCGGCCTGGGAAATGTGGACGTGCTGCTCGGGCTCGCGCCGCCGTTCCATATCGGCCACGTGCTGACGGGGGAGAAGACCCTGCGCGAGGTGATGGTCAGCGGGCCGATGGGCCTGCAGATCATCCCGGCCAGTTCGGGTCTCCGGGAACTGGCGCAGCTCAACCCGCGCCAGCGCCAGCGGCTGTCGGAGACGATCGCCGGGCTGTGCAGCGACTTCGACTTCCTGCTGATCGACACCGCCGCCGGTATCTCCGACAACGTCATCGAGATGATCCGGGGCACGCAACTCGCGCTGGTGGTCACCTCGGTGGACCCGACGGCCGTTGTGGATGCCTATGCCATGGTGAAGCTGCTGACCCGTTGCGACCCCGGCCTGCAGCTCGGCCTGCTCGTCAACGACGCGCGGGACAGCGACGAGGCGCAGCTCGTGCACACCCAGCTCGACATCGCCGCCACGCGGTTCCTGCAGCGCCGGCTGCAGTATTTCGGGCACGTCGCCCACGACCCGTTCCTTCGCGACGCCGTGCTGGCCCAGCGGCCGGTGGTCGATCACGTGCCGCAGGCGCCATCCAGCCGCTGTTTCCGGTCGCTGGCCTGCCGCCTGTCGGGCATGAGCCAGGGCGGACCCGGGATGCGCGTGGTGACGGCCCGGCCCACCCTGGCCGCAACGGTCAAGACGGAGGTGGCGCAATGCGCCTGAGTACTCCCGAGGCGAACCTGCCCGAACGCGACAGGCTCGTGGTCGCGCACGTCGGACTGGTCAAGGCGCTCGCACAGCGCCTGGCCCGGCGCCTGCCTTCGCAGGTGGAAGTGGCCGATCTCGTGAGCATCGGCGTGCTGGGACTGGTCGAAGCCGCCGGCCGCTACAAGCCCGCCACCGGCGTCCCATTCGACGCCTTCGCCCGCCGGCGGGTCCAGGGCGCGATGCTCGACGCCCTGCGCGACCTCGACTGGGCTCCGCGCTCGCTGCGCAAGTTGCGCCGGCACGTCGACGGCACGCTTGCACAGCTCCGGTCGCAGCTGGGGCGCGAGCCGTCGGAGCAGGAGCTGGCCCAGGCTCTCGACATGACGGAATCGCAGTACGCCGCCTCGATGGAACAACTGCGCTCCCTGGAAGTGGCGATGATCCGGCCGCTGGACGACACCGGCTCCGAGCGCCAGTCGCTGCTGGAGATCTGCATCGATCCCGACGTCGGGCCGGAAGTGCGCCTCGAACGCCGGGAACTGCGCGGCCTGCTGGCGTCCGCGATCGCGCAGCTGCCCGAGCGTGAACGGCAGGTGCTCGCGCTCTACTACGAAGAAGAAATGACGATGGCCGAGATCGGCGAGGTGCTGGGCGTGTGCGAGTCGCGTGTGTCCCAGCTGCGGTCGCTGGCGATTTCCCGCCTGCGCACGTCGCTGCGCGAGTCCGTGAGCCTGGCCAGGGCAAGCTGATGGCGAAGATCCTCACTCAAGAAGAGATCGACCTGCTGCTGGGGTCCGCCACCGAACTGCGGAAAGAGGACGCCTCGGCCCCGGTGATGGCGTCGGTCAATTCCGTGGCCTACGACTTCCGCCGGCCCGACCGCGTCTCGAAAGAGCAGATCCGTGCGCTGCAGCTGATGCACGATCGTTTCGCGCGCAACGTGTCGGCGTCGTTGTCGGCGTACCTCCGCACGGTGACCGACATGTCGATCGTGTCGGTGGAGCAGCTGACCTATTCCGAGTTCCTGATGTCACTGCCCGACCCGACGGCGTTCTACGCGCTCGGGATGTCGCCGCTCGACGGCGTCGGGGCCCTGGAGCTGAACCCGGCCCTGGCGTTCACGATGATCGACCGCATCCTTGGCGGGAGCGGCAAAGGCGTGCAGTTGTCGCGGGCGCTGACCGAGATCGAGCAGAACGTCGTGGACGGCATCATCAAGCTCATCCTCGAAAACCTGTCCGAGTCGTGGAAGTCGGTGCACGAAGTCCAGTTCCGGATCACAGGCCGGGAAACGCGGCCGCAGATGCTCCAGGTGGCGGCGCCCAACGAAACCGTCCTGCTGCTCGTCTTCGACGTGCGGGTGGGCGAGGTGCGCGGCATGCTGAATTTCTGCCTGCCGGCGGCCACGATCGAGGCGTTCGGCGACGTCTTCACGCAGGGGTGGTACCGGTCCCGCCGCGAACCGTCGGCCCAGCAGCGCGAGGCGCTGTTGAAGTCGCTCGGGCGGGTCAGGATGCCGGTGACGGCCCTGCTCGAGGTCTCCATGTCGGGGCGGGAGGTCTTGCAGATCAAGCCGGGCGATGTCCTGTCGCTGGGCCGGCCGATCAGCCAGCCCGTCAAGGTGCGGGTGGGCAGCACCACCAAGTTCGCCGGCCGGCTGGCGCGGCACGGGAACCGGGTCGCTGTCGCGATCACGGGCGCCCCGGGCTCCGCCGCCGCACGCCAGGCGGGTGCGCAGGGGGCATGACGTGACGGAACGAGACCTGATGCGGGCTGTCCTCGACGAGTGGGCAGCGGTGTCGGCCGCGATGGTGGGCGGCGAGCCCGTCATCGAGACGGAAGACGAAGGCCTGTCTGCCGTCTGGGCCCTGAACATGGCCGTGGCCGGCGCGTTCGACGGGCAGATCACGCTCGGGGTCTCGGCCGAGGACGCGTCCCGGCTGGCTGGCCTCGTGATGGGCTTCGACGAGCCTCCCGGCGACGATATCGTGACCGACAGCCTTCAGGAACTGGCGCAGCAGATCGCGAGCGCCGTCACCGTGAAGTACGGGCCCGACTTCAAGGTCACCGTCAGCGGTGCGATCACGTCGTTACCGTGTGCGCCGGGCGGGTCAGAGTGGTCGGCCGTGGTCCTGGGCGACCTGAGAACGCGGGTCGCGTTGTGGCACGAACTCCAGGCGGTCCGGCAGGCCGCCGTCCCTGTCGGCCCGCCGACACCTGACGTGCAGGCTCCGATCGCTGTCGTGCGCCAGCCTGCGCCGCCGCCGCCGCCTCCTCCGAGTAATATGGAGCTGATTCTGGACATCGAGCTTCCGCTCTGGGTCTGCTTCGGCGAAACGGCCATGACTTTGCAGGCGTTGACGAAGCTGGGCCCCGGGACCACGCTCGATCTCGAGCGGTCGCCCGACGACCCGGTTGACGTGATGGTCAACAACACCGTGATTGCCCGGGGTGAGGTCGTCGTCGTGGCCGGGAACTACGGTGTCCGCGTGACCGAAGTCGTCAGCGCCAGCGACCGGATCCGGTCGATGGCCGGTTGATCGGAGGACAGGCGTCGTGACCTACATCATTTCCGCCCTGATCGTCGTCATCCTCGTGCAGACATGGCTGCTGTGGCGCCTTGTCCGGATGATGAGCCTCATGCGCGGGTTCGATGAACGGCTGACGCGTACGGCGCAGGGATTGTCGCTGCTCGTCGATACGTCCGAGGCCGGGTTCGCCATGCTCGGCGGCGAACTGTCGAAGCTCACCGCGACACCGCCGAGGAAACTCGCCGCCAAGAGCACCAACCGCCGGATTGCAGGCGCCGTCCGACGCGGGCGCGCCGTACCGGAGATCGCCGCCCGCGAAGGGCTGTCCGAAGGGGAAGTCCGCCTGCGGATGCACCTCGCGGACGCGCAGCGGGCCGAGACCGCGGAACGTACCGGAGACCGCCGTGGCCCGGTGCGCTCGTAGCCAGTGTCTTCGCCAGTTGCCCGACTGGCTGACGACGCACGGCCGCATGGGCATGTTCATCGATCGGCAGTGGTTCTGCTCGACGCGGTGCGTCGAAGAGGCCGTCAAGGCGCGTATCAAGGGCCTGCCGCCGGTGGAGCCCGCGTACGTCCAGGGATGGCGGGCCATGAAGCTCGGTTCGCTGCTCATGCAGCAGGTCGGGCTGCCGCGCGAGGCCATCGAGGCGGCTGCGGCCGAACAGGAAAAACTCGGCATCCCTATCGGGCGTACGCTCCAGGACCTCGGGCTGGTCAGCGCCGAAGACGTGCTGCGGGCGCTGGCCACGCAGGCGGGCGTTCGTTACCTCACGTCCGTGAACCCGCGGGTCGTGTCACACAGTCCGGGCGGGCTGCCCAGAGACGTCGTGAAGGCCCTTCGCGTGGTGCCGGTAGCGGCGGATCAGAAGAAACGCGAGATGCAGGTGGCCTGCGTGGCACCCGTGCCGGGACTGGCCGTACGGGCGTTGACCAGGCTGACCGACTGGGCGGTTGAGCCCCTGCTGGTGGCGGACGACACGATGCCGCACCTCGTGGAGCTCTACGCGACGGCCGGCGCGCCGCGAGGGACAGATGTCGGATTTGTCTGCGATTTACTCTCGGGACCGACGCGCGTGGCCCAGTTCGCGAAACGGCGCCGCCGGGTGCGCATGGCCCACGAACGCTGCGACCCGTACGTGTGGGTCCGCCTTGACGCGGACGGCGTGACGGCCGACCTGCTGATGTCGATGCCGGAGTTCGAGAGGGGGTACTGATGGCTGGCGGGATCTACGCGGCGCTCAGCGGTCTGCAACTGCGGACGGACCGGCTCGACCGGCTGGCCGCGGACATTTCCAACGTCGGCGCGCCCGGGTACAAGGCGGAGCGGAGCGGGAACATCGCGGTGGCCCGGCCCAGTTTCTCGGATGTGCTCGACTCGGTCGTCGACGTCGTGGCCGCACCGTCCGGGTCCAACTTCCGGAACGGGGAAGTCAACCCGACCGGCCGGGATCTCGATCTGGCCATTGAAGGCGAGGGGTTCTTCGCGCTGCAGACGCCCGCTGGCGTCCGGTATACGCGGAACGGGAGTTTCTCGCGGGCGAGCGACGGGACCCTGACGGCGAAGGATGGTTCGCCCGTGCTCGGCGATCGCGGTCCCATCAAGCTGGGAGAGGGCACGCTGTCCATCGATGCTGACGGGACGGTCAAGACGGGTGGCGAAGAACTCGGCCGCATCCAGGTCTTCACCTTTGCCGAACCGTCCAAGCTGGTTCGGGAAGATGGCATCCGTTTCGCAGCGCCGAGTGACGTGGAAGCGAACCCGCTTCAGGGTGCGTCGGTCCGCAAGGGCATGCTCGAACAGTCCAACGTCTCCCTGCCGGAGCGAATGGGCCAGATGATCGAGCTCACGCGAAGTTTCGAAGCTCTTCAGCGCGGACTCTCCGTGCTGATCAACGACATCGACGGACGCGCCATCACGGAACTCGGCCGTCGCTGACGCCTGACGCGTCACGCGGCCCGGCTACGTCCCGCAGGAGACAGACCCGATGATCCGAGCGCTCTACACGGCAGCTACCGGCATGTCGGCCCAGCAAGCCAACATCGACAACGTCGCGCACAACCTGGCCAACGTGAACACCACCGGCTTCAAGAAGAGCCGGATGGAGTTCGAGGACCTGGTCTACCAGCAGACCAAGGCGGCCGGCAGTCCGACGTCGACAGGCGGCGAAGCCCCGACCGGCCACGAAGTCGGCCTCGGCACACGGTCAGTGGCCACCGCCCGCGATTTCAGCATGGGCAACATGCGCGTGACGAGCAACCCGCTCGATCTGGCGATCGAAGGGCGTGGTTTTCTCCAGGTGTCTCGCCCTGACGGCACCGTCGGGTACACGAGAGCCGGTTCGCTGCACCTCAGTTCGCAGGGCGCGCTGGTGACGGCGGAAGGGTATCCGCTGGAGCCCCAGATCAGCATCCCCCCCAACGCCACGTCGATTTCCATCTCCCGCGACGGCATCGTGTCCGTGTCTGTCGCCGGCCAGGCCGCACCCCAGCAGGTCGGCACCATTGAACTGGCCTCGTTCCAGAACCCGGCCGGACTCGCCGGTGCCGGCGGCAACCTCTTCAACGTCTCCACCGCGTCCGGAGAACCGACAACCGGGGTCCCGGGATCCGACGGCATGGGCAGCCTGGCCCAGGGATTTCTCGAAGAGTCCAACGTCAGCGTGGTCGAGGAGATGGTCAACATGATCCTCGGCCAGCGTGCGTACGAAGCGAACTCGAAGGTCGTGAAGGCCGCCGATGAAATGTTGCAGCAGGTCAATAGCCTGGCGCGTTAGCGTCCTGCTTCTGGCCGCCGTGCTCGGTGGCAGGGACCTGTCGGCCCGGTCGGATACAGACGCCGACGCGCCGGTCCGGCTGGCCCTGGTCAAGGCGGTTCGCCTCCGGATGGGCGACAACGCTGCCGTCAGACTCGAACAGGTCGCATTCACCCTCTCCAACCCGGCCGAGACGGCCGGGTTGACGGCCACGCCAGAACCCGGCTCCCGCCTGGGCCGTCCCGTCAGATTCACCTTGATGCTGCCCCCGTCGAACGGCCGTCCGCGGCCGCGTCGTGTCGGCTCCGCCACGGCTCACGTGTTCGTGGCCGTCGAGCACGCGCGGGCGGCAACGGCCATCGCGCGGGGGGCCACGCTGGACGACACGGATCTTGCAACAAGCCATGACGAACTGGGTTCGGTGCCGCTGGCACCCGTCCCGGTTCGCGCCGACGTGATCGGCAGCCGGGCGGTCCGGGACCTGCTGGCGGGGGAGGTGCTCACGTCCGCCCTCGTCCGGACGCAACCCCTCGTCAAAGCCGGCGAGATGGTCCGGACGACCGTCAGGCTGGGTGGTATTGAAGCCGTCGGGCAGGCGGTGGCTCAGCAGAGCGGTCAGCGCAACGATCGTATCCGGTTGATCAACCCCGAGAGCCGGCGCCCGCTGTTCGGGCGCATCACGGGCCCGGGAGAGGTCGAGGTCATACATGTTCAGTAGGACAACGCGCACCACGCTCTGGCTGACCGCCCTGGGGTGGCTGGCTGCCACCACGCTGGCGGCGGGCCAGGAGCCCATTCCGAACAAGAACGCCTACGACACGCTGTATCCCAGGTACCTGAAGGCGGCCCGGGACATGGCCCAGAACGAGGGCAACTCCATCCAGTGGATGACGAACCTTTCGGGGGACCGGCGCGCGCGGTCGGTCAACGACCTCGTCACGGTCCGGGTGGTCGAGAGCGTCGTTGCGGCAGGCTCGGCCGACACCGCGATGGGCAAAGACGGCAAAGGGTCGGCTGGCATCACCAAGCTGTTCGGCGCGGAGACGAAGTTGCCGGACTTCATCGACCCCACGGCCCTGTTCGACGCGGGTTCCAGCACCCAGTTCAAGGGCAGCGGCACGACGTCGCGCCGCGGAGACCTCACGGCCATCCTGACGGCCCGCGTGGTCGAAGTCCTGCCCAATGGCGATCTGGTGCTGGAAGGGGCGCGCGAAATCGACATCAACGGCGACCGTCAGGTGATTGTGATGACGGGCGTGGTCCGCACGGCGGACATCCTGCCCGACAACTCCGTGTTGTCGCCGCGGGTCGGTCAGATGCGCATCCGCTACTTCGGCCAGGGTCTGATCAAGGACAACCTCAAGCCCGGGTGGCTGATCCGCATTCTGAACAAGCTGTTCTGATGGGCCGCATCTCGCGTAACGGATGGAGAACTGACATGACACGCCGATGGACAGCCGCCCTGGCGGCCCTGCTCTGGCTGGCAACAACGGCGGTGCCGGCGGCCTCCGGTCCGGGAACGGTCCGGCTGAAGGACGTGGCGAGCCTGCAGGGCATCCAGGCGACGCCGCTCATCGGTTACGGGCTTGTCGTGGGCCTGACCGGGACTGGCGACCGGCGGCAGACGATCTTTTCGGCCCAGACGCTGGCCAACATGCTCGAGCGATTCGGCGTCTCGGTGCCCGGCGCGGAGATCAAGGTCGAGAACATCGCCGCCGTGATGGTGACCGCCGAGTTGCCGGCGTTCGTCCGCGGCGGCGTGCGCCTTGACGTCACGGTGTCGTCGGTGGGCGACGCGAAGAGTCTCCAGGGTGGCACGCTGCTCGCGACGCCGCTTCGGGGACCCGACGGGTCGGTGTACGTGCTCGCTCAGGGCGCATTGTCGATTGGCGGCTTCGGCGGCGGCGGTGGCGGGAACCGCGTGCAGGTCAATCACCTGACTGCCGGCCGCGTCCCGGGCGGCGGCCTCGTGCAAGTGGCGTCGCGGATGCAGCTCCCCACCACCAAGGATCTCACGCTCGCGATGCGCGAACCTGACTTCGTGAACGCCCGGCGAGTGGCGGAGGCGATCAACGCCGACCTCGGTGCGGCGACGGCGCGGGCGGTGGACGCCGCCACGGTGACGGTCACGGTGCCTGACGCCTACACCAACGCCCTGCCGGACCTGATGGCCCGGCTCGAGCCCCTGCCGGTCTCGATGGACGTGGCGGCTCGCGTGGTGGTCAACGAACGCACGGGAACCGTCGTGGTGGGGGCGCACGTGCGACTGGGCGTGGCCGCCGTGGCTCACGGCAACCTGTCGGTCCAGATCCGAACCCGCTACGACGTGTCCCAGCCCGCGCCCATGTCCCAGGGTGGACAGACGACGGTGGTGCCCCAGGAAGACCTGCGCGTCGAGGAAGGCGAGAGCAAACTCGTCGCCCTGGAAGAGGGAACGACCCTGGAAGGTGTCGTCCGGGCCCTGAATGCCCTGGGCGCTACCCCCCGGGACATCATTGCCATCATGCAGGCCCTGAAGGCGTCGGGCGCCCTCCAGGCCGAGCTGGTCATCCTGTAGGACAGTGAGGCGGACGAAGTGTCGGTAGACCGACTCCCCAACGCCCTGGTGTCGAAATCCGGACCGCAGCAGGTCGGCAACGACCGCGGTGGCCTGGAACGGCTGAAGGCCGACGAACTGGCCCACGAGTTCGAGTCGATGCTCATGCTGCAGATGCTCCGGCAGATGCGGCAGTCGATGACGGACGAAACCGAGCAGGACATGGGCTTGTCGGCGGACACGATGATGGACATCGTGGATGCGGAACTGGCTCGGCAACTGAGCAAGTCGGGGGGATTCGGCCTGGCTGACATCATGAAGAAGGCCATCGAGCGGCAGATTCCGGGGGCGGACGTCGATGCCGCGCCCCAGGCGGCGCCGGTCGAGACATCGCTGACCCCGGCAGAAATCAGGCCGAATCAGGCGGTTGCGGCCGGCGGCACCGTGAGCCGGCCGACGGTCCACGCCGTGGAGGGGTCTCTGGACCCCCACCGGCTGACTTCTGACTACGGGTGGCGGAGCGACCCGTTCACCGGTGCGGCACGATTCCATCACGGTGTCGACTTCAAGGCCGCGTACGGGCAGGGCGTCCCGGCCGCCGCGGACGGGCGCGTGGTGGAAGCAGCCGATCGCGACGCGTACGGGCTCACCGTGGTGATTGAGCACCCGGACGGACTGAGAACCCGGTACGCCCACCTGGCGAACATGACGGTCTCGGTGGGGGATCGGGTCTTGCAAGGACAGGAAATAGGACGCGTCGGGCAGTCCGGACGCGCAACAGGGCCGCACCTGCACTTCGAGGTGATTCGTGACGGGCAGCGTATCGACCCGACGACGGTCGTGGCGCTGCAGGGTCCGGGGCTGGGCGGGTTAAAGTTGGCGGGTGCGGTTGCCGATTTCCCTATCGGCGGGCGCGTACACTCGCCAGCCATGTCAGGAGTCGACGATGAAGATTGAGGGTAACAGACCGAACCTCGAATCCGTCGCCGCCCAGCGAGCGGACCGTGTCACCATCGGCCGGGGCAAGCAGACACCCGGTGCGGAGGCGTCCCAGGATATCGATCGGGTCCAGGTTTCCGACAGTGCCACGCTGGCCGCGACGGTCCGCCGTGCCGCAGACGAAACCCCGGACATCCGACAGGACCTGGTCGAAAAGATGCGGGCGAAGCTGGCGGCGGGTGAGATTGGAGCGGATGCCGAGCGACTGGCCGATCGGATGATCGACCACCTGCTCGAATCCTGAAGACCTCCCGCCTCTTTGGGCGCGATCTCGGCGGATGACGTCGGCTCCACCTCCCCGGAGCCGGCGATCCGAACGTGCGCGTCTCTCGCCCGGAAAGGGACCGGCCTAGCCGGTCTTGACCACACATGCCGACAATGACGGAACGCGAGTTGCGGCCGCACCCGGTCGCCGTGCGCCTGCATGATGCGCTGGAGTCGCTGGCCGCTGCGCTGACGGGCGTGCGGCTCGACGCCCTGCTGGCCTCGGAGGCCCGCCTGGCCGACATCCTGGCCGACATCGCGCGGGTCCCCCCGGGCGCGCCGTTCGATCGGGCGGCGACGGCCCGCGAACTGGCGGGCGCGCGGGCCATGCTGCTGCGCTGCCGCAGGCTGGGCGCGGCGATGGGCGAGGTTGCCCGCATCTCCCTGGCGGCCCAGGGCGGACAACCCGGCTACGGTCGTGCGAACCACGAACGGGGGACGATTCGCTCCCTGGAGGTGAAGGCCTAGTGTCTGGACTGCTCGGCAGCCTCTCCGCGGCTTCGCGCGCCCTCGACGCGCAGCGTTACGGGCTCGAAGTGACCGGCCAGAACATGGCCAACGTCAACACGGCCGGGTACGCGCGGCGCGAAGTGATGCTGTCGCCCACGGCGGTGTCCGGATCCCTTGACGGGTACGGGGGCGTGGACATCATCGGCGTGCGCGCCACGCGCGACCGCCTGCTCGATCGCCGTCTGCTGATGGAGAAGCCTGCGGAGCAGCGTGAACAGGTGATCGCCGACTCGTTGAAGGTCGTGGATGTCATGGTCGGGCTGCCGGGCGAGTCCCTCGACGGCAAGATGGACACGTTCTTCAACTGGGCGTCGCAGCTGGCCGCCGATCCGACGTCGACCACCCTCCGCCACGAGTTCGTGTCGGCCGGCGAACGGCTGGCCGGCGGGTTCCGGCAGATGGTCGATCGCCTGACCGCGGCCCGCCGGGATGCCGATGCCAACATCCGTTCGGGTGTGGACGAAGCAGACCGCCTCGCGGCGCAGATCGCGTCGTTGAACACGGGCATTGCCGGGCTTTCCGGCGTGCAGGCGACGAATGAAGGGCTGCTCGACAGGCAGCGCGTGGCGATCGATCAGCTCGCGGCCGTGATTGACATCGACGTGATCGCGCGGGCCGACGGGGGCGTGGACATCACGACCAGCAGCGGGCGGGCGCTCGTCATCGGGGAGCACCAGTACGCCCTCGCCGCCACGTCCGCCCCGCCGGACGGGTACGCCGACGTCACGTACGACGGGCAGTCGATCACGGCGGACATCACCGGCGGAAAACTGGGCGGCTACATTCAGGTCCGGGACACGCTGGTCCCCGCCTATCTGGACGATCTCGACACGCTGGCGACCGCGCTGGTTGCCGAAGTGAACCAGATCCACGAAAACGGCTACGACGCCGCCGGCACGGCAGGCGAAGCGTTCTTCACCGTGACACCGGGTCTGTCGGCCGCGGCGTCGATCGGCGTCAATGCGGCCATCAGCGCAGACCCCGGCAAGGTGGCGGCGGCCGGAACGCCGATCTCGGGCGACAACGGGAACGCCCGGGTGCTGGCGGCGTTGCGCGACGGCAACGTGCTGAGCGGCGGCACGCTGAACGACGCATGGGCACGTTTTGTCTACCGTGTGGGCAGCGACGTCCAGGGCGCCGAGCAGGAACAGGCCAGCCGGCAGGACATCGTCCGTCAGATCGACGCGTTGCGCGAGGCCGCGTCCGGTGTATCGCTGGACGAAGAGGCCATGATGATGCTTCGTTTCCAGCGGGCGTACGAGGCAAATGCCCGGTTCTTCCAGGCCATCGACCAGGCGCTCGAGACCCTGCTCAACCTCGCCTGATCGCGAGCGACAGAGAGGTCCACCCATGCGAGTGACATTCAATTCCGGCCACGCGAGTTCGATGGCCGCCGTGGCCGAGACCGCGGCCGACATGATGGAGGCGCAGCGGCAAGTGTCCTCCGGCCGGCGGATGGCCACGTCCAGCGACGATCCCTCGTCGGCATCCGCGTCGGTGGTCGAGCGCAGTGAACTGGCGGCCACCGAACAGTACCGCCAGGCGACCGATACCGTCACCTCGCGCCTGACGGTCATCGACACCGTTCTGTCCAATCTGGTCGACCAGATGACCGCGGCCAAGGTTGCGGTCCAGTCCGGCAGCGGGTCCGTCCCCGAGGCCCAGCGCATCGCGGCGGCGGACCATATCCTGGCGATTCGGGACTCGATCCTGGCCGCCGTCAACACGCAGTACCGGGGCGTCTACCTCCTGTCGGGCGCCGAGTCGCAGACGCCGCCCTACGACAGGGTGGGCGACGTCATCTCGGCGTATCAGGGGGCGTCAAGCGTCATCCGCGTCGACATCGATCGACAGACGTCCGTCAGTGTCGCCGTGGATTGCGGGAGCCTGCTGCAGGGCACCGATCCGGACGACGTCTTCACCGTGCTGGCTGGTCTCGCCGATGCCGTGCGCGCCGGCGACGCCGACGCCATCGCGACCGCCATGCCCGCCCTCGATGCGACCTTCGAACGGGTGAATCGCGCGATCGGCAAGGTCGGCGCCGACCTGACTCTGGTGACGACCCAGCAGGCCCAGCTCGATGCCCGCAAGATGGCCAGCCAGACACGGATTTCGGCCCTCGAAGACGTCAACCTGGCTGAGGCCATCACCGCGATGAACCAGGCCGATACCGCCTACCGTGCCGCGCTCGGCGCCGTGGGTACCACGTCACGTCTGTCCCTTCTCGACTACCTGACATGAACACAGCCGAATTGATCGCTGACGAACCCATGACTCCCGACACGGAAATCGGACGACTGAGAGTCCAGACGCGCTTTGGCGAGTTCGAAGCGGACCCGCGCAACGTTCTCCACTTTCCGGTGGGGGTGCCCGGGTTTGAACAGTGCCGCCGATTCGTCGTCCTGTCGTCGATGACGATGGCGCCCGTCCAGTGTCTGCACGCGGTAGACGGCCCGGCCGCCTCCTTCCTGGTGGTGGACCCCCGGATCGTACTGCCCGACTACCGTTGCATCCTGAGCGGCCCCGACCGGGAGCGCCTCGGGGTGACCGACGACATGCCGCTCCTGTGGCTTGCGATCGTCACGGTCCAGGAAGACCAGCGGGCAAGCGTCAATCTGCGCGCGCCGATCGTGATCAATCCGGCACGGATGCTGGGTTTCCAGGTGGTGCCGTACGACAGCCTGTACCCGGTGAAGTTCCCGCTCTGACCGGCCGATCCTGTCGGGCACCTGCCGCCAGATCTCTGCCGGCGAATCGTCTTCGGACATTCCGTCGCGCCCGCGCCGTGAGGATCACGGGACGGGCCGGCGGCTTCCAGGGGATACACCTGTGCTGGTCGTGACCCGCAAGCGGAACGAAGCCATCATCATCGGGGACGCGATTGAAGTGCGCGTGCTCAGGATCGGGCGTGACGGTGTACGCCTCGGCGTGACTGCGCCTGCGTCCATACCCGTGCATCGGACCGAGATCTACACGCTGATCTGCGAAGAGAACCGCGCGGCCGCCGGAGGTGCGACCGTGCCGGGAGACCTCGCCGCGCGTATCCGGTCCCGCGCCCAGGAGCCGGTGCCGGAACCCGGAGACTCATGATCGTCGAAGACTGGCGCGATGCCGAACCGGCCGTCGTCGGAAACCTGTTCGAGACCGAGGCGGCCCGCTGGGATCGTTCGCTCGAATGGGACAGCCGGGCGTCGTGGGCGATCGTCGAAGACGGGCGCCGGCGCGGCAACGTCTCCGGCTGGATCCTGCGATCCGGCACCGGAGAGGTTCACGGCTGGACCTACTACCTGCTGCACGACGGCGAACTCCAGATCGGCGGCCTGACCGCCACCCGGTCGTCGGACTACCGTCTGCTGCTGGATCGCGTGCTGGACTCGCCGGAGGCCAGCCGCGCCGCCTGGGTCAGCGCCTTCGTGTTTCCGGCGCTGCCGTCATTGGTGAGTGCGCTCTCCAGGCGGCGATTCGCCGTGCGCCGGTCGCTGTACCTGAGGAGAGTCCTGGCGCCCGGGCTCGACAACCCGACGCTGCCCGAAGGCCGCCGCCTTCGCCGGTTCGCCTCGCGAGACACGTTTCCGGCCGCCCGTCTGCTGGCGACGGCGTACGACGGGGTGCCGGGTGCCGGGTGTTTTGCACCGCACGGGCGTCTCGACGAGTGGGCTCAGTACCTGCGCCAGCTGATCGAGACGCCCGCCTGCGGCCACTGGCTGCCCGAGGCGAGTTTCGTCGTGGAGGATCCGGGCTCCCTGCGACTGGCCGCGGCGGTCCTCGTCACGCGGCTATCGGCCGTGGCCGCGCACGTGGCCCAGATCGCCGTCGCGGCCGACGCACGCGGACAGGGCCTCGGCGATCTGCTGCTGGCGCATGCCGGCACCGCCGCGATCTCCGCCGGGCATTCCTGCATGACGCTGATGGTGGACGAGGAGAACGCCGCGGCACGGGCCCTTTACGCGCGGCACGGCTTCGAGGAGCGGTCGGCGTTCGTGTATGCGAGGCGCAGAGGGCAGGTGCGGTCCGCGTTCACGGCAGGGGCAAGCAAGAAGCAGGAAGCCGGAAGCAAGTAGACAGTAGTAAGTAGTCAGTAGTCAGTAGGAACCAACTGGTTCCGCCCCGCCCCTTGCCCCTTGCCCCTTGCCCCTTGTCCCTTGTCCCTACCCAAGCCCCAAGCCCCCAGGCTACCCTCTCCGATCGACCAAGCCTGATCCCATGAGCGGCGGAGCGACGACGCGGCGGTATGCGGCCAGCGTGGATCCGGCTGTGCCGACGGTCTGGGCGGCCAGGCGGCGGGCGACTTCGGCCTCCTGAAGCGCGCGGATGGTGTCCTGGTCGGAATGAACGATCGTCGTGACGAGATCCTGGGCTATCCGGTGGAGCGCGACGACTTCACTGAAACCGTTGAGCGCGGCCGCTTCCTCGCGCCGGCGGGCCAGCACGTCCCGGGCGGGCCGCAGCTCATGTTCGATCTTGACCAGGGCTGCCATGATGCGGTCGCGATCCTGGGCGATCAGCGTGAGTTGTTTGACGTCGTGCGATCCGGTGGCGTCGTGTTGCGCCAGCGCCAACCGCTTCAGCTGCTGGAGTAACGAGACTTCGGCCTCGAGTCCGGGGCCGTAGATCGCGAGCCACTGCCGGAGGTCGTCATCGCTCATGACGCACTTGACGGCGGGGCCGATCCGCTGGCGACCTGGCTCCAGGCTTCCCGGAGCGTGCTCATCAGGCGGTGGGCTTCATCGAGTGACTGGGCGTTCCGGTTGGCGTTGAAGTCGAGGACCTTGCCGGTGATGTAGGCGTAGAGGGCATCGAGCTGCTCGGCGATCTGGCCGCCCTTCTTCATGTCCAGCGTACTCTGCAGCTCGGAGATGACCGCGAGCGTGCGTGAGACCGCGTCGCGTTTGCCGCGAAGGTCGTTGCGCCCCAGGCTCTCCCTGGCCTTCACCATGTTCGTGATGGCGGCGTCGTAGAGCTTTACGACGAGCTCGACCGGCGTCCCGCACTGGACCTGCGTCTGCTGGTAGGCAGCCGCGCCCCGGAGAGGTGGTGCATACATACGGTCTCTCCTAGAACAGGCTGTTGCTCAGCGAGGACAACGATCCCGCCTGGCTGTTGAGCTGGCCGATGATCATGTCCGCGGCCGTGTATTCCCGCTGGAGAGCCAGCCGGCGATTCTCCAGCCGTTCTTCCATGGCGGCGAGCCGGTCGTCCATCGCGGAGATCTGGTCGTCCAGGCGATCGCGCAGGGAGGACAGCAGGGCGCCGGCGTCCGTGTAGCGCTCGATTGTGGATGTCATGGTCGAAAACACGCCGTCGTTCACACCGTCTCCCATGAAGAGGTTACGCAATGCCGTTGGACTGGAGCCCAGCGATTCCTGGAACAACGTCGAGTTGATCGTGAGCTTGCCGGTGCGGTCGAACTCGATGCCGGCCTGGCCGAGGGACTGGAGCGAACCGCCGGCCAGGTACTTGCCTGACATCACCGTGCGCAGTTCGTTGCGGAGGCCGCGGAACAGCGGATCGCGGGCAATGCCCGCCGTGCCGTTCTGCTGCTGCGCGAACGTCACCAGGTTGTTGTAGGCGTCCACGAACGCCTTGACCATGTTCTCCGTGTTGCCGGCGTCTTCCGTCACGCTCACGGTGACGGTTTCGTCCGGTACCTGGCGGAGGAGTGTGAGGGTCGTGCCGGGGATGGCGTCCGCAATCGTGTTCGTGGCGCTCGTCACGCTGACGTTGTTGACCGTGATGCTGGCGTTGGTCGCCTGCATGGCGTTGTCGGCGGCGCTGTCGCCGCTGACGCCGTCAGTGTCGGTGTCGGTAAACGTGACCGTGCCGTCCGTCAACTGGTTGGTGATGGTGAAGGCGTTGTCGAGGCCCGTGTCCTTGCCGGTGAGGACGAGCTGGTATCCGTCGGTCGCGCGCACGATGGTTGCCGTGACCCCGATGTCTGCCGTGCCGTTGATGGCGCTGGCCAGGCCTTCGAGCGTCACGCTCCCCGTCAGCGTGACGGCGGTGCCGCCGATCGTCAACGACCCGCCGGTTGCGACCACGGTCGTGTCCGTATCTGCGTGGCGGCTCGATGAGGCGGTGACTTGTGCGCGAGCCAGTTCGGTGACTTTGATGTCGTAAATGCCCGCTACCGCACCGGAGGCGGCGCTGGCCGTCACGATGCTCGAGTCCGTCGTGGTCGCCGTCCGCCCGCCGAAGGATGTGTCCCTGGTGAGGGCGTCGGCGGCCGACTCGAGGGCGCCCAGCCTGGTTGCCAGTGTGGCAAAGGCCGTCGACTGGGTCTTCAGCACCGACTTCTGGGCTTCCATGCTACTAAGCGGCAGGCGTTCCTGCGCCATGACCGCATTCAGGATGACCCCGAAATCGATGCCGTTCGCACCGCTGAACGTGACAGCACTCATGGAGCGTTCTCCTGACGCCGGTGCCGGGCCTGCTGGGAGGCGGCCAGCGCCTTCAGCGCCTCTGCCAGACCCGCGGGAAGACGGCGAACCGGCACCCCTGTCGACTCGTCGACCAGGCGCCACACGTGGTGTTCGTGACGCGATTGTGTGTCGGGAGCCAGGCAGAGCCCGAATCTCGCGAGCAAATCCGTGACCGTCCCGGGGATTCTGACGTCCACCGGTGCGGTCCCGCGACGAGATCCTGCGAAATCCGGGCCAGGCATGGTTACTCGGGGGGAGAAGGCGGGACGCGGGGAAGTTCCCCGCGTCCCGTTGGTGGTTACCGCAGCAACGACAGGACCGACGACGTCGACTGGTTGGCCTGGGCGAGGGCCGCGATGCCGCTCTGCGTCAGGATGTTGTAGCGCGTCATGTTGGCGGACTCTTCGGCGACGTTCGCGTCGCGGATCCGGCTCTCGGCCGCCCGGGTGTTGACCGCCTGGGACTGCGCCAGGCCGATGGCGAACTGCAGACGGTTCTGCAGGGTGCCGATCTTGGACTGCGAGGTGCCCAGCGTGCCGACCGCGGTGGCGATGGCTTCGACGGCGGCTTCCGCGCCGGCCTGGGTTGCGACCGACAGGGACGCGAGGCCGAGGCTGGTCGTGGTCACGGCGGCGATGGTGCCGGTGATCTTGCCGTCGGTGGCGGAGCCAGCATTGTCGTTGCTGATGAACACCGAGAAGTTGGCGGCGGTGGCCAGGCCGGCCACGGTCGACTCGCGGTTGATCTCGCTCAGGACGTCCGTGAATTCGTTCTGAATCGAGGTCAGCGACGTGGCACTCGTCGTGCCGGACGCCGCCTGCGCGGCGAGCGTCGAGAGCCGGTCGAGCAGTGTCGCCACGTTGGCGAGCGCGCCGTCCTTGATCTGCAGGTCGGACAGCCCGTCGTTGGCGTTGCGGATCCCCTGCGTCGTGACGGCGAGGTCCTGACGGTACTGGTTGGCGGTGACGAGGCCGGCGGCGTCGTCGCCGGACGAGTTGATGCGGAAGCCGCTGGACAAGCGGGTGAGAGCTTTCTGCAACCCGAGCTGAGTCGTGTGCAGATTCGCCTGGGCATTCGCCGAGGCGATGTTACTGACGACAGAGAACGATGCCATAGCCGTTTCCTCCCTGAATGCGACCGGACTCCCTGTCCGGCCCGGCAACGCGCTGGGCGTTGCTTTCTTGAGTCGTGGGAGTAATCGGAATTCCGACGCAGACCTTTAACGCGTTGTCGGGATACCGACAGGGGCGGGCTTTGGCGGCGATTTCCGGGCCTGGTGGCGGGTGGATGGGCGGGTCCGGCCCCGGCGGTGCGAACCGCCGAGGCCGGGCTCGTGAGGACCGTCAGTTCACTGGGGTGTTGCCGTGTTACCGCAGGAGTGACAGGACTGACGACGTCGCCTGATTGGCCTGGGCGAGGGCCGCGATGCCGCTCTGCGTCAGGATGTTGTAGCGCGTCATGTTGGCGGACTCTTCGGCGACGTTCGCGTCGCGGATCCGGCTCTCAGCCGCCCGGGTGTTGACCACCTGCGACTGCGCGAGGCCAATGGCGAACTGCAGACGGTTCTGGAGGGCGCCGATCTTCGCCTGCGACGCGCCCAGCAGGGCGACGGCGTCGGCGATGCTCTCGACGGCGGCCTGCGCGTTGGCCGCGCTGCTGATGTCAATCGCACCCAGACCCAGGCCGGTCGTCGTCACGGCCGAAATCGTGCCGGTGATCTTCCCGTCGGTGGCGGCGCCAGCGTTGTTGTTGCTCACGAACACCGAGAAGTTGGCCGCGGTGGCCAGGCCAGCCACGGTCGATTCGCGATCGATCTCGAGCATGACGTCATCAAACTCGTCGATGAGCGCGGTGCGGTTGCCCGTGGTGCCGGAGGCCGACTGCGTGGCGAGCGTCGAGAGCCGGTCGAGCAGCGTCGCGACGTTGGCGAGGGCGCCATCCTTGATCTGCAGGTCCGAAAGCCCGTCATTGGCATTGCGGACACCCTGCGTCAGAACCGCGAGGTCCTGGCGGTACTGGTTCGCCGTGACCAGGCCGGCCGCATCGTCGCCGGACGTATTGATGCGGAAGCCGCTGGACAGGCGCGTGAGAGCTCGCTGCAGTCCGATCTGAGTTGAGTTCAGGTTGGCCTGTGCGGCCGCGGAAGCGATGTTGGTGACGACTGAGAACGAAGCCATTGCGATCCTCCTTGATAATTTCGCCGGAGTCCATTTCCGGCTGACGGTGTGTCAGACCGTCTCGTTGTTGACAAGGAGGTAATCGGAAAGGCAGAGAAATCCTTTAACCGGGGGGTCCCGGCCAAAGCAAGCTTCGCGCGTGACGGCTCCCTTGTGGATTGGAAACCGTTGCACTGCTGGCACTTATGGGCTTCAGCCCGTGCCGGCACGAATCCCGTCAGGCCCGGCGCTCACAGGGTGAGACCCGGGTCGGTGGCGCCGGGCACGAGCCCGGACGCCAGCACCGGCGTACAGCCGGTCAGCTGGCCACCCGGCGCGCGTCACATGCGCCGACGTGCGCGTACAAACGCAGGCAGAACCGTCCAGGCGCGCTGGCTCGACTCTGCGGTCACCCCCTTCCGAAGCACGACTGCGCGATCGCCGGGACCGCGGCCGCCGTGTCAGGGACGAAATAGAACGGCAGCGTGGCGGGAGACCGTGCCCCCGCCACGCCGCGAGCTGGTGCCTTCGGCTATCGCAGGAGCGACAGGACCGACGACGTCGACTGATTGGCCTGGGCGAGGGCTGCGATGCCGCTCTGCGTCAGGATGTTGTAGCGCGTCATGTTGGCGGACTCTTCGGCGACGTTCGCATCGCGGATCCGGCTCTCGGCCGCCCGGGTGTTGACCACCTGGGACTGCGCCAGGCCGATGGCGAACTGCAGACGGTTCTGCAGGGCGCCGATCTTGGCCTGCGAGGTGCCCAGGGTGCCGACCGCCGTGGCGATCGCCTCGACGGCGGCTTCCGCGCCGGCCTGGGTTGCGACCGACAGGGCCGCGAGGCCAAGGCTGGTCGTGGTCACGGCGGCGATGGTGCCGGTGATCTTGCCGTCGGTCGCGGCGCCAGCGTTGTCGTTGCTGACGAACACCGAGAAATTGGCGGCGGTGGCCAGGCCGGCCACGGTCGACTCGCGGTTGATCTCGCTCAGGACGTCTGTGAACTCGTTCTGGATGGACGTCAGCGAGGTGGCACTCGTCGTGCCGGAGGCCGCCTGCGTGGCCAGCGTCGAGAGCCGGTCGAGCAGCGTCGCCACGTTGGCAAGTGCGCCGTCCTTGATCTGCAGGTCGGAGACGCCATCGTTGGCGTTGCGGATCCCCTGCGTCGTGACGGCGAGATCCTGGCGGTACTGGTTGGCGGTGACGAGGCCGGCGGCGTCATCGCCGGACGAGTTGATGCGGAATCCGCTGGACAGACGCGTGAGGGCCTTCTGCAACCCGAGTTGAGTCGCGTGCAGATTCGCCTGGGCGTTCGACGAAGCGATGTTCGTGACGACAGAGAACGATGCCATGACCGATTCCTCCTTGAAAGTTGGCCGGACTCCCTGTCCGGCCTGGCGGTGCGTAGGCGCCGCCCGTAACAGGGGAGTAATCGGTATGCGGCGGTATTCCATGAACCGGCCCGTCCGGGCGGCCCTTTGGATGGCAACGTTCTGGCATAGACACCCGTGTCCTGGAGGGTGATGACGTGACCGTGGAAATCAACGGCCGGAAGATAACAGTTGGCAACCACTTGAAAACAGTGGGAGATCTCGTCACGTTCGCCGATGGCATGCTTGCCCCGGGCGGGGAGGTCGTGACGGCCCTCCGACTCGACGAGGTCGACGAAGCGGCCTTTCGGGACCCTCAGGTCTGCAACCAGGCGCTGTCTGCCTTCCGGGAGGTCCGGGTCGAGAGCGGCTCGCCCCAGGCGCTCGCTCGCCGCTGTCTGGGCGACGCGGCTCAGGCGCTCGGGAGCCTCTCGCAGGCCACGCACGCCGCCGCCCAGCTCTTCAGGGGCGACGACGTCGGGCCGGCCAAGGCCATGCTCGAGCAGGTCAGCCACGGACTGATGGCCGTCCTGCGCATTGTTTCCGCCGCCAGCCTCGCGCTGCGCCGTGAACTGGACGGCGTGGACGCCGACGGCCGTTCGATGGCCTCGCTCTCGACCGATCTCGACAGGATTCTCCAGGACCTCGTCGCCAGCCAGCACAACGAAGACTGGCTGCAGGTTGCCGACGTCCTGCAGTACGACCTCGGCCCCGTGCTCGACGGCTGGGAGTGCGCACTGACAGAGGTCGCCGCAGCGTAAAGCAAGAAGCAAGAAGCAAGAAGCAGGAAGCAAGTAGGCAGTAGTTAGTAGTCAGTAGCAGTCGGGGCGTTCCTGTCCCTGTTTCTTGCCTCTTCCCCAATCCCCAACCCCCAATCCCCAATCCCCAGCCTGGTACCCCCCTTGCATTTTCGGCTGCCTGAAGACGATCGCCGGTTGAGAAGACCCCTGAAGTTGTTGATTGTCAATCACTTGTAAGAGGTGGGTGGACGCGGGTTCGACGATGATGTCGGGCCGCCGACACCAAGGAGCCAAACCAATCATGGTCAATCTGGTGTGGGGTACACGGCATTCCGACACGCGAAGGTGCTGAGGTCAGGCGCATGGCCACACTGGTGATGCCGGCCCGATCCGCCCCTGTCGCCTTCGCGAAACCCGCGATTGGCGAAGCCGAGATCCGCGAGGTCCTCGCCACGCTCGAATCCGGATGGCTGACCACCGGCCCGCGCGTCAAGCTGTTCGAACAACATTTCGCCGAATTCACGGGCGCCCCTCACGCCGTGGCCCTCAACTCCTGTACGGCGGCCCTCCACCTGGCACTGCTTGCCGCAGGCATCGGCCCAGGCGACGAAGTCATCACCACGCCCCTGACCTTCTGTGCGACGGCCAACACGATAGTTCAGGTGGGGGCGATCCCGGTGTTTGCCGACATCGACCCCCTGACGTGGAACCTCAGCCCGGACGCCGCAGCCGCCGCCATCACGCCGCGGACGCGCGCGATTCTGCCCGTGCATTACGCCGGCCGGCCGGTTGACGTCCGCGCGTTCCGCGCCCTGGCCGATGCCCACGGGCTGGCGGTGATCGAGGATGCGGCCCATTGCGCGGAGGGTATCGCGCACGGCGCACGGATTGGGACGACGGCGGACTTCACCTGCTTCAGCTTCTACGCCACGAAGAACCTCACCACCGGCGAAGGCGGGATGCTCACGACCACGGCCGCCGCGGAGGTTGTCGATCGGATCCGGATCATGGCGCTCCACGGCATGAGCCGGGACGCGTGGGCCCGTTACGACGGACGCGGCGTGGCGGACTACGATGTGATCGCGCCCGGCTTCAAGTACAACATGATGGACCTGCAGGCGGCCCTGGGACTGCACCAGCTGGCACGCCTCGAGCAGAGCCTGGTGCGCCGCGAGGCCATCTGGTCTGCTTACGACAGCGGGCTCGAATCCCTCCCGGTCGTGCGCCCGGCTCCCGTTGAAGCCGGGTCCCGCCACGCCCGGCACCTCTACACGGTGCTGGCCGACCCGATGTGGTGCGGCTGCGACCGGGCGACGCTGGCGCGGCGGCTGTCCGAGCGCGGCATCGCGACGAGCATGCACTTCAAGGCGCTCCACCTGCATTCGTACTACGCCGGGCAGTTCGGCCTGCGGCGCGGGCAGTATCCCAACGCCGAGTACGTGTCCGACACGACCTTGTCGCTGCCGCTGTCGGTCGCGATGACCAACGACGACGTGGCGCGAGTCATCTCCGCGATGCACGAGGCGATCGCGTGTGACGGACGGAGCGTGTGATGCCGGCGGCCGTGGAACCGCAGGTCGTGTTTCGGGCGGCCGCCGGACCACGCCTGGGTTTCGGGCATCTCGTCCGTGCCACGGTCCTGAGGCGATCGCTGGGCATGCCCGCCCGCCTCGCGCTGCGCGGAAACCGCCAGGCGGCCCGTGTGGCCCGCGATCTGGGGTGGACGCTGACGTCCGGTGATGCCGATGACACGCTGCGGCCGGGACCGCCGGCGCTGCTGGTGATCGACGACCCCTCGGCGCGCGACGCGCACGCCTGGCGGCGGGCGGCGGCGCGGCACGGTGTGCCCGTTGCCTCGGTTCATGACCTTGGCCTGGCCCATTGCGGCGCGGACCTGACGATTGACGGCAGCATCGCGCATCCCGGCGGTTTCGCCGAGGGCCCGGCGCTGCTCGGACCCCGATTCCTCATCGTCAACCGCTCCGCCGATCGCTGGCGCGAGCCGCGCACGCCGTCGGTGCTCATCGCGCTGGGTGGCGGATCGCGCACCGCGGCTGCGTTGCGCGTGGCGAGCCGCCTGCGTGCCATCCGACCGGATGTCAGCGTCCGGATTGCCGGCGGCATGACGGCCCGGCCTCCTGTCCGCCTTCCGGCCGGCGTGTCGTGGCTGGGCGATCGGACGACACTCGGCGCCGCATTGGCGCGGACGACCGTGGCCGTGGTGGGGGGTGGGGTGACGCTGTACGAGACGTGCCGCATCGGGACACCGGCCGTGGGCGTGGCCGTCGTGCGTGCCCAGCGGCCGACGATTGGCGGGCTCGCTGCCCGTGGAGCCGTCGCGGACGGCGGCAGCCTTGCGGTCCCGGACCGCGCAGTTCGGCAGGCGATCGGCCTGCTCGACGACGCGTCCCGGCGCGCGCGCCTGTCGCGGCTGGGGCGCCATCTCGTCGATGGCCAGGGTGCCGTACGGGTGGCCGCGCGGTTGCGCAGGCTGGCTGACGCGCCCGGGTCCAGGACCCGGAAGGATGGACGCGTATGAAACCCGGCCTCATCTTCGACATGGACGAGACGCTCTATCCGGAGCGTCAGTTCATCCGCAGCGGATTCAGGGCGGTTGCCGTGGACGTCGAACGGCGTTTTGGCGTTCCCGCTGATGCCGCCTTCGAAGCCCTGCTGCGCATCCTGCGCCGGGGCGGTCGGCGCCACGCCCTGCAGACGCTGTGTGCCTCGTTCGGCCTGCCGGCGACGGCCGTGCCTGAACTCGTGACCGTCATTCGCCGGCACCAGCCGGCGTTGCACCTGCCGAACGTGTCCGTGGACGTGCTGGCTCGCGCGCGCGCCGAAGGGTGGCGCCTCGGGATCCTCACAAACGGGCTGCCGGACGTCCAGGCGCGGAAGGTCCGTGCGCTGGGCCTGGACCGTCTGGTCGACGTGGTGGTCTACGCCCAGGAATGGGGCAGCGGCAAAGGCAAGCCCGAACGTGAGTCGTTCGACGTGGTCCGGGCGCGGCTCGACACGCCGCCGGCACTCACCGTGTTCGTGGGCGACGACCCGTGGTGCGACATCGTCGGCGCCCGCAGCGCGGGGTTGCACACCATTCTGCTCCGCCGTTCCGCCGGATTACGTTCGACCACCGGAGCCGACCGGGTCGTGACGGCTCTCGACGACGTACTGACTGTGGCTGCAGAACTTGTCTGCAGGGAGATGGCCGATGCTGCTTGAGATAGGTGCGCACCGGGTTGGACCCGGACAGTCGTTGTTCGCCATCGCGGAGATCGGCCTCAACCACGGCGGTTCGCTCGCAGACGCCCTGGCCATGGTCAAGGCGGCCGCCGCCGCCGGCGCGTCGGCCGTCAAACTGCAGACGCTCCAGGCCGAAACGCTGGTCGCGCCTTCGTGCCCGGCGCCGGCCCACGTGGCGGCGCACAATCTCGTGGAGTTCTTCCGCGCGTTCGAACTGAACGAAGAAGCGCACGCCGCCGTCGCGCGCGAAGCGCGCCGTTGCGGTCTGGCGTTCCTCTCGACCCCCTTCGACGTGGGCGCGGTGGACATGCTGGAACGGGTCGGCTGCGACGCGTACAAGATCGCCAGCGGCGACATCACGCACGTCGAACTGCTGGCGCGGGTGGCCGCCACAGGCAAACCCGTGATTGTCTCCACCGGCATGAGCGACGCCGACGACATCGCCCTCGCCCTGGCCACAATACGGCGCCACGGCGGCGGACAGGTCGTCCTGCTGCACTGCGTGTCCTCGTATCCCGTGCCCGATCACAGCCAGAACCTCAGGGCCATCGCCGGCCTGGCCGAGCGGTTTGGCGTGCTCACCGGACTGTCCGATCACAGCACCGACCCATCGGCGGTGATCATCGCCGTGGCGCTCGGCGCGAGCGTGTACGAGAAACATTTCATGCTGCAGGGCCAGAACGCGATTGACGCGGCGGTGTCGGCGGAGCCCGCCGAGTTCGCCCGCCTGGTCCGTTCGGCCGAACACGCCCGTCTCGCACTGGGTGACGGACGGAAACGATGCCAGCCTGCCGAAGCCCGGAATGTCGTGCCCAGCCGCCGCAGCGTCTACGCGGCCAGAGACCTCCGGGCCGGTGAGCCGATTACGCCGGACGCCGTCGTCCTGCTGCGGCCCGCGCTCGGCCTCGAGCCCCGCTATGCCCGCGACCTCGTCGGGCGGTGCGCCGTGCGCGACATCCGTGCCGGGACGCCCTTCTACCCGGGCGACCTCGAGGCGAACCTCGAAAGGACCATCTCCAATGTCGCTTAACGTTCTGATCACGGCGGCGTCGCGACGCGTCGGCCTCGTGCGGGCCTTCCGGAACGCGCTGGACGGACTCCGGTTGAATGGATCCGTCATCGGCACCGACGTCAACGCCCTGTCGCCGGCCGTCCATTTCTGCGATCGCGCGTACAAGGTTCCGCTGTCGAATGCCCCGGGTTATCTCGACACCATTGCCTCGCTCTGCGAAGCCGAACAGATCGGCCTGCTGATTCCGACCATCGATGAAGAACTGCCGCTGTTCGGGTCGGCAGTCGAACGGTTTGCCGACCAGGGCGTTCGGGTCGCGGTCTCGCCGGAGACGACGTCACGCATCTGCAACGACAAGTACGAGTCGTGCTGCTGGCTGCGTGCGTCGGGCGTGGCCGCTGCCGAGTCATTCCTGCCCGCCGAGGTGCCCGCACGGCCGCGCCTGCCGATGTTCGTGAAGCCGAGGGGCGGCCGCGGGAGCATTGGCGCGTTCCGGGCCCGCACCGCGGACGAGCTGGCCTTCTTCACCCGCTACGTGGAGGATCCGGTCATCCAGGAGTTCCTCGAGGGCCCCGAATACACCATCGACGTACTCTGCGACTTCGAGGGGCGGCCGCTCTCGGTGGTGCCGCGGGAGCGCGCGGTGATTCGCGCCGGCGTGATTGACCGTGGCCGGACCGTGCTGGACCCGGCCTTGATCGACCTCGGTCTGGAGTGCGCCCGCGTGTTCCGCTTCCACGGACCGGTCAACGTGCAGTGCCGGATGCTGCGTGGACGTCCAACCGTCTTCGAAATCAACCCGAGGTTCTCGGGCGGGATTCCCCTGACCATTGCTGCCGGTGCCGACTTCCCGCGGCTGCTGCTGGAACTGACGCTGGGCCGGCGCGTTGAGCCATCCATCGGACGGTTCCGGCACGATTTGTGGATGAGCAGTTACGAGTCGTCGTTGTTCCTGAACGCCAACCACGTCAACCGGCTGCTGCCCGCCGAAGGGGTGAGGCCAGTCGCCATCGAGGCTGTCGCGTGACGTCACTGGTCATTGCTCTTCAAGCTCGCGTTGGTTCAACCCGCCTTCCAGGCAAGGTGCTCGAACGCCTCGGGCGGCACACGTTGCTCGCGCATTGCGTCAGGCGCCTGCAGTCCGCCGACATCGGGCCCGTCATCGTGGCCACGACCACCGAACCGGGCGACGACGCCGTCGAGGCGGAAGCGCGGCGGTACGGCGCCCAGGTCTACCGCGGCCCCAGCGACGACGTGCTGGGGCGTTACGTGGGCGTGGTCAACGAGTTCGGCGGCCGCTTCGTCGTGCGCGCCACAGCTGATAATCCGGCCGTCGATGTCGACGCGCCGGCACGGCTGGTGAAATCCGCCCTGCAGACGGGAGCCGAGTACGCGGTCGAACAGGGCCTGCCGTACGGAGCGGCGGTTGAGCTCATCTCGGCGGACACCCTTCGCCGGCTCGAACAGATGACGACCAACGCTGACGACCACGAACACGTCACGCTCTTCGTCACGCGGAACCTGTCGCGATTCCGCACGGCGGTCACGCTGGCTCCCATGGACCTTCGCCGGCCAGACCTGCGACTGACGATCGACACGCCGGACGACCTGGCGTTCATGCGTCGCGTGCTCGAGAAGGTGGACGATGGTCCCGACCCCGCGCCCCTGATGGCCGTGATCGCCGCCGCCGACGCCGTGATCCGGCGCGTCAAGGCCGCATAGGCAGGACGGAGCCCGGGGGCGGGCTCCGGCGGGCTCCGGGCTCCAGGCGTCAGGCCTGCGCCCTGCTCCCTGCTCCCTGCTCCCTGCTTCTATTACCTACTGCCTACTGCCTACTGCCTACTGCCTACTGCCTCCCGTCCGCCCCTTCCCCCGGCTGAAGCTTCCCGCCACCTTGCCGATTCTCATTGGGACAGGTGGTCTCCTCTCAAGGTGACCCCGGTACGAAGGACCGTTGACCGGACGTGTTTCTGCCCGCGTGGGGCAAGGGGCGTGTGCCGGCCCGACCAAAGGAGTGGTCATGACGGGGCATGTCCTCGCGGTGGACGACGAGCCAGGCGTCCGCGCGATGCTGAGCACATGGCTCGAGTCAGAGGGGTTGCGCTGTACCCCTGCCTCGAACCCGGCCGAGGCTCTGACGCTGTTCGAGCAGGATCCGGCCGAAGTCGCCCTGATTGACCTTCGCCTGGGTGGAGATTCGGGACTCACTGCGGCCCGTGGGCTCCGGGAACGGCGCGACGACGTGGCCATCGTGCTCGTGACAGGGGTCGCGAGTTTCGATGCCGCGGTCGAGGGGATGCGCCTCGGCGTGATGGACTACCTGCTCAAGCCGTTCACACGGCCCGAGCTGATGACGATGGTCCGGCGCGCCCTGGACTGGAACGCCGGGCAGGCACACCTGAAAACCGAGCGGGATCGGTTCACCCTCGAGATCGAACGCCGCCGCCGCGAGCTGGCCGAAGCGTTCATGCGGCTCGAGGTGGCCTCGACGGCCACCCTCGATGCGCTGCTGACCACCCTGAATCGCTGCAGTCCGGAGACGTTCCACCACGCGAAGCGGGTGGCGAAGATGGCCGTGATCCTGGCGGGCCGGCTCGGCCTCAGCCGCGACGCGATCGCCGACATCGAACGTGGCGCCCTGCTGCACGACATCGGCAAGGTGGCCATGCCCGGTGCGATCATCAACAAACCGGGGCCGCTGTCGGAACCCGAGATTGCAGTGGTCTGGTCGCATCCTCAGGTCGGCCACGACATCGTCTCGGTCGTCCCGGCGCTGATGCCGGCTGCCGAGATCATCCTCGCGTCTCACGAGCGGTACGACGGGACGGGCTATCCGCGGCGGCTCGCAGGCCGGGACATCCCGCTGGGCGCACGCATCACGTCCGTGGCCGATGTCTTCGATGTGCTGACGTCCCCGCGCACGTACCGCGACCCGGTGTCGACCAGTCAGGCGTGTGCCGAACTCGCCCGATGTTCCGGCACGCAGTTCGACCCGGATGTCGTGCGCGAGTGGCTGCGTCTGGTCGGCTCGGTCAACGCGCCGGCGTGCTGGCAGTCTGCCGACTGGTTCGACCTGCTGGCGGGCCTGTCGGCGGGAGGGGCGTCATGAAACCGGCCACCGCGGTCCGGCGCGTGACGGTCCTGCGCCGCGAACTCGAGCGCTACAGTCCGCTGTTCGCCTCGATGACCGACTACGTCTACGCGAAGGATCTCTCCGGCAGGTACGTCGCGGCGAACCCCGCGTACCTGACCGCGCTCGGCCTGGCCGCCGACGACCTCGTCGGCCGCGACGACACCGCGATCTTTCCGGAACTCGATGCCCTGGATCAACAGGCCCGCGAATACCTCGTCCAGGTGAGCGGGCAGGCGATCGCAGGCGAGGCCTCGTGGTCGTTCCAGGGACACGCCCGCGACCTCGTCGTCCGCCGGTTCCCGTGGCATGACGCATCGGGCTCCCTGATTGGCACGATTGGCGTGGCGACCGACGTGACCGTCGCCCGGCAGGCCCAGACGCCCGACGGGCGTCACGGACTCCACCTGCGGGGATCGAACGCGCGCCTCCAGCAGCTGTTGTCCGATCAGAAACGGTTCGGCCGGCGTATGTCCATCCTGCTCGACGCGGGCCGGGAGCTCATCGCCCGCCTCGACAGCGACCGGATTCAGCGGGTCGCCGTCGATGTCGTCGAACATTCGATCGAGAGTCTGTCCAGCGCGTTCGTGCGCTACAACCCGTCCAGCCATTCGTGGACCTTCCACGCGCTGGGCCTCCGGGGCAACGTCCTGGGCCAGCCATCGGACACCGTGTCCGCCGCCGAGATGCCGTTCTCCGACGACGTCCTGCTCGGCCGGGCGTTCACCCGCCGGAAACTGGGCGGTGGCCGTCACGCGTTCGACGCGACGACGCTGGCGGCCGGCTTCTCCGGATACATGGCCGTGCCCGTGACATATGAACGGGCGCTTCAGGCGGCCCTGATTGCAGCCTGGCGGGACGACGACGTGCCGCTGCCCGAAGAGACGTGGTTCATCGAGACGCTGGCCGTGCAGGTGTCACTCGCGCTGCACAACGCATCGCTGTACGAACAACTCGACGCCTCGCTGGGCGCGCTCAAGCGGGCCCAGGACCAGGCCGGCCACGCGCACAACCTCCAGGCGCTCGGACAGGTGGCATCGGGCGTGGCCCACGACTTCAATAACTCGCTGACGACGATCCTCGGATTGAGCGACTGGCTCCTGCACGAACTGCCGGGAGACACGCCGTTCTACGCGGATCTCGAAACGATCAGGACCGCGGCGCAGGACGCGGCCGCCATGGTACGCAGGCTGCAGATGTTCGGGCGCCTGCGGCCGCACGTCCGGCACGACACGCACGAGGTGGTGGACCTGGCGGCGGTCGCCCGCGCGGTGGTGGACCTGACGCGCCCCCGCTGCCAGGAACTCGCCGTGAAGACTGGCCGCTCGTTCGACGTGCTGGCGGATCCCGCCTCGGGGCCGACCGTTAGCGGATCGGCCGCCGAGCTGCGGGAGCTGCTGGTGAACCTGGTGTTCAACGGACTGGACGCGATGCCGGAGGGCGGCGAAGTCCGGATCACCACCAGCCTGGCGGGAGACAAGGCGGTGGTCACCGTCTCCGACACGGGGGTCGGCATGGACGACGACATCCGAGGCCGGATCTTCGAGCCGTTCTTCTCGACCAAGGGACACAAGGGCAACGGCCTTGGCCTGGCCATGTGCGAAGGGATCGCCCAACGTCACGGGGCGGCGCTCACGGTCGAGTCGGCGCCGGGGAAAGGCACCACGTTCACGCTGGCGTTCCCGCCGGCGCCGGCCGCGCGGCACGAGAGCGGGCCACTGGCTTCGCCGGCCGCGGCGCCGCGCGCCTTCACCGTGCTGGTGGTCGACGACCGGGCCGACGTCCGCGACAGCCTCGCCGCGATGGTGTCGTCGCTCGGCCATGCGGTGACGAAAGCGCCTGACGGCGCCGCGGCCCTCGACACGATCATCGCCCGCCGTTTCGATGTGCTGGTCACGGACCTGGGGATGCCGGGCATGAACGGCATCGAGCTCGCGCGCAACGTGGCGGCGTGCCGCCCCGAGACGGCTGTGATCCTGATCACCGCGTGGGGCAGCGAGTTCGACGCTGAAGCCGCCGGCGCCGGCGTTCACGTCGTTCCCAAACCCGTCACCATGGCAACGCTCGGCCAGGCATTGTCCGACGCCGTCGCCCGGCACACGCCGGCGCGTCGCGGATTGCGCCTGGTTCATTCGTCGGAGGCCCAGTCATGACCGTGGCCATTGGACTCGTCGTTTGCCTGGCTTCGGTGTTCGCTGGATACGTGATGCACGGCGGGCACATGGGCGTCCTGTTCCAGCCGACCGAGTTCCTGATCATCGGGGGTGCGGCGATTGGCGGCATGGTGATTTCCACGCCTGCCGTGGCGCTCAAGCAGCTGGGGGGTGACCTGGCCAAGCTGGGCAAAGGTGGGTCGGCGAAGAAAGACTACCTCGACCTGCTGACGATGCTCTACAACCTGTTCCGTCAGGCGCAGCAGGCTGGCGTAATGGCCCTCGAGTCGCACGCGGAGAACCCGAAGGCGAGCCCGATCCTGTCGGCGTATCCCGGGTTCCTGGCCAGGCACGGCGCGCCGGAGTTCCTGTGCGATTCCCTCAAGGTCATGATCATGGGCGGCGTGTCGCCCCATGATTTCGAGGCCCTGATGGACCAGGACGTCGAGACCCATCATTCAGACGTGCTGAGGCCCTCGCAGGCCATGGCGCGGGTGGCCGACTCCCTGCCCGGCCTCGGCATCGTCGCGGCGGTGCTCGGCATCGTCATCACGATGGGCAAGATCGACGGAGAGCCTGCCGAGATCGGGCACAGCGTCGCAGTGGCCCTGGTCGGCACCTTCCTGGGTGTGTTCCTGGCCTACGGATTTGTCGGCCCGCTGGCCGCCGCGCTCGAAACCGGCTCGAACGAGTCGACCAAGTACCTCGAGTGCATCAAGACCGCGCTGCTGGCGGCGCACAAGGGCATGCCGCCGGCGATTGCCGTGGAGTTTGCGCGTCGCGTGCTGCCCGACGAAGTGCGTCCCTCGTTCGATGAGACCGAGAAGGCGTGTCGCGGCGCCAGGTCGGCAACCGCAGCGGCAGCGGCCTGACCTTAGGCCGGATCCGGGGATGCCATGAGCGCCAACGCCAACATCATCATCGTCAAGAAGGTCAAAGGCGGACACGGCGGCCACCACGGCGGCGCGTGGAAGGTGGCGTTTGCCGACTTCATGACCGCGATGATGGCGTTCTTCATGGTGATGTGGCTCATCGCGATGAAGCAGGACGTCAAGGCGGGCATCGCGCAGTACTTCCGCGATCCGGGCGCGTTCGAAACCACCAAGGGCAGCCTGGTGAGCGGCGGCCCCGGGACCCTCTCGGGGACACCGAATCCGACGACGACCGCGCTGATGGAGAAGTCGGCTCGCGACGCCCTGGAGACGGCGGCCAGGAAGATCCGGGAAGAACTGGCGCGCGACCCGGCCTTCAGGAAACTGGGCAAGCAGGTCGAGGTGGAGTTGACCAAAGAAGGCTTGAGAATCGAATTGGTCGATTCTGCGGAGTCCATGTTCTTCGACAGCGGCAGTGCCTACATCAAGGAAGGCACCGGCCACATGCTCGGCGTCATCGCCCGGGAGCTCAGCGCGCTTGGCCGGGGGATCATTCTTGAGGGGCACACCGACGCGCGGCCGTACGCCGGAACGAACGGCTACTCCAACTGGGAGCTGTCCGCCGACCGGGCGAATGCGGCCAGGCGCGTGATGGAAGCGGCCGGACTGCAGGCCCGGCAGGTGCGGGCTGTGAGAGGGTTTGCCGACCGGCACCTGCGCATCGCGGCCGACAAGATGGACGCGCGGAACCGCCGTGTGTCAATCGTGGTCCCGCTGGATGCGGCGGTGCCGCCGGCCACCTAGCGCGCCATGCTGCGCCAGTGCCCGCACACAGGCCGCGATGAGGGTTCGGCATCCCAGCCGGGAATCGGCTATGATGGCGCCGTTGTAACCCCGGGGGGGACGCGCTCACGTGCGCAAGACGATTCTGCTCGTCGACGACCAGGCGGATGTCCGCCGTATCCTCACACGCATGTTGAGTTCGCTGGGGTACGCCGTTCTGGCGGCGGAGGGCGGCGACGACGCGTTATCCCTGGAACGCGAGCACGAAGGCCGTATCGACGTCCTGCTGACCGATCTCGAGATGCCGGGTATGGACGGCCGCCAGTTGGCCGCCGAACTGCGCCGACGCCGGCCAGACATCGGCGTCCTGTTCCTGTCCGGACAGCCCGACGACGGCACGCCGGATTCCAGCGGCGACGACGAGAGCGACTTCCTGCTCAAACCCTGCACGATGAACGAGCTGTCCCGTTCGTTGTCGCGGCTGATCGAAGGCCTGTCGTCGTAGGAATCCCCCGGACCTGCCCATCTCCAGTTCACCCAAATTCCCTGTCAGCCGATTACTACAGTGGAGGCACGCGGTACCTCCCGGAGCACTCGTTCGTCTACATCTGCGTCGCACTCATGGAGTCCTCATATGTCGCGCGTCTGGACCATTCGCAAGAAACTGACGGTGGCGTTCGGCGTCGTCGCCCTGCTACTGGCGGTCGCTTCGGTCACCGGCCTCGTGAATACCGTCCGCTCGAGAAGCAGCTTGGAACGCACGATTGTGGTTGCGACCGCCACCCGCGCGGCAGCCGAGGTCGAGGCGCTCATCCAGGGTCTTGATGCCAGTCAGAAGCTCATCATCGTCGCCGGACTGACCGGAGTGGTCGAGCGGTCGGAAGCAGGACTCGCGGGCGTCAAGGCCGCGACGGCACACGTCGCCGAGCGGTTGGCTACGCTGAAGTCCCTTGCGAGTGACGACAGAAGCCGGACCCTGGTCGAACACCTGGCGACCGAGGTCGATGCGTGGAAGAAACACCACGCCGAGATCCTGGCCCTGATCGAAAAGCAGGAATTCGACAACGCCCTGACGATTGACCTGGGGGCCAGTTACACGACCCAGCAGAAGGTCCTGACGCAAGCCGAAGAACTGCAGGGAATCCTGATCGCGGAGGCCGAGGCGACCAGGGATTCGGCCCAACGGATGTTCGCCGTCTCGATGACCATCGCGGTGGTCATCGTCGTGGCGGCCGTCCTGGTCGGCGTGGTCGTCACGATGGTGATCCGGCGCATCACAGGCTCGCTGGCGACCGCGGCGTCGGAACTGCGGTCCGGTTCCCAGCAAGTCGCATCGGCCTCGGGCCAGGTCTCGGCTTCGGCGCAGGCGCTGTCGCAGGGCGCGACGGAACAGGCCGCGTCCCTCGAAGAGACGTCAGCGTCGATGGTAGAGATGGCGTCGATGACCCGGCAGAACGCCGAGAACTCCCAGGAGGCCGCCGGTCAGGTGGCAGAGACCGAACGCCTGGTGACGGGGGCCAACACGGCGCTGAACGAACTGGTGGCATCGATGGCGACGATCCGTGAGTCGAGCACGCAGGTGACGAAGATCATCAAGACCATCGACGAAATCGCGTTCCAGACCAATATCCTCGCCCTGAATGCCGCCGTCGAGGCGGCCCGGGCCGGCGAGGCGGGCATGGGGTTCGCGGTCGTGGCCGATGAGGTCCGCAACCTCGCGCAACGGTCCGCGCAGGCAGCGAAAGACACGGCAGCGCTGATCGAAGCGTCCGCGGGCAATGCCGCGTCCGGCAGCGCCAAGGTGGATGCCGTGGTGACGGCGATGTCGGCGATCACGGCGAGTTCGACGCGCGTGCGGAGCCTGATCGAGCAGGTCAGTACGGCGAGCCGTCAGCAGGCGCAGGGCATCGATCAGGTGACCCAGGCCATCGCGCAGATGGAGAAGGTGACGCAGACGACTGCGGCGACGGCTGAAGAGAGCGCAGCCGCAAGCCATGAACTCACGTCGCAGGCCGGGCAGTCGATGGTGGTCGTCCAGCGCCTCGAAGAGATGGTGCAGGGCAGCCACGGCGGTCAGGGCAGCGTGGCTCCGGCGACCGACCCCGGTGCGGCCGTGCGGCCCGGGATGAAGGGGCCGCGACTCGTGCGCCGGCCTGCCCAGCCGGGGCGCTCAGCCGAACAGCAGCTCCCTTTGGATGACACCGGCACATTTGGCCGGTTCTAACTGGTCAGGCCGGGTGACCCGGCGGCGCCCCGAACGGAGAACAGACCGTGAACGTCCTGATTGTCGATGACGACGCCATGGCGCGCCTGATCCTGAGGCAGGTGCTGCTGCGCCACTTCGGTGCGGTCGTGACCGAGGCTCCCAACGGACTCGACGCGCTCGTCGCCGTCGAGGCCGGGGAATTCGACCTCATCATCCTCGACCTGCGCATGCCGGTGATGGATGGGCTCACCGTCCTCCAGACCATCCGGGCCACGCCGAAACACGCCCGCACGCCCGTGGTCATCCTGACGGCAGACCGCAAGGAAGAGAACGTTTACCGGTCGATCAATCTCGGTGTGAGCGACTACCTGACCAAGCCGTTCCGGGGGAAAGAGATCGCTGAGCGCCTCGGCCAGGTCATGAGCCAGGCTGCGGCTGGCGCCAGCCGGTCATAGACTCGAGCCGGCAGCGGCCGCGGTACAAGCACGATGGGCGGGTGTCCGGGGTGACCCGGGCACCCGCCCATTCTCGTCGTGGCGGTTCGTCTCGTGAGGCGTGTCAGCCGTCGATTCGCAGGAACACGACTTCGCCGATCTTCTGCGTCGAGATGGTCAGTAGCACGTCGTGCACGCCCCCAGGCGTCCGCTGATGCAGCGGTCTCCCCAGTCCTTGACCGTGACGGTGCTGCCCCGGCGCCGCCTCATGGCACGGCGGCCGGTGCCGATTCACCAAATGTGAACCCGGCGTGCGCCCGGGTCCGTCCCCGATGTTGTGGAGTTGGATATGTCATCCCGAATGAGCCTCTCGGCGCGGATCACCGGGCTCGCAGCCTTTGTGCTGGCGGCCTGGATCCTCGTGTCGTCCGTCCTCGTCGTGGTGTATCGCCGAAGTGTCTACGAAGAAAAGCGGAAGAGCATCGCGCAGGCGACCGAAATCGGCGCCGGCGTCGTGGGTCACTACGCCAAACTGGCCAGCAGAGGCGAGATGCCTGCGGACGAGGCCAAGCGCCAGGCGGTCGCTGAACTCAAGACGCTCCGGTATTCAGGGAACGAGTACTTCTGGATCAACGACCTCCAGCCCCGGATGGTCATGCACCCGACCAACCCCAAGCTGGATGGGACAGACCTGCGTGACTACAAGGACCCGAACGGCAAACGGCTGTTCGTCGAGATGGTCCAGGTGTGTCAGAAATCCGGCCGGGGCCTGGTCGAGTACGCCTGGCCGCGGACGGCTGGCGGAGACGCGGTTCCGAAGTTCTCCTACGTCATTCAGATACCGGAATGGGGCTGGATCGTAGGTTCCGGTATCTACGTGGATGACGTTGAACAGCAGTTGCGGGTGGCGGTGGTTTCGGTCGTCGGCCTCATTCTTGCCGGTCTCGTGGGGGTGGCGTTCGTGCTGTGGTACCTGCGGCAGTCGCTGATTCAGCCTCTGCGCCAGCTGGCCGCGCAGTTTGCCGACGGCGCCGGTCAGGTCACCGCCGCGGCCAAGGGTGTCGCCAGCGGCTCGGCCGAGTTGTCGCGAGGGGCCACGGCCCAGGCGGCGGCGCTGGAGGAGACGTCGGCATCCATGGAAGAGATGGCCTCCATGACCCGGCGGAACGCCTCGAATTCGGCCGATGCGGCCGCCCAGGTGGCCGAATCCGACACGCTGGTGGCAGGCGCGAACGGTGCGTTGGCTGGTCTGGTCACCTCGATGACCGCCATCCGGGAGTCGAGCGCCAAGGTCACGAAAATCGTCAAGACGATTGACGAGATCGCCTTCCAGACCAACCTGCTTGCGCTCAACGCCGCCGTGGAAGCCGCCCGGGCTGGTGAAGCCGGGATGGGGTTCGCGGTCGTGGCGGACGAAGTCCGCAATCTGGCGCGCCGGTCGGCCCAGGCGGCGAAAGACACGGCCACCCTCGTGGAAGAGTCGGCCCACACGGCCGAGACGGGCGGCTCCAAGGTGGGTGCGGTCGTCCAGGCCATGGCGGCGATTACCACCAGTTCGTCACGCCTGAAAGGCCTGGTCGGCGAGGTGAGTGAAGCCAGCCGGCAGCAGGCCCAGGGCATCGACCAGGTGACCGAGGCGATCGTCCAGATGGAGAAGGTGACCCAGACCACGGCGGCCACCGCCGAAGAGAGCGCGGCGGCCAGTGAAGAACTGGGCGGGCAGGCTAACCACACGATGGTTCTGGTGTCGGCCCTTGAAGCCCTGGTCAACGGCGATGCCGCGACCGGGACACGCCGGGCCGCCGACCGGCCCATGCCGGCGGGCGCACCGGCGGTGACGGCTGACGCCCCGGCGGCGTGGCTGGTGCGCCGGACAGGGACAGAAGGCTGACGACGCGGGCACGACGGGCTCACGTCTCAATCGGAAGCGGAAGTCGGGGGACACGATGGATACGCATGACCAGCAGAACGCGGCGCCGGGCTTCGACGATGCCGAACTCGAGCTGCTTCGAGCCGATCCGGAACTTGCGGGCATGTTCTTCGCCGAGGCGCTCGACCACCTCGGATCGATCGAGGCGACGGTGCTGGCGCTCGAAGGAGCACCCGGCGACGTCAAGCTCCTGAACGATCTGTTCCGGCCGTTCCACACGATCAAGGGCAATGCCGGGGCGCTGGGCATCACGAGTGTCCAGGAAGTGGCTCACCGGGTTGAGAACCTCCTCGATCTGGGACGCTCGGGCAAACACGCCATCGGCCATGCCGAGATCGACGTCATCCTGAAAGCCGTCGATGTCGTGACGGCCATGATTCACGGCCTGAAGCAGCGCGTCGACGGTCAGCCGGCCCCGGACACCTCGGTTGAAAGCCGTCAGTTGATGGCGGAGGTGGAAGCCGTGATTGCCGGAGGATCTCCGGTTGTCTTGGAGCCGGCCGGGTCGTCGGGTCCAGCCACGGCCTGCGCGGCTGTGGCCGAAGACGACGGTGCGGCCCTGTTCCCCGAGGAGGGGCCGGGTGCCGTCGCGGTACCGGCCAGACCGGCCGCCGCTCCTGCGGCGGAACCCGAGGCCCCGCGAGCGGCAGCGGCCGTGAAGGTCGAAGCCGTGAAGATGGATACCGTCAAGGTGGACACCCGGAAGCTGGACAACCTGGTCGACATGGTCGGTGAGCTGGTCATCGTCCAGGCCATGATCCAGGAGGATCCCGCGCTGGGCGGCGTGGCGAACGAACGGCTGACCCGGAATCTGGGCCAGCTGAAGCGCATCACGACCGACCTGCAGCGCAACGCCATGGCCATGCGCATGGTGCCGGTGAAGCAGACCTTCCAGAAGATGGCCCGTCTCGTCCGCGATCTGGGCCGGAAGTCGGGCAAGGCCGTGGACCTCGAACTGAGCGGCGAGGACACCGAGCTTGACCGGCAGGTCGTCGAGGACATCAACGACCCGTTGATGCACATGGTGCGCAACAGCGTGGATCACGGCATCGAGAACACCGAAGCGCGGGTCAGCGCCGGCAAGTCGCCCCATGGCAAGCTCGTGCTCAGTGCGTTCCACCAGGGCGGCAGCATCGTCATTTCCGTCTCCGACGACGGCGCCGGGCTGAACACCGAGAAGATCCGGGCCAAAGCCATCGCGCAGGGCCTGATCACGACGGACCAGGCGCTCACCGACAACGAGATTCACCAGTTGGTCTTCCGGGCCGGGTTCTCCACCGCCGACAAAGTTACGGAGATCTCGGGGCGCGGGGTCGGGATGGACGTCGTGCGCCGGAACATCGAAGCGCTGCGCGGGCGCGTCGAGATCGAGAGCACGCCGGGCCGCGGCACGACGTTCCTGATCAAGCTGCCGCTGACACTCGCCATTCTGGAAGGGCTCGTGATCCGGGCTGCCGGGCGGCGGTTCGTGTTGCCGACCTTCGCCGTCAGCGAGTCGCTGCGGCCGACGCCGGACCAGGTGCACGACGTGCAGGGCCGGCCTCAGATGATTCAGGTGCGCAGTTCTCTGCTGCCGCTCGCGTCCCTGGCGGATCTGCTCGGCTTCCCCGAGACGCCGGCACCGCCCTGCGAACGCACGGCGGTCGTGGTCGACGACAACGGCCACCGCCTCGCGGTGCTGGTGGACGAACTGATTGGCAAGCAGGAAGTCGTCATCAAGTCCCTGGGCCCGACGTTCGCCGCGGTGAGAGGCATTGCCGGCGGAGCCATCATGGGCGACGGGCGCGTCGGGTTGATTCTCGATGCCGCAGGTTTGTGGGGTCTCATGGACAACGGTACCGCCAGGGCGGCGTAGGCTGAGGCGGATTGAAGGAGGCAGGCATGAGCGCAGCAGCAGTGATGGTGGAGTCGCCGGCGGCCGAGGTGACCAATCGGGCCAAGCCCGGGAAGTACCTGACGTTCTCGCTGGCGGCGGAAGAGTACGGGGTGCCCGTGCTCAAGGTGCGGGAGATCATCAAGATGATGGACATCACGGTGGTCCCGCAGGTGCCGCACTACGTGCGCGGCGTCATCAACCTGCGGGGCAAGGTGATTACCGTCGTCGATCTCCGGCTCAAGTTCGGGTTCCCGGCCCAGGAGCAGACCGACGAAACGGCCGTCGTCGTGGTCGAAGTGAAGGTGGACGGCGGCAAGGTCCAGATGGGCATCGTGGTCGATTCGGTCTCCGACGTGCTGAACATCCAGCCCGACGAGATTGAAGACACCCCCGCCTTCGGCGACCGGGTCGTCACCGACTATCTCTGCGGGATGGCCAAGGTGAAGGGGCGCGTCAAGATCCTGCTGGACCTCGATCGCGCGCTCGGGTGGGACGTTCACGCATCGTAAGGAGATCCTCGTGGCTTCAGGTGCTGCTGCCGGTCTCACGCTGGACGCGGGTCCGGTTCTGTCCGATCGCGAACTGGCGCAGATCGTCGTGCTGGTCTACGAACGGGCCGGGATCCGCCTGCACGACGGCAAGCGGGAGCTCGTGACCGCACGGCTCCAGAAACGCCTGCGCCATCTCGGACTGGGTTCGTATCGGGAATACCTGCACTACCTCGAGACGGACCAGTCGGGCGAAGAGATGGTGGCGTTTCTCGACGCGATCGCGACGAACCACACGTACTTCTTCCGGGAAGAGCAGCACTTCGCGTTCCTGCGCGAGCGGATCGTGCCCACACTGGAAGCCCGGCCCGGCCGGCCGGCCATCGACATCTGGAGCGCAGCGTGTTCGACGGGTGAAGAGCCGTTCACCCTCGGCATCACGCTGGCGGACGTGCTGAAAGACGGCGCTGACGGGTTCACGATGCTGGCCTCGGACCTGTCCACCAAGGCGCTCGCGACGGCCCGCAGCGGCATCTACAAGATGGAACGGGTCAAGGACCTTCCGCTGGACCTGCTCCGCCGGCACTTCGAACGCGGCATGGGGCCGCAGCAGGGACTGGCCCGGGTGTCGGCGTCCCTGCGGCGCCGCATCGAGTTCGCCCAGCTCAATCTCCTCGAGATTGGCGACCTCGGCCGGCGGTTCGACGTCATCTTCTGCCGCAACGTCATGATCTACTTCGACCGGATCGTGCAGCAGCGAGTTGTCACCATGCTCGAGCGGCACCTGCGGCCGAACGCGTACCTGTTCATCTCGCACTCTGAGAGCCTGAACGGGATTTCGCACGGCCTGAAATGGGTGGCGCCGGCCGTGTACCAACGGAGGGATGCGTGAATCTCCCGCAGAAGGCCGACACCGCTGGCGTGTTCTCCCGAGGCGCGCCGCACGGGGCCCCGCTGGCCAACGATCCAACCGGGGCGTCCCGCATCGTCATCGGCATCGGCGAACTTGCTGTGTCCGCCGACACCGGGGCGGTGCTCGTGACCCACGCGCTGGGCAGCTGCGTGGCCGTCTGCCTGTGGGACCCGGCGACCCACGTCGCCGGTATGCTTCACTTCCTGCTCCCCGACTCGCGGGTGAATCCCGTCCGTGCCCAGCAGCAGCCTGCGACGTTCGCCGACCTCGGCATCCCGCAGCTGTTCCAGGAGGCGTACCGGATCGGGGCCGTGAAGTCGCGGCTCGTCGTGAAACTCGTCGGCGGCGCCGACGTCACCGGCGTCCAGGGGCAGGGCCTGCTGGAAGTCGGCCGCCGCAACCAGGTGGCCGCCAAGAACCTGCTGTGGCGCAACGGCGTCCTCATCAAGGCCGAGCGGCTCGGCGGGTTCGAGCCCCGCAACGTCATCCTGTCGGTGGCGGACGGCGGTCTCCGAATCACCTCGGGCAACCAGCTGGTGGCGAATCTCTAGGGGCACCGATCATGAGTCTGAACATCCTCATCGTGGACGACTCGGCGATGATGCGCGCCATGATCAAGCGTGTCACGGCCCTGTGCGACGTCCCGATCGACCACATCTACGAAGCGGCCAACGGTGCCGAAGCCATCACGATCCTGGAAAACCACGACGTGCAGGCCCTGTTCACCGACATCAACATGCCGGTCATGACCGGCACGGAGCTGCTGCGCACCATCGCCCGCGACGACCGATGGAAAGACCTGTTGCGGGTCATCATCTCGACCGACGGGTCCGAAGCCCGACGCAACGAGGTGGCCGAACTCAATGTCCGTCTCTACGTCGAGAAACCGTTCCGTCCGGAGGTCATGCGTGATGTGCTCTCAACCCTCGCGGAGAAGAGTCCCGTCGCCTCTTGAACACATCGAGACCCTGCGGACCTGTCTCGTCGACGTGGCGCAGGAGAGTTTCTTCAGCTACGCGGAGCCCTGCTCGGTCGAGCGGTTCCGCGAAGCACTCGAGATGGTTGACGGGGCGGCAGCCGGCTCGGGCGGCCGCTGGCTGTCGGCGCACGTCGACTTCAACGGGGCGTTCGCAGGCCGGGTCACGGTCGTGCTGCCCTACTCGCTGTCCTGCGACATGGCCGCCGGCATTGCCGGGCTGATGCCCGGCGACCCCATCGAGGAGTCGCTGGTCGTGGACGCCATCGGCGAGTTCGCGAACATGGTCTGCGGCACCTGGCTCACGCGGGCGTGCGTCCACCGGCGGTTCGACCTCCAGCCGCCTGCCGTCCTGGTGATTCCGGACCTGCCTCCCGCTCCGGACGAGGGCGAAGAGCACCTGCTGATCAGCGACTGGCCGGTGAAACTGTCCGTGGCGTTCGTCGCCGCGTAGGAGGGCATCGTGAACGGGAATACCCGTGTGCTGATCGTTGACGACTCGGCCGTCGTGCGAAAGCTGATTGGCGACGCCTTGCGCAAGGAGCCCGGGATTGAGGTGATCGGCGGGGCGGCCGATCCCTACATCGCCCGCGACCTCATCCTGCAGCACAAACCCGACGTGATCACGCTCGACTTCGAGATGCCCCGCATGGACGGCCTGACCTTCCTGAAGAAGCTGATGGCCCACCACCCCCTGCCGGTCATCGTCGTGAGTTCCGTGACCCAGAGCGGCTCGGCAGCCAGCGTCGAAGCGCTGCGCGCAGGGGCCATCGATGTTATCGCCAAGCCGGGGGGGCCACATTCCGTGGGTTTCGTCACCGAACGTATCGTCCGCGCCATTCGCGGTCTCCAGGCGGCTCCGCCGATCCGCCTGCGCGCAGCCCCGACCTCCCCGGCCGAGCACGCCCCTGCGCCCACGGGCATGAACACACTCGTCGGACGGCGGACGTCGGGCATCATCGTCATCGGCGCGTCGACGGGCGGCACCCAGGCGATCGAGACCGTCCTGACAAGGATGCCGGCCGATACGCCACCCATCCTGATCGTCCAGCACATGCCGGCGAACTTCACCAAGGCGTTTGCCGGGCGGCTCGACCAGGTCTGTCCGATGCGCGTCGTCGAAGCCGAACACAACCAGGTGGTCGAGCGCGGCACGGCCTACATCGCGCCGGGCGATTACCACATGGAGCTGGTGCGGTTCGGCGTGCAGATGAGGACGGCGCTGAACCAGGGAAACCCCGTTCACCACCAGCGGCCGGCGGTCGACATCCTGTTCGCGTCGGCGGCGAAACTGACCAGCATGCCGATCGTGGCGCTGCTGCTGACCGGCATGGGCGCTGATGGCGCAGACGGGATGGTGGCGCTGCGGAGGGTCGGGGCCGAGACGATCGCGGAAGACGAGCAGTCCTGCGTGGTGTTCGGCATGCCGAAAGAAGCCATTGCTCGCGGCGGTGCCAAGCACGTCTCGACGCTGCTGGCGATGCCGAGGCTGGTCTTCGAGTGTTTCGACCGGCTGGGGGGCATGCGGGTCGCGTAGGGAAGAAGCAGGAAGCAAGAAGCAGGAAGCAAGTAGTTCTCAGCCTTCGGCTTTCGGCTCGTGGGGACATCCCCTGTCTGTCCCCAACCCCCAATCCCTAATCCCCAACCCCCAGCTGTCTATTCCACCGGCTGCCAGGCCCAGCCGCGGCCGCCCGATGCTGCGCCCAGCAGCACGTCGACGACGCCGATCTTGCCCGCCTTGGGGTCGGTGTGCGCGCCGAAGTCAATCTTGTCGCCGTTCGTGCCGACAATCTTCGCATCCGGCACCAGTTGCTGAATCTCACCCAGGGCCTGGCGCAGTCCGTCCGGGGTGGACGGGTAGTACTGCAGGATTCGTCCCACCTGGTACTTGAATGTGGCGTGGTCGGTGTTGGCCAGTTTGATCTCATCGAACCCCGGCATGCTTCCCGCCCGGACACGCGGCGCCGAAGCAGCGGCAGCCGGGAACAACGTCGTGACGCTGCGGGCAGCAGCTGGAGACGACGCGGTGCCAGCAGGCGTCTGCTTGAGGCTGCCCATCAGCTGACTCAAGAACGACCCGAACTCGTCAGCGGACAACGCACCGCTGCCGTCTTTGTCGAAGTTCTTGAGAATGGTACTCGCCAGGTCGTTGGTCGCGTTGACTTTCGTAACACCGGTCATCAGACACCTCCAGCAGAGCCGTCGCTGCCCGGGGAATTGCAAGGCCGGTGCCGCCGACGCCCACGTCGGCGTTCAGCTCACGTGTGTGGCTGGTGGCATGTAAGTATCCATGAATACAAGACATACGACACATCCGTCGCCAGACCTGTGCGCACGGATGATCGGGAGGCCGACGGCCAGGTGACGGCTGCCCGAACGCTGCTCCGGCCACCCGGTCAACGGACGGCAGGGAGTCGCCGGGCGTATCCCCCGCAGGACACCGTCGTCTCCCTGGCGGGTGACAGACAGCCCGCCATCCGGGGCAGCTCTGCCACTTTCCTTGGCAATTCCGCAAGGTTGGCGCGGCATCCGGTTTGCAAAACCCCCAGTGCCGCGCCCTGGAGGAAGACATCATGTCCCGCAAACTGCTATATGGAACGATGCTGATGACCGGACTGCTGGTGGCCGCCGGCCACGTGCCGGCTGACGCCCAGAGCCGTCGGGGGCATGCTCCCCGGACTCGGGTTCAGGCGCCCGTGCGCGTCCGGGTGGTCCCGCAGGTCAGAGTTCACGTCGGAAGCTGGTACCGCCACGGCGCCTACTACCCGTGGGGCGGGGGCGGGGGGGGCTGGCCGGGGTACTTCCCGCCCTATCCGTACCCGTACTACTACGGCTACGGGTATGCGACCGCGAGCGTCCGCACCCAGGTGGAACCCAAGAGTGCCGAAGTGTACGTCGACGGGCATCTGGCGGGCATGGTGGACGATTTCGACGGCATCTTCCAGCGCCTCCAGGTCGAGCCGGGCGGGCGTGAAATCACCATTTACAAAGAGGGGTTCCGCTCCTATTCGGAGCGGCTCTATCTGAGGACCGGGCACAACCACAACATCCGCCACATCCTCGAGCCCCTGCCGCCAGGAGAGCCGAACGAGCCGAGGCCGGTGGCGACTGCGGCTGCCCGCCCAGGCCCTCCGGACGATGTGTACGCGCAGCCCCAGCCTGAGTTCGAACGTGAACCGGTTCGAGTTGTCGAGCCCGCAGGGGGCCATGAACTGCCGGCGGTTTCACCCTCGAACTTCGGGCAGGTGGCCATTCGCGTTCAGCCCCAGGATGCCGAGGTGCTGATTGACGACGAACCGTGGCGCGGCCCCCAGGGGGCGGAGCGGCTCGTGGTCCACCTGCGGCCGGGCACACACCGTGTCGAGATTCGGAAAGAAGGGTTCGATCCCTTCGTGACGAGTATCGAGGTGAAAAGGGGCGAAAGCGTCGTTCTGAATGTAAGCCTTGGACGCGTCTCTGGCGTATAGACAGACAGAACGGGGCGTCCGCGGTTCGCGCACGGCCTGTTCTGGGTAGCCCGCCGTTCCTGTCTCCTCCGGGCAACGGCGGGCCTATCCGTTACTCCGTCGTAGCCCCGGGGCTCCCGCCTACGCGCCAGGCGCTCCGGCGAGGCCGCGACGAAGTTCGAAAAACGTAGTCGGGTCAGCCCCGGGGTGGCCTGCTCTCGTGAGCCGCCTGCACCTTTTTTGCGTGCGCCATCAGCGCGGCCACCAGCGCAGACGCACGCTGCGCCGATTCGTGAATCCGCCGCAGGTCAGGCGCGTTGGGCGAGTCGGCAGGGGTATCCTCAACCAGCATCTCGGCATAGCCGACCACCGCGCCAAGCAGATTGTTGAGATCGTGGCCGATTCTGCGGACCTCCTGCCAGTCGGCAACGGCATTGTTGCCGGACGAGGAGACCGGGGTGTCCGGCTGGGGCGTGATCATGCCAGGGTCAGGTCCGGGCGGCGTCGACCCGGCTCTGGTGCGGTAGTCTACACCCTCGTCCGCCGGTGTCAAACCGGTTCCTGTTCAGCGAACCCGGTCGGCCAGCATGGCTACGCTCAGGGCATAGGTGTGGGCGCAGTTGTACGCCAGCAGCGCTTCGTAGTTGGCGTAGACCAGGAACGTCCGGCGATCCACACGAGCCAGAGACGCGCTGACCGTGCTCGCGGACAGCGGGCGGCCGTTGGGGAGCTTCACGCCCAGCCGGGCCCATTCGGTGAGAGGCCTGGCTTCGGTCATGTCGCGCACCGCCCGGCACGCCCCTGACATACGGAGCGGAATCGCGCCGGCCACGCGGGCAGCGGCCCGTTCGGTGACGGTCACTTCCCGCCCCCAGCGCAGACCCTCAACCCAGCCCCGTCTTTTCAGATAGTTCGCAATCGACCCGAATACGTCGGCCGTGGACGCCCAGATGTCGCGGCGTCCGTCCCCGTCGAAGTCCACGGCATCCGACAGGTACGTCGAGGGCATGAACTGGGGCTGTCCCATGGCGCCCGCCCACGAGCCCCTCAGCCGGTCCAGCGCCACATCACCCCGGTCGACAATCGTCAACGCGGCGAACAGTTCTTCCCGAAACAGCGTGACCCGCCGGCCGTCGTGGGCGAGGGTGGCCAGGGCCGGAATTGTCGGCCGAACGCCGGTGAATCGCCCGAAGTTCGACTCGAGGCCCCAGATGGCCGTGACCACGCTGGCCGGCACGCCGTAGGTGGCCTCGACGCGGCGCAGGAGTGCGCGATGGGTGCGGGCCATGGTCCGGGCCGATCGGACAACGGAGGGGGGCAGCCGGCGTCTGAGATACAGGTCCAGGTTGAGCGTGAGTTCGGCTTGCGTCCTGTCGCGCTCGACGACGACCGGCAGGGGAGCGACGTCAGCCAGGGCAGCGTGAACCGTTTGCGCGCTGATGCCGCGGGCCAGCGCCTCCTCGCGGACGCCGGCGAGCCATTCCCGGAACACCTCGGCGGCGGCCGGAGCGCCAGTGGTCGGGGGGACGGGGTCCTGGCCTGCGGGCGCAGCCATGACCAGGATGGCGGCGGCCAGCCACGCGGCGCCCACGGCGCCGGCAACCCGAACGAACCCCGTGAGACGGAACATGTCTCCAGCATACTGGAGGGGACGGCCATCCGGTGCAGACCCATGCTATTGTTGGCAGTCCTGAGTGCCGAAAGATAAGGAAGGCATGGCGCAGCTATTCCGCATTGCCGTGGGCGCGGACCACGGCGGATTCGAACTCAAACAGCGGCTGCTCGAGCACCTGAGCCGCCAGGGGCACGCCGTGTCGGACTGCGGCACCGGCGGCACGGAGGCCGTGGACTACCCGGTGTTTGCCGAAGCCGTCGCCCGGCAGGTGAGCACCGGCGGGTGTGACTTCGGGATCGTCGTGGACGGCGCGGGCATCGGCTCGGCCATGACGGCGAACAAGGTGCCGGGCGTGCTGGCCGCCGCGTGTTACACGGAGGTGCTGGCGCGCAACGCCCGCGAGCACAACGATGCGAACGTCCTGACGCTGGGGGCCGGGCAGGTGACGGCCGATCAGGCCTGCGCCATCGCCGACGTGTTCGTGACCACGTTTTGCACGGCCAAGCGGCACCGTCGCCGTGTCGATCTGATTCGAGAACTGGAGAAGTCATCCATGGCGGGCTCGACCACACCCGCCGGCAGCCTTGAACTGTCGGCGGATGATCTACAGCGGATCGCGGACCGGGTCCGCCAGATCCTCCAGCAGCAGGGCGCGGGCGCTCCGGCGGCGGCCCCGGCCCCGGTGGACGCAGACGCCCTGGCGAAGATGATCGACCACACGTTGCTCAAGCCCGAGGCGACGCAGGCCGACATCGAGAAACTCTGCGGCGAAGCCAGGACCCACGCCTTCTTCTCGGTGTGCGTGAACCCGACCTACGTGAAGCAGGCCAAGGCGCTCCTGCGCGGCACCGCGGTGAAGGTGTGTGCGGTGGTCGGCTTTCCGCTCGGCGCCGCCGCGCCCGAGATCAAGGCGCTTGAAGCGCGCAAGGCGATTCGTGAAGGCGCGAACGAAATCGACATGGTCATCAACATCGGGGCGCTCAAGGGCCATGACGACACCCTCGTGCTCCGGGACATTCGCGCGGTCGTTGAAGCGTGCAAGGACGGCAGGGCGCTCTCCAAGGTGATCTTCGAAAACGCGCTCCTGACCGACGACGAGAAGATCAAAGCGTGCGCCTTCAGCATGAAGGCCGGAGCCGACTACGTGAAGACCTCGACCGGGTTCGCCAGCGGTGGCGCCACCCCGGAGGACGTGGCCCTCATGGCGAAGCAGGTGGCTCCGAAAAGACTCGGCGTCAAAGCCGCCGGCGGCATCCGGACCTACGACGACGCGGTTCGTATGATTCAGGCCGGGGCCACGCGGATCGGTGCGAGCGCCAGCGTCAAGATTCTCGAGGAGGCCCGGGCCCGGGCCGCGGGCCGCCCGCCCGCCGCGTCGCCCGCACCGCCGTCCGGGGGGAAGGGATACTGATATGGCCGAACTTCGCTGCTACGTGTTCCTCGACAGCCTCCAGCCGCAGTACGCCTCGTTCCTGGGGACCGTCGCCCAGGGTTTCCTGCCGACGCCAGGCGAGGCCTCGCTGTTCATCGAGATTGCGCCCGGCATGGACATCATGCGGGTGACCGACGTCGCCCTCAAGGCGACCAACGTCAAGCCTGGCATGCTGATCATCGAGCGGCTGTACGGCATGCTCGAGGTCCATTCCGACTCGCAGGCCGATGTGCGCGCTGCCGGCCGCGCGATTCTCGACATGCTCGGCCTCAAAGAAGAAGACCGCGTCAAACCCGAACTGGCGTCCAGCCAGGTGATTCGCAACATCTCGCCGTACCACACGCAGCTCATCAACCGCACGCGGCACGGCGACATGATCATGCCCGGGCAGTCACTGTACGTGATGGAAGTGGCGCCGGCAGGGTATGCGGCCCTCGCCGCCAACGAGGCCGAGAAGGCGGCGAACATCAACATCCTCGAAGTGCGCGCCTTTGGCAGCTTCGGCCGGGTGTATCTTGGAGGCGAAGAACGCGATATCGATGTCGCCTACCGCGCCGCCGAACAGGCCATTGCGTCGGTGACGGGGACGCCCGCGCAGGGGCGCGGGTAGTAGGAAGTAGGAAGTAGGAAGTAGGAAGTAGGAAGTAGGAAGTAGGAAGTAGACAGTAGGGCCGAAAGCCGAAAGCCGATGGCCGATAAGTAACCAGGAGTCACCCATGACAGAAGCCCTTGGCATGATCGAGTGCCGGTCGTTTCCGGCGGTGGTTGAGGCGGCGGACGCGGCGGTGAAAGCCGCCAAAGTCGAGCTGGTGTCGTACGAGAAGACCGGCGGCGGGTACGTGTCGATCATCGTCCGTGGCGATGTCGCGGCGGTGAAGGCTGCCATGGATGCCGGGCAGACCGCTGCCGCCCGCGTGGGCGAGGTCGTCACGGTGCACGTCATCGCGCGCCCGCACACGAACGTCGACATCGTGATGCCGCTCGGCCGCGCCGATGCCGCGAAAGCCGACACCAGGTAACGCGCCATGCAGCTCTGCAAAGTTGCCGGAACGGTGGTGGCCACCCGCAAGGAGCCGACACTCGACGGACTCACGCTGCTGCTGGTCCGCCAGGTCGATACGGACGGCCAGGAAACCGGCGGGTTCGTCGTCGCCGCGGACGCGGTCGGCGCCGGGCCCGGGGAGTACGTTCTGATCGCGGCCGGCAGCTCGGCGCGCCAGACCTCCGCCACGAACAATCGCCCGGTTGATGCGGTCGTCATGGCGATTGTCGACACCTGGGAGCTCGGCGGGCAGACGAAATACAAGAAGTAGGGGCAAGGGCCAAGGGACAGGGGGCATGGGACGCGCTCGACCGGCGACGGTCCTGGCCCCGCGCCTCCGCGCGGAGGTACTCCAGCCACAGGCAGGGGACAGACGGGGCGATGGCCGAGAAGGGACCCACGGTTCAGATCAGCGAGGGCGTGATCGTCCTGATCGTGCTGGTGGCACTTGGGGCTTACCTGCTGGTGACGTTCTTCGAGTCCTGGGGGCCGTCCCTCCGGAAACTCACGTAGAGGGTTCCGCATGGTGCGTCTAACGGACGGAGACATCGAGGCGATCGCCCGCAAGATCGCCGGCGACATCGCGGCCGGGGAGACCGGGGGCGCCGCCGGGGTTCGTCCGCCCGCGATGCCGGCAGACGGACCGGGGCTCTTCGCGTCGGTGGACGAGGCGGTGAAGGCCGCCACCGTGGCGCAGCCTGTGTTCGTGGCGCTTCCGCTGACCGTGCGCGCCCGTATCCTCGCGTCCATTCGCTCGACCATGCTGGCCAACGTCGAAGTGCTGGCGCGGGCGGCGTACGACGAAACCGGGCTCGGCCGCTACGAAGACAAGGTCGTCAAGAACCGGCTGGTGACCGAGCGGACGCCGGGACTCGAAGAGCTGTATCCGCAGGCGGTCACCGGGGACCACGGGCTGACGTTGACGGAACCGGCGCCCTTTGGCGTGATTGGCGCCATCACGCCGTCCACCAATCCGACATCCACGATCATCTGCAACGCCCTGGGCATGCTCGCGGCCGGGAACACCGTGGTGTTCTGCGTCCATCCCCTGGCGCGGCAGTGTTCGATGATGACCGTCACGCTCCTGAACAAGGCGATTGTCGACGCCGGCGGACCGCCGAACGTCGTGACGTGCCACGCCAACCCCAGTATCGAGGTCGCGCAGGAAGTGATGCGCCATCCCGGCGTCCGGCTGCTCGTCGTCACCGGCGGCGGCGCGGTCGTGAAAGCCGCGATGGCCAGCGGGAAGCGAGCGATCTGCGCGGGGCCCGGCAATCCGCCGGTGGTGGTTGACGAAACCGCCCACATCGACAAGGCCGCGCGGGACATCCTCCTGGGGGCGTCCACCGACAACAACATCATCTGTGTCGACGAGAAAGAAGTGTTCGTCGTCGCGAGTGTCGCAGACAAACTCGTGCAGGCGATGGTCGGGCAGGGGGCGATTCTCCTCGACAACCTCCGCCTGCGCCAGGTCGAGAACCTCGTGTTCGCGCGGCATCCGGGCCCGCGGGGCCGAGGATCCATGAACCACGATCTCATCGGCAAGGACGTCTCGGTGATCCTCTCTCGCATCGGCATGAACGTGCCATCGAGTGCACGGCTGGCCATCGCCGAGGTCGACGAGCAGCATCCCCTGTTGTGGAGCGAGCAGATGATGCCGATCCTGCCCATCTGCAAGGTTCCGACGGCCGATCGGGCCATCGACCTGGCCATCGAGGTGGAAGGCGGGAACCGGCACACGGCCGTGATGCACTCGACCCACCTGAATCGGCTGAGCCGGATGGCAAAGGACTGCAACTGCAGCATCTTCGTGAAGAACGGCCGCTCGCAGGCCGGGCTCGGGCTGGACGGGGAAGGATACTGCTCGTTCACCATTGCCAGCCCCACGGGAGAAGGACTGACCGGACCCCGCCAGTTCTCGCGGTGGCGCCGCTGCGTGCTGGTCGACCACTTCAGGATCACCTGATGAAGAAACACCCGGCTCTCGCCATCGTCGAGTTCAGCGACATCCCGACGGGCGTGTTCGCCACCGATGCCATGCTGAAGAAGGCGCCGATCGCCTTCGTGAAGTGCGGCACGATCAGCCGTGGGCGGTACCTGACACTGATCGGGGGCACGACCGCGTCGGTCGAAGAGGCGCTGGCCGAGGGTGTGGACCTGGGCGGAGATCAGGTGCTCGACCGCATCATGCTGGCCGACGTGCATCCCCGCGTGTACGACGCCATTGTCGGGGCCCGCCGTCCCGTCGGGACGGGCGCCCTCGCGCTCATCGAGACGGATACCGTGGCCTCGAACGTGCGGGCCGCGGAGGTTGCGCTGAAGTCCACGAACGTGGAACTCGTCGAGATCCGGCTGGCCGATTCCGGTTTGTCAGGGAAAGGCGTCAGCATCTATCAGGGTGATCTCTACCAGATTCAGGAAGCCGTGGAGGTCGCGATCCGATTCCTCGACGAAGCAGGTGTCCCGTCGCGCCAGCGGATCATCCCGTCGCCGCATCCGTCCCTTGTGGCGCAGATCACCACGAGCACGTGGTTCGGCGCCCAGACGCTGCTCGAACTGCAAGGGGAGGATGTCGGGTAACCCGCCCGGCATACGGACATGCTGCTTGGCCGCGTCATCGGTACCGTCGTTCTGTGCGAGGCGTATGAAGGGCTCCAGGGCGTCCCGATGCTCTTCGTGCAACCCCTCGACAAGCAGGGCGAGCCCAAAGGCGCTCCCCTCGTCGCCGCGGACGCCACGCGGATGGCCGGGCCCGGCGAACTGGTGTACTACGAAGGCGGCCGTGAAGCCGCCATGGCCCTGGATCCCTCGTTCGTGCCCGTGGATCACACGATCATCGGGATCGTGGACAGGCTCACGCTGGGGGCTAGAGGCTAGAGGCTAGAGGCTAGGGGCTAGGGAAGACAGGGGATGTCCCCACGAAGTACGTAGCCCCGGGCCTCCCGCCTCCGCGCGAAGCGCTTCGGCGAGGCCTCGACGAAGTTCGAAGAACGTAGTCGGGTCAGGCCCGGCGAAAGAACACCCCGAAAGCCGAAGGCCGAAGGCCGAAAGCCGAAAGCCATTTCATTGTGGAGTGCCAACCCGTGCTGTTAGGCCGCGTCATCGGAAGCATCACCTCCACCATCAACCACGCGTTCTATGACGCGAAGAAGTTGATGGTGGTGGAACGCACCGCGCCAGACGGGTCGCCGCTGGCCGACTACCTCATCGCCGTCGATACCGTTGGTGCGGGGCCGGGCCAGCGTGTGCTCGTGCTGGACGAAGGCGGCGGTGCCCGCCAGGTCTTTGCCTCGGCCGACGCGCCGGTCCGATCGGTCATCGTCGGCATCATCGACGCGGTGGACCGGTCCTGACGCGCGCCGGCTTCACGAATTCTGCGTGATGTAGTTTTCCAGCTCCCGAATCGTGAACTGCTGCTCTGCGATGATGGCCTTGACCGCATCGCGGATTGAAATCACCCCGACCAGCTTGTCGTTCTCGACCACGGGCAGGTGCCGGATGTGCTTCTCGTCCATCAGCACCATGCACTGGTCTGCCGTCCACGACGGCGTGACGGTGATCACCTGCGAGGACATGACGTCTTTGACCGGGGTGTTCTGGGAACTCCGGCCGGTCAGGGCGATCTTCCTCGCGTAGTCACGCTCGGTGACAATGCCCACCAACTGCTCGTTGTCGACGACCAGCAAGGCCCCGACATTCTGCTCGGCCATCAACGTCAGGGCATCGAGCATGGTCACGCCCGGAGGAACGGAGAGGACCTGTGCTTTGCGGGCGAGCATCTGTCGAACAGTCGTAGACATGGGAGCCTCCGGGATAAGGCGCCGGCTGCTCGGCGCGCTGAATGTGCAGAACGGGCGAATCATACCGCAGGGGTGCGGGAATTCTCCAGTAGTCAGTAGTCAGTAGACAGTAGACAGTAGACGGGTCTGATGCCTGAGGCCCGGATTCTGCTTCCTACTAACTACTTCCTACTAACTACTTCCTACTGACTACTTCCTACCGTCCGTTGATCCGGATCCGCCAGCGCTGAAGCCGCCGTCAGCACGAGCGCGACCCAGAGCAGGTCGGCCAGGAGCAGGTGAACGAGCTGCGCCCATACGGGCGCCAGCAGCCAGATGTTCACGAACCCGAAGATCACCTGAATGACGGTCAGGGCGTACACGCTCCGTCGCGCGAGCTGGCCGCGGGCGTCCGCCTCACCTACGCGCAGAGCCGTCAGGCCGAACAGCAGCACCACTGCGGTGACCAGGGCCAGGGAGGGGTGCAGGATTCGGAGGCGCAGGAGCAGATCGCCAGCCGGCGAGATGTCGGCCCGAAGGCCTTCACTGAGCGAGGCGGCGGGGTAGAGCGTATCGCCCAGGGCCGCCACGGCGCCAGTCTTGCCCACGCCGATGATAAGAACGAGCATCAACACCGCCAGGCCGAAGACCCGCTTGCGTCCGCTGATGCGAACCGGCGCGCCGCCCGAAAGCCAGTGAGCGGCGAGGGTCAGGCACAACAGGAGTACGAGGGTATTGGCCAGGTGCAGCGGCATCACCAGGGCGCGGGCGAGGCTCTCGTCCTGCGCGACCAGCCGAAACAGGACGAGCGCCGCGCCCAGCATTGCCTCGGCGATGATGAACAGCAGCGACGCGGCGGCGGCGCGCCGGGCCGGCAGGCCTGGTGCGACGACTCGCCGGACCCACACAAACAGGATCACAACGACGATCAGAGCCAGGCCGCTCGAGACGCGGTGCGAGAACTCGATCATCATGGCCGTGCCGGGATCCCGGGGAATGATCATCCCGTCGCACAGCGGCCAGTGGGCGCCGCACCCGGCGCCGCTGCCGGTTGCGCGCACGTAGGCACCCCAGAGGATGACGACCACGTTGTAGAACAGCGCAAACCACGCAAACCGGGCAAGCTTGTGATGCACGAGGCGATTCTACTTCACCCACCAGCAGTCAGGGGCATGCGGGCATGCGGGCGCCGTAGTGCCTTCGGCGACCCCGGGGCTGAAGCCCCGGGGCTACTTCCTACTTGCTACTGTCTACGTGCATTGCCACGTCAGTGGCGCAGCCTCGCCGTCTTGACGAACTTCCGGCCGTCCACCTCCAGCGTGACGAGGTAGTCACCCGCCGGCTGGATCCGCCGCTCGGCATTCCGCATGTCCCACGTCACGGCGTTGAAACCCTGCAGGGACGTGCCGGGGATTGTCCGGACGAGCTGGCCCATCAGGTCCGCCACCCGGACGGTGACGTTCCGCTGCTGGGCGTCGCGCAGGTAGTAGTTGATCGTGAATCCGGCGGGTTCGTTCGGCGTCGGCCGGTAGCGGTCTCCGTAAAAGTCGTAGTTGCCCCAGCCGCTCGTCTGGAACGGCGTGCGGGGCTCGATGTCGAACAGGTGCATGTCGGCGGCCAGCAGGGTCTCATCCAGCTGCTGCAGCACGGACACGTCGGTGATGTAGATGGCGCGTCCGTAGGTGCCGACAATCAGGTCGTGTTCCCGCGGGTGGACGTGCAGATCGTGGACAGGCACGTCTGGCATCGATCCCTTCATCCCGACCCATCGGCTGCCGCCGTCAATCGACGCCCACACGCCTTTGTCGGTGCCCAGAAACAGCAGCCGGGCATTGCGGCGGTCTTCCCAGAGCACGTTGACCGGGGCGTCCGGCAACCCGGCCGAGATGGCCGTCCATGATGCGCCGAAGTCGGTCGTCTTGAACACGTACGGCTTGAAGTCGTCCAGGCGGAATCCGGTCTTGGTCACATACGCGGTCCCCGCATCGTGGCTCGACGCCACGACGCGGCTGACCCAACGATCCGCGGGCCCGCCGGCTCTGGCCATCGCGCCGGTCACGTCGGTCCATGTGGCGCCGTGCGTGCGCGTCACCTGCACCCTGCCGTCGTCGGTGCCGGCCCAGATGACGCCGGCCGTGATCGGCGACTCGCTGACGGTGGTCAACGTGCAGTGCTGGATGTTCCCGCGCCCGTACGTCTTTGCCGCGTCGTTGGTCGTCAGGTCCGGGCTGATCTCCTGCCACGAGTCGCCCCGGTTGAGCGAGCGGAGCAGCACCTGGGCGCCGGTGTAGACAATCGCCGGATTGTGCGGCGACAACGCGATGGGCGGCGTCCAGTTCCAGCGCAGCGGGGCCTGCCCTGTCGGCCGGCGCGGCATGATGTCGGTCATGGTCCGCAGTTTCTGGTCGATCCGGCGGTGTGAGCCGAACTCGCGGGAGTTGATGAGCCACCGCGAGTCGGTCGGATCGACCTTGTTGTACATGCCGTCCCCTTCGCCGACGGTGACCCAGTCGGCGATGCTGACCTCACCGGACCAGCCGTTGCTCGGAGCCTTCCACGAATCGTGGTCCTGCATGCCGCCGTACACGTTGTACGGCGTCTCCATGTCGGACTCGACGGTGTAGAACTCGCCGACCGGCAGGTTGACGAAATGGTCAACGGTCTTGCCCCGGTCGTAAGAGATGTTCAGGCCGCCGTCGCTGCCCGCGATGATGCGATCCGGGTTCTGCGGGTCCCACCACAACGCGCGGAAGTCGCCAAAGGCTTTCACGAACATGCCTTTGGGCGGCCACGAGGTCCCTTGCCACGTCTTGCCGCCGTCGTTCGAGTTGGGCATCGAGTCGGACACGACCGCCAGGTGATTCGGGTCGCCGGGATTGATGCGGATGATGTTGAACGAGTACGCGGCTTTGCTGCCGACGCTGAGCTTCTCGTCGTGGGTCATGACCCAGGTCTTGCCGCCGTCGCCGGAGCGGTACACCTGATTGCCGATCACATACTCGTTCGGTTTCGGGCGGTCACGATCGCGTGCGGCTTCCTGCTCGGTCGGTTGCCGGAGGTTGGCGTTTTCTACGATGGCGTAGAGGATGTCCGGCCTGGCCTGGTAGAGGTCGATGCCGATGCGCCCGATACGCCCCGTGGGCAGCCCGCCGCCGAGCCGGGTCCACGTCCGGCCGCCGTCCGTAGTCTTCCAGATCCCGCTGCCCGATCCGCCAATGTCCAGATCCCAGGGCGTCCGCTTCAGTTCGTACGTGGCGGCGTACAGGATGTCGGGGTCCTTCCGGCTCATCACCAGATCGATCACGCCGGTCGACTCGTTGACGTACAGCACCTTGCGCCACGTCTTGCCGCCGTCGTCGGTCCTGAACAGGCCCCGCTCCTCGTTGGTGGAGAAGAGGTGGCCCATGGCGGCCACATAGACGATGTTCGGGTTCCTGGGATGGATCAGCAACCGCGAGATGTGATGGGTGTCGCGCAGGCCCTTGTGCGCCCACGTCTGCCCGGCATCTGTCGATTTGTAGACGCCGTCGCCCGAGTAGGAACTGCGCGCGCTGTAGGCCTCGCCGGTGCCGACCCATACGACGTTCTGGTCCGACGGCGCGACGTCGATGGCGCCGATCGACAGGGACGTCTGACCGTCGAATACCGGTTCGAATGTCGTGCCGTTGTTGATCGTCTTCCACACGCCGCCGTTCCGGAAGCCCACGTAGAACGTGTACTGGTGGGCCGACGCCGGGGTTTCGGGGACCGCGATGGCTGTCAGCCAGGCCCCTGTCCGGAAAGGACCGAGATTGCGCCAGGTGAGGCGATTCAACAAGGTATCGCCGAACCGGGGTTCGTCTCCGGACGGGGCGGCCGTCAGGACCAGTACGAACGCGAGACACACAATCGCCGCGAGCCTCAAGTGCTTCATGGATGGACTCCGCTGTGAGGGCCGACGCGGGGATTCTACATGGGAATGGGGGCGAGGGACACGGGCCGCAGGAGGTAGTCAGTAGTCAGTAGTCAGTAGTCAGTAGGGAATCCCGGCTGCCTCCGTAGCTTGGGGCCGAAGTTCCCAGCTTCGTGCCGATGTGCTCTTACAGCCTACTGTCTACTGTCTACTCCTTTCCCAATCCCCAACCCCCAACCCCCAATCCCCAGAGTAGAATCGTCCAATGGCGATTGACGACAAAACCGGCGTTGAAGCGGACAGGCCCCTGGATTTTATTCGAACGATCGTGGCGGAAGACGTCAAGGCCGGCAAGGACGGCGGGCGCGTCTCGACGCGGTTTCCCCCCGAACCCAACGGATACCTGCACATCGGCCATGCCAAGGCCATCTGCCTCGATTTCGGTGTGGCTCTCGAGTTCGGCGGGCAGTGTAATCTCCGGTTCGACGATACGAATCCTGCCAAGGAAGACGTCGAATACGTGGATTCCATCAAGGAAGACGTCCGCTGGCTGGGTTTTGACTGGGACGACCGCGAGTACTACGCGTCCGACTATTTCGGACGCCTGTATCTCTGGGGCGAAGAACTCATTCAGAAGGGGCTGGCGTACGTCGACAACCTCACGCCGGACGAAGTTCGTGAGCACCGGGGCACGTTGACCGAGCCCGGGCGCGAGAGCCCCCACCGCAACCGGCCCGTCGCCGAGAACCTGGATCTGTTCCGGCGGATGCGCGCCGGCGAATTCCCGGACGGCGCCTACACGCTGCGTGCCCGCATCGACATGGCCTCGCCGAACATCAACCTGCGCGACCCCGCGTTGTACCGGATTCGGCGGGCGCACCACCACCGCACGGGCGATGCGTGGTGTATCTACCCGATGTACGACTTCGCCCACGCCCTGTCGGACGCGGTGGAGGGCATCACGCACTCGCTCTGCACCCTCGAGTTCGAAGACCACCGCCCGCTGTACGACTGGTGCGTCGCCAACTGCACCGTGCCCAGCGTGCCCCGGCAGATCGAGTTCGCCCGCCTGAACCTGACCTACACGATCATGAGCAAGCGGCGCCTGCTGGCCCTGGTACAGGACGGGGTCGTGTCGGGCTGGAACGACCCGCGGATGCCGACGATTTCGGGTCTGCGCCGCCGGGGGTACACGCCCGAATCCATCCGGGAGTTCGTGTCGCGCATCGGCATCGCCAAACGCGAGAACCTCGTGGATGTCGCGCTGCTCGAAGACGCCGTGCGCGACGATTTGAACAAACGGGCGCCACGGGCCATGGCGGTCCTGAATCCGCTCAAGGTGATCATCGAGAACTACCCGCCCGGGCAGGTCGAAGACATCCCGATCGCGGTCAACCCCGAAGACCCGGCCGCCGGGACGCGTACGGTCCCGTTCTCGCGCGAACTGCTCATCGAGCGCGACGACTTCATGGAAGACCCGCCCAAGAAGTTCTTCCGCCTGGCCCCCGGCCGCGAAGTCCGCCTCAGAGGCACCTACTTCCTGACCTGCCAGCGCGTCGTCAAGGACGCCTCCGGCGTCATCGTCGAGTTGCGCTGTACGTACGATCCCGCCACGAAGGACGGGAACGCGCCGGACGGGCGGCGGCCGAAGTCGACGATTCACTGGGTCTCCGACGCGCATGCCGTCCGCGCGGAGATCCGGCTGTACGATCGGCTGTTCACGAATCCCACGCCTGGCGATGATGCGGACGGCGGCGACTGGCGGCAGTCGCTCAATCCCCACTCGTTGGATGTGCTGACGTCGGTGCCGGTCGAGCCGGGCTTGGCTGCGGCCAGCCCTGGTGACCGGTTCCAGTTCGAACGAGTCGGCTACTTCTGCGTCGATCCCGAGTCGGCGCCCGGGCGTCTCGTGCTGAACCGGACGGTGCCGCTGAAAGACAGCTGGACGAGACTCCAGAAGAAAGCCTGAAAACTGGCCCTGACGTACCAGGATGGCGATCGCCCGCGAACACTGCTGTTCAGTCCGGCGCCACCAGGGGCCTGAACGGCGTCATCCGCTCACCGTTTGTAGACGACGCCGTCTTTCATTACGAAGGTGACGTGTCGAGCGGCCGAAACCTGGGCCGTCGGGTCGCCCTGTACGGCCACCAGATCGGCGAGGAACCCCGCCTTCACCTGGCCGAGGCGATCGCCCCAACCCATGACCTTCGCATTCACCAGCGTGGCCGCCACCAGCGCCTGGGCTGGCGTCATGCCGTACTCGACCATCAGCTCCAGTTCCCTGGCGTTCGTGCCGTGGGCGAAGACACCGACGTCGGAGCCGAGGCCGATGGTGACGCCCTGGGCCAGAGCGAGCTGGAATGCGCGCCGGCCTTGTTCGAGTGACGCCGTGGGTTTCGAGATGCCGGGTTTGTAGTTCTGGTTGTAGATGGCCGACGCTTCCTGCGCCGCCAGGGTCGGGTAGAGCACCACGCCCCGCTCGGCCATCAGCTTGAAGACGTCTTCGGTGCCGCCGTAGCCGTGTTCGATGGTCTGGGCGCCGGCCAGCACGGCCCGCCGCATGCCCTCCGGGTGCGACGCATGGACGGCCAGTTGCCGGTTCGCGCTGGCGGCCTCGCGGGCCGCGACGGTCATTTCTTCAAGCGTGAGCGTCGGCACGTTCGATCCGCCCGGGCCGCGACGGTAATCCGCGTACAGCTTGACGACGTCGGCGCCATGGCCGATCTGGTCCCGGACGGCCCACAGCATGCGGTCAGCCCCGCTGACCTCCTCGGCGCCCTGCGGCAACTGGAAGTTCGTGGCGAAACCGCGCGGTCCCGGGCCGTAGCTGGCGGTGGCCACGATGGCCTTGGTGGCAACCTGAAGCCTGGGGCCAGGGATCCGGCCCTCGTTGACTGCCTGCTGCACCGCGACATCGGCATACTCGGCGCCTTCCGTGCCGAGGTCCCGCAAGGCCGTGAACCCAGCCATCAGCGTGGCTTCGCAGTGACGGACGGCGAGGATCGTCCGGTACGCCAGCGACTCTTTCATCACCTGGTCGTTCCAGAGGGTTTCGTTGTACGGATGCAGGAACACGTGCGAATGGGCGTCGATGAGGCCGGGCAACAACGTGGTACCCGGCAGATCGATGACGGTGGTGCCTGCGGGAACCGTGACGTCGGCGGGCTGCCCGACCGCGGCAATCCGATTGCCCGTGACGAGTACGACCACGCCCGTCCGAGTCTGCGCCGTCGCCGCGTCGAACACGCGTGCCGGATTGAGGAGCACGCTGGCAGCGGGCGGTGTCTGTATCCGTGCCTGGGGAACCGCGATGGCGCACAGAGCGGCGGCCGCCGTGATGGCGGTTGCAAGCCTCAGTGCACGGCGTGAGAAGGTGCGACGGAACATGACGTTGTCCTCAGTTACGGTACGTAGCCCCGGGGCTACGTACTGAGTCAGTACACGAACTCCCTGATATCGTACGTCGCCACCTGGGGCCGTGATCCGGGAAATCGGGTGGCCTCGAGGATACGTTCCCGCTGCAGGCCACACGCCTCGTGGTCGAGCGGAACCAGCGCGCCTTCAAGTGCCAGTCTCGGGTACGACGTGCCCGCGACTTCCACCAGTTCGCTGAAGTACAGCAGGTCGCCAGGGCCCAGCGCCATGGCGCTCAGCGCCGCCGCGGTGCCGGCGACGTGGCCGACAGCATGCTGACGGCCGCCGAGTCCCGTCATCACAATCACGCCCACATTGAGGCCGGCGTCCTTGACGGCCCGGACGGTGTCGACGGCGCCCGCGGCCGAGCCTGGCTTGCGGACGAACGCCAGCAGGGGATCGTGTCCGGACTCGAGGCCCACGTACACCCGGCGCAGTCCGAACTGGCTCAACTGGCTGTAGTCGTCCTTCGTCTTCAACTGGCCGGTGAAGCCGTCGACAAACGCGTTGAGGCCCCGCCGCATGGAGTCCACTTCTTCGGCAAGCACCTCCAGGAGGGGGATCAGCCTGGTCATCGGGATGGCGAGTGCGTTGGCCGATCCCAGAAAGATGCCTCTCGATCGCAGGTCCACCGATCCGCCCAGGTAGTCGAGCACGGTGCGAACGTGCTCGCGGAATTCGTCCTGCGTCTTCACGCGATACGGGTCGTGGTAGAGATCGCAGAACGTACATGTGTTGAACGAGCACCCCTCGGTGGCCTGCACCACCAGCGCCAGGTACTGGTCCGGCGGAAGGATGCCCACGGGCCGATAGACACGGGCAAACCGTGCGGCATCCGCCCGTGCGGCGGCGGCGTCGAACCGCGCGCAGAAGGCCAGCAGCACCCGGGCTTCCTGGGCGGTGACCGCGTCCACCGGGCCTTCCCACCGCCAGTCCGCCGTGGCCATGGCGGTACTGGTGCGGCCGGCAATCGCCGCCGTCTCGTCGACGAGCCCGTCGACCTCGGCCTCCATCAACGAACGGCGGAGGCGTGTGCCGCCGGAAAGCCGCTTTTCAATGGCTCCACCGGACAGTCCGCGGCGCCACGTCCCCTCATCCCGGAACAGGCTGTACAGCCGGCCGCCGCGATCCCACGCGGCCACGAGGCTGTCGTCGATGCCGACGGCCACGGAATGCGATTTCAGGCTGATGACGTAGGACGATCCTCGATGACGCGCGTGAAGGACCATAGGACCACAGGCTCCGGGCTCCAGACCCCTGGCTTCAGGCAGGCCCAGGGTCCCACCGCCAGGGGATGTGCGCCATACTAACATCGGCGCTCAGGCTGATTGAGCACTGGTCCTACACCATCGAGGTCATGGGAACATGCAGACACGCTACAGAACCGCCTTCCTGGATGCCGGGGGGGTGCTCGTCAATCCGAACTGGCATCGTGCGTCCGAGGCACTCGCCCGCCACGGCGTGGCCGTCGATCCGGCCGTCCTGGCCGCCGCCGAACCGGCGGTCAAACGCCGGCTCGATGTCGGGCGGACGGTGACGGGATCGACCGACGAACAGCGGGGCTTCCTGTTCTTCGACCTGATCCTGCAAGCCGCCGGTATTCAGCCGTCGGACGCCACGAACAATGCCCTGGCCGAGCTCAAGGTCTTCCACGACGTCGAGAACAACTGGGACCAGGTGCCCGACGGTGTGGTGCCCGCCTTGCGACGGATGCGGGACGGTGGACTGCGGATCGTGGTCGTGTCGAACAGCAACGGCACAATCCGGCAACTTTTCAGACGGATTAGTCTCGACGTCTACTTCGACGTGGTCATCGACTCGGCGGATGAAGGGGTGGAAAAACCCGATCCGCGCCTCTTCCACATTGCCTGCGAACGATCGGGAGCCGACCTCCAGACCACCATCCACTGCGGCGACCTCTATGAAATCGACATCATGGGTGCCCGCGCGGCCGGTCTTCCCGCAGTCCTCCTCGACTCGGCCGGGATGTACGGCGCCGTCACGGATTGTCCGCGTGTCCGATCACTCTCTGAGTACGCCGGAGCCCTGCTGGCGGGACGGTTTGATTGACGATCGGCCTTCGGCTATCGGCCTTCGGCTGGAGCCAGTAGTCAGTAGTCAGTAGTAGTCAGTAGTCAGTAGTTAGTAGTCAGTAGTGAGTCCCCGGGGGCTGCTCTGCCGCAGCCAGATCTACTGCCTACTGTCTACTTCCTACTTCTTGCCGCCCCCGAACGTGGCCACCACCGGCGCGTGGTCGCTGGTGCCGATCTCGCGGAACGACGGGCACGTTGACGCCGTAGCGGCCAGGGCTGTGCTGGCCAGGACGTAGTCGATGCGCCAGCCGATGTTGCGCTGGCGCATGTTGCGCCACGGGGGCCACCACGTGAAGTGCGCGTCGTTGTCGGGGTCGAGCGTCCGGCCGACATCGACGAGGCCGCTGGCGATCAGCTGCCCGAACAACGTCCGTTCCTCCGGCAGTTGTCCGATGGCCGTGGGTTTGCGTTCTTTGGGATGGACGTCGAGGTCGGTCAGGGCGACGTTCATGTCACCGCAGAGCACCAGCGCCTGGCCGGTCTCGGCAAACGAGGCGGCGTACGCGCGCAGGTCCTCCAGGAACCGCATCTTGGCGGCGAAATCTTTGCCGCCGTTGGGCACGTAGACCGAGGCGATCGTGGTGTCGGCGATCTCGACACACCTGATGCGGGTTTCGAAATCAAACGCGGGGGAACTGACCGCGGGCCGCTCCGGCACCAGGTCTTTCCGGACGAGCAGCGCCACGCCGGAGTAGCCGCCCGCGCCGTGCCAGGCCGTCCAGTAGTCCGCGTGTTCCCAGAGAGAGGGCGGCACCTGGTCAGGTGCCGCCTTGATCTCCTGCAGACAGACGACGTCCGGCTGCGCGCTGGACAGCCAGTCGAGCACCTGCGCCTGACGCGCACGGATGCCGTTGACGTTCCAGGTGGCGATCTGCACTACTTTGCGATTCCCGGGCCCCACACCTTGCCGTGCAGGCCATGGCAGCCGGCGCACCCGGCAATCGCTTCACTGTAGACCGCGACCTTCGATCCGATGTCCGTGGCCTTCTCGGCCTTGCCTGCCAGGGCATGCACGGTCTTCTCGTACGCGACGATTTCTTTTGTGAGGTCCTCGTCTTTCGGCAGGTCCTTGGCCGCGAGCGGAGAGGCTTTCAAGGCCGCGACGCCATTCTTCCAGGCGTCGTCAGACGGCTGGGCCAGGCCCTGGTACATGAGGTCGACGGCCCACTGGTGTTCCAGCATGTGGATCGTGACGCCCGACCCGTCGGTCGGCTTCACCGGTGCGGACCACTTGATCGGGAGCTTGGTGGCAGTGTGGCACGCGCCGCAGGCCGCCACGAGCTGGGCCGTCGCCGTGGCCGCCTCCTTGATGTTCGCGGCGGCCAGCGCCATCCCGGCGGTCTTCTTGATGTCCGGCACGTAGGATTCCGTTCCCGGTGGGAACGGGATAACTTCGTGGTTGGCCAGCGCGGACGCCGGTGTCGCCACGGCTCCGAAGTCGCCCCGGATGACCGCTTCCTGGAGCGTCGTGACGAGGCTCAGGTGGTCGTGCATGTGTTTCACGATGTCCACCGGCGGCGGGGCGGTGTCTGCCGGCTTGGCCGTCTGTTCGGCCGGCGGCTGCGACGAGCCGCACGCCACGGCGAGCGCCGAGAACAGTATCAGGAGCGCGAGCGCGAATGAACGGCGATCTCGGACCATACGGACCTCCACGCTAGGGGGCGCGGTCATTGTTCCTCCGGTCACGCCGGACGTCAAGTGAGTGTATCCTGCAGTCGTGCCCTCCCCCGCGCGCAGGTCGATCTCCACGCTCAGCCTCTATCAGGATTACCGCTGCCGGCACAGCGGCGTGTGTTGTTCGGCGGGCTGGCACATCCCGATCGATCACGACGGGATGGGGCGCGTGGCGGCCGCGCTCGAGACGGGATCCCTCCGCGTGCCGGGAGCGCTCTCGCCCGGCGGCGGTCCCTTCCTGGATGCCGGCGAGCTGCCCGATGGCGCGGCCGCCATCCTGGCCCGGACAGCGTCCGGCGAGTGTGTGTTCTTCGACCGGCGTGCCAGCCGGCTGTGCGCCATCCAGCGGACGATGGGCCACGCGGCGCTGCCGGCGGCGTGCCGCCACTTCCCGCGTGTCATCCTGATCGAGGACACGGTCGTCCGTGTCGCCTTCTCGCACGTGTGCCCGACGGCGGCCGACCTGCTGTTTCGCGAAGACGTCCGTCGGCTCGAGCCTGTGCCCGCCGGAGACCTCATCGCCAATCCCGACGACATCGAAGGGTTTGACGCCGCGCATACGGTGCCACCCTTCGTCCGGCCGCAGGTCGTGGGCGATGCCGACAGCCTGGCCGCCTGGGACGCCTTCGTGCTGGCGGCGTGCGATCGGCCGGACGAACGTCCTCCGCAGGTGGTCGCGCGCCTGGCGCTGGGAGCCGAGCGACTGCGGGCCTGGTCACCGGAGCGGGGGAGCATGAGCCGCTACGCGCGTGACGTCCTGGGGGCCGTCCTGGCCGCTGAACCGGCTGACGCACACGGCGAGCCTGCGGGCATCGCGGCCCTCTACGGCGCGGTCCGGGGCAGCATCCCGGCAGGCCTGGCTCCCACCGGCGTCTCCGAGCGCGAGGCACGGGCAGCCGCGAACTGGTCTGCCCGGCCAGGCCTGTGGCGCGTGGCGAACAGGTACCTGGCCGCCCGCGCCTGGGGCTCGTGGAGTGCGTACCTCGGCTGGGGTGTTCGTACGCAGGTGGCCTGGGTGGCCGCGGCGCTGGCGGTCCTGTCGATCCGTCTGGGTGACGATGGCGATCGGGACGGGCTGCGGGCGGCGCTGGGCCAGGCCGACGTGATGCTGGTGCATCAGGCGGACACAGCCTCCGTCTGTGCCGCGGTTGCCCGCGTCGAGAGACTGCCGTACGCGCAGTTCCTGGCCGCGCTGGGCGTGGCCATTCGATGACGCCCCAGCGCCGCCGTCTCACGGTCCTCGTCAACGCGTCCGCGCGTCAGACGTCCCGCGCGCGATGGAGGGCCGCGTTGTCAGAACTGGAGCGCGACGCGGTCGTGACCGTGGCGTGTCCCGCGTCGCCGGAGGCCATGCGCCACGCCGCCTGCCGCGCGGCTGCCGACGCGGTGGACACCGTCGTCGTCATTGGCGGCGATGGCACCGTCAACTGCGTCGCAAGCGCCCTGGCAGGATCGGCGACGCCCCTCGGCATCATTCCCCGCGGGACCGGCAACGACTTCGCCAAGGCACTCGGTCTTCCCGCCGGGCCGGTTGCCGCGGCTCGCCGCGTGCTCGACGGCCGCGTGCGGGCGATGGACCTGATCGAGGCGGACGGGCGGCTCTTCTGTACGGCTGGCGTGACCGGTGTTCCCGCCGCTGCCACGCTGACGGTGCGCCGCTGGTTTTCCCCAGGAGCCCGGACGCGCCCCCTGATCCACGTGCTCGGCGGGTTTGCCTACACGCTTGCCGGCCTGCGGCATCTCCTGTCGCCCGCTCTGGTGATCCGCCCGTACCGGATCACGTCAGTGGCAGGCGACATGGACGTCAGCGGCTACGGGGTGTTTGCGGCCAACACGCCCGTACTCGGTGGCGGGCTCGTGCTGCCGGTCGGGTCGGACGGCTCGGACGGCGTGATGGAAATCGTCGGCATCCGGCCCGTGACGCGGGCGCGCCTGCTGATGGCCTTCGTCTGTTTCGCGCGCGGCTGGCGTCTGCCGGACGGCATCCTGACGACGCTGTCCGCGAGCGAGGCCACGTTGACCTGTGCCTCGGAGGAGGCACTTGCGGCTGACGGTGATCTGCTGGCCCGCGGCACGACGTTTCACCTGGTCGTCAGGCCCGGGGCGCTGCGGGTGATCGTGTAGCTGGGGGTTGGGGATTGGGGATTGGGGGTTGGGGCGCGGAAAGAAGCAGGAAGCAAGAAGGGGCGAATAGTCATTTGCCCCTGCATCCTCCCATGCCCCGTGCCCTTGCCCCTTGTCCCGGTGCGGCGGGGGGGGCCCCCCCCCCCGCGCCGGCCCGCCCCC
>CAYJPV010000005.1:0-16341 GCA_964372095.1 uncultured Vicinamibacterales bacterium | reverse complement strand
CCACCCCCCAACCCCCAACCCCCAACCCCCAACCCCCAGTCAGTACCGCCAGCTCGTGACGTCCGCTCCCGGTGGGGCGGTGGACAACAGCCGCTGCAGGATCTTCGGCGCGAACATCTGGTGGTACCGCAGCCGGGAGATGGCGTTGGGCTGCGAGTGGTCCCCGTTCCAGCAGTGTTCCGCGCGGTCTCCGTAGTCGACGGTGCCTTCGTACGGCGGGGTGGCGGTCTTGAGGAACTCCTCGACGAGGTAGACCGCGTTGTTGAGATAGTAGTTGTCCATGTCGCCGACGTAGATGTGCAGCTTGCCGCGCAGTTTCGGCCCGAGCGTGGCCCAGTCCCGCCGCAGGATGTGCGAGAGGTCGTAGTGGTCCCGCCAGTGGGCCGCCACATCCTTGTCGATGACGCCCGTGCGTTTGTCGAAGATGGCCTTGGGATACCCGTCGGCACCCGCCGGCGAGTACACCGCCTGCCAGATGTCCCACTGGCCACCCGAGCGGCCTTTCGTGCCGAGCACGAGTTCAAGGTGGTTCATGTCCTTCAGGAGCGTGCTGACGTGGCCAAGATAGTTACGCAGCCCGGGCCTGGGCACCTTTCGCCAGGGCCCCTCCTGGTAGAACGCATTGGTGTCTTCGTACAGATTGACCACCGTGTACGCGCGGAAGTCGATGGGATCGGGGCAGGCGATATACGCGCCGTTGTACTCCTCGGGATAGAACACCTGGGCCGCCATGGCCTCCCAGCCTCCCGTTGAGCCGCCGTACATGAAGCGCGCCCACCCCTGGCCGATGCCGCGGAATTCTTTCTCGATGTGCGGGATCAACTCGTGGGTGATCGCGTCGCCGTAGGGCCCCAGGTTCGCGGAGTTCACGGCGTAGGAGTCGTCGTAGTACGGGTTGGCGTGCTGAATTTCGATGATCAGGAATCGCGGGAACTCCGGCCCCGTCCACGCCTTGTAGAACTCGTGCGCCTCCTGCTCCTCGATGCGGTTGTAGCAGTCGAGCCGGAACCGCTGGCTGTACTCGCACGGCAGGTTCGGGTCCGGCGGTTCTTCACGGAATCCGCCGAACGTGTACGGGAAGTGCCCGTGGTTGATGATCAGCGGATATCGCGCCTGGGGGTGCGTGTCCCAGCCTTCCGGCACCAGCACGTGCGCCCCGAGGAACATGGGTCTGCCCCAGAACTTCGTTAGGCGCTCGCTCTGGATGCGCACGTGCTTGATGTACTTCGTCGTCGGCGGATCCGGGATCGGCGGGATGATCCGGTCGAGCGCGATGGTCACCGGGGTCGGGCGTGCCGGATCGTAGGTGACCGTTCGCGGCGTGCTGTAGAGATTGCCCGGTGCGAGGTTCCACTGCTGGCCTTCGCCGCGGTCCATGGGCAGCTTCACCGTGTGGCCATCGGCCCGCGTGAATGTTTCGTACCGGTGGAGCAGCGCCTGCACGGTATACGTTCCGGCGGGCAGATCGCCCAGGCTCCCGTGTGGATAGCCGAGCACCGAGGCGTCGAAGATGGAGGCCTGTCCGGGTTTCAGGCCGTCGACGTCACGGCCGAAGACCTGCTGCGTACGGACGCTGTCGTTGATCTGAAAACGTGGTTCGCCGTCTCGAGCGGTCGAGATCATCAGCAGCAGCCGCCCGTCGAGCGGCGCGGCGCTCGACGAGGACGGAAACGACACACTGATACGCGGTCCCGCCTGCGCCTGCGGTGAAGACGGTACCGCCAGTCCCAGCAGCAGCGCGCACGCAACAGCCAGCCCGGCATGCCCGACGAGACGGTTCGATACGACACGGTACATAGACAACCCCTCCGGTGCAGGCGATTCTACACGGCCGGGTCCGGCCTGCGCACCGGAGACCGGATCCCCCCGTTGCCATCTCGGTGTACGATACGCGGACCCCCCTGCAGGAGCCGCCATGGGCAAGATTCAGTTCACCCGCAACTACAACGACCTCAGCACCAACAAGGGATTTCAGTTCGAGTTCTTCTGCGACCGGTGCGGAACGGGATTCCGGACGGCGTTCAACGCGTCGGCGCTCGGCACGCTGTCCAGCGCCCTGGATGCGGCGAGCAGCCTCTTTGGAGGACTGTTCGGCACGGCGGCCGACCTCGGCGAACGCGCGCGCACGGCAGCCTGGGAGAAGGCGCACGACGGCGCGTTCACGGAAGCCATGGAGGAACTGAAGCCCGACTTCGTTCAGTGCTCCCGCTGTTCGTCCTGGGTGTGCCGCAAAAGCTGCTGGAACGACGGCAAGGGCCTCTGCAAGCAGTGCGCACCGGACCTCGGGGTCGAGATGGCGGCGGCGCAGGCCAGCCGGACCGTGCAGGAAATCTGGGCCCACTCGCAGGTGGCCGAAGAAGACCGGGCGATGCTCAAGGAGAAGAACTGGCGCGACGGCGTCCGGGCCACCTGCCCGGGCTGCAACGCGCCGCTGCCCGCCAAGGTCAAGTTCTGCGCCGAGTGCGGCACGAAGATCGATGCCGAGCGGCACTGCACCGAGTGCGGGTCCACGGTCAAAGCCGGAGCGAAGTTCTGCGCCGACTGCGGCGCGAAGCAGGAGTAAAGGAGAGGCGACGCCATGCGTATCGAACAGGTGCCGTTCGGCACGACGGATTGGGCGAATGTCCCGAAAACCGAGCACGCCGGCGAGACCGGGACCGCCTACTGGCGGACGGTGGAGATCGGCAACATCCGCGTCCGGATGGTCGAGTATTCGCCGGGATACCTCGCCGATCACTGGTGCAGCCGCGGACATGTGCTCCTGGTCCTCGAAGGCGAGTTGCAGACTGAACTGAAAGACGGACGTACGGTGACGCTGAGACCGGGGCAGAGTTACCAGGTGGCCGACAACGACATACCCCATCGTTCGCGCACCACGGCCGGCGCCACGTTGTTCATCGTGGATTGACAGGTCGGCTATCGGCCATCGGCGATCAACTCGACCGTGTATTGAGCCGAACGCCGAAGGTCGAACGCCGAAGGCCGGTATTGAGCCGAAAGCCGATAGCCGAAGGCCGAAGGTCGGTCTTGAGCCGAAGGTCGAACGCCGAAGGCCGGCATTCGCCCAGGTAAACCCCTGGGCAAAGGCTGGCGTATATCCCAGGTGACTTCAATCCGTTCTGCTTCCAGCCCCCGCTGAGAGGATCTCTATGAATCGACGCAGTGCGTACCGCCTGGCAGCAGGCGTGTGCCTTGGCCTCGTGTGTTCCGTGGGCGCGATGGCCCAGCCCACGTCCATCAAGGTTGATGGCGGGGTCATCAAGGGTTACATCACCTATCTGTCGGCAGACGAGCAGCAGGGCCGGCGTACGCTGACCCCCGGCTACGAGCGTATGGCCGACTGGGCGGCCGGCAAGTTCAAAGAATGGGGGCTCGAGCCCGCGGGCGAGAAGGGCACGTACTTCCAGGGCGTGCCGATGACGGGCGCGCGCAGTTCGTTCGTGTGGACCACCGGCATTCCCGCGCTGTCTGTCGGCGGCCGGGCGTTTTCCCTGCGCGACAACGACTTCATCGTCGATACGCAGTCCACGCCCGGGACCAGCGTCAATGCGGAGGTGGTGTTCGTCGGGTACGGCATTTCGGCCCCGGCGAAGGGACTTGACGAGTACGCCGGCCTCGACGTCAAAGGCAAGATCGTGCTGGCGCTGAAAGGCTCTCCGAGCGCCGCAGCGGATCCTCGCCCGTCGATGGGCGGGGCTGCGCCGGTCCCGGCACCGCAGCCGGCGAAAGAAGAGTGGGCCGAGGAATCGACGGACCAGAAGAAGGCGCTGACGGCCTACGAGAAGGGGGCTGCGGCCATCCTGCTCTATACGGCCCCGGTTGGTGGCGGCGGCATGTTTGGCGGGCCGGCCGCCGCAGCGCCCGCGCCGGCGGCCATGATGGGTGGACTTCGGCGCCCGGTTGACGAGTCGCCCTTCAAGAAGCCGTTCCTGTTCGTCCCGACGGTCGACGACCGCGTGTTCCGCGCCGTGATGTGGCGCGATCCCCAGGAATCGATCCGCGGTTTCGGGGCGCGTCTGGCGGGGATCCAGAGCGATATCAAGGCGAAGAAAGCCCGGTCCATGAAGACCGGCGTGATGGCCCAGATCAAGGGCTACACGACCACGACGCTGTACGGCGAGAAGTTCAAGAACCACGTTGGCCGGAACGTGATCGCGAAGATCACGGGGACCGATCCCACCCTCAAGGCGCAATACGTCATCGTGGGAGGCCACCTCGACCACGTGGGCGTGACCAACGGCGTCATTTTCAACGGCGCTGACGACAACGCGTCCGGTGCGGCAGTGACGATGGAAGTGGCGAGGTTGTTTGCCGTCAACAAGGTGCAGCCGAAGCGGACGATGATCTTCTGTCTGTGGACCGGTGAAGAGCAGGGGCTGCTCGGGTCGAACCACTATGCTGCCAACCCGCCTGACGGCGTGTCGATGGACCGCGTGGTCGGCTACATCAACCTCGACATGGTGGCCCTGGGCGACCGGATTGGCGCGCCCGGCGCCTTGAACTTCCCGGCGACCTGGGACGTGATCAAGCGCGATCAGTTGCCTGACGTCATCAGTGTGGTGGACCCGTCGACCGCCGGGCCCGGTGGCAGCGATTATTCGGCGTTCATCGAGCGAGGCATCGAGGCGCTCGGGCTGATGACCAGCGGGGGTGCCGGGCATCCCGACTATCACGATTCGGGTGACGACCCGGCGAAGTCGGATGCGGCGATTCTCGCGAAGACCGGGCAGTTCGTCCTTCAGGGGATGTGGAACCTGGCGAACGAGACCGGTGTGAATCTGCTGATTGCCGACCGCCAGGTGCAGTACGACGCCATGCGCTTTGCGGCGCCGTCGGTCAATGCGGTCGTGGCCGGGTCCTGGCAGTACGTGCGTCCGAGCACGCGCGAAGAACTGGTGGCGGCGATCGGCCAGCGGCTGAGGGACCTCAGCAGCGGGCGCGGCGCGCAGCCGACAGGCCGCATGGGTGGACGCGGCGGCGGGAACGCGCGCATCGCGACGGGCGTACGGGGCGCGGGCGTGTTTGGCGGCAGCATCGCGCTGATTGAAGCTGCGGCAACGGCCTTGAACATCGGACGTGTGGATGTGGCCTCGCCGGATGGGGTGTGGTTCGGCGAGACCGTGACGCACGAAGGCAAGGCCGCCCTCAAGGCGATGGAGGCCGCCGGGGTCGTGCTGCACCTCGTGTCGCCTGCCGAAACGCTGCTGGTGTCGGTGCTTGATTCGGCGACGAAGCCGATCCTGGTGACCGGAATGCCGTCGCGGTCGCCGGCGGTGATCGAGAAGTTCAAGAAGAACAACGCGCTGGCGGTGGTCGAGTGTGACGCCGGCGACGTGACGGCCTCCGTGCGGCGGCTCGAGGCGGCGCAGAAGGCGCTCGGCAAGGCCAACGTGCTGATTTCTGTCGGCCCGAGTGAGGCGAGAGTTGACGGGCTGAAGGCCCTGTACGTGGCGTTGCTGAAAGCTGGCTGGACGAAACAGGAAATCAACGCGGCTGTTGGTGTCGGCGCCCCGGGGATGATGGGTGTTCCGGCGCCTGGCAATCTCGCCCGGTTCCCGGCGTCACCGGCCGGGCTGCGGTAGGGGGAACAGAGTAGTCAGTAGACAGTAGAAGCACGAAGCACGAAGCACGAAGCAGGGGCCCGGGGCCGTGGAGGCTCCGGGCCCCTGCTTCGTGCGTACAAAGCAAGGGATGGACGGTGCCGGCCGTCCATCCCTGAAGACATGGAGGTTGCGTAGGTGATGCAGGGTCGTTCCGGATGGCCGGGTGACGACCCACTTCTACTCTAGCCAGGACCGGATCCCCGCGGTATCCCCTCTGGACAGGATACCCGGGACCGCCACCCCGTCAGGGCACCCACAAATCCCTGACGGTGATACCCATCAGGACCACGGCGAGGCCAATCAGCACGACGACGGCCACCCACGCCACCAGGTTGTACACCCTGGGGTTGACCCACTCGCGCATCAGGTTGCGGTTGTTCACCAGTTTCAACATGAACACGAGCACGAGGGGCAGCAGGATCCCGTTTACGACCTGCGAAAACAGGATCATGCGCACCAGCGGGAACCCGGGAATCAGCACGACGCCGGCCCCGACGACGATGAGCAGTGTGTACAGCCAGTAGAAGATCGGCGCTTCCCGGAACCGCTTGTTCACCCCCGACTCGAAGCCCAGGCCTTCGCAGACCGAATACGCCGTCGACAAGGGCAGGATACTCGCCGCGAACAGGGAGGCGTTCAGCAGTCCGGCGCTGAACAGCAGATAGGCGTACTCGCCAAACGGCTTCAGCGCCGTGGCCGCGTCCGCCGCGCTGTCGATGCCCCGCGGGCCCTTGGTCCAGATGGCCGCTGCGCAGGCCACGATGATAAAGAAGGCCACGACGACCATGACGATGCAGCCGACGATGACCTCGATGCGCGATTCGGCGTAGTCCTTGACGTTGATGCCCTTCTCGACCACGGCCGCCTGGAGGTAGAACTGCATCCACGGCGCGACGGACGTGCCGACGAGGCCGACAATCAGTACCAGGTAGACGGTGTCCCCGATGAAGACCGGGCGCACGCTGGCGAGGGCCGACGCTTCCCAGTCCGGGCTGATGAGCACCGCCGCAATGATGTAGGCGATGTAGGTGACGCACGCGCCCAGGAAGATCTTCTCGACGCTGTTGTACGTGCCCTTGACCACCAGGAACCACACGGCCACGGCCGCCAGCGGGACCGACACGTAGCGGCTGACGTGGAACAGTTCGAGGGCCGACGCCACGCCCGCGAAGTTCGCCATGACGTTCGTGAGGTTCGCGAGGACGAGCAGGATCATCACCAGGAACGTCTTGCGCAGGCCGAATTCTTCCCGGATCAGATCCGACAGGCCCTTGCCCGTCACGGCTCCCATGCGGGCGTTCATTTCCTGGGTGATGACCAGCAGCAGGGCGATGGGGGGCAGCGTCCAGAGCAGCGTGTACCCGAAGCGGGCGCCCGCCTCCGAATACGTGTAGATGCCGCCGGCGTCGTTGTCCACCATCGCGGTGATGAACCCCGGGCCGATGACGCTGAAGAAGACGACCAGGGGGCGTGGCAGGTGCTCGATCAACCGCACGGGCTACTCCTGCCGCAACGCCGAGATGACGTCGTCTGCCGTGATCGCGCCGACCAGTTTCCCGGCATCGTCCACGACCGGCAAGGCCATCAGGCTGTACTTGTCCACGAGCGCCACCACGCGATCGGCGTGCTCGCCAATCGGCACGGAGACGAGTTCGTCGACCACGAGGTCGCCCAGGGGCACTCCGGGTTCTGCGAGCACCAGGCGCGCCACCGGCACGGCACCGCACAGCACCCCGTACGGATCCTCCAGGAACAGTGTGGTCAGCGTGTCGACCAGGTCCGGGTTCTCGCGGATGGCCCGCAACGCGTCGGTCACCGACGCCGACGCCGGCACGGCAATAAACTCGCTGTTCATGAGGCGGCCGGCCGAGTCTTCGTGCAACTCAAGAGCCTCTTCGACCTCCGTCTTCTCCTCGAGTTCCATCTCGCCAAGAATGGCCTCCGACGTCTCGTCTTCGAGCTCTTCGAGCACATCGGCGGCCTCGGCGGGGTCCATTTCCTCGACGATGTCCGCCGCGCGATCGGCCTCGAGCGACTCCAGGATGTTGGCCTGGATCTTCGGGTCTTCGACCTCGGCCAGGGCGTCTGCGGCAACCTCGCTGTCGATGGACTCGAAGATGGCTTCGCGATCTTCCGGGCTCAGGTCCTCCACGATGTCGGCGAGGTCGGCCGGATGGAGTTCTTCGAGGGCCGTATGGGTGATATTGAGGCGCAGTCGGCGCTGCGGGTCGGCCTCGACGATGTTGCAGAACTCCCACCGGATCGAATTCGGGGCGATGGGGGCCATCATGCGGCGGATCAGCCGGGGCGGCAGCACGCCCTGCGCCAGCCGCCGGAAGATGCTCCGCATCCCGATGTCCACCTCGCGCACGCACAGCTCCGCGTGGGCATTGGTGCGGCGGACTTCGAAGGTGACGTCGTTGACCCGCACCACCTTCCGGCCGTGCACGTCGATAATCTGCTGGTCCAGCAGATCCCGCACGATTCTGAGCATGTACTCATCGTCGTGGTAGGGGGTGACCTGCTCATCGCGCAGGTAGATGCCGTCGACCGTGATGGCCGACACCTGCTCGTGGCGCACGGACCACCAGTTCAGTTCACCGCCGATGAGAAAACGATCGACACGGGCTGCGTCGACCCTGGGCACGACGCCGGCATCGCGCACACGTCCGACACGACGACCCTTCAGGTCGTAGACCTTCATTCCCATCAGTTCGGTCAGGAAGAGGAGTGTCTCCGGCATCGGCGCTGCACATCTGCGTTCTCACTTATAGCACGGCCAGCGGCCCTCGGCGATCGGCTTGCGGCCGTCTGGAAAAGGAATCAGGCGCCGTAGCCGATAGCCGACAGCCGACAGCCGTCAGCCGAAGGTGAGCCAGCCCTGGCCGCGGGTGACGTAGTCGGACAGCGTGAGCAGCAGCAGCAGCGCCAGCCAGAAGAATCCGGCGCCCACCACGGCCCAGGTCAGCCGGCTGCTGTAGCGCACGTGCATGAAGTACAGCACGACGAGCATCATCTTCGTGAACGCGATGAGCAGCGCGACCAGCGTATTGAAGGGACCGAGGTCGACGTAGGCCACACCGACGGTCACGCCGGTCAGAACCATGAGCGCCAGGAAGATGGCGACGTATGTCCGCGGAGAAACCAGGTGTGAGGCGGCCTGCATGAGGCCGTCATCGGCCGCCGGTGTCTGTGTGTGTGCCGTCATTGCTCGCCTCGGTGGATCACAACAAAGTAGACAGTAGACAGTAGTCAGTAGGGGCAAGGGGCATGGGGCATGGGGTTCGGGACTCGGGACTTGGGGGACATCCCCTGCCTTGCCCCACCCCCCCACCCCCAATCCCCAATCCCCAACCCCCAGTCCCTAGCCTCTAGCGAAGCGGCCCGTGCCGGTCGATCAGATAGAGCAGCGGGAACAGGAAGATCCAGACGATATCCACGAAGTGCCAGTAGAGCCCGCTGATCTCGACCGGGGTGTGGTACGCCCTGGTGAACCGGCCCCGGTAGGCCATCCACAGCAGCACGAGCATGATGCCCAGCCCGACGACCATGTGCAGGGCGTGCAGGCCGGTCATCACGAAATACAGCGAGAAGAACAGCTGTGCATGAACCGGGTCGCGGCCTTCGAACTGGAAGCTCGCGCCGGGCACGAGGTTGTCGTGAAACTTGTGGCTGTACTCGACGGCCTTGATGCCGAGGAAGGCGACGCCCAGGAGCATGGTGAGCACGAGGTACACCATCTGCTGGTTGCGGTTCCCCGTCTGGGCCGCATAGACCGCCATGGCCATCGTCAGGGAGCTGCCGATGAGGATGGCCGTGTTGATGCCGCCCAGCAGGAGATCGAGATGGTGGCTGGCGTCCTGGAAGGCGGCCGGATACGAAATCCGGTAGACCAGGTAAGCGGCAAAGAGGCCGCCGAAGAACAGGATTTCCGTGACCAGGAACAGCCACATGCCCATCGCCGACGACTCGAACTGCTGCTCGAGGTTGTCGAAGTGATGCTGCAGGTACGGATGGTGGTCGCGCTGCGTCGCGTGGGAGCCTGACATCACGTCCTCACTTGGCGTAGTTGTACGGCGGCTCGTCCACCACCGGAATGGTCTCGAAGTTGTGCGTCGGGGGGGGCGACGGGATCGTCCACTCGAGCCCCGTGGCGCCCCAGGGGTTGGCCGGCGCAGCCTTGCCCTTGAACAACGAGTACAAGAGGTAGAACGCCGGCAGCGCGTAGCCCACGGCCAGCACACCTGCGCCCGCCGTCGACAGGACGTTCCAGATCTGGAACTCGGGCGGATACGCGTGGTACCGCCGGGGCATGCCGAGGTAGCCGACGATGAACTGCGGGAAGAACGTGAGATTGAAGCCGATGAAGATCGTCGCGGCCGACACGCGGGCCCAGCCTTCGTGGTACATCTTCCCGAAGATCTTCGGCCACCAATAGTGGAGCCCGCCCTGGAACATCATGATGGTCCCGCCGACCATGATGTAGTGGAAGTGGGCCACCACGAAGTACGTGTCCGTCACGTGCACGTCCACGGCCAGCGCGGCCAGGAACAAGCCCGTCATCCCGCCGATCAGAAAGAGCCCGATGAAGCCGAACACGAAGATCATCGGGGCTTCGAACGAAATGGAGCCCTTGTACAGCGTGGCCGTCCAGTTGAACACCTTGACAGCCGACGGGATGGCGACGAGATAGCTCAAGAACGAGAACGCCATCGCGGAGTACACCGACTGGCCGCTGACGAACATGTGGTGGCCCCACACGAGGAACCCGACCACCGCGATACCCAGGCTGGAGTACGCCACAAACGAGTAGCCGAAGATGGCCTTGCGCGAGAACGCCGCCACCAGTTCGCTCATGATGCCCATTGCCGGCAGGATCATGATGTAGACGGCCGGGTGCGAGTAGAACCAGAACAGGTGCTGAAAGAGAACCGGGTCGCCGCCGAGTTTCGGGTCGAAGATGCCGAGGCCCAGGAGCCGCTCGGCGCCGACCAGGACCAGGGTGATTGCGATGACCGGGGTGCCCAGGATGAAGATGAGCGCGGTGGCGTAGTGCGCCCAGATGAACAGGGGCATGCGGAACCAGGTCATGCCGGGCGCGCGCATCTTGTGGATCGTGACGATGAAGTTCAGGCCCGTGAGGATGCCCGAGAACCCGTTGATGAAGATCCCCACGACCACCAGGGCCACGTTCGAGTTGGCGAACGCCGAGCTGTAGGGGGTGTAGAACGTCCATCCCGTGTCGACGCCGCCGGTCACCAGGGCCCACAACGTGAACAGGCCGCCGATCGTGTACACGTACCAGCTCATCAGGTTGAGCCGGGGAAACGCGAGGTCCTTCGCGCCGATCATGATCGGGACGAGGAAGTTCCCGAGCGTGGCGGGGATGGCCGGGATCAGGAAGAAGAACACCATGATGACGCCGTGCATGGTGAACATCTTGTTGTAGGTGTCCGATTCCACCAGGTCGCCGGCGGGCGTGAGCAGTTCCAGCCGGATGCCGGCGGCGTAGAGCGCGCCGAGCCCGAAGAACAACGTCACGCTCAGCAGATAGAGCAAGCCGATACGCTTGTGGTCCCGCGTGAGGAGCCACGATTTCAGGCTGTGGCCGTCGGACAGGTAGTTCTTGCCGGGGGTCGCTGCGTGTTCCATAGGTCTACTTCTTCGCCGGGGCGTCCGGGCCCGGTGTCTTGGCGTCGGCCGGAGGAGTGGCGATGCCCGTCGCGTTGGTCGGGATGGCCTTCAGGGACTTCATGTACTCAATGAGCTGCAGCAGGCCTTCTTCGTTGACCTGCCCCTGGTAGGTCGGCATCAGCGCCTGGAACCCCGCCACGATCCTGGCCGACGGGTTGACGACCGACTCGCGCAGGTAAGCCTCGTCTGCCACCACCGAACTGCCGTCCTCGAGGGCGACCGCGTTCCCGTACAGGCCCTCGAGCGTCGGGCCGAGCCCTGTGGCGTCTTCGCGGTGGCACACGGCGCAGGCCATGTCCTTGAACAGCTTCTGGCCGGCCTGCGCCATCGTGCCGACATGAGCCCCGCCGGCGAGCCAGGCCTCGTAGGCCGCCGGCTCCATGACTTCGACCCAGCCGATCATGCCGGAGTGGTTGGTGCCGCAGTATTCGGCGCAGAACAGCCGGTACCGGCCGGGTTTGGTCGCGTTGAACCACAAATGGGTATACCGGCCCGGCAGGACGTCCGCCTTCACGCGGAAGTCCGGAATGTACATGTCGTGAATCACGTCCTGGGACGTCATGGTCAACTTCACGTTGGCGCCCACCGGCACGTGCAGTTCGTTGACCTCGGATGGCCCCGTGGGGTGCTGGAAACGCCACATCCACTGCTTGCCAACCACGTAGATGTCGATGGTGTTGGCCGGCGGCCTGGCCATGTCGAAGAAGATGCTCGCGCTCCACACGAAGATGAACAGCACGATGAGCAAGGGGATGCCCGTCCACGTGGCTTCGAGCCAGAGGCTGCCGTGGATCGGCACGCCGGCCTGTTCTCTCGACGTCCGGCGGTACTTCAGCGCGAAGTACACCACCACCACCGAGATGGCGATGGTGAAGAACGCCGTGAGGGCGACCAGGAAGAAGTACAAGGCGTCCACGCGTCCTGCCATCGTGGAAGCCTGCTGCGGCAACAACTGGGTCTGAGGCATATCGAATGAATCACTGGGAGGCCGGCGCTGTCTACGCCGCGGCGCCCCTGGTTTTGCGGCGATCGCGGCTCACCATGGCCGCGACGAACCCGCCAATGACCACGATCGTCAGAATCCCCGCCAGGCGGAGCACATTCATCACCACCATGCTGTAACGCCCGGAACTCGGGTCGTAGTGATAGCAGTAGAGCAGCACCTGATCCACCGGGTTCCCGATCTTCCCGTCGGACGCCTCGATCAGGCCCATCCGGAGGTCGCGGGGCGGGTATTCGATTCCGCAAAAGTACTTCGACAGTTTCCCCTGCGGCGTCAGCACCATGATGGCGCTGGCGTGCACGTACTGGTCCGCGGCTTCGTCGTAGACGTAGCGGAACCCCACGGCCTGCGCCAGCGCGTCAATCTCCGCCTGGTCACCCGTGAGGAAGTGCCAGCCGTCCGCCGCCTCGGGCCGCCCGTATTTCGCGATATACGTGGTCTTCTTCTGCGCCGCCAGCGCGGCCGTGTCTTTCGGGTTGAAACTGATTGTCACGACGTTGAATTCGTCGCCGGCGGTGAAGTTGAGGGTCTTGAACGCGCCGACGGCGCCGTTCAGCACCTGGGTGCACAACATCGGGCACTCGTAGTAGACCAGCGTCAGCACAACGGGCTTGTCGCCGAAATAGTCGCCCAGTTTCACCGTGCGGCCGTTTTCGTCACGAAACGCCAGATCCAGGGGCACCTGCGAGTTCAACTTCTGATCGATGCCGACTTTCTCCAGCAGATCCGGGACCGAGGTCGACGGCGTCCCGGGCGTCACGCTGCCGCCCGCGCCGGGCATGCCCTGCATACGATTCGGCTGTTCGGCCGCCGCCGCCATCCCGAGCGCCAACACCAGAGCCAGAACGTCCATGACTTACTTCTTCTGCGCAGCGGTGGATGTCTGCGCGGCTGCGCCTTGCGGCACCGCGGATGCCGGCGTGCCCGCCGCCGGGGAAACCTCTTCGGGCTGACGAACGGGCAGCCCTTCCGCCACGACCAGCTTCATCGCCTGGTCGATCGGCATGTGTACGAGGCCCGCATCCCGGTCAATCCAGCCGTAGTGGTTCAGGATGCGGTCTTCGGCGCGACGCAGCGCCTGCAGGTCACCGGACGGATCGGCCTGGATCCGCGGCTCCGCCGGCAACCGCTGCTCGGGGGGCAGCGCCGCGCGCTCGACCGCCACCGGATCGGCCGTGGCATCCTCGGCCGTCTTCTGGGCGTTGAACAGCCGGAAGACGCCCAGGACAATGAGATAGGAGGCGATCAGCAGCACCGCCAGGCCGGCAATGAACACCGCCAGCGGGCGAACCTTGACGTCCCGCGTCTCGTAGGCCGAGCTTTCGGAGTGATCGTCGTCGTGGGTGTGATTGGGCATAGACAACAACGCCAGTAGTCAGTAGTCAGTAGTTAGTAGTCAGTAGTCAGTAGTCAGTAGGGACTCGGGGCTTGGGGCTTGGGGACATCCCCTGCCTTTCCCCAACCCCCAATCCCCAACCCCCAACCCCCAGTCCCTAGTGTCCCCCCGCCGCCTTCAGCGCCCCCGCCAGATCCGGGTCCTGCAGGGGGAGCAGCGGGCGGCTCTTCAGGTTGGCGGCGAGCAGCGATATCCACACGCCGCCGAGGCCGACCAGGGCCGCCACGTCCATCCAGTCCATCGCCAGTCCCTCCTTGTGGAACTCGGGCCCGATCAGGAAGAACACGTCGACGAATCGGGCCATGATGATCCACAGCGCCATGCGTGCCAGCACGGCTGCGTTGCGTTTGGTCCGCCGCGACAGCAGCACCGCAAACGGCACCACGAAGTGCACCACGATCAGCCCGACCGCCAGATACTGCCAGCCATGGCTGATACGGTGCATGTACCACGGGATTTCCTCGGGCAGGTTCGCCGACCAGATGATCAGGAACTGCGAGAAGGACAGGTACGTCCACACCATGGCGAAGGCGAACAGCAGCTTGCCGAAGTCGTGCCAGTGGCCCACGTTGAAGACCGAGGCCATCGGCGCTTCGGCCGACAGCCTCCTGGCGACGACGATCGCGATGGCCAGTCCCATCAGGAGTTGCCCGATGATGAACAGGAACCCGTACATCGTCGAGAACCAGTGCGGATCGAGTGACATGCCCCAGTCGAACGCCGCGAAGGTCATCGTGAAGGCGTACAGCACGATGCCGATGGCGCTCAGGGCCCGCATCTTCTTCCTGAGCGACGCGTCACCTGTCCGATCCTGCTGGGCCGACCACGTCGTCAGGAAGAACGCCAGGCCCACCCAGACCGCGAAGTAGAACGCGGCCCGCGCGAGGAAGAACGGCTCGTTCAGGTAGAGCTGCTTCTTGCTCAGGAGATGGTCGGCCGCGACCAGTTCGTCGTTGGTCCACGGGTAGAGCCGCGAAAGCCCGAAGGCGACGGGCACGAACAGCAGTGCCATCCACGGCAACGTCCGGGCCGATGCCTCGAACACGCGCCGCAGCACCACGCCCCAGCTGCCGCCCGTCATGTGCTGCAGCATGGTCAGCGCCAGGCCGCCCATGGCGGCTGCCAGCCAGAACAGGAACGCCAGCAGGTAGGACTGGAAGAACTGGTCGGCGTCCAGAAACGCGCCGGCGGCCAGGGCCGCGATCCCGGCCAGGCCGACCATCAACGACCGCTGCCGGAGCACGTCCAGGCTGGTGGGTGGGGTGTAGTGTACGTCGTGCATCTCGTGGTTCGCCTGTTCCGTTCGGGTGGTCAGCGAGCACTCTCGGATTCGAGCCGGGCCCGTTCGGCCGGGGGCACGTCAGCGAGCGTGCCCTGGTGGCTGCGCTGAAGGGCGCGGATGTACGCCACAATGGCCCACCGGTCTTCCGGGGACACCTGCTGGGCGTAGTCGGGCATCGCGCCAAACCCGTTGGTGATGACGCTGTAGAAATGCCCGACGGCCATCGTCCGGAGCCGATCGTCGTGAAAGGATGGCGGCCGCCGGTAGCCGCGCCGGACCACCAGCCCGTCACCCCAGCCCGTGCGGCTGTGGCAGGGCGCGCAGAAGATGTCGTACCGCTCGCGGCCCCGTTCCATGACGGCCTGGGTGATCGGGAACGGGAAGACGCCGGTCAACTGCCCGTTGACGCGTCCGGTATAAGTCATGGTGTCCGCACGCAGGAACCCGCGGGCAACCGTCCCGGCGACAAGCGGGCGTCCCGCCCGTTTGTCAGCGAAAAGGTCGCTCTGCGCCTGGGCCTTGTACTTGGGCTGATCGTGCATGTCCTGCCGGCAGCCCGCCACCGCAAATGCGGCCGCGAGGCAGAGCGCGAGTGTCACCCGTCGCGCGCGCGGCCCGCCGAAAGCCGATGGCCGAAAGCCGATAGCCGATCGTGTTCGCCTAGTGTTCAACGTCGCACACCTCGCGTGGCTCGAGACTCTCGAGGAAACGGCGCGTCCCGGCCGGATCGAACTGCGGGTCCACGGCCTCGATGCACAGGAAGAACCGGTCGCGGCTGGCCATGACGAACCGTTTGTCGTTGAAGACCGGGTGGTAGGGCATCGGCAGCCCGTTCAGCGCCAGCATGCCGAAGACGGCGGCGAAGGCCGAGAACAGGATCGTCGTTTCGAACGTCGGCACGAGGAACGACGGCCAGCTGTGCAACGGCCGCCCGCCGACGTTGAGGGGGTAGGCCATCGTCGACGACCAGAACTGGAGCCCGTATCCAACCAGTCCGCCAAAGATGGCCCCGCCCAGCACCACGAACGGCAGTTTCGTCTGCGGCAGGCCGAGGGCTTCGTGCAGTTCCTCGATGGGAATCGGCGAATAGGCGTCCATCTTGCGGAACCCCGCCTCGCGTGCCTTGCGCGCGGCAGCGACCAGCGACGTCGGGTTGTCGAACTCGGCCATCAGGCCGTACATGCTCGGTTGCTCCATAGATCACCTGTCGCGACGTGCCAGGGGCTAGGGACGAGAGGCTAGGGGCTAGGGAAACAGCCAAGCGAGCCGCTCCGAAGACCTTGTCCCGCTGTCGTTCCTCGTCCTCTCCCTAGCCTCTAGCCTCTAGCCTCTAGCCTCTAGCCTCTAGCCTCTAGCCTCTAGC
>CAYJPV010000004.1:279397-302569 GCA_964372095.1 uncultured Vicinamibacterales bacterium | reverse complement strand
AATTGAGCCTGTTAGACTTTTAACCGGACACTACTGGTCAGTAGTCAGTAGTCAGAATCCAGAATTCAGAAGACAGAACACAAGACACAGAACACGGAATCGCGACACGGGCCGCACGGTGCATGCCGCACGATGAATACGCGTCAGCCGTTTGAGTCCCGAATCCCCGCTCCCCCGTTCCCAGCCTCACTGAACGAGCGCCTGGCGCCTGGTCCCTAGCCCCTGCTCATCGGCCGGTAACAGAATCGTAAACGTACTTCCGCGCCCCGGCTCGCTCTCGACGACGATGCGGCCGCCGTGGGCCGAGACGAAGTGCTGCGCCATGGCGAGGCCGATGCCGGTGCCCTTGATGCGCGCCGCGGTTGCGCCCTCGCCGCGGAAGAACTTCTGGAACACGTGCGCCTGTTCGCGCCGGGGAATCCCGATGCCGGCGTCGCGCACGGCAATGGCGACCTCCGGCGCCGATGGCGCGCCTGCCGGCGGTGTACGCCGCATCGTAATGTGAACCTCCCGTTGCTCGCCCGAGTACTTCACGGCGTTGTCGAGCAGGTTCCAGATGGCGCGCGAGAGCGCGTCGGCATCGGCCTGAATCGGATGGTCGCCGGCCTCAATCTCGCAGCGCACATCGAACCCGCGGCCGTCGGGCCCGGGCCCGGAGAGGCCGGCGCGGAACTCGTCGACCGTGTCGCGCACGAGCGCGCCAGCGTCCACCGGCTGGAACGTGTACGGCCGCCGGCCCGCCTCCATGCGCCCGAAATCGAGCAGCGACTCGACCAGCCGGCGCAGCCGCTCGGTCGCCCTCGCCTGGGCCTGATGGTACAACCGTCGCGTCTCTGCCGGCAGCTCGTCGCCCTCCGACCGCGACGCGTCCCCCTCCGCCAGCAGCTCGTTGAACTGGCCGAGGGCCGTGAGCGGCGTCCGAAACTCGTGCGACACCGCCGAGACGAAGTCCGACTGCAGGCGCGAGAGCGCGATCTCCTGCCGGCGGGCACGCACGACCAGGAACGCGCCCGCGGCTGCGAGGATCAGCACGGCCGCGAGGCCCGCCAGCAAACTGCGCTCGCGCGCGGCGAGGCCGTCGAGGTCGGCCTCGGCGGGCATGGTGGCGATCACGGTCCACGGGAGACCGGTGTCCGCGGCGGGGCGCGTGGCCACGACGTCAGGCCGCGCGACCGTACGCTCCTCCGCCATCGCCATCGCGACCGACGCTGTCGCGAAGCGTGCGTTTGTCGCCCTGGCTCTGCGCAATCGCGCAGCGCGCCTGCCGCGCGACCAGGTCGGCCGGCACGCCGGCGATGGCGACGCCGGTGATGGCGGCCAGGTCATCGAAACTGGCGGCCGCCTCGTCGAGGCGTTTCAGTTTGCGGAGCAGGCGCGCCTGGCCCAGCAGCGCGCCCGCGCGCGTCGCCGGGTCGGGATGCGGAACCAGCGGGCGCGTCAGGGCGAGCGCCCGCGGGAAATCTTCGTCCTGGAATTCGGCGACGGAGGCGGCGTCGAACGGCCGTAACGGCGGTTCCGGAAGCGGCGGCGGCGCCGGATGCCACGCGATGGCCGCGGGCGGTTCGACGCGAATCCCGGCGCCCGCGATCACCACGTGGACCGTGCCAGCCGCTGGCGCGTCGATCGTCCAGACGGCGTCGCCGATCCGGCGCGTGACGGCGGCCAGTTCCTGCTCGAGCGCGCGCACGGCGCGGTCGGCGGAGGCCTGCGCAATTTCGGCCCGGCGCTGCGCCGCCAGGGCGCGGTCCTGCGCGAGCAGCCGCACGCCAAGCGCGACAAGCGTGACCGCCGGCAGGACGACGACGAGGCCGAGCAGGAGCGGGAGGCTGCGGGGGGAGCGCAGCCATCCGGACAACCGGGACATACGTGGGCGCCTTCTTCGCCGATCGGCGGCCTGGCCGGGTAGGGTTTCGGTCGTGGACGTGTCGAGATTCGGTCGAGGGGCCTACACGCGTTCCCATTCAGCTCGAGAGACGCCCGCCTGTTTAAGGATGACGGCGAGAAGTCCGACGCCGATGTCGCCGGTGTGGGGATTCGGAATCGTGAGGACGGTGTTGCCGCGCACCATGAACTCGTGGCGGCCACCCGACAAGGGCCCGGTGAAGCCAAGCTTCCTGAGGCCGGAAATGAGCCTGCGACGGCTGATTGGCCCGAACGGCGGCATCAGCTGGCCCGCTTGACCTGCACCGTTGCGGTGCCGAGACGAGGGATCTTCAGCCCCTGGGCCACCCGGACAAGCAGCCATTCTTCGATGACCTCGACGAGCTCGTCACGGCACGTTTCCAGCGTCTTGCCTGTGGCAATGACGCCCGGCAAGCCCGTGACCGTGGCACAGTACAGGCCACCATCAACGACATCATATCTGGCTCGGTGCAGCGCTTCGGCGATGTATCTGCTGATCACGGACCCCGTCCTGCTAGGCCGTCAGCCGCTGGCGCGCGGTGACGTGGTTCCAGTATACCGCCAGGGTCACCGGGAGTGATCGCGGCCTCGCCCAGACGGCCGTCCGAAGCCGGTCGACCACCCTCAGTCCGCCCAACACGCGGCCAGGTTCAGTTCGATCTCGTCGAACGGTTCCGCGCGGACGGCCTCATCCCCGCCGTGCGTCGCCAGAATCGCCCAGTGGCCGTTCTCGAGGCGCAGCACGTCCAGCATTCCCAAGTCCGTATCCAGCAGCCACGCGTACGGAACGCCTTCTCTGGCGTACACCGGGAGCTTCCGCGCCTTGTCGAACGCCACCGTCTCGGGCGTCAGCACTTCACACACCCAGTCGGGCGGGAGAGAGATGTAGTCGAGTTCCCTCAGCGCTGGCAGTCTGCTGCGCCGCCATGCCGCCCAGTCGGGCACGACCACGTCTGCACCCAGGTGAACTTCGACCGCGCGAAGCACGACCCAGCCATCGGGTCCGCGTCGTCGCTCGTCGTAGGCGTCGCAGATGGGATAGCCGAGCGCCGACGAGGCTCGACTCGCCTGTGGCGGGAGGCGCCTTGTGCCGTGAAGCTCGCCGTTGACGATCTCGGCGATGAACAGATCCGACAGCGCGATCAAGTCATCGTAGGTGGCGGGGCGATCGAAGGGTGGCATTCGCGGCATGGGCGTTCTCCTGCATCGTCGGCTCGCACGATTGAGGCCACGACGGCACGATAGGACGTATTAGGGCACCCTCCTTGGGGCCTTTCGGCAGCGAGGTTAACCGAACGCCCCTTATGCGGCCCGGTTCTGCGCGCCGGCTCCCGTACCCGGACGTCTGGAACGCCGAGACACGGCCTTTCGTGGTCCGCGACAACCGCTCGCCGACCGACAGGCTCGAGCACTTCAATCACCCGAATGGCGCCGTGGCGTTCCAGTCGATCTGGATCGCGACAGACGCCCGTGAGGAGCTCGCACGGCTTCTGGTGAACCTCGGGGGAGCACGCTCGGCACGGACAGCGGCAGTGCCGGAACCGTCGGGCGCGACCGTCGTGAGCCTCGACGGCGGTGATGTGGTGGTCGTGCCCGGATCACACCAGCGAGTCGTTGGCCGCCCCGTGATCGGCGCAAGCGTGCTGGTGCGCGATCTGGACGTCGTTCGCCGGCACCTGGCGATGGCCGGTATCGAGTTCCGGCACGACGCCGGTGAGCCGCGTCGCGTGGTTGTTGCGCCCACCCAGACCCACGGAATCTGGCTTGAGTTCCTCAAGGACCCTGCCGCCTTTCATCTTCAAGCTGTTGTGCAAGAGCGGAATGACGGCGTTGAGTTTGGGAAATAGTGCGCGACTCACGTCGCAGGGTCTCGAATGCCAAGAAATAGTCGGCTGGCTGGATCGACGAAGAAGAAACGCGGATCAATGGGCGCGCGGTTCGAATGGAAGGGGCCGGCGAGCCGTGGCGGACAATCAGGCTCGCCGTTGGCGTGATCAACCACACGGGCGGTGGGCGGTTCACCGGGTGTGATGTGCTAGTCTGAGGCTGCCGCAACACCATGGTGTCGGCTCGGCGAGCGCGGGTGAGCGCGATCGCCAAGCTGCTTGATTTCCAGCTTCTCGCTTCACGCCTTTGGAGGCACTGATGCCGCAGCGGGACCATGACCGACGCATCGACTACATCGAGTTTCAGGTCACCGACGTTCATGTCGCGAAGCACTTCTATTCGACTGTGTTCGGCTGGGCGTTCACGGACTACGGCCCCGACTACACCTCCTTTGCCGACGGGCGACTCGCCGGCGGGTTCGCCAAGGCCGACGCAGCCTCTCCCGGCGGTCCGTTGGTCGTTCTCTACGCGCTCGATCTTCCTCTCGTGCAGGAGGCCGTGAAGGCGAACGGTGGCACGATCGTCAGGGACATCTATGCGTTTCCGGGGGGAAAGCGCTTTCATTTCCGCGATCCCTCAGGGTACGAGCTGGCCGTCTGGTCGGAATAGCGAGAACCAGGCGGGCTCCCACGGACCTGGCCCACCCATTCGTGGAGGTGGGCCAGTGATCTGAGTGAGGCGTTACGCTTCGCCCTATGCATGATGTCACTGGACTCAAGGAGGTTTCCCCCGATGACCGTATCCGAAGTCCTCGATCTGCTCCACGCCGAACGCGACGAGCGGGGCATGCGCAACTGGGAGGCGCTGGGCTCGCGCACCGCGGGCATGAAGAGTTGCGGGATTGGCCTCACACGGCTGCGCAAGCTGGCCAAGCAGATCGGGCGCAACCGGGAGCTTTCGGTGGCGCTCTGGACGTCCGACGTCTACGAAGCCAGAGTCATCGCGCTTCTCGTCGACGACCCCGCGCGGATCACCCCTGACCAGGCCGAGACACAGGTCGAGCAACTGGCCGGCGGCATGCTGGCGCACGTGTTTGCATCCTGCGATGCCACGCTCGCGAAGACGTCATTCGTGGTCGAGCTTGCCGACCGTTGGGTCAGAAGCGACGACCCCGTGCGTCGCGATTGCGGATACGGCTTGCTCTACGAGGTGTCGAAGTTCTCCGGCAAGAAGGCACCGACCGAGGGGTTCTTCCTCGCCCATGTCGAACGCATCGCGGGCACGATCGGAGAAGAGACCGAGAAGGTTCGCCTGTCCATGGGCGCGGCGCTGATGGGGATCGGAAAGCGGAGCGCTGTGTTGAACGCGGCGGCTCTGACGGTTGCGCGGGCTGTGGGACCGATCGCGTTCACCTCCGCCAGCGGCGGCTGCGAGCCGTTCGACGTGGTGAAGCATCTGACCACCGACCGGTTGAAGGAGAAGTTGAGGATGTAGGTGTCGCTGGAGTGGCATGCCGCAATGCGAGCGCGTGCCCATTCATGCCCGGAACCCTCTTCCTTGCACGATAGGACGTATTAGGGCACCCTCCTTGGGGCCTTTCGGCAGCGAGGTTAACCGAACGCCCCTTATGCGGCCCGGTTCTGCGCGCCGGCTCCCGTACCCGGACGCCTGGAACGCCGAGACACGGCCCTGCCCACACGCAGCCAGCTGCCGTGCGCAGACGGCGTGGAGGTCAGCTACCCGACGGGGTTCTGTCCGGAGTCGGTTCGGCCGCCTCGCTTGCCGATCGGCACCGGCTGCCCCGCCGCGACCTCAAGCCGGAGAACGTCCTCCTCGACCAGGCTAGCGACGGAGAGCGCGCGAAGGTCCTGGACTTCGGCCTCGTCAACAGATGTGGTTGCGCTCGGCGACGCCCTCGGCGTCTGTCCGCAGCATGGCTGGCGGCGGATCACTGCGGGATCCCGTTCGTTCCATGCCACGCGCGGCGGACTCGTCAGCCTTCCGCAAGGCAACGATGAGTTCGACGCGACTTGAGACATCCAGCTTCCGGTAGATCCGGCTCACGTAGTTCTTCACCGTCTGATGCGACAGGAAGAGCTCGTCGGCCATGCGGCGATTCGACTGGCCGTCGATCAGTCGGGTGACGATGTCCCGTTCGCGGTCGGTGAGGCCGAATCGATCGAGCCACGCCGAGAGCGCCTTTGGCGAGGCTGTGGCCGACGCGGCCGCGAAGCCCTGCCGCAGGCCCAGAGCCAGGACCACGAGCGGCGGCCAGTGGTAGGCCGCGAAGATCCACGCACAGATCGTCGTCGACCGCGTGACCCAGGTGGTGAGCCCGTAGTACGCGGCGAACCCGCCAAGATAGAGCAGCGAGAACCACCGTGCCGTCCGTTGGCGCGTTGGGTCGGCCACCCAACCGGCTCGCCAGCCTCCCCAGCCCAGGATGAGCGCCTGCATCGTCAGATAGGCCCACGTCGTCGCGTCGTGCAACACGGTGAAGACGGTCCGGTCGCCTCCCCGCAGCATGTTCAGAAGGGCGCTGAGGAGCACAGTCAACACGACCGCGGAGACCGCGAGAAAAGCCCGGCGGAAGGTCCGCGACACCGGTCGTTCGAGCAGGCCCGACAGCGCCAACACCAAGAAGTAGAGCTGCAGGAGATGGAAAGGAAACCCGAACCACTTCGATACCAGTGGCAGACGCGCCAGTCCTGCCGGTCGCCCGACCGCGGGTCCGCCAGCCGAGAGAAACGCCGGCACCGTCCACAGGGCGAAGCCCCAGGCGGCCGACAGGACCAGCAACATCACGTAGTCGCCAAGGAACGGGTGGCGATAGGCCTTGTCGAGACGGTAGGCGATCAGGATCGCGGCAATCCCGAACAGAAGGGCGGCCAGGCTGCCGAGCAGGATGCCAGGGTCCATCGGCCTCTATGGTACATCGGCCTCTGGCACGCCGCCCATGACCGACTTGACGGCAGCCGAGACCGGAGTACTGGAGTCACTTTCTCGATAGAGGTACCGCGGTTATCTTGTCAGCCGCGGAGCGACCGCCTACCCTGGGATCGATTGAAAGGAGTCCTCGATGGTCAGGTTGACCCACCCGCTCGTTGCGACCGCGTTCGTCGTCCTCGTCTCGGCTCGAGCTCTCACACAGTCCGCCCCGCCGCCGGAACGGGCGCCACGGGACATCGTCATCGGCACGTCGATCGTGATGCCGTCCAAGGTGTTCGGAGCCCCCGTTCAGCTCGACATCGCGCTTCCGTCGGGCTACGAGGCGGGCACCGCACGCTACCCGGTACTCATCGCGTTCCAGTGCCACTTCGCGGCCGTGAGCGGTCTGGTCGGCACTCTGGCCACCGCCGGCGTCGTGCCCCCGATGATCGTGGTGTCGGCTCGCTACGATCCTACGTGGTTCGCGCTCTATGCCAAGGAGGGGCGCTCGGGTTCCGGCCGCGCCGACGCCGTGTTGCAATCGATCAGACACGAGCTCGTTCCGTTGGTCGACACGCGCTACCGCACGGTCCCCTATCGGGTGTTCCTCGGCCATTCCTCGAGCGCACTCTTCCTGCTCCACGGGATGTTGGCCGCGCCGGACTTGATGCGAGGCGTGCTGTCGGCTGGGCCGATGTTCGCCGAGTTCGACTACGGGCGGGTCGCGGCGATGCTCGAGCAAGCGCTCGCCGCCAGGCCGGAGCGAACGCAGTTCCTTTTCTACACGCAGGGCAGCCAGCCTGAACTCACCAAGGACCTCGCGGCGTTTGGCTCGTGGCTCGGCAGTCGGCGGCCTCGCGGCCTCACCTGGTCGTTCGATGCCGAACCGGAGGCCAACCACGGGTCGTTGCACCTCAAGACGCTCTACGACGGCCTTCGCATCCTCTTCGCCGACTGGTCCACACTACCGGAAGACGTGGCCGTGCGGGGCGGGGATGCCATCCGGGCTTACAGGAAGGGCCTGGCCGACCGCTTCGGCTACGAGATCGGGCTCGGGCGCATGGCGGATTGGCACTTGAAGGTCAAGTGGGGTGCCGAGAAGAAGTACGACGCGGTGATCGCGTTGGCGACCTTCAACCGCGACGAGCGGCCGGAGGACTTCGAGGCCGAATGGCACGTGGCAACCGCCTACGAGAACGCCGGGCGGTGGGCTGACGCGGCTGCGGGATGGGAGCGCTGCCTGGCGAAGGCCAGGCAGCACGATTCGCCCGAGGCCTTTGCGCGGTTGCAGCCGATCCTCGAGGCCCGACTGGCCGCGGTCCGGAAGCGGATGGGGAAGTAGTCGGCGACAGCCGGTCCCTGCTGAACACTCCGAAGTCTCTGGCCCGGTTGAACGTCCGTGTCGTCGTGGGCGGGTTCCCGTATACCCAGCACATGATGACGCGCGGAGGCCACGCTCCGAAACGCGGGCCTAACGACCGGGAGGAGATCAGGCGGTGGTTTGCGGCCGAGGATCCGTGGGCGATCTACTCGGAGAACCGGGCCGCGCGCCAGCGGGTTATCGAGTTGATCGCGAAGAACCCCCGGTCGATCGCCGCCGAGACGCCCGGCGAGCGCCCTGCGGCGCCGCCAGCCGTTCCGGCCCTCAAGCGCTTGCAGGAGATCACGATTCCGGCGCTCGTGCTCGTGGGCGAATTCGACCACCCGGATGTTCATGCCCACGCCGGCGCGATCTGTGCCGGCATGCCGAATGCCACCCGCGACATCGTCCCGCGCGCCGCCCACCTGATTCCAATGGAACAGCCGGCGCTCTTCAACGATGCCGTGCAGGCGTTTCTCGATCGGGTCGGGTATCGAGGCGCGGCCAGGTAAGTCGGTCGATACCTTCGTTTCCAAACGGGCCCTAATGAAGGCCCTGTCGTCCTCGTCCTTGGCGACAACGCCAGCCGGCATGGTACGAGGCCCAGCGCCCAGTTCTCTCATCGACTCGTGTCGAGCTTGGGGATGACCTTCACCAACGACGAATGCGACACCCGTTTGCGGCTTGCCGCCGGGACCGCATGACCTCGGTCTCAACCACTCGACCTATCACCGGGGCCAGGTGGCGCACAAGTTCAGGCAACTCGGGATCGCGCCGCGCACGACGGACTTCCTGAACTTCTGTGACGAGGTCGGATAGGCACGAAGTCGAGTAAGCGGACTGGATCACGATCACCTACTCCTTTGGGTTCGACTTTGCGCCCAAAGGGCCGGACTCTTCGTTGTTCGACACGTGAAAAGGGAACTCCACCATGCACGTTCGTATGTGGCTCGCAACGGCGCTCGCACTCCTCGCAACACTCGGCGCGACCGCGAGGCAGCCTCCGGCGCAGCCCGACGGTTTGCGGGCGTTGGACGGCGAGTGGGTCTACGTCGAGGACCGCACCGAGGGCCGCGCCAACGAGCAACAGGGGCCCAACACGGGACCGAGGATCAGGATGCGCGGCGAAAAAGATGCGGTGGTCTTGGTGCGCAGCGATGGCGAAATCCCCATGGCACTCGACGGATCGCCCACCGATGTCGTCCGGTCGTACGGAACCTCGCGCTACCGCGGCGAATGGAAGGACGGCGCGTACGTGTACGAGGTGTCGGCCGGGGGCCAACTGAGCGCCTCGATCGGCTACATGAAGGGCGGCACACCCCAGCGATTCGAGTTCGGGCGCGAGGGCCGCTTGGTACGAAAGCGGGCAGAGAGAGTCCGAGGAGAATCGACTCCATGGACAGCTGCACGGCCGCGTCAGGTACTGACCCGAGGACGGCAACCTGCCGTTCGAGTCGACGTTCGACCACGGCATGAACTAGCATCGCCGGTACGTCACCTATCGATACCTGACGTCACTGCCAAAGGACTATGAGGCGGACACAGGCAGAAGATGGCTGCTCGTCATCTACCTGCACGGCGGATCGGACCGCGGGACCGATCTGAAGAAGCTGTATTCATCTTGCTCACGCACACCAGGAAACCCAGGGAGTGACGGCCCGAGTCGCCTCCGTCGCTATCGCCCAATCCAGTACGTCAGTTTCACCTGGACGACGTTCATCGGCCGCCGGTCGAAGACGGCGGTCCGTGCGCGGTCGTAGCCGAAGTCGCTCGCGGGATCGTAGCTGGACCGCTGCTGCGTCCACACGAAGTAGAGCGTCGAGCCCGGGCACGATAGGACGTATTAGGGCACCCTCCTTGGGGCCTTTCGGCAGCGAGGTTAACCGAACGCCCCTTATGCGGCCCGGTTCTGCGCGCCGGCTCCCGTACCCGGACGCCTGGAACGCCGAGACACGGCGCGGCATCGCGCTGCGAGGGGAGCGTCGGCAGCAGCGCCGGCAGCGCGGCGCGACCCGGAGCAGGCGGCTCGGCGGGCGTCACGGACTGGGCGGCGTTGCCGGGCTCGTAGATCCGGATGACGGTGTCGTGCCCTCCGCGTTCCAGAAACTCCGCCTGCACCACGAGTTGAAGCGGGTCGGTCTTGCGCGAATAGCTGAAGAGCACCTCCCGGCCGGGCTCGACCTTATAGCGGACCACCAGCCGCGCACCGTCCCACTTCGTCGTCGTCGCCATGGGGCCTGCGTCGAGAGGGCCCGCGACAGCGGACGAGGAGAAGCGCTATATCGATCAGGTCCGTCAGTCTTCGTACAGCCAGCTGGCGAACGTGCCGGTTCCGCTCAGCTCAGCCAATCACGATCGCTACGGCGTGAGCACGACGCCGACGCTTGTGCTGGTCGACCGGGAAGGCGCCGTGCGGCTCTACCACCCTGGCCGCATGACCAAGGAAGCGCTGGAACCCATCGTCCGCCGCCTGGTGGCCGGTACGCAGCCCTGACGCCGTGCGCGTCGCGCACGCAGCGGGCGGCCAGTTCGTCCGATGCGAATCGGGCCGTCAGCGCTTCGTGAGGTCCGGCCAGCGGTAGTGGTGCGCGAGAGAGGCAAGCACCTCCAGCATCAAGGCCTCGCCTGCGGCACCGTTCGTCATGATCACCGCGCCCTGCCCCGTCGCAGGCGATGCGATCACCCAGCAGTTCGCACCGGGCCCGTTGGCGCCAGGATGGAGGAAGTGCAGCGTCTGCCCTTCGCCGAGAAGGACCACGCCCAGCCCCTGGCCGACGGGAGCGCCATACTGGCGGGGATCGAGGTCGTCGGCGTTGGACAACATCACGTCGGCCGATCGCTTCGACAGCAGCCGAGTCGACCGTCCCTGGTAGGCCCGGCCGATCTCGATCGCCAGTTTCGCCAGGTCCGAAGGCGACGTGACGAGCCCTCCGTGGGCCACGGCGCCCGGCAGTTGATTGCGCGCGTGGGCCGCGCCGTTCTCGTCGTGGGGCACGCCCCACCGTGACCGCCAGTCTCCCGCCAGCGGATGGGTCAGCGTGCTGGAGTCGAGACCGAGGGGCTCGAACACCAGCTCGCGAGCCAGTTGTTCGAACGGTGTCCCCGTGACGTCCTCGAGCACGAGTTGCACGATCAGAAACCCGATGTTCGAGTACTGGTGGTCTCCCCCCGGAGCCCGTTCCACGACGACGCCCTCGTTGATCGCGGGAGGCGTGCCAGTCAGCACCTGCGTCAGGGTGGGCACCCGCTTGTCGTCGAATGGGAGGCCCTTGTCGGGCCGGTTGATTCCGGCTTTGTGCGTCAGCAGCAACCGTAGCGTGACGGGCTGCGCGGCGGTCAGCGGTCCACTCGGGACCTTCCAGGACTTGAGATAGGCATTGACGTCACGGTCGAGGTCCAAGACCCTGCGCTCGGCGAGTCTCAACACCATCACCGTCGTAACGATCTTGGTGGCCGACGCGGCTTCGAAGACCGACCGGGTCGTGACCGGGCGCGTCGTGCCTGTCTCGAGCACGCCGTAGGCCCCGGACAACGCGATCTCCCCGCGATCGATGACGGTCATCGTCACGCCAGGGACGTTGTAGAACGCCATGCGATCGGACAGGCATGCGGTCTTCTGCGTCTCGTAGTACTCAGGCGAGAAGATGCGCAGCGGAGCCTTGAAGTCGGGCGTCACCAGGCCGCACTCGACCGCGCGCACGGATGCCGCCGTCGCCGCGGAGTCCTTGTCAACGCCGGGAGCCGCCCCTCCGGGCGCCTGGGCAACCATGCCACCCGAGTGTCCGGCCTGTCCGGCCTGTCCCGTCCCGTTCGCCGAGAGCCCGGCCGCAAGCGGCACGAGCACCAGTGACAGCAGTATCATTCCGCCCGACATTCGTTTCCCCATCGTCTGCCCTCCGGTAAAGCGATCCTGATGAGATGTACGGCACGGCGGGCGAGGGAGTTCAACAGATTCCACCAACGGTCGAATCCGTCCCACGAACGGCGGGCGATCACGCGAACGCCGCGGAGCGGCGGGCTCCGACCGGTCAGAGTCCCAGTCTCGCCCTGAGCGACGGCGTCGCCGATCGGCTCACGGTCAACTCGACGTCATGGCCGACGTTGACGCGCAGACGCCCGCCGAGCAGCGGAGCCGCCGCGACGATCATCTCGGGCCGGAGCAGCAGATGACGCTGGATGCGCAGGAACGGCGCGCCCGGGAATGTGGCTTCAACTTCCGAGAGCCGCCGCCACGGCGTACGGTATCGCCGCCCCGAGACCCAGGCCCAGACGATCTCGTCGTCCATCTGGAAGTGCGTGACGCGAGCCAGATCGAGAATCGCATAGGCCTCGCCGCGTCGGACCGGGAAACGGGTGCGGGGCGCGCCTGCAGGGTCGGTTTCTGGATTGACAGCCGGCCGCTGGCCTCCGCGGCGGCGCAGCCGCTCCACGGCCCGTTCGAGCCGCCCGATGGAGACCGGTTTCACCAGGTAGTCCACAGCCTCGACGTCAAAGGCACGCAGGGAGTGCTCGGCATGCGCCGTGACGAACACGAGCCGCGGCACCGGCGTGTCCTGTTCGAGCCGGGCGAGCACGTCGAACCCTGTCGCACCCGGCATCCGAATGTCGAGGAACAGTGCGTCCACTCGCGGCGCGCCCCGCAGCCAGGCCAGCAGCGCCGGGCCATCGGCGAGTTCGGCAACAACCTCACACCCGCACTCCACCAGCTGCCGCACGAGGCGCGCGCGCGCCGGAGGCTCGTCCTCGGCCACGGCCACGCGCAACGGCGTCATCGCCACTCCTCCAGGCGCGGGAACGCGATCTCGGCCACGGTGCATCGTCCTTCGGTGAAGAGCCGCAGGGACGCGTCGGCGCCGAACGCCAGGTCGAGCCGCGCGCGAAGGTTCGACAGGCCGACCCCGTCATGGGGGCCTTCCACGAGTGGGCCGCCGGTGTTGGCCACGCGAACCACGACGCGGGTGTCGGCCAGCGTGCCGGAGAGATGCAGCGAGCCCCCGCCCGGGCTTGGGGCGATGCCGTGCTTGACCGCATTCTCGACCAGTGGCTGCAGCAGCAGCGGCGGGGCTTCGACGCGGTCCAGTTCCGAGGCCCAGTTCCAGGACACAGTCATTCGCGGGCCCAGCCGCAACGACTCAACGGCGAGGTACTTCTCCATGAGCTGCCGCTCTGCCGCGAGGGTGGCCAGCGGAGCGCGCCCGTGTTCCAGCAGCCGCCGCAGCAGATCGGCGAGGTCGGTGGCGGCCTGTTCCGCCCGGACGGGATCGAACCGGATCAGGCCGATCAGGTTGTTCATCGCGTTGAAGAACACGTGCGGGTCGAGCTGGCTCTGGAGTTGATGCCATCGCGCGACATGCGCCTGGCGCTCTGCCTCGGCGCGGCGCAGCTCCGCGCGATCCAGAAGGGCCGTGGCGAACCCGACCAGGCAGAAGATCGGGATGCTCTGGACCATGTCCGGGCGCGCCACCACGGCCCAGTAGTCCGCCGGCGCCGCGCCGATCAGCGTCAGCCACCCGTAGTCGAGCGCGTAGGTCGGCACGAAGCACGCAGCGCCCAGCAGCAGGCCCTGCGGCAGACCGCGCCACCCGGACGGATGACCGTCGGCCCGACCGGTCCACAACCAGGCCCAGGGCGAAACCCACGCCAGCGACCCGACCACGATCAGCGGCGTCAGCCACGTGTAGGTCCAGAAGGCCAGTCCGACACGCGGCGCGGGAAGCTGCAGAAGGCGCGCGATCCCCATCACGAGGACGAGGGAGAGCGTCACGGCCCAGACCCACGGCTTTCGCCACCGGGTCTGGTGATAGGCCAGTACCTGTCGGGCGGTCATCGGAACTGGCCGTAGTATACGTCGCCGTCCGTCAGGGACTCGCGGCGATTCCGCGTCCTGGTCCGGGCTGCTTGTTCGCGTCGACGTCCACGCCGGCCCCCGCCCCGCCCGTTCCTACCGCTTGCCAACCGTGACGGGCCCGTTCGTCGTCATCGCACGAACAGGCGCACCGCCCGCGCCAATCGGCGCGTCGATCGAGCGGACCCGGCCACTGGGGAGTTTTCCCTGAAGCGTGACCGGAATGCCGAGCCGGAATGGGCCGTTCACGGTGCCGACCTGGAGTTGGGCCGAGTAGCCGTCTGGCACGGCAATCGACACCGGGCCGTTCCTGGTCTCGGCGTCAAGCCCAACGCCGTCCCACGAGGTTCCGGTCAGCACGATCTTCAGCGGCCCGTTGGTCGCGCGCGCGCGAACGTCGCCCCCGAGATCCTTGAGCGACAGCGGTCCGTTCGTCGTGGTCGCTCTGATCTGACCATGGATGCCCGTGATCGCAACGGGTCCATTGACCGCGTCGATCTGCAGGTCCGTATAGCGTGGAGCTGACAGCACGAAGCTCACGGACCAGGAGCGGCCATCGCCTGTCCTTGGGCCGTCGGCCCGGAGCGTTCCCGTGCCGGTGTCGATGACGATGCGTCCGGCGATCTCGCGGGCTTCGGCCTCGTTGTCGGCCTGGACCTGGATCCGGGCGCTGCCCTCGATTGCCGCCTGGTCCCACCCGGCCACCGACGCGCCGCCGTTGGGCCGGACGTCCACGTGAAGCGGGCCGCCACCGGCCATCTTGACCGGCCGCACCTCACAGTGGCGGAACTGCCAGTCGTGGTGCTCCCTGCACTGGGCGAGCCAGTCCGCGTCGTTCGTTTGGGCAGAGGCCGCGGACCCCGCCAACCACAGGCCCGCGATCAGTGTTGTTGCCAGCATCCGTCGAGTGCGCATCGGTTCTTCTCCTTCTTCCCTGGGTGGGCCACGATCCCGCGGCCAACGCGCCGTGACCGGCCCTTCCCGTGGCCTTGCTCTGGGAGGTTGGACGAGATACGACGACCGCGCGTTGCCCGGCCCGTAGATCCTCAGTCAGGCCCCCGCCCGTGTCCGCGAACACGCCATCGAGCACGAGCGCGTGGATGTGGACGTTGAGGTTCAGGGCCCGTCCGAACCGCTGCACGACGGCGACGGCACCTCCCTGTCCCCTGAGGATGCCGCGGCGGAGGGCCGCGCGTCGCAGACACCCGAGGACGTGGCGCATGAACACCCCCACGACCGCCCGGCAGAGATCGTGGTCCCACGCCAGGAGGTACCGCACGCGGTATGGAAGGGTCAGGACCCACTGGCGAATCGGGACGCGCGGCAACACCCGGTCCACCAGATGGCTCGCCCGCTCCGCCATGCGGCGCGCACCACAGCTCTGGCACACGGCGCGGCCCTTACACGAGAACGCCACCAGGCGATCCATGCCACAGCCGACACAACGAAAGCGCGCGAAGCCCCCCGCCATCCCTCGACGCGGCTCGGGATGGCCCTGAGCTTGGCCGAAGGGCCAGTGACCCGCAGGCCAGGAACTCGTAGAACTCCCGCCTCCGCCAAGGCTACGGCGCGGCTCGCCGGGGCGCTGCGCGCGAAGGCGGCCCGCTCCACGAACCGCGGCAAGCCGTCGCCGGCGCGCATCGCCGCGGCGTGCGCCCGAAACGTCTCGAAGTGGTCCCGAACCACCCGGAAGACGACGCCAGACGCCGCGTCTCGCGGTGCGTACGTCCGTGGCTGACGGGCCATGCGGCCCCAGGCGCACAAGCGGTGCCAGCGCGCTCGTGCGTGCAACACGCACCGGATCGGGCGGGCCTCGGAGGCGTCTGCAGATCCTGCACGGTACGGTCACACGCCGGGGAGGCAGAATCTGCAACAGGCGCGGGAGACGGCGGCCGTGTTTGGGCTCGGAGGGGGCGCCCGGCGTCCGATAGCCGGGGGGGTACGTTACTCGCGAGCGGCAGCCGAGTGGAAGCCGCTCTAATGCTGTCATTACCTGATCATGTGGCGGCGCTGACCTGGGAGTTCAAGACGCCATGACACGATGCGCGATACTCACAGCTTCACGTTCTTCGCCAGGATGATTCGCACGGGGCCGAGCAGGCCGGACGGCTGAAGCGGCGTTTCTTTCCGGGAGAGGGACGCCCGCATGTTGCTCCTGGCATACCTCTGTTCCGGTGGCAGGAACGCGTCGCCCGTCAGACGGTTGGTCCAGGTGTTGGCCACTTCCACGACAAGGGTATTCTTCCCGGCGCGAACCGCGCCGGTGATATCGATGCTGTACGGCGGTTTCCAGAGAATGCCCAGCTCCCGGCCGTTCAGCGTGACTTTGGCCACCTGCTGGACGGCGCCCAGGTCCAGCTCCACGCTGGTGCCCGCATCCAGTCGGTCACGCGGCACACCGAACGTCTTTCGGTACACGGCCCGGCCCGAAAAGTACTTGATGCCGGCATCGTCCGACTCCGTCCATGACGCCAGCTTCTCGAACGTCGCGTCCTCGGGCGCGCCCCAGCCGTTCGGGAAGCCCACCTGCCATGGGCCCGCGATCTCGATGGGCTGAGGGACGGCCGAAACCGCCACGGTTCTCGACCGCCCCTGCGAGTCGTGGAGGACATACGTACCGGGTGTCCACACTTTCAGATACGAGCTGTTTTCTCGGTCCGACCGGACCTCGGCGCCCGGATGCAATACCCCCAGCTCGGCATCGGCGGCCGGATCGAAGGCCGTTCCGCTGGACACCGACTTCACCCGCACACCGGCGATCTCATCCCGCCCGAAGAACGACACCTTGGACAGCCCGACGAGCGGGCTGCTCCCGTCCAGGTAAGTGGCACCGAGATCATGGTTCGATCTGATGTCGAACCGGACGTAGCGGACTCCCGGGGCGGCGACGGCGATGTCCTGCCCGTAGTTCCTCTCTTCATTCTCTGGCGCGATCGTGACATCGAACACGCCGACGGACCGAAACGCCAGGCCATCCTCGGAGGCCAGGATCTCCAGGGCCTTGACGCCGAAATTCAAGTTCCCGCGCGCGTGATCGTTGTAGTTCCAAATCCGGACCTTGCTCAACTCGCGGACCGCGCCCAGGTCGAACGTGATCCACTGCGACTCCGGCCCCTTGGCCCCGTCAGAGAGCCACATCGGTCCGCCCGGCGTGTCGGAATTCGCGAACAGGACAGGCGGCACGCCGGCCGGAACCCGTCCCGGCCCGTCCATGCGGGTGAAATGAGTCCTGGCCGCCGGTTGCCTGAACAGGACGAACACGGACTCGGCCGGCGCCAGATGCAGCCTCAACCGCGTACCGGCGTCATCCGTCTCATAAACCGGAAGGACCCGCGTTTCGCCGGTTTCCGGATGCCAGATCTCGGGCTGCTTTCCGTTGACCCTGAACGCGCACTCGACGTCCTCCCAGCGTTCGTTCATGTTGCTGACGAAATAGATGTCCTGCTCGCCCGCGCGGCGATGCAGGTAGTCGATCCGCGCCCGTCCGTCCCCGCTTCGGTAGACGAAATCCGGCCCGACGCCGGCCCGGTCGAGGACTTCCGCGACCGGCCGGTTCCAGACGACGCGGCCCTTGCCGTAGCGATGTTCCTTGACGGCGACGCCGTCGCAATCGCCCCATATTCGGCCGGCCAGTTCGGCGATCTCCCCGTCCCGGTTCGGATAATCCTCGAGGCTTCCGGTCCGCTCCGGCCGGGGGCCGAGCACGGTCGCGCCGCCCTGGATGAGCGACTCCAGCTTGCGCAACACCTCCAGATCCATATCGCCCCGTTCCGGAAGGACGAGCAGCGCGTAGCTCATGCCGTCGGGAAGGACCAGCCGCCCGTTCTCGACCGTCATGCGGTTCAGGATCACGTCGCTATTGACGACGTCGTAGTCGAACCCGGTGCCCGGGTTGTACGTGATGTGCTTCGAAGGCACGAAGTTCGGCGCCTGGTCGCCGTAGTAGTAGCAGACGTCCGCCACGAACAGCCCCTGCTGGAGCAGGTACGAGCTTCGGGCCAGGTAATCCACGAACGGCCGGGCCATCGGCCACCAGACGACGTTGGGGTTGATGTGGGTCCCGGCGTGGTAGGCCCGCCCGGGAAGTCCGGCTTCGGCCGGGCTGTGAGTGAAGGTGTGGAAGGTGAACAGATTCAAGCCTTCGCCCAGGGCGATATCCGCCAGCTGTTTGAGGAAGTACGGCCCGTTCTTCCAGTGCCGCCAGCTCGTGAAGGCTTCCGCGTCCACCACGGTCTTCCCGTAGATATGGGCGGCGGACGAGATTTCCTTGATCACCCGGATGTTTCGATGCTTGGGCCAGAATTCGCCGCGCAGGATATCCACGGCGCCCAGCGCCTTGAGGGAATCAACCGGGCAGGAATCCCAGACCGGCGCGCCGGGCCCTCCCGCTTCCGCGCAGAGCTGCAGGCCGTGTTCGTTGAGCAGCTCGCTCCCCGTCCGGTAATGGCTCTCGATGAACAGGTCGCTGATCGTCTTTCGCCAATCGTGGAGGAACCGGCGGCTGACGTCTTCGCTCTCCACCGTCCAGCCCTTCAGGACCGGCAGATAGCGGAACGGATCGTATCGGTGCCGCTTGACGAACTCCTCCAGGACCCGGCCGGTCCACGCGGTTTCCTCCCCCAATTCCATGCTGTCTACTTCCAGGTATTTCAACGCCGAATCGCCGAGCTTCCCGAGCTTGGACTCGAGCCGGTCCAGGATGTACCCGAACCTCGTTTCATGGGTGCTTCCTTCACCGATGTGTGCGGATCACAAATCTACTTGTGCACGGCAGTCCCTGGCAGTCCACGCGCATGAGCATCCCATGCCCAGGTCGTGGGGCTCCATGTTGCGTCGAGATCTCCTTCGAGCAGCGGGTCGAGGAAGGACTGCACCGCCACCGTCACGTCCCCCAGCGTGGCCCAGTCGAGCTGATCTTCCCGCGCCATCGCCGCGTACGGGCTTTCCCACGCAGGCGGCGGCGCGGGCACCGACATCGGCAGCGGGTGGGTCTTGCGGAATGAGAAGGTCTGCTTGAGCGCCGTACGCAGGTGCCTGGCGTCGATTGCCTGCGTCGTCGCGAGCAGCGCGAGGTCCGGGAGGTCTTTCACCCGCGAGTTCACGCGCGAGCGCGGCAGCGTGTACGCGTGCAGCTTCTCGGCGACGTGTGTCACAACGGGGTAGAGTCGCAGCTGGGGTGGTGCGCACAAATAGTAACTTCTGGTTACGTTTCGTGCAACACAACGCCCTCGTCGGCACGTTACGCAACCCTGGGTTTTGTTTCGTGTGCCTGTTCGCAGCGCAGCAGCAGCCTGCTGGAACAGGTGGATGAAAACAGCGGGTGATTCACGGCGAGACGGGGCATCTGGCCGTGCCGGCTGGCGCGCGGGCGGACTCAGGCAGGAAAGAAGGTCACGCCCGGGTAAGCGCGGACCTGCGGATCGCGGGTGACAAGCGTCACTGACTCGACCCTCGCCTGGGCCAGCAGAAGCCGGTCGAAGGGATCGCGGTGAAGGGGCGGCAGCTGCAGTGTCGCTTCGGCGTGTTCGAACGAGACCGGAAGCGGCTCGATTCCCAGCCGTGCCGCCACGGCCGACGCCGGCTGCGGAATCTCCAGGCGTCCGAGCGTCTGCTTGATCGCCATCTCCCAGACCGATGCGGCGCTCAAGAAGACCTCGTTCGCGCCATTCCGGATGGCGGCGCGTTCAGGCTCCCCCAGCCGCGAATCGTCTGCGCACCACCAGAGAAAGACGTGCGTGTCGAGTAACAGCCTCACGAGCGACCCTCGAAGGCACGGAGAAGCTCGTCGGGAAGCGGGTCGTCGAAGTCGGTGCCAATCCGTACCCGGCCACGCCAGATGCCAGGTTTCCGCGGCCGCCGCGGGCGCACGACCGCCGTCAGCCGCGCCTTAGGCTGGCCCGCCTTGGCGATGACGATCTCCTCGCCACGGGCCGCGCGTTCGACCAGGTCCGACAGGTGCGTCTTGGCTTCGTAGAGGTTCACGGTGTACGGCATCTTAACCAACCTTGACCAATCATAACGCCAACCCGTCGCCCTCCGCAATCGACGCGTGTCGCGGCCTTCGCCAACGGCAGAAGCCACCGGCAAACCAACTCGGCGTCCATCATCGGCCCGCCATCGCCCGGCGTGGCGCCCAGGGCAACAAGCGCTCGTCGCATCAGGTCCGTCGACACTGTCGGGTCCTCACGGCGCCTCCCACAGCGAGCGCAACGGAACGGCGAACAGGTTGTCGTCGAACTTGATGGTGGCGGTCCCGTCATAGAGGACCACGCCAGCGGTGAAGCGGCTGCCTGCGGCGGCCCTGAGTTTGCGCAGTCCCCGGACGTCTCGCTCCACCACGGTCGCCGCCGCCTTCACCTCGACGCCGGCAACGGCGGCCTGGCCCCGCTCCATGACGATATCCACCTCGAAATCGTCGCGGTCGCGGAAGTGGAAGAAGTCCACGGGCGACGGGCGCCCGCTCGCCTGGCGACGAAGTTCCTGGAGGACGAAGGTCTCGAGCAGGAACCCGATCGCGGTCCGATCGCGGTCGAGCGCCGGCGCGTCCAGGCCAAGCAGCGCGCAAGCCACGCCGGTGTCACCCATATGAAGCTTGGATCGCTTGACGAATCTGGCGAGGTGGTTCGTGTGCCACGCGGGCAGACGATCGATCAGGAACACCCGCTCCAGCAGCGTCACGTAGTCGTGAATCGTCTGACGCGTCAGTTCGAAGGGCCCCGCCAGGTCCGCCACGTTGAGCAACGTGGCCGTGTGACTCGCGGCCACCGCAAGCAGTCGTGGCAACACGTCGAGCGCGTGGACGCGGGCGAGGTCGCGGACGTCTCGTTGGATCTGAGTCTCGACGTAGTCGCGATACCACGCGCCGCGACGACGCCCGCTGCGACGGACAAGCGCCGCGGGATACCCGCCTGCCACGATGCGCTCAGCGAGGTCAGGACCGAGGCGTTCGGTCATGCCGGTTCTGAAGTGGCCTGTGAACACGGCATCAATGAACCGTGGCCGTGCGCCCGTGATCTCGCATTGCGCCAGCGGATGCAGCCGTAACAGCCCCATTCGCCCGGCCAGGGAGTCAGCCAGGCGCGGGACGAGAAGGACGTTAGCCGAACCGGTCAGAATGAAACGGCCAGCGGTCCGACGCCGATCGATGGTCGCTTTGATCGCACTGAACAGTTCCGGCACGCGCTGGACTTCGTCCAGAATCGTCTTCGCCGGCAACCGGGCCACGAAACCGACGGGGTCGTGCCGCGCCGCGGCAAGGACGGCATCGTCGTCGAACGACACGTAGCGGTACCCGCGGGGCTCGCCCACCATGCGCGCGAGCGTGGTCTTCCCGCTCTGCCGCGGGCCGTGAACGAGCACGGCTGGCGTGTCGGCGATCGCCTCACGCAGCCGCGGCGCGAGGACACGAGGGTAGGGCGTGATGCTCCTGGGCACGGGACATCCTAGCCCCCTGGATCGGCTGAATGCAAGAATATGTATCGGCTGAACGCTAGAATTAGTGTCGGCTGAACGCTAGAATAGGCGTCGGCTGAACGCCAGGAGCTCGAATGTCCTGCGAGGCCGACCCCGGCAGTCCTCAGGATTCCTCCTGGGTTCTGGAGACGGGCTGGAGACGTCATCACCTATTGACATAGCGGTCAACATGCACCACGACCGCCTCGAAAGCGAGTTTCGATGGCGCTTACAAGAGGATTACATCCCGCCCGGAGGCCTGAGTCGGCCGCCCGGAAGGGTCCGACGATTCGTCCAACTTGGAAACAGGGCGGCCCAACGGGGCATCGCCCACCCGGAGTGAGCGTATGGTCCTACTTCTGCAGGATGGCCCTCACCGCGCGCGGCTGGCGGGTCTGCGGCCCGGCATGAGATTCCCCTGTCTTGCCGCCGTCGTCGTGCTGGCGATTGCCACCAACGCGTTCGGCGCGGAGATCCACGACGCAGCCCGGGCCGGTGACGTGGAGTCACCGCCCTCGGCCACGGTCCCCTTCGTTCTCGATCACGGCCGTCTCACCATCGAGGTCGGACTCCCGCGCCCCGACGGAGCCGTCCGCCTTGCGCGCGCGTGGATCGACACCGGTGGCACCGCCCTGGTGCTAGCGGCGCCGCTGGCGCGGGAGCTGGGGCTTGACGTGTCGGCCCTGACGCCCGGCGGGGAACGGGCCGTCGCGACGACGTCACCTGCGCCGCCCGTGCGTGTGGGAGGCGTAGCGCTCGACACGGCGGGACTCGCGGTCCAGGTGTTTCCAGCGCGTGTGGCCCGGCCCGGTGTCCAGGCCGAGATCACGGTTCCGGCGCGGGCTCTGCGTCACCTGCATGTTGTCTTCGACTACCCCGCCCGCCAGATCACCCTTGCCACGCCCGGCGCTGTGTCGCCGCGCGGGACGGCCGTGCCGTGCCGCGTCAATGCCGACACCGGTCTGTTCATGATTGACGTCGACATCGAGGGCCAGACCGTCGCGCTCGGCGTCGATACGGGTTCGGCCGGTACGTGGGTGAGCGACACGCTGACGAAACACTGGGCCCGGCAGCACGCAGACTGGCATCAGGCGGCCGGCGCTGCGGGATCCTCCAATTTCTTCGGCTTCGACTTGGAAACGCGCGGCATGCTGCTGCGACTGCCAGTCCTGGCTGTCGGTGGTGTGCGCGTGTCGGACACCGCGGTGCTCGGACTCGACCAGAGCCTGTTCGACTGGTACTCGAAGAAGTCCGCCGGGCCAGTCGCGGGGTTTCTGGGCGGAAACGTCCTCTCGCGTTTCAGGCTCGAGGTGGACTTCCCGGGGCAGCAGACCTACTGGCAGGCCGGGCCTGATCGTCGCATCGACGACCTCGACATCGTGGGCCTGACGCTGCGCGCCGAGACCGACGGATCCTTCACCGTGGCGGGCGTGGTCTCGAAGAACGGCCAGCCGACCGTGCCGGGCGTGTTGCCCGGCGACACGCTGCTGCGGGTTGACGCGCTCGATGCCACGGGTGCGCCGATGGGTGCAGTGATCCAGGCGCTGCGAGGAGCGCCTGGCGATTGGCGCACGCTGGTGCTCGGACGGGCGGGTCAGCGATTGACCGTTCGCGCTCGCGTGATGCGCCTGCCGTAGCCTGGGCGGGACAGGTCACGGGCTCCGGTGGACAGCCTTCGCGCGAAGGCTGGCTTGCCCAGCCGGAGCTCCCCGAAGGAGATGGCAAGCTGGAGGGGAGCGGGGGTCGTCCGCCTTCGCCAAGCGCTCGCTGCGCTCGCGGCTACGGCGGGACAGCCTTCGCACAAAGGCTGGCTTGCCCAGCCGGAGCTCCCCGAAGGAGATGGCAAGCTGGAGGGGAG
>CAYJPV010000004.1:0-279297 GCA_964372095.1 uncultured Vicinamibacterales bacterium | reverse complement strand
CGAAGGCTGGCGGAGAGAGAGGGATTCGAACCCTAGAAACGCGTTTCTCTAAGTGGTTGATGGCGCGCGACTTCTGGCTCTAAGGGGTCTGGTCTCATGCAGTTACAGGCGTCGAGTTGTGCACAGCAGTCCCCGCCAGTCCTCTGGATTCTCCCCCGGTCGTGGAGACACATTGGAGACGGCGGTCAGGCTGCCATTCTCGTCCTGGAACACACCGCACGAAGCTCAGAGTCTCAGACCGAGCGCCTGCAGCCAAGCGTCAACCTGGCCGAAGGCGTCCTGCTGCCACTGTTCCGGACTGCGGTCGCCCAGCACCGAGGTGTCTTCGACGAATTGCCGCACACAGGTAGGCCCGTAGCCATCGACCGTATCGAACTTGCCAGAAATGAACCGGTAGCCTGCGGCACCGCTCTCATGCTCGAGAAGCGGTCGGCATGCGTCGGCAAGCGCTTCAGGCCCACCGGGGTAGTTGCGGATGCAGTAGTAGATGTCGTAGGCGTCCTTTTGCTTGAAGCGCTTTTCGAGGGCATGCCCCTTCATCGCCAAGAGGGCCGGGATGGAACAGACGGCGAGCTCGACACGGTTCGTACCACCGCCTGGCATCGGACCCGCTATGGCCACGAACTGGTAGAAGCGCAGGGCCAAGTCCACGCCGTCGGCTCGTTGCACCGCGAAGTCGCTGATCAAGGGCGGATCGTTCCTGACGATCGCCGCGTCACGCGGCATCAGGAAGTCCACGATGATGTCGATGGGAGCGCCTCCATCTTCGACAGGAACCCGCCGCACGAGTTGGAAACGTCGCAGTTCGTCGCGCTGTTCGTAGCCGTGGCCACGCAGGGCATCGATCAGCGTCGCATATTCGCCATCACCCAAGGCCTCGGCATCCAGACTGACGTCCACGTCGAGCGTGCCAACGTGTGGCATGTCCTCGTTGCCCAGCAGCAACCACGGAACGGCACCGCCTACGATGGCGAACTTACCTTGGAAGCTCCCAAGGATCTGGCCCATTTCGACAAGCACCGTCTTGACGGCCGCCGTCGTGCGGTCATCGTAGTCCGCAGCCGATTGGGGTTCGCCCGGAGTCATGTTGGCCATGCCAGCCTTTCGTGTCGTAGATGCTCGGCGGCCTCACGTCCACGCTCGCCGGCGACGGCGAGGTCAAGATAGGTTTGGACGGGACTGGTACAGATAACGCCAGGCGCCGGCTCCACGGCGTCGCGGAACACCCCGGGATCCTGAAGTACCGTCACGAACACGTTCTCGCCTTTGGAGATCGGTGACAACTTCAAGGCCAACCGCAGTCGTTCCAGCCCTTCAGCATCCGCATAGAAGTAGTGGCTACCCGTGCGCCCATAGGGGGCAAGCCATTGTGCCGCCGAGAACGACGCGAATGCCGCCAGGCCGCTGGCGCCGTCGGAGTGGAGGTTTCGACGTGCGACGTCCTCGAACGCACTGCCATGCAAGGTAGTGTAGAAGCTGGCGTGCGTGCCGGCCGGTGGCTTGTAGACGGCGCGCCATGCATCCAGCAGCGCACCTGGCCTCGACAGAAACAGGCCATCGTCGGAGACCTGTGCCCACTCTCGCGCGAGCAACCCCGCGCGCACATTGCTGACGTGGCCAAGGCTGACAGCGGCGGCCTCCGCGAGTGCCGTCACTCTCCAGGCCTGAGCGGGATCGCGTAGCATCACACGCAGCACCTGCGCGGACTTCGGCTTGAAGAGGGAACGGAGTTCTCTCCGCTCGGCAACGGGCTGGCTCGCAACCTGACGGTCGATGAAGACGCCGCCGAAGATCAGCCGCGCGTTGCCTGTGAGGTCAAGAAATCCTACGTTGTGCTCACGACACAGCGCTTGAGCATCGTGCGACAGGTAGGGCGCGATCAGGACCGGCGTCGCCTGCGGCTCGCGATGAGCGATGTCATTGCGTAGTTGGAGTAGGGCCGTCCGAACGTGGCGCGGCTGGCCGCTGGACGTCACGGCGCACAATAGTGCGTGGCTCGTGCCCGCCAGGTCGAGGTGCGCGACAACGTCTGCTCGGCGATTGTGATCATGGGCCTCGTGGTCGATGCTCACGAGCCTGATTGTCGGCACCTGCTCCAAGAGCGAGCGAAGTGTCCCGACCGCCTGGTGCTCTACGCTTTTCACTAGAACGGCAGTATCCAGCACATGATGAAAATATCACTTTGGGTGAAATAGTCAAGCAAGTTTCACCATTTGTGATGATTTCAACATGCGCTGAAAGGCCACGTTTCAGTGGAATACACCGCCCCCTGACACACCGCCGCCCGGGCGGGCCGCACCTACCGACGTGTGGCCAGCGACCACTGCTGTTTGAGTGCGGGCCGCGCAGCTGGCGCACGTAGGCGCACTGCGACTTGCGCACGGCGGGGCCACTGCGGCAGAACTCAATTGCCTTGGTCAGGCGCCAGCAATTGCCGGTCTTGCCTCGACCAGAAACTGCCGATCGTCGGCTGTTCACCGAGGGGCTTGATCGACAGCGTCACGTCACAGTCACATCACGGCGGCAGCGAGCCTAGTCGTCCTCCTCGTCGTCGTCGTTGAACCTGGCGGTTGAATCCGGATCGACTGCCTTCTGGACTTCGGGCTTCAACGCGGGGCCGACGATGTTGCATTTCGTGCAGGACCGGCTTTCCGCGGGATTCACTGTCCCGCAGTGCATGCAGACGTATCCGACTGGAGCGTCCGACGACAACGCCTGCAACCGCATCTTTACCGCTTCCGACAAGGTCCGCCGGCGCAGCCCTCGGGCCGCAGCGACACGAACGCCGCGATCGGAATCCGCAAACGCGCGTTCCACGTGTTCCCCAATAGAGTCCGACTCTTGGTGTGCAAACCACCAAGCTGCCAACTGCCGCGTAAACGGGTCCGTTGACTGCTGCCACCTGATGGCCCGCTCGCTAGTCTGGTCACCCAGGTCGATAATCGCAGAGCCCGCGTGCAGCCTGTTGATCGGCCGAATCTCGGCAAGCACCTTCTCGATCCGATCTGACACGCCGGAACTGGGGCAGCGGGCGAGCGCTTCCGAAGCGATGCGGCTGAGCCACCTGGTGCCATGCAGGAGATCAATTGCCACGTCGATAGCGCTGCCGTCTGCGTCCTCCCAATTGCGCAGCTCGCGTCTGTTTCCACCTTCGCACAACAGCGTCGTCGAATGGCTCCGTTCTTCAAGCGCAATAGCGATGCGTGACTCAGTTGCGAGGACTTCAGCATTGAACCGTCCCAAGGTCGACGCGAGGCGGACCAGGGACCGAACGTCCTCCTCCGAGTAGTACAGCGCTGAGGAAATGGCCCCCGCCTCTGACGTACAGACTCTGAGCGTCGCAAGGAAGTCGACCAATTCGTCGAGCCGCCACGACTCCCCGAAAGACAGAGGCTTGACAGGTGCCTGTTCCCCAATAATTGAGAGGAATCGACGCCAATCCCTCTGCATGGTCTCGAAGCTTCGTCCCATCTCTTCGTAGGACTTGTACAGGTTCTGATTTCTCGAAGCGACGATGTCTGACCTACCGATTCGGTCAAGGACGGTGTCGAGGCGCTCCCACAGGCGGACGCTTCCGTCACGGCCCGCTTCGACGATCGCGTCGGCGAGTTCAGGTCTCAGAGGAAGAACATGTTCGGTCACGTAGAGAAGCAGATCGCCAACGTCATCGTCCTCTGGAAAGAGGACAAACTTTGCACGTCGCTTCGGCGAATGCTTGCCCGGACGCAGAGTCTGCCGAACTGCTTCAAGCGTAGCGGCTGGATCGTCGATCGATAGCCTCTCTGAAGCTTGGCACAGGGCTCGAACGACGCGACCCCGTTCGTCAGCGAGCAAGCCTTCGAATCGCCCGAGCAGGGCTCCCTTCAGCGTGAAAGGTACGGGTAGAAGTGCAATCGCTTTCGCGGCCTCCCATTGCTCGTCGTCCGCCTGGGCCCCTTGGGCATCTCGGGCGAGCGCCTCGGCAACGTTCACTGCAGACTGCAGATGGGCCGCCCCGTCACGAAGGTGCTTCGCCGCTTTGAGATCCCACTTCACCTGCGCCTGTGAGGTGCAGAATGTCACCAGCGCCGCTGACGCGTGCTCGGAAAGACCGGCCGCAAGAGACGCAACCTCGAAAAGGACTTCGCTTGTCGCGAATCGCTGGACTTCGCTCGGAATATCGGCGGCTTCCAAACTCGCGACGTAACGTGCAGCGCCGATCTCGGCGAGGAGTTGCAGCCGAGCAGTCACGGTCTCTGTCGCTTCAGATGCCATGAAGATGCCCGCTTCATCCCAGAGGGCGAACATCTCACGCGCAGTCAAGTCAGCCTGGCCAGACGACAGAGCCCATCGGCTACGCAGCCAAACCGCCAGTTCGCTTCTGACGTCGTGAGCCGCCACGTCACCGCGGCGCAGTATGGCGTAACCGATCTTCGCAAAGCTCTCCTTGAGACCAGCTGCGGCTTCGCTCCCTTTTAGACTGCCAACCTGAACTTCGCTTACGAGCTGCCGCTGCGACAACTCCCACCGCTCAACCACGCCATCGACGACAGCGCTCAAGGTGTTCGCACGACCACGTGGCAATGAATGCCGCGTGGGTTCCGCAGCGAGAAGCGCTAAGAGAACTCCACCCAGGGGTGTCTCGGCAAGATCGCGGTCACGCTCGAGCGCGGATCCTATCCAGGACAGTCGCTCGTTGACCCAGATTGGCGACTTATCGTCTGGAAGCCGGTGCTTCGTCGAAAAGGACTCCAAGATCCGGCGCAGCGTGTCTTCCGGCGTGCGAAAGGGGCGTAGCCGGAACTGCTCCATCTTAAGCGTTGACGCCGTGTTAGCTCTCACGTAGTACCGCAATCCCTCTGCCTACTCTTCTCGGAATGGGCCGCTCAGGAATCAGCGGATCGCAGGCCGTAATGTGCGCAGCGGGCGATGGGCCCGTTGTGATAAGAACCTTCCCCGCCGTCGGGTTGAGCAGCGACGGGGAAGGGAGGCTGTGCTCGTCACGGCGGCCACCGTGGCGTGCGCAGGCTGGTGCAACTGCGTCACGAGACTCCGCTGACCAGCGAGGCCTATGTTGCCCAACGTGCCTGGGCCAAGGCAAGTCTGTCGACGTGTCCGCGGCATCCCCGCGGCGGGTGTGGCTTCGCGCGGCATGGCACCTATTCCCGCAAGACACCGGCCGGCATGCAGGTCGCGCGCTACTACTGTCCCCGCGCCCAGGAGACGTTCAGCCTGCTTCCGGACTGTCTGGCCAGTCGCTTTCCGAGCGACCTGGACGATCTCGAACACGTGGTGACACTGGTCGCCGCGGCGCGCAGTATTGAAGCGGCGGCCGATACGCTGCGCCCCGACATCGATCTGCCCTCGGCCGTCCGCTGGATTCGTCGTCGGTTGTCCCTGATCCGGGCCGCGCTGGTGATCGCCGCCAGCCTGCTCCCGGGCGTGGGGATCGGTGACGCGTCGCTGGTGACGCTCGGCCACGCGTGGCGCACCGATCGGGTGCTGGTCACACTGCGGGGCCGCGTGGCGTCTCACCTCGTCTTCCTCCCTCCGCCCGTCGGATTCGGCCCGCGGCCGATCCGGCAGCCGATCCGCGCGCCGGCCCGCCAACACGCGATGGGGGCTGACCGGACGGGGCCGTCTGGCTGAGGATCCCGCCTGACCGCCCGTTGACGGTCAAGGAGGATCGATGCCACCGACCGATTTCGCGACGCATGCTGAGACCGTGGCGTTGTTTCGCTACGGCCTGATCGCCGATCTGCGCGACGTGCGCCCCGGCGACCGCTCGCTCCATGCCCGGCTCGACGAGAAGGCCGACCGGGAGTACGAGATTCCGGGGACGACACGCCGGCGCGTCGCGCCGGGGACGCTGCGCGAGTGGCTCTACGCCTATCGCCGCGGGGGCTTCGATGCGCTCAAGCCCCGGCCGCGGCGAGATGTCGGCCGGGCCCGCGTGGTGCCCCAAGCCGTCGCCGACGCGCTCTGCGCGCTGAAGGAAGAGGCGCCGACCTTCAGCGTGCTGATGCTGATCGCCACCGCGCGCCAGCGCGGCTTGATTCCGGCCGACCTCGGCCTGGCCCCGGCCACGGTGCATCGCCTCCTCACGCGCCACGGCCTGATGGCGCGCGCCCCGGAGACCCCGACCACGAAGGACCGCCGCCGCTTTGCCTTTGCGCTCGCCAACGATCTCTGGATGAGCGATGTCATGCACGGCCCGAGTGTCCTCGACGAGGACGATCGGCGCCGGCACAAGACCTATCTGATCGCCTGTCTGGACGACGCGACGCGCGTCATCCCGCACGCGGCCTTCGCGCGCAGCGAAGCGGTCACCGCGTTTCTGCCGGTCTTCGCCCGCGCGATCCAGCGCCGCGGCGTACCCGCGCGACTCTACGTCGACCACGGCAGCGCGTATCGCTCGCGGCACCTGGCCCTGGTCTGCGCCAAACTGGGCGTGACCCTCATCCACGCCCGACCGTACCAGCCACAGGCGAAGGGAAAGATCGAAAGATTTTTTCGGACCACGCGGGCCCAGCTCCTGCCCACACTCGTCGAGGCGGACACGCGCAGTCTGGAGGCGCTGAATCGCCGCCTCTGGGCGTGGCTCGAGGATGAGTATCACGAGTCCCCGCATCGCGGGCTCGAGGGCGAGACGCCGCTCGCGCGGTGGGCCGCCACGGCCGGCGGCCTCGCGCTGCCACCCGATCACCTCGACGAGCTCTTCCTCTTCGAGGAGAAGCGCAAGGTGCAGAAGGATCGCACGGTCAGTCTGCGGGGCGTGGTGTACGAAGTCGACGCGTCGCTGGTCGGAGAAACCGTGACCTTGCGCTACGACCCGGTCCGCGCCACGCGCGGCATCACCGTGCTCTTCCGCGATCGCGTGATCGACATCGCCAAGCCCGTCGATGCCTACGCCAATTGCTTCGTCCGCCGCGACCACGGTACCAAGAATCTCACGCCCACCGCGCCAGCGACGCCGCCGCCCGCCGGCTTGGCCTTGCGCCGCTTCGATGAGGACTTCTGACCATGTACCGCAAACACTTCGGTCTCACCGGTCATCCCTTCAGCCCCGAGATCGCGCCCGACGATCTCTTCCTCTCGAGCCCGGCGCGCGAACTGGAGGTCCGGCTGACGCACCTGCTCGACCTGCGCGGGATCGGCCTGGTCACCGGCGACAGCGGCAGCGGGAAGACCTGCGCCTGTCGCCGCGTGCTCACCCGCTTGCACACGGGCCTCTATCGCGTGATCTATGTCGCGCTCTCGACCGGCAACGTCATGGATCTCTACAAAACCATCTCCTGGGAGATGGGGCTGGCCGTCGAGCGCTCCCGCGCCGCCCTCTATCGCCAGATCAAAACGGAAGTGTCGCGCCTCTGCACCGACGCGCGCATTCGCCCGATCCTCGTCGTCGACGAGGCGCATCATCTGCGCGCCGAGGTCCTCGAAGATCTCCGGTTGCTGACCAACTACCAGATGGACGCCGAGAACCGCCTCTGCCTGCTCCTGCTCGGCCAAACCGAATTGCGTCGCCGGCTGACGATGGCCGTCCACGAGGCGCTCGCCCAACGCATCGTCGTCCGCTATCACCATGCGCCGCTCACCCGCGACGAACTGCCCGCCTACCTCACGCACCGCCTCACCCTCGCGGGCGCCACCGTCCCGCTCTTCGAGCCCGCCGCCGAGGAGGCCCTCTTTCAGGTGTAGGCGCTCACGTGAAAGTGCGTAATTCTGGACACGTCTCGGTCTGACGGTCTGGTCTGGGTCTTTCTGATCACGAGAAGCCGGTGATGGCCGGTGGGCGCTGTGGGACCGCGCGCCGCGCGGTTCCAACGACCTCGTGGGCGCGTCGGCGCGTCCACAGGTCGGGCAGCGTCCACGGGCGGTCTGGGATAGGCTGAAGAGACTGGCGAGGGTGAGGGACCGGACTGGTACTCCGGCCCCTCGTGACCGACCCGGGCTCCGACGTCCGAGCCAGTCACGCCCGTTGTCCCACGTTTTCGGGTGGTTGTCCAGTCGGGGCCTCGAGCTCCGACGCATGGACCTCGCCCTTCGTCAGAAGACCTGCCGGCGTTGTCACCGCCTGTTTGCGATCTGCCCGTCCTGTGACCGGGGGCACGCCTTCTGCTCGGCGGCGTGTCGGCAGGCCGCGCGCGGCGCCTCGGTCCGGGAGGCCCGGGCCCGCCATCGGCGCAGTCCCGAGGGGCGGCTTGATCACCGCGATCACCAGCGCGCGTATCGCGCCCGCGTGAGGGATCAGACTTCCGCGGGCCTCCGCGCATCCCCCACACTGCCTGCGGACACGACGACGGATGTCGGGCCGACCGGCCCCCGTCCGGGGGCGGCGCGTTGTATCGCCTGTGGCCGCCAAAGCGGGTGGCTCCTCCGACCGCACTGGCCGGTCCGTCGCGTGTCCCTGGAGACTCGCGATGATCACGCCCGCGCAACACGCCGAGATTCGGCGCCTCTACTACGGCGAACACTGGAAAGTCGGCACGATCGCCGCCCAGCTCGCCGTCCATCATGACACCGTGCGCGCGGCCCTGGCCGACACGCGCGCCGTCCGGCGCGGGGCCTGTCGCCCCTCGCGGCTCGACCCGTACGTCCCATTTCTGCGGGACACGCTCGCCCAGTACCCGCGCTTGCGGGCGACGCGGCTCCACGAAATGCTGCGGCTCCGGGGGTATGCCGGCTCGCCGACGCAAGTGCGACGGCTGGTCCGCCTGCTGCGGCCGCAGATCGCCGCGCCCGTCTATCGGCGCCTGACCGTCCTGGCTGGTGAAGAAGCCCAGGTCGACTGGGGCAGCTTCGGCACCGTCCGCATCGGGCGGGGCACGCGGCCGCTGTCGGGCTTCGTCATGGTCCTGTCGTACTCGCGCGCCATCTTTGCGCTCTTCACGCTCGACCAGACGCTCGAGAGCTTCCTGCGCGGGCATGTCGAGGCCTTCGACGCGCTGGGCGGATCGGCCCGCACCCTGGTGTACGACAACCTCAAGAGCGCCGTGCTGGAGCGCCAGGGCACGGCCATCCGCTTTCATCCGCGCCTCCTCGACCTCGCCGGGCACTACCACTTTGCGCCGCGGCCCTGTACGCCCGGACGCGGGAATGAAAAGGGCAAGGTCGAGCGCCAGATCCGCTACCTCCGCGATGCCTTCTTTGCGGCCCGGACGTTTCGCGATGTCGACGACCTGAATGCGCAATTCCGGCGCTGGCGGGATGATCTGGCGCACCAGCGGCCGCATCCGGAGCAACGGGACCGGACCGTCGCCGCCGTCTTCGCGGAGGAGCAGGCGCGTCTGCTTCCGCTGCCCGCGCATCCGTTTGAAACCGACGCGCTGCGCGCCGTCAGCGCCCGCAAGCAGCCCTACGTCGCCTTCGACCGGAATCGCTACTCGATTCCCCACACCCACGTCCGCCGCCCGCTCACCCTGATCGCCAGCGCCACCGTCGTCCGCGTGGTGGACGGCGCTGACGAGCTGGCCCGCCACGCGCGCAGCTATGACACCGCCCAGACGATCGAAGACCCGGCGCACGTGGCCGGGCTCGTCGCCGCCACCGGCGCGGCGACGGCCGGCACGACCCGCGACCGGCTGCGACTCGCCGTGCCGCTGACCACCACGCTCTTCGAGCAGCTCGCGGCCCGCGGCGATGCGCTGCGGCCGCATCTGCTCCGGCTGCAGACCCTGCTCGACGACTACGGCCCGCACGAGCTCACCGCCGCCCTGACGCTCGCGCTGGAGCGACAGGCCCTCGGGGCCGACGCCATCGCGCACATCCTCGAAACGCGGCGGCGACAGCGGACGCGCGTCCCCCCGATGCCGGTGATCCTCCCGGACCGCCCGGGTGTCCGCGACCTCTCCGTGGCCACGCACAAGCTGGAGACCTACGATGCCCTCCGCGGCCCCAACCCCGACGACCTTGCCGAGTAACCTGCGCCGCCTGGGGCTCCATCGCGTCGCGGGCGATGTCGATGATCTGATTGCCCGCGCCACGCGCCACCGCTGGAGCCCGTTGCAGGTCCTCGAAGCCGTCATCACCGCCGAACTCGAGGACCGCGCGCGCCGCAGTGTCGAACGGCGGCTCAAGCGCGCGCGCCTCGGCCGCTTCAAGCCGCTCGCCGACTGGGAATGGGACTGGCCCAAGGTGCTGCCGCGCCCCACGCTGGAGCGGGTCCTCACGCTCGACTTCCTGGCCCAGGGCGAGAACGTGATCCTCGTCGGGGCCCAGGGCCTCGGCAAGACCATGCTCGCCAAGAACCTCGTCCACCAGGCCGTGCTCGCCGGCCACGCCGGCCTCTTTGTCACCGCCTCCGAACTGCTCCTCGACCTCAACGGCCAGGAGACGTCACGCGCGCTGGAGCGCCGCCTGCGGCACTATGCCCGCCCAACCCTGCTCGCGATCGACGAGATTGGCTATCTGTCCTACGACGCCCGGGCCGCCGACTTGCTCTACCAGGTCGTGAGCCGGCGCTACGAGCAGAAGTCCGTCGTGCTGACCACGAACCTCGCCTTCAAGCACTGGGACAGTGTCTTTCCCAACGCCGGCTGTGCCGTCGCCCTCGTCGATCGCTTGACCCACCACGCCGAGATCATCGCGATCGAAGGCGAGAGCTACCGCCGCCGCGAAGCCGACACGCAGCAGAAACAGCGACGGGCGGCCAAGTGACGCCCGCCGGCCACCGGCCGCCGTCGACAAGACGTCCAGAATTACGCGGTTTCACGCGCTCGCGTACATTCAGGCCACCTCCGGCTTGCCGCGCAAGATCAATCTGCTCGCGCACCACACGCTGCTCGCCGCCGCGATCACCAAGGCGAAGATCGCCACCGCGGATCATCTCCAGGCCGCCCTCCCCGAAGTGGCCTGACCGACGCGCCTCGCCGTCGGGAAGGATAGGGCTCCGCTGGCGAGCGACCCGAGCGTCCCGACGGACTCGCGCAGGACGGGGGGCCGGCCGATGCCGGCCCCCGCCCTCGTCCTGGCGGGAGCGTACGCGGTAAACGCGATCCGCGCACCGCCCCATCCGCAATCCACCCGCACGGCCGACTCGGCCGAATGTGAAGACGGACAACAACACGCCGTCAGGAAGTCAGGAAAGACCGTGAGAAACCGTCAGTGGAATAGCGTGAAAGACAACACGCCGCTGCATATCCGCTGTCGCGTGTTGTCAAGACGACGGTAGCATCTCGATGAAGCTCGCGTAGGACAAGTTCAGTAGCCTGAACGACGCGAAACCGCGCTTCGCGAGTCTCGTCCAACGCGTCGAGCAGAAAGGCGAGGCGGCCATCGGTAGCCCTGGCTCGGAACTCCTCGGCAAGTAGCGGTCGGTCGAACGCTCTTACGTTCAGAAGAGCGGCTTGGATGAACGCATCGAACGGATGTTGGCTAGCGAGGAGTCGTACTACGTCGCGTAAGCTCACGAGGACCGGAATCGGATCGTCAAGATCACGCGCCCACTCAGCAGCGAGATGACGCAACGCCGTGGTCTTGCCGCTGCCGGGCAGCCCCAGCAGGAGAATGCGTCCCCGACGTCTCGCGACAACCTCAAGCGCACGTTCGTCGCGAGACGACTTTGATGACCTGTTTACCTCCTGCACCCTGAAACCACCCAGCCGGTGCCTGATTGGGGCGACGGCTGCGCCCAGCGGCCGGAGGTCTAGAGTGATGGCCTGCCGAACAAGATCCGCCCGGTACCTTCGGACAGCCCGTCGCCGTGCCTCCCCGCGAGCGGCCTCCGAGCCGTTGGGATCACACGTCAAGCCGATCTTGCTGCGGGCCAGTCGCTCGGCCCACTCTTCGATACGAAGTCCTAGTCGGTGCTTGGCGAGGTCTCGGGAAATGGCCTTTAGCTCCCGGAACGCCCGTACGACATCGCTCGGCGCTACCACGGCAGAAGCGAGCACCGATTGCGCTGCGACCTCGCTATTCGTAGTGAACTCGACGCCGCAGGCAACCCTCCGTAGCACTTCGTGTTCCGGCGCGCTCAAGGTCGGAGTGAGTTCGTCGACTAACGCCAGCACCTTCTGCTCCCGTCCGGTCGGCTGTCCCGCGAAGGAAGTCTTGGAACGCTGCCAAGCAAGGAACAGAGAGCCGAGCGGCCCCGTCTGCCTCGCAACAGCCAGAACGAGTCGGTCGCGACCGATGTCGAGGTGCAGCTCTTTGACAGCAACCGAAAACTGCCGGAGAACCGACGCGAAGGTCGGATCCGACTCGCTAACGGAGACGCCGGACTTCACCTGGACAAACACGCGGCCGCCCCCACGGAGATCAACCTGAATGTCATCGACGGGCGCGTCTGACTCGAGTCGAACAGCGACAGGGATAGATGATTGATCTTGCGGCAACTCCCCAACTGGCAGCGGGCGACCGGCCAAGCCGAACGACACAACCCATGCGGCGACTGATGCACGCAAGTCGCCGCCAAGTTCGTCTGCGGCGCCACCCAGAGCGCCGCGAGATGCCGCATTCGACGGAGTGTCAGGGGCGCTCATTGACGTCTGATATGCGTGCTTGACACATGCTTCGGCCACGATGCAAGGGCGTGCCGAAAGCAAATCGCCGCCCAAGTCCGATTGGATCTCAAACCCTCGACGGCACGCGATCGTTAGGGCAGGTCTGGGGCCGCCGGCTCAACCTTGGGGCTGTCTCGGTAAAGGACCAACGTCAGAGCCATGAGCAGTTTACCAATGCCCGTCAACGAAGGGGAGACTTCCGGCGGTAGGTGCACCTGAGCCGCGCGGCTCTCGGAACTGCCGTTCAGTTGCTTGATTCCCGCCACGATCGTGGAGACACTGTGGAGACGGGTCTCGGAACACGCGTCGCCACCGAGAGATGTTGTTGACAGGCGGGGATTCCGAGGATCGAGGGGCCGAGGGAATTCTACCCTCTCGCGTAAGGACCGTAAGTATATATGGAATAAGGACTTATGGCGTGAGCTGGCGGAGAGAGAGGGATTCGAACCCTAATCACGCGTTTCTCTAAGTGGTTGATGGCGCGCGACTTCTGGCTCTAAGGGTGCGAGTTTCAGGCAGTTACAGGCGTCGAGTTGTGCACAGCAGTCCCCCGCAGTCCTCAGGGTTCTCCCTCGGTCGTGGAGACATATTGGAGACGAGCGACGGGACAACATCCAACCGGTGTTGATGGAGACTAGCGTCGGCAGGACCAGTTGCTCCTGCAAACACCGGCCATCGGCTCCTGAGGACCAGTCGCGTGGCCGTGGACGCGATGACATTGCTTTCGGGATGCTGGCTCCGCGGTGATGCCGAATCTTCCGTTCGCTCGCTCAGTCTACTGCTTCTTGTTGATCAGGTCGTTCAGCGACTCGACACCCTCACGCTTGAGGACGGTGTCGAGATGGGTGTCGCTCCGGACGCCAGGTCAACGTGATACTGCTGTTCGATCGTGCCCGCATGGGTATCGCCCCGCTTCTCGCGGAGTCGACCGTTGTCATTGCGCGATCGTTGGCCGGCCATACCGGGCGCATCGTTCCCTATTGTCGGAGCGTGCCTGTGCGACATGAGTTCCTCCCAAATGGGCTTATTGGTACTTCGGGTACACCCGGGCTCGAATCTATTCCGACCACCACATCCTCACTCTTCGCCACCACCGTCTGTTCCTGCGCGCGAGCGCGTCGCTGGTTGGTGCCGTTTGCGGCTGCCCGGTGTTCATCTCACTAGTGTGCGTGGCGAAGTACCTCTCCGTCGCCCCGCGAGCCTGCGCCCTGCCGGCCTCGATCTCCTTCTTCGTCAACTGAGCCGCCCAGCGGATCCTGTCGTTCCGAATCCAGTAGTGCGACTGGCACCGGAAACTCCAGTTCCCGATTGAGGGGTCGAGGGAGATGGTCTTGCCGTCAAACACAAGGCGCCAACCTGTTGGCCGCAACGGCGTTACAACCTTGTTGCCACACCCGCAACAGCAGAGGTGCGTCGCGGTCGCAAATCGGATCGAGACGTAGATCGTGTTCTCGTCAAGCTCTTCGGGAATGAACTCGACGAACTCGTGCTTCAGCTCTACGTCTGGCCTCATTCCGGGCGGTCCTCGTTCACCAGAAGGTTGGTGTCAATGGTGAATTGGCTGTGGTGTTCGAACTTCATGTCACGGTAGAAGCCGAACAACTTCTTCCACTTGATGACGGCAAGCGCCGCATTGAGGGCATTCAGGTCGGCGACTTGGATGTTGCGATCGTAGTCGCCCCCGCCCAAGCGGTCACCGAAGGAGACGCGTCCTCGGAAGTGATCCCTTCGCTGCTCGGAACTCGCCGTAACCCTCAGGATGCCGCCCAGCGCATCGTCAGTCACGTGGATGCCCATGCCGACGTCCACGAACGGCCGCCTCGATTCCTCAAGCGTGGCGAGGATCATTTTCTTGGAGCTCCCCTGGTCGATACAAACGAACACGAAGTCCATATCGCGCAGTTCCGCGACGTTCTCGGATCCGATGGAGACGGCATGAGCGAAGATGCCGCGGTGCATTCGGGAGTAGAGGTTCTTGAAGTAGATCGCCTTCGGCTGCCTCGCCCTCAGTTCGTCGCCGGTTGGCGCGCCGGGCGACCGAAACGCATTGTGCTGCAGGAACGTGTCGTCGTCATACAGATGGATTCGCCTGACCGGAGTCTTGGCGACCAGGTCCAGGACGTAGGACCCCGTACCGCCCAAGCCAACGATTGCAACTTGCTCAAGGGTCAGTTTCCGGGCAACAGCCACGATCTCAGCCCTGCTGGACGCCGTGTCGATGTAATTGAACGGCTCATCGCTGTCGTCCTCGGGTTCAATTAGCGGGAACGTCTTCGCGGTTGATCTGGGGTCGATTCGCCATGCTGGACCCGAGAGGATGTCGACGTACGCCCTCACCTTCGCGTAGTAGTCATCGTAGTAACCAGTGGGCTGGGGCCTGGCGGAGAAGGAATGGTGTACCGTCACGCCTTCGGCCAGCGTGCGTTCTCCGGTCTGGTGCCGTATCTTCGCGATTTCGGCCCCATCCTCTGTGCAGGGGTATTCCCCAGCGAAGTACATCACATGATCATCGGGGCGCGTGGTCACATCATCTGCGAGGACCAGCTTCGCGACGAGCACTCCGAGCCTTATTTCCTTGCGCGAGTTGACGTACGGAACGTCGCGCACCAGCAGGAATCCGGAATGAATCTCAAGGTCATAGCCCTCGTTCCGCAAACGCTTGAGGTCCGTGCTATGACTGATCGGTCGCTGTGACATTGAAGATCATCCCATTCTTGACCTTGACGGATCCGCCGGTCTGCAACGCTCCCTCCGGGTTGGCGGAAGGGCCATCTTCGTACGAGATTGTGTACAGAATGTTCGCGCCCGTGGGCGGGGTGGGAAACGCGAGTTCAACGAGTGTGCTGAATGTCACCGTCTTCGTCGTCGCGACCTTCGGCTGGCCGTTTACATAGACCGTATAGGTCTTGTGCGGAGCGGTGTGGAAGTGGTCACCGTTCTTCAGCCGGACCTCATCGGGACCGTTCCTGATGGGCTCATCTTCGTCAGGCCCAGTCGCGTCGCGGTAGAGCACGGATCCTGGCTCCACAGCGCCGAGGGCATAGAGGTCAGCGCCGGTCGTCGGATTCGGCGATTCGAGCCGGCGCTGATCGACGTGAATGGTGACTGTTTCGTGATGTCCTGGCATTCTTGGCTTCTCCTGCTGTTTTCGACGCCTCGCTCGGTCGACGTCGCGGAGGCGCGTTTGACGCGACCGTCCGAGACGTGCGATACTGTCTCAGACGTAAGACAGTATACGGCCCGTCTGGCTTACTTGTCAATCTGCGTCTTACTTGTGACACACAATGTCCAAAATCTCTCTGGAAACGCTCGGCCGCTTGGCGACTGAGAAGCGCGGTGAGGTTGGTGTCCGCGCTGCGGCGAAGGTGGTCGGAGTCAGCCCCGCCACACTCTCACGCGTAGAGCGTGGCTATCTGCCAGACCTGGAGACCTTCACGAAGATCTGTAAGTGGCTGAATGTCGATCCCGGCCAAGTGCTTGGCATGAAGCCGGTTGCGCCATCCATGCCGCGCGTCGCTGTACACTTCAGAAAAGACGCGACCCTCACTCAGGCAACCGCGCAGGCGCTGGCTCAAATGGTCTTGGCTGCTCATCGTGCCTGGATGGTCAGCGAAAACGAAGGCTGACCTCTCCAGTGTTTTCTCGAGGCTTCAAGACATGGTGCGAGACCGTCGCGTTGCAGCAACGTCGATCGCTCCAGCTCTGCGCCACGGATCCGCTTGACCCATCCGTTCTTGCGACGTCGATCGGAGTCGAGGTGCATTCTGTCGAAGAGGTTCCTGGATTGGATGCGGGAGTCCTTCAGGTGTTGCGGGGAGAGGGTGCGAACAGTTGGTCCGCGGTGACGCTCGCGGACGGCCTGAAGAGCGTGATCATCTTGAACTCGGCCCACTCGGCCGGCCGTTCGGCGAGCAACCTGATGCACGAACTCGCCCACTTGGTGATCGGACATCGACCCGGTCGGATCGACATCACCGAAGACGGTGCATTAATGTTGCACACCTACGACCGCCAGCAGGAAGACGAGGCCAATTGGCTTGCCGGCTGTCTCTTGCTGCCGCGGCCGGCTCTCCTCTTCATCGAACGGCAGGGGCTAGAAGTGAGCGCTGCCGCGCAACTCTACGGCGTGAGCACGCAGATGCTGCTGTACCGTCGGCAGGTAACTGGGGTTCAATACCAGATGAAGCGCCGTAGTGCCTCATCCCGAGGGTAGCACTGGCGGAACGGCGCAGCGGGCTCAGAGGAGAGAGGGCATCGTGGTGGCGCACCGGTACTCTGATGCAGCCAGTTCCGGGCGCCCTCGGCATGGATGCCGCCTCGCTGGAGCGGCCTCAGGGACGAACAGGCGAGCCGTCGCACTCACATCACCTCATCCGACAACCCCAACTCCCGCAGCGCCGTCTTCGTCTCGTCGGTCTTCGACTTCGTTTGATCGGGAGACACGGGCACCTCGAAGGTCACCGTGAGTTTCAGGCTGGGCGCGGAGGCGAAACGGCTGACGACCTTGGTGTAGAAGTTCATCCACTTCTGGGGCGGCACGGTGCCGGACCAGCGGAGGACGCCCGGCGCTGCCGGGGGGAGGACCGGATCGGAGCCCACAACAACGACGCGCACGTCGGCGGACGCCTCGACGGCGCCAGCAACGGCGTGGACGTTGAAGTACCCTCCATCAGCGCCCGCCACGAACCGACCCGTCCCGTCGACGCTTCCGCCAGATGCAGTCCATTCCACGTCGGCCACCGGGAACGGCTGGCCGTACTGGTCGGCAACCTCGGCGGTGAACGCGACGGTCTCGCCCGGCTTGACCTGAATCGTCGCCGGACGGATCGTGAGGGCTGCCACCCGCGGGGGTTCCAGCAGCTTCTGGGCGTCGGCCGCCTTCAACAGGAAGACGTCCTCGGAGAGTTCGACCTCCATCTCGGCCAGGCTCTCACCAAACCGCTCTAGCTTGAGCTGGCCGTCAGTGTTACGGCGGGCATACCCGAACACCTTCTGGGAGACGCCGTCAGACACGGTTCGCCGAATGACATCCCCCTTCAGCAGGCGAGGCAGAAGCGGCGACGCGTAGAACGCATCGCGGACGGCCTTGGTGGACCACTCCGTGAGCGCGGCCGGCCAGTATCTGACGAGTTGATTCGCCCCGACGGCCTTCGTAATGTCGTCGCTCTGCAGGAAGTGACGCAGGATCAGATCGACCATCGACTCCGCACTGCTGGACGTGACGCTCCCAAGGTCGCTCTCACGCACGACGTTGTCTCTTCCGAGCAGGAGCACGCGCCTGTAGGACCGCCAGACGGACTCCTTCAGGTCGGTCTTTGCCCGCTCGAGCTTCTGCCTGAGTTGGCGCTTCTGCCCATCGTCCAGGCGGGCGACGGTTTCGTGGTCGTCCTCGATGTCTTCCCAGGCCAGCAACTCGCGGGCCTGCTCCACCATGGACGCCGACGAGTCGGCCAGGGCGAATAGCAGGGCCGCCTTGAACGTGCGGCCGGCGTTGCCGCATTCCCGTACGATGCTCTCGACGAGCCCTCTCACACCAGGCACATCAGCGGTCTGGTCAGGGCCGAGCACCACGAGCGTCAGCACAGGCCGGTCAGACACGTCGATGGTTTTGGCTGGAAAGAACCGTCGCTCGAAATCCAGGTCCTTCGGACCAGCCTGGAAGCAGGTCTGGATCTCCTTCCGGACCCGTTCGTCGATCGCCTTCTCTGACACGCCGGCCTTCCGTTCGGCGATGACCTTGTTCAGCTGCGGCGTCAGACTCACACGGTAGCGGTTGCGGTCTGCAGCAAGGTAGTAACAGGAATCGACCAGGCCTTCCAGGACGGGATCGACCATCGCGAGGTTGGCCTCCGGACGACCGATAGCCGCCTTGATCTCGCCGATGGCCGCCTCAGTCCGCAATTGGCCGCCGTTGCTCTCGAAGAGGATGATCGTGGCGGCCTTCTGGTGCAGTCCCAGTCGCTTGGTCTCGTCCGTGGCCTGGCGGTCCAGCCTGATGGCGTGCGAGTCTGGCCTGCCGGCGATGTCTGCCGTCAGTGGGCCCTCAAGGTCGTTCGTGCCCATCTGTTCGAACAACGCGGCACGGAACTGCGGATCCTCGAGCGGCGCAGAGCCGAGTTCGATGAGTGGGGAGCGCGTCGCTTTGCGCTGTTCCTCGCGCCAGGCCCAAGACACCCACAGCGCCAGCAGCCTGAGGACGCCTCGGGTCCGTTGGAATCTCGGCAGGGACTGCCACTTGCGCTCGAACACCGACAGCAACGCGGGATGGAACGGGTAACACGAGCGAAACTGCGCGGCGGCGGTCTCCGGACTCAGACCCACCAGGGCATCCTTGTTGTCGGCCACCCAGTCGGCGTACGCCTGAATCGTCGCGTTGGCGTCGGCAGGAAGCCCCTCCCATTCGAAGAGCCGCCTTCGGATGATCTCGGCCATCTCCGTGTCCGCGGACATGAGGACGGCCTTACCCAGGCGATCGAGCATGTTCTTGAGGCGGGTGTAATCTTCCTGGTCCTCCGGCGTCATCTCGGTAACGAGTGACTTCGGGATCGAGACGCAGATCACCAGACGGCTGTCTTGCGCCCGTGCCGTCTCGGAGAGGTTCTGCATAAAGTCGAACAGCGGCGCTCGGACGCCGCGCTCGCGGCCGCGAGAGACGAAGTTCAGGAGTTCGTCCATCAGGATGAGCGAAGGCCCCGCTGGGAGCATCTTCCGGATGACATCGCCGCCAGGTGCGACGTTCTGCCGATCGTGTTGCTCGACAACGGCAAATGAGGACGCGCCGCCGAGCTGCCAGGCGATCTCGCCCCAAGGCGTCCGGCGGGCCGGTTCTCCATCCTCGCCGCGGCCGGTGAGTGGGTCGAATTCGGTTCCGACAAACGCGGCGACCGACGCCTTGGGCACCGAGGAGATGCCGGCCTTGGTGAGGATGCCGTCGACGCCCCGCCAGAGCTTCGCCTCGTCGCCATGCTTCGCCAGATGGTAGAGGGCGGCCAGCGCGTGCGTCTTGCCTCCACCAAACTGCGTCGCCATGTTGAAGACGGCGGACGTCTCGACCTGGATGCCCGACAGGCGCCGAAGCACCTGAGAGGCGAGGTCGATCAGGCTCGTCGTGAAGTGGGTTCGGGCAAAGAACCGACGCGGGTCCTTGTAGTCCTCCGGTGCACGCCCCTCACGTATGTGGTCGAGGTGTACCGCGAACTCGGACGCGTCGAGTGGCCGATTCTCACGCAGGTCCTCGCGGGGCGTGACGACCTGGTACCAAGGTTTCATCCGAGCCATGAGACCACCTCACCTGCCAATGACCGGAGCGTCAAGCACATGACGCACATATAGGGTCCAACGCCGTAAATGGCTGACTACATGTCACTTGCCTGAATTGTCCACCTGCGTGATCGCCTCGGAACCACTCGCCGTGCACATAACCGGCACAGAGAGACCTGGTGGCCTGAGACGGGAAATGCGCGATATGAGCGCTCATATTCCGTTCATAACGCGCATAACGCACCTCGGTGCCCCGGTGCCCACAGAATGCGTCAAGCACATGACGCACATATAAGAACGACTTCAGTAAATAGCTCATTACAGGCCGTTTATCGGATCCGCCGACAGGCAGATCCGGTTCCAGACCGTCCGTCGCGCACATAACCAGCACATAAGGCCTCTATGCCCAGAACGGAACGTACCGCGCGTGTTTGCGTGACTGGTTTGCCGGATCCTCAGGCTTGACGAGGCCGCCAGCGATGGTCTCCCGAATGATACGAGAGGCCGTCGGATATCCGGATTCCTCAAGGCCAAAACGTTCGCGAAGCGTCGAGTTCGTCATGACCCGGTTCGACACGTACAGCAGGCACGAGTGCTGATAGCAGGCCCGCATTCGGTCGCCCTTGTCCATGTCCCCCAATGCCTTGTGGGCGAACAACACGACCCTGGTATGCGTTGAGTCGGTCCGGACGTCCGGTGCGGGAAGTTGGTACAGTTCAACGGCCGTGACGACCTTGTCAAAGCCGCTGCCACGCTCTTCGCAGATACCCAGACGCCGCATCAGGTCAGCCAGTATCTCGTTCCGAGAGCGTGGCGAATGATCGATGAACCTCAGCGGTTCAATCAAAGGAAGGCCGGGGTTGCTGATTTCCAGACGGTCGTCAAAGACCTCCACCATGGGTCCCGTTCCCGAGATCGAGAAGTCCTGATGGATCAACGCGTTTGCTACCAGCTCGCGAATCGCCCGCCGCGGGTACATCCTCATCTCTCGCCGCAACGCACGCTCGAGCACCTCGTTGCTTGGGCAGAGGTCATTGACGTATTCCGTGATGGCCTCGAAGCTCGACGCGTAGCCACCCTGAATCAGCTTCTCGTGTTCCGTCTCGGTCCTCGAAAGCCCGCGGTACTTCACGACCCGCATCGCCTTCCGAGACAGCGTGGGGAAGTGGGACAGTCCGCGTGCAAACAAGATCGCACCGAGATTGGTGATCGAGAATGTTTCGTTGCCCGCGACGACGATCAGCCGGTCCTGAACGAGGCGTTCGAAGATGCCGGCCCGATTGGCCGGCAACGGAGTCTCTGACAGTTCGAAGTACTTCGGATAGTCAAGGCTCGCCAGGAGCTGGTCTCCAGAAACCGAAACCTCGGCGACCCCCTGCTCGAAGCACCGGCCAGACAGCACAGCCCAGAGGTCCCGTTCTCTTCCGGGATGCGCCTTCAGTCTGGCGTTGAGGCTGCCAATCCGGATCCACTCCGTCCCTTTGAATGCCACGGGCATGCCCCAAGCGGGTTCGATGCGCAGCAGGACCATCGTCTGCCCGGCGAGGTCCCACTCGACGAACCGGGAGTGAATTCGCGGAGTGGTGTTATGGGCAAGCCAGTTCTCGAGTTCCTCGTTTCCGACCTTACGGTCGAGAGGGCGGGCACTGGTGCCGACGGGCTGCCTGGTGACGTCATCAACGCCCCAGACGAGGTAAGCCGCCTCCTGACCCAATAGGGCCGCCGAATTGGAGAGCGCCGAGACGTATTCACCGATCCTCTCGGGGTCGTCGTTGTTGTGCTTGAACTCCACCCACTCGCATTCGCGGGGCAAAGCTAACAGAGACAAGAGGAGCGCCGTCGGATCCATCAGAATCCCATCCCCTTCTTGCGCGAGAGGACCCCGTCCACCCACCGCTTCTCTTCGGCGCTGCTGGGGTAGAGCGCCGACAAGGCCTGGGCGAGTTTCCAGAACCTGGCGTCGCGCCCAACGCCATCATCCACCAGGAACTGCTTCAGTGCCTCGCCTCGGTTAGCCCCGAAGAGAATCATCGACTGATGAACCCTGTCCAGGGCGGTCTGACCAGGTCGAGGGCGAAGGGTGACGCTGGCCGCGCCGCCGGCGCCACCCACGGCCGCCTCGACCGCCTCCAACTCCTCAAACAGCTTGCGCTGCTTGGTCCGCTTTGGCCTGGCGGGGCTCGCCCCGCCGGGGGCTACGTCCTTGCCGAACAGGTAGGGAGTGCGCTCGACGACCGGCAGCAGACGAGCCGTATCGGCCTTCACCTCGACGATCGATGGTGACCGGTCGAGATGGATGCCGAGACCCTGGGCAATCTTCCGAGCCGCGTCGAACTCCAGGGCGAACCCCTTCACGGCTACCTTCTTCTTGTCGCCACCATCCTGATCATCATCTTCATCATCATGGTCATTGTGATCGTCGTCCGTGCCATCCTCCCGATCGACTTCTTCGTTCTTCTCTCGGTTCTGTCCCGCGGACGCCTTTCCCGAGCCAACCGTCCACAGCCACATAGCCGTGAGTCGGGCATCGGGTTCCAGTCCCGCGGCGTCGGCATCGTCGAAGATCATCGACAAGGCCTCGGTTGATACGACGGCCCAGACTTGTTCGAGATACTCCTTGAGCGCAACAGCTTCGCCGCTGGCCTTCTCAACGCGAGAGTAACGGGAAAACACCTCAAGAGCCGGGCCGAGACAAGCGAAGATGGCGTCCGCGCCCACGACGCCTTCTGCGGCAAGACGCGGCATCCAGTCGTGGATACGAAGAGGCAACTCTGCCAGCACATCGCGCCAGTCCCCGATCTCACCGGTACGAACAGTGCCGTCCGGGCTTTCGCGCGGACGGCACACAAGGTGGACGGAGGAGGCGAGCCGCGCTTGCCCTTGGGCTGAAACACGGTTCTCCAGCTCCGTGTCGATTGGCCAAGACGCCCCGATAACCCAGCCGGCGTCAACGACAGCTTTCAAGATGGCCTCCCAGCTCGCCGTGGTCTTGCTGGCAAAGACGATCGTGCCGAGCGCGTTGGGTTTCGCGATGCGGCGCCCTTCGGCGAACGCCCTCGTCAACTCGCGTTCGTAGAAGGCAATGTCGTGTGTCGAACTGCTCAATTCGTGCGGACGGTCCACAACGATTTCGGCGTCCTTTGGAACCGATGCTTCCTTGAACAATTCGTGGTGAACCCCGCCGACGCTCCGACGGAGCCAGACGTGGAAGAAATCCGCGAGGTAAGCGTAGGGAACCGCATCGTAGTAGGGTGGATCGGTGAACAACGCGTCGGCACAATCAGCCGGCAGAGGGTGCTCGGCGGCCGATGCCTGTTGCGCTGTGCCGGTTGTCGATATAGCCGCTTGTTGCCCGACTACATCAAGCATCGTGTTCAATGTGACGTCGTAGTTCCCGGCGGCATTGGAGAAGATGTGCGGCTCTGCAAAGTCCCAAATCATCGGCACTGCCTGTCTCCCGAACAGGTTCCGCACCTGTGTCTTTGTGGACTCCCAGCGACAGAGGGCATTGCAGATGTCGGACCAGCGACTGACGGCTAGACCGAGAACCGTCTGTATCGCTGGACCCATTCCATCGGTCGGCAGCTTCTTGATCTCCAGTCCCAGCTTCTTCACCAACGAAATGTAGGTAGTGAGCGCGAGTAACTGGCGTTGGGTAAAGTAGTCACCCCAGCGCTCCAGACCGTAGATCATTGCCCAGGTGTGGCGTATGCCGCGCAAGTCCAGTTTCTCGTCTGGAACCAGACTGAGGTCGCCTTTGTGGTTCTCCGCCCGACGTTCAAGTTCAATGGCAGCGGCCCGCACAGCCTTGAGGTCTCTGTCGGTTGGCAACCGATAGTAGCGACCCTGCTCACCTGGCCGAGTTGTGGATACCGCGAACATTCGACTATCGCGAGACCCACCGCGCCGTCCCTTCAACTGCTCGCGCACTCGCGCAACTGGGGTCGTGTAACCACAGCAGCGGCAGGTCGCCGAGCCGCGCTTCACAGTGCCCTCAAACCTCGGGTCTTCTATCCTGGTTTTCGGATCGTTCTGGCCTACCCAGGCACCGCGTTGCTTGACTATGATCTCGAAGTCGACTCGCTTCGCTCTGGGCCGGGGCACGAGTTGCAGGGCAACGGGCCGGTTGGTCTTCTTGGAGAGCCAGAGCGAGCGGACAAGTGGGACCTCTGCGCCGCATCCTGGACCTTCGCACCTAACCGTGCGCGCCCAGAGGTACGCGACGGGCGTCGCACCATCGGCATCCTTCGGGTAGAACTCGGCGAGTTCCTTTTCGGCCTCCTGCTTGATCCACTCACCCCACTTGCGAACTTCGTCGGCCAACTGCTGCCCGTACTTCGGGATGTACTCGAGGACGACCTTGTTGAGCAAGACCGCTACAGGGTTGAGGTCACTGGCGAACGCATCCGCACCGACCCGCAGCGCTTCCAGTGGGATCGCACCTCCACCGGCGAACGGATCTACCACAAGAGGCCGTGTGCCCTCCGCCCCACCGAGGGCTTCGTGCGCGGCCTGGACAAGGGCACGCGAGGTGTCGAGGAAGTCCTTGTCGGTCGAGTTGTCCCAATTGGCGAAGTCGGCGATGAAGTCCAGCAGGGCATTCCGGAGTTCCAGCGGTCTCTCGACCAGCACATTCGGATTGGCTTGGATGGCCATTAGACGAGGAAACGATTCTTTGCTCGCCTTCTCAGCGTGCTTCAGCGCCCATTCAGTCATCCGCGTGCGAGCGGCATCCAGGAACGCCGGCGGACATGGCGCGTCGGCGGGGCCGGGCGCGGGGTCCGGCCACAGCGAGGCCAGAATCACGGCTCGGCACGCAGCCAGGGGTCTCCTCGCCCACCAGATATGGAGCGTCGAGATGTGGCCGTGCCGGATGGACTTCTCACGGCGGGCATGCGCCGAAATCCGCTTGATCGGCAGATCGACTTCGATGAGCCTCCTGGGGTATTGGTTCATTCGGCGAGCACCCGCATGATGTTGGCGACCCAGACCGGGGCGAAGCGAATGTCCTTCAGAAGCTGACGCTTGTCGGCATCCGAGAGCCTCCGGCGGAGGGTGGTGACAACCCGGTCATCGACATGACGCTGACCGAGATAACGAAGCGCCTGGATGACAAGTCCGCTGATTCGGCCGGCCGTCGCCATGTTCCGCGGCGTGGTCTGCCGGATGATGATTTGGAGATTGCCGATCCGGACTCGGCGCGGCGTCCCATCGGTGAGAAACAGTACTTTCATGGGAACCTGATCCGACAGCCCCAGCCGGTTAGCGGCGTACGCGCCCGAAGGTTGCAGACGTACCGCATCGCGTCCGCGCAGCGCCTCAGCGACGAGCTCCACGGAGGGCATGAGGTGGCCCAACTGCGGGTCGCGTTTGGGAAGGTCGTAGAGCCCCCTCGCCAGCTTTCGGATTCTGCCGGCTCGGGCGTGACGGGAAAGCGCGGCATCCACGGTGTTGCGGCTCCCGAGGTCGAGGAAGTCGCCTGCGGTGAAGACACGATCACCCCGGCTGGCTGTGAACCGCCGAAGTATCTGACTATCAATGGAGTGAGGGTGACTTCCCATGGATGTTTTGTCAGAAAAATATACTCCTATTTCTGACAAAAACAAGTCCGGAAAGCAGTCAGGGCACCTTCCGGAACGTCCCGACGCCTGCGTCCAACCGCCAGACCTTGAAGAACCCGTGCGGGAACGTCTCGCCCTCGCCTCGGCTTCCCAGCAGCACCAGCGTCTCGCCCCCTATACTGGCGCGGTCGGGAATCGGCATGGACTCCACCACGGCCTCGCCAAGGCCATGCACCAGCGCGCGCCCCAATTCCCAGTCGGCGCGATAGGCGAAGACCACCCGCAACGGAGCCCTCACGGACAACACCTTCCACAGCGAGTACGCCACGCGGTCATCGTCTCGGCTGTTCTCGAGTTCGAAGACCGCCACGGGAAATGGCCACCGAGTCGGACGCCGGACGAGCGATTCACCCGCGGTGGGATCCGCATCCTCGACGGGCGCGGCGAAGGCCATTACGTCGATGCCGAGATACTCCTGGCCAACCTGAGGCAATCGTTCCAGCTTGTGCCCCTTGGCCGCAGCGGACCACCCTACCTTCGCGCACGAGTTCACGACAACGGTGGTCAGGAGACGTGTCCACTGGGCGAGCTGCGCGTTGGCGGACGCCGCCCTCAGTGCCTCTGCAGAATCTGGAGCCCGCACCGCGTCGAAGAACGCCGGAAGCCACAGGTCGCTGGGGTTGGCCATGGGGTTCTTCATGCCTCTCGGGCGGCGAGAATGGCGTCAGGTTTGACCGAGTAGTGCTCGACGGCCGTCACAGGTCGCCAGCCCAGACGGGCAGGGTCCTGAACGGTGTTCAGCTCGGGGGTGCTCGCGCAGTTGAACACGGCGTAGAGCCAATACTCGCGCTTGAGGCGTTCGGCGGTCCGGTATTCGTTCTGCGTCAACGCAATCTCGCCAACGCCGGCGCGCCCCTTCACCTCGATGAACCGCACGTCAGTGAATGTCTTTGCGTCCTCGGGATGGGGCAGCCGCGTGATGAGATCGAATCCTCGATTCTCGGCCTGGACGTCTTCAACCTGCCAGCCACGGGCTACCTCATAGTCCCGGGCGACCTGAACGGCTATCTGCTCCACATCGTCATCACGCACCATCGGACTGAACCCCGACGTCGCCCGCTCCGGATGGGGGATGATCCACGCTCTGCCGATATGGGTAATGTCGCCAACGGTGACGTGGCGTTCCATGTCGAGATCCCGGAGTCGCACGTCACGCCGGTTGTTCAGTTCATCTAGATGCTGCTCCGCCTGCGCGATCAGGCCGTCCAGGCCGGCAACGGTCTGGCCCTCGACCTGTCGATTACAGAGGTCGGCCAGTTGTAGATTCTGGCGGTCGATGAGTGCGTCCAGACTGATGCGCACATGTTCGGCCACACGATCGACCTCGCGAGCCCGGTCGCTCGCCGACTGCGCGAGCCACGGCTGGAGAGCTTCGGTGTAGAGAAACGTCTCCACCAGACGACGGTCAGGAAGTGGAGCCACCGGAACCGGTCCTTGAGCACTTCGCGGCGAAGGGGTCACATCCAGGAGGATTGTTGGCTGGCGGATTGCCATCTGCGCGTCCGTCGATGACTCGACAGCGAACAAGCGACGGTGGATCGGCTGACCCCGGCCGTCCTTGATCGAGGCAGCGAACACATCAAGGATGCTCGCGGAGCTCCGGTGAAGGTCGAGAAACACAGCGCCGCGTTTGAGATGCTCTTCAACGCGGGCCGCGAGATCCTCACGAACCACTTCGAACAATGGATGCCCAGGCGTCACCCACTCCAACGTGGCGTCCTGCTTCAGCAGCGCCTTGTCAAAGACGACGCGCCCGTATTCGCGGGCGAGCCGGCCGTGCTTGGCCTCGAGGCGATCTCCGACAGGCAGGAGCGTGCGAGGCACGCGACCGATCCGATAGACGTGCTGGTCTCGCGCCACCGCCTTGGGGTGCACGCCGACTTCCGGCGCGGCGTCCACGAAGAACTGTTCGATGACTTCGGGCACCAGGCGACGTTCACGCGCCTCGACGGACTTGCCGACGATGGCCGACAGGTTGAGGCTTCGCCTGGCCAGTCCCTCGAGGGCCGATTCGGTAATCGCCCGGAACCGTTGCGGGTTGACCTCCCGAACGATGCGCTCTTCGATGCCGGGCAGGTCGAGCCGGCGCGCGTAGAGTTCCCGGAAGAGCCGCTCCAGCAGGTTCGAGGGGAACACCTCCCCCACCACGTCGAATACCTGGTCGGTGCCCAGCTCGCGCCGGATCTCCGCGAGACGGCTCAGGAGCTTCTCGAGGACCCGGCCCTCACGCGTGTTGGCCGCGACGAAGTTGAAGATCAGGCAGTCGTGCTCCTGGCCGTACCGGTGGATGCGGCCGACCCGCTGTTCCAGACGGACAGGGTTCCACGGGATGTCGAAGTTCACCATCAACCAGCAGAACTGCAAGTTGATGCCCTCGCCAGCGGCCTCGGTCGCCACCATCACTTGCGCATGCTCGCGGAATTCTCGCTCAGCCCAGATGCGCGAGCCGACCGCATCCCGATCGCCGATCTTCATGCCGCCGTGTATCTGGGTGACCGAGAGTCCCCATTCGCGCAGCCTGCCCAGCGGCCGGCCGCCCTCGCCATCACCAACCAGGAAGTCGAGGGAGTCCTTGTGCTCGGTAAAGACCAGGAGCTTCGTCTTCGGGTCGGAGAACACGCCCTGCTCGGTGAGAATAGCCTTGAGCCGGACGAGCTTCGATTCCCCTTGCCGCTGCTCGAGCCGTTTGGCGCGATCGATCAAGGCCGTCAGTTGGGCGACCTCCGCCCGGAGGTCCTCCGGGTTGTAGGACGCCACGACGTCTTCGAGCTGGGCGATGATCTCCTGCTGCTCTTCTTCGGTCAGGTCTTCAAAGTCGTCGGGCAGCCGCCGCTCGATCTGGTCGTGTCTGAACTTCTCCGGATCGGTGAGGATCTGTTCACGCTTGGCCTGCATCCGCTCCAGCGTCCGGCGCACCGCGTAGACCGTCGACGCCATGCGCCGCTGGAGCATGGCCATTGTGAAACCCACCGCGCGCCCGCGAGCTGAGTCGTCCTGCGCCGCAAGAATGGACTGGTCCTGCACGTAATGGGAGAGGGCGTCGTAGAAATCGAGCTCGGGGCCGTCCAACTCGAAGGCTGCAGTCCTGACCTCACGCTTCGTGAAGAGCTTGTGAACGACACCGGTTTGCGGGTCCGGGAACGAGACCAGCGCTTCCTTGGTTCGGCGCAGATAGAACGGGGCAGAGTTTCGGCGCATCGCCTCTTCGAGGCTCTCCACGCTGCCGTAGACGTCGCGGTCCAACAACGACAGGAACAGGCAGAAGTTCTTGGCGTCGCCCTTGTGAGGTGTGGCCGTCATCAGCAAGTAGTGGTCGGTCAACCCCGAGAGCGACTCGCCCAGCTTGTACGCCAGCGTCTTCCGGTCGTCGGCGTAGGCGGCCATCTTGTGGGCCTCGTCGACGATGATCAGGTCCCATCGGGAACGGAGGAGGCTGTCGCGCGCATCTTCGACGCGAGACACCCACGAGACGGAGGTCACGACCTGGGCTCGCTCCTGCCACGGATTCTGGCCGTAGTTCGCGCGGAGGATGTCGCCGCGCATCACCTCGAACGACTCACTGAACTTGTCTTTGAGTTCGCGCTGCCACTGAAAGGTTAAGTTGGCTGGAGCCACGATGAGTGTCCGCCTGACCAGGCCTCGAGCCTTCATTTCCTTGAGGAGGAGGCCCGCCATGATCGTCTTGCCAGCGCCTGGATCGTCGGCCAGCAGGAAGCGGATACGCGGCAGCTTCAGGAAGTACTCGTAGACCGCTTCCAGCTGATGAGGGAGCGGGTCGACGCGAGCGATGGACAACGAGAAGAACGGGTCGTACTCGTAGGCGAGGCCCAGCCGTTGAGCTTCAACGCCAAGTCTGAACAGGCGGGCATCCCCCTCGAAAGACGGCTCCGCGGGCGGCAGGACGAGCTGTGCGATCTGCGCCGACGAAAGCACGATATCTCGCGCCAGGCCCGACTTCAGCCCGCGGCCAATCACCCGCATGGCGTCGCCGAGAGGCGTAATGGCGAGAACCTCGATGGGTTCGGGCAGTAGGGGTCCAGAGACGATCGTTCCGGTTCGAAGTTCTTGAGGGACCATCAGTGAGGAGCCACCCGCAGGGCGTTCTTGACTCGGCGACGCCGGTTGCCCGAATGCTATGGGCGAGGCGAGGGGATGTCAAATGCCGGGGTCGAGGTTTCGACCTGCGGGCCGATGGTCTACTCAACCGAGAGTCTAGACCTTGACCAGTATCAGTTGCCCTGAGAACGACCCCATACAGGTGTTCGTGCCTGAGTAGGTACCACGCATCTGACCGGTGACCGGGTCAATCGTGAACGTTCCCGTTGCGGTGCCGCTGCACGTGCTCATCGGCATGGAGTTGCCAGGCATCGTGATGGTGAACGTGCCGCCGTTTCCGGTGAACGTCCCTGCCATGGTCATGCGGGCGGCGCACTGGAATCCGCCGAAGCCCACTGTTCCCGTAAACGAGTTTCCGGTTTGCGTGATCTGCCACGTCATGCCGCCAACCGAGCCCATCATGCCCGGGCCCATGCCGGGTCCCATCGAAATGCCAAAGGCGGTCCCGGTGTTTCCGGGCACGATCGAGTCGGCCGCTGTTCCAAGCCATGTTCCCGCCACCGCGGCGCCGGATGTGCCGGTGCCGGGTTGCGTCACGGTCGGCGTTGGCGATGCGGGTGACGCGGGTGAGGTGGATGATCCGCCGGAGCAGGCTGCGGCAGTCAAGGCGGACAGTATGACGAAAGCACCAATGGAGGCTCGCATAAGAAACTCCTATTCAAAGACACGCTAATAGACCACCACTGTAGTGGCCTGGGACCGCATGGTCACGATACTCACCCGTCAGATACTCACCCGTCCACCGCACCTGCGTTCGTGGCGGAGCCGGACCTCGGCGACAGCCGGATCGCGTTCACGATCTCAGGCAGCGACACGACCGTGGCTGTCGTGATCCCGCCCGAACAACGACGCGTGTCCACTGACGGTCGGGCCGACGAACACCACACTACACTCCCGTGCGGCCGTGATGTTCACCTCAAGGTCCACCGCCGGTCGCTTGGACCATTGATGATGTCACGCCGCATGGCCACTTCTCCGAGGCGGAACAGTCGGTTGAAGGCGTCGAGCATTCGGGGACTTCCGTGCGCGGCAACAAGGCTAACGCGTGGATAGGACCTCGCAGCCAGGACTCGCCCGGTGGTGCCATCCACAAACGCAAGCCGAATTCGCAGGGTTACCGGCGAGTGGACGTCCGGGTTCCGGCCCGGTCGCCCCAACTGCCGAGGCCGGACCGGGTAGTCGAATTCCACCGTGCCCGTCACCACCAGGACGTCGGGGTACTCGCCCACTACGTCGGCAAACTCGCTGCGAGTCCGCAACTCCGGCTCGTCTTCCAACCGGATCGGCGGACGAGAGAGCACCCGCGCAGTGGTCAACGGTGTGAGACCGTCACGGAGTCGCTGGACCACCATGGCGTTCACATCGCCATCCGAGCGCGCCGGCGCCACAAAGCCGGCGACCCATACACTCCGGAACGGCCCGGCGGCAAGCGCACCCAGTTGTGGCGTCTCCGGGGCGAGGATGGGAGGTGCCGGTCCCCGCGTGCACGAGGCGGCCACGAGCGGCAGGAGGGCCAAGGCGGACGCCAGCACTGACCCGCGCAACCTCAGACCGCGGATCATGGCCGCACCGCGGGCTTGTACGTGGCGGAGCTGGACCTCGGCAATAACCTGAGCGCATTTGCGATCACGAGCAGTGACACCCCCATGTCTGCCGCGATCGCGCCCCACAGTGACGCGTGTCCACTGAAAGTCAGGCCGACGAACACCAGCTTCACGCCCAGTGCGACCGTGATGTTCTGCCGGATCACGTTGAGGGTTCGCCGCGCATGCGCGACCAGCCAGGGCAGCCTGGACAGGTCGTCGGACATGAGTGCGATGTCCGCCGTCTCGATAGCGGCATCGCTGCCCGCCGCTCCCATCGCGATGCCCACCGATGCCCGGGCCATCGCGGGCGCATCATTGACCCCATCGCCCACCATGGCGACGGTCTTCCATTGGGCGACCAACCGCTCGACGGCCGAAACCTTGTCGGCAGGCAGCAGTTCAGCCTGGATCTCGTCCACGCCGGCGCGGCGGCCGATGATGTCAGCGGTGGCGCGATTATCGCCGGTGAGCATGACGACCCAGCTGATGCCGGCCCGCTTCAACGCCGCCACCGAGGCGGCGGCTTCCGGGCGGAGGTCGTCAGCGGTTGCCAGCATGCCGCAGACGTGATCCTCGTTGCCCACGATGATCACGCTCCGTCCCGCCGCGCTCAGACGCTCAAGTTCCTGGTGCACAACCGGCGTTTCCTGTCCCCGCTCTTCGAGGTAGCGATGCGAGCCGAGCCAGTATTCCCGCCCTTCGACCATCCCTATCGCTCCCTTGCCAGGGACAATGCGGAAGTCGCCGATCCGGAGTGGCTCGACCCCGCGTTCGCGAGCACATTCCAGGACCGCCCGCGCCAGCGGATGGTCGCTGCGTGACTCCAACGCCGCGGCCCGTGCCAGCAGTTCCTGCTCGGAATGTCCGTTGAGCGGCAACACGTCCACGACCACCGGTTGTCCGCGCGTCAGCGTGCCGGTCTTGTCCAGGGCCACCGCGTTCAGATGCGCGGGGGCTTCCATGTGTTCGCCGCCCTTCACGAGCACGCCCTGTCGTGCGGATGCCGCCAGCGCGGCCACAATCGTGACAGGCGTCGAGATGACGAGCGCACACGGACAACCAATCACGAGCAACGCGAGCGCGGCATAGACGCTGGCGTCCCAAGACGCCCCCAGGAGAGCGGGCGGGACGAGCGCAACGACGATGGCCAGCGCCAAGACGGCGGGGGTGTAGATGCGCGCGAATCGCTCGACCCACTGCTCGGACGGCGCACGGCGCGCCTGGGCGTCGCCCACCAGGCGAATGATATGGGCCAGGGTGGTGTCGGTCGCGGCTTTGGTGGATTCGACTTCAATCGCCCCATCGCCATTGATCGTGCCCGCAAACACGGTGGCCCCAGGGGCCTTCTCGACCGGCACGCTCTCGCCGGTGATCGGGGCCTGATTCACATGACTGAGACCGGCCCTGACGAGGCCGTCTAGGGCAATCCGCTCCCCAGGCCGGACGACGAATCGTGATCCGATGGCGACCTGTTCCGCCGGCACGTCCCGCTCGCCCTCCGCGGTGATTACGCGGGCGACGCTCGGGGCCAGCTTCAGCAGTGCTTCGATCGCTCGACGAGCCCGGCCGACACTCCATGCCTCGAGGGTCAGGGACAGCGAGAATAGAAAGGCGACCGTGGCCGCCTCCAGCCACTCGCCGATCAGCATCGCGCCCGCTACGGCGATGGTCATGAGCAAGTTCATGTCCGGCCGCAGCCGCCGGAGCGCGTACCACGCGCGCGGCGCAACGAACCACGCGCCCGTGACGACCGCGGCTCCGTAGATCAGGCGGGCAAGCCAGGGCACGTCCCGGACCCCGCCTAATCCCTCGCCGCCCAGCGCCGCGCTCATGCTGCCCGCAGACGACACATGCACGAGAAGGGCAGCGGCCGCCAAGCCGCCGCTGATTCCCGTCAACAGAATCCTCACGTGCTTCGACCGCTCCTGCCGCGGTAGACCCGGCGTGTCACGCCACAGTTCCGCTCGCATGCCGGTCTGCGCGACCGCAGCCACGACGGCTTCGTCTGCCACGAGGGTGCCCGGCTTGAGGGTCACGACCATCCGCCCGTTCAGGACGTCAAAGGCCAACTGGTCCTGACCGCCAACAGCGGGTCCAACGGCGGACTTCAGGGCGGCGACCTCGTCGACGCAGTCCATGCCGGAGATCTTGAAGATCCGCGTCTGTGGTGCCATGGATCATCCTCCTTGCTGCTTTTCGGCGTCGCTCTCGGATCCGGCGCCATCGCGACGACCGAAGCGCTCATCTCTGATTCTGACGCTTGAGGCCACAGGCGCCGTATAGAGCAGTCCGTCTCCGGCGCGTCCCGTGTGGGCCGCTCGACAGACGGCATCGGCGATGTCGGAGGACACGTCCGACGCGCATACGATCTCGATGCGTACCGTGTCCCGAAACGGATCAACTTCGCCGGGTTCCCCCGGCTTGGGCACGTGCCCGCGCGCACCACCGAACCCCCGAGCGTCGGAAATGGTCATGCCCGGGAACCCCGGCAGCGCCCGCAGGGCGTCTGCGAGCGGCTCCAACTGAAATGGCTGGATGTAGGCCACCACGATCGTCATCGATTGTGTCGTCACCTTGGCTTCCTCCCCTTAAGCGTCGTTCGGGTCACGACGGCCCAAGCTATAGATGGCCGGCAGCACGAACAGGGTGAGTGCCGTGCAGGTCATGATGCCGCCAATGACCACGGTTGCGAGCGGTCGCTGCACTTCGGCTCCCGACCCGGTGGCCAGCGCCATCGGGAGGAACCCCAGCGACGCGACCAGCGCCGTCATCAGCACCGGGCGCATGCGCGTGGCGCACGCGCGCCGGATGATGTCGAGGCGACTCTCTGTCCCCTTGGCTTCCAGGTCTCGCACCTGGGTCATCAGCACCACCCCGTTCAGGACCGCGACGCCGAACAGCGCGATGAATCCGACGCCCGCCGAGATCGAGAACGGCAGGTCCCGCACCGCCAGGGCAAACACCCCGCCGCTGGCGGCCACCGGGACGTTGAGGAAGATCAGCGCCGCCGGCTTGATTGATCCGAAGGCGAAGAACAGCATGCCGAAGATCAGCGCCAGGACCAGCGGGACCACCACCTGCAGCCGATCGGTGGCGGCCTTGAGGTTTTCGAACTGGCCGCCCCAGCGTATGTCATAGCCGGCGGGCAACTGGACGCCGACCTTCAGTCGTTCCTGCGCTTCGGCCACGAAGGAGGCCACGTCGCGATTGCGCACGTTGACCTCCACCACAATCCGGCGGCCGACGGCTTCCCGGCTGATCTGCGCAGGCCCGGTTTCGAGTGAGAGCGTGGCCAGTTGCGCCAGCGGGATGAGCGTCCCGGAGGGGGCGGCGACGGGAACATTGGCGAGGGCTTCCATCGTCCGCGCCGTGTCGTCGTCGAAGCGCACGACGAGGGAGAAGCGGCGCTGCCCTTCGAAGACCGTCCCGACCACCTTGCCCGCCCGGGCAGCCTCCACGGTGTCCAGCACGTCGCCGACGGAGATCCCGTACCGCGCGCTCCTGGCGCGGTCGGCTTGTATCCGGATGACGGGTAACCCCGCCGTCTGTTCGAGCTTCACGTCCGCCGCGCCGGGAACCTGGGCCACCACACGGGCGATGTCCTCGCCCTTGAGCCGCAGGACCTCGAGATCGTCGCCGAAGAGCTTGATCGCGACGTCGGAGCGCACGCCGGCGATCAGTTCGTTGAATCGCATCTCGATCGGTTGGAGGAACGAGAATCCGATACCCGGGACGGACTCCTCCAGGGCGGCGGTCATCTGGTCGATGAGTTCACCCTTGGTCTTCGCCGACGTCCACTCGGACGGGGGCTTGAGCATGACGAACACGTCTCCCAATTCGATACCCATGATGTCGGTTGCGAGCTCAGGGCTGCCCGAACGACTGACCACCGTGATCACTTCGGGGAACCGCTTGAGCACCCGCTCCATCCTGCCCGTTCCCGCAACCACCTCCGAGAGACCGATGGATGGCGGCCGGACGGCCGAGATGGAGATGTCGCCCTCATCCAGTCTCGGGATGAACTCGCCGCCCAACGTCAGGCCGACGGCGACCCCCGCGCCCGCGACGACGACGGCAGCGCCGATGACCGCGCGACGGTAGACCAGGCATCGGTCTAGCAACCAGAGGTAGCCGCGCTTCAGAAGCACGACGACCCGAGGTTCGTGGTCGTGACCCGCACGCCCCAGCAGCAGTGACGCCAGCACGGGAATCAAGGTCAGCGTCAGCAACAGGGACGCGACGAGCGCGAAGACCACGGTCCAGGCCATGGGCCTAAACATCTTTCCTTCGATCCCACCGAGCGTGAGGATCGGCACATACACGAGGATGATGATCGTGATGCCAAACGTGATCGGCCGCACCACCTCGTGGGCGGCTTCGGCCGTCACCTGGCGAACGGTCTTTCCCGCATCACCAGGACTGCCCAGACGACGGACGACGTTTTCCACCAAGACGACGGCCCCGTCGACAATCAGGCCAAAGTCGATCGCGCCGAGACTCATGAGGTTGCCGGAAATGCGCCCCTGCACCATCCCGGCAAACGAGAGCAACATGGAAAGCGGAATCGCCGAGGCGACGATCAGGCCGGCGCGGAGATTGCCGAGGAATACGAACAGGACCGCGACGACCAGCAACCCGCCCTCAAGCAGGTTGTTCCGCACGGTCCGGATGACCCGGTGCACCAATGTCGCCCGATCGTAGTAGGGGACCACCCGAATGCCCTTTGGCAGCGACGGGGCCAGCGCCTCAAGTGCCTGGCGGGCGCGTGTGGCGACGTCCAGGGCGTTCTCGCCAGCGAGCATTTGCACGAGGCCGATGACCGTCTCACCGCGGCCATCGATGGTCGACGCTCCGATGCGCAACATGCCTCCTTCGCGCACCCGGGCCACGTGCCCGACGGTGACCGGAGTCCCGTCGGTCCCGACGCGGAGCACGGTGTTTTCGATGTCGGCGTTGGACGCGATCAACCCCTCGCCGCGGATGATGTACTGCTCCCGGTTGTGCTCGATGTAGCCGCCGCCGGAGTTCTTGGATCCGCGTTCGAGCGCCTCGAAGACCTCGCGCAGACCGAGCTTGTACGCCACCAGCTTCGCGGGATCGACAATCACCTGGTACTGCTTCGGAATCCCGCCCCAGGCGTTGACTTCGGTCACGCCGGGCACGGCTCGCAGCCGCGGCGCAATCTGCCAGTCGAGGATGGTCCGGCGCTCCATCGCCGACACGCCCTCACCTTCGACCGTGAACTGCAGGACGTCCCCCAGCCCTGTTGTGACCGGGCCCATCTCCGGCGTGCCGAAGCCTTCCGGGATGGACTCCCGGGCCTGCTGCAAACGCTCCGACACCAACTGGCGGGCAAAGTAGACGTTGACCCCGTCTTCGAACACGACGGTCACCGAGGACAGGCCGTACCGCGAGACGGACCGGATCTGCACGAGATCCGGCAAGCCGTTCATCGCCGCCTCAACGGGGTAGGTGACGAACTGCTCCATTTCGGCTGGCCCGAGGGCCGGAGCCTTGGTGAGCACCTGGACCTGCACGTTGGTGATGTCGGGCACGACGTCGAGCGGCAGGTGCATCATGGCGACGCCTCCGCCGATGATGGCGAGGGCCGCGAGGATCAGGACGACGGCCCGATTCTTGAGTGAAAAGTCGACAATGGCGTTCAGCACGGGTTACTCCTTGTCGACCAGCGAGGCCTTGACGAACTCCGATTTCATGATGAAACTGCCCTCTGTCACGATCGCCTCGCCCTCGCGGAGGCCGGCCAGAATCTCCGTGAAACCGTCGAGCGTGTGCCCGGTTTCGACCTGGCGGCGCACGAACAGCCCGGGAGACGTCATCACGAACACCACCGGCCGGCCGTCCATCGTCTGGATGGCTCCCTGGGGGACCGACAGCGAGGCCCGAGCCTCGGCGACGGGCCGGGGAACCTCGATCTGGGCCTTGACGAACATGCCCTGCTTGAGCTTCAGTTTCGGGTTCCGTACGACGGCGCGGACCTTGACGGTCCGCGTACTGGCATCGACGACGCTGCCCACGACATCCACGCGCCCGGTGAACGGGTCGCTCGGGTACGCGTCGCTGAGAATCGTGAGCGGCAGTCCCTCGCTGACCAGCGCAAGGTCCTTCTCCCGAAGGTCGAGGAAGACCCACACGGTCGAGAGATCAGCCACGGTCAAGAGCGGCTGAAGGGCGTCGAACAGCGCGCCTGGCGCGATCTTCCGCTCGACGACCCGCCCGTCAAATGGGGCTCGAATCGTGAGCGTAACCCCCTGGGACTCGTGTGTGTCCGGAGTGGAGGCGAGACGCGCGATCCGGTCGTCGGTTTCTCCCATTAGGTGGAGCGTCCGCTCGGCGGCAGCGGCGGCGGACTTCTTCGACAGGTAGTCGCCCTCGCGGCTCTGGAACTCCCCGTCACTAATCGCCTTCGCCTTGATCAGCGCCTGCGCGCGTGTATACGCCCGATCGGCGACATTGAGTTCCGCGCGGGCCCGCACGAGGTCTTCCCGTGCGCGGCCCAACTCGATGCTCTCGACCACGACGAGCGGGTCGCCGCGCCGTACGCGGGCGCCCAGGTCGACCGGGATGGCGGCCGCGCGCCCCTTGACGTTGGCGGCGACCTGCAACGTGCGGTTCTCGTCGAACGACACGCTCCCGGTCAGCACGAGCCGATGGGCCACGTCGACCGGCTTGACCTGCCAGGTCGCGATCCCGGCCTCTGATATGGCGGCTGGCGTCAGACGGACGATGGCCGGGCCTTCAGACTCGGGCGCCGCGGCGGGCTTCTCCTCCGTCTGGACGGATGGCGACGGAGACTCCTGCTTGCGGCATCCGGCGCCTGCGAGCAGGACGGCGAGCGTGAGCAGGCTCAACGAACCGATGGACGGTCTACGAAACATGGCGTGTTATCTCCAAGGCGAGAAATCGGGGCCGAGCAGTCGCTGCAACTCGGTGACGGCCATCGTCAGGGCGAGGCGTGACTCCATCAGTTCCTTCTGGGCTTCGCGGTACGTCCGCTGCGCATCGAGCAGGTCGAGGAGGGACGTTTCGCCCTCCTCGTAACTGAACCGCGCCAGTTTCAGGCCGGCCGCAGCGGCTGGCAGAATGTCTTGGTCGAGCGTGCGCACCTGTCCGGCGGCCACTTCGAAGGCCGAGAAACGAGACTCGAACTCGGCGAGCAGGTCCACCCGCAGACGCTCCGCGTCGGCTGACGCGAGCGACTGTGTGGCAAGGGCGCGGGCCACGCCGCCCCGGTTGGCGTTCCAGAGAGGCACCGTGACGCCAACGGCGATGCCGTTGGTCGACTTGTCTAGTTCACCGGCGTGGAACAGTGACACGGCCAGCCCCGGGGCGCGCGATTGACGCGCCTCGTCGGTCAGGGCTCGCTGCCGCTCGGCCTCCGCCAGTGCTGCGCGCAGGCGTGGATGACGCTGAACGAGCAGGGCCACCAGTTGGTCATGATCCTGCGGCGCGACGTCTAGGGCCTGCGTGTCGCGAATCACCAGGGGCCGCGGAAGCGGCTCGACCGCGAGCGCGCGGACGGTCGTCTCGGCGGCCGAGGCATCGCGTTCCGCGTCGGTGAGAATCCGACGCTGCTTGAGCCATTCGACCGTGGTCTTCAGGCGATCCGATTCGCGGGACTCACCGAGATCCGCCCGCCGACCGACGAGGTCACGTAACGACCGCGTGTCCTCTTCAGCGGTTCGCAGGATCGCGACGAGCGATCGAGACAACGCCAATCGCGAAAACGCTCGGCGCGCGTCCGCGGTGAGGTCCCATTGAATGGCGTCGGCGGACGCGGCGAAGACCTCCAGCCCGCGATCGCCGGCTCGGATGCTGGCGCGGCGTGCGCCTGGCCACGGGATGGCTTGCGTGAGACCGAAGCCTGACTCGGCACCTACCGGGATGGCGGGCTCGCCGGGGCGGGCCCGGGAGAGTGAGACGTCAAACACCGGATCCGGCCAGCGGCTGACGGCCTTTCGCTCAGCCTGGCCGAGTCCGACGAGCCCGGCGCTCTGCCGAGCGGCGGGGTGCGCACGGAGCACCAACGCGACGTATTGGTCCGCGTCGACAGGACTCTGTGCCCGCGCCTCCTGGCTGCACACCAGCGCGGCGAATGCCGCGATACACACGATCTTCTCAATCGAACACACGACAGAACTCCCCTGATAGCACACAGCAATGCCTGAAACAGCCGCGGCGAGGTGGCCGCGGAGTCCCAAGAACGAGGGGCTACAGGAGGTTCAGAGGAGGATGATACGGAAGCGGACGAACCCCGGATGCGGGGCGCAAGAAACCGTCTGGTCCGAGCGGCGCAAGAAGTTTCGCGTCGGGCCGCAACTGGACGATGGCCGACTGTTCGGTGCGGGAACAGCAGAAGCAGTCAGGCACGCAGGTGGTGGTGCAGGGATCGCTTTCGTGCGCGTCCGAAGCGGCGATGCTCAGCGTCGGTGTAGCGCCGAGTTGCAGCGGCCCGTCGCAATGGACGTTGGTCAGATCGCCACAGATCGCCGCGAGCAACAGCATCGCGCCGATCCGAGCCCATCTAACAGTCCAAGGCGTCATGATTACGTGACCGTGTCGTTTCCTGTCGGGGGAGCCGTCATCGAACGGCATTACCAACAACCGCCCAAGATTGTTATCGTATCACACGCAAGCCAATCGGACTCACCCAACTCTCACCCAACAGCTGCTGCAACGTCATCACCTACATGATCTTGGTGAGGCGTACCAGGAAACGTGTCGATCGATTGTCTGGATTCAGACACCGCCAATGAGCTGCCTGCCTGATCCCGGACAGGTGCGAGTAGCGGCCAGCGCCGGGCCGGTTCGGTCGCGGTGGCTCCCGGAGTCTCCGCCGCGCCCCCGGCTGGGATGCTAGGATCACCCCAAATGTTCCTCGAAACCACGCACGTACCATGGTGGGAGCGATCCGAGACTCGGGGCCCGCGCTGGGGGGCGTTGTTGATCGCGCTCGCGCTCGTCTCCATTCTCCACTACACCACGAGTCCCGAGCAGGCGGGACTCCATGTCCTGTATCAGCGCCTCTACTACGGCCCGATCATCGTCGGGGCCTACTGGTTCGGTGTTAGGGGAGGAGTAGCGACGGCCGTCGCAGCTGCCTTGGCCTACGCACCACATATTCATCACACCTGGGCCAACAACGCGCCGTACACGTTCAGCCAATACTCAGAGTTGGTCATCTTCGTCTGCGCGGGGGGACTCGTCGGGTTTCTCGCGGACGTCCAGCGCCGTTTGACGAGACAGTATCGGAACGTCGCAGCCTCGCTGGAAAGCAAGAACCGGGAACTCGAGGATTCTCACGCGCAATTGACACGAGCGGATCGCCTTGCGGCGCTCGGACAGATTGCGGCCGGGCTCGCACACGAGATTCGAAATCCCCTGGCTGGCATCAAAGGTGCATTAGAGATTGTCGTGAGTAAGGTCCTTCAAGGAACACCTGAGGCGGAGTTTGCCTCCATCGCCGCGAGGGAAGTCGAACGCCTCAACGAGCTCGTGCAGGAGTTCCTGGATTACGCGCGGCCTCACGCACCGGAACTTCGGTCGGTCCGCCTCGATGACGTTGTCGAGCACGTGGTGCTTCTCCTGCGGACCGAAGCCGAGCGTGCTGGCATTGCCCTCGTCCACGAAGCTCGTCAGCCGGTGCCCGATACTCGCATGGATCCCGAACAAGTCCGGCAGGTGCTCTTCAACGTGGTCTTGAACGGGATTCAGGCGAGCCCACGGTCTGCTGAGGTTCGCGTCGAGTCCTATTCCAACGGTGACCATGCCATCGTCCAAGTAACCGACCGGGGACCAGGAATCCCACTGGAACATCTTCCCCACATCTTCGATCCGTTCTTTACGACCAAACTGCATGGGACCGGCCTGGGGCTCGCGATATCGCAGCGGATCATCGAAGCTCACCATGGCGAGATCGACATTCGGAATTCGGACGGTGCTGGGACTGTCGTTCGTATCTCCCTCCCGCTCCAGCCGGGCACGTCGAGCGGCGCTCTGTTCCAGGAGGCACGTCAATGACGACCCCTACGCGCACGGTCCTGGTGATTGACGACGATGAGAGCCTACGACGTGTGACCGAATACCGGCTGCAGGAAGACGGTTACGCGGTCCTCACGGCGGCCGACGGGCAAGCGGGCCTCGACCTGTTCCAGTCCTCGCCCGTGTCGTTGGTGTTGACCGACGTCCGCATGCCGAGGATGGAAGGCATTGACCTGCTGAGCCGGCTGAAGGCGATGCAGCCAGACCTGCCGGTGATCGTGATGACCGCGCACGGCACGATCGCGTCGGCGGTCGAGGCTATGAAGCTCGGAGCGGTCGACTATCTCACGAAGCCGTTCTCGCGAGAGCAGCTCCAGGCCAGTGTTCAGAAGGCTCTCGAACTGGCCGACCTCAAGAGTGAGAATCGTCAACTGCGGCAGATGGTGGCCGAACGATTCTCGTTCGCCAACATGATCGCCGGATCTCGCGCGATGCGCGCCGTGACCGAAATCGCGTCGAGGGTCGCGTCAAGTGGGACGACCGTCTTACTGGAAGGTGAAAGCGGCACGGGCAAGGAGTTGCTCGCGAAGGCGCTGCACCTGCATAGCGAGCGGGCCCGTGGTCCGTTCGTCGTCGTCAACTGTGCGGCAATCCCGGAAAACCTGCTTGAATCCGAGCTGTTCGGGCACCGTCGCGGGTCGTTCACGGGCGCGACGGCCGACAAGCAGGGGAAGTTCGAGCTGGCCGACGGCGGGACGATCTTCCTGGATGAAGTCGGCGAGCTGCCTCTGCTACTGCAGGTCAAGCTGCTGCGCGTGCTCCAGGAGCGGGAAATCGACAAAGTCGGTGACCCTCGCCCGCATCGCGTCGACGTGCGCGTCATCGCCGCCACCAACCGCAATCTGGCGACGATGATCGAGGACGGGGGATTCAGAGAGGATCTGTACTACCGTCTCGCGGTGGTGCCGATCAGGGTGCCGCCGTTACGCGAACGCACAGACGACATTCCGTTGTTGGTCGATCACTTCATCGAAAAGCATCGCGAACGCCTGGGCCGGACCAGGCCGTCGGTCCACAAGGCGGTATACTCGGCGCTCAACCTCCACACGTGGCCCGGCAATATCCGCGAACTGGAAAACGTCATCGAAAGAGCCCTGGTGCTGGATCGAGACGGAGTGCTGGGGATCGACGATCTTCCGGAGCGATTCCACGGCCAGACGCAGCACTGCGGGAACGTGCGATTCGAACTCCCCGACGAGAGCATCTCGCTGGATGCCGTCGAGTGTGATCTCATCCGAGCAGCGCTCCAGAAGCACGACTGGAACCAAACGCGCGCAGCAGCCTATCTGGGCGTGACGCGCAGCACGCTCATCTATCGCATGCAGAAGCATGCACTGGCGCAGGGCCATGACGTTCTACCCCAGGCGCCACCCGAACCCGCCGAGTGATGCCGCTGCTCCGCTGAACGTCACGCGGCTTTCCCTCGAAGTCGATTAGGGCCTGTTAGCGAACAAAGTAGACAGCAGTTGTTTGCTTACAGGCCCTTATGGCGGGCCCACACGTTCAAGTTGCTACGTTCGGTCGTTTACAGCGCCTGAGGCCGTGTCCACAGTCATCAGATCCGTGCATGACGAAGCCGCAAGGCGTTCGCGATCACCGACACCGAACTGAGACTCATCGCCGCGGCGGCGATCATGGGGCTGAGCAGCAGCCCCATGGAGGGATAGAGCACACCGGCCGCCAGCGGAACGCCCAGCGCGTTGTAGACGAATGCGAAGAACAGGTTCTGCTTGATGTTGGCCATCGTCGCTCGGCTCAGTCGTCGGGCCCGGACGATGCCGGTCAAGTCTCCCTTCACGAGCGTCACGCCGGCACTTTCCATGGCCACGTCGGTGCCGGCGCCCATCGCGATGCCGACCTGCGCGTGCGCGAGGGCCGGCGCGTCGTTGATGCCGTCGCCCGCCATGGCGACGAATCGCCCGTCGGCCTGGAGGCGCTTGACCGCATCCGCCTTCTGGTCGGGGAGCACGTCCGCCAGGACATCGTCGATGCCGAGCCGGCGTGCCACGGCGTCCGCGGTCGTGCGGTTGTCGCCGGTGAGCATGACGATCTTCAGACCCTCGGCGTGCAGTTGCCGGATCGCCTCGACCGTCGTGGCCTTCATCGGATCGGCCACGGCGAGCAGCCCCGCCGATTGCGCGTCGATCGCCACGAACATCACGGTCTGGCCGTCGGCGCGCAGTTGCTCGGCGCGCGCCGCCAGCGGGCCCGGATCGACGTGGAGGTCGTGCAATAGCGCGAGGTTGCCCAGCGCCACGGCATGGCCGCCCACTGTGCCGGTCACGCCCTTCCCGCTGATCGCCTGGAAGTCCGCAGGTTTCAGCAGGCTCACGGCGCGCGCTGCGGCCCCGGCCACGATGGCACTGGCCAACGGATGTTCGCTGCCTTGCTCCAGGCTGGCGGCGAGCTGCAGTCCCACGGCTTCATCCTGGCTCTCCTGGGGGACGACCGCCATAAGCGTCGGTTTGCCCTCGGTCAGCGTGCCGGTCTTATCTACCACAAGGGTGTCCACCTGCCGGAGCACTTCGATCGCTTCGGCATTGCGGAAGAGCACCCCAACGCGTGCGCCCTTTCCGGTCGCCACCATGATCGACATCGGTGTCGCAAGCCCGAGCGCACAGGGGCAGGCGATGATCAGAACGGAGACCGCCGCGACCAGGGCGTGGGGCAGTCGCGGGTCGGGACCGACCAGCGCCCAGGCGATGAACGCGAGTACGGCGGCTGCGACCACGGCGGGCACGAAGTAGGCCGACACCGTGTCCGCGAGGCGCTGGACAGGTGCGCGGCTGCGTTGGGCCTCGCCGACCATGCGCACGATCTGCGAGAGCAGCGTCTCGGCTCCAACCCGCTCGGCGCGCATGACGAAGCTACCGGCCGTGTTCATCGTGGCTCCGATGACGCGCTCGCCGGGCTGCTTCACGACCGGCATGGATTCGCCGGTCACCATCGACTCGTCCACCGTGCTGGTTCCCTCGGTCACGCTGCCGTCCACCGGCACTTTCTCGCCCGGCCGGACACGCAGCAGGTCGCCGACCTGGACCTGGTCAAGCGGCACGTCCTGTTCGCGTCCATCTGGCGTAACCCGGCGCGCGGCCTTCGGTGCGAGGCCAAGCAGCGCGCGAATCGCTGAACCGGTCCGGCTGCGCGCGCGTAGCTCGAGCACCTGTCCAAGGAGCACGAGTGTGACGATGACCGCCGCGGCTTCGAAGTAGACGGCGACGAGGCCGTCCCCGTTGCGGAATGAGGGGGAGAACACGCCCGGAACCACGGCGGCGACCAGACTGTAGAGAAACGCCACGGACACGCCCAGGCCGATGAGCGTGAACATGTTCAGACTGCGATAGACGAGCGACTGCCACGCGCGGACGAAGAACGGCCAGCCTCCCCAGAGCACGACTGGCGTTGCCAGGGCCGGTTCAAGCCACTGACGTGTGGCCGGCGACGCCAGATGTCCGAGGAGCTGCCCGGGAAGATCGTGGGCCATCGCCATCAGGACTAGCGGCACGGTGAGCAACGCGCTCACCCAGAATCGTCTGGTCATGTCTGCCAGTTCGCGATTCTCTGCGGCCTCCTCCGGCGCGGCGATGGCGACGGGCTCAAGCGCCATGCCGCACTTCGGGCAGGTTCCGGGGCCAACCTGGCGTACCTCCGGATGCATCGGACAGGTGTATTCGACCGAATCCGCGGCGTGCGAGTTCATGAAGGGGCTCCGTTCACTGCATACCCGCCGCGGGGGGACACCGTCAGTGCTTCATGCCGCCCATCGGCTTCATCATGGAACACATCGCCATGGAATCCTTGCCTGCCTGCATGTGCTCCATCATGTGGGCCATCATCCCGTGCTGCATCTTCATCATGACGCCCTGCATCGCCCGGCGCTGCGTGATCATCTCGTTTACCACCGCCGCGATGGCATCCGCCTTGGCCATGTTTGGCGCGCCGTTCATCTTGCTGACGAGATCGTCGAGCCTCTGATCGGCGGCCTTCATCTCCGTCATCATTTTCTCCCGATCGGCCATCATGGCCTGGCACTTGGCCGCCATACCGGCGTCGGGCTTCGCCTGCGCCATGGCCGCGTGCCCGGCTCCCTGGGGCATCTGTCCGGCAAGGCCAGGTGTCACGGAAATCACCACCGCCGCGCAACTCGCCACGATCGCTACCGCGAATCTACTGAGTGTCATGATTGTCTCCTTTCCGTCCATCATCGTGAACGGCGCGATGCGGCGCTGTCCAATAGAGCACAGCCCCGCCGCAGCCGCGGCCCTACTTCTTCCCCGAACCCGCGCTGGCGGCCAAGCGGACTTCGGTCGCGACCAAGGCGGTCTTGCCGTCCTTGCCCTTCGTCTCGACCGCCGTCACGACGACCCGCTCGCCCTGCTTGATGCTGTCGAGCGCCGCGGTCGCGTCACCTCTCTTCACCTTCGTTTTGTCCGTCAGCGTCATGACCGTCGTCTTGCCGTCGGTGGCCTTGACCTCCAGGTGGAACTCATGCCGCATCGAGACGGTGCCCATGATCTTGTGCTCGTGGCCCTCGTGGGCGAACGAGGTGGCCACCGGGGCGCCCAATAGGGCAATCACCACTGCAATGATCCATCGCTTCAAGGTCGTCCTCCTTTATGCCGGTGCGCCGGCTCAGCGGGCTTCGCTGCTCCGTTGGGTTCCAGAAACCGACGCGCCTCATCTTCGGCGCGCCATTCTTCTGCGCTCTGTGGATTCAGCTCGCGCATGCGAGCCAGGTCGTGTTCGGTCAGCTTCGGCAATCGGCGAATGAACTGCACCAGATGCCACGTGGCGACCTCACTGTCCGGGGCACCGGTGCCCCAGGCAGGCATGCCGGTGAAGCGCACGCCGTTTTCGATGATGTAGAAGAGGTCTCCGTCCGACAACGCTTGCGTCCCAGATTGCCTCATGTCAGGAGCGCGGGGATACAGCCCGCGCCCCATCTCCGTGTTACCGCTACCATCGTTCGCGTGGCAACTGGCGCAGTGATCCGCGAAGTGCGCCATTCCTGAGCGGATCACCTCGTCGCTGACGGGTACCGGGTTCGTCCGGTTGTGCGCCGTGCGAGGAATGGCTAGGGCGCGAAGCCGTCCGGCGACCACCGCCTCGACCCTGCTGGGGGCCTTACGCGCGCTGATTCCACCGGGCACGAGCACGACGGCGGCCACCAGCGCGGCCAATCCGGCCGTGGTCAGTACGATAACTAGAAGTCTGAGTGGTAATCGCATCCGTGACCCTTCATTGAACGAGAGTCCACGCCCAGTCCCTGAGACTTGTCCTGGTGTCTTGTGGATTCCCCCCGACTTGCCGTGCAAATGACGTGCCTCCACGGTTGGGGCACGATGCCGCTATTCGGGGCGATTCGACCAGGTGGGCGCTCGACGGCTGGTGGTTCTCAACCAGCAAACGGCTGACGGCGTCTGATTTCAAACACCGTCCGCGCCGGCCGTTGGAGAGTTCTGGAGGATTTCTGAGTTGAATCGCCTCTCGGTCGCAAGCGCATGGCGGCACGTCAATTGCTTGGATTGAGGTGAACCACGCCGCGGGCTCGAATGGATCTGCGGCATTTTTCTCAGGGAGAAGATCAATGAAGCTGACTCGAACCGCTCTTACCGTCGCAACCGCAATCGTGTTTGCCGCCAGTCTCACCATCGGTCTTGGCGCCCAGATGGGTGGCGGCCAGATGACCGGGCACCAGCACGGCGCGATGCAGGGCTCCATGTCGGGTGGGATGGCGTCCACCCAGATGATGCGCAACATCGACTCGATGATGGCGAATGTCTCGTCCATGATGAACAACTTCACGTCGATGCAGCCCGGGACGTTCGGTCCCCAGCACGACCAGATGATGTCGTCGATTCAGGGTCTGGTCGGGCAGATGCATCAGGTGCACGGCGCGATGGGCGACATGGCCAAGAACCCTGGCCTGACCGCCAATAACGTCGCGATGAAGTCCTTCCAGCAGGCCGGCGCGGAGTTCCAGAAGATGGGCACCGCAGCCCAGGCCATGATGAAGAGCCTCGGCCAGGTCGCGAAGGACATGCCGAATGCCCACAAGTAGACGGAGGCACACGAAACCGCTCGCGGCGGTGGCGGTAACTTTCTGCGTACTCTGGGGCGCGGGCTCGGCCCGCGCCCAGGACGCGACTGTCTCGGCCAGCGTCAACGTCCGGTTGGCGACCGGCACGTTCGGCGGTTCGCAGACCACCAACGTGGTGTACGCCCCAGCCACGGCGCGCGTGGATTGGCGGCGACTCGAGTTCTCGGCGTCCGTGCCATTCGTGTCCGTGATGGACGGCACCGTTCTCTGGTCGGGGGGCGGCTACATACCGATGCAGGGATCGATGAGCGGTGCTCCCAGCGCAGGTGTGCCGATGAGGGCCAATGGAATGATGGGCGGTATGATGGGGACATCCCAACCGGTAAGTCCGGCCGCAGGCAGCACGAGCCCGAGTTCGCAGGCGTTGCTCAGCGCGTCGGGCCTCGGGGACATCATCCTCGCCGGCGGTTATCGCGTCGTCGATCGCAGCGACGGCCTGCAGGTCGTCGTCGGCACGCGCGTGAAGATTCCCACCGCGTCGTCGGCGAGGGGACTCGGGACGGGCGAGACCGATATCGCCGCCACGGTCAGCCTCAGACGGCGCCTGGACCACGGCTGGTTCTACGCGGACGGCGGCTTCGTCAAGGTAGGTGATCCGGCGGGGGTGACCTTGCGCGATGCGGCGCTCTGGGGCGTCGGGGGCGGCAGACGGCTCTCGTCGAGGGTCTTTCTGCTGGCCTCGGCGTATGGCAATACGGCAACCGTTCCTGAATTCGGTGCGTCGGCTGAGATCGGTGCAGGGCTTGGCATCAAGCTCAGTGACCGGGCGAGCCTGACGGTGATGCCTCTCGTCGGCGTCACGAATGCCAGTCCGAAGTACGGCATCACGATTGGCATCACGAACGACATGACGCGGCGGTAGCGCCCGTTCCGCCGCGGTCTGGCAATCGCCAGCGTCGGACCGCGGCGGTTCGACCGCGCCGCAACTGCGGCGTCACGCTTTTCTGGTCTCTGAGTCCTTACAGTGCCAGCTCCGCCTCAGCAGGGAGATGCCGTATGCTCGTCAATTCTCGTCGCAACTTCCTTCGCCAGGTTCTCGCCTCTGGCGCATTCGTCGGAACCTCCCGATTCGCACTTCACGGGCAGAGCCCCGATCCCGCGATCAGAGACTTCGTCCTCACGGCCCGCGAGGCGGACGTGACGGTGGCGCCCGGGCGGACATGGAGGACGTGGACGTACAACGGCCAGGTCCCAGGGCCAGTGATTCGCGTTCGCCAGGGCGAACGCCTACGCATTCGACTGGTGAACGAACTCCCTGATCCCACCACGATTCACTGGCACGGAATCCCGGTACCGAATCCCATGGATGGCGTGTCCGGCCTCACGCAGGAACCGGCGCTGCCCGGGGAGTCATTCTTGTACGAGTTCGTTGCCGACACTCCTGGGACGTATCTCTACCACTCCCATCACGGCTTGCAGATGGACCGTGGCCTCGTCGGCCCGCTTATCGTGGATCCGATCGAGACCACCCATGACCCGGTGGTCGACCGGGAGTACATCCTGGTTCTCGACGATTGGCTGACGACCACACCCGAAGCCGCCTTCACTCAACTCCGCCAGGCCGGCGGCATGATGGGCGGCATGGGGGCGGGGATGATGAATCGCAGCGATGGCCCGGCCTATGCCGGCTATCCCGTCAACGGTGCTCTCACCGCTGGCGCGACACCCCTGCGCGTCCGCCGCGGAGAACGGGTGCGGATCCGCCTCATCAACGGCGCCAGTTCGACGACGTTTCGTGTCGGCCTGCAGGGCCATCAGCTCGTCGTGACACACTCGGACGGGCAAGCGATCCAACCTGTGAGGGTGGACACGTTGCCCATTGGCATGGGCGAACGCTACGACGTCGTGGTCAGCGCGGATTCGCCCGGGACGTACCCGCTGCTCGTGGGTCCGTTGGACAGCAGCGTGCCTGGCGTCATCGTGCCCTTCGTGTACGACGGCTACTCCGACCGTCTCGTCGCTCCGACGGTCTGGCCGTCGATGCTCCTCCGCGGGCGCATGTTACGACTGCAGGATCTCGCCGCCCTGACCGTTCGCGAGAACGTGGCGATCCCGAACCGGGTCGTCCGGCTGCAGCTCGGCCAGGCGATGATGGGCGGCTACACGTGGACGATTAACGGCCAGGCGTATCCGAACGCTGATCCCATTCCTGTGGCCGAAGGGGAACACATCCGGTTCGCCATCACGAACCGGACGATGATGCGCCATCCGGTTCACCTCCACGGGCACTTCTTCCGTGTGCGTGGCACGGTGGGTGGTGACAGCTACGCCCCCCTGAAGGACACGGTGCTCGTCGAACCCATGGGCACCACGGTCGAGATCGACGCCTTCATGGACAATCCTGGGATGTGGTTCCTGCACTGTCACCATCTCTACCACATGGAAGCCGGGATGGCCCGCGTGGTGGAGTACCGCTAAGCTCCATCGCCGTCATTGGTTTGCGAGCCTGCCCGCAAGGTTGAGAAGGGCAGGCCCACGCCATTTCCTTGCCGGACTGTCTGGTTTCGAACAATCAGCCGTGCCGCAGGTGCGTGAAAATGGCCAATCGAGAGCCGTTCGTCCCGGACACTGTTCGCCGTCCCCGCCAGCGCGGGGCAGGAATCGGCCCGAAACGAGTCTCGAACCGCGGACGGCCTGCGGCGCGGGCCTTGCACAGCAACTTATGCGATTCGATGGCTTGAGACCTGAGACCGCGCGCACGTCTCCAGCGGACAGCACGGTGTGCGGCATCTCTCGCCCATGGAGGTTTGACATGTTGTCGGTATCTCAATGGAAACGTACTTTGACCGTGGCTGCCGGCGCCTGGCTGCTCACGGCCGGGGCTGTGGTCGGTCAACAGCCTCCGGCTGCCGCGCCCGGCGATCCGGTCTTGCAGATGTTGATCGACGAAGCGCTTTCTCGGCATCCCGGCGTCCAGGCAGCCCACTCGGCGATTTCTGCGGCCCAGACGCGGATCGAACAAGCGCGCGCCTACCCGAACCCCATGGTGTCAACGACGTTCACGAACGACGGCTGGGCACCGAGCCTTGGCAGCATGCCGATGACCACGCTCGGCGTCATGGTAAGTCAGGAATTGCCCTATTCGGGAAAGCGGGACCTACGCGCCGCGCTGGCGACCGCCGAGGCTCGGCAGCTCGAGCCGGCTGTGACGCGCGTCCGCCTCTCGCTGGAAGCGTCGGTCAAGCGCGCCTACTACGCGTTGTTGCTGGGGCGCGAGCTGCAAGCGCTCACTGACGAACTGCGGACCGTCTGGAAGCAGGTCGAAAGCGTGGTGCGGCTGCGCTACGCCATCGGCCAGGGCGCACAGCCAGACGTGCTGCGCACGCAGACCGAACTCGCCCGCGTCGAACAGCGCGCGATTGAACAGGCCACGGAAGTCCGCGTCCGGCTGGCCGAACTCAACCAGCTTCGAGCCCGTCCGCTGGATTCGCCGATTGTGACGTCGTCGCGACTGGCTTTGCACCCTCTGGAGGGGAGTGCGGAGGACGCTGCGGCGAATGCGGTGGCGATCAGCCCGGAGTTGGAGGGGGTGCGCCGGTCGATCGACACGGACCGCGCGGCGCTCGACGTGGCACGCCGGGCGTTCAAGCCGGACTTCAGCGTGCAGGGTGGCTACATGAATCGCGGTGGGCTCGACCCGATGTGGGTGGCCGGCCTCGGTGTGTCCTGGCCGATCAGCAAGAAGGCCCGCCAAAGCGCCGTGGCTGAGGCCGAGATTCGGGCGCGTGGCGACGCCCACGTGGAGAACGCCCTGGCGTTGCAGCTGGCCTACCAGACGCAGGAGCGGTTCATGCGGGCACAATCGGCCGAGCAGCTCATCGCGCTCTACGACCGGTCGGTCATTGTGCAGGACGAACTCGCGCTGCAGTCGACGATCGCGAACTACCAGACCGACAAGGTTCCCTTTGTGTCGATTCTCGAGGCGGTGACGACCCTCTACGCGGACCGTTGGGCACGCACCACGCTGCTGGCGGACCACGCCAGAATTCGGGTGAGCATCGACGAAGCCGCCTTGGAGCAGGCCAGCGGAATGGCGAGTCCGGCGCCGGCCTCCGCTGGGTCGGTTCGGCGCGGCGGATCGAGCGGCATGGGCGGCGGTATGAGCGGACGATAAGGACATGACGATGAAACAGTACATTCGCATACTCGCTCTCACGATGGGTGTGGTCAGCATCGCCGCAGTCGGCGCCATGCTGGTCGCCTGCCGAGGCTCGGTGGAACACGCCGGTGATTCGGCCGCAACGAGTGCCGTGAAGTACCACTGCCCGATGCATCCGACCGTGGTCTCCGACAAGCCCGGGGACTGCCCGATCTGCGGCATGAAGCTCGTACCCTTCGAACTTGCGAAGCCAGAGCCGGCGGCACCCGCCTCACCGGCTGCCAGCGGAACCCAGGCTGGTGGCGGCCGGCGGATTGCGTTCTATCGTTCGCCCATGGACCCTGCTGTTCGTTCGGACAACCCGTCCAAGGACAGCATGGGGATGGATTTCCTCCCGGTGTACGAAGACGAGGTAGCCGGCGCGGGAAGTGGCGTGGACGGTCGAGCCACGGTCACCCTGACACCAGAGCGTCGGAAGTTGCTGGATGTTCGCAGCGAAGAGGTGCGGGTGGGACGCATCGAGAAGACGGTGCGGGCCGTGGGGCGGGTCACGACGGACGAACGGCGGACCGCGCACATTCACGCGAAGTTCGAAGGGTACGTCGAGCGGCTCTACGTGGATTTCACGGGTATGGCCGTGAAGAAGGGGGACCCGCTCCTGTCCATCTACAGCCCCGAACTCGTGGCGACCCAGCAGGAGTACCTGCTCGCGCTCAGAGCTCAGCGACAATTGGCGCAGAGCCAGGTGCCCGCTGTGGTCCAGGGCGGAACCGACCTGCTGGAGGCCGCCAAGGAACGGTTGCGGCTGTGGGACATCAGCCCCTCGGATATCGCAGAGATCGAACGGAGCGGGACGGCGCGCCGAGAACTCGATCTCCATGCCGAAGTGAACGGATTCGTGGTCGTCAAGAACGTAGTGCAGGGCATGCGGATCATGCCGACCGATACCCTGTTCGAGATCGCGGATCTCTCGCGGGTGTGGGTGATGGCGGACGTCTACGACTCCGACATTTCGGCCGTGCGGATCGGTTCAATGGCCGACATCACCGTCTCGTCCTTGCCGGGCCGCCACTGGCGCGGGGCCGTCACATTCCTTTCGCCGACCGTCGACGAGAAGACCCGCACGGTCAAGGTGCGGATCGAGGTAGACAATCAATCCGGTGCATTGAAACCAGACATGTTCGGCGATGTGCTGCTGTCAACGTTCAGCGGCATGGGCCTGGTCGTGTCCGACAGCGCGGTCATCGACACGGGTGAACGCACGATCGTGTTTCTTGACCGGCCGGACGGACGCATCGAGCCGCGCCAGGTACAGCTCGGTCTGCGACTGGCCGACGGCTACCAGGTGCTGACCGGCCTGACGAAGGGGGACCGCGTCGTGACGGCCGCCAACTTCCTGCTGGATTCCGAGTCGAGCCTGAAGGCGGCGCTGTCGGCGATCACCCAGACTCCCGCACCCGTTCGCGAGCCGCGTTAAGGTGGCCCCATGATCAAAGCTATCATTCGCTTCAGTGCCCACAACCGGTTCCTCGTCCTGCTGGCCACAGCCGTGGCTGTGGCTTATGGCATCTACACATTGCGGCACATTCCGGTGGACGCCATTCCGGACCTGTCCGATACCCAGGTCATCATCTACTCGCGGTGGGATCGGAGCCCGGACATCATCGAGGATCAGGTCACCTATCCCATCGTGTCGGCCATGCTGGGGACGCCGAACGTCAAGACGATTCGCGGGTTCTCGGACTTCGGGTTCAGCTACGTCTACGTGATCTTCCAGGACGGCACTGACATCTACTGGGCGCGCAGCCGCGTGCTGGAGTACCTGTCCAAGATCCAGCCCGTGCTGCCCGAGGGCGTCAAGACCGAACTGGGCCCGGACGCGACCGGCGTCGGCTGGGTCTTCCAGTACGCGCTGGTCGACGATTCGGGCACGCAGTCGCTGGCGGATCTCCGCGCCATCCAGGACTGGAACCTGCGGTACCGACTGCAGGCGGTGGCCGGCGTCGCTGAAGTCGCTTCCATCGGCGGCTACGTCAAGCAGTACCAGGTCACCGTCGATCCGCTTCGCCTGAAGGCGTACGACCTCGCCATCATGGATGTCGCCGCGGCCGTCCGGCAGAGTAACAGCGAGGTGGGCGGACGTCTGCTCGAAATCGCCGGGAAGGAGTTCATGGTCCGCGGCCGCGGGTACGTGAAGTCGACGGCGGATCTCGACCAGATCGTGCTCAAGACCGACGACCGCGGCACACCGGTACTGTTGCGCGATGTTGGGACGGTAGCTCTTGGCCCGGAGATGCGACGCGGCATCTCTGACCTCAACGGAGAGGGTGACACCGTCGGCGGCATCGTCGTGATGCGCCACGCCGAGAACGCCCGCGACGTGATCGCCCGCGTCAAGGACAGACTCAAGGAACTCGAGCCATCGCTGCCAAAGGGTGTACGGATCGTGACGACGTACGACCGATCCGAGTTGATCGACGCGTCGATCGACAACCTGCGTCACGAGCTCCTGCTGGAGGTCTTCATCGTCAGCCTCGTCATCCTCGTGTTCCTCTGGCACATCCCGTCAGCCATCGTGCCCATCGTCACGATCCCGGTCTCGGTGCTCCTGGCGTTCATTCCGATGCGTCTGATGGGCATCTCATCCAACATCATGTCGCTGGCCGGCATCGCCATCTCAATAGGCGTCCTGGTCGACGGCGCGATCGTCGAAGTCGAGAACGCCTATAAGAAGCTCGAGCTGTGGCAGGAGAATGGTCGTCACGGCGACTTCCACGCCGTACGCCTGGAGGCCCTGCTCGAAGTCGGGCCGTCGGTATTCTTCTCGCTGCTCGTGATCGCCGTTGCGTTCCTGCCCATCTTCACGCTGGTCGATCAGGAAGGACGCCTGTTCACGCCGCTCGCGTGGACCAAGAACCTCACGATGTTCATCGCGGCACTGCTGGCGCTGACGCTCGACCCAGCGCTCCGCATGCTCTTCACGAGGATGGACTTCCCAACCTGGCGGCCCCGCGCCCTGTCGTGGCTCGTTGGCCAGATCACCGTCGGCCGGTACTACCCGGAGGAGCGTCACCCCGTCAGCCGGATCCTCTTTGCGCTGTACGAGCCGCCCTGCCGCCTCGTGTTACGGTTCCCGAAGTCGACCATCGCGCTCGCACTGGCCATCGTCGTGTCGACGGTCCCCATCTACCTACGACTCGGCAACGAGTTCATGCCGGCGCTCAACGAAGGCACGATTCTGTATATGCCCACGACGCTCCCGGGCATCTCCGTGACCGAGGCTGGCCGGCTCCTGCAGACGCAGGATCGCATTTTGAAGTCCTTCCCGGAGGTTGTCTCCGTTTTCGGCAAGTCCGGCCGCGCAGAAACGTCGACTGACCCGGCGCCGTTCTCGATGATGGAGACCACGGTCATGCTGAAGCCACCCGCGGAGTGGCGGCACAAGGCGCGCTGGTACTCCGAGAAGGCTCCAGAGTGGCTGCAGGCGCTTGTGTTGCGTCGCATTTGGCCCGACCGCCTCTCCTGGGAAGAGCTGACATCCGAGATGGACGCGGCGTTGCAGATTCCGGGAACCTCGAACGCCTGGACGATGCCGATCAAGGCCCGGATCGACATGCTCACGACCGGCGTGCGGACGCCGGTTGGGATCAAGATCTTCGGCGGCGACTTGAAGCAGATTGAAGCGATTGGTTCTCAACTCGAAGAAATCCTCCGCACGGTTCCGGGCACGCGAAGCGTCTTCGCGGAGCGAGCCGCCGGTGGGTACTTCGTCGACTTCGATCTCGACCGACAGGCACTCGCGCGTTTCGGGTTGTCCGTCGGGGCTGTACAGGACGTCATCATGTCGGCCGTGGGCGGCGAGAACGTCACCACGACTGTCGAAGGGCGTGCGCGGTATCCCGTGAACGTCCGCTATCCGCGTGCCCTCCGGGACGACGTGACGCGCCTTGGCCAGGTGCTGGTGATGACGCCGTCAGGTGCCCAGGTTCCCCTGGCGCAGTTGACCCGCCTACGCACGGTGGCCGGCCCGTCGATGATCCGGAACGAGAACGGGATGATGGCTGGGTACGTGTTCGTCGACATGACGGACAGCGACGTGGGCGGCTACGTCGAGCGTGCACGGGCGGCGGTGGCGTCCAAGTTGTCAGTGCCGAGCGGCTACTCGATCGAGTGGAGCGGCCAGTACGAGAACATGATGCGGGTGCGGGAGCGCCTGAAGATCGTCGTGCCGATCACGCTGTTCTTGATCTTCTTCCTGCTTTACATGAACACGAAATCCGCGTTCAAGGCCGCAGTGGTCATGCTGGCGGTACCGTTTTCCGTCGTCGGGGCCGTGTGGTTGATGTACATCCTCGGCTATAACGTATCGATCGCGGCCTGGGTCGGCATGATCGCGTTGATGGGACTAGACGCGGAGACGGGCGTGTTCATGCTGCTCTTCCTCGACCTGTCGTACGACGAGGCGAAGCAGCAGAACAGACTCCGGTCGCTGACCGAGTTGAAGGACGCCATCATCCACGGCGCCGTGAAACGCGTGCGGCCGAAGATGATGACCGTGACGGCCGCCATGATGGGTTTGATGCCGATCATGTGGTCGATCGGCACTGGCGCCGACGTCATGAAGCGGGTGGCCGGCCCGATGGTTGGCGGACTCGCCACCTCGTTCATCATGGAGTTGCTCGTCTACCCAGCGATCTACCTGCTCTGGAAGAAGAGGGAAATCAGGCCGGAGCCGAGTTCCCCCGAGAGCGTCAGCGAGTGACGCAAGCTTCGAGGGGCAATGCGCTTTTCAGTGAGGGGCCGGCGGAGCACGGGCAACAAGGGTGTCCGGCTCAGCCGCGCCAGTCGCCCAGTTGCTGGCGGGGACGGGGGATGTCCAGTGACGGGATCGGCTGGCCGGAGGAACACACCGAGTAGTTTCTTCTTCGTCGGTACGTTCCAGTGGCGTCCGCCACTCGAAAGTGGCCGGAATTCCGAAGGGTCCGAGTTGGCCCACGGCGTGCATTCTGGCCATCCGAGTGGTTTCTATGAACACCTCTCGGGGCCGAAACCCTACTGCTCGCCGGCGTCAAGCAGCATGCAGGCCCGTAGCAGGCTCTGCAGGAGCCGGCGCGAACGCCCATGTCGTTCCCATCCGCGCCATCGTTCGACGCAACGGTGACGGCCAGCGCGGGGATTCAACGGCCACGAGGGTCGTCCAGGAAGCCCACGGCCTCAAGCACGATCCCCGCATCCAGGCGCTCCGACTCATCGCCCGGCAACTGAAGACACTGACGTGGAGTCCTGAACTCCTGGCGCTCCTGCTGGACGAGTTGTACGTCGACGACCTGTTCACAGAAGTCGTCGGCAGCCCGGACACGATCCCGCCGCAGGAATCCGCCTCGGCCGTCGCCATCGCCATCGCGCTCCGTCACAGCTGGCGACCTGACGATCTAGCGGCAGTCGCCCGCCAGCTCGGGGCCGTTATGGGCGCACGCGAAGAGCGCGCCCCGCAGTCCTGTAGCCGAGGTCAGAGTCGGTCTGGCTGAGGTGGCTGCCGCCCGACGGTGGCGGTTCCGACTCGCGTCACCATGCGTGCGCTTGCACGCCACAAACAAGTCTACTTCTCGCCAGCTCCCTCGTCCTTGCCACGGCCGCGACGCTCCTTCCCCCATCGCGCTTGCGCCGCGCGGCGCAGGACCGCGCTGCGCTCTTCAGGGCTGACGTTGCGCCACCGCGCGGCACCCAGGCCAACAGCCGTCCGCTGAATGGGCGTCTGCGAGAGCTTTCTACTGGCAAGATCGAGCATTTCGATCGCCAGGTCGAGGAGGGCTTCCGGCGGCAGGCCACTCTGCTGCATGACACGCCGCAACCGCGCCGAGCGCCGGGCGCCAAGGAGACGTCCAAGTTCGGCGGTAAGCCCTGCCTCAGGATCGTGCGCTTGCTGGGGCGATGTCTTGGGTCTTGACATGCGTATGCTTGCATCCTATGTTATCACATAGCCACAGGCAAAGATGGTCGCAGGAGGAACGCCATGTCCAGCACCGTCGCCACCTCTGTTCGCCGCATCGCTACCGCGGCAATCGCCATGGTAGCCCTTGCCCCCACCGTGCTTCTTGCACAGTCTCCGTGGGAGCGCGCCGCCAGCAACCTGGAGGCCGCGTTTACCGGGCCGCTCGCCCGGTCACTTGCGCTCGTCGCCATCGTGATCGGCGGGCTCATGTTCATGTTCGGAGAAGGCGGCGCGAAGCGCCAGATCTCCGGCATCGTCTTTGGCGGCGGACTCGCGCTCTTCGCGGCGCAATTCCTGGCCTGGCTCTTCTAGGCATCACTACCCCGCGCGCTTCCGGAGGGCTGGCCATGACGGACCGCCTGACGTACCGCCCGGTCTATAAGGCGCTGCACCGTCCGCTGACGATCTGCGGCGTCGACCGGCGCCTGTTCTTCCTGGCGCTGCTCCTCGGTGCGGCGACCTTCAACCTGTTCTACTCCCTTCTGGCCGGCGTGTTCATGGGAGCCGGCCTGTACGGCCTGGCCTTGTGGGCGCAGCACCACGACCCGGAGATGCTTCGGATTCTCCTGGCGTCCGCCCGACACCACGACCGCTACGACCCGGGCAAGCACGCCCGCGTCGATCTGGAGATCCACCCGTGCTGACGATGGGCCGCATCCTGCACGACTATCGGGAGGCCGGGAGCGTCAATGCGTTGCTCGCCCTCTGGGGCTTCGTCGACGACACGACGTTCCTGACGAAGGCGGGTCACGTGGGCGTCGTCTATCGGCTCCGCGGCATCGATTACGAGGGACTCACCCACGACGAACTGCGGGCCCTCGTCCATCGCTTCGAAGCAGCCCTCCGCCTGCTCGACGAACACTGCCGGGTCTATCAGTACCTCGTCAAGCGGATGGTGGCTCCCTTCGACCCGGCGTCCTGCTCGCAGCCAGTCGCTCGTGAGGCGGTCCAGCGCCGGACCGCCCATCTGAACGGGCTTCGCCGGGAACTATACGACATCGAACTGTATCTGGCACTGGTGTACGAGCCGCCCACCCGCCGCCGCTCCAGCACGGAACTTCGAGGCCTGTGCCGACAGCCCCGGCGGGCATTGCGCGCGTGGCTCTCGACGCAGGACACGCTGACGCTGCTGGAGGTCGAGCTGGACCGGTCGATCGGCACGCTGCACCACAAGGCGCAGGCGGTCGAGGTGCAGTTGGCGGACTTCGGCCCGGTCCGCCTGGCCAAGGCCGACGCGTTTCGCTTCTTCCGCCGCCTCGTGAACTACGACGCGGGGACGGCCGACGCGGCGCGCCTGACCTACGACACGCACCTCGACTACTTCGTGGCGGACTCGGCGGTCGACTGTCAGCGCGATCATCTCGTCGTCGGGCATCGCCGCGTCAAGGTGCTATCCACGAAGGAACCTCCGAGTCAGACGTTTGCCTTTCTCCTCCGTGACGTCTACACGATCCCCGGAGAGCTGATCGCATGCCTGGAGTGGCAGCGGATCCCCAGCGACAAGATGCGGCGCGAGCTCCAGACACGCCGCCGGCACTTCTTCAACAAACGCGTCTCGATGGTCAACTACATCGCGCCCGACACCAGGCCGGAAGAGATGCTCGTCGACGATTCCGCGGGCGCGACGGTCCGACAACTGGGCGACGCCCTGACCGAACTCGAGGTCAACGGCCACTTCTTTGGCAGCTGTTCCCTCACGCTCGTCCTGCACGGAGACGATGGCCGGGCGCTGCAGCAGCAGGCGGCTGAAGCGACGAAGGTGGTGGCCGTACACGACGGCAGCCTGTTCGAGGAAACCTACAACCTCCTGAATGCCTGGCTGAGCATCGTGCCCGGGAACAGCGCGCAGAACCTGCGACGACTGGCGCTGCTCGAAACGAATGCGGCGGACCTCAGCTTCCTGTTTACGCTGGATGGTGGCGAACGCATCTGTCCACACCTCCGGCGCGAGGCGCTCGCCGTCTTCGAGACGCCGCATCACACGCCCTACGCGTTCAACCTCCACGTCCAGGACGTGGGGCACACACTGGTGCTCGGCGCCACCGGGAGCGGCAAGAGCTTCCTGCTCAACTTCCTGGTGACCCACGCTCAGAAGTACGAGCCGCTGACCGTCATCCTCGATCTGGGCCACAGCTATCGAAAGCTCGCCACGCTCCTTGGCGGGAGTTACCTGGAGGTGGGACTGCGCCAGCATGCGGTGACCATCAACCCGTTTGCGCTCGACCCGACACCGGAGCACCTGCACTTCCTGCACGCGTTCGTAAAGGTTCTGCTGGAAGGCGAGGACGGGTACCGGCTCAACGAACTGGAAGACCGCGAGGTCTATGAGGCGGTCGACAACCTATATGTCCTCGACCCCGGCCAACGTCGGCTGTTCACGCTGGCGAACCTGCTGCCGCGTGCGCTGACCGGGCGGTTGCACAAGTGGGTCGACGGCGGGCGCTACGCCGGCCTCTTTGACAATCTCGACGACACGCTCACATTCGAGCGGCTGCAGGTCTTCGACTTCGAGGCGATGCGGGCCTACCCCACCCTGCTAGAACCGCTGCTCTTCTATATCCTCCACCGCGTCACGGCACGCGTGCAGGACTCGGCGGAGGCTGCCACGCTCAAGCTGTGCGTGCTGGACGAGGCATGGCGATTCATCCAGCACCCCACGCTGCGCGCCTACATCCATGAGGGGCTGAAGACGTGGCGCAAACGTAACGCCGCGATGATTCTGGCGACGCAGACCGTGGAGGACTTCGCGTCAGCCGAGTTGCTGCGCACGATCGTCGAGAGCTGCCCCACCAAGCTGCTCCTGGCCAACCCGGCCCTCGACCGCCGCCAGTACGCCGAGCTGTTCCAGTTGAACGAGACGGAGCTGGACCTGCTCACGGGCCTCATGCCGCGGCAGCAGATCTTGCTGAAGCGCCCAGGTCTCACCAAGGTGCTCAACCTCACCGTCGATCCGAAGAGCTACTGGCTCTACACCAATACGCCCGTCGACAACGAGCGGGTGGCGTCCATGTTTCGCGAGTACGGCTTTCACGCGGGCCTCGACCGGCTCGCGGCTTCCGCATAGGGAGGTGTGGCATGCGTCTGCGGTCGTGGTTAGTCGGCGTCGTGGTGGCGGCTTGCCTGGTGTCGTTCGTCGACGAATCCGTGTTCGCTCAGACCCCAGGCGTCCGGGACGTCTCTGCCTCGGACCGGGCGGTCATTCAGCTCCAAACCCGTCTCCGATTCACGACGATGGTTGTGCTGCCGGAAGGGGAAGAGATTCTGGATGTGATCTGCGGGGACAAGGACTTCTGGGTCATCAGTGCGACCCACAATCTGGCCCACATCAAGCCGGCCAAGGAAGGCGCCGCCACCAACCTGAATCTCGTCACGGCCAGCGGAACCGTGTATTCGTTCCTACTCAACGAACGAAGCGGAACCACGACGCCGGATGTGAAGGTCTACGTGACGGCTGACCCGAACGCCTCGCCCACACAGCATCGGTTCTACAGCGCCAGCGAGGTGGCCCGGTTTCAGACCGAAGTTGCCGAAGCACGGGCGGCAGTCGTGGCCGCCGAGCGGCGCACGACCGAGGCGCTGGCCGCGCAGCAGGAGCAATACCCCTCGCGGCTGCAGTTCGTCTACGGCGCGCCGAAGTACACAAAGCCCTTCTTTGTCCGCGCCATCTGGCACGACGGCCAGTTCACCTACCTCAAGACCGACGCGAAAGAACTGCCCGCCTTGTATGAACTGCTGGACGGCAAGCCGGCCGTCGTGAACTTTCAGGTGCACAACGGCACCTACGTGGTGCCCAAGGTCATCGACCGCGGGTATCTGGCGCTTGGAAACGAGCGCCTGCCATTCGGGCAGCAAGGACGGTAGCCATATGCCAGAGGCTCCGATTCCCTCCTCCGGCACGCCGCCCGTGACCGACCATCGGCCCGTTCCACGGCCCGCGCTGCCGCGGAGCATCCAGACGTGGCTGATGGTGGGACTCGCGTTCGGCATGCTCGTGATCATCGTCGTCGCCGGGAGGCCTGAGGCGCCGGAGCACCGGACTCCGGCCGCGGCTCAAGCGCAGCAACCGAACCCCGATCGCGTGCGCGAATACCAGGACCGACTCCGCGCGCTCGAAGCGCAAGCCACGCTGGAAGAACAGGCCGCCCTCACGGCTCCGGTACCCGGTGCCGCGCCTCAGCCACAGGACGTCGGCGGGTCGCGGCCCGAAGACCCACTCGTCGCCGAACGCAAACGCCGCGACTACGAGAGCCTCTTCGCCGGTAACGTCGTGATGAGCCGACGCCCGGCCGACGAGCGGCCCGACAGTGCGCAGTCCATGGCGGCCGTTCGCCCAAGCAGTCGCGACGGCATGGCGGGCAGCCCATCGATCGACGAGATTGCGGACGCGGCAATGCGGGCCACCGCCAGGGCTGGCGGGCTGGCGGTGAATCCTGGTGGCCCGACGGGTCTGACGCAGCCCCTCGTGGCTGCGGTGCCCTCGCCGAGCGTAGCCCCGGCCGCTCCCCTGCGGACCGACGCCATCACGATCGACGGTCCGCTGCATCGCATCCTCGAGGGCACGCTGATCGACACGGCACTCACGAATCGACTGGATGGCAGTAGCGCAGCACCCGTGAACTGCCTGGTGACGAACCCGGTCTATTCCCACACGGGGCGGCTTGTGCTGATCCCCGCCGGTGCACGACTCCTCGGCGAGACGAAGCCCGTGCAGGCGCTCGGCGAGACCCGCCTGGCCGTCGCCTTCCACCGGCTGATCATGCCGGACGGCAGCACCCTCAGCCTGGACCACTTCCTCGGCCTGAACCAGATTGGAGACGCGGGCCTTCGAGACCGCGTCAACCACCACTACCTCTCGACGTTCGGCGCCGCGGCAGCCGTGGGCCTCATCAGTGGCCTGGCGCAGTACCTCGGGACGGCGGGCATCAGCCAAGGACCGGGCGACCGCACGGTGGTCATCGCGGGCGGCGCGACCGATTCAACCGCCCAAGCTGGTCTCCAGGTCATGAACCGGTTCCTGAACCGGCTCCCGACGATCACGATTCGAGAAGGACACCGCGTCCGCGTCTACATCACGAGCGACCTGGACCTGCCGGCCTACCGACCGGATTCGGGTCGCTACTGAGGGAGGACGTCATGCTCCGTCGTATCTGGCTAGCCGTGTTCCTGCTGGGAATGGGCGCGTCGACGGCCCAGGCCCAGCTGGCAGTCATCGACCCCGCCAATCTCGCCCAGACCGTGCTGATCGCCGAGCGGACGCAGCGCCACTACGAAGAGCTGGTAGCGCAGTTTCGGATCATCCAACGGATGGCGCAGGGGCTCGCTGGCCTTGACCGCTATCGGGTGCCGGTGATCAGCATCACCGGCCATGATCCGGCCCGGTGGGAGTTCGGGCGCCCGTGGATTCAGGCGCTCAACAGCGGCGACGCGACGGGGGCGCTCTACCTGTCGGCGGCCCTGCCTCTGCAACGCCTCGATCCCAGGCTCGCGCAGTTGCCACTCGCCGCACGGCAGGCGTTCGAGCGTCGGTATGCCACGGTTGAGATCACCGACTCGGTGGCCATGATGGGCGGCCACCAGGTGGCCCTGGTTCGCGGCTACCACAACCGCCTGCAACAGGTCGTCCAGGAGCTTCAGGGGGACGTCCTGAGCACGCAGCGGGGCTTCCACGAGATGACGGCCATCCTCGACAAGATCACCGCCGGCGAGATGTTGGGACGCCGCCAGGACATGGCCAGCAATCAGCTCCTGTCCCACGCGGTCGAGCAGTTGCTCGCGCGCAGCAAGCGCCTGCGGGACACCGAAGCGGCGACCCTGAACATGCAGATCGTCACGTGGCGGGACGGCCAGGCGGCCAACGACGCGTTCGTGGCCGGCACCGGTGATGCACTCCGCACCTGGCGACAGCGGTAACCAGCGGGAGGCACATGATGCGTCACACGTCGCTCGCGCTCGCCTCCGTCATCGTCATGTTGGCTAGTTCGCCGGTCGGGGCCCAGCTCGTCGTCAATGACCCATCGGTGACGCTGCGCAATGCCGTGACGGCTGCGCTGAAAGAGTCCCTGGTCAGCACCCAGCGCGAACAGCGACGGCAGCTCCGTCGCATGGCCCAGCGGCTGAGCGTTCTCACGTCGCTCGACAAGTACGTGCTGCCCGACGTGCCGCGCTGGCGCACCCACGACTTCGAGAATCCCGACCTGCTGGCGATTGCCCGCGACTATGCCGCCGCCCTGAACTACGGGGACGCGCGAGGGGCGACGTGGGCGGCAGCCACGGTGCCCATCACGCCCGTATCGACGCTCCTGTCTCGCCTGAGCCCGAACGCCCGGCGGACGATTCTCACGCGCCTCGCCACGCTGGACGTGGCGGATGCGGCAGGGATCGCCGCGACGAACGAGACCGGCCAACTGCGCTACAACGGCCGGCGCGAGCTGGCGGCTATCGACGCGCTGGAGACGGACGTTGTGAATCCCTCAGAGGAACAGAGCACCGCCGCCGTGCTGGACAAGCTGAGCGGCGCCATCCTGATCGGCGGCCGACAGCGGCAGGCCCGCGCGCAGTTGCTGGCCGGCCTACTCGAACAGTTGCTGGTGGACAGTAAGCGCTCCCGCGATACCGAAACCGCGACGCTGAACATGCAGATCGTCCAGTGGCGCGACGGCCGGGCGGCCAACCACGCGTTCGTGGCAGGTACCGGCGACGCCCTCCGTACCTGGCGTCAGCGGTGAGCAGAACGGTCAGGAGGCACACGTGCAGCCGCAGCCATCGCTCAATCTGCTCCCGACGGTCCAACAGGCCATCGACAGCCTGCTGACCGTCTACGAGCCGGAGTTCCTGCGCTTCGGCTACCACCTGTTCCTGGCGTTCGCCACGATCGTGATCGCCTGGCAGGGCATCCGGATGATGTTCTCGCACGAGGGGCTCGGCGAGCAGATGTTCGACTTCGCGAAGTTGCTGCTCTTCGTGTCGTTTGGGTACTCGTTCATCGCCTTCTACCAGGCACCACTGCCGGGTATCGGCGTATCGTTCAGCAACCTGATCACCGACCAGGCTCACTACTTCCTGAGCGTGCTCGAAGCCCGGGCCTTCGACAACATCTACCACCATCTTGACGACCTCTCCGACCACTTCCTGCAGCCGGATGCCTGGTCGCTCCTGGCGAACCTCATCTACTGGACGGTGCTCTTGCTCATCGCGTTTGCGAAGGCGCTGTCACTCGGCGTGATCGCGTTCGGCCTCATCGCCACCTCGGTGTGCACACTGCTCGGCCCCGTCTTCGTCCCGTTCTTCATCGTGCCCAAGCTTGACTGGTTGTTCTGGGGGTGGTTCAAGTCGCTCATCCAGTACTCGTTCATTCCGGTGGTCGCTGTGGCGTTCCTGATGATCTTCGAGCAGTTCGTCTACCGGTACGTGACGACCCTGCCGGCCGCCATCACGTCGGCGGAGTACGGCATCTACGCCCTCCAGGCCGTCGCCGTCGTCGTCACGTTCTGCGTCGGCATGCTGCTGGTGCCGTCACTCACGAGTTCCATCTTCTCTGGACGAGGTGGTGAGAGCGTTCTGCCCTCGTCGATCAATCCGGGACGACTGTTCCGGCGTTAGGAGGATCCGTGTATGACCCGTCGATTTGCTGACGACCGCCCGCCAGAGCAGGTGGAGGCTTCCCCCGAATTCACCCGACTCCTGTTCATTGGCTTCGGCGTGGCCGGGCTAATTGGCCTGGTATGCGGGCTGGTCTGGATCGCCTGGCACCTCCTGGTGGCATAGGCGTTTCCGAGGACGAGGTGTGAGCCATGGACATGACCGTTGCCGACCTGCCCCCGAAGACACTCGAGAACGCCAAGCGGCAGTTCGTGGAGCTGTACGGCTCTGCCCTGGTCATGAACACCTATCTCAAGATCGCCCTCCTCCTCGTGTCCCTGCTGGCCCTGGGTCTGGTTGGGCTGAACTTCCACACCGTCTCGAAATACTCCCGCGTGAGACCCCTTGTGGTTCGGATCGACGACGTTGGGCGCGCGGAGGCGGTGCAGTATGACGCCACGACCTACCAGCCTCAGGCCCCGGAGATCCGGTACTTCCTCACGCAGTTCGTCGTGAAGCACTTCAGCCGCATCCGCGCGACGGCGCAACGGGAGTACCCAGACTCGTTGCTGTTCCTCGAACAGTCGTTGGCCGACGCCACCATCGCGCAAGACCAGCAGAGCCGCAGCATCGAGACGTTCCTCGCAAGCCGGTCCACAGACGAAGTCGACATCGTCGTGCAGAACGTCAGCTTCAGCGAGCTATCAAAGTCGCCTTACAAAGCCGCCATCACGTTTCAGCGGGTTATCTACACACCCGGCACGCGGCACGAGCGCAATCGTCAGACGCTCGTGGCGCAGGTGGACTTCGTCTTCCGCGAACACGTCCCGAACGAGTTCGTCCGCGTCAATCCCCTTGGCCTGGAGATCCGGTACTTCCGCGTGGATCAGGCCTTCGAGGAGTCCCGGTGATGATCGCCAACACGGCATTCCTCGCGGCGCTCACGGTGTTCCTGCTCGCCGCCTGGCTGGCCGGGGAACTCAGCTTCCTCGCCCGGTACAAGGTGACCCTGTTCCGACAGCATGGATTCGACCTTGCGATAGGTGCCCTGCTCGTCTTCTTCAACCTGTTCGGCATCTACTACGCGGCCGCCCGGTGGCTCTTCCTGCGCGACACCGGACGGAAACTTCAGCACCTCGACCGCCAACTCGGCACGCCTGACGCCGTGCTCGATGACCTGGGCGAGCGGCCCATTCTCTAGCAGGACCATCGCATGGAACGTGACCTCGACCCTCGTGAGCAGACCCTGGAGCGACCGGCTCTCCGGCGCGGCACCAGCGGCTCGTTCGGCCGGGACGTCCACCGCCCGGATCCGCGGGACGTCGTCGCCCAAGGCCTCGATCTGCCACGGGGCCGCTCGCGAGAACGCGTCAAGGTCCACACCCAGACCTACACGCTCCGGGGCTCGGAGGTGCGCACGCTCGCCAACGTCGGTGCGTTTCGGGTCATCCCGGCAGAGGACCTTCGCTCGGAATCGAGTCCTCGCCAGGACACGCGCACGGGAGACCTCTACCACCTTCGTGAAGCCGGCCTCGTCCGCACGATTCCGTACCTCGTCGGGCGACACCGAACCAGTCTCGTTGTGCTGACGGAACGGGGGCGCGATCTGCTCGAGAGCCGCCGCGTTCGGAGCGACGAGCGTGCACAGGTCTTCTACGCCGGCGCCCTGAAGCCGCGGGAGCTGACCCATGACAGTCAGACCTATCGCGCGTACCTGCACGCGGCCGAACGTCTCACGGCACAGGGTGCCGACATCCGTCGCGTCGCGCTCGACTACGAATTGAAACACGACTACCAGCAGTTCCTACATCAGCGGAACCGAGCGCGTCGACGACCGGATGACGACGTCGAACACGCGCTGCCGACGGTCGAGGACTGGGCGCGCGACCACGACTTGCCCGTCCAGGATGGACACGTGCGGTTTCCGGACATCCAGATTGAGTACGAGCGCGAGGACGGCCGGCGCGAGGTGGAGAACGTGGAAGTGGTGACGCCCCACTACCGCGGTGCGCTCGCCGCATCCAAGGCACGGTCAGGCTTCAGATGCTACCACGCCGGCGGACGTGGGCGCCTCGGTGGCGGCCACAGTCGGTCTGGCAGCCGCCCGTTCGATCCACGGGTGGCGGAGGAACTGTTCTCATGACGCAGGACGAGCAGGTCCAGGCCGTCGTGCCGTTCGGCTTCACCACACGCCAGGCGGGCTTTCTCGTCGAGGTGATGCGGCATGCGGGTGTCTGCCTCGCCAGGCAGTACTGCACCTACGCCGGCATCGTCCGTGGCCAGAAGACCCACGATTTCTTTGGCGGCCTTGTCGCCCGGCGCTACGCCACCGCGCACCGTGGCGGCTCGCGTCAGGCACATGTCTATCACGTGCACCACAAGAAGCTCTACGCCGCCATCGGTGAGCCCGATGCACGATTCCGCAAGCCGCTGGCGGTGGCTCGGGCCGTCGAGCGCCTGATGATCTTCGATCACGTCCTCGCGCACCGGGACCTGCGCTGGCTCGCCGGCGAGCACGAGAAGGTCGAGTATTTCGGCCGGACGACGACACTCCGACGAGAGGAACTTCCGGCGCTGACCTTCACCGGGGGCGGAACGAAGACCACCCGCTACTTCTCCGACAAGCTGCCCATCGGCGTGTCCAGCGACGGACGGCGGCACGTGTTCGTGTATCTCGTCACCCAGGATGTCCCGCTCGACTTTCGGGCGTTCCTGCATCGCCACGCGGAGCTGCTGCGTGCGCTGCCGGAGTGGGAGATTCGCCTGCTCATCCCACGTCACCTGACGGCCTCGACGGCCGCCTACCGAGAGGCGTTTCATGAGGAACTGTCACAGCCCCTGCGACCAGCCGTCGCAGACGAACTCGCCTGGTATTTCCGGCAACTCAGGGCGGTGCCAGAGCCGGGTGGCGTCCGACTGCGCGAGGCCCAGCGCGCTTTCGCGGCGTCCCGCTATCGCGCGCTCTATCGAGCCTGGCAACGCGACGGCGACCGCGTGCTGCACGCAACCACGTCGCCCACGCTGGCCGACAGTGTGGCTCGCCATAGTGGACGCTTGGAGTGCGACGTGCCGACCCATCGGTACCTCCATCTCACACCCTTGGTTGGCAGCGCGTGACGTGGCGCCAGGGGGAACGGGTGGGGGAACGGGTCCCAAAGCGCACTGTTCCCCCCTGCCGACGGCAAAGAACGGTGTCGTGGGCGCGCGGAAGCCCGCCGGGTTCGACTCTGGACGTCGAGCCGTAAGCACCTGTCGTTGCAGCGAGTTGGCCCGCGTGCCGGCTGTCGGTTCCGGGCGGCGTTCTGTGCCGTCCGCGAGGGCCCACAGCGCCAGTTTGCACAGGGTACCGGGGCGTGAGCGACCCCCCGTTTGCGGGGCCTGGGTGGGGGGGGGGGGGGGCGCCGGCGGGGGGGGGGGGGCCCCCCCCCCCCCCCCGGGCTGTCTCTGTCCATGCGTCTTGTGCCGTCGGCCGGTGATGGCGGTGTCGTCGCGACCCGCCATCCTGCCCGCAATGCGCCGCACATCTGCTGCGCCATGTCGCTCGGAACTGCGGTGCCGAACCCGTTGCCAATTACCCGTCCACGAGGTCCGTCATGCCACTGATCAAGCCACGCACGCGGGGGAAGCAGATGGTTCGTCTCATCACGCGGCTCGACCGCGAGAACAACGAAGCGCTCTACGCATACGCGCAGTTCCTCGGTGAGCCCATCGAGTACGTGCTCAACCAGTTGGTCGACACGGTGTTGGCCAAGGACAAGGACTTCGTCGCGTGGCGCGCCGACCACCGGCAGTCGTGCGTACCGCACCACACGAGCCGACGGCGCGGCACGGGATCGACCAGCACGGGGCATCATCACAGTGGTGCCAAGCCACAGTCCGACCGTACGGTCACCGGCATCGCCGCGACTGATCGCGCGTAGGTAAAGGAACCACCCATGCTGCATGCCATCGTCCAGGTGCGCGCGATGTTGGCGATGATCGTAGCGGTCGCCGTCGGGACCTGGGGACTGCACGCATTCCCCGTGCGCCTGGATGATGACCTCTTCCTGCAGATGGTCTTCGTGCGCAAGCCACTCGTCTTCCACGCCCTGACCTATGGGTACGCCATCCTGTGGTTCAGCACGCCGTTCTTCGCCATCTCCATGGTCCTGTCACTCACGACGATGGTCGAATCCCGACGGCGACCGACGGTGCGTTCCCACGCGCTTCCACCGTACACCGCCCCCGAGCTCCGGTCGGCACCCATGCTGGTGTTGGGCGAAGCCCATTTCCAGACCTCGCCGGGGCGCGCGCCCACGCCAACATGGCTGACCATCCCGCAGCGGGGTTTGTATACCGGCGTCATGATTCTCGGCGCCGTCGGCACCGGCAAGACGTCCGCCTGCATGTATCCCTATGTCGAGCAGTTGCTCCGCTGGCGCGCGAACGATTCCGAACGAAAGCTCGGAGGCCTGCTCCTCGAAGTCAAAGGGGACTTCTGCAAGCAGGTCCGCACGATGCTCACGCGAGCGGGCCGCGCCGACGACTATCTGGAAATCAGTGTGGGCGGGGACGTCTGCTACAACCCCCTCCACAACGATCTGGACCCGTACGCCGTCGCGTATGCCATCGCCTCGCTTCTGAACAACCTGTTCGGCAAGTCGAAAGAACCGTTCTGGCAACAGGCCTACACCGACCTCCTGAAGTTCGTCATTCTGCTCCGGCGGCTCAGCGACGGCTATACCACGCTCTCGGAGGTCTACCGCTACGTGCTCGATGAGGGCCAGATCGATCGGGACATCCGGCGGCTGAAAGGGACGCTGGCGGAACCACCCGAAGTGCTGGTCGTGTCTCTCGAAGACTACCGCCAGCACTGCGCACAGACGACGTGGACGCACTGGTTTGCTGAAGGCCCGGCCCAGATGGCGCACCCGTACGAAAGCGAACTGGAAGCGTTCCTGGATGCGCGCCAGGTGTCGTACGTCGTGCAACAGGCACAAGGCACCGGATGGGCCGAGCGTCGCTATCAGCTCGATGCCGTCGAACGCTGGTATCTGCACGGGTGGAGCCGCCTCGACGCGCGCCTGCGATCGTCCATCACCGAAGGGGTCATCGTCTTTCTGTCGTTGTTCGACGACAACCAGGCCATCCACCGGACGTTCTGCCCGCCGAGATCGGCCTACGTCGATCCACCTGTCGCCGGTGCACCACGCCCCCTGCCGCCCATTGAGGACCTGCTCGAGACGGGGCAGGTCCTGGCCCTCAACTTTCCGGTCGGCATGAACCCGGGACTGGCACGGGCACTCGGGGTGATGCTCAAGCTCGACTTCCAGCGCGCCGTGCTCCAGCGGATTCCCCGGATCTCGGCCAGCCCGGATCGTATCTGGCGCGATCTGCTCTTCGTGTGTGACGAGTACCACGCGTTTGCCACCGTCGGCGAGACTGACCCGACCGGTGACGAACGCACCTTTGCGCTGTCCCGCCAGGCCCGGCTGATCCCGATCGTGGCCACCCAGAGCATCAGCTCACTGCGCTCGGCGTTGCCGGGCGAGGAGAGCTGGCGCACCTTGCTCCAGTGCTTCCGCACGAAGTTGTTCCTCGCCACGAGCGACGAGTTCACCGCGCGGACGGCTGCCGAACTGTGTGGCAAGCGCGACCGCCTCAAGGCTCACTACACGTTGTCGGAGGCCGGGCAGAGCGCCCACGTGTCGTTGCTGACCGGGCGGGCGGCCGCCGCCAAACAAACCCTCAGCACGAGCAAGAGCTACGCGCCGCACAACGACTACATCTTCCCGCCTCGTGTGTTCACCGAACTCCAGAACGCTCAGGCTATCGCGTTGCCGTATGACGGCTTCAACCCCTTGCCGCCGCAGTTCTGCTATCTGAAGCCGCACTACCTCGACGTGCAGACCAGCTACTTCGATCATCTCGCACAGGGGGCCTTGTGAGCAGCCTGGATCGCATCCTGCCGTTCCTCCGGCCGATCGAGGACCTGTTGGTCGATCCGTCGATCACCGAGGTGATGGTGAACGACGGCGGCCGGCATGTCTTCGTCGAGCGGGATGGCGCGTTGGAAGCGGTGGCCGGACGCTCGCTGGAACCGCGCAACCTGACGGTGGCGATCAAGAACATCGCCCGGGCGTGTGGGGACGAGATCTCGGAGGCACAGCCCCTGCTCGACGCCCGGCTGGAAGACGGGTCTCGTGTGGCGGCGATGTTCCCGCCCTGCGCGATGGCCGGTCCGGCGCTCACGATACGGAAGTTCACGCGGCGGTACAGCCTGGACGATCTCGTCCACGTCGGAGCGATGACGCCTGCGCTGGCCGCCCAACTCGCACAGGCCGTCGCGACGCATCAGACCCTGCTCATCTCCGGCGGGACCGGCACAGGCAAGACGACACTTCTGAATGCGCTCGCGGCCGGCATCCCCGACGCCGAGCGCATCGTGGTGATTGAGGAAACCTCCGAGATTCACCTCAACAAGCCGAACCTCCTGCGTCTGGAGGCGCGGCGCGCGCAGGCCCCGCTCGGTCACGAAGCGCCGCTGCCGCCGGTGACGATTGCTGATCTCGTGCGTGCCACCCTGCGCCACCGCCCGGATCGCATCCTCGTGGGTGAGGTGCGGGGCGCCGAAGCCTTCGACCTGTTGCAGGCGCTCAACACCGGTCATCTCGGGAGCCTGACCACGATTCACGCCAACTCCGCGGAACAGGCCCTGACTCGCCTGGCGCACTGTGTGCTGACCGCCAACGTCGGCCTGCCGCACCGCAGCATTCGGGAGGCGATTGCCTTGGCGATCCGCCTGGTCGCGCACGTGGCTCGGGTTGGCGGGCGACGACGGGTCACGGAACTGGTCGCGGTGCGCGGATACGACGGTGAGGCGGATCGGTTCCTCCTCGAAGAACGATACAGGGCAGACGCCATCTCAGGAGAAACGTCATGAGACACACCACGAGGCCCCATCTGCGATGGCCGGCCTGGGGCGCGTGGTCCCTGTTGCTCGCCGGTCTCACGCTGTCCTCCTGTGGTGGCGGGACGGCGCCAACAGGACCCAGCGCGCCGTCGAGCCCGCAGTCGTTTCTCACGGGAACGTGGCACGGCACCGTCACGATCCAGATCAACCCGGGGGATCCCGGCGCACCAGCACCCACGACAGGTGCGATCGACTGGACCTTCGACGTCGTGCCGCAGACCAACCTGCAGACCTTCTCGAGCACGCTGCGCTCCCAGCATCCGTGGCTGCCCACGACCATGACCGGCACGACGACGTTGGTGCCGCAGAACGTCCCGCCGACGCAGATCAGTACGCAGGGGTCGTACGACTCCGCCCGAGGCTGTCGAGGGACATACGGCAGTTCCGGCACTGCGGAGGTGACTCGCATCGAGGCCGACTTCACCGGTGTGGACTGTAATCGCACCACATTCACCGGTCGGATCGTGCTGACCAAGAGTTGAAGCGAATCCAGGTGCGAACCATGAGCCGAGACGTCGCATCTCGCTTCCTGCGAACGATGTTCGGGGCGGACGACTGGGTGGCCGTGTTCCTCAAGGCGTACGACACCGGCCACATCTGCCAGCGCGTGGCGCCTATCGCGATGTTTGCCGAGCCGCGCTGGCAGGTGTGGCTGCGGGTCATGAACGTCCATCGGTTCAACGTGTATGTCAGCGTGAATGCGATGACGCCGGGGCGGCACGAGCGGACCAAGGGTGCCGTGCGCGCCGTGCGACACGCCTTTCTGGATGCCGACCACGACGGGCCGGCGGTCGTGCGGAGTCTGGAGGCCTGCGGCGGGCCGCCACCGTCGTGCGTCATCCACTCATCGCCGGGAAGGATTCAGGTGCTCTGGCGCGTGCGCGGCTTCTCGCCGGAGCGCGTCGAGCGCCTGCAGAAGTGGCTCGCACGGGTGTTCGGGACCGACGCGGCCGCAACGACATGCACGCAGACGATGCGGATTCCGGGATTCCTGAACTGGAAGTACACGCCGCAGGTTGCCGTGACCGGCGACTACGGGGAGATGGGCACGGTGTTTGAACCGAGCGACTTCCCGACTCCGGCAGACCCGCGCGCGGCTGTGCGCGACGAGCTAGCTCCGCCGCGGACGGGCCGGACAACTGGCGGGACAGCGCCATTGACGCCGCCTGACGTGCTCGAGCGGGCTCGGCGGTACGTGGCAGCGGTGCCGGCGGCCATTTCCGGCCAGCGGGGCGACGTGCGGACGTTTCAGGTGTGCTGTCGATTGGCGCGCGGTTTTGGCTTGAGTCCGGGCGACGCACTGAGCCTGCTCGCGGAGTGGAATGCGCGGTGCGTCCCGCCGTGGACCGAGCGCGAACTGCTGGCCAAGTTGGATCACGCGCAGCGCTATGGCCGAGAACCTGTCGGTGGCCTGGTCTCAGGAGGCGTGTGAGCACCGCATCTTTCGAGCTTCGTCGACCACGCACGCGCCACACGGCCGTGCGTCTCACCCTGTTCGCCGGCATCCACATCGATCCGGCGGACATTCCCGCTGCCGTCGGTCCAGGCCCTCGGCAGTCTTGGAGGAACCACCATGGCCAAGTGCAAAGGTGATCTGGTGTCCGTGAAGATCATCCCGAACGAGCAAGGTCGTCCCCCAGGGAAACTTGCCGATGCGGAGGTGCTCTTCGAAGCCAGTGCTGGCCCGCTCAGCGGATTGCGGCTCATTGGCTTCGCCGTCTGGGAACGTCGCGATGGAGGGAAGAATGTGACGTTCCCCGCCCGGCAGTACTCCGTCAGCGGCGAGCGCAGGAGCTTTGCGCTCCTGCGTTCCGCGAATGGAGAGCCGAGCGCGCAGGACGCGCTTCGCGAGCGCATTCTCGACGCGTACAGCCGCGTCGAGATCCACGAGTGAGCCGTCCGTCTCTGGTGACCCGGGGCAGCCGCTTCACGGCCGCTGCCCCGGGCCCCCGCCCGTCAGAACGACCATGGCCGCGTCACTCGGCCGACGCGTGAATCGCAGATGGTTCGCCTGCAACCAGAATGAGGAAGGGACACGTCATGGACTCCTCCGCCCACTCCGCCTTGCGTCGTCCCGAACTGGTCACCGAGGCCGCGCCTGTCGCGATGCCGGAATCGGCCCGGGCGTTGACCGTGACGGCCGCATATCACCTGTCGGAAGCCGGCCGGAAAGCGTCGCTACTGGCCGGCGGTGATGGCCGCGCGCTCCAGCAGATTACCGTGCAGGTGCCGACCAACCGCCTGCACCTCGTCAGCGTCGATCTCCAGGGCGTGGCACGGCTCAAGTTACGTCCCAGGTATGACACCGACGTGAACCAGCGTGTTGTGCGGATCGACGACGCTCCGACGTACGACGTGCCGCCGACCGTAGACGAGCTCTTCAGGGAGGCGGCCCGCAACCATGAACGTGAGCGCGTCTACCTGGCCGAGCGCACCGTCACGCGAGCCAAGAAGCGAGAAGCCGACCACGAGCGACGCCTGCAGGTGGCACAGGCCTTTCTGACGGACCGCACCCAGCGTGCGGTGGTGCATCCGGCCCCGTCTCCAAAGCGCTGCCACGTCAGCACCGATCAGGGCCGCGTGCTGTTCGACGTGGCGACCGACGAGGGCCCGGCCCGCGACGTGCCGCCAGAGGCGCATCGCCGCTTCCGTGCCGACCTGGCCGCCAAGCACGACAAGAACCAGCAAGACCGCGCAGCCCAGCTTGCCCTGCACGAGGAGAAGAAGCGCTACATTGGTGGGTGGGTCGCGGAGCACGGGACGCCCGAGCAGCAGGCCCGCCAGACCGCCGGCGTGCTCCCCATGGAGGAGGCCATCGAGGCAATCACCGACGAAGCGTTCGCCGCCATCGCCGATCACCCGTCGTACGCGCGCAATGGTGCTGAGCGACTCCAGACGCACCTGCGCGAGTTCCCGGAGTACGCCGATGTCGTCGTCTCCCCCGCCGACCTGGTTGTCGTGAGCGCGAACGCGATCAAGGCAACGGCGGAGCAATGGGCAGTGGTTCAGTCCGTGCAGCAGAGGCTGCCGAACGCCACGGTAACATTGCGTGCGCACCGCCTCACATGGAAGAAGCAGCCGCAGGCGCCGTCGTTGATGCTGTTCGGGGTCCTGGTAACGCAGAGGGTCGGGCCGTTTGTGGTGAGACGAGAGCATCAGTCCCAGCAGTGAAGAGGCAATCGCGCAGCCTCGGTTACACGAATCTCTGAACACACTCCTGAACGATGCAGGCGCTCATGTGCACGCCGTAATCCTAATGGGCATCGATCCTCTCTCCATCCGCGTAGTGAACGACGCCGGAAGCTTCGGCGTGTCAGAAGGCTTAACGCCCTTAGAGCACCCACGGGCTCTCCGCAGGAGTTCTCCGTCGCCGACGAGCAACTGCACTCTTCCGTCGGCAATCGACGGAGCAATCAGGCTTCTGGGAATGCGCCTCAAGTGCTGCGGGCGTGCGTTCGACGAAGACGACCGATCGCGCCTGGACGCAACAGCGCAGGGACTGGGCCGGCGGCTATTGGCCGAACCTCCTCGCAACTGAGGCCATCGCCCCCGTCGCTCTTCCCCAACCGGCGTGGAAGCCCAGGTGGGTGATGGCTTCAGTGATCTGCACGCGGGTGAGGCCACTCTCGATCCCAACGCGCAGCGATCTGCAGGTGGTTCTTGTCCTGCATGATCATGTGGCTGTTGCCGCGGATGCCGCAGTCCGGTGAATTGCGCATCTGCGCATCCCCGCCCGCGGACTTCACGCGGTTGATCAGGGCCTGACAGCTGTCGAACGAGAGCTGCCACGAAGGCCGCGTCGGGATGTCGGTCGGCGTATCACGGTGATCACCGAAGACACTTAGGACGGGCACCGTCACCAGGGTCTTGATTTGCTCGTCGGTGTACGTGTCTGGACACGGACCGGCTCGACGAGCACGAGGCCCTTCGTCGCATTGGGATTGAGCCGCGCGGCCTCGAGCGGAAACGGCCCGGATTGCGAGTGGCCCATCACCGGGGCTCCCCTCAGCTGTGGCGAGCTCCGACAACGCCTTGAACGTCGGATTCGGTGAGCGGAGCAGCCGACTTACGTCGGGCACGCCCTGCTTCGACAATTCGTCCACGGCCGTCACCGGGAACTGGCTATCCGGATACGGCGCGCCAGGTGTCGATCCGAAACGGAAATTCGGCCACACGACCTCGTCGCTGAACCGAAAGGGCGCCGTCTTGGAACTCATCGGCACCCGCGACCGTGCGATCGCCACGATGAGCATGCAGGAAGCCCTGGGCCTCGGCGTCATCGGCATCTTCGTGGGCAAGTTCGCCGCCACGTTGTGGGCGCCGGTGTTTCCGAAGCACATCGTCCTGGAGACGGGCGACGCTGTGCGCGCCTTCGTGATGACGCTGGCCATCTGCGCTCGCCGCCGTGCTGGCGATTCGTGCCGCGCTCGGCGTCGACCCCGCGGAAGCGATCGGCGGGTAACTCCATGGCCACCACCACCCAACCCGCCATCCTCATCGAAGGCCTCACCAAACCCACGACGAGAAGATCATCCCGACGTTCAAGCGCATCTACCTCATTCGCGACGGCAGAACGTACGAAGAACGCGGGGAAGGACGTCACGTGTAGACGCAGCAGGGCGCGTGTTCGAGCCGCCGCGTTGTGGTGACGGTCGGCCCCATACGAAGCCAGTATGATGGCCGTCATACGAGAAGGCAGCCAGGGAGCCTAGCATGGCTGCGGTCGGATCCCACCACAACGACGACGCGTGTACCCGGCTGTACCACGGAGGCGGACCGTGCCGGAACCCCAGTCAGGAAGTCGGTTGGCCCTGTTCCTGAGCACGGCGGCGTTCGCCCTGTGCTTTGTTGCGTGGGGGCTCATCTCGCCGCTCGCGCCGGTCTTCCGTGACCTCTATCAGTTGTCCAACACGGAAGTGGGGCTGCTGGTGGCGGTTCCCGTGTTGCTGGGGTCCCTGGCACGCGTCCCACTTGGGGCCCTGACGGAGCGTTACGGCGGCCGGGCCATGTTCAGCGCCCTGCTGGCATTCCTGGCGCTGCCGCTGGCACTCACCGCGCTGACGGGCTCCTTCCCGCAGCTGCTGCTGATCGCCCTGTTGCTGGGTGTCGCGGGCGCCTCGTTTGCGATTGGCATTCCTTTCGTGTCGGCATGGTTCCCGCCGGAACGTCAAGGCACGGCCCTCGGCATCTATGGCACCGGGAATATCGGCACCGCGATTGCCGCCATCGTTGCGCCGCGCGTCGCGGAGCAATTCGGCTGGCCGTGGGTGTTCTGGTCGCTCGTACCGCTGTTGCTGCTGTCGGCTGGTCTGATGTGGGTCGCAGGCAGGGATTCGCCCCGTGGCGTCCGCTCGACCGCGACGCTCGCCTCCAGGCTGAAGGTCATCCGCGAGGCGCCCTTGTCGTGGGTGCTTCTCCTGTTCTACTTCGTCACGTTCGGCGCCTTTGTCGCCATCGGTGCGATGCTCCCTTCGCTGCTGGTTGGCGTGTACCACCTGACGCCCACAGACGCGGGTGCCCGCGCTGCAGGGTTCATTCTCCTGGCGACGCTCATGAGACCGATCGGCGGCGCGCTTTCTGATCGCCTGGGTGCTCCGGCGGTCCTCAACATCGCCTTCCCAATCATCACGACGCTGGCCGTCCTGCTGGCATTTGAGCCCGCAATGTCCGGGGCGACGATTGGTTACCTGGGAATTGCCACAGCACTGGGCCTCGGCAACGGCGCCGTCTTCAAGCTGGTTGCCGTGCACTTCCCTGGGCAGACCGGGACCATCGGCGGATTTGTCGGGGCAGCCGGCGGGCTGGGAGGTTTCTTTCCTCCGCTGATCCTGGGCGTCGTGCGCGACGCCACAGGGTCGACGGCCATCGGGCTCATGCTGCTGTCGGAGTTCGCCCTGGTATGCCTGATGATCAACCTGCTGGTGCTCCAACGCGGCGCGTGGAAGCTTCTGGGAACGAGCCGCTGATTGCGGCGGGTCGAGTCGGTCTACCCGTGATGGGGTTGAACGATCTGCCGCACGACGTCAGCGTCTGAGACCGCTGCCGAGCGGTGAAGGGCACTGTGGAAGGTCAGCACGAGGACGCCGACGGCACCGACGATCGACGCGGCCTCCCAGAGTCCGAAGGGAGGCCCAGCCGGGAACAGCGGCGGGAACACCATCAGGTAGAGATCGAGCCATCGTCCCACCAGGACCACGGCGCAGGCCTTCACCAGCGTGTCGGCGTGCCGTTTCGTCCACCTCGGCAGTAGAACCAGGAACGGGATGACCCAGTTCACCAGGATGTTCACCACGAACAACGTGCCCCAGGCACCCTGCTGCCGGCGCACGAAGTAGGCGGCTTCTTCAGGGATGTTGGCGTACCAGACCAGCATGTACTGGCTGAACCAGATGTACATCCAGAAGGTCGAGAACGCGAAGAGCAGTTTCCCGAGGTCGTGCCGATGATCGGCCGCGAGGGCGCCGCGCAAGGCCCCGACGCGCTCCGCCCGGACGGCGAAGATGGCGATCGCCGCCAGGCCGCTGGCGAAGAGTCCCGAGAACGAGTAAATCCCGAACATCGTGCTCGCCCATCCAGGGTCGAGGCTCATGACCCAGTCGAAACTCGCCAGACTGAAGGTGATGGCGAAGACGATGATGAACGCGACAGACCATCGCATCAGGTGCCGCGCGCTCGCATCGTCGGCGGAGGCGTCGTAGCGGCGGGACGCTGACACGACCATTCGCGCCAGGATCATCCACGCGACGAGGTAGAAGGCCGCGCGGGCCAGGAAGAACGGCCTGGCCATCCAGGCTTCTTTGAACGCCATCGCCCCGACTCCATGTTCGCCGTGCGCGCCGGGGTACATCGACGGCCGGAACACCAGGACGGCCATCACGAGCGCAGCCGCATAGGGCAGGCATCCGGCCATGGCTTCCGGAACGCGGCTGAAGGCGCGGATCCAACTGGCGTTGGCAGGGCGCTGCAGGGCGACAACGAACACGCCGGCCAGGGCCACACCGGTCAGGCCGAAACCGGCCACGAGCAGGGATGGCCACGTCCGGTCCGGCGCGATAGCGATGCCGGCGGCGACAATGACCCACGCGGCGGCCGTGACCCAGCGCCACGGAAACGACGTGTGTTGCAGAAAGTCGGCAGGCGAACTGGCGTTCATCGTGCGGCCTCTCCTTCCGGTTGCGCCGCGTCGCGTTGCAGCGCCCGCACATGGAGAACGGCTCGCCATCGGTCGTCGGCCGATAGCTGTGAGGCGTAGGAAGCCATGTTGTTCTGGCCGTACGTCAGGATGTGGAAGATCTGGCCATCCTTGAGATCACGCGCATGCGGCGCAAGGAGCGATGGCGGCGCAGACACGCCCCGCAGCGTGACCGGACCGTCTCCCCGGCCCGTCGGACCATGACAGGTTCGGCAGAACGTGCCGTACACCTCAGCCCCCCGCCGGAGGGCGGCTTTATCGCCGAGGCCGAGCGGACTGGCCAACTCGACGCCCGCGCGAATGGCGTCGGCCGGCGTGCCCTCGAAACGCAGCGGCATCTGCCCTCGCGCAATGGTCCCCCGGGGTGGTGTGCGCAGGGTCATGCCGTCGCTGAAGTTGGGATTCGGCGAGAAGGCATCAAACGCCACCGAATGCACCATGTCTGGGAATATCTCGAAGTTGCGTTGGGTCCGGTCGCTGTCCACGGCCCAGGTGAGGACGAGCGATACGATGAGGAACAGGCCCAGGGCAGCGTTCAGCACAGTCCGGCCCATCACGACACCACCTCTTCGACGCGCTCTTCGGTTCGGATCGCCCCGTGGCGTTCGAGCAGCGAGACCACCGCCGGCACGTCGAACGCCGCGTCCGTCTGTTCGATCACGAGCACGAAGCGATTGTCGGTGACGAGCGGGTCCTGGTGGCGGGGACGTTTGCCCGGTCTCAGGCCGGCGACGATGAAGAACGCGATGACCGTGCTGAGCCCGGCGAAGAGGACCATCACTTCGAAGGTGACCGGGATGAACGCCGGGAGCGAATTCCACGGCTTGCCGCCGACGTTGATCGGCCACGACACCGCGGTGGTCCAATACTCGAACCAGACCTTCGCGCCCGCGCCCAGCAACCCGAGCGCGAAACACACCCAGGGCAGCCGGGATGGCGACAGGCCCATGGCCTCGTCGAGCCCGTGCACGGCGTACGGCGTATAGACGTCGAGGAGCGCCAACTGATGCTGGCGCGCCGCCCGGGTGGCGCTCAGGATATCCGCCTCCCGCGCGAACACACCGACGAGAACACGGCGGTTCATTGGGCAGCCTCCGTGACCCTCCCCACCCCGACAGGGAGGGGGCCGACGGGATGCGCGGTGGGTGCTCCGTCACCGTGGCTGATGACGCCCTTCACCTCCGCGATGGCAATCACGGGAACCAGGCGGCAGAACAACAGGAAACAGGTGAAGAACAGGCCGAAGGCGCCGATCATCGTGGCCACCTCGATCGACGTGGGGGCGTAGCTGGCCCAGCTTGAGGGCAGGAAGTCTCGATGCAGCGACGTGACGATGATGACGAATCGCTCGAACCACATGCCGACATTCACCAGAATCGAGATGATGAAGAGCAGGACTATGCTCTGCCGGACCCGGCGAAACCACAGCAACTGCGGCACGAGCACGTTGCAGCTGACCATGATCCAATAGGCCCACGCGAAGGGGCCGAGCCCCCGGTTCACGAACGCGAACTGCTCGTACGGGTTGCCCGAGTACAACGCGATGAAGAACTCGGTCGCGTAGGCCAAGCCGACGATGCCGCTGGTGGTGATGACGAGTTTGGCCATGACGTCCAGGTGCCTGGCGGTGATGTAGTCCTGCAGCCCCATCGTCGTGCGCGCGACGATCATGAGCGTCAGGACCATGGCCATCCCCGAGAAGATCGCGCCCGCGACGAAGTACGGCGGGAAGATCGTGGCATGCCAGCCAGGGATGAGCGACGTCGCGAAATCCCAGCTGACAATGGTGTGCACGGAGATGACGAGCGGCGTCGCCAGACCGGCCAGCAGGAGGTAGACGGTCTCGTAGTGGAGCCAGGTGCGATAGGAGCCGTTCCACCCGAGCGCCAGGAAGCCGAACAGGCGCCGCCGCCAGGGTTTCAAGCCTTCCCGGTCCCGGATGGTCGCCAGATCGGGAATGAGGCCCACGTACCAGAAGACGAGGGAGATGGTGAAGTACGTGCTGATCGCAAAGAAGTCCCAGACAAGGGGCGACCGGAAATTCACCCAGAGGGATCCCCGTGTGTTCGGGTATGGTGCAACCCAGAGCGCCAGCCACGGCCGGCCCATGTGGATGATGGGAAAGATGCCGGCGCACATCACCGCGAACAGGGTCATCGCTTCTGCGGCCCGATTGACCGACGTTCGCCACCGCTGGCGCAGCAGGAACAACACGGCCGAAATGAGCGTGCCTGCGTGGCCGATGCCGATCCAGAACACAAAGTTGGTGATGTCGAACGCCCAGCCGACGGTGCGGTTGAGCCCCCACGTGCCGATGCCGGTCGCCACCTGGTAGCTCACGGCGGCCGCGCCAAGCGCCAGCGCCGCCAGCGACAACAGGAAACCCGCCCACCAGGACAGGCTGGGCCGGCGTTCCAGCGACCGGCAGATATCGGCTGTCACATCGCCGAGTGACTTGTTGCCGCCGATGAGCGGCGTGGTGGCATCGGTCATGTTCGGTTCCGGATCACTTTGAGGTAACCGACCGCGGGCTTCACGCCCAGTTCCTCCAACACCCGGAAGTGCCGTGCGCTGGCCCGGAGCTTCGAGACACGGCTCGCGGGATCGTTGAGGTCCCCGAACACAATGGCTCCGGCAGGGCAGGCCTGCCCGCACGCCGTCTGGATGTCACCATCCGCAATGGCACGGCCCTGCTGGCGCGCGGCGATGCGTGCGCCCTCGATGCGCTGGACGCAGAGGCTGCACTTCTCCATGACACCGCGCGAGCGAACCGTGACATCCGGGTTCAGCACCAGGTTCTGCAGCCGGTCGTCCCGCGGGTAGTTGAACCAGTTGAAACGACGCACCTTGTACGGGCAGTTGTTGGCACAGTAGCGGGTACCGACGCAGCGGTTGTAGACCTGCTCGTTCAGGCCCTCTTCGCTGTGGACGGTGGCCAGCACCGGACACACGGTCTCGCACGGAGCGTGCTCGCAGTGCTGGCACAGCATCGGCTGGTGCACCACGTCCACGCCACCGTCGGCGCGGTCCGCATAGTACCGGTCAATCCGGAGCCAGTGCATCTCTCGCTGCCGGAGCACCTCGTCGCGCCCGACCACCGGGATGTTGTTCTCAGCCTGGCAGGCGATGACACAGGCACCGCACCCCGTGCAGGCGGCGAGGTCGATCGCGAGCCCCCAGTGATGACCCCGGAACGGATGATCGGCCGGCCACAGATTGGCGTGGTGTTCTTCTCCGTGCCTGGCGCTGCCGCCCTGATCGGATGTGTGCGCATCCTGCAGCGTCGCTTCCTGCACAATGGACCTCGGCCCGGCGCCGGCAGGCGCCAGATGCGCTGGCACTGACAGGCTGTGGTGGGTCTGCACGCAGGCGAGTGGGCGGGTGCCGCCGGTCTTGCGCACGCTCACCGGCCGGCCTGTCCGGTGGATCGTGCCCGTCCGCATCATCAGCAGAGGCGCGGCGTTGACGCCGACTAGGCCGTTGGGGCCGACCCCGGATCGGGCCTCGATCCAGCGCGGCCCCACGGCTGCGAACCGGTCCGTACCCAGACGCCCGTAGCCCAGCGCAATCGCCACCACGTCGGGATGCTGCCCCGGCTGCACGAGGGTCGGCAGGACCAGCGGCGTCGCGCCGGCTGCCGCGCCGTCCGCTTCGATCCGCACGAGATCGCCGGTTGCGAGTCCCATCCGGGCGGCCGCCGCCGGTGCGAGACAGGCGTAGTTGTCCCACGTCACCTTGCTGATGGGGTCAGGCAGTTCCTGGAGCCACGGGTTGTGCGCATGGCTGCCGTCCAGCATCGTGACCTTCGGGTACAGCACCAGCGACAGCATGCCGGCGGTCCGTGGGGCAGCCGCGGCGAGCGGGGCAACGGCCGCGACGCTGAATGGCCGCAGGGCCGGTTTCGATGCGCCCACCCGCACGAAGCCATCGTGGACCGCACGATCCCACACGTCATCGAAGGACAAAGCGGCAGGCAGCCGTGGCAGGATCGCCGTCTGCCAGCAGCGTCGCATGAGATCGCGGACCGGGGCCGGATCTCCGAGCCACGCGGTCAGACTCTCAATCAACGCCCGAGTGCGGTGAATGGGTTCGATGACGGGCTGGGACACGGCCAACAGCCCGGCCACGGGCTCGGCGTCGTCCCACGACTCGAGGTAGTGCGGGACCGGACAGACCGCGTGAGCCAGTCGGGAGGTTTCATCCAGGTGCGTGCCAAAGCTGATGACAAGCGGGACCCGGGCGAGACGCTCGGCCGCGCGCAACTCGGCGGGCAGGTCGTACGCCGGGTTGACTCCGGCCACGAGCAGCGCGGCAACCCGGCCGGCTTCGCAGTCGTCCAGGAGTGCGGCAATCGCCCGGTCGTCCCCCTCGCGCTGGAGCGACGGTTCCTCGACCGAGATCGTCGTGCCGTAGCTGCCGAGCAGGTGGTTCACGAAGCAGGCCACGACCTGGACATCGATTTGCTGGCTGCCGCACAGCACCAGGCTTCGCTCCCTGTTGCTCCACAAGGCGTCGGCCAGTTCGTCGAGTGTGCGCTCGTCCACGAACGCCGGGCCAGCCGGCACGTCGAATGCCACCCCCGCCTTGCGCGCCACCCTGACAGCGATGGCGGCGAGGATCGCGCCAACGCCCTCAGGCGGGACGGCGAAGCGGGTGTCGGCCTTGGCGCCGGTGACGGATAGGCCTGATTCGATCTGCACGTGGCGGAGACACTCGTGCGGCGGCCCATCCACGTTGCGGGCCCGCCGGTACGCACCGGTGTACTCGACGGGAGAGAGCCACGTGCCAAGGAAGTCGGCCTCGAAAGCCACCACCAGCCGGGCACGTTCGAGGTGGACGTGCGGCAGCAGGCGCACGCCGAGCGTGCGCTCGTGCGCATCGAGCATGGCTGAGGCAGATAGGGCGTCGTAGCTGACGCGGCGCCCGTCGGCGAAGCTGCCGAGAAAACGCTCGAACACCCAACGGGCCGTCGGGCCGTTCATGGTTCCGGTCAGCAACCGGACGGCGCCGCCCCGCCGGCGAATGGCTTCCAGTTTTCCGCTGATGTCGCGATCAACATCCTCCCAGGTGGCCGGCTTGCCCGACAGGAGCGGCCGTGCGAGGCGCTGCCCATCGTAGAGCCCCAGAATGGAGGCCTGCCCCACGGCACACGTGCCGCCGCCAGACAGGGGATGATCGGGGTTGCCCTCGACCTTGATTGGCCGCCCGTCACGGTTCTTGACGAGCAGGCCGCAGCCGGCGTCGCACCCGTGACACGTGGACGCGTAGTGCAGCGCCACGCCCGGTGTCACAGTCTCCGGTTTCACCAGGTACGGAATCGCCTTCTCCACGGGCGCGCGCGCGCAACTGCTGATGGCGGCGCCAGCCAGCCCGAAACCAGCTGCCTTGAGGAAGTCGCGCCGGTCGGTCTTGGAGTAGTCGTCGGTCATCGTCGCGGTTCCGGACTCAGTAGTGGCACGTTACGCAGTCGATCGACGCGTACACCCTGCGGCCGGACACGCCGGCCTGATTCACCTGGCGATGGCAGTTCACGCACCATCCCATGGCCAGTGTCTCGACCTGGCGGACCCGCTCCATGGTTTCGATCAGGCCGTGACACTGCTGGCAGGTCACGCCGGACGTGACGTGGGCGCGGTGATCGAAATGCACGAAGTCCGGAATCGAATGGACGCGCACCCACTCCAGAGGAGCTGCCGTTCTGACCGGCTTCAGGGCCTCGTCCATGCCGAGTGCGTCGTACAGTTTCCGGAGTTCGGGCGAGACGATGCGCCGCGGAGGACGGCCCTCCTGCTTCGCCGCTCCCTCCTCCATCCGCACCACGGCGAGCGGCGCCGTCACGGAGCGGTGGCAATTCATGCAGAGGTTGACTGGCGGGATGCCAGCGTGCCGGCTCGACTCTGCCCCGAAATGACAGTAGAGGCACGGGATCTGCAACTCGCCTGCGTGCAGGCGGTGCGAGTACGCCAGGGGCTGCGTCGGCTCGAATCCCTGCTGATTGCCCGGCAGACGCCAGGCGGCGACCTGCGGAATCAGAATCAGGAGGCTGAACGCCAACCCGATGAGCAGCACGATGGTCGTGATCCATGAACGCAGCACGTCAGTTCACCGGCGTGGGCCGCCTCCCGTACCAACGCGCGACCTGCGGCCGCCGCCAGAGATACGGGTTGGGCATCACAAGGACATGAACCATCCTGCTGAACGGAAAGAAGCCGATGAGCAGGAACGCATTGACGATGTGCAGTTGCACGAGCGCGGGCAACGCCGTGACGGTGGCGATGTCCGGCTTCAGCCACAGGAGCGACCACAGATACGGAGCCATGGCCGCGGCGAACCAGGACGTGCCCCAGGGGTACTGCACCGCCACGAGGACGCCTCCCACGATCTGGACGAGCAGCAGGCCGAGCACGACCCAGTCCGGCATCGACGTGACGATCTTGACCTTCGCGTCACTCACGCGCCTGACCACGATCGCCACCAGGCCGACCACCGACAAGAGCCCGAACACGAGCGCACTGACTTCGAGGACGTAGAGCCGCAGCGGGTGGCTGTTCCAGGCGAGGATCTGGCGCGGGATAAAGAACGCCACAACGTGGCCCGTCAGCACCACGATGATGCCGTAATGAAACGGCACCAGCGCCCAGAAGTGCCGCCGGTTCTCGAGGAACTGCGACGACTGGGACGAGTAGGTGAAAGGCCGCGTCCGGTACCGCTGGATGGACACCAGGAAGAACGTGAACAGGGCCACATACGGCAGTACGACGAAGAGGGCCGTGTTCAGATACGTGAAGATCGGCGTCATGCGCACACCCCCGCCGGATCCTCCCGGACGATGCCGTCGAGCAGGATCTGAATGCTGGCCAGCAGACCGTTGAACGGGCTGTCACCGCCGTCGAGGGCGCGCCGCATCTTGTCGATGGCCGGCGCCACGGCGTCGGTGATCAGAGCGCGGGCACGGCTCGCATCAAGGCGCGCGACTAGTGCCAGCAGATGAGCGAGGTGATCCGGCAACTCGGTCGATTCGGGAATCCCGCACTCGCGCAGGTCCTGGCGGATCCTGATGAGGAATGCGCCGCGTTCGTAGTTCTCGCCGTAGAGATGCCATCCGGCTTCTAGGGCGCACGCCGGATTGAAGTCGAACGTCTGGATGAACTGTTCCTGCAGGAGCGAGGTCGATGCCGGCTCGACCCATTCCGCAAACGTGGCCAGCGGCTCAGCGGCTGCCGAATCAGCGGAGCCGACGGCGGCCAACCCGGCGGCCACGCGCCGGCCGTAGGCGTCGTCGGGGTACGCCACCAGCGCCGCCAGGGCGGCACAGGCCGACTGCTGTGGTGCCGTCATCAGTATTCCCTCCTGGGACCGTTGATGAAGCCGAACCCCGTCTCCTTCTTGTGATCCAGCGGGTCTTCCATCATCTCAATGGCTTCTTCGCGGTGCGACGGCGGAATCACGAATCGGTCGTCGAACGTGCAGAGTGACGTCAGTCTGTAAATGGCCTCGGCTTCGGCCGTCGTGCAGTCCGCTTCCCGCAGCATCCGCTCGGCCACCGCCATGTCCACGTCCCCCACGGTCACCGCCCGCCGGTACCAGCGCACGGCTTTCTGCTTGCGCAGGGCGTAGCGGACCTTGCCTTCGTAGCCGGCGCCGAACATGTTGGCCAGGAACTTCATCGGAACCCGCGAGTTCTCGATGTCGTGGAAGAGATCGTCGGAATCGTGCGCCACCGCGCCGTTCTCGCGATGTGCCATGACGGGTGACATGGGCGGCACGTAGAAGAGCATCGGCAACGTCCGGAACTCGATGTGCGGCGGAAGGGCGATCTTCCATTCCTTCACGAACCGGTAGACCGGCGACTTCTGCGCCGCCGTGATCATGGAGTCATGGATGCCGTTGCGTCGGGCCGCGTCCACAACCGCAGGGTCGTGCGGATCCAGGATCAGCGACCGATGCGCGTCGATGAGTTCTTCATCCGGCGCCTGCGCGATCTGTTCGATGCGGTCGGCGTCGTACAACAACACGCCCAGGTACCGGATGCGCCCGACGCACGAGTGGAAACAGGCGGGCGCCTGGCCGGTTTCGAGCCGCGGGTAACACAGGATGCACTTCTCCGACTTCCCGGTGGACCAGTTGTAGAACGTCTTCTTGTACGGACAGGCGGCGACGCAGGCGCGCCAGGCCCGGCACCGGCCCTGATCGAGCAGGACGATGCCGTCTTCGCCCCGTTTGTAGAGGGCTCCGGACGGGCACGCAGCCACACAGGCCGGGTTCAGACAGTGGTTGCAGATACGCGGGAAGTAGAAGAAGACAAGGCGCTCGATGGCCGAGAGTTGCTGTCGCTGATCCGGCGTGAGCCCCTCCAGATTGGGATCGTGTTCGGCATAGAGCGGCGAGCCACCGAGGTCGTCATCCCAGTTGGGCCCCGCTTCGATGGACATCTGTTTCCCGGTGACGAGGGAAATCGGCACGGCCGTCGGCTGGTCCGAGCCCTCGGGCGCGTTGAACAGGTGCTGGTAGTCGTAGGTCCACGGCTCGTAGTAGTCGTCCATCGTCGGCATGGACGGGTTGTGGAAGATGTTGGCCACCAGGCGGGCCTTGCCGGTCGACTTCAGGCGAAGCTGGCCGTCTTCAGCCTCCCAGCCGCCCCGGTACTTCTTCTGGTCTTCCCACTGGGTGGGGTAGCCGGTGCCCGGTTTGGTTTCGACGTTGTTCCACCACATGTACTCCGTGCCCTTGCGATCGGTCCAGATGTTCTTGCACGCGATGCTGCACGTGTGGCACCCGATGCACTTGTCCAGGTGGAACACCATCGAGATCTGGGATCGGACGTTCACGAGTCGCTCCCTTCCGTTACCACTTGAGATCGGGCAGTCGCCGCACCAGGACGTGGGTGTCGCGGTTGCTTCCCACAGGGCCCCAGTAGTTGAAATGGAACGTGAACTGCCCGTACCCCCCGACCATCAGGTTCGGCTTGAGGCGCGTGCGCGTCAGGCTGTTGTGGCCCCCCGCCCTCCGATACCCCCGGAGAGGTGACCGCGGAACCGAATACGTGCGTTCGGGTGAGTGGTACTGGATGCAAATGCCGCGGGGGATGCGGGCGCTCACCGCCGCGCGGGTGACGACGACGCCGTGGTCGTTGTAGATCTCGACCCAGTCGTTGTCGACGAGATTCAGGTCCGCCGCGTCCCGGTCATTGATCCAGAACGGTTCGACGCCGCGCGACAACGTTGTCATGCGGTGGTTGTCGCCGTAGGTGGAGTGAATGTGCCACTTGCCGTGAGGCGTCAGGTAGTTGAGCATCAGGCTCGGCCCGGCCTCGATCGTGAACCGCAGGTCCGCATAGTGAACGGGCAGGGGTTTCGGCTTGTAGGTCGGCACGTGTTCGCCGAACTCGATGTATCCCGGGTGGTCGAGGTAGAAGTGCTGCCGCCCGGTGAGTGTGCGCCACGGCACGAGCCGTTCGACGTTGTAGGTGAACGGCGAATAGGCGCGCCCGTTCTCGATGAGACCCGACCACATCGGGCTGTTCACGAACCGCACGGGGCGGGCCTGCAGGTCCTTGTAGCTGGTGCGGACGCTGCGGCTCTTCTCGGCCAGATCGGCCAGCGGCAGCCCGACCCGCTGTTCCAGTTCGCGGTACGATCGCCAGGCCAGTTCCCCGTTCGTGACCGTCGCGAAGCGCAGGATGATGTCGCACACCTCCTCGTCTTCGCGCAACGACGGGTAACGCCGGCCGTCCCACTCGACCGTCGGCAGGATCACGAGCGCTTCGTCGTACACATCGGCCGCGTCGTAGTGCGTGCCGTGGGCGCCCAGGCCGCCGGACCGCACCAGCGGCCCGAAGGAGATGTACTGGTTGTACACGTTGCGGTAGTCGCGGGTGACGACGCGCAACGAGGGCATCGAGCGGCCCGGGACCGCCTCGACTTCCCCCGTGCGCCAATCGCGGATGGCCGGCTGCGCGATCTCGGCTGCCGAATCGTGGGCCAGCGGGCTCGCCACCAGGTCACGCACCGGCTCACGGAAGTGGCGCTCCGACAACGTCGATACCCGTTTGGCGACTTCTTCGAAGATCTTCCAGTCGCTCTTGGATTCCCAGCAGGGAGGCACAGCCGCCGACAGCGGATGGATGAAGCTGTGCATGTCGGTGGAATTCAGGTCCGCCTTCTCGTACCACGTCGCGGCGGGCAGGATGATGTCCGAGTACAACGCCGACGTGTCCATCCTGAAGTTCAGGTCGACGACGAGATCCATCTTGCCCACAGGCGCGTGTTCGTGCCACGCGACTTCTTTCACCGCGTCCTGGGCGAGGTCCTCGGCGATCGTATTTGAATGCGTGCCCAGGTAATGCTTCAGGAAGTACTCGTGGCCCTTGGCGCTGGCCATCAGCGCGTTGCCCCGCCAGATGAACCAGACGCGCGGCCAGTTCTCGGGAGCGTCGGGATCTTCCACAGCAAACGCCAGCGAGCCGGACTTCAGCTGGTCGACGGTGTGCGCCACGATGGCTTCAGGTGTCGTCGCCCCGGCGGCTTCGGCTTCCTTTACGACGGCGAGCGGACTGCGGTTGAACTGGGGAAAGAAGGGCAGCCATCCGTTGCGGACCGCCTGCACCTGGATGTCCATGGCGTGGTTGCCCGCGAGGCGGCCCGTCGCCTGTGCGGCCGGCACGGTGTGGTAGTCGGTAAACGCCTTCTCATAGCGCCACTGATCCGTATGCACGTAGTGCCAGCTGGGCGCATTCTGCAGGCGCGAGGCCGGGAACCAGTCGCGGCCGAAGGCGATGGCCGACCAGGGTTCACCTGGCGCGAGTTTCTCCTGACCGACGTAGTGCGCCAACCCTCCACCGTTGACACCGACGCAGCCGCAGAACATCAGCGCGTGGATGGCGGCGCGGTACATGAGGTTGCCGTGGTACCAGTGGTTGATGCCCGCCCCGATGATGACCGTGCACTTGCCGTTGGTGAGGCGGGCCGTCTCGCCCCACTCGCGGGCAAACCGGATGACGAGGTCACGCCCCATGCCCGTGTACTTCTCGGACCACGCCGGCGTGTACGGCACGTCGTCGTCGTAGCCCGCAGGGTAGTCGCCACCCAGGCCTCGCGGCACGCCGTACTGGGCCATCAGGACGTCGAAAATGGTGGCAACCACGACCGTCTCGCCGCCGGCGGTGGTCAGCCTGCGGACCGGGACGTGACGCACGACGGACCCTCCGGCGCCGAAGTCGTCGAACTCGACGGGCACGGTGTCGACGACGTCACCCAGGAATGTCAGGACCGGGTCGATGTCGGATCCGTCCAGCCCATCCTTGAGCACCAGATTCCACTTGCCCGGTTCCGACGCCCAGCGGAACCCCGAGCTGCCCATGGGCATCTTCGGGCCCCCGGTGCCCGCATCCCACATGAGGAACTTCCATTCGCCGTGCTCGATGGACTGATACGGTGCCATCCGTCCGGCGCGGAGCAACTGGCCCGCACGATAGCGGTCCTCAGCCGGGTGCAGTTCAACCAGCAGTGGCGCATCCGTGAACCGCTTGCAGTAATCCACGAAGTACGGGATCTGCCGGTCGTGGTGGAATTCCTTCAGCAGGACGTGGTTGACGGCCATCCACCAGGCGCCGTCCTGGCCGGCGTTGATCGACACCCACTCGTCGGCGTACTTGGCAACCTGGCTGAAGTCCGGCGAGAACACCCACATCTTCGACCCGTTGTGCCGGGCCTCCGCTGCGAAGTGGCAGTCGGGCGTGCGCGTCATGTTCAGGTTCGAGCCGACGACGGCCAGCAGTTTCGCGTTGTACCAGTCCGCAGACTCGTGGACGTCCGTCTGTTCGCCCCAGGTTTCCGGCGATGCCGGCGGCAGGTCGCAGTACCAGTCGTAGAACGAGAGCGACACGCCGCCGATCAACTGCAGGAACCGGGCGCCCGCCGCGTAGCTGATCATGGACATGGCCGGGATCGGCGAGAATCCCGCAATCCGGTCGGGTCCGTGCGTCTTGATCGTGTGGATGACGGATGCCGAGATGATGTCGAGCGCCGTGTCCCAGTCGAGGCGGCGGAGCCCGCCTTTGCCGCGCGCCTGCTGCCAGCGCGCCCGCGACTCCGGGTTCTCGACCAGCAGCCGCCAGGCTTCCACCGGGTCTTCAGATTGGCCCCGCGCTTCTTTCCACAGATCCAGCAGGGCACCCCGGATGTACGGGTACTTCACCCGCAGCGGGCTGTAGAGATACCAGGAATACGAGATCCCGCGCTGGCACCCGCGGGGCTCGTACGGCGGCAACCCGGCTTCGAGGGAAGGATAGTCGAGCCCCTGCATCTCCCACGTGACAATGCCGTCCTTGACGTAGATCTGCCAGGTGCAGCTGCCGGTGCAGTTGACGCCGTGGGTGCTCCTCACGATCTTATCGTGCTGCCAGCGGTTCCGATAGAACTCCTCCCACTTCCGCAGGTCCGGGGCGACTTCGTCCTTGATCCATGCGGCCGCGTCTTTGGGCTTCACTGTTGGCCTCCCGGCTCCCGACCGTGAACGAGTGAGCGGCGTACGCCGCGAAACCGCCACTTCCACGCGGCGTCAAACACCGCCAGGCCCACCACCGTTCCGCCAAGGCCCAGCAGGAGGAAATTGAGCAGTGCCACCGGACTGGCCGGCACGCCACCCTTGGCCGTCCCTTCCAGGAATGCCACGACGGCCAGGATTTCTTCGGGTTGGAGCGGCGCCTTTCCGTAGACGCTCTGCATCGTCGGCGTCGCCGGGGCCGAGAGCCACGCGGTCAGCCCCTTGGTTCCCTGCAGGCGTTCGACGGCCAGCGTCAGGTCGGGTCCCAGCCGCCCGCCCTGCAGACCGCCGAGCGTGCCGACGGTGTGGCAGGAGACGCAGGCGGGTCCGCGACTCGACTGTGACAGGGTCCCGACGAAGAGGTTCCGGCCGACGATGATGTCGTTGGCCGTCAGCGGCCTGAGCAGGACCGCTCCCGCAAACTGCGATGGCGATCGCTTCGATTCCGCCACGATCAGGTCGATGAGGTTCTCGGCCACGGCGGGCGTCATGCCGGCGATCGTCGGCATGACGACGCCACGGGCTTCCTGCACCAGTTGGGCGGCGTACGGATCACCGCTGTCGATCACGGCGCGGGCATCCTGGATGAACCGCACCAGCCACGCGCGGTCGCGCCGGGCCGTCACGTCCTTGAGGTCGGGGCCCGTCAGCCGGCCGCCACCGATCGTGTGGCAGCTGCTGCAGTTTTGGCGGAACGTGACGGCAGGGTCCTGCGCCAGGGCTGCGCCGGGCAGCACCGTCGCGAACAGGAGTGCCAGACCGAATCGAGCGTGCCAGCGCAGCATCAGACGCCACCCTCCATGAACGCCGGCCGAACCCTCGACCGCCAGCGGTGGGTAACCTGAACGGCGTCGCCGCCGCTCTCTGCTCATCGAATTCCGATTGTGGTGAGCCTACTCTACACCCCGGGCTGTTCGCATATGACGGGCGTCATACGGCAAACAAATCGGTGAATCGGGACATGAGAGCGGCCGGCCGTCGGCAGCACGAAGTCGGCCCCCGCGTCACCGCCGCCTGACGGTGCGGGCCTCCATCTCGATCGCCCGGGGAAACAGCACGTTGTTCTCGAGATGAATGTGTTCGTGCAGGTCGCGTTCGACACGCTCGAGACCATCGTAGTACCCGCGGTACGTCGGACAGGCGTCCTCAGGAACCGTGTACGCGGCGGTGATCGCCCGCAGACGCGCGAGCGCCGTCCCGGCGCTGTCGTGCTCCCGCTCCATGACGCCGATGGGGCTCGCGATGTGGCCCAGCATGGGATGCATCGATCCGGTGCCCGCCTCGAGTTGTTCGATGAACGGGAACAGGATGTGTTCCTCCTTCATCATGTGGGCATCGAGCTCCGCCCGCAGACTGGCGAAGATGGACAGCACCTCTCGCGTCTCGGGATGCCGAGCGCTGTGGGCGTCGACGACCTTCGCCCCCAGGGACGCCAGCAGCGGAAGATCCTCGCGCAGCTTGGCGTGGTACCGGTCGAGAATGTGGGCGATCAGGTCGGACAGCGGCGCTTCCGCCCAGGATGCGGTGTCTCTGCTTGCATCAGCCGAACGAAGCACCTCGTCAAGCTGCGCAGCGACGCCAGTCCAGTCCAGCCCCGCTTGCGCCACGACCTGCCCGATGGGGCGTTTCCCCCCGCAGCAGTAGTCGAGGCCCAGCCGCTCGAAGACGGCGATCGTCCGTGGGTGGCGTGTGGCAAGCTCTCCAATGATGGTATCGGCAGACACCGGTCCGGCGTGCGAGTCCATAGTCGTCCTCCCTGGGTGGTAGGATGCCAGCGTGACTCCGTTTCCGTTCTGCCGGTATGACTGGCGTCATATCTCGGCCCGCTCTCGTCACGTAGTCTCAGACTTGGAGGCGTGCCATGCCCATCACGATCGGCCACGCGGCCAGTCACGGTTTTGACCAGCCCATCGGGCTGTTGAGCGACTGCCATCGACGCGTCGAACTCTTTCTCGGCGCCATGCAGAGCGTTGCCGGGGCCGAACAGGGCCGGGAGCTCGCGCCGGCTTCGCGGGGTGCGCTCGAACAGGCGTCTCGATACTTCACGCTGGCCGGTCCCCGCCACACCGCCGACGAAGAACAGAGCCTCTTTCCCCGGCTGCGCCTGCTGGGCGATCCGCGCGTCACGGCGTGCCTGGCGACGATGGAGACACTTGAAGCCGATCATCGGCAGGCCGAGACGTGGCATGCCGTCGTCCAGTCACTCGTGCAGACGTGGCTGACGGCGGGTGCGCTGTCGGCGGATGACGCCGCCGTGCTCGTGGCCAGCCTCGCGTCATTGCGCACGTTGTACACCCGCCACATCGCGATCGAAGACCACGAGCTCTTCCCGATTGCCGGAGAGGTGCTGTCGCCCGACGATCTCGAGAGCATCGGCCGCGAGATGGCCGGCCGTCGGGGCGTGCCGTTCAGGCCGCCAGGCTTCCAGGGCCCCACGCCCGCGTAGTCGGGCGCACGACACAAGAAGCGCGGGTCGATGCTAGTCGCGGTCGACGGCGACCGCCGGCAGGTCTGCATGCCGGTAGCCGAGTCGGGCGTGAACACGGTGACGCCCGGCGCGCGTCCGCGAGGGATTCTCGAGGTCTCGGGCTCCTCAGTCGGGCCTCGCCGCGTCCAGGACACGGAGCAGGGACGTCGCCAGCCGCCGGACCGCATAGCCTTCGAAGTCGTCGACTGGGTCGATGTCCCTCTCGAAGACCTCGAGCACGCTGCGCAGGAACACTCTCGCGGCCGCATCCGTCCGCTCTGGAGGAGTCTCTTCAAGCAGGAAGGCACACGTGACCAGGTGCTGCCACCGATCGGTGCGCTCGCGAGACGCCGGCCATGGGCGCTGGGCAGGCTGGACCATTAGAGTTGGGCGTCGCCCGCGGCTTCGGGCTGGTACAGGATCTCGGAGAGATCGAAGGACCGCACCCGCCCGTCGGGCAGGGGCCACTTGATCGTTTGCCCCACGGTGAGCCCGAGGAGCGCACAACCGACCGGGGCGAGCACGGACAGGCGGCCCCCCTCCGTGTCAGCATCGGCCGGGTACACCAGCGTGACGGTGCGGGACTCCCCCATGTCGCGATCGATGTAGCGCACGCGCGAGTTCATCGTGACAACATTCGGGGGCATTTCGGACGGGGGCACGACCATCGCCCTGGCCAGTTCCTTGTCGAGCGTCTCGACGGCACGCTGGTCCCCGTGGGTGGCATGCTCCTCGAGCACTCTGAGCAGGCGCTCGAAGTCCGCGCGCGTAACGACGATGTCGGGGCGTTGCATGGCACCTCTCTTGGTTTTCGTCTCACGCGGCCACACGACCGCCTGAGTCCCTTGTCAATTGAGGATACCTGCCGTGTCCGGCAGGCGGTATCGGGCGAGGCCGGAATTGCAGGCGCGGTTTCCCTGAGAACCGGCTCGCATTCGGGTGGGTCTGGATGGCAAATCAGCGAAGTTCGCTCGGGTATTCCCCTGGGCTCATTCAATGAAGTACGCTGCGGGGGAACGAGCAACGAGGGGCAAGAATGACCGAGCCAGAGTCTCCAGCCGTGGATAACGCCACCAAGGCTGCTCGCCGTGGTGGGGGAAGGACGTCCACGGCGTCCCTGCGGCACGAGGTGGAGTCCCTGAGGCGGCGAGTCAGGGAACTGGAAGGGACCACAGGCACCGACAGCACCGCAACCGACGAGCTGAAGGCTCGCTCGGCTGCCTTGGCCGAGCGCGTCAAGGAGTTGAAGTGTATCTACTCCATCTCGAACCTCCTGAAGGGGCGTCATGAGCTGGGGGACATCCTGCACAAGGTCGTGGACGGCCTGCCGGCCGCCTGGCAGTACCCGGAGCTGGCGTGTGCCTCCATTACGCTGCAACACCGCAGGTACCTGTCGCGAAACTACCAGGATCCGAGGTGGCGCCAGGAGGCCGAATTGCGGGTCAATGGGGAGAGGGTCGGCCTGCTGGAGGTCGGCTATACCGCGCCTCTCGCCAGCGGGCAGGAACCCGTGTTTCTGCACGAGGAGCACACCCTGCTGTCCACCGTGGCCACGCGAATCGCTGACATCGTCGCGTTGAAGGAAACCCAGAATCAACTGTCGACCCACCAGGAGCACCTGCAGTCGCTCGCCTCGGAGTTGACGCTGGCCGAGGAACGCGAGCGCCGCAACCTCGCGCTCAGCCTCCACGATCGCATCGGCCAGGGACTCGCCGTTGCCAGGCTCAAGATCGAGACGCTGAAGCATCTGCTTCCTGCCGAGCATCAATCGAGACTCGAAGACCTCTCGTCGCTCATCAAGCAGATCGTCGCCGACACGCGGTCTCTGACCTTCGAGATCAGCCCGCCGATTCTCTACGAGCTCGGCCTCAAGCAGGCCGTCATCTGGCTCGGCGAGCACGTCAACCGGCAGTCGGGTCTCCGGGTGGAAGTGCGGTGTGGCCAGGAGCTCTTCGACTTGACCGAGGGCTCGCGCGTGATGCTGTTCCGGTCAATCCAGGAACTGCTGAACAACACGGTCAAGCACGCGCGGGCCTCGCGCGTCACGGTCAGCCTGCTGAACGACGATGGGGAAGTGTCCGTTCTCGTGGAAGATGATGGCGTGGGCTTCGATGCGGCATCCCGGAGTGTCTATCCGTCCGCCGCTGGCGGCTTCGGTCTGTTCAGCATCCGTGAGCGCATCGGGCACCTGGGTGGTCACATGACGATCGAGTCCGAACCTGGAAAGGGGACGCGGATTCGAATCTCGGTGCCAGGCGCCGATGCCGCCACGGTCGACTGATGGGGTGCACGTATGAGAATCCTGCTCGCCGATAATCACCGGCTCTTCTGTGAGGGGTTGCGGACCCTCTTCGCGAACCAGCCTGGGGTTGAGATCGTCGGTGAGGCCAGCGACGGCCGGATGGCCGTGCGCCTGGCTCGCGAGCTTTCGCCGGATCTCGTGGTTATGGACATCGGCATGCCGGAGCTGAACGGCATGGACGCGACCCGCCAGATCCGCGCGGAGTTGCCCCACATCAAGGTGCTGGCGGTGTCCATGCACTCCGACCGGCAATACGTCTCCGGGATGTTGTCAGCCGGTGCCTCCGGGTACGTCGTCAAGGACAGCGCCTTCGCGGAGCTCGCCCAGGCGGTCCAGGTCATCATGAAGGGCGGTCGTTATCTCAGCCCGGAGATTGTCGGCATCGTGGTGGATGACTACGTGGAGCGCCTCGCTCCCGCATCTGGCTCGGCGCTTGGGAAGCTCTCGGAGAGGGAACGCGAGGTGCTCCAGCTCATGGCCGAGGGCCACGCCACGGCGGCCATCGCGGCGAGGCTGCACGTGAGCCGCAAGACCGTCGAGACCCACCGGAAGAACCTCATGATCAAGTTGGAGCTCCACAGCGTCGCGGAACTCACGAAGTTTGCCGTTCGCGAAGGCCTCACGTCCCTCGATATTGGCTCCGACAGGCCCGGCCAGTAGACGGCTGGCTGGACTGATGGTTCGGGATTTCTTGCGGCTGCGATCATCCGCTGGTGAATAATGACCGCTGCCGGGTGGCGGCCTGCGCCGAGGCGGGATTTGGTTGGCGGCGATCCGGTCGAGGGCCGATTCACCGCGGAGGGAGGGATGCCTTGAGCGACGACGCCGAGGACACCGTGAGAGGCCCGAAGCCCGTCTCACAGGTTCTTGCCTTTCAGCGAAGGCACATCCTGGTCCGCAAGGTCGAGTACTTCTACACGAGCACCAGGGACGAGTCGGCTGAGGGCTTTCGTGTCCTCTCGCGACTGGCAGCCCGCAACGTCGACCTGATGGCGTTGACCGCGGTCCCGTTCGGCCCCGACAAGGCGCAGTTCACCATGTTCCCGACCATCCCGTCGAGCCTGATCGAAGCGGCCAGAGCCGAGAAGATCACCCTCGATGGCCCGCATTTCGCGATCCTCGTACAGGGGATCGACCACGTTGGCGCGTTCGCCGGCGTGCTCTCGAAGCTCGCGGCAGCCAACGTTGACGTGTACTCGATTCAGGGCATGATCGACGGTCGCGGGGGATTCAGCTACATCATCTACGTGAAGCCAAGCGACATCGATCGCGCGCTCAAGTCGTTGACCAGGTTCTAGCGGGCCTCGGCCGGATCGGGACTCGAGGGCCCGCAACTTGGCTCACCGCGCCAAGTTCCGAACCCCCGAGATTGGCCTTCCACCTCACGCAACTTGGTCGGTGACCATCAGCGTCTGCACATGGCGCCGATGGAAATCCCCAAGCCCCGCAACCAGTGCCCGAATCTCGTCCCGCGGCGGCAGGAAGGTCGTTCGGAAGTGCAGCGTGCCAGGAAGCTGGCCGAAACCGGAACCTGGCACGACACAAATCCCCGTCTCCTCGAGCAGGGCCAGGCAGTACGCCGTGTCTCGCTTCGCAGCGTAGGCCTCGCGATCGTCCAAGGACATCGCTTCGACATCGACGTCAGGGTCCGGCGGAAGCTCGAAGCGCACGAACGCGTACATGGCCCCCTGGGGCACGTCCACCGACATCCCCGGGACTTTGTTGACGCCCTCACCCAGGGCCGCCGCCTTCTCTTCGAGATCTTTCAGAATCGCGTCTCTCTCGCGGACGTACACGGCGTAGCTCTCCTCGCCAGCCCGCGGCGGCGCCACCATCAGATAGGTGACGAGCTGTCCGGGGACGTTCGCGCACAGGCTGATGGACTGCAACTTGATGAACTCCCCGAACACATCCTCGGGGATGTTGCGCAACTCGAGGTAGCCGCCCCGGTGTCCGCACTCACCAAGAAAACCCTTGGAGACCGAGTGCAGGCTGAAGAGCGGGGTCTGTGTGTCGCCGAGGGCATGCATGATCTTGGCGAACGAGTGGAACTCGGACCCCGGCGCGTAGACGTTCTCCTGGTAGACCTCGTCGGCGATCACCGCGAGGTCATGCCGTCTGGCAAAAGCAAGGATCATCTCGATGTTCTGGCGGGACAGCACCGCCCCGGTTGGATTGCCGGGGTTGATGACCACAATGCCGACGGGACGAATCCCTGACATTCGTGCGTGCTCAAGGCTCTCCGTGAGGATCGCCTCGCTGAGTTGCCATTGGTTCCGCTCGTCGAGGAAGTACCCGATCCGCTGCCCGCCATAGAGCGTGAGGGAGGCGCTGTAGAGCGGGTACTGCGGGATCGGGACCAGAAAGCCGTCTTGCGGCGATCTGAGGAGCGCCGTTAGCACGGCCTGCGCACCCTTGCTGGCGCCGTCTGTCAGGATGATCCGCGCCGGGTCCGCCGAGATCCCGTCGCGGCGCGCGATGAAATCGGCGACCGCCTGGCGGATGAAAGGTATCCCGGCGCTCTGCGTGTAGGCGCCTGTGCCATGTGGGTGCGTCGCGAGGGCGATCCTCGCCCGCTGGACGATGTCCTTCGGGAAGCGCTCGAGGATGTCGCCGTGGCTCAAGAGCTCCGGGTACTCGAGCAGGCAGAGGAACTGCCGCAAGTAGGTCAGCGGCCGCTGCTTCAGCGCCTGGGGGTTCCCGATGTTGCAGTAGATGACCTTCCTGCCCTGGGCCTCCAGTTCCTGTGCACGCTGCACGATCGGCCCACGAACCGCGTACTCCGCCTGCAACAGCCTGTCGTTGAGTTGGGTGATCGTGATCATGATGCCTTCGCTCGCTGCTCGGCGGCCATGGCCGGCAGGCTCTCCAGGAGTTCTGTCACCGTCTCGTTCGCGTCACCGAACAGCAGGAGAGTCGAGGCCTGGTCGTACAAGGGGTTGGGTACGCCGGAGTATCCGGGGCGCTCGTCGAGGTTGCAGACCAGCACGTGCCGCGCCTCGTGCGCGTTCAGGATCGGCATGCCGGAAATCGGCGTATCCGCGATCCTGATCGCCGCCGGATTGACCACGTCGCACGCGCCGACCACGAGGACGGCGTCTGTCTGCGCGAACGAGGGGTTCACGTCATCCATCTCTTTGAGCTTGTCGTAGTCGACATCAGCCTCGGCAAGAAGCACGTTCATGTGCCCGGGCATGCGGCCCGCGACGGGGTGGATGGCGAAGTCCACCGTCTTGCCGAGTTGCTCCAGGCGCCTGGCGAGGGACGCGACCTGGAACTGCGCGCGAGCCAGCGCCATGCCGTAGCCCGGGACGATGATGACGGACTCCGCGTCGCGGAGCACGGTCTTGGCATCGATCATCGCCTCGGCGAGGGTCCTTGCCACCCGAGTCTCCGCTGGCGGAGCGGCGGCCGTCCCTCCCTCGGCCTTGGGCGGACCCGCCATCTTGCCCCCGGCGAGGACCTTGACGAAACTCCGGTTCATCGCCGTGCACATCACGGCCGTGAGGATGGAGCCGGACGCGGCGACAGTCGCACCGCAGGCGATGAGCAGCCGGTTCTGAATCGCGACGCCGCAGAAGGCTGCGGCCAGCCCGGCGGTGGCGTTCAGGAAGGAGATGAGCACCGGCATATCCGCGCCCCCGATGCGGATGGCGAACACCAGTCCCACAAGAACCGCGGCAACCAGGGCGCACACGAGCGCAACCATCAGCGAGAGTCCGCTCGTGGTGGCGCCAAAGGCACTCAGGCCGATGATGGCGCCCACCAGGAGCACCAGAATCAGGTTGTGGCCCATCAGCACAACCGGTGTCTGCTTAATCTTGGCGGCAAGCTTGGCGCCTGCGATCATGCTGCCGCTGAAGGTGGCCGCGCCGATGATGAGGCCGAGAAAACCCGACACCTCACCGGTGACACTCGTCGGAGCGCCCCCGCGGGTCAGCTCGACAAACGCGATGGCGCAGGCGGCGACGCCGCCGGCGCCATGCTGGAAGGCCACCATGGCGGGGATCTGGATCATCGTGACCCGCATCGCGATCACGGCCCCGATGGCGCCACCGATAAGAAGGGCCACCGCGAGCAGCACGGGATCCAGAATGGCATTGCGGTACAGCACGAGCGCGAACGCCAGCAGCAGGGCCGTGGCAGCGGTGGCGTTGCCCGACCGTGCACCGCGCGGGTTGCGGAACTGCGCGATGCCCATCACCAGCAACACGATGATCGAGAGATCGACGAATATCGAGCCCCAGCTAGACATATTGGACTCCACGCAAGGCACAGAGGTCATCAACGCGACGAAGAAGGAACAGCCGGCGTGATGGCCCCTTCACGACCGGCTCCCCTGCCGGTCCGGCGCCGGCTCCTGATGGATCCTGAACAGCCTCGCCATCCGGTCCGTGATCACGAACCCTCCCACGAGGTTGAACGCCGCGGTGATGAGCGCGATCGCGCCGATGACCTTCTCGCTGGGATTCGTCGGCACGGCGAACAACAGGACGGCACCGAGGATCGTCACGGCCGAGATGGCATTCGTCATCGACATCAGCGGTGTGTGCAACAGCGGCGGCACCCGCGAGATCAGCAGGTACCCGACGCCGAACGACAGGACGAACACAAGTAGCATTAATGCCAGGTCGGCCATGACCAATCCTCCGGTTTACTCGAAGTCAGACACTCAGCGTCCACCCATTGCGTCGAGGGCCGGCTGGAAGAAGATCTGGCCCTGTCTGGTGACGAGCGAGTTGCGCACGATGTCGTCCTCGAGATCCGGGGATCCCGGGACGTTCTTGAAGAGGTTGTCGATGTAGTAGAACATGTTGTTGGCGTAGAGCCATGAGGCCTGCATGGCCATGTGCCCCGGGATGTTCTGGAGACCGCAGATGGAGATGTTGTTCTCGACCACCACCTTGCCTGCCTGAGTGAGCGCGCAGTTGCCGCCCTGATCGATCGAGACGTCAACGATCACCGACCCGGGCTTCATGCGGGCAACGGCCTCCTTCGTGACGATAACCGGGGCCAGCGCGCCCGGCACCAGCGCGGACAGAATGACGATGTCCGACTCTGCGACGACATCCTGGATGGCGGCCTGCTCCTTCTTCAGCCAGTCCTCCGGCAGCAGCTTGGCGTAGCCGCCCTCGGCAATGGCCAGTTCCTTCGGCACATCGAAGCCCGCGATCTTGGCGCCGAGGCTGCCCGCCTCCGTGCGCGCGGCCTCCCTGATGTCCCAGGCCTTGACGACGCCGCCAAGGCGCTTCGCGGTGGCGATGGCCTGCAGGCCCACGACGCCGGCGCCGACGACAAGGACGTTGGCCGGCTTGATGGGGCCGATCGCGGTACCGATCATCGGCACGAACCGGGGGAGTTGTTCGGCGGCGTCGAGCACGGCGCGATACCCCGTGACCGTGCTCATGGACGTGAGTGCATCCATGCGCTGCGCACGGGAGATCCTCGGGATGCCGTCCATGGTAAACGAGGTGATATCGCGATCGCGAAGCTTGCGAACGAGGTCGTGGCTGTCGGGTGCGGCGGGGTGGAGGAACGTCGCCAGGACGCAGCCCTTGGGCATCATGTCCACTTCGTGCTTTTTCGCCGCCTCGTTGAAGATCGGCTGCTTGACCTTCAGGATGACGTCGGCCTTCGCGAACAGCTCCACGACGTCCTTCACGATGGTCGCACCAGCCTTCTCGTACTCGGCATCCTCGATGAAGATGCTCGATCCCGCGCCACTCTCCACGGAGACCTCGAAGCCCTTCTTACGCAACTTCTCGACGGTCTCCGGAATTGCCGCGACGCGCTTCTCAGCGTGCAGAATCTCTTTCGGTATGACGACCCGCATGACATCAGTCTCCTTGTTGATTCCGGGTTGATGGTGAGTGGTTCAGGCCGCATCCTCGCGGTTCGAGCTGGCAGGCCTCAATAGGCCGGTGGTGATGCGGTTCAGTGCGTTCGAGAACGTCTCGTCGCTGTCGAAAGCCCACTCGCGCTGCCAGATCCGGTTCAGGGTCAGCGTCCCCTGATCGTTCAGGAACTGCGCGCCGAGGAGCCACGGCGTGGCGTGAAGCTGGTAGCGGCAGTACGCGGCATTCGCGGGAAGGTGCGACGCCTGCGCTAGGTCCTGCAGACCCAGTGCGGCGGGCCGACCCGTCGACGCGTGCATGTGCCACTCGGGATTGGGCGTGCCTTCAGCCGACTCACCCTCGAAGTAGTCGAGGGTCACGAGGACCGAGGACCCGTCGTTCCAGATCGGCAGAACGCGGTGGGTCTGGATGAGCTTGCCGTCCACAACCCCCGACACTGCCGTGGCCAGCGCGACGATCGGCACTTTGGCGAGGGCCTGACTGGCGCCGTCGGCCGAAATCGCCTGGTGGGACCGGAAGCTGGCGATCGTCTGCTCTCCGTAGACGGGGAACTTGATCGTGTGCGGATAGCCCCCGTCAGTCGTCTCCTGGGACACGGCGCCGGAGAAGGGGCCCACCGTGAAACTCTTGGTTCCGTCGGGAGGAATCTCGACGTAGACCGGCGAACTGGTCCAGATCGGGAACTCGCACGGCGCGAGCTCGGCGAATGCCGTCTCCACGACGATGTCACCGGACCTGATGAGGAGGCTCGTGGAGCTCGCACTACTCTTGCGGACCTTGGCTTCAAACGGATTTCTGTCCATCGCGTCCAACCTCCAGTGGTAAGGGTGTGCGACATGAGCGGTTGACGATGGCGCCCAGGTCGGCTGGGCTCTCCTGCGGACGAGAGCAGAGGCTGGAGAGCTCGAGCGCGCTCCGATTTCGAGAGGTGGTGGCAACCAGGTGTGGAGCGCTCATTTCTTCTATGGTTAAGATAGGCCCGTCCGAGAACGCTGGGTATCGGGCGCCACCGGAATCTGCGGCTCCAACGGCATGAATGTTGGCTCCCGTCTGGCCAGGTCTGGTGTGCGCGATTGTCGGTACCCGCGCATCGTGCTCTTCCCGGGGGCCGGTTCATCTGGAGGACCAGCATCAGGCAGGACCCTAGGGTTTTCGGGAAGGGTGCCGCTGGCGTGGTGGCGAGGCCGTGCTACCCACGGTGATGATCGGTCGGGCACTCACGCTGCTGAAGAGCGAATCGGTGATCTGGGTTTCACTCCCGTCTCCGAATTGGTCACAATGACTGGAAGGCCGAATCCGGCAATCCATCACCATCGTCTGTGTGGAGGTTGCACATGCACGATCTCACTGCGCCGCAACCTTTGACGGGATGTCGAGTCCTGTCTGTGGTCACAGTCTGGTCACAGAAGAGTCCCATGTGTTTGATCTCCCCGGGGCACAGAACAATCCCATGTGGGACATCTCGGCGTCTCGCCGATGCTGGCTTCACCCTCGAGCAGGTGGAGTCGCTGATGGGGCTGTCGGTGGCGCGCCCCCCACGATGAGCCGGGATGAACGCTGCTGGGTGAAGTAGGCCCACGCCCATTCGAACAGCACCGCGAAGCGGTTCCGGAACCCGATCAGCCACAGGATGTGGATGAGGCACCAAACCAGCCAGGCCGGAAGACCGGATAGCCGCAGTCCACGGATGTCGGCGACCGCCATCGCCCGCCCGATCGTCGCCATAGCCCCGCGGTCGCGATAGCGAAACGGCGCGAGAGGCTGCCCTCGCATGGCACGGAGGATGTTGTGCGCCGCGTGGCGGCCCTGCTGCAGCGCGACTGGCGCCAGCCCCGGGAGTGGCCGGCCATCGGGGCTGCTACACGCCGCCAGGTCGCCGACCACGAACACATCGGGATACCCCGGAACCGTGAGATCGAGCTCGACGAGCACCCGGCCGGCGCGATCGAGCGGGATCCCGAGTGAGCGGGCGAGCGGTGACGCCTGGACACCGGCGGCCCAGAGGATAGTCGCCGCACTCACGCGCTCCTTGCCAATCGTCACGGCGTCGGGCGAGATGCCTGTGACGGAAGCCCCGGTCCGGACTTCCACACAGAGCCGCCTAAGCGAGCGCTCCGCCTTTTCCGAGAGGCTCGCGGGGAACGTCGGCAGGATTCGGGGGCCCGCCTCCACCAGAATCGTGCGTGTCTCGCGCGGATCGATGTGCCGAAAGTCCTTCGCCATCACTTTGCACGCGATCTCGGCAATCGCGCCCGCGAGCTCGACTCCTGTCGGGCCACCACCCACCAGGATGAAGGTGAGAAGCGCGCGACGCCGCTCCGGATCGCCCTCCCGCTCTGCACGCTCGAAGGCGAGCAGCACGCGCCGCCGGACCGCCAGCGCGTCCTCCACTGTCTTGAGGCCCGGGGCGAACTCCTCCCATTCGGGGTGCGCGAAGTACGAGTGGCGTGCGCCGGGAGCGATAATCAGGTAGTCGTAGGCGAGCCACCCGTCAGTGAGCACCACGTGCCGGACCGCCATGTCAACGGCGGTCGCCTCGGCCAGGATCACGGTCGTGTTCCGCTGGCCGCTGAGCGCCACGCGGATCGGATAGGCCACGTCACGCGGGGCGAGGCATGCCGTTGCGACCTGGTAGAGAAGGGGCTGGAACACATGGTGGTTGGTCCGGTCCACCAGCGTGACCTCCGCGGGCGCGCGCTTCAGCGCTTGAGCGGCGTAGAGCCCTCCGAACCCGCCACCCACGATCACGATGCGGGGCCGGGTGCTCTCGCTCGGCCTTGCGGCCACCGCTTCTCCTCTGGTCTCCGGCAATCGCCACCCCCTCCGTTTCCGCGGCTGAGTTCCGGCTTGTAGCTGCCGAGCGCCGTCGGACATCACATCCGTCTGGGTTTCCGAGAGTGATGACATCGAAGCTGATCCGCTTGGGCTCCGCCCCTCGACGCTCGCCGTGTCAGGAGCAGTTGCGGCGCCCCCTCAGTCGTACTTCTCGTACAGAATCGATTTGCGATCGCAGCCGAGTCGTTGGAGCAGCTCGCGGTTCGCGGTGACCATGTGGGCTAATCCGCACACATACGCCCGTATGTCGGTGCGGCCTTGCACGATGTCTCCGACATGCTCCTGCACATAGCCCCGCAGGCCCCGCCACTCCGAGCCGCCGCGGCTGAGCGTCGGCAGATAGTGGAAGGTCACATGCTCCGCAGCGAGACGGAGAGTTTCGTCGTGATAGTAGATGTCCTGTTCGGTGCGGTTACCGAACAGGAGCCAGAGCTCGTGGTCCTGGTGACGGGAGGCGTCGGCCAGCAGCCAGTGCAACATGGAGCGAAAAGGCGCGATCCCGGTTCCGGTAGCGACAAACAGCGTGTCCCGCATCGGCGGGCGTAGGATAAAACTGCCGAACGGGCCCTCGCAGCTGATCTCTTCGCCTTCCGTCATGCCGCACAGATGATTCGACATGAACCCGTCCTGCACCCGGTTCAGGCAGAGTGCGAACCGATTGTCATCAGACGGTGCTGACGCGATGGTATACGCACGGGTGATTTCTTCGCCATTGGGCATGTCTCGCTTGAACGAGAGCCATTGTCCTGGGACGAATCCAAAGCGAGACACGTTGTTCACCTCGAACTCCAGGTGTCTCGTCAGCTCCGACAGGACAACCGTTCGGACGAGGCGCGCCACGAAGGATCGAAATGGGGTCATGGGCATCCGCGCAGCATCCTCCGTTCCGAGGCAAGATCCGTGATGATGCTGGGCGCGTCCTATGTTACCACCGTGGATGCTCACGCCCCCTCGCCGTGGAACGCGCCCGGCCTGGTGGAGGGTTTCGCCCAGTCGTCTTCAGACGCCGTCCTGATGCAGTTTGCAGAAGACGAGATCCGGCGCGCCGGGCGGGCGCGCGTGCTCAACCTCGGCTGCGGGGCCGGCCGCAACGCGGCTTCTCTGGCGAGGTTGGGTTGGGAAGTCGTCGGCATCGATCTGTCGATCCCGACGCTGTCCGCCGCGATTCAGCGTGCCCGTGAGGCACCTGTCGCCGGTCGGGTGCATGTGGTTCGCGGGCGGATGGACGCGATCCCTGGCCTGGGACGGCGGCTTTGACTTCGTGATCGCCCACGGTATCTGGAACCTCGCGCGCTCGGCCGTCGAATTCCGGTGGGCGCTTGGCGAGGCGGCCCGTGTGGCCAGGCCGGGGGCGGGCATGTTCGTATTCACCTTTTCGCGGAACACGTTTCCACCTGGCACGCAGCCCGTCGCGAGCGAGCCTTTCGTGTTCACGCGGTCTTCAGGGCAGCCGCAGTGCTTCCTGACCGACGCGCAACTCGTCGCTGAGTTGGCAGCCGTTGGATTCACGCCGGACCCGAGCGTGCCTTTCACGGAGTACAACCGGCCACAGCCGGGAACACTTCAGCGCAGGATGCCGACGGTGATCTACGAAGCCTCCTTCCGCCGCTGTCCGGAATCACCGGGTACGTAAAGCTTCGCCAAACACCAGCGCGTACGTTGACCAAACGCCCGCCCCCGGCGTCATGATAGCGCGCCCCTTTTCTCTCAAGGAGAGATGGACATGGTTGATACGACGACCGTCCTCTGGGGCCAGACGCTGGCCTACACGTTCTACGTTCTCGCCATGATGCTGATGATAGGCTGGTTCATGAGCCGCGTGACGCAGGTCGGGAAGAGCAGCATCGTGAAGCCCGCGCTTTTCTACGGGTTCGTCGCGTTGCTCGTCGTGCTCGGCACCTCGCTGCACTTTATCACCTACTACACAATTCCCTGGAAGCCGATGGACATGCACCGCGCGTCCATCGCGCCCGACAAGGTGTCCAACATCGGCGTGGCCTCGCACGTCTTTCAGTTGCCCTCGGAGAAGCTCCTCATCGCGTGTCACGACAAGGTGCTCTTCGATGTGACGTCGAGCGACCTGACGTACGGATTCGGCCTGTTCCGTCAGGACCACTCGATGCTGTTCCAGATGCAGGTGGTGCCGGGACACCGGAACGACATCCTGTGGCAGTTCGACAGGGCTGGCGTCCACACCATCCGTTCCACGGAGTACTACGGTCCCGCAGGAATCAACATGATCCTGAAGGATGTCGTCGTCGTGACGTACGATCGCCACAGTGCCAACTGAGCGTTTCCTCATCTTTCTTACAACATTGTCATGAGCCTCGGGCTGAAGGGTGTCCTCTTGATCTTCACGCCCTCGACGCTCGATACCAAGGAGCCCGTGCCGGTCAACTGAACGGTCCGTGCTCCGCGCCCCGCTCGGACGCTGCATCGGGCGGCGTCCGAGGGTCTATTGCCAAGACCGGCCACCCGCGCTGGTCGGCGGCGCGTCGTCCGGCGTGGCCGGGACGGCCAGCCGGCCGGTCGCCCATGCAAAGGTCGACTGCGCCACGCGGTAGCCCCACTGCGCCTCGACGCGCGCCGCTTCGGCCCGAGCGAGGGCCGCCTCGGCGTCGAGCATCTCGGTCACGGTCCCGGCGCCGGCAGCGTAGCGTTCGGTCGCCACCCGCACGCTGTCGCGAGCGCCCGTCACGAGCACAGCCGCCGCCTCAATGGCCTCGAACGACTCCTTCAGCTTCCAGTACGCCGACCACGCCTCGTTGCGGACGGCAAGCTCCAGGCCCGCCAGTTCCGTCTGGTCTTTCGCCTGCTGAGAGCGGGCCCGGGCCACGCGATGCTTCGTTGCGAAACCGTTGAACAGCGGCCACCGCACGCTGACGCCGACCGACCAGTCGCGGTCATCCGGGAAGAAGTCGCTGTCGCGCAGGCCCAGGCTCCAGTCGGTTCGGATCTTCGGCCGAAAGGCGCTCCGGGTGGCCTCTACCGCGGATGCGGCCGCGCTGACCCGTTGCCGTGCGGCTTCGAGCACGGGCCGGGCCTGAATCGCGTCGCGCAGCGCCCCCTGAAGGTCGACATCACCTAGCGGTGGGACCGCCTCGATGTCGGCACTCAGGGTGACCGGTGTGTCAACGGCGAGGCCCATCACTGTGTTGAGTTGCCCCGTGCCAACCCGGATCAGGCTCTCCGCCCGTACTCGCTGCAACCGAGCGTCGGCGACGTCGACCTCTGCCCGGATCACGTCCGCTCCGGCGACCGCTCCGGCGGCGTGCCGCTCGCGGGCGAGGCGCAGGTGTTCTTCGGCCCTCGCCAGGTTCTCGTCCGCCACCGCCTGGGCGTCAATCGCGCCAGCCAGGCCGTAGTACGCCTGGTGCACGGCGTACACAAGATCCTGGCGAATCCGGGTCGCCTCCTGGGAAGCGCCGGCCTCTCGCGACATCGCCGCGCGCAGTTCTGCCGCGCGCTGGCCGCCGTCGAACAGCACGTAGCTCCCGGCCAGCCCGGCAAACCAGTCGTTGGTCGGGCCTATGGTCGATGCAAGAGTTGGATTGGCGAATCCGCTGGGAAGATAGGCGTGTCGTTCCCAGCGGGCGTATCCGGAGGTGATCCCCACCTCCGGATAGTAGGGCGCGCGCGCTTCGCCCACCGCTTCCCGGGCGATGGCCACGCCCTCACGGGCAGCACGGTCGGCCGGATTCCTGTCCAGCGCGATCCGGGTGGCGGCGTCGAGGCTGAGCGGCCCGCCTGATGGCTGAGCTGCAGCTCTCGACGGCAGGAGTGCCGTCACGCCGCAGATCATCACGACCATCGCCAATCCGGCTCGACGCGCACGCCGTCGGCCGCTGTTGCTGTGCACCATACATCACCTCGCATGACGGGCATTCATGCTCCCGCCCCGCTCTCATCAGGCCACTGTTTTCTTGAACCGCGTGGACGCCAACCACAGTGTCAGCACGCCCATCACGGCCAGGCTGACCAGTTGCGGCCACAGAATGTCCATGCCAACGCCCTTCAGGAAGACGCCGCGAATGACGACCAGGAAGTACCGCAGCGGGTTGAGATACGTGAGCCACTGCACGACCACCGGCATGTTGGCGATCGGGAACATGAAACCAGACAGCAGCGTCGCCGGAAGATAGAAGAAGAACGTGCTCATCATCGCCTGCTGCTGCGTCTCGCTGACGGTCGAGACGAAGAGCCCGATGCCCAGCGTGGTCATTAGATACAGCGCCGTCGCCAGCAGCAGCAGCAGCAGGGACCCGCGAATGGGAATGCCGAACCAGCCGACGCCGATGAGCGTGACGAGCAGCACGTCAGCGAACCCGACGAGGGCGAACGGCACGGTCTTGCCGAGGATGAACTCGACAGGCGTGATCGGCGTCACGATGATCTGCTCCATCGTCCCGATTTCCTTCTCGCGGACAACGGCCATGCTGGTCAGCATCAGGGTGACGAGCATCACGATGATGGCAATGACGCCGGGCACGTAGAAATCGCGGCTTTCGAGGTTCTCGTTGAACCAGGCCCGCGTCTCCGCCTCGACCCGGCGCGTCTCGGCCCGCCCGCCGCCCGCGCGGACCATGCGAGAGGCCAGCACCTGGTTCGAGAACTCCCCGGCGATCCGGCCCGCGTAGGCCAGCACGATGCCGGCCGTGTTCGAATCCGTGCCGTCAACGATGACCTGGAGTTCGACCGTCCGGCCGGCGCGCAGGCCGTCCTCGAAGCCCCGGTTGATTCTCAGCACGGTCGACACCTCGCCGCGATCGACCAGGTTCCGGGCGGCCTGGTCGCTCCCGATGTTGGCCACGACCAGGAAGTAGCCGGATTTCACGAACCGGCTGACGAGGTCGCGGCTCGCCGCGCTGCTGTCGAGGTCGTACACGGCGGTCCTCACGTCCCGGACGTCCGTCGTCACGGCATACCCGAATACGAGGGACTGAATGAGCGGCATCAGGAAGATCACGCCCTTCATCCGCGGGTCCCTGAGGATCTGAATGAACTCCTTGACGAGCATCCGCCAGATTCGTTCGAACATCGCTACCCCAGCTTCTTCCTGAACTTCAAATTGGCCAGACCCACCATCGCGGCGCCGAAGCCCGTCAGCAGCACCGCGTCGAGGCCGAGCACGTCGAGGCCGACGCCCTTGAGATAGATCCCCTTGAGCATCTCGACGAAATACCGGGCCGGAACCAGGTAGGTCACCGCCTGGATGGTCGGCGGCATGTTGCTGATGGCGTACATGAACCCCGACAGGAGGAACGACGGCAGGAAGGTGAGCACCATCGCCAGCTGGCTCGCCAGCAACTGGTTCTTGGTGACGATGCTGATCAGCATCCCGAGAGAGAGGGAGCCCACCAGGAAGATGGCTGCCACACCGAAGAGCAGGGGCACACTGCCCCGCAGCGGCACGTGGAACAGGAACTGTCCCATCAGCACGGCGAGCAGGACGTCGAGCATCCCCAGCGCGAAATACGGCAGGAGCTTGCCAGCAATCAGCTCCTGTCCCTTGATTGGTGTCGAGATGATCTGCTCCATCGTTCCGCGCTCCCACTCCCGGGCGACGGTCAGCGAGGTGAGCAGTGCCGCAATGACCATCATGATCACGGCGATCAGGCCAGGGATGATGTAGTTCTTCGACTCCATGTCGGTGTTGAACCACACCCGCGGACGGACGTCGAGGGGGACGGACACCGTGCGGCCCGTCGTCCGGCGGATCTCCCGGATCGTGAGGTCCTGGGCGTAGGCCTGCACGGCCTGGGTGGCGTACCCGATCGCGATCGTGGCCGTGTTGGAATCGCTCCCGTCGACGATGATCTGGACGGGCGGCGCCGCCGGGTTCGTGACACGAGCGGCGAAGTCGGCGGGAATCACCAGGGCGATCAGCGCCTCGCCGGCATCGATGGCCCGTTCGAGTTCGTGGTAGCTGGTGACCGGTACCCGCTCGGAGAAGTACCGGGAACCCGTGAAATGGCTGAGGAGTGTCCGGCTGGCCGGTGATCCGCTCTGGTCCCAGACAACCATCGGGACGTTGTCCACGTCGAGCGTCAGCGCGTAGCCGAACAGCAGGAGCAGCAGCATCGGAATGGCGATCGCCATCGCGAGGCTCCGCGGGTCCCGCCGGATATGGAGGATCTCCTTGCGGGCGACTGCCCAGGTTCGCATCGCGTTCATCGACGGTTCTCCTGGCGGCGGCGATCCGCCTCGTCGCGGGCCTCGATGAGCGAGACGAAGACGTCTTCGAGCGAGGGCACAATCCGCTCGACAGTGGCGTCCCCACGGCCTCGGCCGGCGAAGAGACTGCGGATCCCCGCGGCGGCCGACGCGCCGTCGGCCGCGACGCCGTGCAGACCCCTCCCGAAGAGCGCCGTCTCCTTGACGTCGGGGAGCGCTTCGATGTCGCTCATCACGTCCTGGGGCGCGTCGCACAGGACCTCGAGCACGTCCTCGCGCATGAGACGGGTCTTGAGCGCCTCGGGCGTGTCCATCGCGATAATCTCGCCGCGGTAGACGAGCGCCAGCCGATCGCAGTACTCGGCTTCGTCCATGTAGTGCGTCGTCACGAAGACGGTGACGCCCTTGGCGGTCAGGTCGTAGATCAAATCCCAGAACTGGCGGCGGCTGATCGGGTCGACGCCGGAGGTGGGCTCGTCGAGAAAGACGATCTCCGGTTCGTGCACCACCGCGCATCCCAACGCCAGGCGCTGCTTCCATCCTGCCGAGAGCTGGCCCGTTCGCGATCGGCGATGCTCGGTGAGGCCCGCCATCTGGAGCACCCACGCCTTGCGTTCGGCCTTGAGCCTGGCCGGCACCTGGTAGATGCCGCTGTAGAAGTCGATGTTCTCTTCGACGGTCAGATCTTCATAGAGAGAGAACTTCTGGCTCATGTAGCCGATCCGCGCCTTGATCTTCTCGGTCTCGGTGCGGATGTCGAAGCCCGCGACGGTGCCGGAACCACCGGTTGGCGCCAGAATCCCGCTGAGCATGCGGATGGTGGTCGACTTGCCTGCGCCGTTCGGCCCGAGGAAGCCGAAGATCTCGCCGCGCGCCACCTCGAAGCTGACCTTGTTGACGGCGACGAACGAACCGAAGCGGCGCTCCAGGTCGTGCGCGACAACCGCGGCCGATTTCGTGCTCCGGACGAGCGCGTCCCGTGGCGGCGTCAACAAGGCGCCGGCGTGGTCATGCGTGGGCATTGGATGCTCCTTCGGCGGGGCGGGTCCCGGCGCGGGCTACCAGCGCGATGAAGACGTCTTCGAGTTGCGGCTCGATCGGCCGGCTGCCGGTGAGGGTCAGACTGGCCTCTCGAAGGATGGCGCCGGCCTCGGCGAGCGTCCGATCCGGATGGCTCGAGGCTACGTGGATGCGGTCGCCGAAGAGGCCCACCGAGTCGGCCTCGAGGCGCTCGCGGAGCACCGCCGCGGCCTTCCGCGGCTCCGACGCGCGAAGCTCGAGAATGGCGCCGGGCATCAGGCGCTTGAGTTCGGTCGGCGCGCCGACGGTCAGCAGGCGGCCCTGATGAATGAGGCCGACCCGGCTGGCGCGCTCCGCCTCGTCGAGATAGGCCGTGGACACGAAGATCGTGACGCGCTCGCGGACGAGCTGGTAGAGGATGCGCCAGAAGTCGCGCCGCGATACCGGGTCGACGCCGTTGGTGGGCTCGTCGAGAAACAGCACCTTCGGCGTGTGCACCAGGGCGCAGGCGAGGCCCAGTTTCTGTTTCATGCCGCCCGACAGGTTGCCCGCCAGCCGCGCGGTGAAGGGTGTGAGGTTGCTGAAGCCGAGCAGTCGCTCCACCCTCTCCGCCCGGCCCTTGTGCGGAACACCGTAGATGTCAGCGTAGAACGCGATGTTCTCGGCCACGGTGAGATCGGGGTAGAGGCCGAAGCGCTGGCTCATGTAGCCGATCTCGTGCTTCAGACGCTCGCCGTCGCCGACGATGTGGTGACCGGCGACCCAGGCGTCACCGGAGGTCGGGTCCAGGATCGCGGTCAGCAGCCGCATCGTCGTCGTCTTCCCGGCGCCGTCGGGCCCCACGAGAGCGAAGATTTCGCCCTCGGCGACCTCGAGCGAGAGCCGGTCGACCGCCGTCACTTCTCCGAAGCGTCGTGTGAGATTCGTCGCCCGGATGGCGTCCATCACGCGCCGCCTTTGCCCGGCCCCGTTTTGCCGGCCGCCGGCTGCTCGGTGATGATTTCCGCGTCGGCGGGCATCCCGGGTTTCAGCGTGAGTTGTGGATTGGGTACCAGCACTTTGATCCGGTACACGAGCTTGACCCGCTCCTGCTGGGTCTGGACGTTCTTCGGCGTGAACTCGGCCTCGGGGGAGATGAAGGAGATCTGCCCCCAGTAGGCGGTGCTCGGGTCACCATCGGTCGTGAGGCGCACGCGCTGGCCGAGCGCGACTCTGCCGAGGTCGGTTTCGTTGATGTACGCGCGCAGCCAGATACGTTCGAGGTCGCCAATCGTGACGATCGGCGATCCGGGGTTCACGAACTCCCCGGGTTCGACGTGCTCGGCGAGCACGAAACCCGAGAGCGGCGACTGGAGGGTTGCATAGCCGAGTCGCGTGCGCGCGACGCCGAGGGCCTGCGTGCCCTTGGCGAGCCGGGCTTTCGCCTGGAGGATCTTCTCGATCCTGGGCCCTTGTTTGAGGAGCGCGAGTTGCTGTTGGGCCTCGCGTACGCGCGCCTGGGCGACGGTGTGCGCCGTGGCAGCCGTTTCGTGATCGCGCGCCGAGACCACGTCCTTGCTGAACAGATCCTGCTGGCGCGCCGCCTCGAGGCGCCAGCGCTCGGACTCGGCCGTCGCCAGCGCGAGCGCCGCCTCGCCCTGGGCAATCTCCTCTGGCCGGGAGCCGGCTTCGAGGTCCCGCAGGTCCGCCTCGGCGGCGCGGACGTCCGCCTCGCGCAGGCCGACTTCCTGCGCGAACTCGGTGTCGTCGAGGGTCGCCACGGTGGCGCCCGCCCGGACCATCTCGCCCTCCGATACCAGGCGGGCGGACACGCGGCCCGCCACCTTGAAGCTGACCTCGGCGTCGGTGACCTCCAGGTTGCCCGACACCCGGATCCGAGAATCGACCGGTTCCGGGCCGCCGCGGGCATAGAACCACGCCGCCGCCCCGCCCGCGGTGAGGATGACGACGATAAGCAACAACTTCTTCTTCATGGTTGACCTCGTAGCACTGCTGTCACGTGGGATCCCCACCGGGGGCGGCCGCCTACTTCCGCTCCGCCGCGTGGGCCGCAGCCGTTCCGGCATCTGGGTGGTGCGCGTGAGCCGCACTGGCCGCGAGGTGAATGTTCTCGATGAAGTGCACGTAGCCCACGTAGGCTGCCACGTAGGCGCGCCCGCCTTCGACGTTCTCCTCGGCGTGGCGTTTCGTCTCCATGGCGTGCGCAAAGCGCTGGCGAATGCCGTCAGCGATGTGGCGGGTCACGAGCGTGACGAGCGAGTCGACCGAGCCGCTCGCGAGGGCCTGATCGGCCCCCTTGACGGCTGGTCCGAAGTCGGTGTCTGCCGGCTTGAGGCCGGTGTAGGGCGCACCCTCTCCTGCGCGGTGCGCGCGCACCAGCGTCTCGAAGAAGTACATGTCGGCCAGGTCTCGCGCCTCCGGACCTGCGCTCCGCACCGTAAGCGTCCGCGCGAACGCGGTGCGGATCTCCGGCTCGGCTTCTGGCTTCACCCACCTGAGCACCGGCGTCACATCGCCGGCCTTCAGCGCGAGCCTGGCTGCGGCCACGACCGGGCCGTTCATCGAGTCGCAATGGGCGAGTGCTGGTCGGGGCAGGGCGAACAACCCGCCCGCCAGCACCGTGATGACGATGATCGCCTGCTTGAACATCTTTCTGCCTCCTTCTTCCCGTACCCGGCCGACACGTTCCAGTGCGCGGCCTTGTTATGTGAACGACAGTTCACTATGCTCGCACAAAAAAAAGACGCCTTAGTGCTGCCGAATCGCGTCGCTGAACACCATCCACGTCTGGTCGCTGTGCTTCGTCAGATCCAGCGTTCCCCCGCTGACTTGCCACAGCAGGGCGGGCGGTTGAACCAATCCCAGAAACAGGGTGGCCATCGCCTCGGGATCGAGATCCGGCCGAATCTCGCCCTGTAACTGCCCGTGGCGGACGATGTCGGCGACACGGGCCAGGTACCGCGTGACGAGCGCGACCACCTTGGCCCGGTGGTGGCGATTGCCGTTGTAGGCCTCTTCCGAAAACACGATGCGCGGAATCGCATGGCTGCTGCGAATCAGCTCCATGTGCCGGACGTGCAAATCGCGCAGGCGCGAGAGCGCGTCGGGATGCGCCAACGTCACGGCGGTTACGTGGTCGGTCAACCGATCACTGATGAGGTCGATGACCGCGTTCAAGATGGCGTCCTTGCTCTCGAAATGCCGGTACAGGGCCGACGGGACCAGACCAACGACGCGGGCGACGGTCGCGATGCTCAACCCCCGTACGCCCTTCGTCGCGACGATCGACAGGGCGGCCCGGACGATCTGCTCCTGACGGATGTCGGTATGGCGCTTCTGCGTCATCTCACGCGTTCCTGTCGTTGTTGTGAATCACTAATCACAATATACGCCCCGACGACTCTTCTGTCAAGCGTGACGGAATCCGCCACGGCCATGCCGGCCGATCTGATCGGCGTCATATTCTCGTCGCATCGACTTGCGCTACCATGACTGGTCGCTTTGAGAAAGCTCATATGGTGGACTGCGAAGAGACGTCGCTCCGCTACTATCAGGCCCTGCTCGACATTACGGATACCGTCGGGACGCACCGCGATCTTCGAGGCCTGTTTGGTGACCTGGCGAAGCGACTGTCGAAAGTGGTGGCCTTCGACTTTCTTGGCGTCGGGCTCCCGGGCGTCGAACCGGGCATGCTTCGTCTGCACTTCCTCGAAGGTGCCGCGGTTCCGACTGGGCTGATCACCGGCCTCGAGGTGCCCATCGACGATACACCTGGGGGCCTGGTGTGGCGTTCGCAGCGCCCGCTGATTGTGGGGGACGTCGCGACCGAGACCCGGGCCGTGGCCGGCATGCCGCTCCTGCTCCAGCATGGAGTGCGATCCTTGTGTGCGCTTCCGCTCACGGCGCCACGAGCCCGCATTGGCATTCTGATTGTCGGCTCCGCGGCGCCTGGCGTGTACGACGACCTGGACCTGACCTTCCTGTCGCGTGTCGCCAGCCAGGCTGCGATCGCCATCGAAGCCGTGGCCAACCATGAAGAGGCGCAGCGGGTCCAGCACCAACTGGCGGCCGAGCGGGATCGTCTCCGAGTCGTACTGACGGTCGGCAACGCCGTGGCGTCCCACCTGGACCTGGCTGAGCTGTTTGCGGCGGTGAGCGCCTCGTTGCGCGACATCATCGATCACGAATTCACGTCGCTCGCCCTTCACGACCCGGAGCGAGGGGATCTGAGGCTGTTTGCCGTCGACTTCCCCGATCGCAAAGGGCTGCTGGAGGACGATATCTTCCTGCCGGTGAGAGACACCCCGGCGGGCGACGCGTTTCAGCGAGCAAGACCCATCCTTGCTGACTTCGCGGACCGGCGTCCGTTGGCAATGGCATTCGCGACGCATGTCACGGACAAGAACCTGCGCTCCGGGTGTTTCCTGCCGCTGTCCACGCCCCGGCGCGTGATTGGCACGTTGAATCTGGCCAGCATCCGTGAAGGGTGCTTTCAGGAGCGCGACCTCGACCTTCTCGAACAGGTGGCCAGCCAAGTCGCGTTGGCGATCGAAAACGCCCTGGCGTTCCGGGACATCACCGAGCTCAAGAACCGGCTGGCGCGGGAGAAGCTGTACCTCGAGGACGAAATCCGCGGGCAGCTCGACTTCGAAGAGATCGTCGGGCAGAGTCGGGCGCTGAAGAAAGTGCTGGCCCAAGTGAGATCCGTGGCCTCCGCCAACACCACCGTGCTCATCCTCGGTGAAACGGGAACCGGCAAGGAGCTGATTGCCCGGGCGATTCACAACCAGAGTGCGAGGCGGCAGCGGACCTTCGTCAAGCTCAACTGCGCGGCGATTCCGTCCGGCCTTCTGGAAAGCGAGCTCTTCGGGCACGAGAAGGGCTCGTTCACCGGCGCGCTGGGTCAGAGGATCGGACGTTTCGAGCTGGCTCACCAGGGGACGCTGTTTCTCGACGAAGTGGGCGACATTCCCCTTGACCTCCAACCGAAGCTGTTGCGGGTCCTCCAGGAGCGGGAGTTCGAGCGACTCGGCAGTTCCCGTGCCGTCCGCGTCGATGTGCGGCTGGTCGCAGCAACCAATCGCGATCTGGGAACGATGATCGCCGCTCGCGAGTTCCGCAGTGACCTGTACTATCGGCTGAACGTGTTCCCGATCACGATTCCACCCCTCCGCGATCGTCCGGAGGACATCCCTCTGCTGGTGCGCTTCTTTGTGCAGAAGTACAACCGGCTGATGAGCCGCCGCATCGAGAGCGTGCCTGCGGACGCTATGGAGGCGCTGCAGCGATGGGCGTGGCCCGGAAACGTGCGAGAGCTGGAGAACGTCATCGAACGGTCGGTCATCCTCTCCCCGGGTGAACTCCTCCAGGTGCCGCTCTCGGTTCTGGCTCCTGTGCCCAAGGCTGGAGCCGCGGGACCGGAGACGCTGGAATCCGCCGAGCGGGAACTCATCCGGCGCGTGCTCGACGGGACAGGCTGGGTGGTGGGTGGCCCTCGAGGAGCTGCAGTCCGACTCGGTATGAAGCGGACAACGCTTCAGTCCAAGCTCCGAAAACTCGGGCTGGCCCCTCCCCCGCGTCAGCGCTGAACGGCTCATTCCTCGATCGGCGGCTCGGGGGGTTGCATTCATGCCGTCCGCTCCGCGATCATGCGTGCTGCCTTCCCGTGGCGAGACTCGTTCCCAACGCGGTCCCCCGCTGCACGGCCAGTTCACGCCGGTTGTGCACGATGACGAGTACGACGCCCACGAGACCCCAGGCGAGCGCTCGCAGACGACGAGCAATGGCCAGGTTGAGACCGACCAACGGCACCACACCGAGCCGGTCGGCCAACAGCAGGCTCCCCCCCTCGTACACGCCGACCCGTCCCGGAACCACGGTGCCGACGCCGGCAAGCACTTTGGCCAGACCCTCGAGCAACAACAAGGTCTCGAAGTCGGGTAGCGAGCCGAGCGCCCGGAGAATCAGGCACGCCTCGACCACGAGCAGAAGATGCTGAGCCACCGCGAGCCCGACTATGCCTGCCAATGCTGCAGGCGCGTCACCCAGGAGGCGTCGCGCCATGGCGCGCGCCGCGCGCCAGGTCGGCCGCTCACGTCGCCGGGAAGGGACGAACGCACGCAGGAGGAGAGGCCCGGACACCAGCGCCAGCCCGGCGCTGGCGAGTCCGCCGACCCACCATTCCCAATGATGGGTCCGATGGGCCAGGACGCCGAGCGCCGCCACCACGATTCCGACTGATGCCGCCGTGTATATCGCACGCTCGATGGCGCTCCCGATGATCCCGCGCCCGGGCGCAACGGACCGCCGTAGCATGAAGACCTTCATGGGCTCACTCGTGAACGGACCCGCCCACGACAGATAACCCAGGGAGTCACCAGCCACGCTGGCCACCGTCGTGTTCGCCAACCCTGGCCGCTCGGCTGGCTCGAGTGTCAGGCGCCACGCCTGGGCTTTGAGCACATATCGGAAGCCGGTCAGCACGAATGCCACGGGGAGCACCGCGCCGAGTCCCCTCGCCTGGGCGAGCAGCTCGCCGGGTCCCGTCCGCTGGACGAGGCGCGCCAGCAGCAGGAGGGCGCCGGCCGCCACCACGGGAGCGAACCAGCGGGACACCGCCGCGCCATGACGAAGCATCGTCCTGATCACCTAGAACCTCACGCTGTCATCCAGATACAAGTCGACTTCGAGCCACCAGCGTGGGCGGTAGACGATGCGTAGAGGGATGCCCGCCAGCGGCCCGTCGGTTCCGTACACCATGGAGAAGGACGTGGTGTTGCCGGTTCCTCGGTTTCGGATGTGAAACTCGGACGTCAGGACCGAGGGGAAGGACCGACCGTGAACCCTGGTTTCGGACTCGTACGTGATCGCCCGGAGCGACAGGTCGTACATGCGGTTGTTGAACACGAAAGGCACCGGCTTGTTGGTCAAGGTGCGTGTGCTGCGGCCCAATTGCTGTGCGTCCACGCTGCGCCGAACCAGTTCGGCTGTGGCCACCAGGAACCCGGGTCGGGCCTCGGCTGGCAGTTGCGCGACGCGGGGCTTCGCCGGACTGTCAGGCAGCGCTTCGAGCAGCGTGCCGACGTCTCGGAACGTGAGCACGTGCGGCATCGAGGCCTGCAGGGTTCCCCCGCGGGCCTCGCCGTCGGTCACCGTGGTGCGAATGGCCTTGTAGACGCGCCCATCGTTGCCGGCCTGCTTGAGGTTCGCTCGTGCCTCTTCGATCGAGGTCTCATCGGACTGCGTCATGACGCCCAGCAGCCGGGCTGAGGATCCCTCAACTTCCTCGAGGATGTACCCCCACCTATTGACGCGTTTCGGCGCCCGGTCGGGGTCGGATCCCACGAGCAGTTCGTAGCCAATCACACCGTTAGGGTGGCGCCGCCACGCGATGCGCGCACCTCCGACGTCGCCCTTGCGGATCCAGACGAGCAAGAGCCGTATCCGCGTATCCATGTTGTAGCGATGCTCGGCCACGACAGGCAGCCGTTCCATGAGGGCCGCGGGCTTGCCGACTCCACTCGCGTAGGTGTCGGCCATGGTCCCCAGGAGCATGGGCACCGCCGTCATCGAAACCCCGAGCAGTACGGATCGGGCTGTCAACACCTCGTTCTCCCTCCTTGTGCGTCCGGCGATTACGCGCACCAGCCGGTCGCCGACTCCACCGCAATCCTCGGAGCAACATCGAGCCGCGCGCGCATGAGGTCATCCGGGAAGTCAATCTCAATCCAGGGCAGCCCGTGGCTCGCGACGGCCCGGAGCGGCCAGCTGCGCGCAAGTTCCCGGAAGGCGAGCGGCGCCCAGGCGCGCTTCTGGCCGGCCTTCACGAGCCGTTCCAGAAGGGCGGCCAGCTTCCGGCCGCCCACGCTGCCGAACTTCAGGATGCCGATGTTCTCCGCGTGCGCGTCCTCGAGGGCAAGGTCCTTTCCGAAGTCGAAGATCCAGCCGTGGGCGGTCCTGACCTTCATCTCCTCGGGGCCGAAAGCCGTCCGATACTCGACGAGCGCAGCATCCGGGTGCGCCTCCTCCACAAGGCGTTTAACGAGAGCTGGCGAGACCAGCAGATCGCTGTTGAGCACCAGTGCCCCGCCTGCGAGTTGATCGCTCGCCAGCCACAGCGAATACAAGCTGTTCGTCTCGCGGTAGTGCCGGTTTTCGGCGTAGCGGACGCGATCGGCCAGGTGGCGCCTGAGACGCGACGCTTTGTAGCCGACGACAACGGTGACATCGGTCACGCCGAGGTCGGCGAGGATTCCCAGGTTGCGTTCGATCAGCGTTCTGCCACCGACGTCCAGCATGGCCTTGGGAATGTCGGCGGTGAGATCGCCCATGCGGGTGCCGTTGCCGGCGGCGAGGATGATGGCGGTGTGCAGACTCATGTCAGGGTGCCTCCACGACGAACATCGGTGTGACTTTCAAGCGCCTGACGAGAACGGGAATGGTGAACAGCGTGACCAGCAGTCCGCCCGTGGCACCGATCGCCCACAGGTGGAGGACGGCCGGGATCTGACCCGTCAACGCCTGCAACACGAGCAACTGCGCAATGAACGAGCGCTTGAGCAGGTGCTGCCCCATGCCGGAAAGGCGGTGCAGCACGCTCGACCGCTGCAGCACCTCGACGGCCTTGTCGCCGAACTGGCCGGGATTCTGCCCGGCCAGCCGACGACGCAGGTAGAGCACCAGCGGGACCAGGACGACGCTGAAGACGGCGGCGACCAGCGCCGAGCGGACGTGATAGTCGACGCCGAAGAGCCTCACGCTTCCCAGCGTGATGCCGCCAAGAATGAGGAAGTACGACGCATAGTCGCTGAGGGCCTCGAACCACGCCCCGAAGAGCGACTCCTGGAAGCTGGCGCGGGCGACCTCTCCGTCGCTGCAATCGAGCACCATGCTCGCGTAGTAGAGGCCTGCGCCAACCAGGCCTGCCGCATAGCCGCCGGCCGCAAATGCGAGCGCGGATAACACGGCCAGGCCGAACCCTCCCAGCGTGACCTGGTTGGGACTGAGGCGGAGCCTGAGGAGATAGGTCGTGACCGGCACCGAGAAGAACCGGACCATGTTCGTGAAGACGCTCTCCTCGCCGTTGAGATGTCTGATGTAGGCACGTTCTATGCGCACCGCGTCCGACCGGGACCGCAGCCGCCGGCAGAAGCCCGGCGTGACATACGCACGCAGAGCGCCACCGACGGCTCCGAGTTGGGCCAGTGCCGCGGCAATCGTCCGCCGGTTCCGCAGTCGCGCAACGTCGTTTGGCGGAAGGACCACGACGCCGCTGGCCCCGTCATCGGGGTCCACCCACTCCACGGGAGTCGCAAACCCGGCTGAACGCCGAAAGAGCCTTGCCAGCGCCGGCGTGGATACGACGACGTCGATGGGCAGCACGACGACCGGAGCGTCCTCTCGCAAGCCGCAAAACGGCCCTGGCATCGCCACCGGCGGGTGGACCTCCCTGTTGCGCCCGATGGAGAGACCGTCGTTCGACGGGCCCAATCGTGACAGGTGCCTGACGCCCCGCGCCCGAAGCCGAGACATGAGGGCGTCGCTCGGGCGGTAGGCTCCCACCACCCGGATCGCGCCGGCACCGGCGCGGTGGGCGGTGAGGACGGCGCGCTCAACCAGCGTCAACCCGCCCAGCACGAGCGTCTCGAGTGTGCCGAGGCGCTCGACTGCATCCGTTGTGTCGATCAGAACGGTGGGTGGAACCGTCCGACCGGTGATGCGTGTGGAGGTCTGCCCGCTGGTTGCCATCGTTTGACTCCCGGCCGAATTGAACGTGTCGGCCGATCACCGTAAAGGCAAACGCGGTGCCGAAACCGGTCGCGACCGGAAACCGTTGAGCCGACGGCTCCTGATGGGCCAAGGGTGAGTCCGAGTCCCCAAACGTGCCGAGCCCACCGGTCGGCACGAGACGACATATCGGCACAACGGGTGCCATACGAAAGTGAACTATCGGTCACATGCAGGATGGTCTTGGCGGCTGAATGAGCCTGGATAGGCTTAGAAACAGGAGAACATACACCGCGTCTTGAAGTAGTCTCGCGAGCGATGTGACTGGCACCGATTGTGAAATGACACTCACTATAGAGAGCGGCCGGCGGGCGGCAGTGCCGCACGGATGAGGTGGCGAGATCATGCCAGTCAAGTATTCAACCGCAATGCGTACTAGGTGGCCCTGGCCAGCCGTCATCATGGCCGCGTGGCTCATCGCGACGCCGGTCGAGGCAGCCGACGTGTGGGGGCTCGTGCAGGGACCTACGCGCGTCGCCCTGGCGGGCGTGAGTGTCGAGTTGATCGGAAACGACGGGCGGACCCGCTCGGTCGTGACCGGGTCCGACGGCGTGTTCATGGTCCGCGACGTGCCTCCCGGTCCATACCAGGCCGTCGTGCGACGAGCGGCTCGCGAACTCGTGCGCGTCACCGGCGTGGTCACCGACACCCTACGCGTCGATCTTCGCATCGTGATTCCACCTGTTCCCGGCCTTACCTTCGGCGGGGCGGCCGGGCCGGCCGGCGCCGCCCGGCAGGAAACGGCGGCGGCGGCGACCGTGTCCGAGCGTTCGATGCAGTTCACTCCGCTCCGCAACGATCGCTTCGTCGAAGCCCTGGCCCTGATCCCGGGAGTGGTCCTGAGCCGCGACGGCCTGATCGCCATTGCCGGCGCCCGCGCCGGCGAAGCCGGGTTTCTCATCAACGGCATGGACGGATCCGATCCGGTGACGCTGCAGTTTGGCGTGAAGATGCCACTCGACGCCGTCACCTCGGCGCAGGTCATCCAGAGCCCCTACCCACCCCAGTCGGGATGGCTGTCGGCAGGTCTCGCCTCGATCACCACGAAGCCAGCCGGCGAGAAGTGGTACTTCGAGGCGAACAGCCTCGTTCCGCGCTTCCACTTCGACGGCGGTCTCAGAGGGATCGAGTCATTCCAGCCGCGGGCCCGGCTCAGCGGTCCCTTGAGCCGCCGCCTCTCCTTCGCACAGGCGGTCGACTACAAGTTGCTCAAGCTCTACGTTTACGATCAGGCCGGGTCCACCAGACCGACTCGTCTCGAGTCGTTCGATTCGGCGACGCAGATCGACTACGCTCCGTCATCGACGCACCGCATGTCCGGTCTCGTCGCAGTGTTTCCCGACAAGACCGACGCCGACGGTCTCGGGGTGCTCCGTCCGCTCGCGACGACCGCCAACGTGCACCAGACCGGCGTGTTCGCGTCCGTCCGGGACACCCGGCTGGCGGCCGGCGCCATCGAGATTGAGTCGCAGATCGCCATCAGAACGGGCGCCGCAGATGTGTATCCCAACGGCAACGATCCCTATGACCTGACTCCTGAGGGTGTCCGGGGGCATTACTTCTCGACCCGGTATCGCGACTCGGTCCGCTACGAGTTCAAGCAGCAATTCTCATTCGCGGTCGGACCGCGCCGACTCCACGAACTGCGCGCCGGCGTGAGCGTCGCCCACGCCGAGTTTGACGGTGTCGGCCGTCAGCGGACGGTTCGGGTGCTGCGCGGGGACGGCACGCTGGCGCAGCAGATCGACTTTGGACCGGGTGCCGAGACGACCGGTCGTAGCACGACGACGTCGCTCTTCTTCTCGGATCGGTGGACCCCGAGGTCGGCCCTGACTCTGGACGGGGGACTGCGCTACGACCGTGACAGCCTGTCGGGACAGGGGTGGATCTCACCCAGGATCAGCTACGCGCTCGCCCTGGCCGAGGGCCGCTCCGTGATCAAGGGCGGCTGGGGGGTGTTCGTCGACAAGCTCTCCCTGAACGCCGGCGGGTTTGCCGGCCAGCCTTCGCGCACGGTGACCACATTTGCCGGAAGCGGTCAGCCGACGACCGAGTCCTCCGTGACATTCATCAACGCCGCGCCCGAGCAGCTCCGCCAGCCGCGCAGTATCGTATGGAACACCGAGTACAACCACCTCGTGGGCCGCGTCCTGCTCCGGGTAAACTACGTGGAGCGGTACGGTTCCGACAGCCTGATCGTCGAACCCCGGGTTGATGGTTCGGGTGCCTGGATGGCGCTTTCGAACGGCGGAGAGTCGGTCTACCGGGCGTTCGAACTCTCGACGCGCGTGCCGACCGGGGACAACGCATTCTTCCTCGTGTCGTACGTCCGCTCGTCCGCGACCGGCAGCCTGAACGACTTTGCGAGGTACTTCGGCGACCAACCGGCCCCGCTGGTGTACGAGAACGAGATCGCGCCGCTCGCGAGCGACGTGCCACACCGCCTGCTGGCCTGGGGCACCTTCAGTCTTCCTCGGGACTTCGTCGTCGCCCCGGTGCTCGAATGGCGCAGCGGATTCCCATACAGCACACTCGACGAAGAGCAGCAGTTCGTGGGCGGACAGCACTCCCACCGCTTCCCCGCGGCGTTCCAGGCGGATATCCGGGTCTCGAAGATCATCCGGATTGCCAGCCGCCGAGTCAGAATCGGGCTGAAGGTCCTGAATATCACGGGCCACTTCAATCCGCGGGAAGTACAGAACAACATCGACAGTCCCTACTACGGCAGGTTCTTCAACAGCCCGGGGCGTCAGTACCGCGGGACGTTTCAGATCTACTTCTGAGCATGTGTCCCGTGTCTTCCCTCCAACTCTCAGGCGTGCGGACCGGCGTGTTCGCGGTATGGGTGGGGGTCCGCCTGTTCGGCTACATGACCGAACCGATTCTCGGCGCACGGGAGATCCGACGTGTGGTCGGAGAGCCCACGCGCTATTCAGCCGGGGCGCGGCCCGTGTCGCTGAACGTCGTGACCTGGAACATCGCGGGCGTGTCCGGCACGAACTTCGAGGGCGTCCTCCGTGTCCTGCAGAATCTCGACGCGGACGTCTACCTTCTGCAGGAAGTGGACATGAGCTGCCGCCGCAGCGGGCGACGCCGCGTCGCGCAGGAGCTTGCCGACGCCCTTCGCCTGAACTGGATCTTCGCCGGTGAGTTCCAGGAAATCGGTGAGTCGCTCGGGCGTGAGCCCGCCCTGACGGGTCAGAGCATTCTGAGCCGATTCCCGATCGAAGATCCCGTCGCGATCCGCTTTGCCCACCAGTCCCGCCTCCGTCGGTTCCTCAACCTCCTGGAACCCCGGCGGGGCGGGAGAATGGCGCTGCGCGCGCGCACCGGAGGCGTCGTGTTCTACAATGCCCACCTCGAGAACCGGGGGGACGACGAGTTGAGGCGGCGCCAACTCGACGATGTCCTCGTCGACACCGGGCGACACGCCATCTCTCGCGACCCTGTGGTGGTCTCAGGAGACCTCAACACCAGCCACCACCGTCCCTCGCCCGTCATCGAGGCCGTTGTCGGCCGGGGCTTCGCCGACGCACTGGTCGGGCCGCGCAGAACGTTCGTCGGACGCGAACACCCGCTCGACTGGGTCTTTGTCAGAGGCGCCAGGGCGCTGACCGCGTCAGTGGCCAATCAGGTTGGCGCCTCGGATCACTTCCCGCTCCAGGCCAGGTTGTCCCTCGAGCCCGCTAAGGGACCGTGACGTGGGCATATGACGCCTGTCACAGCAGGCGCAAAGACCGCACGGCTACACTCGACTGATGGCGTGAGACGCACTGGTCCACAGCGAGGCTCTGACCAACGGCGTTTTGGCTGACCTTCCGATGCCGACTTAACGACGTTCCCGGATCGAGTGAGGCACTGTGCGCGAACGGGATGCCGCCAGGACAGTCGCGGTAACGTTCGTTCGCCGGCAGCCCGACCAGGCTCAGTTCGTCCGGCGGATCGTGCATATCGAAACCACCCACCAGTATCTCGAGGCGGATCTGCAACTGAAGGCGCGCGCTCCGAACCCTGACACCACTGGGCCCGGCGGTCCGTCGCTTCAAGGCGGGAGACTCGCTGCTGGCTTTCTTGGGAAGTCTGCGAAGAGCGGAAGCCGTCCCTGCCCTGTCGCCTGGAGGAACAGTTGCCTCCCCTCGCGCGTGATGGTCAGGACAAACCCTGGCACCAGGTCGTACTCGCCGACGCAGGCCTGGACGACGTCTTCGTCCAGCGTGATTTCGACGCGCGTTCGTGGCGGCGCAGGCGAGGCGGCCAGCGGGAACCGGCTGTCGAGCAGGTGGAACCCGATGTCGTCGGTGTTCGTCACGCCGTTGTGCAGGATGACCACACCGCGGCCGGACCGCCGGTCGAAGCCGATGAAGCTGCGGCCGGTTGTCCTGCGGCGCTCGCCGCACCTCCGCCACACACGCTGCACGCGAGGGCCACACCCACGGCCGCCAGGATTCGGTACACACGGCTCATACGGGACTCCTTGTCTGCCATGCCAAGCGAGGCTGCGCCTCAGACCAGCGAGCGTGTGGGCCCGGCTCCGCCTCGCTGGGTCACAGCACTTGATTGCCCCGCCGTGCGGCGGGGCGAGACGTCTTGCAGGCCGCAAAGAGCCGGATCTGATCGTTCACGGTCGCCCGCTCGGCACGACAGAATGCAAGCACCGATACGTCGGTGGCCCTCGCGCTCGCCGCGCTCCTGGCGCGGCGCAACCGCCACACGATGATGGCAGTCGCCGCGATTGACACGGCATACGCGATCCGGGGCAGGGCGGCCGTCGCGCGCACGGCAAAGACGACGAAGAGGATCGCCGCCGCCACGCCCGCCCACGTCTCGCGACGGTCGCGGGCGACGATGGTGCGGCGCATCCGCGCCAGTCTGGCCCTGACGACGGGCAGGGCGTCCCCGGTCGGCGCGACCGGACCCTCGCTGCCTTGGGCATCCCGCCACGCACGCTTGAAGCGATCCAATTCGTCCATGTCAGCCTCGGAGGTACCGCCCGACGAATGTCTTCTTGATCCGGCTGATCCGAACACCGACGTGACTCTCGGACAGGCCCCTGATGCCGGCCATCTCCCGATAGGTCAGGTCCTCGAGGTACAGCAGGAAGACCGCGCGGTCCACACGATCGAGCGATTGCATGAATTCCTCGAGCATCTGCAACTCGCGCGTCGGCTGCCCGCTGGCGTCCGGTGCCGGCCTCGCATCCGGATCGTCACCGGGCGACTCGTGTCGCACGCGAGTAGTCGTCTTGCGGCGGTAGGTGATCGCGGTGTTCAGCGCCAGGCGGTACAGCCAGGTCTCGAGTGAGGAACGCCCCTCGAAACGGTCGAGACTCCGCCAGATCTGGAGCAGGATCTCCTGGTGCAGGTCCTGGTAGTCGCTCGGCTTCGCCGATGATGCAGTCGATCTTCCTGGCCTTCAGCGACGGCTCGAGCAGAAACGAGATCTGCTCCAGCGCCTTGTGACCCATCGTCACCCATTGCAGCAGCCGCTTAATGTCAACCACCTGTTCCGCCCTCGTACGCCGGCCTGCCATCGGCTGTAACGTTCTCGGAAGTCGGGAGACTACGCACCGATCAGTTACACTGCACCCAACTGGCTCCGCCGCACCTGAGCGCTAACTTGAGGAGAATCGACATGCCCCCAGCAAGTGGCCGTTTCGCCGTGCTGTGCAGAAAAGCGGTTTCAAAACCCGTGCTCGCGGTCGCACACAGGCCGCTCACGCAGGTCCTGAAGCCGGTCCTGGCAATGCTCATGTCACTCGCCTGGCTGGCGCCGTCCGGCGCCGCCGGCCAGAACCCTCCGCCCACGCCGCCGCCTGCGGTCGGCGAGGAGGCCCGCGATTTCACACTCACCCGGATCGACGGCAGGCCGATCGCGCTGTCGGTGCTGACACAGCAGGGACCGGTCGTCGTCCTGATGCTGCGGGGCTGGGTGGGCTATCAATGACCGGTCTGCACCCGCCAGGTTGGCGGGTTCATGTCTCAGGCCGACGCCTTCAAGACCGCGGGAGCGAGTGTCGTCCTGATTTACCCAGGCGCTGCCGCGTCGGTGCAGCAGTACGCCGCAGACTTCATCACCGGGAAAACGCTGCCCGAGAACTTCCACTTCGTCACCGACCCGGATCTGAAGGCCGTGAATCTCTACGGCCTGAGGTGGGATGCGCCGAATGAGACCGCTTATCCATCCACAATCGTCGTCGACCGCCAGGGTGTGGTGCGATTTGTGAAGATCAGCCATTCGCACGGCGATCGGAGTTCGGCACCGGATGTCCTGGCGGTGTTGCAGGGGTTGAAATAGCGCCGGGTCAGGTTCGGAGGGTTGCGCCGTGGCACATATTCCCTACGTCCCACTCGGCAACGTGCCGGCCGAAGACCGGGTGGACGACACGGACAACATCCTCCGCATCCACGGCGTCCACAGCCGCGTGATGCGCCTGCACTTCGACCTCTACATCGAGTTGATGCGAAAGGCCGGCCCCCTCACGCGCATCCAACGAGAGATACTGGCGGTCGCGGTCTCGGCGATAAACGGGTGCCACTATTGAATCGAGCACCACGGAGCGGGTCTCCGTCAGTTGCTCAGCCGGGCGGGCGTCGATGCGGATGGCCAGGCCGCCATGGTCCGGACGCTCTGTGCGGACCCGGTCGCTGCGGGTGCCAACGACGCCGAACGAGGATCATCACCGTGGGTAGCACGGCCTCGCCACCACGCCAGTGGCACCCTTCCGGAAAACCCTAGGGTCCTGCCTGATGCTGGTCCTCCAGATGAACCGGCCCCCGGGAAGGGCACGACGTCTCACTGCGCCGCAACCTTTGACGGGATTTGATCTCCCCGGGGCACAGAACAATCCCATGTGTGACATCTCGGCGTTCGGCCTTCACGATGAGCGGACCGTTTCACGCGCTCGAGTGGGTTCGGCTGATTGGGGACGGCGTGTTCCTGGTGGCAGGTGTGGTGCCAGTGGTCACCGCCACCCTGATGGTGGCGTTCGATTCGGCGACCGCTCAATCGGCCGTGCGCGGACGTCCGGCATGATTGCCCGCTGCTACGCGAGCACCGCCGGCGCCACCGGGTAGGGCACCAGCGCACGGCCACCTTCTGGGGTGACCAGGTACACGTCCTCGTGCCGAACGCCGCCGAAGCCAGGTTCCGCGAGGATCGTGTGACCAATCGTGACGGTCATCCCTTCCTTCAGGGGAACGTTGCGGTGCGGCTTGAGGATGGTGGACGCCGGAAGTTCCTCAAAGCGGAGCCCGATGCCGTGCGTGATGCCGTCGATGTGGTACTCCCCGAGTCCATTGACCTCGCAGACCTGGCGTCCTCGTGCATCGAGGCTCGCGACCGTGGCGCCGGTCTCAGAAGGTCCCGCGTCACGTCGCGCATCTCCGCGTAGGTGTCCAGCAACCGCTGCTGGCGTTCGGTCGGGGCTCCGATGATGAAGGTCCGGGCGAGGTTCGCGCAGTAGCCGTCGACCATGGGTGTGAGATCGACGACCACCAGGTTGCCGACGCCCATGGCATGAGGGCTGATCCGGCCGTGAATCCAGCCCGTGTCGAGACCAACGCTGACGTACACAGGGGTGGCGGTGCGTTCGGCGCCGGCCTTCATCATGGTGTAGAGCGCCTCGGTGGCAATGTCGTGCGGCCTGGCTCCTGGCGCAAGCAACTCGCGCACACGGCTCATGCCCAGCGTGGCGACCTCCTGTGCCCGCGTCATCAGGTCGATCTCGCCAGGTTCCTTGACCGACCGCAGCTCGTCCATCACCGGATCTGACGAGCCGAGCTCGAGGAGGGGATTCACGCGCCTGAACAAGTCGACAAGAAACGCCGGCGTCTCGAACCACAGCTGCATGCCCACGCGTGGCTTCGCCCCAGCCGGCGGGCCCCCGAGCGACTTCATGAGTTCACGAAACGCCAGAACGACGTCCTGGATCTGCTCACCCACGTGACTGAAGATGCGCACCGGAACGCCCTCAGTGGCTGCACGAAGCTCGGGCTCCTCGGCAGCAAAGGTCACGAGAGCGGGAGGGCCCGTAAACGGGATGATCGCCCGCGGCTGGGTCCGATCGGTCCCGAAGAAGTACCGGTAGTCGTCGTGGTTCATCACCATGATGCCGAGCAGCCCGTGCTGGCGCATCAGGACTTGGGCCTGCTCGATCCGGTCGAATCGAATGTTCATCCCCACTCTCCAATGTCCCAGCGCGCCCCGGCGTACCCACGCGGTCGGAACCGCTGGATCTCATCCGACGCGGTCACTCGCGGTCGTTCAGGCTGTCGCGTGCGGATAAATCCCGCCCGGCCGGGTTCCTGGGCAGATCATGCTCCCGTCGTCTGCATCAATTATATGGCTCCCGAACCTTCTCGGGATGTCGTCAGTAGATGACTCTCGTATGATAGTGTTCTTCGAAGTGACAGGACCATCGCCCCGCGGGGAACTCAGCCAGGTTGTCTCCGCGGCGGTCCGATCGCAGAGGGACCGCCATGCCAGATGTCACGCTCTCGATTGACGGCAGGTGCATCGTCGTGGAGAAGGGCACGACGGTTCTCCAGGCTGCGCTTGTCAACGGGATTGAGATCCCGTTCTTCTGCTACCACCCGGCCATCAGCATCGAGGGCTCGTGCCGGGCTTGCCTGGTTCGGGTCGAACGACTGCCGAAGCTGCAAACCGCCTGTTCGACGGTGTGCACGGACGGCATGGTGGTGCATACCACGGATCCCGAGGCCGTAGAAGCACGGGCGATGGTCATCGAGTTCCTCCTGCTGAATCATCCGCTCGACTGCCCCGTATGCGACAAGGGCGGGGAGTGCCCGCTGCAAGACTACAGCGGTCGCTTCGGATCCCGCCGGGGGCGCAAGGACACGGCCAAGCGGACCTTCGACGGGGAAGGCGCCGCGTGCGACATCGACTTTGGCCCCACGATCATGCTGAACCGGAACCGGTGCATCCTCTGTTCGCGCTGCGTCCGATTCATGGCCGAAATCCACGGCGAGGCGCAGATTCGGTTCATTGATCGCAGCTACGAGTCGTGCATCGCCACGTTCAGGGAGCAGGGCGTCCACTCGCTGCTGTCGGGCAACTTGACCGATATCTGTCCAGTCGGGGCCTTGACGACGAAGGACTACCGATACCGCGCCCGGCCGTGGGAGAACCTGGCCGCGTTCGATACGATGTGCACGCTGTGCGCCAAGGGATGCAGCGTGAACGCTTGGATTCGGGGAATGGCCGAGTGGGTCCGTGGCCCTCGACTCATTCGGCTGACACCGCGTCTCAATCCGGCTGTAAACGGGTATTTCATGTGCGACATCGGTCGCTTTGGGTATCACTGGATCGAGAGCCACGATCGACTGACACACCCGCAGGTCAGGGATGCGGCTGGCGTCCTGCAAGACGTCGCGTGGGAGGATGCCGTGGCTGCGGTGGCGAGCCGGCTTGCCGGAAGAACCAGCAGCCTCGCATGCCTTGCATCGGCGCATGGATCGAACGAAGAGCTCTATGTGCTTCGCGAAATCGGACGGGCTCTGGAACTCCAATCCGGCGCGGTCGTGGTGACGTGGCGGGAGTCGATCAAAGCCCAGCCGGCCCAGACCACATTCCACATTCCAGCGATCGACGCGCCAAACGTGATGGGGGCAGCAGCGCTTGGGTTGGTGTCGGCCCCGACCACCGGACCGACAGCCCAGGTCGACAACCCTCGGAATAGAGAGGTCGCTCTCGAGGCGCTACGGACGTCAATCGCGGCTGGCAGGATTACCGCACTCTATCTGTTCGACCCGGGGCCTGCCGAGTCCGCTGGCGATCTCGCATGGGTCGGTGAAGCCCGGCAGTGTGGACACCTGTCGACGCTCGTCGTGCAGGCCACGATGCTGAGTCCGGCTGTCGAAGCCGCCGACATCGTGCTGCCTGGTTCCTGCTGGCTCGAAAAGGACGGGACGTTCACCAACCAGCAGGGATACGCGCAGCACGCGGTGCGCGTCATCCCCCCCCGGGGTGAGGCGCGAGAGGATTGGCGCATTCTCACCGATGTTGCGCGCGCCATGGGCGCGGCGGCCAGTAACTGGAACGACCTGACGGGTATTCGTCACGCCATGGCGGATGCGCTTGGCCCGCGCCCGGCACGTGAGTCGGGTGCCCTGCAAACGTGGCTCGATACCTCCAATCCGTCGGAACGATGGAAGTGGGAGCGAATGTACCGGGACCTGCCGCCTGTCAAGTTCGAAGGCCCACCAGACCGTCGGTCCTGGCCCACACCCGAGGATCGGATGGTGCCGCCGGAGGAGGAGTAGCGGGCCCGCGGCCAGCCAGCGCGACGATCATGCACGGAACCCCCACTCCGTCAGTCACGAACGTGCTTACACCGCGATGGCCTTCGAATGCCGGGTAAGGGGCACAGGCCCGTCCGGACCCACCCAGACCGTGTCCTCTGCCCGCACACCGAAGCCCTCGCGATAGATTCCGCAATTCCCAATCGCGAGCACCATTCCGCCCTCGACCTGCTCGACCTTTTCCTCACCATGGATCACGGCATGCCCACCAGGGATGGGCGCCTCTTCATGCTCCAAGCCTACTCCGTGAAAGACCGGCCGTAGAAACGCGTCGCCGAAACCGTGCGCTTTCAACATCTCGGCCATGGCTGAGTCGATTCCCATGAGTGGGGCGCCAGGGAACGAAGCCCCGATTCCGGCCTCCTGGGCGAGCACATAGGCGTCGAGAGCCGCCCTCGCCTCCGCCGGAGGCTGGCCGACAAGGATGGTCCGGCACAGATCGACCGTGTATCCCAGGGCGATCGGAGCCAGATGGACCTGAACGACATCCCCTGCCTCGATAGTCTTCAGGGACGCCGGGCCGTGGGCCATGGCGGATCGCCAGCCGGAGGCGACGTAGGTGGCGGACGACCATCCTTCAGCCCCCGCCTTCCGCATCACGTACTCCGCCTCGCCTGCCACATCTATTTCCCGGGCGCCCACCCGGATAGCCTGCACCGCCGCCGCCATGCCCTCGTCAGCGACCCGACCTGCGACTCGGAGGCATTCGACCTCGTCAGGCTCCTTGAGCATCCGGAGTCGCGAGAGAACCGGGGTCGCCGAGACCACGGTGGCCTTGGGCAGGATGTGCGCCTTGAAGACCTCGTAGAGGGCCGCATCGAAGAAGTTCTTCTCCAGCGCGATCGTCGCGTGCGTGAGGCCCTGCGCCTCGAGCACGTCCCGGAATCCATGGAACATCTCCTCTTCGCTCCGGAACGCGCGCACGTCCGTGGCGGCGGAGGCGGCGCGGACACTCCGAAGGTCCGAGGCCGGGACCGAGACGATGCACTGGAGTGACTTGGTCAAGAGGCCAAGGGCACAGGGGCGGCCGTCACCGGTGAGGTAGACCAGATTAGCGGGCTTCATCAGGAAGAGGGCGTCAATCCCCTGGGCGTCCATGAACTGAGCGGCGCGTGTCCAGCGAGCCTTGATGTCGAACCGCGGTGTGTCCATTTCCATTCCTCCTGTGGTGAACTTCCCGGCTACGAATCGCTTCTCTACCACGCCGGGGGGAAGGTCGAGCCGGCGTTCCCAGGATCGTTCTGCTATTATTGCGTCTTCCGTTCAGCGTGAATGGGGATTCCGGCGTATCCGTTCTTGGGCGTGGACCCGATTGTCGTCCCGTCCGGTTGATCGGGCACGGGAAGATGATGAGGTCGGTAGACCCTGGCGATGCGCGAGTGTCTGAATGTCACGTACGTGGAAGCTCTACGGCGGCGGGCGCGGGGTTGCGTCGGGACCGCCCACTCAGGGTGATCCGGTGTGCATGGTGCGAGAGTTCAACTATGACCCGTCCGACACGGGCGTCTGACTGAGCACATGAGCCACACGACGAGCTGGAGGGGCGCTCGAATCTACACGGTCGGCCATTCGACACGAACACTCGACGAGTTCGTGGCGCTGCTTCGAGCGTTCGACATCTCCGTGCTGGCGGACATCCGAACCATCCCCCGATCGCGGCATAACCCCCAGTTCAACGGCGACACACTCCGCTCGGCTCTTCGCTCGCGGCGCCTGCGCTATGTACATCTTCCGGAGCTCGGAGGCCTGCGCCGACCACGCAAGGATTCACCCAACCCGGGGTGGCGCAACGCCAGTTTTCAGGGGTTCGCCGACCACATGCTGACCGAGGGTTTCGAGATCGGGCTCGCGAAGCTGCACGTGCGAGCCGCGGAGGGCAGCGTCGCCGTGATGTGCGCGGAGGCCGTGCCGTGGCGTTGCCACCGCTCCCTCGTCGCCGACGTACTCACGGCGCGCGGAGCTCATGTGGAGCACATTACCAGCGCCAAGCGCTCGACCCCGCACCGCATGACGGTGTTTGCCGAGGTCGAAGGCACACGCGTTACGTATCCCGGCGAGGACTCCGCGGGCGGACGGCTCGCCACTCGGGCGCCGTTCCATCTCGAGGCGACGGTGCGCGTGCTGCAGCGCCGTCCGACGAACCTGGTCGATGTCTGGGAGGGGGACCGTTACCTACGAGTGCTGGCGACGGCTGACGGTCTGGCGCTGGTCGAGGTCACGAATAGCGGGACGATCGACGATCCAGACGTTCGGTTCACTGTCCCACAGGGTCACCTGTCCACGGGTACGCGCATGGCGATCAAGCAGATCGTGCGGAAGATGCTCGGCCTGGATGTGGACCCGACACCGCTGCGGCGGCTGGCGGAGGCCGAGCGCAGGCTTCGCCCCACAGCGGTCGCGCTGAGCGGCATGCGGCCGCCGCGGTTCGCCGATCTGTTCGAGACGTTTGCGACCGTGGTCCCGTTCCAGCAGGTGAGTCTGGACGCCGGCGTGGCTATCGTGGGTCGGCTGGTCGAGCGCTTCGGCGAGTCCCTCCAACATGACGTCCGTCGCTTCCACGCGTTCCCCGCGGCTCAGGTCGTCGCCGAGGCTCGCTCAGTCGAGCTCAGAGAATGCGGCATGAGCCTTCGAAAGGCCGAGACGCTTCGCCACCTCGCCAGTGCGATCGAGTCGGGTAAGCTGACGGAGGCGCTACTCTCGCGCATGAGCAGTAAGGAGGCGATCCGGTACCTGACCGAGCTTCCGGGCATCGGCCCCTGGAGCGCCGGTCTGGTTTTACTGCGCGGCCTCGGGCGGCTCGACGTGTTCCCTCCGGGTGACGTCGGCCTCGCGCGCGGCCTCAGCAGGCTGATGCGCCTCGATCCGGGGCCCTCATTCGATCGCGTGGCCCAGCGTTTCGGTGACCGTCGGGGCTACCTCTACTTCTGTTCGCTGGGTGGCGACCTGCTGGGCAAGGGCCTCATTCACCCGGCTCCTCCGTCGCGACGCCAGGGAGGACGAGGGGTCAGGCCGGAAGCGACCCGACGCCCCGAGGCCCAGCACGGGATGCCGTTGCTCCAGAAGCTGGTGGCCAACACTAGACTATGACGAAGGGAGGACTGATGTCTGACTTCAAGTACGCGGTGATCGGTGGCGGAATGACGGGGCACGCAGCGGCGCAGGGGATCCGTTCGGCGGACGCGACCGGGTCGGTCGTCATGCTCTGCGAGGAGCCAGTGAGACCGTACGCGCGGCCGCCGCTCTCGAAGGGTCTCTGGACGGGGCAGGCGGAAGGCTCGATCTGGCTACCGGCGGTTGAGAATGTCTCGGAACGGACTGGCGCGCACGTCGTCGCGCTCGATCCCGCCTCGCGGCGGGTCACACTTGACGGAGGGGAGATCGTCGGGTACGAACGGCTCCTCCTCGCGACGGGCGGAACCCCGCGGCGCCTGCCCTTCGGCGGCGACGGGGTCGTCTACTTCCGCACGGTGGCGGACTACCGGCGCGTCCGGACGCTCCCGGTGGGCAAACACGTGGCGGTTGTCGGCGGAGGCTTCATCGGCTCGGAGATGGCGGCCTCGCTCGCGACGGCTGGCTACCGCGTGACGCTGCTCTTCCCCGAGGATGGCATCGGCGCGCGCCTCTTTCCGCGAGAACTCGCGGTGCACCTGAACGACTACTACACGGAGCGCAAGGTCGAGGTCAGGCCGGGGGAGCGCCTCACCGGGATCGAGGCGCACGGCCCCGGATTCACGCTCGAGACCAACCGGGGCGAGATCCGGGCCGACCTCGTGGTGGCTGGGCTTGGCCTCGTCCCGAACGACCGCCTCGCCGCGGAGGCCGGGCTCGCGGTGGACGACGGCATCCTCGTGGACGAGACGCTGCGCACGTCCGACCCGGCCGTCTTCGCCGCCGGCGACGTCGCGCGGTTCTGGAGCCCGGCGCTCGGGCGGCGGATCCGAGCCGAGCACGAGGATAACGCCAACTGCATGGGGCGGGAGGCCGGCCGCGCGATGGCCGGGGCGGACGCTGCCTACCGGCACCTGCCCTTCTTCTACTCGGACCTCTTCGACCTTGGGTACGAGGCGGTCGGGGTGCTCGATCCGCGTCTCGATGTCGTCGCCGACTGGAAGGAGCCCTTCCGCAGAGGCGTCGTGTACTACCTCGGGGACGGCCGCGTGCGCGGCGTGCTGGCCTGGGGCGTCTTCGGTCAGATGGACGCCGCGCGGAATCTCATCGCGGAGCCCGGTCCACACGACCCCGAGGCCCTCAGCGGAAGGATCCTCGCTTAGCGGACGGTGGAGAGAATCGCGACGAAGCCGAACCGGATCTTCTCGACTATCCAGCCGACTGTTTCGGCCGGGGCGAGGCGCACAGTGCATGAGATCGCTATGCAGTTGTCCTCGTCACTCTGCGGGATCGTCGCGATCTCAACGCCTATCTTCGCGCACTACGACACGACGAAGGGGCCGGTGGTTGCGGCCGCTCGTGGCGCGCTCGCCTGGACCGAGGCCGTCACCCTCGTCAGCGTCAATGACGTGACGGACGACGGGAACGGCCTCGCGCGACAGCAGTTGACCGAGAAAGCGTTAGTCGACCTGACCCTGACGATTGTGGTGAGCAACGGGTAAGACTGTCTGGCGATCGCGTTCAGAACCGTGCCTGGGACATTCCAGCTCGGTGTTCGGCCGTCGATTCGAGCATGCGGTGCAAGACGCGGACGTCAAAGCACGTCGCTGAGACTGGGCAGGCATGCGATGATCACATTGAAACGCGCGTACGACCCGGTCTCGGACACCGATGGCACCCGTCTGCTGGTGGAACGACTATGGCCCCGTGGGGTCTCGAAAGCGAAGCTCCGCGTCGACGCGTGGCTGAAGGAGGTCGGACCCAGTACGGAGCTGCGGAAATGGTTCAGTCACGATCCGGAAAAGTGGGCTATGTTTCGTCAGCGCTACTTCCGTGAGCTCGACTCACGACCGGAGGCCTGGCAGCCGATCGTGGCGGCGGCTCGACACGGCACAGTCACGCTCGTCTACAGCTCACACGACACGCAGCACAACAATGCGGTCGCCTTGCAGGAGTATGTGCAAACGAAGCCGCGCAGGCCTACGAGCTCTAAGCGGACGCTCGCTGCGGACCGACCGCGACGATCAGGACGGTGAAGCCCTTCAGGGGTCACCGCTTCGCTCCACTCACGTTCGTGCTGCGGCCAATTCCGCAGCGCCCTGGAATCGAGATCCAAAATCCGCGTCGAAACTGTCCATTATTGAAATCGCCGACCAAGCCTCGGCTCGAGATGACCGGGAGGTTCACGATGTCAGACGCCGCACACGACGACAACCAGCATAGGAGACCGCACACGCCGCCGATGGCCGCTCCCTTTCTCGAATTCGATCTCACGAGGGAACTGGAAGCGCTTCACGGGGAACCCGAGTGGAACAGCGGCCAGAACGCAAAGACGCTCGTGAAGCATGACGACTTTCGCATCGTCCTCACCGCGCTCAAGGCACGCGCCCGGCTTCCCAGGCATCAGACGGAGGGCCGGATCTCGATCCAGAGCGTCGCCGGCCATATCCTCGTGCGAGCAGAAGGTCGGACGTTCGATTTGCCGACCGGGACGCTGGTCGCATTGGACCGGGGTATCCCTCATGACGTCGAGGCTCTTGAAGAGAGCGCGTTTCTCCTTACTATCGCGTGGCCTGGTGGAGACGGGAACCGGGATCAATAGGATTTCCGTCGCCGTACCGTGCCTCCAGCATCTCCACGATGACGCTAAACCGTTCGAATGCCCGCTCGCCGAACTCGCGCCGCTCCATCTCTTCGAATGCGCGCGTCAAGCTCTCGCGTTCGTCAGCGGGAAAGGTGGCGGCTACGATGTTGGCGAGGCACTCGTCTTCTTTCGCAATGTGTGGTCGGAGAAGGTCGATGTAGGACCGCGCGTGCCGCATGAAGTCTTTCACGGCCTCCGCATCGCCTAGAGATGAGCGGTTCACCGCCTCGGCCATGCTCCGAACGCGCTCCCGCCCCCGTTTGTGTTCGCTGACCAGCCCACAGCCGGGGAAGAACGCCTTGGCGTCGATAGCCGGGAAGAGGATCTTCTCTTCCTTCAGATGGTGCATGCCGTCGGCAAAGCCGCGCAGGAAGTGAATCACCTGCGTGACAGCCGAAGCGTCCAGCTCCAGATCGTACGGCTCGAGTGCCGGCACTCGGGGGGCGGTGGGCTCTGGGGCCACGTCCTTACCGACAGAGGATGACAGGAGAGCGCTATGCAGTCACGGATCGACTACGCGAAGACGGCGCCGGGTGTCGCGAAGGCCATGTTGGGGCTCGAAGAATACGTCCACCACACCGGACTCGAGCCAGGGTTGCTCGAGTTGGTCAAATTGCGGGCCTCGCTCATCAACGGCTGCGCGTACTGCGTTGACATGCATACGAAGGTGGCGCGCTCGCTCGGTGAAACCGAGCAGAGGCTGTACTCTGTGAGCGTCTGGAGGGAAGCTCCGTACTACACGGAGCGGGAACGCGCGGCGCTGGTCTGGACCGAAGCCGTCACACTGGTCAGCGGCGACCACGTGCCCGACGAGGTGTACGAGACGGCCCGGCAGCACTTCGCGGACAAAGAGCTGACCGACCTCACGCTGGCGATCGTGGCGATCAACGGGTGGAATCGTCTGGCAGTCGCGTTCCGAACGGTGCCTGGGACGTTCCAAGTCGGCGGGCATCCAGCGATCGGGCAAGCGGCGCAAGGTGCGGACGTCAAGGCCGGACATTGAGACGACGTAGGCGAGATCAAAGGGAGAGAACACGTGAGCAACACGCGATCGGACGGGAAAGACGGCGGACTTGCCGGACAAGAGGAAGGTATGGCTGGTTCCACGGAACAGGCGGATTCTGATCCGCGTGGCCACATGCACCGAGAAAAGTGTCTGACGTCCGACCACGATACGAGGGAGTTCCTCCGCAATACAAGGTCGCGCACGTCGGCACGGTCGACGCAGCCGGATGGCCGTATGTCGTTCCGCTGATCTACATCCACGAAGGCGATGACCGCCTGTATCTGCACACCGGGGATCACCGCGAACACTTCCTGCGAAATATCCAACACAATTCTCGCATCTGCGTCGAAGTGGGAGAGATGGGACCCGTAATCGAGGCCGGCCCTTCGCGTGTAATTCTGCGCTGGTTTTCACGAGCGTGATCGTGTTTGGCCCGGTGCGTATCCTCGACGACGGGGCCAGAAAGGCGTGGTTCTTCGATCGGATACTCGCAAAATACGGCGAGTCGGATTGAACGTTCACGCCAGGCTATCCACTGCTTGATAGGATCATCCTCTATGAACAGCAGATGGAGATCGCGACCGGCAAGCGCAGCGAAGGTCTCTATCACTGACCCAGCCGGATGCCCTTTCGACGTAAAGTTGCTGGGGGCGCCAAAGCGGCCTTGCCGGGGGCGTCTGGCAAGCCCGTCACGGAGCGGCCGATGAAGCGTGACCTCCGCCTGCAAGGCCTGACCTCGGACCACCATCACGCGCTTGTGCTTGCGCGGCGTCTGCAGGAGGCGGCCGCCAGTGGCGCCTTGGACGTTGAGCTGTCAGCCGAGGTTCGGCGTCGATACGATGACGACCTCGGGCCCCACTTTGCCATCGAGGAGGAGGAGTTGCTTCCGGCACTGGCGATGGCCGGGCGCACCGACCTGGTGGAGAGGACGCTGCGCGAACACGGCGCCCTCCGGGACCACCTCGCAGCCGCGGAATCCGGCGCCCGATCGCGACTGGCCGAGTTCGGAACGCTGCTCGAGGCGCACGTGCGCTTCGAGGAACGCGACCTTTTCACCGCGTGCGAGGACCTTGTCGGTCCCGAGGTCCTCGCACGAGTGGCTCGCCGCGCGCCCAAGGCGAGAGGTCTCGGTTACCCGAAACGGTAGCTGCCCGCTGGCCCTGAGGGAGTGTCGGTGGCCGGCATCGTTCTCAGCTCGTTCGACTGAGTCGGGAGCTACCGCCTCGGTCGATTCTTGAGTCATCGCTGCTCATCTTGACGGCAACCACGTCCGCGCCTATCTTGTAGACATCTCCTCTGTAGCCGTCCTGGCTACTCCTCCACGTCGCCCGACGCGGAGCTGTTTCCACCTCGTCGCCCACAGGGCACGCAGAAAGGAACCTCACATGAACGGGACAGGTGTGTCCGCTGTTTCCGCGTACACCGCGCATCGTGAATGGGCGTCGCGTCCGCCCGATGAACGGTACGACAGCGTTGCGGCGCTCCACGCGGCGGCTTGTGCACGACGCAGCCGCATCGAGGAGCGCACCATCGAAACCCGCGAGTTCAGGACCGAAGCGGTCGACTCCGACGCCCTCGTGCTTCACGAGACGTCGGGTCGCTCCGCCGCACTGACCCACTGGAGCTTCGAGCAGCTCGCCACCATCGCCGGCGGGCCGCCGAAGTACCTCCGGTCGCTCCCCGCGCCGATCGCGTCCAGCGCGATCAATCACGGGCTGCAGCGGCAACACCGCGACGAGCACCTGCTCCTCGTGGATCACGCCGCCCCCTGGACCGTGCACGCGATCACATCGTCGCGCTACGCACGCGTCCACCATGACGAGCTGGCCGCCCGGGTGCTCGACCTCCAGGCCCTGCACCCGGCGTGGCACCTGCCGCTCGGCTACAAGGACGGCGTCTTCGGTGCCGAACGAGTTCCGTCCGGCGCCTACCTGGGAGACCGAGACATGTTCCTGTTCCTCGTGGACGGCAACCGCGATCTCGACGATCCCACGGATACCACGCACGCCGGTCTGTTCCGCGGGTTCATCCTCCGGAACAGTGACGTGGGTGCCGCCGCCTTGACCCTGGATGTGTTCCTGTTCCGCGCCGTGTGCAGCAACCACATCATCTGGGGCTTCCAATACGTGGCCGGCTTCCGGCGCCGCCACGTGGGCGCGTCGATTCAGGAAGCGTGGACGTCCTCACTCGAGGGCGTGCGCGCGGTGCTCGACGCGGATACCACTCGCGAACGCTCCGTCCTCCTCGGCGCTACGACCCGGGAGTTGGGACCCACCCGCGACGCGGTGATCGACACGGCGGTGCGACGCATCGATCTGCCGCACAAACAGGCGGTCGACGCGTACGACCTGGCGGAACGGCATGAGCCGAATCCCCGTTCGGTCTGGGGCTACGTGCAGGGGCTGACCCGACTCAGCCAGCGCACGTCCTGGCAGGACGGCCGCTTCGCCCTCGACCGCGCCGCCAGCCGTCTCCTCACCACGGTCAACTGACCCTGGCCGTCACCGTGCGGGCACATCCCCGCACGGTTCCTTTCCCACTCTGCACCCTCGCGGGACCGGCACAGGCCACCCGCACCCGTTCGCGATGCCGATCGTCGCGAACAACCGGCCGCACGCTCCAGAGCCAGCGGCGATCCGCTGGAGGTCTGTGTGGTCCGTACATCTCGCCATAACACCCCACTCGTCGTCTCGCGGCCAACTGCGTGGCTCCGAGACGACGCCGCGCGCTGGCTCTCGACGGGCCGGCTGCGCGCGCTCAGAGCGCTGGCGGAGCGAACCGCCGACCTGCGGTGGACGCCGGCGCTCGTCTTCGAACTGCTCGAAGAACTGCCCACGGACGATGCGTTCGATGAGCTGGTCGAGGATCTGCGGCAGCGCCCCCGCGTGAATTTCGCGCAGGTGCTGCTCCTCGCGCTGGCCGCTCGCCACAGTTGGCGGCCAGACGAACTCTCCCGCCTGATGCGGCGGCTCGGGCTTCGAGCATGCCGTCGCCGCGCAGTCCCAGCGCCGGGCAACACCCAGGGCGTTCACGTTGGATCGCCGACCCACCCACGCCCGGGGCATCACGTTCACCAATCTAGGGCTCGCTTCCGGTCCGTCAAGGCTCTCCGCTCCGCTTCGACCCCGACAGGCCACCCCAACGCGGCTGCCGCGTCGGGGGCCCCGGCGCGCGGGGCTAGCGGCCTTGACGGCACCGTCGGTCTCGCCCGAAAGCGGCTATTACGTGATGCCCCGGGATCTCACCCACCGACCAAGCGCGGGAGACGCGACAGAAAGGGGATGCACCATGGGTGACGTCGCGATCACACCGAGCATCGCGGTCACCATCGGCCGGCAGACGCGCCTCTATCACGCCTTCGTGACGACCGCGCCGGCCGCGCTCGACAGTCCGTCGACGCTCACGCTCTACCTGTCCACCCTGGCAGACGTCTCCGGCTTCGCCGCCACGCCCGTGGCGCACGACGCCGGGACGGCGCGAGCCGACGCGCGGCTCGTGCTGGTCGACGCCAGGGAACTCGCCTGGCAGCGCGCCCGCTGCCGCGACTATCACCACATCCTCGCGCCGGCCGACCCCTTGATGGTCGGCCTCACCACACTGCAACTCTGGCTGTGGCAGCGACTCAAGGCACCCGTCGATCCCAATGCCGTCGACGACGGGCGCAGGCACTCGACGGCGACGTAACGCACACACACGTTCGTCGCCCACCAGACCGGTGGGTCGACGAGGAGGTCCGACATGGACGAGATCATCGTCAAGTTCGTTTCCAATGACCGAGGCAACCCGCCCGGAAAGCTGGCGGATGCCGAACTGCAGTTCACCGCCGGTCTGCTCGGCGGGCTGAAGCTGATCGGATTCGGAATCTGGGAGCGCCGGAACGGCGCCGGCCGCAACGTCACGTTCCCGGCGCGCCAGTACAGCGTCAACGGCGAACGGCGCAGCTTCGCGCTGTTGCGCCCGGTCGTCGACGCGGCGGCCCAGGACCGCATCCGTGACCTGATCCTGCAGGCCTACGGCCAGTTCGAAGAGCAGACCGCCGAAGAGCAGGCGTCGTAGCCGATCGTCATGAACACCCGGACGCCGCCAAGTGGCGGCGTCCGGCCTCTTCGACGCCACAAGGTCGCCACAGCAAGTCAAACGGCCCCACGAGAACGCCATGGCCGGAGGTCACATGTTGAGTCTCGTTCCGACCGCCACTGAAGCCGCGGCACAAGGTAGACGCGGAGCGGACCGCCGGCACGAATTGGCTGGCACGCTGCCCGTCCTGCTCACCGTCAATGAGGCAGCAACCCTACTCCGCACGACGCGACGGGCGATCTACGCCATGGCCGAGAGGCAGCAGTTGCCCGGCGTGATTCGTATCCGCCGGCGAGTACTCCTGCGCGCTGACGACCTGCTAAACTGGCTGGACCAGAAGCGCGCGCCATCGCCAGGGAGTGATTGGCGATGAGCGTAAAGATCCGACCGTATCGACACGGCGGCTGGGAGGTGGACATCACCGTCCGCCTGCCCAACGGGTCGCGACGGCGAGAGCGGGCCAAGGCCCCGGTCTCGTCCAAGTCGGCGGCCGTCCGATGGGGCGAAGACCGCGAGCGGCATCTGCTGCAACACGGTGTCCCTCAATCAGGGAAGGAGGTGCCCACACTCAATGAGTTCGCGCCGCGTTTCTTAGACGGATACGCACGTGCGAACCGGCAGAAGGCGAGCGGAGTCGCGGCGAAAGAGATGATCATCAGGGTCCATCTCTCGCCAACACTCGGGGCGAAGACGCTCAACACGGTTCTCAACGAGGACGTGCAGCGACTGAAACACCGGCTACTGAAGAAGGCCCCGAAGACGGTCAACAACATTCTGACTGTGCTGAACGTGATGCTGAAGAAAGCGGTGGAGTGGGACGTCCTCGAGAGGATGCCATGCTCCATCAAGCTGCTTCCGGTGTCGAAGTGGTCGACTCGATTCTACGACTTCGATGAATTCGAGCGACTCGTCGCAGCCGCGAAGGTGACGGACCCTCGCGCCTATCTGCTGGTGTTGTTGTCGGGAGAGGCGGGACTGAGGTTGGGTGAGATGGTCGCGCTCGAGTGGACCGACATCGACTTCCTCAAGCGGCAGGTGTGCGTGCAGCGGTCAGCCTGGAAAGGACAAGTCGCGTCGCCGAAGGGTGGGCGGCTTCGGTATGTTCCGCTGACCAGCCGTCTCGCGACGGCACTGAAAGACAATCGGCACCTTCGCGGACCGTTGGTGCTGTATCAGGACCAAGGGACGGCACTGACCGAGGGTCTGGTTCAGGGGTTTGTGCGTCGAGCCGCGCGGAAGGCGGGCCTGGTCAACAACGGTCCGCACATGCTGCGGCACTCGTTCTGCTCGCACCTGGCGATGCTCGGAGCGCCGGCAAGGGCCATCCAGGAGCTGGCCGGACACCAGGACCTGATCACGACGCAGCGGTACATGCACCTGAGTCCCGCGGCGCTCGGCACGGCCGTTCAGTTGCTCGATTCCCGTCGCGAGCGTGATAACACGGTAGCTGGCCTCGTTCCGCTTCGTTGACCCTCGCTACCCGTTCCCGCGTCATACGCCACAGGCCAATGGCACGGCATTGTGTGGCCGCACCAATCGCACCAGCGCGCGCGCCCTAGTGATTCCAACTCTCAAGAGACGGCGGCTAGCCGCGTGCGGCGGCTTGTCACGGGCATCGAAGAACGGCGAAGCGTGAGCGCCTTCAACGAGGATCACGCCGTCAAATTCCTTGCCCTTCGACTTGTGAATTGACATCAACACGCAGCCCGTCGGCTCGCGATTCGCCGACATGAGCGTCTGACGGTCGAGCGCGAGTTCAACTGCTCGCTCGGCGCCGGCGTAGGCGCCCGTGGCCAGCCATGACGCGGCCAGCGTTCCGCCCACCTCATCCCGCGCACGGAACAGCCTCATCATGCGGACCTCGGCAAATACGTCGTCGAGCCCGGGCGTTCTTGCGAGAACGTCGCGCGCGGATAGCCAGTCCTGAGATGGCTCGCCGAAGAACGGAACCCCTTTGTTGCGTTCCTTGACGAGCGCCCTTGCAGCGTTTGTGCCGGGCACCTTGCCGTCGATGACCGCCTGGCCGGCCTTTTCGAATTTCGCAAAGGCGCCCTGAGCCGTTTTACTGGGACGCAGTGCGTTCTTCAGGCGGTGGAACCTTGCCAACGCCCGAAGGGTGCGGGCCACGGCTTCGGCCGGAGGACGGGTGGGCCACTCCAGAATCGACGCCACGATACTCGCCGCCGCAATGGTGAGTTCCGCGTCCCACGCCACGCTATGCTCGACCGGCTTCAGTGGGATCCGATTCGCTCCGCTGGTAATGGTGTGCGATTCGGACAGTAGCAGCGAAATCTGCGAGACGAGCGTGTTCGATCTACACAACACCGCGACCGTCGGTTCTTCGATGCCCCGCTTGTGAAGCAGGCTGAACATCCGCACGACTTCGAGATGGACCACCGCGCCGAAGTTGTTGGGGTAGTAGCTTGAGTGACGGACATCAGCGGTGACCGGCAGTTTCGTGTTCTTCAGGATTGCATCTGCGAATGCCAGGATTTCGGCGTTCGGGCTCCGGTGATTGTCGGCCCCGAGATCGAACACCGTCGGTGACAGGGCGGCGCACGCCATCTCAATGCGTTTGGGATCGATGTCCTTTCGGTACTCGAAGATCCTCTGCTCGGCGTCGGCAAGACAGAATACCGTTGTCGCTTTCGCCAGTTCCTGAACGACACGCCATTGGCTCTCGTCCGTGTCCTGAAACTCGTCGACGACGACGAAGGGGAACTTTCTCGCGTACAGATCCCTGACTAGGGCGCTCTTCGCGAGAAGGTCGGCCACGCCTCCCGCGACGGCGTCGAAACAGAATGTCCCCTCTCTTGCGAGGCGCGCCACTTCCTCGTCCCATTCGCCATCGTGGTCAGCCCTTCGAACACTCTCTTCGCGAGGAAATACAAACCGCGGCTGTCTGCCGATCAGCACGCAGCCATACGATTCGAGCGTTTCAATGCAGAACGAGTGGTAGGTCTTGACCGTCAGCAGTGTCCGCTCGTTTCGAGTAAGGACATCCTCACAGCGGCCGAGGATCTGCCTGACGGCAGCCCGGGAGAAGCTCAGGAAGAGGACTTCCTGACCGGGAGCGAGGCGCGCGCAGAGCTCCTTCGCCTTGAGAAGGGCAATCGTGGTCTTACCCGAGCCGGGCCCGCCAAGGACAAGGAGGTGTCCGTCCTGCGCAATGATCGCCTTCCGTTTGTCGCACAGTTCAAACGTCGGCTTGGACATTTCCGTTCGCTTCGCACGCTCCTGGCTCAGGCGCGGGAGGTGGATTCAGGTGGTCTTGAATGGCGAGGAGTATGGTACGAATCGTCGTCGGGAGGTCCGCGTCGGTCTGGCAGTGGGCGATGAGGATGGCCGCGTATCCGGAGGCGTCTCCCTTGCGGGCCAGGAGCACGTCGGACGCGAGCTTGCGCACGTCGTCGTCCGACATGGCGGCCGTATACACCTTCGCCTTCGCCGGATAGTCAGCGCGAGACATAACGTCCTCAAGGAATCCCCGCTGAATGTCGATGGACGTCTCCTCGACCAGAAGCTCCTCGATCTTCTTCTTGGGAGACATCCACGTGCAGGCGTAGCTCGCAAGCTGCGCAAGCTTGGGGGCGTCGAACGGTGTGTTCGGCGTGTCGTGGAAAGCGAACGCCTTCTTCTTGAGAGCGCCGAACACTGGGCCATAGGCGGGGACCGAGCTGTCGCCGCCGGCATCGAAGAAGCTGAGACCTTCCAGGTCCGGGTGCGGGTATTTCTCGGAGCCGAGGCTGTTCTCAAGAACCGTTGCCGCTTCTCGAAACAGTGCGACCTCCGTTCCCCCTTCAAGCACGAGAACCGCGTTCGCGAGTAACGCTTCGGCGAACTGCTTGCGCTGCTTGCGATAGCTCTTCGGGGCAAGCCCTGGTTTCATGGCGGGACGACCCGTCAGGGAGCCGCCCGCGTCTCGCTCGAGAATCACGATCTTGTCGGGTTCGAACTGTTCGATCACGTAAGGTGAATGTGACGTCGCGATCACCTGGCCCATCTCGCTCAGGGCGAAGCGCGTCACGCGCCGCTGCGTGTGCGGCGCAAGCGCAATTTCCGGCTCCTCCATGGCGAAGATCGCGGACTGCTTGGCCTTCAGTTCCGCGATGAAGGTGAGAAGCGCGAAGACCAGGAGATTCAGGGAACCTGTTCCCAGACGCTGGAAGGGCAACAGATGGGCGTCTGGCTGGGTGGCGATGAACAGACTCACGACTTCGCGCAGGTGCTGGCGGGTCAGGTCGGAAGCGAAGAACGATGTGGCCTTGTCTCCGTCACCCAGCTTCACGAATCGCGACATGCGCGTCTCCAGCTCCTTGCGGACGCTTTTCAGGTGGGCGATGTCGCCGATGCTGGGCTCGAACTGCCTGAGGCGCGCGAGCGTGTCCTCCCACATTTCCGCAGGACCGTCGCCCGCGCCAATCCTCAAGATGGTGTCGAGGAGGGAGCCGCGCTGCAGACTAAGCGCCCGGGAACCGGTGCGATGAGCCCGCAGGAAGATGAAGCCGCACATGCGCTTGTGTTCTCGCGTGAATGCCTTGCGCCCTGCGCCGAGGACGGCCTCGACGGCTTCGTCCTCGTCTGGTTCCTCGACGGGATGATCAAAGAACGTGTTGCCGATGAAGTCATCCTCGCCCTTGTCGTAGCGACCTATGAAGGTGACGGGCAGGGCCAGGACGCCGGTGCCTGCGTCCGCACCTGGATCGTCCGCCCCGGCGAAGTCGCCAGCCGCATCGTCCCAGACGCGCAGGTGCCTGTAGAAGCGGTTCCGCGCTTCCTCAGACAGGTCGGTCAGAACGGCGGTAATGCGGACTTCTATCGGCTCGCCGGCGCCGTCGATGTACTTCCCGCAGAAGAAATCGTGTTCGTCAATGACGGGCCGGCGCGCCAGCCGCTCCGGGCCGAGGACAAGATCGAGGGCTTCGCAGACCGTAGACTTTCCGACGTTGTTGCCGCCAACAAGCAACGTGTGCCCGCTGCCGAAGCTGACGGTGCCGTTGAGCGAGCCGCGAAAATTCTCAATGGTGACACGGCGCACTCGCATTTTGGCCTCGTCGCAATCCGAGTTGATGTCTCGCGGGCCCAACCGCGCAAGCCCGCGCCAGCCGTCACTGAGCCTCCGGTCCCGAGCGAGCAAACCACATCGAGAGACAAAGGGCAAGGGTCTCCACGCGGCGATGTCGCCACGCGGCAACAATTGGAACGAGCGTGGTTCTCACGCTTGCGCGACGACATAGCGAGCCGTCCAGCGGAGCACGCGAACCAGCCACAGCTGCCGATCCTGCTGACCGCCGACGAATCCGCCGACCTCCTGCGGACGACGGGGCGTGGGATCTGAGTAGTGGTCGGGCGGCAACAGCCTCCGGGGTTGACCCGCATCGGCCGGCGAATCCTGTTCCGCGGCGCCGACCTGCTAAACTGCGTAGGCCAGAAGCGCGCGCCATCGCCAGGGAGTGATTGGCGATGAGCGTAAAGATCCGACCGTATCGACACGGCGGCTGGGAGGTGGACATCACCGTCCGCCTGCCCAACGGGTCGCGACGGCGAGAGCGGGCCAAGGCCCCGGTCTCGTCCAAGTCGGCGGCCGTCCGGTGGGGCGAAGACCGCGAGCGGCATCTGCTGCAACACGGTGTTCCTCAATCAGGGAAGGAGGTACCCACACTCAATGAGTTCGCGCCGCGTTTCCTAGACGGATACGCACGTGCGAACCGGCAGAAGGCGAGCGGAGTCGCGGCGAAGGAGATGATCATCCGGGTCCATCTCTCGCCAACTCTCGGGGCGAAGACGCTCAACACGATTCTCAACGAGGACGTGCAGCGACTGAAACATCGGCTACTGAAGAAAGCCCCGAAGACGGTCAACAACATTCTGACGGTGCTGAACGTGATGCTGAAGAAAGCGGTGGAGTGGGACGTCCTCGAGAGGTTGCCATGCTCCATCAAGCTGCTTCCGGTGTCGAAATGGTCGACTCGATTCTACGACTTCGATGAATTCGAGCGACTCGTTGCAGCCGCGAAGGTGACGGACCCTCGCGCCTATCTGCTGGTGTTGTTGTCGGGAGAGGCGGGACTGAGGTTGGGTGAGATGGTCGCGCTCGAGTGGACCGACATCGACTTCCTCAAGCGGCAGGTGTGCGTGCAGCGATCAGCCTGGAAAGGGCAAGTCGCGTCACCGAAAGGCGGCCGGCTTCGGTACGTGCCGCTGACATGTCGTCTCGCGACGGCCCTGAAAGACAATCGGCACCTGCGCGGACCATTGGTGCTGTATCAGCACGATGGAACGGCACTGACGGAGGGTCTGGTTCAGGGGTTGGTCCGGCGGGCAGCGCGGAAAGCGGGCCTTGTCAACAACGGTCCGCACATGCTCCGGCACTCGTTCTGTTCGCACCTGGCGATGCTCGGCGCCCCGGCGCGGGCTATCCAGGAACTGGCCGGACACCAGGACCTGATCACGACGCAGCGGTACATGCACCTGAGTCCCGCGGCGCTCGGAACAGCCGTTCAGCTGCTCGATTCCCGTCGAGAACGTGGAGACATATTGGAGACGGGATCCAGCGACTCGGCGAAGTCGTTTGGATAGAACAGGATAACTGGCGGAGAGAGAGGGATTCGAACCCTCGGTAGAGTTTCCCCTACACACGCTTTCCAAGCGTGCTCCTTCAACCACTCGGACATCTCTCCGTTCGACGCGCTGTCGCTTGCTCACGACAAGCCGTTCAAGTGGAATCGACAGTTTACTGGAACGTGACGAACCGCTCAACAGCAGACTGTGCGGGCCGGGGCCTGATTGGCGTGCCCGCCGGCTACGGGGTCACGTCGTTGATGCGGATGATCCGCAGCGCCTGCTTCGGCCCGACCGGCGCAAACCACACCCGGCCGCTGTCGAGCATGATGCCCTTCGCGTTGGCGAACAGCGTCTCGACCTTCGCCCCGGCAATCGACTGCTTCAGCGAGGTATCGAAGATCCGCGCGTAGTGGCGCTGCAGGTCGCTGTCACTCTTGAGGGTCAGCGTCTGCCCGCCAGCCTGCACGTCCACGGGGTAACTGAACAACGACGCCACCTTCATCCGGTTGTCGACGGCAATGGCGGTCTGGAGCGACTTCAGGAACGACTGCACCTGCGCGGCATCCGTGCCGGCGACATCGAACGCCGGCATGGCGGCCTGCTGCGCCTGCACGGTCACGGCCGGAACCACACACAATCCGAGGGCGATGAGGAGAAGGAGGAGGATGCGCGTACGCATATGAACCTCGCGAGAGACACACAGGGATGAGGTCGCACCGGCCTGAATCGGCCGACGCGGAAGACCTGCTCAGGATACCGCCGGCCGGCCCGCGAAGCATCGGGCTTCCGGTAAAATGGCAGAATCCCAACCCGAAATGGAGCCTGCATGAACTGGCTGGTCAAGGAAGAACCGTCCAATTACAGCTTCGTGTCCCTGCAACGCGACGGCCGCACGCTGTGGTCCGGCGTCCGCAACCCGCTGGCCCAGAAATACCTCAAGTCGATGGCCACGGGCGACCGCGTGTTCTTCTACCACACCGGCAACGAGAAGTCGGTCGTCGGGATCGCCCGCGTGGCGGCCCCGCCGGCGCCGGACCCGGGCGACGCCACCGGCAAACTGTGGGCGGTCACCATCGTGCCCGATGCTCCCCTGCCCGCCCCGGTGACGCTCGCCGCCATCAAGGCCGACCCCTTCTTCGTCGACTTCGCCCTCGTGCGGATGGGCCGGCTGTCGGTCATGCCGGTCACCGACGCGCAGTGGGAGCGGATCGTAGGAATGGCGGGGGGACCCCGGACCTAACCGCCTCCGCCAAGGCTACGGCGGTCCGCCGAAGCGTTTCGCGCGAAGGCGGAAGGTCCGGGGCTACGTACGGGCGAATGTCTTCTTCTTGTCACAGTTCCGTCGTCACCAATTCAGGCGGGCATGGTCGAATCGGTAAGCGTTCGGGCGGCCTGCGGCGTACGTTGAGATGGGCCCGCGATTTGGAACCGACACCATGATGCTGCGCACCACGATCCCCATCACCACCCTCGCCGTCCTGACCGCTCTTGTCGCCGCCGTGCGGACCCAGGAACCGGCGCGGCCGCCGGCTGCGCCAGCCCAACGGTGCGCCATCACGGGCTCGGTCGTGGCCGGCCAGACACGCCTGCCCGGCGTGGCGATCACCATCACGCCAGCCGGCGGCGGCGCGCCCGTGACAACATCCACGGGGCCGGACGGGCGTTATTCGGCCTCCGTTCCGACGCCGGGAGAATACGGCCTGAAAGCCGACCTGGCGTCGTTCTTCGCCGCCCCCCTCACCGTCACCCTGGGCACGCCGTGTCAGGCGCAGGCCGATATCACGATGACGCTGGCCTCCCGGGTTGTCGCACCGGCCCCGCCCGCGGCCGCCCCCGCGGCCGGCGCGCCTCCCACAACCGCAGGATCCCGGCCGCAGACTCCGGCTTCGGGAACACCTGCCGGTCGCCGGCCGCAAGCTCCGCAGTTCCAGGCACTGGCGCCCGTCCTCGACGCGACCGGCGCGGCCACCGGCGACCCGGCCACGGGCGCGGTCGAAAGCCTCGACCGCGAAGCGGCCGCCCAGTTGTCGCTCCCGCCAGGCTTCTCCCTGGAGGGTTCAGGCGCCGCGGTCACAGCCACGGGCAGCTCCGGCCAGATGAACAACGCGCTGCTGTTCGGCATGATGGGCGACGGCCCGATGGGACGTGAAGGCATGCCGGGCATGCCCGGTGCCCCGGGTGAAGGCGCGCCCGGCGGCGACTTCGCCATGGGCGGAGCCGCCATGGGCCCCGCATCCGGATTCGGCGGCGCCGGCGGATTTTTCGGCCCGGCGGGCGGGATGGGCGGCCCCGGCGGCGGCATGAGCGGACCCGGCGGAGGCATGGGCGGGCGCGGGGGCGGCGGCGAAGGCGGCGGGCCGGGAATCCCGCGGCTCGGCATGGCGGGCCGCATGGCCAACAACCGCCCGCGCGGGACGCTGAGCTACACGCTCGGCGGGTCCATGCTCAACGCCGCGCCATACTCGCTGACGGGCCAGCCCGTGCAGGAGCCCGAGTTCCTGCAGCAGCGCATCGCCGCCAACGTGGGCGGCCCGGTCAAGATCCCAGGCTGGTTCGACTGGAGCCAGAACACCAACTTCTTCCTGAACTACTCGGGCAATCACTCCGATCGCCCGGTGGACACGTATTCAACCGTGCCGACGGCCGCCATGCGCGCCGGCGATTTCTCCGGCACGACGGGTATCATCCGTGACCCGCTGACGGGCCTGCCATTTCCCGGCAATCAGATTCCGGCAGACCGGATCAGCGCAGTGGCTCAGGCCCTGCTGCCGTATATCCCGCTCCCCAACAGCGCCGGTGACCGCCAGAATTTCTACTACTCGACGACGGCGGCCACGGACAGCGACGACATCAACTTCCGGCTGATGCGATCGTTCGGCTCTACGCAACGCCGGCCCGGGCAGGCGGGCGCACGGCCCGCAGCCGGCGGGCGCGGCGGGGGCCGTGGCGGCGCCAGTCTCTCGGTGGGCGTGAACTACAGCCGCTCCAAGAGCATCCAGACGTCCGCCTTCCCCACCACCGGCGGATCGACCAGACGTACGGCGTGGAACGTCCCCGTCAGTTTCAACTTCGCCAGGTGGGGCATCATGAACGCGGTCCGGTTCCAGTTCAACCGGAGCCACTCGACCACCACGAACCGCTACGCCTTTGCCCAGGACATCTCGGGCGAAGCCGGCATCATCGGCATTTCCGGCGACGCGTTCGACTGGGGCCTTCCCAACCTGTCGTTCTCGAGCATCAGCAGCCTGCGCGACTCGGCGCCGTCGTCACGCATCGAGCAGACGTTCACGTTCGGCGACACGATGACGAAGATCAAGGGGCGCCACACGATGCGGTGGGGCGCGGATCTCCGGCTGATGAGCACCGACAGCCGCGTGAACACGAACCCCCGCGGCACGTTCGTCTTCACGGGCATCTACACCGGGGGTACGACGGGCTCGGCGGCCGGACGCAACAACGACTTCGCCGACTTCCTGCTCGGACTGACCCAGCAGGCCACCGTACAGTACGGGCCGGGTCTGCAGCGATTCCGCGCATCCAGCGTGAACGTCTTCTTCCAGGACGACTGGCGCGTGAGCAACCGCTTCACAATCAACGCCGGCCTGCGCTACGAGTATCTCTCGCCGTATTCGGAAACGGACAACCGCCTGGTGACGCTGGACGTCAACCCGGACTTCACGGCCGCCGCCCCGGTCGTCGCGGGCCAGACGGGTCCCTACTCCGGCGACTTCGTCAACACCATCGTCCGGCCCGACCGCAACAACCTGGCGCCCAGAGTCGGGTTTGCCTGGAAACCCCAGAGCAAGACCACGGTGCGCGGCGGTTACGGGATCAGCTACAGCTCGCCGGTGTACTACTCGATCGTCCAGCGGCTCGCCGGACAGCCGCCGTTCGCCGTCACGGACACGCGCCTGGCCGCGGCCGGCACGCCTATCGTGATGGCGACGGCGTTTGCCGAGCCGAACACGGTCCAGACCACGAACAACTTCGCCATCGACCCGGACTACACGCTCGGCTGGGTCCAGATGTGGAACCTCGACGTCCAGCGCGACCTGGCGCGCTCGGTGTTCGCCGGGGTCGGGTACACGGGTACCAAGGGCACCAGCCTCGATCTGCAGCGCGCCCCCAACCGCGGGCCGTCCGGCCTGACGATTCCGGGCGTGCTGCCGTTCATCTGGGAGACGTCCGACGGGCGCTCCATCATGCACGCACTGAACGTACGCGTCCGCAAGCGGATGTCCCGGGGGTACTCCGCCGGCTTCAGCTACACGTTCTCGAAATCGATGGATGATGCCTCAACGATTGGCGGGGGCAACGTGGTGGTGGCGCAGGACGACCGGAACCTCGCCGCCGAGTGGGGGGTCTCCAGCTTCGACCAGCGTCACCGGTTGTCGGCCGACTACTCCATCCAGTTGCCGTTCGGTCCCAACCGCCGGTGGCTCAACCGCGAAAGCTGGCTGGCTCACGTATTCGGCGGCTGGCTGTGGAACGGATCGGTGAGTTATTCGTCGGGCACGCCGTACACCGCCCGCATCCTCGGCAACGCCAGCGACGTCTCACGCGGCACGTACGGAACGCTGCGCGCCGACTACAACGGGCAGCCCATCACGATTGACAACCCGTCGATCCTGCAGTTCTTCAACACGGCGGCCTTCTCGGTGCCGCTGCCGGGCACCTTCGGCAACGCCGCTCGGAACACGATCACCGGCCCGTCCAGCACGAACGTCAACATGACGCTCATGAAGTCGTTCTCGCTGGGCGGAACGCGTACGTTGTCGGTGCAGGTGCAGGGGAACAACGTGTTCAACATGGCGCAGTGGGGCTCGATCGACACGGTGGTGAACTCACCCACCTTCGGGCGTGTCGTGTCGATGCGTTCGATGCGCACGATTCAGCTCGTCGCTCGCGCGGGGTTCTGACTGGGGATTGGGGATTCGGGATTGGGGGTTGGGGTAAGGCCAATGCTAGCCCCCGATTCCCGATGTGCGCAGTGGGTCATATGCGAAATCAACGTCGACTGTTCGTCGCCGCAGCAGCCGTGGTTGCCGGCTCGGTGCTCGCCCCGGTCACGATGTGGTCCCAGGGGCCGGCCCAGCAGGCGCGGCCCGGGCAACCCGTCCAGGCCGCGCGGGGCCAGCAGAAACAGCCCCGGTTCGAGTACTCGACGGGCGTCGACCTGGTCTCGATCACGGTGGTCGCACGTGGCAAAGACGGAAAGCCGGTCAGCGATCTGACGCGTGATGACTTCGCAGTGGTGGAAGACAACCGGCCGCAGGAGCTCACGAATTTCCGTGTGGAACAGATCGAGCACTCGCCCATGGTGGCGGCGCCCGAGATGCCGACGGTGCTCGGCGCCCTGGCCAAACCCGGCGGGTCAGGCGGGGCGCCTGCGAAGACGGACGAGGAGTACACGGTTGTCGATGCGCACAACCGACGGCTGATCGTTTTGTTTTTCGACCTCAGTTCAATGGAGCCTGAAGAAGTCGAGCGGGCGGTGATCGCCGCGCGCGACTACGTCGAAACGAAGATCACGCCCGCCGACATTCTGGCGGTGGTGTCGCTCAGCACGTCGCTTCGGATCACACAGGACTTCACGGCAAATCGCGACCTGCTCAAGGCGGCGATCAACCGCCTCAGTCCGCTTGAGAATGCCGGGTTCGAAGAAGGCGCCACGGCCGAGGCGGCCGCAGCGGCAGAAGAGGGGTTCACGCCGGACGACACGGAGTTCAACCTGTTCTCCACCGACCAGCGTCTGGACGCGCTGAAACGGATCACCGATACGCTCGCGTCCGTCCCCCAGAAGAAGTCACTCGTCTACTTCAGCAGCGGGATGAGCCAGATGGGCCTCGATAACGAAGTCCAGCTGAGGCGCGTGGTGGATCGGGCCGTTCGCGCCAACGTGTCCATCTATACGGCGGACATGCGCGGCCTGCAGGCCCAGGTGCCGGGCGGCGGCGCGAGCTCGGCGAGCGTGCGCGGCACGAGCGCGTTTTCGGGACAGTCCGTGCGGAGCCAGTTCGACCGGATGGCCGCGTCCCAGGACTCGCTGGCATCGTTGGCCGAAGACACGGGCGGCCAAGCCTTCTTCGACGCCAACGAGTTCGGGGAGGTGTTCGAGCGCGTGGTCGCCGACACGACGACGTACTACCTGATCGGATACAGCAGCACCAACGCCGCGCAGGACGGCCGGTTCAGGCGTATCCGCATCACCTCGAAACGGCCAGACGTGAAACTCGAATACCGGGCGGGGTACTACGCGCGGCGGGATTTCGCGCACTCCGGCAAGGACGACCGGGAGCAGCAGCTCCAGGAACAGCTCGATTCGGACCTGTCGGTCACCGACCTCCCGATTCACGGGTCGGCGGCATACTTCCGGATGAAAGACGACCGGTTTTTCGTGCCCGTGTGGCTGGTGGTGCCCGGGTCGAGCATCCCGTTCGCACGGTCGAGCGACAAGGAACGCGCCACGCTCGACGTGCTGGGCGTCATCCGTGACCGCCAGCGCCGGCCCGTGGCGTGGATTCGCGACACGGTGAAACTCAACGTGGACGCCGCTCAGAACGTCCGCCAGAAGAGCGTGCAATACCAGACCAGCTTCGAGCTGCCGCCGGGCCAGTATCTGCTCAAGGCCGTCGTCCGCGAGAACCAGGACGGCGTGCTCGGATCGTACGAAGCGGTGCTGACCGTGCCCCGGCTGCCGCAGACCGGCATGAAACTGAGCACGGTCGTCTTCGGCACGCAGTTGCAGCAGACGCCGTCGAACCGCAACAACCGGAACAACCCCCTCGTACGTGACGGCATGGAACTGGTGCCCAGCATCACCAATGTGGCGACTGGCGACCAGCAGCTCTACTTCTCCTTTGAGGTATACGATCCCGTTCAGCGCGGGGTATCGGCGACGGGCGGGGTGGATGCGGCGGCGGCCGGCCAGGTCCGGGTGCTGACCAGCCTGGCGTTCTTCCGCGGCAAGACGCGCGTGTACCAGACGCCGCCGGCAGAGTCGATCCAGCTGACCGACCGCGATCGCAAGACGGTCATCGTGAGACTGACCGTGCCGGCATCGGCCCTCGAAGCGGGCCTGTACACGTGCCAGCTCAACGTCGTGGACGACGTCGCCGGCACGTTCGCGTTTCCGCGTCTGGCGCTATACGTGAGGAAGTAGGGGTCAGACCTTGAATTGCCAGCCCGGTTACGGCCCAACTGGCGCCCGGGGGGTCAGACCTTGAATTGCCAGCCGGTCACGGTCCAACTGGCAATTCAAGGTCTGACCCCCTGGGGGAGGGTTTGAACACCAGGCATCCCAACGGAGGCAACGTCAGGCTGAGCGACTGGGCATGCCCGTGGCGCGCGATCCCGTCAGCCTCGATCTCGCCATTGTTGCCGACGTTGCTTCCGCCGTACACCGCGGCATCCGTATTCAGGATCTCGAGGTACTTACCGCCTCGAGGCACGCCAATCCGATAGTCCTGGCGCACCACCGGCGTGAAGTTGACCACGACGACGACCACGTCATCGGGGGTCTTGCCGCGTCTGAGGAACGAAATCACGGAGTGTTCGTGGTCATTGCAGTCGATCCACGAGAAGCCATCGGGCGAATGGTCGCGTTCGAACAATGCAGGCTCGCCGGCAAGGACGTGGTTCAAATCGCGCACGAGCGCCCACATTCCACGGTGCGACGGATAGTCCAGCAGGTGCCAGTCCAGGCTCGTATCGTGGTTCCATTCGCGTGACTGCGCGAATTCGCTGCCCATGAACAGCAGCTTCTTGCCCGGGTGCACATACATGTAGGCCAGCAACGCGCGCAGATTGGCGTGTTTCTGCCACCAGTCGCCCGGCATCTTAGCCACCATTGACCGCTTCCCGTGCACGACCTCATCGTGCGAGAAGGGCAGCACGAAATTCTCGTTGTAGGCGTAGAGCATCGAGAACGTGATGTCGTTGTGATGCCACTTGCGGTGCACCGGGTCGTGGGAGGCGTAACGCAGCATGTCGTGCATCCACCCCATATTCCACTTGAACGTGAACCCCAGACCTCCGACGTACACGGGGCGGCTCACCGCGGGCCAGGCCGTCGACTCTTCGGCCAGCGTGATGGCTCCCGGGTGTTTCTCGTGGACCAGCGTGTTGAGCTGACGCACGAAGTCGATCGCCTCGAGGTTCTCGCGCCCCCCGAACTGGTTCGGCATCCACTCACCCGCCTTGCGCGAGTAGTCGAGATACAGGATCGAGGCGACGGCATCCACGCGGAGGCCGTCGATGTGGTACTCCTTCAACCAGAACAGGGCATTCGCCAGGAGGAAGTTCCGCACTTCGTGGCGGCCGTAGTTGAAGATCAGCGTGCCCCAGTCCTTCTGCTCGCCCCGGCGCGGGTCGTCGTGTTCGTACAGGGCGGTCCCGTCGAAGCGGATGAGACCGTACGAGTCTTTCGGGAAGTGGCCCGGTACCCAGTCGAGGATGACGCCAATGCCGGCGCGGTGGCACTCGTCGACGAAGAACTTGAAGTCATCAGGCGTGCCGAAGCGGCTCGTCGGGGCGAAGAACCCCGTGACCTGGTATCCCCAGGACCCGGCGAACGGGTGCTCCATCACCGGCAGCAGCTCGATGTGCGTGAACCCAAGGTCCCTCACGTATGGCACCAGTTGCGCCGCCAGGTCCCGGTAACTGAGGAAGATGTTGTCTTCGCCCCGGCGCCAGGACCCGAGATGGACCTCGTACGCCGTCATCGGGCGCTCCAACAAGTGACCGTTGGCAGCGCGGGCCGTCAGCCACTCGTCGTCGCGCCACACATAGTCGCTCGTCCACGCGATGGAGGCCGACCGCGGCGGTACTTCGAATTGCCGGGCGTACGGATCAGCCTTCATCACACGGGAGCCGTCGCGCCACCGGACCTCGAACTTATACTTCTCGCCCGGACCGAGGCCGGGCACGAAGATCGCCCACACGCCTGATGACGCCTGCGGAGACATCACGTGGGCGTGGCCGTGCCAGTCGTTGAAGTCGCCCACGACCGCGACACCGGTCGCGTTCGGCGCCCAGACGGCAAATCGGAGGCCGGAGACGCCAGCCACCTCCGCGACGTGCGCGCCGAGTTTGTCGTAGATCTCGTAGTGGTGGCCTTCGCCAAACAGGTGGAGATCAAGGTCCGAGAGCAATGCGTGTTGGTTCATAACGTCCTGCTTGGCAGGGACAAGGGACAAGTCGCAAGGGACAAGGGCGCTCGCGCGCATTCACGACGCTCACGGCTCGGGCGGCTGCCCCTTGCCCCTTGCCCCTAGCCTCTAGCCTCTAGCCTCTAGCCTCTAGCGAAAACTCTCCCGTGGCGACGAGCACGGCCTCGCCGCCAACCCTGACATCGGTGATGTCGGCGCCGTCGGTGGCGATCGCAATGTGGATCCAGCTGGGACGGCCCATCCTGGCGCCCTGCAGGCTGAGGATCCGGTCCGCGCGGTCGGCCGGTACAACGCGATGGTGGAGAAGGTAACAACCCAACGGGCCGCTTGCGGAACCTGTCGCCGGATCCTCAACCACGCCCAGGCCCGGTGCAAACATCCGCGAATAGACGGTCGCGGCATCCGGGCCGGGCTCGGTCGAGAACACGAACACCGCCCGTTCGTCGGTCAGGCAGACGTCGGCAGCCAGTTGCGCGAACGCCGCACGATTGAGCACAGCCGCGTCGACCGCAGCCCGGGTAGCCAGGGGCACGAAGATGAACGGCACGCCGCAGGAGACGTCCTGGACGGGCAGTCCCGTGACCCGGATGTCCACGGGATCAACGCCGAGGGCGTGTGCCACGCCGCCCACGTCCGGCAACGTGTGCCCGAACTCGGGACGCCGCTGCGTCATCCAGGCAAAGGTCGGGCGCGCCCCGTCCCAGTCGATGTCGACCGGTGTCGGGCCGATATTCAGGCCGAACACCCACCGGCGCTGTCCGGCCGGAATGATGCCTTCGAGCGCCAGCGCGAAGGTCGATCCGACCGTCGGATGCCCGGCCATCGGCATCTCGGCACCCGGCGTGAAGATGCGCATCCGGATGTCCGTGTCATCCCGCTCGCGTGGCAGGATAAAGGTGGACTCCGAAAAGTTGATCTCGCGGGTGACCGCCTGCATCTGCTCCGTCGTCATGCCGGCCGCGTCCGGGAATACGGCAAGCTGGTTCCCGCCGAACAGCCGGTTTGTGAAGACGTCGAGGTGCAGGTAACGGTAGCGGTGGACCATGGGCCTTCCTTGGATGCCTCCATGCTATACGATTGGGCGCCGACGGGGGGGGTGGGGCTTGGGGCATTGGGAAGTAGTCAGTAGTAAGTAGGCAGTAGATGCCGATAGCCGATGGCCGATAGCCGACAGTCGAAGGCCGATAGCCGAAGACCGATCGCCGGTGTAGGATGGAGGCGCAAGGAGCGTCAGGCATGACCCGACCCATCACATTCGTTGTTCTGTTCGCGCTGGCGGCCGCCTGTGCCGGCACCGCGCTGGAGGCCACCATGTCGCAAGGGACTTACGCTACGTTCGCCACCACCGAGGGCACGTTCACCATCAAGCTGTACGCCGATGAAGCGCCGAAGACGGTCGCCAACTTCGTAGGGCTTGCCGATGGCTCGAAAGAATGGACCGACCCGCGCACCGGGGACAAGGTCACGAAGCCCTATTACGACGGCATCGTGTTTCACCGCGTCATCGACGGGTTCATGGTCCAGGGCGGCGACCCGCTCGGACAAGGCACGGGTGGCCCGGGCTACAACTTCGACGACGAGTTCCACCCGAAGCTCCGCCACACGAAAGAAGGCATCCTGTCGATGGCCAACCGCGGACCGAATACGAACGGCGGACAGTTCTTCATCACGCTGGCACCTACGCCGTGGCTCGACAACAAACACTCGGTCTTCGGGGAAGTCGTCGAAGGCATGGACGTGGTCCGCAAGATCGGCAAGGTCCCCGTGGGCGCCGCCGACCGGCCCGTCAAGGACGTGCGGATTACGACGGTAACGATCGAGAAGAAGTAGGGACAAGGGACAAGGGGCAAGGGGCATGGGACGTGGGGCTCGGGGACACCCTCTGCCTTTCCCTAATCCCTAACCCCTAATCCCTAGTCCCCAGGAGGTATCCCCATGCGTATGCTCGCCGCGGTGTTGGTCTGCGCCCTGGCGCTGGCCGGGGCGGTTGCCGCCGATCCCCTGCCCCAGCAAGCCAACCGCGTCGTCGACTATCGGATCAGCGTCACGCTTGATCCGCAATCGAGACAGCTGAAGGGCACGGAACGTGTCACCTGGCGCAATCCCTCGGCCGAGGCGGTGCCCGACCTCTGGTTCCACCTCTACCTGAACGCCTTCAAGAACACGAAATCCACGTTCTACAAGGAGTCCGGCGGCCAGTTGCGCGGTGACCAGGCCCAGACCGACTCGTGGGGCTGGGTGGACATCACGTCGATGAAGACGGCTGACGGCACGGATCTCACGAAGGCCATTACCTTCGAGCACCCCGACGACAACAACGCCGACGATCAGACCGTCATCCGCGTGGTCCTGCCCGAACCGGTGCCGGCCGGCGGGTCCATCACGCTGGACATCACCTTTACGTCGAAGCTGCCGCAGGTGTTCGCCCGGACGGGCTTCAAGGACGACTTCTACCTGGTCGGCCAGTGGTACCCCAAGCTGGGCGTGTACGAACCCGCCGGGATGCGCGGGCGCGCGAGCAGCGGCTGGAACTGCCACCAGTTCCATGCGTCGTCCGAGTTCTACGCCAATTACGGGACGTTCGCGGTGGACATAACCGTCCCGTCGGGCTACGTGCTCGGCGCCACCGGCGTTCGCACGGCCGAGAAGAAGAACGCCGACGGCACGACCACGTACACGCACGAGCAGGCCGACGTCCACGACTTCGCCTGGACCGCCGATCCGGATTTCCTCGTCGTGAAGGGCACGTTCTCGGCGACAAGAGACGTCACGCCGGCCGAGTATCAGAAGGTCGCCCGCCTGCTGGGCCGGACGCTCGGCGAGGTGATGCTGACGGATGTCGACATCATCGCCCTCGTCCAGCCGGGCCACGCGCCGCAGGCCCAGCGCCACATCGACTCGGCGAAGGCTGCGATCAAGTGGTACGGGTTGTGGTACGGCCGCTACCCGTTCAAGACGCTGACCGTCGTGGATCCGGCTCCGGGCGCCGGCGGAGCGGGGGGCATGGAGTACCCCACGTTCATCACCGCCGGCACGAGTTTCGTGATGAACCGGTGGCCGTTCGACGAGGTCCGCACGCTCGAGATGGTGACGATCCACGAGTTCGGCCACAACTTCTGGTACGGGCTCGTGGGCAGCAACGAGTTCGAAGAAGCCTGGCTGGACGAAGGCATCAACTCGTACTCGACCGGCGAGGTCATGGACCAGGTGTACGGCGCCGACCGTGGCATGGTGGAGTTCCTGGGCCTCCGCATCGGCGAGGCGGACGTGCTGCGGGCCATCAACGATCCCGGTGCCAAGTACAACCGGATTCTGGCCAACGCCTGGGATTACGTGCCGCCAGGCCAGTACGGCTTCTACTCGTACCAGAAACCCGAGATGGTGCTGCGGACCCTCAAGGGGCACCTGGGGGAAGAGATCATGGCCCGCATCCTGCGGACCTACCACGAACGCTGGCGCTTCAGGCACCCGGGCAGTGACGACTTCTTTGCCGTGGTCAGCGAGGTGTCGGGACAGGACCTGAGTCCGTTCTTCGCCCAGGTCATACGCGGCACTGACATGCTCGATTACGACATCGGGTCGGCCGTCGTCCGGCCCGTGCCCGAACCCCACGGCGTCTTCGACACACCGGCGGGACGCCGCACGGTCAGTCAGTCCGAGGCGCGCAGCAAGGACGCGGAACTGGCCAAGGCGAAGAGACAGCTCTGGGAAACCATCATCGTCGTGAGGCGCCGGGGGGAAGCGCAGATCCCGGTTGACGTGGACGTGAAGTTCGCCGGCAAACCCGTGGAGCGCTACACGTGGGATGGCCGCGATCGTACGAAGACGTTCCGGTTCGTGCTCCCCGAAAAACTCGAGTGGGTGGAGGTCGATCGCGATCGCAAGATTGCGCTCGACGCCAACTGGCTGAACAACGGCCGGCGCATGGAACCCGACACACGCGTGACGACGACGTGGGCATCACGCTGGATGTTCGTCGCGCAGAACGTCCTCTTCTGGCTCGGGCTGTAGGCCTTCGTGACGCGAGGAGTCATCCAATCATGATTACCAGTCTGTTCAAGGGACTCTGGACGGCGCTGAAGAACCCGAAGCTCGTGCTGCTGCTCTGGACCTGGAACCTGCTCCTGGCGCTCGCCGCCTTCATGCCCGCGCGGGCGTGGCTCAGCGGCGTCCTGAACACCGCCACCGAAACCGAGTCCCTGCTCACACGGTTCAGCTTCGGGGCATTCGCGGACGCGCTCAAGTACAACAACGTGAACCCGCTCAGCCTGGTCATCGCGTCGCTGGTCGGCCTCGGGTTTGTGGCGTTGGCGGGCAACGCCTTCATGAACGGCGGCCTCGTCGAATCCATCGGCTCGCCGTCCGACAGCCGGACCTTCATGCACCGGTTCTTCAGGGGCGGCGGCCACTTCTTCTGGCGGTTTTTCCGTCTCGGCCTAGTGGCGGGCGTCACGGGTGCGATCACGGTTGGAATCGTGGCAACCGCGGTCGGTGCCATCACCTCGCCGCTGGGTGACTCGGAGTGGGAGCCCGCGGGCCTCTTCTGGGGCCTCGTGACGATGGCCATCAGCGGGCTCGTCGCACTGCTGTTCGTCCTCGCGCTGGACTACGCCCGAATCCGCGTCGTCCGCGACGGCAGCCGCGGTATGCTCCGCGTGTTCGTCCAGTCGCTCGCCTTCGTGCTGCGCCACACCGTCGCCACCTACGGAATCGCGCTGGTGTACCTCGTGTTGGTGGGCGTTGTGCTGCTCGCCTACGTGGCCCACGAAGCGTCGTGGACCACGGCCACATGGGCGGCCATCCTGGTGCTGATCGGCGTCCAGCAGGTCTTGATGCTGGCCCGATCGGGCCTGCGCGTGATGCAGGTCGGCGCGGAATGGGCCTACTTCGCAGCCACCATCCCGCCGGCCGTCGTCGCACCAGCCCCTGCGCCGCCGATCGAGTCGGTCACACCGCCGGTGCCGGTCACGACGGAGACGACCCCGTCAGCCACTCCCGACGCAGGGTAAACACGTCAGGGAGGGAGCGTTCAGCGCGCTCCCTCCGCCATCGCGTACGAAAACCGGTACCGCCCCGATCCGATCTCGGCGACAACGGCGTCACCCTCCTGCCTGACGGCCGTCACACCGTTCCCGGTCACCAGCGGCTTGCCTCCTTCGGTCACCCCTGCGAGTGCGGCGCGGGGCAGGCGCACCGTGGCCCTCGTATTCGCCGGCACCTCGACATCGAGCGTGAAAGTTCCCTGCTCGAGTGTCCAGGCCGCCCCCACGGTCCCGAACATCGAATCGTGGGACACGTTCGCGCGCGTGAACCCGCCGCCCGGCCGCGGCTGGATGAGCGCGTGTTTGTACGCGGGCTGAGCTGGATCGATGTCGAGCCCGGCCATCACGCCGTACATCCAGTCGCCGATGGCCCCGTAGGCATAGTGGTTGAACGAGTTCATGCCAGCATCCTGGAACGATCCATCCGGCTTCTGCCCGTCCCACCGCTCCCAGATGGTCGTGGCACCCTGCGTGATCGGATACAGCCACGAAGGGTATTCGCGCCGGTTCAGCAACCGGTACGCCTCCTCCAGATAGCCGTACCGGGTCAGCACGTGACACAGATAGGGCGTGCCGGTGAAGCCCGTGGTGAGATGCCCGCGCTGGCGCACCTCGCGCGCCAGCCGAGCCGCGACGCCGGCGCGCTGCGCTTCGGGCAGCAGGTCAAACTGCAGCGCGAGCACGTAGGCCGTCTGTGTGTTCTCGCCCACGCGGCCCGACGGCGTCACGAACTCCCGGACGAAGGCGGTTTTCACCCGCCCGGCCAGCGCGCGGTACGCGTCCGCATCGGCCGTCTTGCCCAGGACGGTGGCGGTCTGCGCCATCAGGTCGGCGGAGTGGGCGAAGAACGCGGTGGCGATGAGGTCCTTGCCCGTCGTGGCCCCGGGGTAATCAGCGTTGGTCGTGGCAAACGCGAGCCAGTCACCGAAGTGCGGATCACCATCCCAGATGAGATCGTCGCCAGCGCGGCTCTTTTCGAACGCCACCCACGCCGCCATGCTGGAGTACTGCCGCTCGAGGATCCGCGTATCTCCGTACGTCAGATACATCGTCCACGGGATGATCACGGCCGCGTCGCCCCACGCCGCAGACCCGCCAGGCCGCGATCCGTCGCGGCCGGTGAGCACGTTCGGGATGACGTGCGGCACGCGCCCGTCTTCGTACTGGTCTGCCGCCAGGTCGGCCAGCCACTTCGTGAAGAACCCCGCGACATCCATGTTGAACGCGGCCGTGCGCGCGAAGACCTGCGCATCGCCAGTCCATCCCAGCCGTTCGTCCCGCTGCGGACAGTCGGTCGGCACATCCAGGAAGTTGCCCTTCTGCCCCCACACGATGTTGTGCTGCAACTGGTTGATCAGCGGGGCCGAGGTGTCGAACCGTCCAGTCACGCGCATGTCCGAGTGAACCACGATCCCCGTGAGGCTGTCGGGCGTGAGGTCGCCTGGGTACCCGTCCACGGCGACGTACCTGAATCCGAAGAAGGTGAACCGCGGCTCGAACACCTCGCGCCCGCCGCCCTTCAGCGTGTAACGCGCCGTGGCCTTTGCCCCGCGCAGGTTCGCCACGTAGAAGTTGCCCTGCTTGTCCAGCACCTCGGCGTGGCGCAATGTGACGACGGTGCCGGCCGGCCCCTGTGCGTGCAGGCGCACCCAGCCCACCATGTTCTGCCCCATGTCCACGACCGTCTCGCCGGCAGGCGTCTTGAACACCTTGACCGGTTTCAGTTCCTGGATGCGCCGCATGGGAGGAGCCGCCGGGGCTACCAGCCGGTCGTTCGTGTGTGCAGCCACGGCGACCGGGGTCCACGCATGGTCATCGAACCCGGCCTCGGTCCAGCCCACAGGCTCGAGGCGCGCGTCGAACGACTCGCCGTCATAGATCTCCGACATCAGAATGGGTCCGGCCGCGGCTTTCCATTGCGGGCCGGTGCCGATCATCTCTTCGCGTCCGTTGGCGTAGGTGACCCGCACCTGCAGCAGCAGCGCAAGACGATCGCCGTAGATGTTGCGGTTCCCTTCCCACGCAAGCGTTCCGCGGTACCACCCGTTGCCCAGCATCACGCCGATCACGTTCTTCCCGCTCTTCAGCAACGCGGTCACGTCGTAGGTCTGGTACTGCAGGCGGTTCTTGTAGCTGGTCCATCCCGGCGTGAGGACCTGGTCACCGACCCGCTGGCCGTTGAGGTGGAGTTCGTAGAGGCCGTGGCTCGTGACGTAGGCCCGGGCGGTGCGGATCGCCCCTGCGAGCGCGAACTCGCGACGCAGCAGCGGCGCCGGGCCCGACACCTTGACGTCCTCGGGGAGAGTGGGCTCGATCCACGACGCCTTCCAGTCTGCGGGATCGAGCAGTCCCATCTCCCAGTATGCGGGTTCGCTCCACCCCGACGCCTGCCCCGCCTCGTCCCAGACTCGCACCTGCCAGTGGTACCGCGTGCCGGACCGGAGGGGCGGTCCTCCGTACGGCACCTGAATCGACGCGTCGGACGCGACCCGGCCGGAATCCCAGAGCAGCGGTGTGCCGCGCCGAAGGTCCTCGGCGCGGGCCGCCACTTGGACCTGCCACGCCGACTGCCGGACACCGCGGCGATCGGCTACCAGTTGCCAGCTGAAACGCGGCGCCCGCGCGTCAATCCCCACGGGGTTGACGGTGTACTCAGTGCGCAGTTCAGCCACTCGCTGGCCGGGCCCGGCCGCCCGCACCGCCTGCGCGGACGGCGTTGCCGCCAGTACGGCCACACTGGCCACCAGGACGACCAACACAAGTGCAGCGCTCGTTCCCTGCCGGACTGTCATGATCCCCTCCACACGGTCGTCCGCCTTCAGTACATGCAGAGGATACGCCCATTTGTGGGAGCCGGAGTACCACGCCGCGCCTTACTCGTAACGCAGCGCTTCGATCGGGTCGAGCAGCGCGGCCCGGCGTGCCGGAAAGAACCCGAACACGACACCGATCAGTGCCGAGAACACGAACGACAGCACGTTGATGCTGGCGTTGAACAGGAACGGCACCTGGATCATCTGTGCGGCCACGTACGAGATCACGTTGGCGGCCACGAGGCCCACCAGTCCGCCGAACGACGCCAGCGCGACGGCTTCGATCAGGAACTGGAGCAGCACTTCGTGCTCCAGCGCGCCGATGGCCAGCCGCACGCCGATCTCGTGCGTGCGCTCGGTCACCGACACCAGCATGATGTTCATGATCCCGATGCCGCCCACCAGCAGGCTGATGGCCGCCACGGATCCGAGCAGCATGGTCATCACCCGGATGGTGCCCGAGAGTGTCTCGGCAATCTGCTTCGTATCGAACACGTTGAAGTTGTCGTCTTCGTTGTCGTCGATGTTGCGGCGCTCTCGCAGCAAGGCGGTGATGCCGTTCATGACCTGCTCCACCGACGCGCCCTCACGCACTTTGATCTGCAGCGTCGACACGTCATCGTTGCCACGCAGGCGCCGCTGGACGGCCCTGAGCGGCATGACAATCGTGTCGTCCGCGTCCATACCGAACGAACCCTGGCCCCGGGCCTTGAGCAGTCCCACGACCTCGCACGAAAACCGCTTGATCCGGATCTCGCTGCCGATTGGGTTCTGTGTGCCGAACAGTTGCTTGCGCACGGTGGCGCCGATGACACACGCGGCCCGGCCGGCCCGTTCTTCGGCGTCGTTGAAGTAGCGGCCCGACGCCAGTTCCCAGTTGCCGCTCGGGAAGTACGCCGTCGTCGTTCCCGTGACGGTGGTGGACCAGTTCTCCGCCTGATAGACCACCGTGACGCTGGCCCCCGTGCTCGGCGCCACGGCCTCGACGCCGCCAATCTGGGTGGCAATCGCCTCGGCGTCATCCAGTGTGAACGCCGGTGCGCCGGCGCTGTCGCGGCCGGGCCCGAGGCGCTGGCCGGGCCGCACGTGTAGCAGATTGTTGCCGAGGGCCGAGATCTGGTCCTTGACGGACTGCGTGGCGCCGTCGCCCAGCGTCACCATGATGATGACGGCGCTCACCCCGATAACGACGCCGAGGATCGTGAGGAACGAACGCAGCACGTTGCGCCGGATGGCGCGCACGGCCAGCAGCAGGCTGTTCCACAACATCAGTGCGGCCCTCCGTTCCGATGATCGGACTCGACCAGCCCGTCGACGAAGTGAACGACCCGCCTGGCGTAGTGCGCCATGTCGGGTTCGTGTGTGACCAGCAGGATCGTGATGCCCTGTTCGCGGTTGAGCGAGGCCAGCAGGTCCATGATCTCCCGGCTCCGCTTGGTGTCGAGGTTGCCCGTGGGCTCGTCTGCCAGCAGCAGCGCAGGGTGCGTGACGATGGCCCGGGCGATGGCGACACGCTGCTGCTGCCCGCCGGACAACTCGGCCGGCGTATGGGACTCCCAGCCCTTGAGTCCCACCGCCTCCATGGCCGCCAGCGCTGCCTGGCGCCGGGCTCTGGCGGATTCGCCGCGATACAGCAGTGGCAGTTCGACGTTCTCGATGGCCGACGTGCGGGCCAGCAGGTTGAATCCCTGGAAGACGAAGCCGAGGTAGTGCCGCCGCAGCAGGGCACGCTGCCGCCGGGACATCTGCTCGACGTGCGCGCCGCGGAAACGGTAGGACCCGTCCGTCGGCGTATCCAGGCAGCCCAGGATGTTCATCACCGTGGACTTGCCCGACCCACTGGGCCCCATGATCGCTACGAACTCGCCCTCTGCGATGGCCAGATCGATCCCGTGCAGGGCCTGGAACGCAGCGGTCCCTTGCCCGTACACCTTCGTCACGCCCTGCAGTTCGAGCAGCGGGCCCAGCGGCGCCGCCGTGGCGCTCTGCGCGTTCATACCTGGCCTCCTGACGACTCGGTGATGACGGGCATGCCGGGCTTCAGGTCGCCTGCCGTTATTTCGGTGACCCGGCCGTCTGTGGCGCCAACCGTGACGGGAACCGCCTCAGGCTGGCCGTCGCGCAGCACCCACACCTTCTGGGCGCCTTTGTTTCCGTTGGCCGGCCTGGCCTTCGCCGGCATGCCAGGCGGCCGCGGCAGCAGGGACGACACGATACCGCCGCCGCCCGCCGGCTCGACCGCTGCCGGAGGCTCATACCTCAGTGCGGCGTTGGGCACGAGCAGCGCATCGGTCCGCCGCACGATCGTGATCTCGGCCGTGGCCGTCATGCCGGGCCGCAGGGTCAGGTCGTCGTTGTCAACGGTGAGCAGCGTCTTGTAGGACACCACGTTGTCCTTGGTCTGCGACCCGTAGCCGACGCGCGTGATGCGGGCGGGGTAATTGCGTCCCGAGTAGGCGTCGACGGTGAACGTGGCGGCCTGCCCTTCGCGGACACTGCCCACGTCGGCTTCGTCGACATCCACCTGCAGCTCCATCTCCGACAGGTCCTCAGCCAGGGTGAACAGGGTGGGAGCCTGAAACGACGCGGCCACCGTCTGGCCCGGTTCGATCTGTCGCGTCAGGACGACGCCGTCGATAGGAGAGCGGATGGACGCTTTCGCGAGGTTGGTCTCGGCCGAGTTGAGCGACGCGCGTGATTGCTCGACGGCGGCGACGGCGCTGGCTTCGTCAGCCCGCGCCCGCGCAGCCGTGGCCTCCGCCGTCTCCATCTCGGCCTTGGAAGGCACCTTGCCCCCCGACAACTCCGACACCTGCCGCAACCGTGCGAGGTTGGCGTTGGTTTCCTTGACGCTGGCCGCCGCCTGCAGCACCCGGGCCTCCGCCGAAGCCAGTACCGCGCGGGCGTTGACCACCTGGTCCTGAAGTTTCGAGACATCGAGCCGCGCGAGGACCTGCCCCTTCTTCACGCGATCGTTGTCATCGACGAACACGGCCTCCACCAGGCCTGAGACTTCGCTGCCCACGGCCACTTCGTTCGTGGGTTGCAGGTTGCCCGTGGCCGACACCGTCACCACGAGTTCTCCTCGGGTCGCCTCCTGCGTCAGGTGGACCGGCGCCGCGCTGCGTGCCCCCGATCGGGTCATCACCAAGCCCGCGATCACCGCGGTGAACGTCACCCCGGTCACCGCCAGCCACCGCGTCCAGCGGCGGCGGTTCGATCGCTGTCCTTCGGCCACGATCCGGGCCAGTTCGTCTTGCTGTGTCATGGGTGTGGTACTCATCGTTCCTCACTTTGCGGGCGCGCCGCCGGGACGGGTGCCGTGACAGCAGCCGGAGTCCAGCCGCCGCCGAGCGCCTTGTAGAGCCGGACGAGCGCCGATGCGCCTTCCGACGATGCCGATGTCAGGCTGTCCTCCACGGACAGCACCGACCGTTCGGTGTCCAGGACGGTCTGGTAGTTGACCAGACCTGCGGTGTAGCGGTGGCGGGCAAGCGCCGCTGCCTGGCGGGCGGACGACACGGCGTCGGTCAGCGCGCTCTGCCGCCTTCGCACGTTGGCCAGACTGACGAGGGCGTTCTCGACCTCCTCGAGGGCGGCCAGCACGGTCCGCTCGTAGGCAATGAGGGCTTGTTCTTCGGACGCACTCTGGATCCCGATCTGCGCCCGGATGCGCCCGCGGTCGAAGATCGGTGCCGTCAGACCGCCCAGCAGCGACCCTACGACGGTGTCCGCACTGAGCAGATTGCCGACTGACGCGCCCTGGATCCCGAACGAGCCCGAGAGCCGGAGGCTGGGATACAGCTGGGCCCTGGCCTGCCCCACACGGGCGGTGGCGGCGGCGAGGCGCTGCTCCGCGGCGCGGACGTCCGGGCGTTGCCGCACGGTGTCAGCGGGTATGCCAATCGCCACGTGTTCGGGCACGGCCGGTATTGGCGCCGTCACGGTCAGCAGGTCGTGAAGCGAATCGGGCGGCTGCCCCAACAGAACCGCCAGCCGATGTTCGGCCTCGAGCACGCCGGTTTCGAGCGACGGAATCTGGGCGCGCGTCTGCGCCACGTTTGACTTCGCCTGCTCGACATCCAGTTCGGAGGTGAGGCCGGCCTGCTCCCGCCACACGGTCAGACGCAGTGTCTCTTCCTGCCTCGCCAGGTTGTCGCGGGCGATGCCCACCCGCGCCTGGTACGACCGCAGTTCGATGTAGTTCAGCGCCACTTCGGCCACGAGCGATACCTGGGTGTCGTGCACGTCCGCGGCGCTGGCCTCCAGATCGTGCTGCGATGCCAGCACCGACATCCGCGTCCCGCCGAAGATGTCGGGCTCCCAACTGGCATCCAGGCCCGCGTCGAACACGTTGCGGGCGTCCGCCCCGGAAGACTTGTTCGTGCTGACCGAGCCGGACCCGGTCACGCTGGGCAGGGAGTCCTTGCCCGCCAGTGCCCGGCGCGCTCTCGCCTCGCGCAACCGGGCCTGCGCGCTCTTGAGATCGGGATTCGCCGCCACGGCCCGCCCGACCAGATCCGACAGCGTGCCGTCGCCAAGACCGTCCCACCAACGTGACAAGGGTGCGGCGTTCACCGTACCGTCGGCCGCCGGGCCCGACGCCTGCCAGGCCGCGGGCACCACGACGCTCGTCGCCGCTGGCCGTGTCGTGGCGACGGCGCAACCCGCCGTCGTGCCAGCCGCGAGAATGATTCCCAACACTGCGTGACGCATGGCGTCTGACCTCCGACACCTAACGATACGGATTGCCTCCGTTAGGGTGGGTTCGGGCCGTGCAAAGTTCTGCTAAGGCGCGTAAAGACCGGCAGGGCTGGCACCGCGGGGCGGTATCATGCAGGCAGTTCGCCAGATTGCGAGAGGCACCATGACCCGAGTGCTGCTGGTCGATGACGATGTCGAGCTGAGCGCGATGCTGCGCGAGTACCTTCAGCAGGAAGGATTCGACGCAACGACCGTGCACGACGGCGAGTCTGGTATCACCGAAGCCCTCTCAGGCCGGCACGCCATCATCGTCCTGGACGTGATGCTGCCGGGCCTGAACGGCGTGGAAGTGCTGCGCCGCATCCGGCAGCGCAGCCGCGTGCCCGTGCTGATGCTGACAGCCCGTGGTGACGACGTGGATCGTATCGTCGGCCTCGAACTGGGCGCCGATGATTACGTGCCAAAACCCTGCACGCCCCGGGAACTCGTCGCACGCCTGCGGGCGATCCTCCGGCGGTCGGACGGGGGTGACCTGTTCGGTGGCGGGGGAACGATTGTCGTCGGGCCGTTGACGCTGTGGCCCGGGACTCGACGCGCCGAATGGCGGGGTGGCGCCATCGATCTCACCAGTACCGAGTTCAACCTGCTGGCTGTCCTCGCCCAGCACGCAGGACGCGTGGTCGGTAAGAACGAACTGTCCGAACTGGGCCTCGGCCGCCCCCTGGCGCGGTTCGATCGGAGTATTGACGTCCACATCAGCAGCCTGCGCCAGAAGATCGGAAAGCGGACGGACGGCCGCTCGTACATCGAGACCGTCCGCGGCCAGGGCTACCAGTTCATCAAGGAGTAGACCGATGGGCCGGCTGTTCTGGAAGTTCTTCTTCTCCTACTGGGCGGCCCTGCTGCTGGCCTCCGTCGGCGTGGGCACCACCGTCTGGCTGTTCCAGCGCGCCGACCGGAGTCAGAACCTGTCTGTCGAATCCGGACCGCGGGCCGTGTTTATCATCGGGTCGGCAGCCGCAACGGCTCAGTACGGGGGTCTTCCGGCCCTGCGCGCCCTCATGGAAGACTGGCAGCGGAGCGGCGACGTCATGGTGCTCGCCACCGACGCCAGCGGCCGCGATCTGCTGAACCGTCCCGTGCCGGCGGCCGCGCTGGAGCGGGCACGTCAGCTCGCGGACACGGCGGATCCCGAAGGCGTGCGCCTCCTGCGCCTGGGTGAGGGGCAGGAGGTGCTGCTGTTCATTCCCCAGGGTGACACGACGCTGCTCGAGCTGTTGACGTTTCGCAGGGGCCGGCCGCCGACGCCCTTGATGCCACTGGCTACCGGTGTCCTGGCCAGTCTGCTGTTCGGCACGCTGCTCGCGTGGTACGTCGCCCGTCCTATCCGGAGCCTCCGTGGGGCATTCGCCGCGTTGTCGGACGGGCGCCTGGATACGCGCGTCGCGCCGCTCATGGGGCGGCGCCGCGACGAGGTGTCCGACCTGGGGCGCGACTTCGACGGTATGGCGCAGCAACTGCAGAAGCTGATGGCCTCGCAGCGGTCGCTGCTGCACGACGTGTCGCACGAGTTGCGGTCGCCGCTCGCCCGTCTGCAGGCCGCTATAGGCCTGGCGCGTCAGAATCCGCAGAAGACCGAGTCGTCGCTCGACCGTATCGAACGTGAGGCGCAGCGGGTCGACGAACTGGTCGAGCAGTTGCTCACGCTGTCGCGCCTCGAGGCGCGCGTGAGCGAAGGTCCGGGCGATCGCTCGGAACCCACCGACCTCGTTGATCTCGTCGCGTCAATCGCGGGCGACGCGACCTTCGAGGCACAGTCCAGCGGGCGTGACGTGGCGTTCGAAGCCCGAGGCGAGGTGGTCGCCGACGTCCGGGTCGAGTTGCTGCTTCGGGCCGTCGAGAACGTCGTGCGGAATGCCGTGAAGTACACCCGGCCCGGAACCACCGTGCGCGTCAGTGCCGGACCGGATGCCGGCGGCACCGCGTTCGTGGTGGACGTCGCCGACCGCGGGCCTGGGGTGCCGGAGGCGGAACTCGAGGCGATCTTCAACCCCTTCTACCGGAGCACCGACGGGCCGCCGGGGCGGGGGTTCGGCCTCGGGCTGGCCATCACGCGCCGCGCCATCGAAGCCCACGGCGGCCGCGTATGCGCTCGCAATCGGCCCGACGGCGGACTGCTGATCACGATCACGCTGCCATTGGGCAACCGGAGCCAGAAGAACCAGAGGGGTCGGGACGGTTAAAGTACCGGAGCCCGCGGCAATTACAGTTCTGTCCTGCCTCTTTACCCCCACGCACCCGCTGCCGTCAGCCGCGTCACTTCGTCGGCTGCGCGGGCCTGCAAAGCGATGACGTCGACCTTGGCCACACGGGTCAGGGGCAGGCTGCCCTCATCCAGAAAGACCACGTGGGATGGGCGCTTGTACGCCGCGATGTCCCGAAGCCGGACGTCGATGTCTTCCCGGCTCAGCGTGGCGCCACTCTTGACCTCCACGAAGGCCATGATGGCTTCCGTGAAGACCGGGTGCGGGACGCCCACGCAACTGGTGTTCGCGACGCGGTCCTTGAAGGACTCGGTGATGAAGGCCTCGATCTCGCCGGGGTACACCTGATACCCCCTGGTCTTGATCACGAACTTGGATCGCCCGGCGAAATGCAGCCCGCCACCGTCGTACGACCCGAGGTCGCCGGTGTAGCACACGCCGTCCCTGGAGACGGCACGGGCCGTCGCCTCGGCATCGTGCATGTAGCCCAGGAACACCTGGGGCCCCTCAAAACAGATCTCGCCGATGACTCCGGCCGGAAGTGTCTGGCCGGCGGTCCCGTCGTCCTTCATGGGTGCCCGAATCGAGATTGGACACAGCGGGCTGTCGAAGCCGAGCCCGCCCAGAATCTCCTCGACCTTCCACTCAGGCGGCGTGTAGGTGCAGAACCCCGCCGTCTCGGTCAGCCCCAGTCCCGTGCCCATGAGACGAGCCATTGTGCCGAGTTTCTCAAGAAACGGCTTGTCCACGGACTGGCCGCCGTAGATGGCGAAACGCAGACTCGACGTATCGAAATCGGCGAAGTCCGGCAGACGCCACTCCATGTTGAAAAGGGCCGGGATCTGCCCGCAGACCGTCGCGCGGTGGTCGCGGATGGCTTCGAGCGACTTCCTGGCGTCGAAGATGTGGAGCAGCACCGCCACACCGCCGCCGTACACGATGGTCATGAGCTGCTCGGTCTGCCCCGCGACGTGTGACGGCGGAAGGTTCACGAGCATCCGGTCCTGCGGTGACACGTCGAAGCCCACGGCCAGTCCGATGTTCTGCAGGAGGATATTCTCGTGGCACAACAGCGCGGGTTTTGGGCTGCCGGTGGATCCGGTGGTGAAGATGATCAGGGCCGCATCACGCGTGTGCACCTGCCTGCGGGCACGGCGCACGCTGCCGGTGACGCGTGACAGCAGGTAGCGCAGGGGGATGTCCTTTGCGAACGCCTTCACGTGAACGGCGCCGTCCAGGATCCCGTCGGGGTCGGCCTGGAACTGCACCCAGTGCCGGCAGGGGGCGTCCGACGCCAGCGACGCGCGCATAACCTCGGCGACGAGGGGCCTGAAATCCACGCGGGGCGTGTTGCCGAGGAAAAACCACGCTTTCGGCCGGATCTGCTCGAAGGCCTGACGAACCTCATCCGACTTGAGCCGCAGATCCAGCGGGGCGACGATGACCCCGATACGAAAACAGGCGTACTCCAGGAACACGTGCTCCTTGAGAAAGGGGAGGCTCGTCGCGATGACGTCGCCCCGGCTGAGGCCGAGCGACAGCAGCTTGGCGGCGAAGGCCTCGACCGCCTTGTCGAAGCGGGCCCACGTGACCTGCTGGCCGGTGTCATGCTCGATGAGGGCCACGTCGTCCGGCCGTGCCCGGGCCCACCGCGCGACGTAGTCCGCGAGGCACGGCAGCAGGTCACCAGCCAGTGTCCGGCACCGCTCGCGCTGTTCGGGGGTGTGCATGCGGGCTCCTATCGGCGATCGGCCATCGGCCATCGGCGTTCGGCGTTCGGCGTTCGGCGTTCGGCTACTGACTACTTGCTACTGTCTACTTCTTGCTTCTTGCTTCTTGCTTCTTGCTTCTTCTGAACCCAGGTCCGCCAGGCGATCACGCCGAGCGTGATAGCCGTCAGCGGCAGGACGAAGACCTCCATCACCCAGCTGAAGGCCGGCAACGCATCGTGCTGCTGAGCATCCAGGATCAGGTACGCCGTGTACGCCGCATAGTACCCGAGGAACAGCGCCCCTTCCCATCGAGCGATCACGGCGCCGCTGGCGAAGATGGGCAGGCAGGCGATGGCCACCGCAATCATCACCAGCAGGTCGAACCGGAGCAGGGACGACGCCACGGGCAACCCGTCTGGCGCCACCAGCGACCCGAGGCCGAGGACCGCCAGGATGTTGAAGATACTGCTGCCAACAACGTTGCCGACGGCGATGTCGCGTTCGCCACGAATGGACGCCAGGACTGACGTCGCCACCTCCGGCAAGGACGTCCCGGCGGCCACAATGGTCAGTCCGATGATCAACTCGCTGACCCCGAGCGCCGTCGCGAACGCCACGGCGCCGGCCACCAGCCAGCGTGCGCCGAGTACCAGCAGGGCCAGGCCGACGACCACGTACGCCAGGTTCACGGCAGCTGACGAGCGGCCAGGGCCGAACTCCTTGGCATACTCGTCTTTAATCGCCGCCGACTCCTTCCGGCTCTGGCGGACCTGGAACACCGTGTAACCGATGGCACCGGCGACCAGGATGGCCCCATCCAGTCTTCCGATCGACCCGTCCAGGGCAAACACCAGCGTCAGCACGGAGAGGCCAACCATGATGGGCACGTCTGTCCTGATGAGCTGCGACGACACCAGGAGAGGCGCGATCAGGGCCGAAGCGCCCAGGACGAACAGCACGTTGAAGATGTTGCTGCCGACGACGTTGCCCATCGCCAGGTCGGCCTGGCCGAGCCACGCTGACTTGACGCTGACCGCCACTTCGGGAGCGCTGGTGCCGTACGCGACCACGGTCAGTCCGATGACGAGGGGCGAGATGCCGCTGGCTGCCGCCAGCCGGGACGCGCCCTTGATCAGCCACTCGGCACCCAGCACGAGCAGACCCAGCCCGGCCACGAACAACACCCCCGTCATCGCGTCCATATGATCAGCGTCCCCTTCGGCACGCTCGCTGTCTGTTTGTGTGCCGCGCGCAGACTACATCATACGCACGCCGGGCAGGGCCTCCAACCGCCGGGTTGGCCGGACGGTCAGGATCCGATCAGGCGGGACGACACCTGGTAGCTCAGGTAGGCCACGCTCGCGCTCAGCGCGGCGCCCCACGCCAGGTCGACCACGGTGACCAGCACAGGCCAGTCCCGCATAGTGGCCTGGTTGGTCAGGTCGTACGTGGCGTAGGTGAAGAAGCCGAAGAGCGCGCCGTACGCGAGGGCGCGCATGGCATTCTGGGCCTCGAGGGCGGGTTTCACCGCGAACAGCACGATGCCTGCGATGAACACGACGTAGAACAGGACAGCCGCCCCCCAGTTGACCTGGTCGCTGAGCAGGTGTCCGATGTGGTGGCGGTAGAACCCCCTGGCCACGACGCCCAGCCAGACCAGATCGATCGCAAAGAAGATCGGCAGCGTGACAGCGTATACCAGCAACAATCGGGTCAGGCTCATTCGGGCGCTCCAAGCAGGTGGTCTATCTAGGACGCCTGCCCGTCGCGCAGAGATCCTGGATTCCGCCCCGAGTGATTCGGCTCTCGGTCGACCGGCCGCATCTCCACGGCGGGCCGCCCCCCGCGGACAATCAGTGACGGTCTGCCGCCTGCCTTCTTACAGACGCCGTGAACACTCATTCCGTCACACATCCGGGACCGCCGATTTCCGCGGGGTGGCGGTCCCGGAACCGTTCATGCAGGGCCGGTGGTTGCCGATATCCCCATTACGGGGCATGATCCACTTCCCCCGGGCAGCGCGGATGCTGCCTGTCCCAGGTCCGGGTGCTATTTTGACGTCGCTCACCGTCCTCCTGGTTGAGGACAACTATCTGAACCGAGACATGCTCGTCCGGCGGCTGGCCCGCCACGACATCGCCGCCTTGTGCGCGACAGACGGCCAGGACGGCGTTCGGCAGGCCGAGGCTCATCAGCCGGCTGTCATCCTGATGGACATCAGTCTGCCGGTGATGGACGGATGGGAAGCCATCCGGCGCATCCGGTCCCTGCCTGCCACGAGCGACATTCCCATCATCGCGCTGACGGGACACGCGTCCGTCGAGGACCGCCTGCGGGCGGAAGCCGCCGGCTGCTGTGCATTCGTGTCCAAACCCATCGACCTGCCCGTGTTGCTGGAGGCCATCCGCCGGGCAGCGGCGGACGGTTGCGTCACATGAGTCCGCGGCCGCCCATGCTGCTCGTGGTCGACGACGAAGAACTGAACCGCGACCTGCTGTCCCGGCGCCTCCGCAAGGCCGGTTTCGAGGCCGTCACCGCCGCGGATGGTCACGAGGCGCTCGCACTGGTCGCGCGAGGCGGCATCGACCTGGTGCTGCTCGACATCATGATGCCCGGTGTCAGTGGACTCGAGGTCCTGCGGCGCCTGCGCGCGGACGAGATGTCCGCCAAACTGCCCATCATCATGGTAACCGCGAAAGTGCAGCCCGAGGACGTGGTGGGGGCACTCGAACTGGGCGCCGACGACTACGTCACCAAGCCCGTGAACTTCGCCGTCGCCCTGGCCCGGATTCGCACGCAACTTGCCAAACGCCGCGCGGAACTTGCCCTGCTGGAGAGCGAAGAACGCTACTCGCTGGCCGTGGAGGGCACGAACGACGGGGTCTGGGACTGGCGTATTGCCACCGGCGACCTCTATTGCTCGCCACGCTGGCGCGAGGTCATGGGTCTGGCTCCGGATGCCCAGATTGCGGATTTCGGGGCCTGGATGGACCGGCTGCACCCGGCCGATCGCGACCGCGTCAGGTCCGACGTTCAGGATCATCTCGACGATCGGCGGGGATGGCTCGAGAGCGAATCGCGCGTCCGGATCGGTGAGACCTTCCGCTGGATCCTGATTCGGGGCAAAGCCGTCCGCGATGCGGCCGGCCGCGCGGTCAGGATCGCCGGATCGGTCACCGACATCACCGGCGGCAAAGTGGCGGATGCGTTGACGGGCCTTCCGAACCGGGTGTTGTTCGACGATCGCCTGGTCCGGCTCTTCGAGTATGCGAAGCGAGTGCCCGGTTTCGAGTTTGCTGTCCTGTTCCTCGATCTCGACCGCTTCAAGAACGTGAACGACTGCTTCGGCCATGGCGCCGGGGACCAGTTGCTGGCCGAAACAGCCCGGCGCCTCGAGCACCAACTGCGGGCCGCGGATTCCCTGTCCCGGTTCACCCCGACGGACGCGTCGTCCATCCGCGCCGCGGGCCATACCATCGGCCGGCTGGGCGGCGACGAGTTTGGCATCATCCTCGGCGGTGTCCGACGCCCCGCCGATGCCACGTACGTCGCCGAACGTCTCGTCGCAGCCGTAGCCGAACCGATGCGGATCGACGGTCAGCAGATCGTTCCGTCCGCGAGCATCGGCATCTCGCTCAGTGCAACGGGCTACGATCGGCCGGGCGACATGCTGCGCGATGCCGACACGGCCCTCTACCGCGCCAAGGCTGCCGGCCGGGGACGGTACGAGCTATTCGACGCCACGATGCGGGAGGACGTGCTCCGTACGGTTGAGACGGAGGCCGGCCTGCGCGAGGCTCTGAGCGCCGGCACCCTTCTTCTGCACTATCAGCCCATCGTCGAGGTTGCCCACGGCCGCGTCACCGGGTACGAAGCTCTGCTTCGCTGGCAGCATCCCGTACGCGGGATGGTAATGCCCGGGGAGTTCATCGGCATTGCCGAGGATACCGGACTGATCGTGCCGATCGGATACTGGGTGGTCGGGGAAGTGTGCCGCCAGCTTTGCCTGTGGGCGGAACAAGACGGCGAGACGACACCTCCGGTGGTCGCAGTCAACCTGTCCCGCCGGCAGCTCCAGATGGAAGATTTCGTCGATCGCGTCACGGCCATTGTCGACGAAGCCGGAGTCCCGCGCAGCGGCATCGAATTCGAGCTGACCGAGAGCGCGATCATGGCGGATCCCGACCAGGTGCGGGCGGCGATCGAACGGCTCAAGCACGCCGGGTTTCGCATCAGCATCGACGACTTCGGCACCGGCTACTCCTCGTTGAGCGCCCTGCAGCGCCTGTCGGTGGACCGGCTCAAGATAGACCGGTCGTTCCTGGAAGACGTGGCGGGAGACACGGCAGCCACGCAGGTGATGGAGGGCATCATGCTGCTCGCCGATCACCTGAAGCTCGAGGTCGTGGCCGAAGGCATTGAGACCGTCGAGCACCTGACGCGGATCCAGACCATGCATTGCCAGTACGGACAGGGCTACTTGTTCTCCAGGCCCGTCCCTCCCGGCCCCAGCGCCGCCCGCAGTCTGCCCGGAGACTGGCGCGACCGCGTGCGGGGCGCAGCGGATCCCGAGTAGAAGTGGAGCAGATCATGAAGCGCGCAGGATTTCTCGTCGCCGCGGTGTTGATGATCCAGGCTGGGACGGCCCTGGCACAAAATCCGAGTCCGACACTGTCCGCGGCGGCATCCGCCGCAGCCGCCCGTCTGGCGGCCGACCCGGCAACTCGGGCCGGCCTGACGCTGGACGAGTGCGTCGCCGCCGCGCTCGCGAACAACGGCAGGCGCAAGGCAGCCGACCACAGCGTCGACGAGGCGGCGGCACGGCACGGACAGGCCCTGTCGTCACGGTTTCCGACGCTTTCGGCGTCCATGACGGCAACCCGCTTCGACGAGGATCCGAACTTCGTCTTCCCGGCCTCCTCGATCGCCGTGCCGGCCAGCGCGATCCAGACACCGCCAATGGTGCTGACGCTGCCTGCGAACGCCTTCGGTCCGGGGTTCCCGCCGGCCAACATCCCGCTGCCGATCCCGGGGTCCGCCATTTCGATCCCGGCGCAAGCCTTCCAGATTCCGGAGCAGGACGTCCGGCTGATGGACAAGACCGTCTACACCGGGTCGCTCAGTGCGATGTATGCGCTCTACACCGGCGGCCTGGCTGGCGCCCGGATCCAGCAGGCCAAAGCCGGCATGGCGGCGGCACGCCACGAACGCCGGCACGCCGCCGCCGAACTGGTCTTCGACGTCAAGCGCGCGTACTACGGTGTCGTGCTCGCCCGGAAGCTCCGTGCCGTGGCCTCCGATACCTTCGAGCGCATGAAGGCGACGCTCGACCTGACCGAGTCGCTCTACAAGACGGGGTCCGGCCGCGTGAAGAAGACGGATTTCCTGCGCCACAGCGCCATGGTCCACACCATCGCGTCGATGGTCACGGAGTTCGAAGCTCAGGAACGGACCGCACGCGCGGCGCTGGGAACCCTGATCGGATCGCCGGACGCCGGCGGACCGGAAGTCGCCGACCACGAGTTTCCGGCCGGGGCGACCGGCCCGGCTGCTGACGGCTTCGTGCGGCTGGCGCTGGAGCAGAACCCCCAGATCGGCCAGGTGCAGGCCGGACTTGCCGCCATGAAGGCAGGCGTTGACGCAGCACGGGCCGGCCACCTGCCGAAGGTCGGCCTCTTCGCCGACCTGCGGCTCATCGGCAACGCGTACGGCGCCGGGTTGGTCACGCCCCGCAACAAGACGACCTGGACGGTGGGCTTCGGTGTCGAGGTCCCGATCTTCCAGGGATTCCGTGTCGTGAACGAGGTGCGGGAAGCGCGCGCCGGCCATCGGAAGCTCGAACAGCAGTTTGCGGCCCTGCGCGACGGCGTCGCCTTCGACGTCACGCGCACGCTGGTCGCCATCGATAAGGCGCTCGCGCAGCATGAATCCACCGGCGATGCCTACAAGGCCTCGGTGGAAAACCGCGACCTGCACGTTCGTGCGTATCAGGATGAGCTGGTCGAAACCAAGGATATGATCGAGTCGCAACTGGTGGAGGCCGTGCTGGCCGGGCAGTTCTTCAAGGTCCAGTACGATTTGGTGGAATCGCGCGCCCGACTCGACCTGCTGAGAGGTGCGGCAGAGCCCGTACGGTGACATACTCGTGCTGCGCGGTGTGCACGAGGGATGACCGTCAGCTGTAGCCAACTATGCGGACCGCTCGGCGGCACTTCATCGCCTGGGTAGCTTGCCTCCTTGCATCAGCCGTGCTGGCCGCGGCCGGGCTGGTCGACCAGGGAGTCAGGCCGACGCTTCGTTTCGGCCTGACCGAGGGCATCATCGAAGGCGCCAGCCCGAGTGATGCCCGCGCAGGCAGCCTCGTGTGGCTCCAGGGCATCGCCGACGCCATCGGCCTCTACGGTCAGGCGGAAGCGTCAGTGCTCCCCACGCCTCAGGCGGCCCTGGCCGCTGTGAACACAGGCAACCTGGACATGCTGGCGTTGTCGACGCTCGAGTACTTCTCGATCGAGAGCCAGCTCCGGTGTACGCCGGCCATGACCTGGGCACGTGAGAACGAACCCATGGTGGAGTACGTTCTCCTGGCACGGACCGGCACGCCGGGCCTCGCGGGTCTCGCCGGCAGGTCGCTCGCCTCGTACGCGCCCAACCGGCCATGGGCCCTCGCCGACGTCTGGCTCGACGTTCTGCTGGCCGACGCCGGCGTCCCCGGTCCGCCGGCGACGTTGGGAACGGTCAAGGCTGTGAGCAAGAAGGGCCATGCCGCCATCGCCGTGTTCTTCCGCCAGGCGGACTACGCCATTGAGTCGCGATCCGCCTTCGAGACAGCGGTCGATCTGAACCCGCAGCTCGGCCGAGACCTCACGATCGTGGCGCGGTCTCCGCGTCTCATGCCCGGCCTCGTGTGCCTCAACGAGCGGCTTGGTCCTGAGCTTCAGCGTCAGTACATCGATCGAGCGGTGCAGCTGCACGACTTGCCACGGTATCGTCAAGCGTTCATGATTCTGCAGGTCACGAAAGTGGCGCGGTGGGACACGGGGTATCTTGACTCGGCCAGGGCACTGGTCTCACGTCAACGGCTGATCCATGCACGACGCTGACACCACACCGCCGCCCGAAACCGGTCGGATCTCCGACGGCGCGCCTCGCCGCAGGTGGGGTGGACTGCACACGACGATCGTCGTCCGTGCCGTCGGCCTCTCGTGGACCGTCGCGATCCTGGCCGTCCTCACGTTCGCGCTGTCGGTCGCACCTCAGCAGCAGCGTGCCCTGCTCGACAGCGTCAACTCGAAGGCGGAACTCGTGGCCCGATCGGTCCGCGAGGTCGCCTCATCCGCCCTTGTCGTCCAGGACTACGGTGCCGTCGTCGAACACTGCACGAACATCGTCCGCGACGGCGCCGAGGTGCCCTACATCGTCGTCACTCGTAACGACGGCTTCTCGCTGACCCATCAACCCGGGAAATGGGCCACGACCAGCCTGGACGGCCTGTGGCGCCCGCCTGGTCCCCGCATCGCGTCCGGGGGCATCCGCCGGACAGACATGGCTGCAGCCGACACCTACCTGTACTCCGAACCCCTCGACTATTCCGGTATCGAGTGGGGCTGGGTTCACGTGGGCATCTCGCTCGAGCGATACCATGCCGAGCGGCAGGCCATGCGCAGGCGGACGTTCATTGTCGCCCTGCTGGCCATCGTCATCGGCCTCATCGTGTCCGTCGTGCTCGGCCGCAGATTGGTGACGCCCATTCTCAACCTGACTGCGGTGTCCCGGCGAGTCACTGCCGGAGACTGGTCGGCACGAGCCGACGCGTCCTCATCGGACGAAGTCGGCCAGTTGGGCCGCGCCTTCAACGACATGACCACCACCCTGCAGCACACGCTCGATGCCCTGACACAGGCCCGTGACGCCGCCGAAGCTGCGAGCCGGGCCAAGAGCGAGTTCCTGGCGAACATGAGCCACGAACTCCGCACGCCGCTCAACGCCATCATCGGCTACAGCGAACTGCTCCGGGAAGAAGCGACAGACGCCGGCTCCCTGTCGACGGCGGAGGATCTCAAGAAGATCGAAGGCGCGAGCCAGCACCTCCTGGGCCTCATCGACGACGTGCTGGACTTCTCGAAGATCGAAGCCGGCCGGATGAGCGTCGTGGCCGACGAGTTCGACGTGGCCGAACTGGTGGCACACGTCGCCACCACCATTCGCGGGATGGTCGAGAAGAACGGCAATCGTTTCGTGGTCCAGTGCGACGCCGACGTCGGCACCATCGTGACCGACTCGGTGAAGACGCGGCAGATCCTGTTGAATCTGCTGAGCAACGCCGCCAAGTTCACCACGAACGGCGAGGTCCGGCTGTCGGTGGCCCGGCGCCGCGAGGCCCGGCAGGAGGTCATCGAATTCGTCGTGGCCGACACGGGCATCGGCATGTCCCAAGAGCAACAATCCCGGCTGTTTCATGCCTTCACTCAGGGAGACGCGTCAACTACCAGGCGCTTTGGCGGCACCGGCCTGGGCCTCATTATCAGCCGGCGTTTCTGCGCCCTGATGGGGGGCACGATGCAACTGACCAGTTCGCCGGGCGAGGGCACCCGTTTCACGGTGCTCATCCCCATCGCGGCAGTTCATGCCAGCACCCCGGTGTTCAGCGAACAGGACCGCACATGACCCGCGATCTCCAGGCGGGAGCGGCCGCCGTCATCGTTCTGGCTGTGCTGGCCGCCGTCGGGGTTGGTGGCCAGAACACCAGACCGACGCTGCGCTACGGCATCACGGAGGGAGCCATCGAAGGCGCCAGCCCGAACGACGCCCGGGCGGCGAGCCTGCTCTGGGCCCAGGGCATTGCCGACGCCATCGGGCTGTACGGCAGCGCCGAGGCCACGATCCTCCAGTCACCCCAGGCCGCAGTCGCCCGGATGAACGAGGGCAGCATGGACCTGCTGGCGATCTCGATGCTCGAGTATCTGTCGGTCGAGGACCAGTTGAAGTGCCTGCCGGCCATGGTCTGGTCCAAGGACGGTGAGACCACGGTCGAGTACGTTCTCGTGGCGAGAACAGGCACGCAGGGAATTGCCGGGGTGGCTGGCAAGACCCTCGCCATCTATGCACCCAATCGCCCGTGGGCGCTGTCGGAACTCTGGCTCGACGTACTACTCTCGGAGGCCGGGCCACCCGGCCGGGTCGTGGCCCCGGCATCCGCCAAGGTCGTCGGCAAGAAGGGTCACGCCGCCATGGCCGTATTCTTCCGGCAGGCGGACTATGCGGTGGAGTCGCGGTCGGCATTCGAGACGGCCATCGAGCTCAATCCGCAACTGGGCCGGGACCTCACGGTCGTCGCCCGGTCCCCGCAACTGCTGCCAGGCCTTGTCTGCCTCTCCGAGGGCATGGGGCCCGAACGCCGGCAGCAGTATGTCGAACGGGCGGTGCGACTGCACGAACTGGCGCGATACCGGCAGGCGTTCATGGTCCTGCAAGTCACGCAACTCACCCGGCTGAACCCACGGGACCTCGACTCGGCCCGGGCTCTCGTGAGCCAGCACCGCCTGCTGCAGACACGACGGCGAGACCGCAGGTAGTGCCCGGGCTGTTGTGGGCAGCGTGCCGCCGCACACACGGGTCAGTCGTCACCGCAGCAGCAGCCACACCGCGCTAACCCCCGAGAAGCCCAGTACGACATTCTGGAAGATCTGTGGTGCCACACGCTCCACGATGTGCTTGCCGGACCACAAGCCGGCCAGCACGGCGGGGACGAGACACACATTCAGCGTCAGGGACCCGGTGGTGATGAGGCCCAACTGGACGCCGAAGGGCACCTTGATGAGGTTCACGAACAGGAACAGCCACGCCATCGTGTGTACGAACTGGCGTTTGGGAAACGCGAGGATGATGAGGTAGGTCGACGCGATCGGCCCGGCCGCGTTGGCCACCATGGTGGCCGTCCCCGTCAGCAGCCCGGCAACCCAGGCGAACACCGGCGAGTGCGGCAGCGCGGCGTCGAATCGCGGGAACCGCTGCCGCACGGCCTGCAACGCCAGCATCGCGAGCACCATCGCCCCGATGACGGGCCTGAACGCCGCGTCGGGCATCACCATCAGCAGCCCCCACCCGCCCACGATGCCCAGGCAGACTGGCCAGGCGAGGCGCCTGATCTGGGTCCACTGCACGTGCGCCCGAAAGGTCGAAGCCGCCACAAGATCGGCGAAGATCAGCAGCGGCAGCACGACGCCCGTCGAGGCCCGGCCTGGGATGGCTGCCGCCATGAACGTCACGCCGAGCAGGCCCATTCCCGTGAGTCCGGCTTTCGACACGCCGGAGAAGTAGGCAGCCAGGAGCGCCAGCGTCCACTGGAACGGCGTGAGGTCGGGCATGGAGCCCCCAGCGTATCAGGCGGGCGGCGTGGCGCGCGATGGCGGCGCGACCGATGCCGGCAGAGGCCGGCTCCGGGATATGATGGCCCCGATGCCGGCTAGCCCTGAGCGATGGCCGAGAACCGGCCGAGTCGAAGCCCGCAGGGCGGGCTATTCGACCGATTCATGAATAGTCCGGGCCGGTGCGGCGCGACGACTGCGGGGGCCGAATGGACGACGGGACGGGATCGACGACGGCGCCAGAACCGGCAGACGACCTGGCGGAGTGGCTGGCGCTGAAAGACCGTGCGCTCGACGTCGCGGCGGAGGGCATCACGATTGCGGACGCGCGCCGGCCGGATCGGCCGCTGATCTACGCCAACCAGGGGTTCGAGCGCATCACCGGCTATCGCGTGGACGAAGTGGTGGGACGCAACTGCCGGTTCCTCCAGGGTGACGCGACCGATGCGTCAGCCGTGGCTGAGATTCGGGCCGCCCTCGCCGAATCGCGCCCGTGCCTAGTCGAGATCCTCAACCAGCGCAGAGACGGCACGCCGTTCTGGAACCGGCTGTCCATCACGCCCATTCGCGACCAGGCAGGCGTGGTGACACACTTCATCGGCGTGCAGTCGGACGTGACAGCCCGCCGGAAGGCCGAAGAGGACCTGCGCCGCTCGAAGGAGGCCATGGAGAAAGACCTCCGGATGGCCGCGCGCGTCCAGCAGGCGCTGCTGCCTCCGCAGGACACTGAGGTCGCCTCGCTGCGCCTGGCGCACGTGTTCCTCCCCTGCGACGACCTCGCCGGCGACGCCGTCGGCATCGTCCCGTTCCCTGACGGCCGGATGGGGATCTACCTCCTGGACGTCAGCGGCCACGGCGTGGGGGCAGCACTGCTATCGTTCACGCTCAACCACGTGCTGTCGCCGGCCGTCGAGGGCGCCTTGCTCAGCGGGAACTTCGGAGATGCGCCGACGGTGGTTCCCCCCGCCCGGGTGGCGGCACGGCTGAACCGGCAGTTCCCGATGGACCGGTCTCGGCAGTATTTCACGCTGGTGTACGGAATTGTCGATCCCCGGTCCGGAGACGTCCGGTACGTCATCGCGGGCCATCCGTCTCCGATCCGGCTCCCCCGTGCGGGGCAGCCTGTGCTCGTGCCTGGCGGCGGGTTCCCCATCGGCATGCTTGACGACGCGGCGTTCGAGGATCACCAACTCGTCCTCGAACCAGGCGACCGCCTGTACTTCTACACGGATGGCGTCATCGAAGCGCTGAACGAAGCCGAGCAGGACTACGGGATCGATCGCCTGCTCGCGGCGGTCGACCAACACAGAGGCCGGCCACTACGGGAAGGGCTCGACGCCATCGCCGCCGACGTCAGATGCTGGTGCGGGGAGCGCCTGCGTGACGACGTCTCGCTGCTCGCCGTCGAACGCCGTTGACGCCCTGTCGCTGCACGTCGCGTCGAGACCGTCTCAGGCCGCCGGTTCGTCGAGAGCCGGCAGCGGCGCGTCAAGCGCGCAGCGCGGTCGCGCCAGCGTGATCTGCACGTCGCCCACGTATCGCTCGGCGAAGGCGGCCTCGCAATAGCTGAGGTAGTAGTGCCAGGTCCGCAGGAAACGCTCGTCGTACCCGAGCGCCCGGATCTCGGCCTCGTGCTCGACCACCTGCTCACGCCACCGCTGCAGCGTGGTCACGTAGTGTGGCGTGAGATCCTCGAGGTGCACGACCCGGAAATCGGTGGCCCGCCCGATCGCCCCGGTCATGGCTCCGAGCGACGGCAGGCAGCCGCCTGGGAAGATGTACGTGTTGATGAAGTCCACCGATCGCCGGTACTGCTCGTAGCGGAAATCCGGCATCGTGATCGCCTGAATCACACCCAGCCCATCCGGGCGCAGCCGATCGCAACAGACACGGAAGAAACCGTCGAGGAACTCGTGCCCGACGGCCTCGATCATCTCGATCGAGACGAGTTTGTCGTAGGTTCCCGTCAGGTCGCGGTAGTCCTGCTGCAGCAGCGTCACACGATCGGTCAGGCCCGCCGCGGCAATGCGCTCGGAGGCCATGCGGTGCTGCTCGGCAGAGATCGTGGTTGTCGTCACCCGGCAGCCGTACCGGCCCGCGGCGTGCAGGGCGAAGCCGCCCCAGCCCGTGCCGATCTCGAGGACGTGATCGCCAGGCTGCAGCGCCAGTTTCCGGCAGACACGATCGAACTTCGCCACCGACGCCTCTTCCATCGTCGCGTCAGGCGTCTCGAACACACCGCAGGAGTAGGCCATCGTCGGGTCGAGCATCAGGCGGAAGAAGTCGTTGCCCAGGTCGTAGTGCGCGTGGATGTTCGACGCGCTCCCCCGCCGCGTGTTGCGGCGGAGCCAGTGACCGACGCGTGCGGCTGCGCCAACCACGACGCCGGTTGCTTCCAGGCGATCGCCGGCAGTCAGATCGCGGGCGAAGACCCGCAGCAGGTCCGTGAGATCCGGTGACGACCAGTGGCCGCGAATGAAGGCCTCGGCGGCGCCGAGGCTGCCGCCGAGTACCAGGTGGCGGTACACCGCGGCGTGGTGCACATCGATCCGTCCCCGCCGCGCATCCGGCGAGAAGTCGCCAAGGGCCCGGTGTGCGCCGCCTTCGGCGATCGTGACGGCACCGCCACGAAGCCCGGAGAGTTTCGAGTGCACCAGTGAGCGGAACCAGGAATCCGGCCATCGCGGTACCGCGTGCCGAATGGCCTGATCGATTCCGGACTCCTCGGGAGAACGTGTCTGCGACGCGGCATTCATCGTCGTTATGATGCAGGCGGGGCCGTCGAGGATCCGGATGGCCGAGGCCCGGCGATGGCGGGCCCGGGATGCGGATAGAACGGGATACGCTTGAGCCACAGCCGCAGCGCCTGCCAGTAGATCGCGACGACCACCTGCACGGTCATCAGCGGGTAGGCCATCAAGGCCCTGGCGAGAGACCGGCCCGACATCGGCCTGGCCTCGAGGGCCATGCTCGCATTGAAGACGACCGCCCCGTCCCGGAGGTTGTCCATCGACACCGCAAACGTGTCGCCGGGGTCCGAGATGCGCCACGCATACTCCATGTCGAGAGGCATGAACGGCGACACATGGAACACCTTCGGAAACCGGACGGTCCGCACTCCGGCGACACGCGGGATCGCACGCATGTCCAGGACGTAGCAGTGGCGCTCTCCCCAGGGCGTGTTGTCCACCTCCCCGACGACAGCCTCTACCAGGCCTCCCGTCGCATCGAAACAGAAGTAGAAGCTGATGGGATTGAAGCAGTGCCCGAAGTAGCGCAGGTTGGTGAGCAGGCGCACCGGGCCGGCCGGCCGGAACCCCGTACGCGCCTCCACCAGGCTCCGCACCTCGTCGTCGAGCGGCCGGGCCGGGTCGCCGAGGTGGTCGGCCCTGCGGAACCAGGCCAGAGCCGGGCGCCGGGCGGACCACAACCACCGCCCCCGGAACGCTGCGTCCAGTTCCGTCAGGTCGAGGTACACCATGAACACGCGGTACGAGAACGCGTGCCGCGCCGGCGTCAGGCGGGTGTGCAGGACGCGGCCCTCGAACAGGCGGCTGTGCATGTCAGAGCGTCCTGCCCAGCGCCCCGCAGACCGCCAAGGCGCTCTGCACGCCGTCTTCATGGAAGCCGTATCGCCAGTACGCCCCGCAGAACGAGGTGCGGTTGACGTTGACCACCTCGAGATGACGTCGCTGGGCATCGGCCCGGTTCGCCGTGAACACGGGATGGGCGTACTGATAGCGGCCCAGGATGCGCGCAGGGTCTATGCGTGCGGTGTCGTTCAGGGTGACGCAGATCGGCTCCGGCGCGTCGAGCCCCTGCAGGATGTTCATGTTGTAGGTGACAGTGGATCGGTCTTCTTCTCCCGCGTGCAGGCGGTAGTTCCACGACGCCCACGCGCGGCGCCGGCGCGGAAGCACCGAAGGGTCGGTGTGCAGGACGGCATCATTCGCCTGGTACGGGAAGGCCGACAGCAACTCGCGCTCCACGGGTGACGCGTCGGCCAGCAGTCCCAGGGCTTCGTCGCTGTGGCACGCCACGATGACATGCTCAAAGGCAGCCGGCCCGCTGTCGGTGGCCACCTCAACGGCAGTGCCAGAGCGCCGGATCGCCCTCACGGGCGTCCGCAGACGGATCCGATCGCGGAATCCGGCGGTCAGGGCGTCCACGTAGCGTGCCGATCCGCCGGAGACCACGCGCCATTGGGGACGTCCGGATACGGTCAGCAGCCCGTGGTTGTGCATGAACTCCACGACGAAGCGGAGCGGAAACTGGCGGAACGTACCGAGCGGGCACGACCAGATCGCCGCACCCATCGGTTCCAGGTAGTGTTCCACGAACGCCTGGCCATAGCGCCGCTCGGCGACGAACTCGCCGATGGTCTGTTGCGCGCGCTGGTCTCGGACGGCCGGCAGCGCCTCGCGCCCGAACCGCAAGATGTCGCGCACCATGCGCAGGAACGACGGCCGGATGAGGTTGCGGCGCTGGGCGAACAGGCTGTTCAGCGTCGACCCGTTGTATTCCAGGTCGTCGGCATCCGAGCGGACGCTGAAACTCATCTCCGTCGCCTGCGTGGGCACGTCAAGGCGGCGCAGGATCTCGGTAAAAGCCGGATAGGTTCGCTCGTTGTAGACGATGAAGCCGGTATCGACGTCGTACCGGCGGCCCGACACGTCCACGGGCACCGTGTGGGTGTGCCCCCCGATGTAGTCGTTGGCCTCGAACAGCGTGACGTCGTGGTCGTGCTGCAGCAACCATCCGCAGACCAGACCGGAAATGCCGGTCCCGACGATGGCGATCTTCATGGGCGTCCCCCTGACGGGGGCGGCTGCCGGTTTGTGGGGCGTTCGGACGGGAATCGTAACACAGTCCCGTTATGACGATCCGGCACGCCGATTCGGTCCCGGCTCCGCTACGAACCCGCTTCAGGGTTCAGCGCGCGCCCGAACTCCGCGGCGAGCGATGCTTTTCGATCGTCCGGCAACCACGACGACGAGATGGCATTCAGGATGGTCCTGCAGATGTCCGCCTTCGTCCATCCACGTTCCTGTTCGAGCAGGCGGTACTCCTCGCTGAGGCGAGTCTGGAACATCGTCGGGTCGTCGGTGTTGACGGTGACAACCACCCCAGCCTCCAGATAACGCCGGATGGGGTGCTCTGCCAGGCTGGGTACGACCCGGGTTCGGACGTTCGACATGGGGCACATCTCGAGGGCAATGCGGTGATCGGCGAGGTATTGCACCAGCTCAGGGTCCTCGCAAGCTCGGGTGCCATGGCCGATCCGCTCCGCCTGAAGCACGCGGATCGCGTCCCACACGCTGCCGGCTCCGGCGGCTTCGCCGGCATGAGCCGTCGTGTGAAAGCCCATGTTCCGTGCCTGCTCGTACAACGGTTTGAAAGGGGCGGGCGGGAACTGGTGTTCCGACCCGCCGATGCCGATGCCAACCACCCCCAGGGTCCTGACGTCCTTCAGCGCGGCCAGCGTGGCCATCTCGGCTTCGGGGCCGAAGTTTCTGACGAGATCGGCAATCAGCGCGACCTCAATCGCCGGCACGCGTGACAGCCCCGTGCGGACGGCCTCGGTTACGCCCTGGACAGAGAGGCCCCGCGACACGAATGGGGACGGAGAGTAGAACATCTCGGCGTAGCGGATGTTCTGCTCCGCCATGTCGCGGGCGACCATCTCGGCGATGAAGGCGAAGTCCTCGTACTCGCGGAGAAAGCCGTTCTTCCAGATCCACGTCTCGATAAACTGCGGGAAGTCGGTGTAGACGAACCGGCGGGCCAGGGCGCCCGCATCGGGCACGGAGGGATCGCCCCCGTACTTCCGGATCAGCTCGAACAGGGCCGTGTGCGGAATGGCGCCTTCGAGGTGCACGTGAAGTTCGACCTTCGGGATGTCCTCGTACCAGCTCATCTGCAGTCCCCCAGGGCGCCGTTGATCCCAAAGTGGCCAACCGGCATACGTCCCGTCCTGGACGGTCGCCGGTTGGCACACGGGCATTCTACGAGTTCGCGGCGTTGGCGCGAAACCCCGAAGGGAACGTTACGCCGCCTTCTGTAGCATCCTGCCCCGGTCAGCCGGCCCGGCTAGGAAGATCTTCAGAGGGTTGGTAGTATGGCGGCTTGCGTTCGCCGGTGTTCAAGATGTGTCGGCGCCGGCCGATTGGCCCCTGAAGGACGTGTCACGTCTCGCGGGAACACTCTCGGAGACACTCTCACGCGACAACTCGAGTGAACGCGGGCGTTGGGACCACACCCGCGGGAGGCGACGATGGGCAGCAGGCGAATCATTGGGGCAGCGGTCATTGCGGCATCGGTCGCGTGGGTGGTGCCGGCGTCGGCACAGTGGCAGATCGAGTCGAAGGACGGGAAGGCCAATCTCAAGATCGGGTTCCTGGCACAGGGCCAGACCGAGATGATCGAGACCGCCGACCATTCGGACACCTCGACCAACCTCTACCTGCGACGTTTCCGCGTGCTCTTTGGCGGCGCCATCAGCGAGCGCTGGTCGTTCTTCTTTGAGACCGACAGTGCGAATCTCGGCAAAGGCAACCCGAACCCGGGCCCGACGTCAGGGGTCAAAGACGCGGGTGACGTCTTCATCCAGGACGCGTTTGTTACCTACACCCACAACGAAGCGTTCAAGGTCGACGCCGGTATGATCATGACGCCGGTCTCCCGAAACGGGACGCAGTCGGCGGCTTCGTTGCTCGCTGTTGACTACGGTCCCTACTCCTTCGTGCACTCCGGCCCCATCGCCAGCCGTGTTGGCCGCGACTACGGCCTTCAGGTGCGGGGATACCCGGCGAAGCAGCATCTCGAGTACCGCCTCGCCGTCACCCAGGGCCTGCGGGGCCCTGAGGCCACGAATCCGCTCCGCATCTCGGGGCGCGTGGTGTACTACCCCTTCGGCGCAGAAACCGGGTTCTTCTACGCGGGTACCTTCCAGGGCGCAAAGAAGCAGGTCGGGTTCGGTGCGTCGTTCGATATCCAGGACGACCATCGGATCTACGCCGCCGACGTGTTCGCCGAACTGCCTCTGGCGGCCAGGCGGCAGGGCGTGACGCTGCAGGCGAACTGGATGCACTACGACGGCGGGGCGCTTCTCAAGGCCGTGCCCGAACAGGACACGATTCTCCTCGAAGGCGGATATCATCTCTTCAACCGGCGGGTGACGCCGTTCGTGCAGTACCACGCGCGCCGGTTTGCCGACGACGCCACGCCTGACCAGGATCAGGCCATGGTCGGCGTGGCCTACTGGATGGCCGGGCACCAGCGGAACGTCAAACTGGCCGTCGGCCGGCTCCACATCGAGGGACAGGACGACCGCACGATCGCCGTGCTGCAACTCCAGATCTTCTACTTCTAACGAGGCTCATTCTCCCGCGCCTGCGTCGGCCTGTGACAGCGCCGGCGCGGGCGCAGCCACACCAGACACGCCGAGGTGCCAGACGGTCTTCAGCCAGACCGCCACGTCGTCGACGAGCGTGTAGATGAACGGCAGGATGACCAGCGTCAGGATGGTCGAGGTCGTCAGTCCGCCGATGACCGTCCGCGCCAGCGGGTAGTAGTACGCCCCGCTCACGCCCGAATCTCCCACCGCCAGGGGCACCAGACCCAGGATCGCCGTGGCTGCGGTCATGAGGATCGGGCGGAGCCGCTCGCGCCCGCCCAGCAGGATCGCCTCGTGCCGGCCGAGCCCGTCCCTGCGCAACTGGTTGATGTGATCCACGAGCACGATGCCGTTCTTGACCACGATGCCCATGAGAATGAGCACGCCGATCTGCGACATCAGGCCGAACGGCGTGCCGGTCAGGTAGTCGAACCACACCGCCCCGAACAGCGCGAACGGGATGGAGATCAGGATCGCGATCGGGTGCGCGATGGACTCGAACAACGCGGCCATCACCAGGTACACCAGCGCGAGGGCGAGGATCATGTTGACCAGCATCTGCCGGTTCTGGGCGTCCTGTTCCTCCATCCGCTGCCCGAACGACCAGCTGTAGCCCGGCGGCAGCGCCATGTCGTTCATGACCTTCCGGATCTGCCCCTGGGCATCACTGAAGTTCTTGCCCTCGTAGGTCCCCCGCACGCTGACACGGGTCCGCCGGTCTTCCCGCTCGATCGCCTTGGCGCGCCTGACGGTGGAGAAACTGGCGAGGGTGCCCACCGTCTGGCTGCGATCGCCGCCCAGGGTCAGGTTCTTGAGGTCGTCAGCGCGCTGCACGTCCTGCTCGCGCAGCGACAGGACGACGTTGACCTCCTTGTCGCCCGCCCGGTACTTACGCAGTCGCGTCCCGCTCAACATGAAGCCGAAGGTCTGCGCGAGGTCGCGCGGCGCCAGGTTGTAACGCGCCGCCCGCTCCCGGTCCAGGGACACCTGGACCTCCTCGCGGCCGTCTTCGCTCGACGACTTGACGTCTTCGACATTCGGCACGGCGGACAACCTGGCGTCGGCCTCGGTCGACAGGCGCTCAAGGACATGCATGTCGTCTCCAAAGAGGTTGACGGTGAAACTGGTCGACCCCCCGCCCGCCTGCGAGTCCTCTTCGTCGAAGCGCAGACGGACGCCTGGGATGTCCGGTAACCAAGGCCGCATCCGTTTCCTGAATTCCCGTGCCTCCCGGTCGTTCATGTCCTTCCGGATCAGGGTGATGGTCGTCGCCGCCTCGTTTTCGCCGAAGTACGAATAGACCGACTCGAATCCAATCTCCTTCTCGTGGGCGTACAGCGCCTCTTCCACGCGGCTGACGACGCGCTCGCCGTCCTCCTTGAAGTGGAAGTCCTGGAAGTCGTACTGGACGCGGATCCGGTCGTTCCGGCCGCCGGTGAACATGGCGGTCTCGAGGCCGAGGACGAAGGGTCCGGCGATGCTGGCAAGCACCACGAGTGTCGCGGCGAACGTCACGGCACGGTGCCGGAACGTCCAGCCGATGACGCTGGCGTACCGATCGGTGAGCCACTCGATCCAGCGGGGGTTGTGCCAGGCCCTCCGGCTGAGCATGCGCGACCCCATGAGCGGAATGAGCGTGAGCGAGACGAGGAGCGAGCAGAAGATCGTCAGCGTGATCGCAATGCCGACTTCGCCAAGCCACACCTGCAGTTCGGTCTTCTCGCCGACGATGAGGGGCAGGAACACGATGGCGGTTGTGGCCGTGGCCGCGACGACGGCCATGGCAACGGCCGAGGTGCCCAGCACCGACGCCCGTTTCGGGTCGGGGATCTTCTCGTGGTACCGGAAGATCGACTCCAGGACGACGATGGCATCGTCGACCAGCAGGCCCACGCCGAGCATGAGGCCCATCATCGACAGCACGTTGAGGTTCTTGCCCAGGAAGTACAGGACGGTGCAGCTGGCGATAATCGAGATCGGGATGGCCAGGCTGACGATGAACGTCGTGTCGACACGGCGCAGGAACAGGTAGAGCACGACGACGGCGAGGAAACCGCCGACGAGGCCGGCTTCGGTCAGCCCGCGGATGCCCTTGAGAATTTCGTCGGCCTGGTCCTGGAAGACGAACAGGCTGATGCCTTTCAGCAGCGGGTCGTCCGGCAGGTCGTCCCGAATGAGCCGCGTCACGGCCGAAGCGACATCAACCGTGTTGGCCGTGGGTTCCTTGTAGACCATCAGGGCCACGGCGAACTTGCGATCCAGGTGGCGGCCGAAGTCGATTTTCGGCTCTTCGTACGTGATCTCGGCGATGTCCCGCACGCGGATCATGCCGGCGGCCGGCCCCGAAGCCCCGCCGGCCTGGGGTCCGGGCGACACCGGGACATGTGCGATGGCATCGAGGTCATCGAACGTCCCGAACGTCCGGACGTGAAGGACCTGCTGGCCGTCGGTGACTTTGCCGATCGACACGTTCAGGTTGTTGCCCTGGAGCCGCTCCACCAGTGCCCCGATGTCGAGGCGATGCGCTCTGACGCGGTCCAGCAGCAGCTCAATCCGCACCTCGCGCGGCGCGACGCCGTTCAATTCGACGCGGGCCACACCTGGAATACGCTTGATCGGGTTGACCACGCGCTGTTCCAGCAGGTCGTAGTTGCGGGACAGGTCGATGCCCGGCGCGGCCACGCGCGCCTCGACGACGGGAATCGTGGCGGTATTGAACGTCTGGATGTCGATGCGCTCGACGTCGGCCGGCAGGTCCTTCCGCACCTGATCGATCTTTTCGCCGACTTTCAGCCGGATCATGTCGATCGACTGGCCCCAGCTGAACTGCAGCTGGATCTGCGCCGAGTCGGCGCTGGCGGTCGAGGTCAGCTTCTTCACCCCGGAGAGGGTGGCGAGCGCCTCTTCGAGCGGCTTGACCACCTCGCGCTCGACCTGCGTCGGGCTCGAGTTCGGATACGGCACCGAGATCGCGATGAACGGGGCGTCGACCGTCGGCAAGAATGCCAGCGGCAGACGCATGACCGCGACGGCACCGAGCACGACGAGGCTGACGAGCCCCATGAAGGTCGCCACCGGCCGGTGCACGGAAAGTTCGGCGAGGCGCATAGTGTATTCCCCGTCTCTGTCCGGCGTCAGCGACCCGCCGCCCCGGTCCCGGCATCGGGTGCGTACCGTTTCCGATCGATCACGAAGTACATCGTCGGGATGACAATCAGCGTCAGCAGCGTCGAGATGGCGAGGCCGCCGATGACCGTGACCGCCATGGGCGCGCGGATTTCCGCCCCCTCGCCAAGGCCCAGGGCCATGGGGATCAGGCCGAGAATCGTCGTCAACGTCGTCATGAGAATCGGCCGCAGGCGGACGCGTCCGGCCTCCACCAGGGCATCGTGTTTCGAGAGCCCTTCGCGACGCCGCTGGTTCACGTGGTCGACGAGCACGATGGCGTTCTTGACCACGATGCCTGCCAGCATGACCACGCCAATCAGGACGATGACGCTGACGCGATGCCCCGTGGCCAGCAGCGCCGCCACCACGCCCACACCGCCGAGCGGGATCGCGAACATGATGATGAGCGGGTGCAGCAGCGACTCGAACTGGGCGGCCATCACGAAGTACACCAGGAACACGGCCAGGCCAATCGCGAGAAAGAGGCTCCGGAACGACGTCTGGATCTCGAGGTTCTGGCCACCCATCTTCGCCGAGATCGCCGGCGGCAGGCCCATCCCGGCCACGAGCCGATCGATGTCGGCGGTCACGCTGCCGAGGTCGCGCCCCTGCAGGTTGCCCGAAATCACGACGGCGCGCCGCTGGCCGATCCGGCGGATCTCGCTCGGGCCGGTCTCCATCTCCGTCGCGGCGACGGCGCGCAGCGGAATCGCCACGCCGTCGCGCCGCTGAACGACGAGGCCGGCGATGTCGCTGACCTCGTCCCGGTCGCCGTCCGCGGCGCGGACCAGGACGTCGATTTCGCGGTCACCTTCGCTGATGCGCGTGGCGACCTCGCCACGGATCTTGGCGCGCAGTGTCTGCGAGACCGACTCGGGGGTCAGGCCCAGGCGCGCCAGCTGGTCAGGATTGAAACGCACGCGCACTTCCGGACTGCCTTCTTCCGCCGACGAGCTGATGTCGGCAAGGCCCTGCACGTCGCCCAGACGCCCGACCGTGGCGGCCGCTGCGGTCCGCAGCGCCTCGTAGTCGTCGGCGTACATCTCGAGCTCGACCGGCGTCTTGAACGTGAAGTACGACGGCCGGCTGAACGTGGTCGCCACGTCAGGCAGGCGATCGATCGTGGCACGCAGGCGTTCGATCCCGGCTTCTTCAACCACCCGGTCGTTGCGGTCCGCCATCAGGACGAGCAGTTCGCCAACGTTCTCGGCCCGAGAACCCTGGTCGGCGCCGCCCCGGCCGCCGCCGGCTGTCGAGAACACCGTGCCGACACCCGGGACGAGCCGGGCGCGCCTGGCAAGATCGGCCAGCAGACGGTCGGTCACCTCGATCGGCGTGCCTTCCGGCAGCTTCACCTCGAACGCAAACTCGCCCTGGGACATCGGCGGAATCAGCTCGACCCCCAGACGGCCCACGGCGGCTACGGACAGGCCGAACAGTCCGAGGGCGGTGCCGAGTACCAGCCAGGGGTGCCGGAGCGCCCCGACGATCGCCCGCGGATAGGCGCGGTAGACCACCGCCTCCAACCAGCCGAAGGCGGCGAAGAGCGGCGTGAGCAGCCAGCCGATCGGGCGGATGGCCGTCCTGATGACGACACGAACCGCCCGCAGGATCGCCACGGGAATCGTGTAGAACACGAATCGTCTCGTCCTGGCCAGGCGACCCGCCGGTGCCGTCAGGGGTTCGAGCACCGCGGCGGTGCCGAGTCTGGCCGACAGCATCGGGATGAGCGTGAGGGAGATCGCCAGCGATGCGAGGATCGAGAACGACACCGTCAGCGCCTGGTCCTTGAAGAGCTGGCCCCCGACGCCCTCGACGAACACGATGGGCAGGAACACGGCCACGGTCGTCAACGTCGACGCCACGACGGCGCCCTGGACCTCGCTGGTGCCCTCCACGGCAGCCTGGACCACGCTCTTGCCCTGCTCGCGGTGCCGGGCGATGACTTCCAGCACGACGATCGAGTCGTCCACGAGCATGCCGATCCCCAGGGCCAGGCCACCGAGCGACATGATGTTCAGCGACAGGCCCATCTGGTGCATGATGATGAACGTCGCCACCACCGAGATGGGGATCGACAGCGCGATGACGGCTGTGCTCTTCGTTTCCCGCAGGAAGAAGAAGATCACCAGGATCGCGAGCAGGCCGCCCTGCCACCCGTTGCTGATGACCTCGCTGATGGCGCCTTCGATGAACGTCGACTGGTCGAAGATGGTCGCGAGCGCGAGGCCCGGCGGCAGCGCCTTCTGGACCTGGTCCATGCGGGCCTTGACCGCGCGCGCGACGGCCACGGTATTGGCATCGCCCTCCTTGTAGACGTTCAGGCTGACGCTTTCTTCGCCATCGATGCGCGCGATCACTTCGCGGTCGCGATGCCCCCACTGCACCTGGGCAATGTCGGTCAGCGTGACCTGCCGGCCGGCCGCGTCACGCACGATGGTCGCCGCCACGTCGTCGATGTCCTGGAACTCGTTGAGCGTGCGGACGAGATAGCGGGCCTCGTGCTCGTAGATGCTCCCGCCGGCCAGGTTGACGTTGTTCCGCGCGAGCGCGGTGATGACATCCTGCACGGTGAGTCCGTACGACGCCAGGCGCGACTCGTCGACACGTACTTCGATCTGGCGCTCGAGGCCCCCCTCGACCTTGACCGACGCCAGGCCGTCGATCGACTCGAGGTCCTTCTTCACCTCGTCCTCGGCCACCTGCCGCAGGCGGCCGAGGTCGCCCTTGCCGGACAGCCCCAGCCTGAGAATCGGATCACTCGCCGGATCGAAGCGCAGGATGGCCGGCTTCTCGACGTCGCGCGGCAGCACGACGAGATCGAGTTTCTCGCGCGCGTCGAGCGTCGCGAGGTCCATGTTGGTGTCCCACGCAAACTCGAGCGTCACCTGGGACAGGCCGCTGCGCGACCGGCTCGTCAGGCGCTGGACGCCGGAGATGATGCCGACCGATTCTTCGATCGGGCGCGTAACGAGGCTCTCGACCTCGGCCGGTGCCGCCCCCGCGTAACGCGTCTCGATCGTCAGCGTGGGATACGAGATGTCGGGCAGCAGGTTGACGGGAAGCCGTGTGAACGACACGGCACCGAAGATCGCCACGGCGACCACCAGCATGCCGACGGCAACCGGACGACGGACGGAGAGCGTCACGAGGCTCATGGCAGACCCCGAGCGGGAGCGACAGTGATGGACCGGTTGAGGGACGTGACGGCCGGGTTACGAACCGGCCTTCTGGACGCGGACGCGGGCGCCGTCTTTCAGGCTGCCCTGTCCGGCGACGATGACGGACTCGTTCCCGGTGAGGCCCGCCGCCACTTCGATGCGGCCGTTGTTCGGGTAACCCAGCGTCACCTTGCGCCGGCGTGCGCGGTCTCCATCGGCAACGAACAGGAAGTCGGATGCGTCCTCCCGGACGACGGCGCTCTTGGGCACGAGCAGCGCGTCACGCCGCGTGTCGGTGACAATGCGGACCGTGGCGAACGACCCGGGCCTGGCGGCCGGCGTGACCGCGAGGGCTTCAACCGTCACCTTCACGGTGCCGGTGTTGGTGTCGACGATCGGGCTGATCTTGGTGAGGCGTCCCGGCAGGCGCTGTCCGCCCGCCGCGTCGAGCACGAGTTCCGCCGTCTGCCCGAGCTTGAGCCCCGCCACGTCCCGTTCCGGCAGGAAGACCCTGGCCACGAGCGGCGTGAGATTCGCAATGGTCACCAGCTTTTCGCCCGGCTTGATGTGGCGGCCTGCCACGACGGCCCGCTCGACGATGCGGCCGCCAAATGGGGCGAGGACCTTCGTGTAGCTGAGGTTCAGCGCCGCGCTGTCCACGTCGGCGGCCGCCAGCTCGCTGGTGTTCCGGATCCGGTCGAACTCCTGCTGGCTGATGAGCTGGTCGCCGTGCGATCGGACCGCGCGGTCGTATTCCCGTTTCGCCGCGTCGGCCTTCAGCTTCGCCTGCTGGAGCGCAATCCGCTTGTCCGCATCCTCGAGTTCGGCCAGCACCTGGCCCTTCACGACGTTGCTGCCTTCGTCCACGAGCAGGCGCGTGACGAGGCCGTCCGTCTTGGCCAGCACATCGGCCACCTGTTCGGCCTCGAGCGTCGAAGACGCCGTCAGGGCCGCCGACACCGCGCCGCGAACCGGGGGTTCGACCTGGACCGGCACGGCCAGCTCCTGCTTCGCCGGCGTCGTTGCCGACGGGGCATCCGACTTGGGGCTCGCCTTGCCGACCAGCGCGAGTCCTCCAACCGTGCCGCCGACGACAGCAACCAGGGCGATGCCGCCGATCAGATAGCGTGCGGGTCCTCGGCGTGGCATCTGTGTCGTCATGGCAGTGTCTCCGTATCTGGTGGACGGCCGGGACATAAGACGCTCCCGACGGGGGCGTGGCATCCACAACACAGGGACGAAAAGCCGGCAGGATTGGTTCCGTCGCCTTGCCTATATCAGGAGATCCCTGGCCCACCCGTGCGTGACGACCTTGATCTCCTCCATCCTGCTCGTCCCCAGCCCGTAGACCTCGTCGGCCGCCTTCACGCATAACGGCGGCGGAGAAATCGGCCAGGGTTCGCCACGCAGCTCCTGCCGCTTGGCCATGATGATCTGCAGGCCCACCGTGTCCACAGCCACCGGGTCCGTGCCCGCCATCAGGCCGTTGTAATCCCACATGTATCGCGGGTCCGGCTGCGGGCCCTTGTCGCACAGCGGGCGGAGCGCGTCGACCAGGACGAGTCTCGTCTTGCCCTTCACGTCCGGCAGGTGCCAGATTTCGCCCAGTTTGGCGCTGTCTGCATCGTGATAGCGGGTTGGCGCGCCGGAGAACATGATGTAGTTCTTGAGCACCGTGCCGATGCCGGTGAGCCAGTGGGCTTTCAGCGCCGGCATGGCGATGAGGACCGTGGCGCCGCGCGCCACGTCGACGCTTCGGTTGCCGACGCTGATGCGCTCGGCCACAAGGCCGGCGTCGATGAGCGCCCGCCGGACAGCGTCCACCAGCTCGGTGTGGGTCGGGTTGAGGTGCGGCGTGGGCACCAGGGCAATCGTGTCGGTCGGCTTGACGAGTGTGAGCCATGCGGCGCGCGCCGTCGTCTGGCCGGTGAGTCTCATCACCGTGTCGGCGAGCATCCGATCCAGGATGGCCCGATCCACGTCATGTGTCGCGTTGAGTACGTGCTCGTCGCGGACGATGACCACCTGGCTGTTCCTGGCCGGGCGTGGCATCGTGCCCGGCGCCGCCTGTGCGGCGTCGTCGCGACATCCCGCAATGGATGCCGCAACCGCCGCGCCAACCGTCCCGCGCACGAAGTCCCGCCGTGTCAGGTGCAGCGTGTGCCGCGTGTCCATGTCTCGTGCTCCTTGCCGGTTCCACCGTCCGACCGAGTGGTCGTCCACTCACCGTTCCTTGATCGTCCCCATCGCTCGGATCACCGTGTCCGTCAGTCCCGCGGCCGTCGCGTGATCCGGCCCCTCGAACACCAGCGCGACGATCCGTCCGCTTCTCCGGTACCCCGTCCATCCGTCTTCGACCCGTCCGGTCCCCGCCGCCTGCGTCGACCCGCTGGTCGCCTGCGGCATGTAGGCGCGCAGGAAGTGTGCGAGCGCCCGTTGGGCTTGTGCCTCACCCGCGTAGCGCACGACGAGCAAGGTCGCGCGCCTGGCCCCCTTGTCGGGGGGCTGCGGCTCGAGCGGTGCCACGACGGCATCCGTGGCCGGCCCGAAGTCGAGGATGTCCTCCGAGCTGACGAAGTACTGCGAGTTGAGGACCAGGTGTGACCGCAGGAAGCAGGTGCGGTCCTTTCGCAGCTGATACGTGCCGAGCGTCGACGGGAGGGCGGTCAGCAACGCTGGCGTGGGGATGACCTTCCGCTCCGAGGCGATCACTCGACCCAGTTCGAGCACCGCCGTTCGCGACTCGGGCGTCTCGCGCGTGGCCATCACCCGCGCGTAGACCGTATCGGACGCGAGGCGCAGCAGCCCGGCGCCGTACAGCGCACGCCGTTGCCAGACGTCGGTCGCCGGCCGCACGGGCGTGCCAAGCGCCACGCTCTCTCCGCTCCAGTCCGTCGATAGCAGGCCGAACGGCCCGCCCGGATCGTCCATCCAGTAGATTTCGACGAGGATCGACGCGGCGGAGGGCGCCGTGTACTCGTAGACATCAAGCCTGGCGAAGCCGTACGCCAGGTACAGCTCACCCGCGCCGTCCATGTAGTCGAAGATTGTGCGTTTGTCGATCGTGCGCGGTGTCTCGGCGCGCGTCCACGCTCCAACCGTGTGTGGCAGGTTCATAGTCCGTGGGGTTGGCGCAGGAGGCCGGGCCCGTGGACCCGGTGTCTGGCCAGGCAGGACGTCCGGCACCAGGAGCACCATGGCCGCGGCCACCGCGAGAAGGACCCGCGGACGGGTCGAACACGATAGGCTACGCCGGGCGTTGCGCATGCCGTCCTTCACCTGGGCGGGGCGTTCGGTGTCGGCGGTATTCTACACTGGCGCGGGGTGCGACGATCGTCGTGAATGCCGGTCCGGCCCTTACCACATCACCTGGACATTCGACAGAATGACGTTCCGGCTCGGCATGGTGCCGAGGCTAAAACTCTTGTGCAGGTATTCCGCCTGCCACTTGAAGTGGTTATCGGACAGATAGTAGTTGAAGGCGACGTTGTAGTCCTTCTCCGCCGCATTCGAGGCCGTCGCGTCGGCGTGCGTGTCCGGATCCCAGACATCGTAGCGCACGGCCACGTCGGCCTTCGGCAGAATCCGGTACCCGGCGGACACGTAGTACCCGCGGCGCATCAGCGGGCCGTCCTTTCCCGATACGAGTTCGGCTTGAACGAAGCCCCGCCCTCTGGAATAGGCCACGTCAACGCCTGTGCGCGTCCGTTCAAGGTCCGTCGACGTGTCGCGATCGACCGCTCCGAAGCCGCCCACCGTCAACCCGGCCACCGGCGTCTGGTACGCCAGTCGGCCGGCGACGGCCTTGTGGCTGTCCGTGTCCAGGCCGTTCTGATGTGAGCCGAAGCCGTTGAACACACCGACGCGGTACTCAAGCCCGTTGGCGAACGTTCCGCGCGCCATGATGCCGACATCGCGAAGGTCTCCGAACGCACCTCCCCGCGCCTTTTCGGTCGTCATCATGCTCCGCTCGACCAGTTGCAGCGCGTAGGACGAGGCCAGGCCCTCGAGGTTCAGCGGCACCTTGAACTGTCCGACCTGGACTTCGACGTGAGGCGCCACAGCCACACTGATGAAAGCGTCCTGCAGGATCCTCCCCGACTGGTTGACGCTGCTCCCGGTGAGGACGGTCGAGCCGTCAACAACAGCGGATGTCGTATTCAGCGACAACGACTTCGAGGGGTCAATCATGACCTGGAACTTCACGCGCGCGTTCAGGTCGCCACTGACGTAGAGCTCGGACCTCCGGACTCGGAACGAGTCGGCATTCTCGGCGTCGCCGGCGCGATACCAGACCTGGACCAGCCCGGAGAACTTGAGTTTCTTCAGCGGGCCCACATTGATCTCGGCTGCGGCCGGCGCCGGCGGCACCGCGACCTGGGCGCTGGCCGGCGAGGTTGCCACACTCAGCAGGCCGATCACGACGATGATGGCGAATCGCACTTCACCTCCGCCTGCCGCACGGCAGCAGGAATGACGGCACCTCAGAAGCGGGGAATCGAAATGCCCAGGCTGAACATGAGACGACGGCCCAGGGCAATGCCTGCGAGAGGCACGACAAGCGCAAGCACCAGGACCGGGCCGTTCACAGACACACCGCCGCTGCGCACGGCACCTGACATCCACACCGCCAGGGCCGCCGGCGCGAGCCCGGCCAGAACGAGGTGGAGCGCAAACTCCCATCGGTAAGCGAGGCGATGGAAGTCCAGCCCGAGGTCGGCACCGGTGGAACGCGACGCGCGGTCCGCGACGGCCGACGCCGTGGCGATCATCCAGAACGCCGAGATGATTTGCAGCATGCTTCCCGCAAACATCGCGGCCGCCAAGGCTGTCAGAATCGCCTGCGGACCCGTCCTCTGCACCAGCCCCGCCGACACGGATCCCGCGAGCAGGAGGGTTGCGCCGAAGAACGATGTCGGCACCCACCCTGAATTCCAGACGGGCCTGGCTGGCACGGTATAGATCGACGAACTGGACCACACGGCGGCCAGGCCGAGCACGACCGTGGCCGCGCCCCACACGACACGCAGAGTCGCCGTGTCGCCGTACCACATCAGGCTGTAGGGCAACGCCGCGGCGGCGAACAATGCCGTGAGCAGGACTTCCCGGCTGAGACGGGACTGCGCCAGGTTCGACATCGACCTCCACGCGTGGGCCGGCCGGCCCAGATGGAACAGCGACCCAACGACCGCAATGGCCACCATGGGGAACACCAGCACGCCGCAGAGACGAACCGCGCCGGCTCCACCTGGCCCCGCCAGGGTGTCAGCCAATACGGCTGCGATCAGCATCCCGCAGGCGACCTGGACACCCAGCGTGAAAACCACCAGCGGCCACTCCCGCTGCGTCAGGTCACCTGTCATCGGTCGCCTCCGTTCGTACGATGTACACGCACGCGGGATTCGTGACGTCCGGGGACGGCACGCCGCGAACCAGCCTGGTTGCCCCAGGTCGCGCCTCCAGGTCGGACAGGGCCCCGATCTCGATCGCCCGCATCGGGCACGCGGTGACACACACCGGGAGTCGGCCCGAGTCGAGTTCCTCCACGCACATCTCGCACTTGCGGACACGTCCGGTCGCCGCGTCGTATTGCGGTGCCCCGTAGGGGCACACCCAGGTGCAGTAGCGGCAGCCGATGCACAGGTCGGAATCGTGCACGACGATGCCGTCGGTCACACGCTTTGTGTAGGCGCCCGCGGGGCACCCCTGCAGGCACGCCGGGTCCTCGCAGTGATTGCAGGACATCGAGATGGCGTAGGCAAACACGTTGGGGAAGGCACCGCCCTCGAAGGTTCGTACCTGACGAATCCTGACGCCGATGTCGGCGCCGTTGACGTCCTTGCACGCCACCTCGCAGGTCTTGCAGTTGATGCACCTGGTGGCGTCCACGAGGAACGCCATCTGTCCGCCCGGCACGTCTATCCTCCTTCGAACTCAGGCTTTCCGAACCTCGACCAGCATGGTGTGCTGCCCGTTTCCGTGCGCCAGCGGAGTCGGCCGCTGACTGGTCAGGACATTGACCGACCCGCGCTGACACACGCCCTGCGCGTCCGGCGTGTACCACGCGCCTTGCGGGATCGAGACCACGCCGGGCCGCACCCGCCGCGTCACGCGCGCCTGCGCGATGAGTGCGCCACGAGCGTTAAACACCTTCACCCTGTTCCCATCCCGGATCTTCCGCGCCGCCGCGTCCTGCGGGCTGATCCACATCGTCCGGGCCTCGGCCTCCGCCATCCATTCGTTCTCGTCGTACGTGGAGTTGATGCGCGTCTTCGCGTGGGGTCCGATGCACTGCAAGGGATACTGCCGCGACAACGCAGCACCCGGCCCTTCCGGCGCGGGCTGGTACGTCGCCACGCCCGTGATGTCCGGGTGACCCATGTCAGAGAGGGTCTTGCTGAAGATCTCGATCTTGCCGGAGGGCGTCTCGAAGGGGTGCTGCAGCGGGTCCGCGATTTCTTTTTCGAACGCGACGTAGGCTTCGGGCGCCTGGCGATACAGTCCTTCACGGCGCAATTCGTCGTAGTCGGGAAACGCCGGGTCCGCAATGCGCGCCTCGGCGATGATCTGCCGCAACCAGTCTTCCCGGCTCTTCCCTTCCGTGAACGCGGGCCCGACTCCCATCCGCTCCGCCACGTGACTCAGCCACCAGTACTCGTGGCGGCACTCGCCAGGCGGGTCTACGACCTTGTTGCCGAAGATGACGTACTTCTCGCCTGTCCAGGGCGACGCGAGATCGTTGCGTTCGAGCGAGTGGTCGGCGGGCAGCAGCAGATCGGCGAACCGCGCACTGGGCGTGAGGAACTGGTCGGACACGACGATGCACTCGACGAGGCGTTCGTCACGCAACAGCGCGGCGGTCCGGTTGATGTCCGCGTGCTGGTTGAGGAGCGTGTTGCCGGCGATGTTGAAGATGAACTTGATGTTGCTCGGCAGCGGTCCGTCTGTCACGCCATCCCGCTCGGTCATGTCCGTTCCGCGGGTGATGGCGTCGGTCCAGAGGAACACGGGTATTTTCGCCTTGATCCCGTTTGTCCCAACCGGGAAACCTCCGAGTGACAGGCCGAGCCTCCGGCCGCCTTCCCCTCCGCCCCACCCTCCGCCCAGCCGGCCGACACTGCCCGTCATGCAGGCCAGCGTGATGCCGGCGCGCACAGACTGCTCACCGTGCGCGTGACGCTGCGGCCCGCAGCCCTGCAGCAGTTGCGCGGGCTTGCGGGTGCCGAAATCGATCGCCAGTCGCCGGATCGTTGCCGCGTCAATGCCGGTGATGGGCGCGGCCCACTCCGGCGACTTCGGCGTGCCATCGGCGGCACCTGACACGTAACTCCTGAACGACAGGCCTCCAGGCACGCCTTCCGGCATGTGGGCGTCGTCGAACCCGACGCAATACCTGTCCAGGAAAGCCTGGTCGTGAAGCCCTTCGGTCACGAGCACGTGCGCGATCGCCAGGAACAGGGCGACGTCCGTGCTCGGCCGTACCGGCAGCCACTCGTCCGCGAAGGTCGCTGCCGTCTCGGTCAGGCGGGGATCGATGACGACGATCTTCGCGCCAGCCTCGCGGGCCCTGGCCATGTAGTGGCACGAGTTGGTCTCGAAGATCGTCTCGGCCGGGTTGAACCCGTTGAGCACAATCAGCTTCGAGTGCGGGAGCGTCTGGTACGAGCTGGTGTCGCGCCGACCGGTGATGAACGGGGCCGTGAAGTTGAGGCACGCGGACGTGTAGCTGTTGTAGTACGCGAGGTAGCCGCCGAGCAGATTCATCAGCCGCCGCGCGGCGGCGACGCCGCTGATGGCGCCTTCGTCGCCGTTCCCGTGGTGAATGAAGACCGCGCCCGGCCCGTGGTCCCGCAGGACCCCTTCGAGCCGCGCCGCGATGAACTCAATCGCTTCGGCCCATGTCACTCGCTGGAATCGCCCCTCGCCCCTGGCGCCGACACGTTTCATCGGGTAGAGCAGGCGCCGCGGGTCGTTCATCCGGCTGGCGATGGCACGACCGCGCAGGCAGGCACGAAGCTGCGGCCGGTCGCCGTCGTCCGGCAGATCGTCGGTCGTGATGCGCACGACGCGGCCGCCCCTCACGTGCGCCGTCAGGCGACAACGCCCGCCGCAGTCGTGGTTGCAGGCCACCGGCACACACGTCGTGCCGTCAGCCGACAACCGTACCGGGGCTGATTGCGGGGCCGCCGCGTCGGGGTTCTCGTCTCGTTCGGTTGTCACGTTCCGTCCGTTGCGCAGTCCCCTGGCTGATCCGGACTACGCCAGTGGTTAGTTCGATGGGAAGGAGGCGGACCATCGTCGGGGCCGGCCGGCTCATCGGTCGCAGGCCGCGCCCATCTTCACGGCACGCGGCGCTCGAACACGTATAGCCGCAGCCCGTCTTTCGCAAACGATGCGGTGCGCGTGTCCCAGTCGATGCGCATGTCCACCGCAGGCACGAACAGCCCACCTGTCGCGGCGTCGAAGGCCATGGTCCGGCCGGTCACACGAGTCTGCACCACGGCCATACTGCGGACACCGGTGCCGCTCGCATCGAGGATCGAGATGAACCCCTCGTTGCTCGACACAAACAGCCGCGACGTGGCCGGGTCGAACACCACGGTGTCGGGCCCCTTGCCGATCGGCGCCTTGCCAAGCGCGCGTCCAGTCTCTGCGTCAATGGCAACCAGCACGCCGTTCCCGCACGCGCTGAACAGGCGCCGGGTGGCCGGATCGAAGGCGAGTGCCGAAGGCTCCGTACACCCGGCAAGCGGCAGACGGGCGACGATCGCGGACTTCGCGGCGTCGATACGGACGACGTCGTGCGTCTCTTCGATATTGACGAAGACGGCGCCCCGGCCGTCGGCGACGGCGAACTCGGGCGTGCCGCCAAGCGCGAGGGTTGTCACGACTTTCAGCGACTCGGCGTCGAAGATCGTGACATCCGCACCGCCGGAGTTCCACGCGAACCCCCGCCGCGTCACCGGCTCGTACGTCACGCTATCCGGGTCCTTGCCGACCTTGACCTCGCCAATGGTTTTCAGCGTGTCCAGACTGAACGCGACCACGGCATTTCTGTCGCCGCTGGAGACAAGTCCTCGCCGCATCTCGGGCGCCAGGGCGATCCCATGGGCGCCGGCCAGGCCGGTGACGCGCCCGATGATGGTGCGCGAATTGAGATCGAGCACGTCGACCGTCGCGTCGTGGGCCACGTAGAGGCGTCTCGCGCCGGGATCGATGCGCAGGTAGTCCCAACGAGGCGTGCCCCCGAGGGGCACCGTCGTTGTCAGTTCGTAGCGGCCGGCGTCCGCCACCGGACCTCCGTCCGCTGCCACGCGCGGCGTGGCGTCGAGCGCAGCCAGGTAGGCCTCGGCCGTCGTCGGGCCGCTGGCGAACGTATCCGTGTGCTCGGTGATGAACTTCCGGAACTCAGTGAAGAACCGCGGGCCGGACGGCAGCCCCATCTCCTTGTAGGCGTTGCCGACGAGGTCACCCTTACCTTCGGGGTAGTCGGCGTCCTGGATCAGAAGGAAGTCCCAGCTGGCACCGTCGCTGTGGACGTACAACTGGCGTGGCGCGACACCGCCTCTCCGATTCGCCTCGTCGTAGCGGGCGATCGCGCGCAGGAACGCCTCGTGCTGTCCTGGGGCCACGCGGTAGATTTCGATCAGCTTGCGGCCGACGGTCTCGGGCGCGGGGGTCTGGGCGTGCACAGGCGAAGCCGCCCCGACACACGCCGCGACGGTAGCCGCGATGAAAAAACGGGTCATTTCAGATCTCCGGGAAGAGTCACAGTCGAACGGACCGTACCGGCGCGGTCGTGGCGCACGGTCACGGAAAGGGTGCTGCCGCCGGGGGCCGCCACCACCCAGTCGACGGCAGTTCGGTCGGGGGTGCCTGGCGCGTAGCCCCACCACGTCGCCGTCGATCGCTGACCGCTGCGGCCTTCGAGTTGGCCGATCAGACGCCGCAGGTCGCCACTCTCCGTCCGGGCGCCTGCCGGGAGCGACAACTCAGCCACGATGCCGCCGACGACGCGGCGGTCCACCGCCTGTTGCGAGCCGCTGGTCGGCATCCAGCCGGTGTTCTGGACGACCAGGCGCACGCGATACAGGCCGCGCCCCACGGGTTCCGCCGTCAGCGACCGCACGGCCAGTCGCGGCGTCGTCAGCCCCAGGTAGATGAGCCACTCGCTGTGTGGTGCGACTTCGTGCTCAAGGCGGTCGAACGGGACGTTGTACCAGTACCGGATCAGATCCCATCCGCCGATCTCGACCGGCCCGAGTTGCGGATGGGTGAAGGCACGCCACGTGACGAAGCCGTCCCCGCGAAGCTGCGCATCGCTCCAGCGAAGCAGCTTCAGTTCGTCGTCGATCGGGTGGAATCCCCAGAGCCAGGCCGACGCGGTCGTGTCCTTCAACGACACACCCGCCGCCGCCAGCGGGTTCCAGAACTCGGTGATGAACGAGAAGATGCCGCGCCGGTCGTACAGCCAGCCGAACGCGCTTGGCATGTACGACTCCCGATCGGTGGCGCGAAGGTCGAGATACGACATGGCCGTGTATCCCGTCAGCGCAGCGGCCTTCGAGGCCAACGCCTGGTAGGCCAGGCGATCGGACGAAGGCAGGCGCTCGTCCAGGTTGACCGGCGGCGTGAGGTGGAGCCCGCCGAAGGTGTGGCAGGTCACGTGCGCCACGATGTTCGGCCGCGACGCGATGGCCTTCACGTAGGCCGCCACTTCGGGCTCGGATGTCGGATACGCGCCAGCCTGCCCCCCGCCTCCGCTGTTCCGCAAGTCGCCCGGGAAGTTCTGCCCGAAATCAAGGCGCTCACCTGCGGGAGGGTCGGCAATCGTCACTCCGTCGTAGCCCGTGATCAGTCCTTCGGGCAACACGCGCCAATAGTCGCCGCCCGACTCGTCCGGTTCGCGCGCAACGAGCAGTCGCGGATCCGCCGGATGGGCCTTCCACGGGCCGTTCGGATCCCGGAGGCGCATGTACAGGCTGCGCCCGTCCCCGTCGATGTCGCGCGCGTGAAGCCCCGCCTCGGGAACGGCGTCGGGGGATGGTCGGTCCACCGATCGGATGAACCGGCCTTCGGTGAGCGTGACCTCGACGCCGTCCGGGCTCAGACGCGGCAGGATGTAGACCGATCGCGTGTCGAGCAGTTCGGTCACACGCGGGTCCGTACCGTAGTCACGCACGAGCCGCCAGGCGAAGTGCATCGCCGCCACCCCGCCGCTCCACTCGTTGGCGTGCATGTTGCCATCGACGATAATCGCCGGCTTCTCGAGTGCCGCACCTGTCTCACGATTGGTGAGGGTGAGGAACCACAACTGGCGGCCTTTCGGCGTGGAACCGAGTGACGTGAGCTCCACGAGACCCGGCCGTGCTGCAGCCCACTGCTTCAGCAGGGTGGTCAGTTCCTCGTAGCGCAGGATGTGATCGAATGGCAGTGACGCGACGGGCCGGCCGGCGGGGACGCCCGCCGCCGATGCGGCGACTCCGAGGCACAGCATCGCGAACACCGCCAGGCTGGCGCATCGCTGGATCGTCCGGCTCATGGTCCTCATCTCCTGTCTCACTGTCAGGTCCGGTCGCTCTGCACGCCCAGCACCCTACGCAGCCAACGCGCGGTGTCGGCCAGCGCCCGATCGGCCAGGGGCGCCACCGACACCGCCTCGAGAAACGAATGCGTGGCGCCAGCATACTCGTCCACGTGAACCGCCACGCCCGCTGCCCGCAGCCGATCGGCCATGTGGAGGCTCTGCTCGGTGAGCAGGTCACACCGCGGCACGACGAGCAGCGCAGCGGGCAGGTCGCGCAGGTCGGCATTCACGGGACAGACCATTGGGTCGTCGACGTCTCGATCGGTGCGCAGGTAGTTCGCCCAGAACATGTCCATCTCGCCAGCCGAGAGCATGTAGCCCTCACCGCCGTACCGCTGGCGCGCCTCCGGCGAGGAGACACGATCGAACACGCCATAATTCAGGAGCAATGCCCGGACCAGCCGGCCCTCGCCGTCGTCACGCAACCGCATGGCGGCGGCCACGGCGAGGTTCGCGCCGGCGGAGTCACCGCCCAGCGCAAGACGCGCCGGGTCGATCGCCGGGCCGCACGCGCCGCCCGCCGTCGCCCGAACCGCCGCCACCACCTGGTCGAGGGCCGCGGGATACTTCGCCTCTGGCGACAGCGGATAGTCCACGCCGACCACACATACCCCTGCGCGTGCGGCGTACTCACGCATCACCCGGTCGTGCGTGTCGAGGCTGAACATGGTCCAGCCGCCGCCGTGGAGGTAGATCAGGGCCGGCTTCGGGCCCGATGGCCCGGGGTCATAACACCGGACCCTCATGGGACCAGCGGCACCCTGGATCTGGCGCTCGGCCACGACGGCCATTGACGGGCCGCCGGACGTCCAGGGCTTGCGCACCAGTTCCGCGATGCGCCGCTGATCGGCCGGTGACGCGGACGAAAAGCCGGGGTGCTGTGCCCACGCGGCTCCCATCTCGCGGACGAACCGCCGGATGTCAGGGTCGAGATCGTCGCCGGACCGAGGCGTGCCGGCGACGTCCGAAGGGCTTGGCATACTGGCTCCAGGCAGCCGTTGACGGCGCCGAATCCTGGTCGCAGGCCCGATTGCGGCTCAGGATCCGGCCGGCCCGCGGTCTACCACTTGTTCCAGTGATAACGGAGCGTGCCCAGGATCTTGCGGGCCGATCCGTAATTGCAGTACGACGACGATGTGCACACCGCGACGTACGTCTTGTCTGTCAGGTTGGTGGCGCTCACCTGGAATTCTACGCTCTTCCAGAGGTACCGCACCGACGCGTCGACCAGCGTGTAGGACGGGACTTCAATGGTATTGGTGGCGTCACCGGCCATCGTCCCGACATAACGCACGCCCATGCCCAGGCCGAGCCCGGTCAGCCCGCCCCTCGTGATCGTGTATTCGGCCGAAGCGCCAAACAACTGGTCCGGCGCGAGAGGCGGCCGTTTGCCCAGCACGGTGGGGTCTGTGGTCTTCGTCACTTCCTGGCCGAGGTACGAGTACGACACGTGGAAGTTCAGGCCCTCGGCAGCGTTGCCAACGGCTTCGAGTTCGATACCTCTGGAGCGGATTTCGCCCTGCTGGAGATAGTTGAGGACGTTGTCCGGATCAGGCACAGTCACGTTGGTCTGGGAGATCTGGAAGATCGACGCCGTGAAGAAACTGTTCGAGTGCTTCGGCTGGAACTTGAGTCCGCCTTCGAACTGGACCCCTTCGGTCGGCTTGAACGGGCGGGCGTAGAAGTCGGTGCCCGCCACCGGCAGAAACGACGTCGCGTAGCTGAAGTACGGCGCGACGCCGATGGGGCTCAGATAGGTGATACCCACGCGGCCGCTTGCCTTGCCCGGCTTCTGTTCGTCGGTCGTCTTGGCGATGTGGTCTTCATTGGTCAACGTCGTCCAGTCCTGCCGTCCGCTCACGGTCACGATCAGCTGACGGCCGATCTTCATGTGGTCCTGGACGTACACGCCGAGCAGCGACGTCGGCTGGTTCACGTCGGCGTAGGTGAAGAGCGCAGGCACCGACGCGCCGTAGACCGGCGCGAACACGTCGAGTGACGGGGCCGACGCGAACGCGCTGATCTGCAGCGTCTCGGACTGCGAGTAGTCCACGCCCGCGAGCAAACCGTGATCGATGGTCCCGGTCTTCACGTGCGCCGTGACGTGCGTGTCGGTGGTGAACATGGACAAGTCGAGCGAGTTGCCGAACCCGAACCGGTAGAGCGAGCGCATGTCACTGGCCAGCCCGCCGCCGAACACCGTCTTGCCGTCGTAACTGACGCTCGAGTAGCGGAACGTGTTGCGGAACGTGAAGGTCCCGAACTGGTGCTCAAAGAGACTGCCGGCGGACCACTGATCACGGTCGAAGTAGTCGTAGCCGGGCTCACCGGTGAAGAAGTCCCGGGCAATCGTCCCGTTCGTATTCGCGACGAACGTGCCCTCCGACGGCAGGAACTGGCCCCAGCCGGTCTTGTCGCGCTGGAAGTCGCCCAGCACCGTCCACGTGGTGCGTGGCGACGGCGACCACGTGAGCGCGGGCGCAATCAGTTTGCGATTGTCGGGCACCGCGTGGACCTGCGTGTCGCTGTCGCGGTAGAGTCCGGTCAGGCGGTACCGCCAGTGGCCCGCACTGTCGATGGGCCCGCTGAAATCGGCCTGAACCTGCTTCCGGTCGTACGATCCGAAGTTGACAATCACTTCGTTCTGCGGGTCTTTCGTCGGTCGTTTGGTGACCAGGTTCACGAGGCCGCCGGGCGTGTTCTGGCCGTACAGCACCGAACTCGGTCCCTTCACGATGTCCACTTCCTGCAGCATGTAGGGATCGACCTGGCCCGACACCGTGCCGCTCTGCCAGCGCGAATTGTCGCGGAACAGGCCGTACGTCGACTGGTTGAAGCCCCGGATGCTGATGTAGTCGAACCGCGAGTCGGTGCCGTAGGTGTCGACGCTCACGCTGCCGCTGTACTCGATGGCCTCGTTGACCGTCTGGACGTTGCGCGCCTTCATCTGATCGAGCGTGATCACCGACACGGTCTGCGCGATTTCGATGAGCGGCGCGCCGGTCTTGGTGGCAGCGGTCGATGTGGCGGCCACGAACCCGCCCTGGGCCGTCACCGTGACGATGCTCTCAAATCCCCCCACCTCGAGCGTGATGTCCCGCTTGTGCGGGCCGGGCGACGCCAGTTCGATCGTTTCCGCAGTGGGGATAAATCCTGCCGCGTCCACGTCGATCTGGTAGGGGCCAGCCGGCACGTTGAACTTGAACGTCCCATCCGCGATGGTGTGCACGACCTGGCGGAACGTCCCGCACCGAATCGAAATCGTCGCTGCAGGAATCGACGCGCCGGAGGGGTCGGTTACGGTGCCGGACAGGCTGACCTTGGGCTGCCGCGGATCGTAGCGGCATCCATCCGCGACGGTGCGGGCCTGTTTTCCTCCCGGGGGAGCCGGGGCCTGCGCGCTCGCGAGGGCCGGCCCGAGGGTGATGAGTGCGACTGCCACTGCGATCTTCATGTTCCAACTCCTCTGCAAGACCCGCCACGTATGAATGTCTACCGCACGCGAGATCACTCGACCGTATACGCGCGGATGATTGGCTGCCGGGCTGGTATCACACAAGAGCCAGATGCTGGCGTGTCGTTGAGACCAGCCCGATTCGTCATCTGGACCTACCGTCACTATTGTCTCTGGTCCTTCCCTCGGACCAGTACCTCTGCGAAGATCCGCGGCGCGCCCCAGACGACGCGTCGCGGCCCTCGGCTCACGTGCACGCCGGAGCCCCTGGCGCGCGCGCCGATCGCCCACACGCAGGAGGCCCCCATGTTTGTCAGACCCAGTTGGACACCACGACCTGAGGACGTGTTTGCCTTGATCGATCGTCACCCGTGGGCGCGACTCATCAGCAACGGCGAGGCCTGCCCGCTGGTCACCAACCTGCCGCTGCTGCTCGACCGTTCCCGCGGGGCGCACGGCATCCTGGTCGGTCATCTTGCCCGCAGCAACGACCACGCGCACGCCCTCGTGATGACCGCGGCGCCGACGCTCGCGGTCTTCGAGGGTCCCTGGAATTATGTGTCGGCCAGCTGGTACCCCGCGCGGCAGATGCCTCCCACCTACTATTACACTGCTGTGCACTGTTACGGCCGGGTGCGCGTCCAGAATGACGATGAACTGGAGTCCAGCCTGGACACGTTGACGAGCCGGATGGAATCGCCGCTGGCCGGCGGGTGGCGGACCGGCGAGATTCCCCGCTCGGAGATCACGCGGCGAATGCCAGCCATCCTGGGATTCGAACTCGAGATCGACCGCATCGAGAGTAAGTTCAAGCTCGGTCAGGACGAGCCGCGACGCGACGCGCTCGCCGTGGCGGACCGCCTGTCGGCATCGACCGAACCGGCGTTGCAGTCGCTGGGCGACCTGGTGCGGCGCTACAACGCCGACCGGCCCGAGGCGGACACTGAGTAGACACCATCACGTAAGTACCTGGACGAGGACCGACCCATGACGACCGCCGAGAGCACGGGCACCGACAACGCGACGCCGCCTGCCCCGACAGGCCTGGTGCGGGGGCTGGGCCTGTGGGACTCAGTGTCGCTGATCATGGGGATCATGATCGGGTCTGGCATCTTCCTGATGGCCGGCAGCATCGCGCTGCAGCTCGACTCGCTGAAGCTGGTGGTGGCCGTGTGGGCGTTCGGCGGTCTGCTCAGCCTCTGCGGCGCCGCCGCCCTCAGCGAACTCGGCGCGGCCCTGCCGGCCGCCGGCGGTCTGTATGTGTACCTGACCAGGGTCTACGGTCCCGCGCTCGGATTTGTCTACGGCTGGAGCGCCATGGCCTTGATTCACGCCGGCAGCATCGCCACGCTGGCAGCCGCCATCGGGCTGTACGCCGCGCCTATTCTCGGCCTCACCCCGGGGCAGCAGAGCGTGTTTCAGCTGGGCTGCATCGCCGTGTTCGTTGGCCTCAACTGCCTGGGCCTCGTGGTGGGCAAATTCGTGCAGAACGCCCTCACGCTGACCAAGATTGTGGGCATTATTGCGATGACCGGGCTGCTCTATGCACGCGGGAGCACGGCCCTGTTGGTCGAACACGGGGCAGCCGCGAGCGGAGGCGTCACGTGGGCGTCGTTTGGCGTGGCGCTCATCGCCGTCCTGTGGGCGTACGACGGGTGGCACTTCGTCTCGTTCGCCGCCGGCGAGGTGAAGGACCCGTCGCGCACACTGCCCCGGAGTCTCCTGATCGGCACGGCCCTGACGTTTGCCATCTACCTCGTCGTGAACCTCGCCTACTATGCGGTACTGCCGGCTGCCGAGATCCGGGCCACCAACCGGGTTGCCGCCGCCGCCGTCGAACACGCGTTCGGCCCCGGGGCCGCGCTGCTCATCTCGCTGCTCATCACCGTCTCGATCCTCGGGTCCATGAACGGGATCATCTTCGGGGCGCCCCGCGTGAACTGGGCCATGGCACACGACGGGCTGTTCTTCCGGTCCTTCGCCCGCATCAGCCCCCGCGTCCATACACCGGTTGTCGCGACACTCGCCCAAGGTGCGTTCGCGGCCGTGTTCACGCTGTTCGGCACGTTCCAGCAGCTGTTCACGTCTTACGTCTTTACGTCGTGGATCTTCTACGGCCTTGCCGTCGCGGGTGTCATCATCCTGCGCCGCCGCGAACCCGAGCTCCCGCGCCCGTATCGGTGCCCCTGGTACCCCGCCACGCCGATCTTCTTCGTGGTCGCGACTGTCGGAATCGTCCTGAGCACGTTCGTGGCGAACTTCTCGCAGGCCATGCTGGGCATCGTCCTGATCGCGGCGGGAGCGCCCATCTACCTGGTCTTCAGGGCCATCGAGCGTCGCCGGGCCTGACGGGCCGGCGTGAGGCCCCCAATCCCGTCGGACAACGCGGTACGCATCCGCTCGAATGCGGATTTCAGGACGTCGGGCTTGAACGCCGTGAACCCGAAGACGAGGCCGGGACGAGTGGGGCCCAGGGCGAAGTGAGACAGCGCTGGCACGTCGAACCCCGCCTGAAGCAGGCACGTCGACCACAGCCCATCGTCGGTGCCCTCGGGGAGGAATCCCGTGAGGTTCATCCCGCCATCGGTGTGCTCGAACACCAGCGGCAGGTTCGACGCCTTGAAGAGCCGCAGGAACAGGGCCTGGCGCTCCGCATAGGCCCTCCGGCATCGCCTGATGTGGGCGTAGAACCCGCCGCTTTCCAGGAACTCGGCCAGCGTGGCCTGGTCCACCAGTGGCAGATGGTCGTCGATCAGGTGCTTCAACGCGTTGAATTCATCGATCAGCGGCTCTGGCACGACGGCGTAACCCAGGCGCAGCGACGGGAACAGCAGCTTGCTGAAGGTCCCGACGTAGATCACGCGGCCGCTCTGATCCAGGCTCTGGAGGCTCGGCAGCGGCGGGGCCGTGTACCGCAGTTCAGAGTCGTAGTCGTCCTCGATGACCCACGACTTCGTGCGGCCGGCATAATCGATGAGCGCCAGCCTCCGGGGCAACGAAAGCGACACGCCCGTGGGGAACTGACGCGACGGGGTGGTGTAGATGAGCGCAATGGGCCCGGCGTCTTTCTCGGGTGGGCGGAGGCCCTGCTCGTCGATCTGCCCGGGCACGATCCCCGCGCCCCGGTTCCGCCAGGCGAGCCGGGCCTCCACATAGCCCGGGTCCTCCACGTAGGCCGAATCCGACGGACGCAGAAGCAGCGACGCGAGGATGAATAGCGCCTGCTGCGAGCCCGATGTGATGATCACCTGGTTCCAGTCGCAGCGCACGCCACGGCTGTCGCGCAGGTACGCCGCCACGTTCTGGCGAAGCGCCGGCAATCCGGAGATGCACGACGCCTGGTAATGGAGGAGATTCCGGCCGCCGCGCCTCAGGATGCGGCCCCGCATGCGGCTCCACACGAGGAGCGGGAACAGCGACACGTCGGGCTGGCTCGGGCGGAACGGCGCGGGCGCGTCCAGCGGCGCCGGTGCCAGCGTTGCCCGCTCGGCGGACTCGGGTCTCGAGCGGCCGGTCCATTTCGAGTGCCGCGAGAGCGTGATCGAGGGGCTGACAAACACACCCGACCGGGCAGACGTCTCCAGGTATCCTTCGCTGATGAGGCGGTCGTAGGCGTACACCGCGGTGTTGCGCGACACTTTCAGTCCCGTCGCCAGTTCGCGCGTCGACGGCAGTGCCTCGCCCGGCGCGATGACGCCGCGCTGGATCAGTTCCTTGATGTGCTTGGCCAGCTGATCCTGCAGCGTGGCACGCGCCGTGCGATCCAGCCAAAGACCTTCAAGCGTTCGCATGGGATGTCAGGGCGGGTGTCAGACGCGCCGCCACCATGATAACGGTTGTGACACACGCGTCACACCGGTTGCGACGGGCGCCCCGGGATCGATCGCAGCCGTGATGATCCGCTGACGGTGCCGGGCACGCGCCCGGCTCAGGCCTGGCGCCACGACTGCAGCCTCGGCGTGAGCGAGCGACGTGCGGGTGCCGATCCAGCTACGCCGTCGCCAGCTTGGGGCGCCGGCCAAACAGGCGGTTCACGAACAGATCGAGTCCGGCGAAACGGCCGCTGCCCGTCACGAGAATGACGACGAGCGCGCACAGTTCCACCAGGTTCTTGTTCACGATCAGGTAGCTGCCTTCGCTGGGAATCGAATAGAAGTACCCCACGAACGGCGGGTTGCACAGGTAGAACAGCAGGATGAACCCGATGCCGCCGAGGCTCGCGAGCCGCGTGAACAGGCCCAGGATCAGGAGAATCCCGACGATCGTGAGCCCCCACATCGTGATGAGATCCGCGTTGGCGAGCAGATTGGGCTGGCCCGCGAGCCACTTGAACAACTCGGCGAAGGGCCCCCGGGCCTGCTTCAGGTACCCCGCTGCCGACCATGTGGGCGAGGACAGCTTCGCAATGCCCTCGTAGAGAAAGTGCCAGCCGACCATGACCCGCAGCACGGTGATCGCGATCATCGGCCAGCGGGGGAGTTTCCCGTCTTCCATCTCGATGCTCCTTGATCCCTGCACGGCGTCGTCGCCTGTCCCGGCGCCGGAGTGCCGGCGCCTTCCCCAGGCGACACGACCGTCACGCTAGATGTGGTAGTCCTCGGGCGTGAAGGCCAGCCTGGACTTGGCCTCGATCGCCTCGTTGACCTTCAGCACGCTGACCGCACTCTCGTAGCCGGCCTCGGGAGGACAGTTGAGCGTCGCTTTCCCGCGCACGGCGTCGAAGAAGTTCTGCAGGTGCGGCTGGTGGTAGGGGTCGCGCAGCACGATCGGTACCACGTGTTCGTCGGGCGACACCGACTCGCGCACGTCCAGCACCGCGGTGTCGTCCGCCTCCTTCATCTCCTGGACCTTGGGCGCGGTGATGTATCCCTGCTGGACCCACGCGTCCCAGGCCGGCGCGTTGGTATCGCGGTACAGCTTGGCCCCGTAGGTTTCCGACTCGGAGATCAGCAGCGTCCCCTGGTCTCCCATGAAGTTCTCGAAGTACCCCTGGCTGCCGTTCGTCGTCTGCGTCTGGTAATACGCTTTCACCGGGCCCGCCGGCGTGTCGTAATCGTAGATGGCCATGACCGTGTCGTACCACTCGTGCGTCTTCGGGTCGTAGTAGAGCTGCCCGCCGCTGGCCATCACGTGCGTGGGATTCACACCGAGGAACCAGGTGTAGATGTCGATCTGGTGCGAGCCGAGATCGACGATCGGCCCCCCGCCCAGACCCTTGTACCAGCGCCAGTTGCGGAACTGGTGCATGTCCTTGAACCCGTACTGCTTCAGCCGCGCCTCGGGGATCGCATAGCGGTCGGGAGCCCCGAGGTCGGGGGCCACCGCCCGGTTCCACTGCCCGCTGATGGTCACGATCCGGCCGAGCAGCTTCGCTTCGCCGAGCAACTTCTCGTAGCAGTGGAGGTAGCGCGGGTTCGAGCGGCGCTGGTGGCCGATCTGGAGGAGCTTGCCGGTGTCGCGGGCAGCCACCACCATCGCCCGCGCAGCCTCCAGGGTATTGGCCATCTCCTTCTCGCAGTAGACGTGCTTGCCGGCTTTCAGACAGTCGACCGTCTGCGGCGAATGCCAGAAGTCGGGCGTGGCGATGACCACCGCATCGAGCTGCTGCTCCTTGTCGAGCATCTCGCGGTAGTCTTCGTAGGCGTTGACCTCGTGCTTGAATTTCCTCAGCTGATTGACGACGCGCCGCTGGTTGTACTCCGTCCACACGTCGCACACCGCACGGATTCGCAGGCCCGGGATGCGGAGCATGGCGTCCGTCAGGACCTGGCCCTGGGCCCCGGCCCCGATCAGCGCGACGTTGACCTCCTGCAGATCGGCCGGTGCCACGGGCGCCGCCTCAACCTTCGCCTGCTGGTACTGGCGCTGCTTCTGCCACGCGTACCCGAACAGACCCAGCGCGGGAACCGTGGACAGCCCTTTCAGCACATCGCGCCGATCGAGCTTTTTCGGCCCTGCAGCCGGAATCCGCGCTGCCACTTTGCCCTTGTCGTCCTCGCCAGCCATCGTTCTCTCCTGCTCTTCTGCGTCCTGCGCTGCGGAGCGCCACCGGGCGTCGGCCTCGACACCGCCGTCTGCCGCGTCAGGCCCCGTGCTCGCGGCCCGCACAGACCGCATCACGCACGTCATCAAGCCGATCCTGGGAAGTATACTCGCGGGTTTCCTGCAGAGCCAGCCGCTACGCCGGGCCTGCCTTCGACGACGCTCAGGCCAGGGAAGACGCGGCCTCTCCGGCACGCGACGGACGCATCGGGCCGCCGACGTGGATGAGGCGAGCTGGCGCCTGCTGGCCGTCGGCCGGATCCGCCAGGATCCAGGTTTCGACGCCCGGGCTCTCTGCGCACAATCGGGTGATCTCGTCTTCGCTGAGCAGCATGGTGGCGGTCGTGAGGGCGTCTGCGACGGCCGCGGCCGCTGGCCGGGGGCTCCCGGCGGCGCGCGCCCCGGTTCCGCCGCTCTCCGGCCATGGCACCGCCACCCAGGCCGCGCGTCTTCCGCGCGCCGGCTCGCCCGTACGCGGGTCGATGATGTGATCACCCTTGCGCAATCCGGATGCGCCCAGCGCCGTCCGGCGGGCCGAGAGGCGGTGCAGGCGGCGGGACGGGCATCCGGGATCGGTCAGCGTCAGCGGCCACCCGTCACGGCCCGCCGGAGCATCGAGTGCCAGGACGGAACTGAAGCCTCCGTGGACCAGGGCCCGCTCGAGGCCCCAGTCTTCGAGCAGGTCGGCCATGAGATCGACCGCGTACCCCTTGCCGATGCCGCCCAGGTCGAGCCGGACGCCGCTCGCGGACGCCCGGACCAGGCCGGCTTCCGGGTCGAGGTCGAGCGATGGCAGCCCCGTACCTATCGACACGTCAAACGCACCGCCGGTCAGCGCGAACATGTGGCGGGCAATCACCAGGCACTCCATCGTCGACGGGCTGACCCGCGTGTGCCCGCCGGCCGTCAGATGGTTGATGCGGCCGATGTCGCTGTTGGGAATGAAGCGGCTCAGCTCGCGCTCGAGGCGATCCGCGAGGTCGAAGGCCGCGTGTGCGGCCTGCGCGGCGTACTGTGCGTCCGGATGCTCAGCAAGCACCTCGAAGACCGTGGCCATGGCTTCGTGCGAGAACCGCCGCACGCCGCCCAGTTCACGCGGCCCGATCTCCAGCCCGCCATCGGCGGGGCTCCCCGGCTGCTCACTGGTCATGACTGGTGTCCCCAGTGTAGTGCAGATGGGGGCCTGCGCGAACGGACGCCTCCCGCTACATCGTCAGCATCTTGATGTCCGGGTAGCCCATCAGTCTCAGGATGAAGTAGTTCACGGCCGCTTCGCCGGGATCGTCCGAGACACACACGAGTTCCGCATACCTCGGCACGCCAGCCTTCGACAGGGTGTTCCAGATGTCTTTCGCTGCTCTGGGCGTGCCGTCGGCATTCAGCAGGTCCGTGTACGGCACGTGAACGACCTTGCCGTCCTGGCTCCTGGCGGGCAGGGTCTTGCCCGACGCAATGAAGACCTTCGGATACAGCCCCGCGGTGCCCTTCGGGTCCGCAATGACGACACCGCTCCGGACGTTTCCGGCGTACGGCTTCGGCTCGATGGTCAGGTCGCGGGGCGACTTCCTGGGGCCGACGGCGGTCGGGTCCTTCGTCACTGCGAAACCGCGCTGCGCCCACGTGTCCATCGAGTCGACGAAGACGGATGCCGCCTTCTGACCGAGTTTCTCCAGCATCACGAATGCCAGTGCCGAGTCCGGGGTTAGTCCTGCACCCGACACCAGCACAGCCTCCAGCGCCGCGTCGACGCCGGCCGCGCCGAGAACCTCAGCGAGCTTTCCGGGATTGCCGAGGTGTTGCCTGAACACGTCCGCCGGAACGTTCAGCGCGAACGGCACGTGTCCCTGATTGAAGGCATCCGCCGGCCGTACATCCAGGATGGTGACACGCGGGCTCAGGAACGTCCTGATCATCCGGCTGCCCATCCACTGCATCCACCCCGAGTCTCTCATCAGGAACGGCGCATCGTACGTCCAGTAGGGCAGCTCCCTCGGGTCGCTCAGCCACCCCATCTCGGACTCGGCGTAGAGCTTGACCCTGGGATAGTCCAGGATGAACTTCAGCGCGAAGAACGGCGCGCTGGCGGCGACGCCTCCTCCGCAGTAGGTGTAGATCTGCTGCTCCGGCCTGATGTTCAGGTACCGCAACATCCGGCGCAGCTCATCAGGTGACTTGAAGGTTTTGTCCGGGTTGAACAGGTCGGCACTCGGCAACAGGACGCCGTACGGGGGATGACCGGGCCGGTCGAACGGGGCCACCTCACCGAAATGCCAATCGGCGCCCAGGGCTTCGAGCAACACGTTGTTGACGGGATCACCGGAGGCGGTCAGGAACTCCGGAAGCCTGACTCTCACCTCCTCGTTGTAGGCCTTCACGCGGAAGGTGCCCTTCGCCGGAACGGGCGTGGTGTCCTGCGTCACGGGCAGTCCGGCCTCCTGCCACTTGGACATCCCGCCGTCGAGGATCAGGAGGTCCCTCGCCGGGAAGCCGTGATAGAGGAGCGCGAAGAAGAGCCGGGTGGCCATGAACGTGCCGCCCTGGTCATAAAGTACGATCGACTTTCCGGGGCTGACACCCCAGCTCTGATAGAGCCGCTCCGTCTCGGCCACCGGCACTTCCTCGCCACCGTAGGTCATCGCGTCGACGTGGATAGCGCCCGGGATGTGTTTCGCCGCGTAAATCGGCGCGGGTGACGCATCGAGGATCACCACGCCGGGGTCCTGAAGATGCCGTTCCAGCCACCTGACGTCCACAAGGCTCCGCGTGGGCTCTTGCGCTGCCAATGCGGGCAACGCCAGCATGCAGCCAGCGACGGCGGCGAGGACGAACGATCTCGAACCCTTCGGCATGTCATCTCCTGCCGGATGGCACCGGCTTGGCCCCGACGTCTTCGCCACGGGTCACGGATACGGGCATTATGTGGGCGGTTCCCCTCTGATACGGGCAGAGCCGGCCGGATGTTCCGGGAGTCCTCCCTCGTCGTCGGGCGAATCGGCGGGAAGCACTGGTCGGCCAGCGTCACCGAACGGCACCGGCGCGTGCGCATCATCTCGGTGAGGAGATCGCGGGATCGGAAGAGAGACCTGTATGAAAGCTAACGTGCTCGACAACCTCTTCGATGCGGGTGGCGACATCTCCGAGTCTCTCGATCCAGCCTGAACGGCGTCAGGACACGGGCAGCGCCTTCAGGACGTCGGCGACGAACCGGCACGTGTTGAACTGCCCGGGCTTGAACGTCCAGCCGAGACGCACGACCACGGCTTCGCGTGACGGCACCACCGCGACGATCTGCCCCCAATGCCCGCCCATTGCCAGCGTATCTTCCGGCAGACCGTATCCTTTACAGTTGCCGTATGCGGGCTCGCCGGCCATCCAGGTCTGGGCACCGTAGGCTCGCCCTTCCCCGTCCGCGACCGACGATGTCTGCGCCAGCTTCAGGAAGCCAGCCGGCAGCACCTGCTCGTTTCCCCAACGCCCGTCGTGGCGCAGCAGTTCCCCGAGTTTCGCCCAGTCAACCACGCTGGCCCACCCGAATGACGACGCGACCCAGTTCCCGGCAATGTCGGTTTCGATCGCGGCCGTGCGTGCGCCGATCGGCTCGAACAGCGCCTGCCGCGGGTACCTCCAGTAGGCGCGATCCGATTCGAACCGCCCGCGGGCGACGGCCGCCATCACATTGGCCGTGGCGCTCGAATACCGCCAGCGCGTGCCGGGAGGTGCCCCCAGCGGGGCCCCGGCGCCAAACGCCGGCGCATCGGTCACGCCCCACAGCATCCGCGGGACCGCGCCCCAGGCGTTGTAGCTCTCCATGTTGGCAAGCCCGTCCCGCATGAACATGAGATCGGAGAGCCTGATCGTCCGGCGGTCGTCGGTGCGCCAGTCGGCTACCCACGCCGGCTCGCGCGGTGAGGGAAAAGCGTCCACCACGGGCGTGTTCAGGTCGAGCCCAGCGCCAACGGCCAGCTTGTACATCAGCATGCCGCCGATCGTCTTGGTCATCGACCACCCGTGGAGGGGTGTGTCAGGTCCGAACCCGGGCGCCGTTCGCAGGACGAGCAGACGACCCTTGTGAACCACGGCAACGGCCCGCGTGTTCGCTGCGGACGGGTCGCCGGCTCCGATGAACGCTGCGTCAATCACACGCCCGAGACCCGCCACGTCAACGCCCGCGCCCCACTCACCCTCCGGCACGGGTGCGTTGCCGTCGGGCCACGGGGCGCCGGCGTCGCGCGAAACTGGCGTGGGGCCAGCCGTCTCAACCGGCGCCGGATCGAGATCCAGCACGCAGCCGCGGTCCGGCAACCACACGGCGCGCCGCGTCGTCACGCCGGCAAAACGGGCCGTGACGCTGCGTCGAGCCGTGTCGACCGCAGCGCTGACCAGCGCGAACGCCGCGTCGGCGGGCCGCACGTCTTCGTCCAGCAGGTGCTCAGGCGCGCGGCCTGCCAGGAAGGCCGCGCTGCACACGCCCTTGGCCGCCATGCCGGCCACGATTCTCGGGAGGCCCATCGCCGTCAGCGCGCCGGCGGCCACGGCGACCAGAGCCGCCAGTCCCGACACCCCGTAGATGGAACGCCGGACCCAGGGTCTTCGGTTGGACATAACGATCATTCCATCGCTCACTTGGTCGTGTGGTGCGGCGTCCGCGGCATTTTACACTCGCCCGGGGCTAGGCCCCCCTAATCCTGGATTCCGGGGTCCGCCGGTTCAGTCCGCCGTGACGTGTGCGCCTGGTTGGCACTCAGCACGACGGGCGGCGCGCATCGATCCGCTGAAGGCGCTGCGCAGCGAATGATGTCGCGGTGACCTCGTGCCCAGCCAGGCTCGATACTCGGGCGACTGCGCGACCGCTGGCACAGGCATGACCGCACCGCGCGCGGCGCGAGTCGCCGTTCCGCCGAGGGAGGGACCGGCCCTCCCCGCGGAACGGCTTGCGTACGGCATCAGAAGCGCCACGACAATTTGACGCCCGCCCGCACCCACTGGTGCAGGCCCTTGTCGTCAATGGACGATGACGAGGTGTCGCCGTCTTCAACCCAGACCAGATTCCTGCCGTAGCGGCCCAGGTCGAGCGCCACGTACGGGCCCACCGTCACGCGCGGCGACACCGAGTAGTCGCCGCCGATCGTGATCGCGCCGGCGATGCCGGCCCGGCCGATCTCGGTCTCTTTGCCCGACGGCAGTTTCGCGCCGGCGAAACGGGTCCATTCGTAGCCGCCCGAGAGGCCGACCCACGGCTGAAACGCACCGCCGGTGTTGAAGTGCCGGACCACCTGCAACGACAGCACCTGCTGACGGTGGCCGCCCACATCCGACAATCCCGTGGCTTCCAGCGCGCGTTTGCCCTCGTCAGCAATGAGTACGGGACCGTATGCGAAGCTCACTCCGAGGCGCCACTCCGGGGTGAAGCGGTAGTCGGCGTCGATCTGCACCGGAACAGCCCCCTTGGCCAGATCGTTGAGGTTGGTGCCGTCACCGGCCTTGCCAAACGGCACGGCATACGCCGCCCGCACACCCAGGCTGAATCCCGAGTCCTGCGCCGAGGCAGCGGCGGGCATCAGGCTGAACGACGTGGCGAGGAGAGACGCGGCGATGATGATCTTCTTCATGATGATTCCTTTGGAGAGTTGGTCCGGATCCCAGCCTGGTGAAACCAGTACGCCAGGAACGGCGATGTGGTCTCCACCGTGAACGCGTCGAGGGCCTTGAGGCGGGCGATGCAGTCGCCGTCCACTTCACTCCCGACGCCGAGCACCAGGCGGACCGACTCGGCGCCTTCGCGCCTCGCCGCCGCCGCCAGTGCCACAACGGTGTCGAGAGCCTCGTGGTCGAGCAGGCCTTCAAATCCGATGCGCGTGGTCAACGGGTCCCGGCTGGTGTCGATCCGGTATGTCATGCCGGACGTAAAGGCAGGGATCGTGCCGCCGGACGCATGGCTGGAACTTTCGCCAGTCCGACGCAGCTCGATTCGCGTAAACCATTGAATATCAATACTGTTAGGTCATCATTGGTACGACCAGGCCACCACAGCCCGCAGCTCGGACAGACCAGGCTCTGGCCTGATCTCCTGACAACATACTGTTAATTGACAACATTCCGAGATACAGGCAGACTTCGCGGATGACTGGCAACCGGCGGTATACGGGCGTGGACGCGGCGGCATTCACTCTGGCGGCTGCAGGCCCGGTCTCTCTCGACGACCTCGTGGAGTCCCGCACGGCACGCCCAACGGAACTGTGGCGCTGGCTCGACGACGCACGGGCGGCGGGAGATGTCACGGAGGCGCCCGGTTGCGACCCGGGCTGGTTCGTCCTGACTGAGCCGGCCCGCCAGGCAGACCTGGTGACAGGCGCCACACCCGCCGACTGGCAGTGGCTGCTGGCCCAGACGCGGACAATCGGGCCTGTCCTGGCCAACGCCCGCCTCGCCGCCGAGCGGCGTCAGGTGGCCACCGCCTCGGCGCTGTTCGCCGGCGTCGTGCTGCACGTCCACCCGGACGTGCTGCCGGGCGGCGAGCGTGTGTGGGTCGATCTCGTCGTCGAGTGCGTACGCCGGTTCCGTTTCAGCACGTGGCTCGACGACGACCTGATGCACCGTGCGATTGTCGCCGCGGTTGGACTCGGACATCGTCCCGCCCAGGCCGTGCTCTGGGGAGCCTGCGGCTTTGCCGCTGCGAAAGCCCGACGGGCAGCCGACGCCCGCCACTGCCTCGAGCAGGCTCTCGAAACCGCGAGCAGCCTCAACGACCGGGCCATCTCGTTCGAAGTCTACGTCCAGGCCGCCTACGGACAGGTCATCGACGGCGACCCGCAGGCGGCCGTGTCGACCTTCGAGTGTTTCCTGGGCGATATCCCGGAGGACATTCTCCCGCTGCCGCCGGAACTCGCGCCGCCGTTCGATCCGATGCCGGAAATCGCCATCGCCGTGCTCGCAAACACGTACGGTCAGATCGGCCAGCACGGCCGCGGGCTGGACCTGCTCTATCGGCTCCGGGGGGCGGGTGAACGGGCAGAGCGGCCCGAACTGGTTGCCCTGGCCGACTCGCTTCTATGCGGTTTTCACGCGGGGCGTCGGGATGCGGCCGCGTCGAAGCGCCACGCCGAGTCGGCGTTCGACTACTGGACCCGGAACCGGACGTTGCCGTACTTCCTCTGGTCCGCGTCGATCGCCCTGGCATGGGTGCGGATGACGGAAGGACGCCTCGCCGAGGCGCCGGCGATTCTGGCCATCGGACTCGAGGCACGCCTGGAGTCGGGACTTCCCTACTTCGCCGGCAGCGCGCTCTTCGAGGTGCTCGACCGCCTGGACCTCGAAGGCATCCCATCCCCGCAGGGCCTGGACATCGAGAGCGAGATCGACCGCGTGCTCGGATGGGCCGACCGCTACATGCCGGCGGTCGCGCACCGGTTTCGCGCGCGCCGGCTGGCGCGCGGACCGGAGGACGAAGCCCGGACAACCGCCGTCTCCCACCACCTCGCGCGCAGCGTCGACATCCTGCGCGCCTCCAAAGCCAGCGCGGTCGAGTTCGCCCGGACGCTCGAAGACGCCGCCCGATGGGCCGAGCGCCGCGGGCGGGCCCAGGACGCCTCGCGTCTCGCCGAAGAAGCCCGGAGCATCTTCGCGTCCATCGATCTCGCGCCGGCCACGGAATCTGCCGCCCGGGTCGACCTGGCGGCGGCGTTCCTCGAGCTGGGCCGGCTCAACACGCGCACGAGCCCGCAGGACGGCATGTGGGGCGACCTGGCCGCCCGTCTCTGCGCAACGGTGGGGGCCGAACGGTGCGCGTTGTTCGAACGCCACGACTCGGGCATCCGCCTGACCGCCGAGCGGGGCGGACGTTCCTGGTGCCAGGCCGTCCAGGCCATCGTCGAAGCCCGGCAACCCGACGAGCCGATCGGACTGCCGCCGGCCGTCTCGGACGAAGGCGTGGCGTCGCAAGGGCAGTTGCTCCTCGTGCCGTTTGCGGCCGCTCGCCTGTCGCAACGAGGCTGGGCGGCCTTCGAGAACCGGTACTGCCGCGCGCTGGTGACGCCCGCCGATCGGCGCCTCCTCGATCTGCTGGCCGTTCAGTTGGGCATCCTCACCGAGAACCTCACGATCTGGAAAGAACTGCTCGCCGCACGCGAGCGGCTCGAACTGGAGAACCGCTACTATCGCCAGGCGGCGCCAGCGCCGTCGAGCGGCGGCCGCATCGTCGGCGATTCGCCGGCCCTTCGGCAGACGCTCGATCTGGTGACCCGCGTGGCCAAGGCCACGACGACGGTCCTGATTCAGGGCGAGACCGGCGTGGGGAAAGAACTTGTCGCCCGCGAGATCCACCGCCTGTCGCCGCGCGCGGCCGGTCCGTTCATGGCTGTCCACGTCGCGTCGCTGCCGCCGGGGCTGGTGGCCAGCACGCTGTTCGGGCACGAACGCGGCGCCTTCACCGGGGCCACGGAACAGTCACGCGGGCGATTCGAACTGGCCGACGGCGGCACGCTGTTCCTGGATGAGGTGGGAGAACTGAGTCCGGACGATCAGGTCAGGCTCCTGCGCGTGCTGCAGGAGGGCACGTTCGAGCGCGTCGGCGGCTCGAGGTCGCTTCGACCGGACTTCAGGCTGATCGCCGCCACCAACCGCGACCTGACCGCCGAGGTGCGCGAGGGCCGCTTCCGGGAGGACCTGTTCTACCGGTTGGCCGCCTTCCCCATCACCGTCCCTCCCCTGCGGGAACGCCGGGAAGAAATACCCACGCTGGCGCTGTATTTCGTCGACCTGATCAACCGGAAACTCGCGGTGCGTTACGAGGGCGTCAGCGAAGCTGACATGGCCCGCCTCATCGCGTATCGCTGGCCCGGCAACGTGCGTGAACTGGAGCACCTCATCGAACGTGCCGCGTTGTTGTCGGAACCGCCGCGTCTGCGGATCCCGCCGCTGCAGGATGCGATCAGGCCCGAACCGTCGGACGGCGAGTTCGCCGGAACCCTCGAAGACGCTGAACGGCGCTACTTCCGGGCACTCATTGCGCGGACCGGCGGGCGTGTCTCGGGTCCCCAGGGCGCAGCCGTGCAGGCCGGCCTCAAGCCGTCGACGTTCAACTGGCAGATCGACAAACTGGGCCTGCGCGGCGAACTCAGGCACGCACGCGCCGACAGGCCTCTTACTCGGCCCGGAGAGCAACGACGGGATTGAGGCGGGACGCGCGCCAGGCCGGAACCAGGTTGGCGACGCCGGCGACACTCAGCAACACGGCCAGCGAGACGGCCCAGGCCACCGGGTCCGCGCGGCCCACACCGTACACGGCACCCGCAATCAACGTGGCCGTCCCGGCCGCCAGCGGCACCCCGATGGCGACGCCGGCCAGCGCCACCCACGCGCCGTGGCGCATCATCAGCCGGATGACCCCTGCCGGCGTCGATCCCACCGCGAGCCGAATCCCGATCTCACGTGCGCGACGCGTCACGGAATACGAAATGACACCGTAGAGACCGATGGCCGCCAGCAGCGCGCCAATCAGCCCGACTGCGCCGACCAGCCAGGCACCCGCCCGCACGGGCAGCAACGTCGCGGCCACCTGCGACTCCATGGTCTGGTCCTCCACGAATACGAGGTTCGGCTCCAGCGCTAGGAGTGCCTGTCGCATGTCGACGAGCAGCCGGCTCGCGTCGCCGCGCGTGCGTGCGGCCAGCACCTGATAACTCTGAGGCTGCTGAGCCTCGGCGAAGTGAATCTGCGCCTGCGGCGTCTCGCCTACCGTGCGGACGCGATGGTCCGCCACCACGCCCACGATCTGGACCGGCACGTTGTTGGAGGACCGGAGCATGACCACCTGGCCAAGGGCGCTGCGCCCTGGCCAGAAACGGCGGGCCATCGTCTCGTTGACGATGCCGACGCGCGGCGTATCCGGCTTGTCGGCGGCCAGAAACGTGCGCCCCTCGAGGAGACGGATGCCGAGCAGCGAGAAGTAGTCCGCGGACACCCGGACGCTGGCGACGGAGGTCCCGCTGTCACCGGGTGCGTTGTATTCGGGAATGTGCAACGAGGCGTTGTTGAAGTTCATCGAGAACGGCAGGCGCGACGCCAGGGCCACGTGTTCGACACCCGGCATCGCCCGTACCCGCGCCATCGCCTGCTCCCAGAACTGACGGCTCCCGTCGTCGTCGTACCCCGCGAACTCGGCGTCGGTTGCGACTGACGCGAGACCGTTCGGATCGAAGCCCACGTCGGTCCGGCTCGACGCCGTCACGCTTCGGGTGAGCAGGCCGGCCGACACCAGGAGCACGATCACGACGCCCATCTGCACGGCCACCAGCGCGTCGCGCAGTGTCCAGCGGCGACCGATCGTCAGGGGACGCCCGCCCCCGGCGTGGAGGTCACGCATGAGGTCGCCGCGTGACGCGCGGATCGCCGGCGCCAGGCCCGCCGCGAGACCCGCCACCGTCGTGATCCCGAGCGCGAACGCCAGGACCCGCACATTGAGGCCGAGGTCGAACGACAGCGGAACGGGAAGACCCAGATCGAGCGACGGCACCATGCGGGCGAGCCCCCAGGCCAGCGCCGCTCCGCCCGCGCCGCCGAGCATGGCAAGCGTGAGACTCTCGATCAGCAACAGTCGCAGCACCTGCCACCGGCTGGCCCCAAGGGACTGGTGAATGGCCAGTTCGCGCGTCCGCGCCGATGCCCGTGCCAACAGCATGCTCGCCACGTTCGCGCAGACGATCAGCAGCGCCAGACCGAGCGCCGCCATCAGGCCGGCCGCCATCGGCAGCAGGGCGGCGTTCGCCGCCGGATGCAGACGGACGTCGTTGGTCGGGATCGCCGACATGCGACGCTCGGCGTTCGTCTGGGGATGCACGCCGGCAAGCCCGGCCATGACCACCTGGAGATTCGCGGCGGCGGCGGCCGCGGTCGCGCCTGGTTTGAGTCGGCCCTTCACGAACATCCAGCGCTGTCCGCGGCGGTCGAGCCTGCCCGTCCCGGTGGGAGAAGCCACGCTGTCGGAGATGCCGGCCGGATCCACTTCGTTGACCCGGGTCACCGGCACCCAGAGATCGGGGTCGACAAGCGGAGTCATCCCGCTGAACCACGGCGGGGTGACCCCGACAATGGTATAGACGTGGCCGCGCAGCCGAATCGTCCGGCCCAGCACGTCCGGCGCGCCGGCCAGTTCCCGGCGCCAGAACCCGTGCGACACCATCAACACGCGGCCGGCGTCAGGACGGTCATCGGCCGGCTCCAGGGTCCTCCCGACGAGCGCGCTCACACCAAGCATCTGAAAGTAGTTGCCGGTCACGATCTCGCCCAGCAGCAGGCGTGACCGATCCTCGAGGTTCTGGGCGGCAATCATGGGACTGAAACCCAGCATGTCCGTGAACACCTCGTTGCGTTCGCGGAAGTCGAGGTAGTCGGGATACGAACTCGTGCCGTACTGGTCGCCGTCCGACGCGCTCGTGAACACATCCACGAGGTGTTCCGGTGCACGCACCGGCAGTGGTCTCAGCAGCAGCGCATCGGTCAGGCTGAACGCTGCGGTATTGAAGCCGATGCCGATGGCCAGCGATGCAACGGCGACGATCGTGAAGCCCGGACTGCGGGCGAACCACCTGAAGGCACGACGAACGTCCGTCACCAGGCCGCTGAGCATCCGAACCTCCATGGCCATCCGGGCTCTACGGACCGTAAGACGGAGGTTCTGCGGTGGTGGTTCTGTCAGAAGCCGGCGTCCGTCGTCCAGTCGAGCCACTGGGCGCGACGCAAGGCGAGCGCCTGCCGCTCGTCAATCCGGTACGTGCGGCGGTAGAACGCCAACGCCCAGTCATGGACCGCGATATCCTCGAACCGGCGGGGATGGGCGCCTTTGGCCATGATCAGCAGGTCGAGCGGGTACTCGAGCCGCCGCGCGCAGTTCATCGGTGTCCACGGCAGCGGGTAGATCCGCCGCTCGCGGACGGCCCTGAGGCGTCTCAGATCACGGAAGTACGGCGCCTCGGCCAGTTCCTGGGGCGGATGGTAGCCGGCTGACGTCGGCAGGAAGATCACGTCGGGGTCGAGGGCCAGGATCTGCTCGGCATTCAGCAGCACACGGGCGCCCGGGCCACGGTAGGCGTTGCGGGCGCCGGCCAGTTCCTCGAGCATCCACGATTCCGCCGTGTCCGTGCCCCACACGTAGGCGGCCCCGCCTGACGCTCGTGCGCCGGACGCGAGCCCCAGATACAGCACGCGCGGCCGGGCGTCGTCCGTCAGGCCGGTCAGCCGCTCGCGGACCAGGCCTTCGACGGCGCTCAGTTCGTCGATCAGCGCCGCCGCCTCCTTGTCCTGACCGAACACCGTGCCGAGCAGCCGCACCTCGTCGTGCAGCGTCTCGAGCGTCTGCCTCCGATAGTCGGCCGGAGAACGCAGCACGACAACCGGAATGCCGATCGCGTCGAAGACCTCGACGGTGCGCAAGGCGGCATCGGATCCGGAGCCCACCGTGCAGTCGCCCACCCGGAGGATGACGGCCTCAGGCTGTGCCGCGGCGATCGTCTCGTAGTTGATGGCGTCGCTGGCGCCGCAACTGGCACAGGGCAATTCGGCCAGCCACGGGTGCATCGCCCGCATCGTGCCCATGCCGTCAGTCATCGTCAACGGGCGCCCGCCGGCGGCGGGAATCGTATAGCTCCACGTGCGGTACTGGCCGGTGGACGCCACCGCCACGAGCGTCCGGATGACGCCGAGCCTCGTCATCACCGACTCGACGAACCCGTCGTTGATCGTGGCGACGCGCTGCAGGCGTGCCGGAACGGTCACGCGCGCGCCGCGCATATCGGTCACGACACGTGTCGCAACGGCGCCGGCGGATGCGCCCGCGGGCCGGTCGGCCCGCTCCGTACACCCGGCCAACACCAGAGGCACCGACAACGCGAGCGCCTTCGCGACCGACAGCAGCCTGCGGCGGGCCGTCACGCGTGACGCTCCGAGACGCCCGCAACAACCTTCCTGGGCAGGATCACCGGGACTTCTTCGGCCCGGCCCACGTCGCACGCGCCCGGGTAGAGCTGTTCCAGTGTGGCCGCGCCCAGCGCGCCGGCCGGCGGGCCTGCGGCGACCACCACGCCGGCCTTCATCACGACGGCGTTGTCGCAGAACCAGACCACGTGGTTCGGATCGTGGCTGCAGCACAGAACGACCGTCCCCTGGGCGGCCAGGTCGCGCAACACGCCCCAGATCCGGACCTGGTTGTGGAAGTCGAGACCCGAGGCGGGTTCGTCCAGCAGAATCGCGGGTGTACGCTGGGCCACGGCCCGCGCGATGAGCACGAGCTGGCGCTGGCCGCCGGACAGCCGGTCGTACGGCCGGTCCGCGAGGTCCTCGATCCCGATCCAGGCCAGCGCGTCATCCACGACCGTGCGATCGGCGGCCGACGCGCGTCCGAGCAACCCCAGGTACGGCGTACGCCCCAGCATCACGACGTCGCGCACGAGCAGCGGGAACGGCGGCTTGTGTTCCTGCGGGACGTACGCCATCAGGCGCGCGCGCTGCGCCGGCGGCAACGCACGGACGTTGTGGCCGTTCACCGTCAGCACGTCCGCCCGCCCGGCGAGCAGTCCGAGGCAGCACCGGAACAGCGTCGTCTTGCCACACCCGTTCGGGCCGAACAGTCCGCACACCTCGCCCGCGCGGGCGTCGAACGACACGCCATGCAGGACGGGCTTGCTGCCGTACGAGAAGCTCAGGTCGCGAACGCTCAGCATGGCGTTATCCGAACAGGCCCGCCGTGCGCTGGCGCACGAGGTACGCCAGGAACGGTCCGCCGGCCAGGGCGGTGATGATCCCCACCGGGATCTCCGAGGAGGTCATCGAGCGGGCGGCCGTGTCGCACGCGAGCAGGAAGAGGGCGCCCAGCACCGCCGAGCCCGCCACGACGACACGGTTGTCGGGACCGACCAGCAGACGCACGGCGTGCGGGGTCATGAGGCCGATCCAGGGCACGACGCCGACGGCGGAGACCGACACGGCTGTCGCGAGCGTCGCCGCAGCCACGAGCACGCGCCGGCTGCGGCGCGGGTCGATGCCGAGCGTCTCCGCTTCCTGATCGCCCATCGCCAGCACGTTAAGCCGCCATCCCCCGGCCGCCATCAGGACAACGGTCACCAGGACCACGGGCCCGACAATCCGCACGTCGCTCCAGTTAGCGAAGTAGAACCCGCCCATCAGCCAGAAGACGATCTCGCGCAAGGCCGAGTCGTCGGCGAGGTACTTCAGCATCGACACGCCCGCGGCGAACATCGCGCCCACGATGACGCCCGACAGGACCAGCGTGACGATCGGCGCATCACCCCGCGAGCGGGCAATGACGTGCACCAGGCCGACGGCCGCCAGCGCGCCCAGGAACGCCGCTACCTGCACCGACAGCGGAAACTGCGGCAGCACCAGTCCGAGGGCCGCGCCGAACGCCGCGCCCGACGCCACGCCAAGGATGTAGGGTTCCACCAGCGGGTTGCGGAACGCGGCCTGGAACACGGCGCCCGACGTGGCCAGCCCCGCACCAACGACCATGGCCAGGAGCACGCGCGGGATCCTGAGATTCCAGACCACGGCATTCACGACGCTGGTGTCGCCATGCTCACGCCACTGCGCCAGAACAGCCCGCACCACGTCGCCCGCCGACACCTGGTAGGTGCCAACCGTCAACGCGAGGCCGGCGGCAGCCGCCAGCAGCGTGGTCATCCCCGCGAGGGCGAGGCCCGGACGACGCGGGCGCGACTGAGCCGGGGAAGAGCCGTCAACGGCCATCGCCTCAAATGGTACCACGGCGCACGGGTCAGGCCGGGACGCCGGTCACTTCCCCGTAAGTCTGAGCGACGACCCGACGTTCCTGCCGCAGCTGGCACTGCCCGTCACGTTGCCCGCGCGGATCGTCAGGTTGATCGTGCCGCACCCGAAATCGTCATGGATCTTCTGGAACGCGGCCGGGTCCTGGACCTGCGCTTCCATCTCCTTCTGCAGACGTTCCTGGGCAGCTTCCATCCGTTTTTGAAGCCTGGCCAGCTCCGGGCTGTCGTACTTGCCGGCTTTCATCAGTTCCCCCATCCGCTCCGCCAGCGCCATCGTTTCAGCCATGGCCGACCCGGAGTTTCCTGCGGACATGTGGAAGGTGTACGACCCCGGCGTGCTCTCGGCTTCAATCGACAACGACCCCGTGGTGGTCTCGAACGGCGTCGCCGAGCCAGGCTTGAAGTACTCCGCCTTGTAGGTCACGGTGGCCGTGCCGGGCCTGGAAAACTCGAAGACCTTCGCCTGCGGTGCCAGCGTGATGGTCCAGCCATTGGCAGCGGCGAGATTATAGGTGGCCGGGACGCCGACGAACACGGCTGGCGCCCATCCCTCCGCCGCGCTGACCGGCGCGTACGCATAGATCCGGGCCCAGGTGGGCGGGAGGTCCGGCGCCGCCGAGACGGTCGCCTTGAAGGAGTTGACGCCGACCACGGGACTGCTCAGCACGATCCCGTCGTGGTTGCTCACGAATGTCGTCTTGTCGGTAAACGTCCCGGCAATCGACACGGATGCGCTGGCGCCAGGCGCCAGGATCACGGGCTTGGCCAGCCGGATCTCAGGTGTCGGGTAGAGACTGTAGAGTTTCTTCCGGTTGGCATCCCCGACGAGCGCGGCCTCCCTGCGGTCGGCCTGAGCCTGCCGCTGGATTTCGGTTCGCCGCGCCTGGAAGTTCGCGGATTGTGCTCGCACGGCCGAGGCCACGAGCGTCACGGACACGATCACGAGCGTCAGTCTGCACAGTGTCCGGCCGGTCTGTCTGCTCATCATGGGGTCACGTCTCCTGGTTGCGAAGTTGGGGGTGACGTCGATCGGGCGGTCTGCCATCCCAGCGCGACCGCCACCCAGAGCGTTGCCGCCTCCGCAGGACGCTGCAGAGGAAAGTCGAAGCAGGCAATCGCCGCGCACGCTGCCACGGCACCTGCGCCGCCGGCCAGCATGGCGCGCTGCGCAGCCGGCCGTTGCCGGGCCTGACGGCACAACGCCACGGGCATCCCCAGCACGAGCACGGTGACCACCAGCCCGGGAACGCCGCGTTCGGCCAGCGCCTGAAGGTAGTCGTTGTGCGCGAACTGCTGGGGGCCCCTGAACCGGGGGTCACCCTGTCCAGCGGCTCGTGCGGCCCGTTCCCACTCGGGGTAGTACAGTTCAAACGCGCCGGGGCCCACCCCCGTGACGGGATGCTCCCACACGTGACTCCATGTCGTCCGCCAGACGTAGGCCCGCCCGCGCGCCGTCTCGTCGAGACTGCGGGCACCCGACAGGCCGATGGCGAACGCGGCCACCACCAGGGAGGCGGCGATCATCCACCTGGCCCCACGGCCGCCGAGACATCCCGCGCCGACCGTCGCACCGCAAGCGAGACCGATCGCTCCTGCCCGCGACCCGGTCACCGCCACCGCCGCCACGACCAGCGCACAGGCACCCACCGCCGCGGCGCGGGCCACGTTCCAGCCCGCCTGACGCACCGCAACGGCGCCGGCCAGCGGCAGGGTCATGGCCATGGCCGCCGCGACGAAGTTCGGATTGCCCAACGTCGCGTACACGCGCATACGCGGGCTTGCGCCGTCCATCGACGGCACCCACCCCACCCAGGCGAACGGGTCCACGCCTGCCGCCTGCGCGACGGCGATCACGGCGACGAGCGTCGCCCCTGCGACATGGGCGGCGACGGTGCGGTGCTGGCCGACCGGCGCAAGCACGACGACCAGGCACCACAGCGGACCCGCAACGCCCAGCAGCAAAGCCTCGGGCGACACGGCCGGGGCCGCCAGCGCGGACCAGCCCTGCGAACTCAGCCAGGCCAGCAGCACGAACTGGAGCACCGGCGGGACCGACGCCCCGCCTTCGTCGCGTCCCCGCCACGCGTGCCACGCTGCCATGGGCAGCAACAACGTCACGGCGCCCGCCAGGATCCAGAGTTTGGGAGTCGAGAACGGCGTGGCCAGCCCGGGCCACGTCGCAAGCGGCAACACACCCGCGACGACGGGCACGGCCAGGCTCCACACGTTCCCGCTCTCCTCACCCGTTGCCGCTCCGTTCGTCACGGCATCCTGACGAGGGGCAGTTCGACGTAACTCGCCTGGCCCGGCGCGTGATGCACCCTGTGAACGGCCTGACGGTAGTCGCCGGGCTTGGCGTGGAAGATGCTGGGGACGAACGTCTGGGGGTTCCTGTCGTACAGCGGGAACCAGCTCGACTGAATCTGTACCATGATGCGGTGACCGGGGCGGAACACGTGATTCGCCGTCGGCAACGCGAAGCGGTACCGCAGGGGCGTATTGGCTTGGATCGGCTTGGGGGTTTCGAGGGACTCCCGATACCGTCCCCGGAAGATGTCGCCGGACACCATCAGCTGGTACCCGCCCATCGGCGGCTGGCCGGCCACCTCGTCCGGGTACACATCGATCACCTTCACCACCCAGTCGGCATCGGTGCCGGTGGTGGACGCGATCAGGTTCGCCACAGGTCGCCCGCTGATCTTCATCGGCGCCGTCAGGACGTCGGACACGAACGCCACGACATCGGGACGGCCCGACGCCTCGCGCTGATCGTCAACCAGCCACCGCCACCACGACAGTTCTTCGGTGTAGCCGGTCGGCCGGATGGGGCGCGCGCGGAACGGCACGGGCTTGGCCGGATCGGAGACGTACTCCTCGAAGGCGACGTCGCCGGGCTTGGGCGCCGCGGTGCTCAGCTTCAGGCCGGCGTTGAGGTAGAGTGGCGTCGGCTCGACCCGGCAGCCGCTCGGACACCCCGCCGGCCACGCGGGCAGGCGCCGCCATCGGTTCGTGCCCGTCTCGAAGGCAGTCACGGGCGCCACGTCCATCGGCGGCGCGTCGTTCATGAGGTAGTGGTCCAGGAACGGCCGCAGGACATCCCGGCGGAACTCGAGTGACGTATCGCTGCCGAACTTCAGGGCGCCGAGTGAGCTGCCGTCCTGAATGGCCTGGCCGTGGCACCACGGCCCGAGCACGAGAAACACCTTGTCGTTGTTCGTGTCCTTCGGCTCGATCGTGTCGTAGACCGCCATGTCCCCGTAGATGTCTTCCTGGTCCCACAGGCTGTGCACGAGCATGACTGGTACCTGCAGGGGTAACGCGGCAAGAATCTGGTCAACCGCCTGGTCGCGCCAGAATGAATCGTACGCAGGGTGCTCGAGCAGCTTCTTCCAGAATCCCACCTGCTCGAGTCCGCGTTGCCGGGCCAGTTCGCCCGCCGACCCGGCCTGCAGGTACATGTCGTAATCGTCGAAGTGCGTCGACCACCACCGGGCGTCATTCGCCCGCGTCGCCACCTGCTCGTACATGTACGGCATGTTCTGCTGGCGGAACGCCCCGTTGTGGAACCAGTCGTCGCCGATCCACCCGTCCACCATCGGATTCATCGGCACGGCCACTTTGAGCGCCGGATGGGGGTTGACGAGCGCCATGAGCGTCAAGAACCCGTCGTACGAAATGCCGAGAACCCCGACCTTCCCGTTGGTCTCCGGAATGTTCTTCACCAGCCAGTCGATCGTGTCGTACGTGTCAGTAGCGTGATCCACGGACGTCGGATTCAAGGGCCCCCGCACGGGGCGGTTCATCACGTACTCACCCTCCGACCCGTACTTGCCGCGGATGTCCTGCACGACGCGGATGTAGCCGCCTTCCACGATGACATCGGTGGCGTTGTCATAGCCGGAGAGGATCGGGCCGAGGTGCGCGCTGTGGGCGTGACTCGTGAGCGCCGTCGCGTCGTAGGGCGTGCGCGTCAGCAGAATCGGCGCCCGTGCCGCCCGCTTCGGCACGAGGATCACGGTGTGCAGTTTCACGCCGTCGCGCATCGGGATCATCACGGTGCGCCGGTCGTAGTCGAAACCGAAGTTGGTGGGCGTGAACGTGACGGGCGTTTCGCTCGCAAGGGCAGCAGCCGCGGGTTTCTGTCCCGCGGGTGGAACCGCCAGCTGCTGCGGCCAGGCCTGGAGGGCCGCTCCAGGTGAGTGGGGGCCTGCGCCCGCGGTCAGGACCAGCGCCAGAACGAACAGGACGGTACGACGGCGCCAGGCCCCGGACGGCCTGCCTGCGTCACGACGCTCACGTGTCATGGGTCCCCTCCTCGGAACTCGGTGTCGAGAACCGGTCTTCAGCCTGTCTGCCGCACACTGACTCGTGCCGCGCATTGTCACAGAGTGCGCCGTACAACTGCAACCGGGGTCGATCGGGTGGAGCGGATCGCGTGCGGTGAGGCCCGGACTCAGTCGCCGGATGCAAAGTCCGGGTAGAGACGCGCGGCGCATTCCGGGCAGATGCCGTGGGAGAACTGACACTCGGAGTGGCGGCTCACGTACGCCTCGATCTGGAACCACGCGCCGACGTCGTCCCGCGCTGCCCTTGGTTGACTCTGCGCGCCGGTCCGACCACAATCGGGCTGCCGCACAGCAGGGAGCGACGCCCATGGCGCACGCAGGAAGGTCAAGCCGGTTCCATGACGTGTGGGTCTTGTACCTTCGCGAGATCCGCTCGGCGCTGCGCGAGCGCACGATCGTCATCAACAGCATCCTGATCCCGATTCTCCTCTACCCCTTCATCATGTGGGCGATGTTCACCGGAATCACCTTCGTGCAGGGGCAGACCGAAGGGGCCGTTTCCCGCGTCCTGGTCACGGGCTGGCCGTCCGGACATGCGGCACTGAAGCAGCAGATCGAGCGCGACAAACGGTTCCAGCTGGTTCCTGCAACGGATCCCGCCACGGCCGAGCGTCGAGTCAGGAGCGGGGATCTCGACGCGGTGGCCGCGTTCGTCGAGGCGGCGCCCGGGGCAACGACCTTCCCGGACAACTTCCAGTTGCAGCTCACGTTCAACAGGTCCAAGGAGCGCAGCGCCGCCGCCCGGGATCGCCTCACCGCCGTGCTCGACCGGTACCGAGAGGCCTGGCTCGGGCGGGAAGCCGCGGCACGGGGACTCACGCCGGCCGACTGGCTGGTCTTCTCGCTCGAAGGCCGCAACGTCGCGTCGAACAAGCAGATGGGCGCCTTTCTGCTGGGGCTGATGCTCCCGCTGTTCTTCGTCATCATGGTGGCGGTGGGGTGTTTCTATCCGGCGGTCGATGCGACCGCCGGAGAACGCGAGCGCAACACCTGGGAAACCCTGATGACGGTGTCCGCCTCCCGGGGCAGCATCGTGACTGCCAAGTACCTCTACGTCGCGACGCTGGGAGGTATCGCGGGCCTGCTCAACCTGGCCGCCATGGTGCTGACCATGAAACCGATCATGGCGCCGCTCCTCGCCGCGACCGGGGAGTCGCTCGAGTTCTCGCTGCCGCTCGGGGCGTTACCGGTCATGGCGGCGGCGGCCGTGCTGCTGGCCGGCTTCGTCGCGGCAGGCATGATGGTCTTCGCGGCGTTTGCCCGCACGTTCAAGGAAGGCCAGGCGATGATCACGCCTTTCTACATGCTCATCATGCTCCCTGCAATGTTTCTGCAGGTGCCGGGGCTGGAGTTCTCCTTCGTGCTCGCCGCCATTCCCGTCATCAACGTGACGATGATGGTCAGGGAAGCCATTTCGGGGACGTTCCACTGGCCGCAGATCGTCCTGACGATCAGCGTGTCGATCGCCGTCATCGTGGCCTGGCTGCGCCTGGCGACCGTCATCCTGCGTTTCGAAGACGTGATGATCGGCTCCTACGGCGGACGTCTCACCACCTTCGTCCGGGAGCGTGTGTTTGGAGGCGCGAAGAAGCCGGCCCGCGCCGGGGAGGGCATCCGATGACGACGGCACCGGTGCAGGTCAGCGGGCTGACGAAGATCTTCCACGATGAGAGTCGCGGCGAGGTTCGCGCCGTCGACGGAATCGACTTCGAGTGCCGCGCCGGCGAGATCTTCGGTCTGCTCGGCGCCAATGGGGCGGGCAAGACCACCACGCTGCGTATGCTCGCCACGATTCTCGCGCCCACGGAGGGACGCGCCACCCTGATGGGTCACGATGTGGCGGCCGAGCCGGAGGAGGTACGGCGCAACCTCGGGTTCTTCTCCGCGTCAACGGCGCTCTATCCCCGGCTCACGGCCCGCGAGACGCTCGAGTTCTTTGCACGCATCAACGGGGTGCCGCCCGATCGCGTGACCGGGCGCGTGACGGCCCTCGTCGCGCGGTTCGGTCTCGGCGAGTATGCCGACACCAGAGTCGACAAGCTCTCGCAGGGCATGAAGCAGAAGGTGTCCATCGCGCGGACCGTGGCACATGACCCGCCGATCCTCATCTTCGACGAGCCCACCGTGGGCCTGGACGTGCTCAACGCGATCGACATGCAGAAGGTGATCGCGGAACTGCGGGCGGAGGGCAAAGCGATTATCTTCTCGACCCACATCATGAGCGAGGCCGAGAAGCTGTGCGACCGCATCGCCATCATCCACCGGGGCCGGATCCACGCGTGCGACACGCTGACGCAACTGCGCGAGGCGACGGGACTGCGGTATCTCGAAGATATCTTCGTGCACTACGTGGAACGCGCCGAGGTGCCACCCCGGGTCTGAAGGCCCGGGGTGACGGCTGGTGTGCGTTCACAGGCAGGATGGTGCTCGTGCGCCGGGGAAAGTGCCTATGAAGAGCGGGTCATCGATCATCGGCACGCTGTACGCGAACGAACTGCGCATGGTGCTGCGCGACCGGCGGACGATCGTGACGTCCATCGTGCTGCCGCTGCTGGTGATGCCGCTGATGCTCTTCGGCTCGAACTGGACACAGCAGAAGCGGCAACGCACGCTCGACGAGACGACCTACACCTACGCCGTCGCCGGCAGCGAAGCCAGCGCCGCACGGGCCCTGATCGACGCGACGCGGGCGCGCCTGTCCCGTGAAGCCGGCACGTCCGGTGCGGGGTTCCGGTTGACCGAGGTCGACGTCCCGGATCCGGCCGCGTCCCTCGAAAAGGGTGACATCGCGTTCTATCTGGAAGGGATCCCGGGCGGAGACGCCCGGCGCGAGGCGGAGCAGAAGAAGGCGGCGGCGAAAGACGCCGCAACGACGGGCGAGGCCGCAGGCCGGGACCAGGCGGAGATGGACGACACGGAGTCTGCCAGGCCCGGGGCGCCGTCGATCCGCATCGTCTTCCGTGCCGACCGGGACCTCTCTGAGAGCGGATTCCGGAGGATGCGGGACGCGCTGCGAGAGACCCGGCGTGTGCAACGCGCCGAGTTGCTCACCGGGCATGGCATTCTGGTGAACCCGTCCGAGGTCGGCGCTGTGGCCGAGCACAGCGTTGCCACGGAGGGGCAGGTCGCGGGGCTCGCGCTCGGCCGCCTGCTGACGCTCATGCTCCTGCTGTTCATCATGTCGGGCGGCGCCGTGGTGGCCACCGACTCGCTGGCCGGAGAGAAGGAGCGCGGCACGCTCGAGACGCTGCTGACGACGGCCGCCAGCCGCGTCGACATCATCGCGGCCAAGCTCCTGGTCATCCTGACGGTGGCGCTGGTCATCACCGTGATCCAGGCGATGAACTTCCTCGTGTACGTGGGCTTCGCGCTGATTCCGGTCTCGGCGGGCTTCGCGGCCGCGGTGCCGCCGCAGGTGGCCCTGCTGCTGTTCGTCCTCTACCTGCCGGTGTCGGCGCTCGCCTCGAGCGTCCTGCTGCTGATGTCGGGGTACGCCCGGACCTACAAAGAAGCCCAGCTCTACTTCTTCCCCGTCTTCCTGCTCGGGATGATCCCGGCGCTGGCGCCGTTCCTCCCCGGCCTCACGCTGCGCTCGGCGATCGTGATCGTACCCGTGGCCAACCTGAGCGTGGCCGTCAAGGAGGTCCTCGTTGGCAACCTCGACTGGCCGATGATGGCGCTGGCGTGGCTCGTGACGGCGCTCGCCGCGCTCTGGACCTCGCGGCAGGCGGTGCGGGCGCTGTCGGTCGAGAGGCTGATCACAGCCAGCGAGGGGGATCGCGCCGACCTGACCGGCGGCCCCGCCTTGTTCCCCCGGCACGTCGGCCGCTGGTTCGCCGTGATGTGGGCGCTGCTCTTCGTCATCGCGTTGAACGTGCCGCCCGACACCGACATTCGCGTGCAACTGCTCATCAACGTGATCGGCCTCTTCTTCGGGGCCACCGTGCTCATGATCCGGCATTACCGGCTGGACGTTCGCGAGGTGCTGGCGCTGCGACCCGTGAAGCCCGCCGTATGGTTTGCGGTGCTCGTGGCGGCCCCGGCCGGTCTGGTCGCCACGGTCGGCGTCTTCAAGCTCGCGAACCTCTTCGTGCCGGTGCCGCCGGGACTGCTCGAGAGCTTCGGCCAGCAACTGCTGCCGGCGGGCATTCCGCTCTGGCAGTCCGTGGCGCTGCTCTCGCTGCTGCCGGCGGTGTTCGAGGAGGTCACCTTCCGTGGAGCGCTGCTGCACGGCTTGCGGGCGAGGCTGCACCCGGCGGCCCTCGCGCTGGTCGTCGGCGTGGTGTTCGGACTGTTCCACATTGCGCTGTTCAGGATCGCTCCGACCGCATTCCTCGGCGTGATGCTGGCGGCGGTGACATTGCTGACGGGATCGATCTTCCCGGCGATGCTGTGGCACGGCCTCAATAACGGGATGGCGCTGCTGCTCGGACAGGTGGATATTCCGCTGGATCAGGCTGAGTGGGGGGTCCATCTGGCTGGCGCGGCGATCCTGGCGGCGGCGTTCTGGATCGTGTACCGCAATCGTACGCCGTACCCGGGAATCCGGCCCTGGCGCACACGCCTGCCGCCGTCTCGGCGCCCGTCCACGGCAACGCCGGGCCGCCCTGATTCCGTGAGGAGGGGCCGGGGACGTTGATTGTGGCGGGAGGCACGCATGGACGCGAAGACGGTTGGCATCATCGGCGGGATGGGTCCGGAAGCGACAGTCGATCTCATGGCACGGGTCATCAGGGCCACGCCGGCGCACGATGATGCCGACCACCTCCGGCTGATCGTGGACAACGATCCCCGGGTTCCTTCACGCATCAAGGCCCTGCTCGAAGGCACCGGCGAGAGCCCGGGGCCCTACCTGGCTGCCATGGCCAGGCGGCTGCAGGCCTGGGGCGCGGACATCCTGGCGATGCCGTGCAACACGTCCCACTACTACCACGGGGAGATCCAGGCCGCCGTGTCAGTCCCCGTGCTCCATATGATCGATCTCACCGCAGCGGCCGTGGTCCAGGAGCAGCCTGTTCGCAAGCAGGTCGGTATCCTGGCTGCCACGGCTGTCGTGAGGACGGGCCTGTATGCAGCGGCACTCAACCGGCACGGTTGCGGGGTCTGCTACCCGCCGACGGCCAGCCAGGATCGCCTGATGGCCGCCATCAGGACCATCAAAACCGGCCGGCACGGCCAGCCCGAGTTCGCGGCGCTCGGCGCCGCCTGCGACGACCTCGTCGCGGCGGGCGCGGAGGTGCTGGTCGTGGCCTGCACGGAGCTGTCGGTGATTGCCGGCGCGCTGACTCTCCGGACGCCGGTGTACGACGCCTCGCAGGTACTGGCGGAGGCCATCGTGCGTCACGCGATGACCGCCGCCTGAACGAGCCCGTCCACGAGCCCCGTCACTCGGGGGCCTCTCGTGTTGACTCTGCCCTCCATGGCCGACCACAATCGGACCGCTCCCGGGAGCGCTATGTACTACTGGGGACTCCACATCGTCGATCTCGCCATCATTGCGGCCTACCTGGCGGTCACCGTCTGGATCGGCCGGCGTATGGCCCTGAAGACACGCGGGCTCGACGACTTCTTCCTGGCCGGGCGCAGCCTCGGCAAGGTCTACCAGTTCTTCCTCAATTTCGGGTGCTCCACCAACGCCGATCAGGCCGTCGCCGTCTCGCGGGAGGTCTACCGCCAGGGCGTGGGCGGCATGTGGATTCAGTCGCTGGTGCTGTTCCTGACACCTTTCTACTGGTTCACCACCCTGTTCTTCCGCCGCGTCCGCCTCACGACGATCGGCGACTACTTCGCGGAGCGGTTCCAAAGCCCCTTCCTGGCCGCCGCCTATGCCATCTTCACGATCGCGCTCTCCGCGTTCATCGGCGGCGGCATCGGCATGATCGTCGCCGGCAAGACGATGGTCGCCATGACGCCGAAAGCGATGGAGGCGTGTACGCCAGCCGAGCGTGCCAGCATCCTTGAGTTCGAGGAATACCGGGCCCTCGAGACCCGGCGGGTACGGGGACTCAGCGACGACGATCACGCGCGCTGGGACGTGCTGCGCCAGAAACAGCAGCGCGGCGAACTCCGCGCGTTCGTCTCGCACGTCAATCCGACCTGGTTCTACGCCCTCTACGCCGTCGTCGTCGGCGCCTACACGATGATGGGCGGATTCAGGGCGGCGGCCGTGACCGATGCCATCCAGGGCGTCCTGATCGTGATCTTCTCGCTCATCCTCGTGCCGGTGGGCCTGGCGCGGCTGGGTGGATTTGCCGGGCTGCATGCCGCCATTCCGGCGCACATGTTCGATCTGTTCGGGTCGGCCACGCTGAGTGAATACGCGTGGTACACCGTGCTGGCCATGGTGCTGGCCAACCTGGTCTCCATCGTGGCCGTCGTGTCGGGCATGCAGACGGCCGGATCGGCCACCAACGAGTTCGACGCGCGGGTGGGCATGATCGGCGGCATGTTCATGAAGCGCATCCTGATGCTCTTCTGGGCGCTTGCCGGCCTGGTGGCGATCGGCCTCTACGGCGGGACCCTGCACGACCCGGATCTCATCTGGGGCGTGATGACGCGGGATCTGCTGATGCCCGGCGCGATCGGTCTGATGCTCGTCGGCGTGCTCGCCGCCAACATGTCCACCCTCGACGCGTCGGCCGTCTCCCACTCCGCGCTGTTCATTCGCAACCTGTACCGCCCGCTGGTGCCGGACAGGTCGGACGCGCACTATCTCATGGTGGGGCGCCTGGTCATCGCGTTCACGCTGGTCGGCGCCATCGGCGTCGCCATGACCGTCGATAACCTGCTCGAACTTTTCCAGTACATCATCTCGGTGCCCGCCATCTTCGGCGCGTCGATCTGGCTCGGCTTCGTCTGGAGGCGCGTCACCCGGTGGGCGGTCATCATTCAGGTGGCCGTCTGCCTGGCGCTGTTCGCCGGAATCCCCACCGCCTTCCAGGGATGGACCTGGGCCCAGCGCCATCAGGCGTGGGTGATGGAGACAGACTCGCGCTCCGTTCCCGTGACCCTGCGGGCAACGGCTGACGATGTGGCGGCCGGTCTGGCTCTCCGCGAGGGTCAGCTCATCGTGCGGCAACAGATCATGCCGCCGGTGGGCATCCTGTTCGAGCGCATCGTGCGCACCGATCCTGACGACCCCCAGTCCGCCCGCGAAGGCCGCGGGCGTTTTCACGCGGAGTTGTGGGTTCTGCACGCGGTCGGTTTCAACCTGCGGACGTGGACGAAACCCCAACTCGTGGCGGCCCGATTCTACTTCGACGCGTTGTTCCCGTTCCTGCTGCTCTTTGTCGTCTCGTGGGTGACCCGCCCGGCGCCGAAAGATGTGCTCGACAGGTTCTTCGCCCGCGTGCACACGCCCGTGCAGCCGACACCGGAAGCGGAAGCGGCAGCACTGGCGGCTGCCGTCGCCGATCCCGGGCGGTTCGAACAGGACAAGGTGTTCCCGGACACGGGCTGGGAGATCATGAAGCCCGCGCGCAGCGACTACATCGGCTTCTTCGGCACGTGGGTCCTGGTCGGCATCATCGTCCTGATGCTCTGGGCCATGGTGAACATCCGGTGAGCAGGGACGCGCACCCCCGCCGGGTCGGCCTCGACAACTACGGCCTGTTCCCCCTGGGACTCGGACCGATGGAGACGCTGGCGTGGGCTCATGCGCACGGCGCCGACGGCGTGTCGTTCTCGGGGCTGACCGACGAGCATCGGGCGCAACTCGACGAGAAGGTGTTGGCCGGCCTGCGGGCGTACGCCGCTGAACACCACCTCTACCTCGAGTGGGGGGGCGCGCAGCACATTCCACGCGACATGACCTCGTGGGCCTCCGTGGACCTCTTCGCCCACAATCGGCGGGCCGCGCGTGAGGCTCGGGCACTGGGCACACGCGTGGTCCGCTCGTGCTCCGGAGGGCTGATGCGGTGGCAGGCGTCGTCGCCACCGACGGACGTGCTCCTGCGCGAGACCGCCGGCGCCCTTACGGCCCAGCGAACGATGCTGCGGGATCACGGCGTCGTGCTGGCCATCGAGACGCATTTCGAGTTCACATCCTTCGAACTCGTCCGCCTGTTCGACATGTGCGAAGCCGCTCCGGGCGACTGGCTCGGAATCTGCCTCGACACGATGAACCTGCTCACGATGATCGAAGACCCGGTGCCGGCGTCGTTGCGCCTGCTGCCGTGGGTCGTCAGCACGCATATCAAGGACGGAGGCATTCTGGCAGGTCCGCAAGGACTCACCACCTTCCCGGTGCCCGTCGGCCAGGGTGTGATCGCGCTGGAATTCATCCTGCAGCAGCTTGATGCCCTGCCGTGGGACGTGAGCCTCTCGGTCGAAGACCACGGCGGCAGTTTCGACCTGCCCATCAACGACCCGTCGTTTCTCGAGCGGTTCCCGGATCTGACCGGAGGCGAGATGCGCAGCCTCCTCGCGCTGGCCGAGGCGACGGCCGGCCGGCCTCGATGCCGTCCGCTGAACCGATCCGAGTGGCCGGCCGTGTGCGAAGCCCGACTCGCTGGCGACCTGGCGGCACTGCGCGCCCTGGCGGAACGCACGCCACGAGGGCCGTCATGAGTCCCGCATCGCCCCAGGCGCTCGCCGATCGATTTCGCTTCAAGACAGCCGGCGAACTACGCGCGCGCGCCGCCGAACTGGGTCTGGACCTGCCGTTCAGCGATCGCGTCGACCTGCTGTTCGCGCAAGGGCAGGTTGCAGGACACCCCATCTCGAACCGGCTGGTGGCGCAGCCGATGGAAGGCTGCGACGGACACCCCTCGGGGGCGCCGGGCGACCTGACCATCAGGCGGTACCTGCGTTTTGCCGAAGGCGGTTACGGTCTGATCTGGTTCGAGGCCACCAGCGTCCTCGCCAACGCCAGGGCCAATCCGCACCAGTTGTGCCTCACTGCGGACACCATGCCGGCGTTTCGGAGCCTGGTCGCGCGGACGCGGGACGCTGCCGTGCGCCGGTTCGGCAGCGGGCACCGGCCGTATTGTGTCGTGCAACTCACCCACTCGGGCCGCTTCAGCCGGACGGCGCTGCCGGGGCAGCGCAAGGCAGCGTGCCACAACCCGCTGCTGGATCGGGAACCACTTCCCGTCTGGACGGACGATGAACTGGATCGTGTGCGGGATGCCATGGTCGGGGGCGCCCGCCTGGCCGCCGAGGCCGGGTTCGACGCCGTCGACATCAAGGCGTGCCATGGTTATCTGCTTCACGAGTTGCTGGGGGCACGTACGCGGCCGCAGAGCCGGTACGGCGGACCGTTCGAGAACCGCACGCGATTGCTGATCGAGACCGTTCAGGCCGTCCGGGCCGAGGTGCAGGGCATCGACGTGGCCGTTCGCATGAACGCCACCGACGGGCTTCCATTCCCGTGGGGTTTCGGGGTCTCGGCGGACGATCGTGCCACCATCAATCTCGAAGAACCGCTACGGCTCACGCACGCGCTCATCGAAGCCGACTGCTCCCTGCTGAACGTCACGGCCGGCATCCCGACCTACGGGCCTCACGTCAACCGGCCGTTCGATCGGCCGGTTGCCGGCACGCCCGCCCCGCCTGAACATCCGCTTGCGGGCGTCGTCCGCCTGCTGGGCCTGGCGGCCTCTGTGCAGGCAGCCGCCGGATCCGTCCCGGTGGTCGCCACGGGGCTGTCGTGGCTCCGCCAGTTCTGGCCACACGTGGCCGCGGCTCTGCTCGAACGGGGCATGAGCACGTTTGCCGGCCTGGGGCGCGGCGCGTTCGCGTACCCCGACGCGCCGGTGGACCTGATGACAACGGGATCGCTCTCGACGGCGAAGTGCTGCATCGCGTGCTCGCGATGCACGGAACTGATGCGCCTCGGGAGCACCGCAGGGTGCGCGGTTCGCGATCATCCCCTGTATTCCGCGCTGCACCGCGACGCGGTCGCACGAGCTGAAGGCGCGGCGCGCAGGGAGGGAGGACCGGCATGACGTCGCAATCGGTGCGAATCGACGGGGACGACCTCACGGTCATCTCGGTCAACACGCTGGTGGTGGGTTCCGGCGCGGCGGCGCTGAACGCCGCGGCCACGTTGCACGATCGCGGCGTCCATGATGTTGCGCTCGTGACGGAAGCCTGGGGTGGAGGCACGTCCGCGAACGCCGGGTCTGACAAGCAGACGTACTACAAGCTGTCATTGGCCGGCCGTGTCCCCGACTCGCCCCGGCTGCTCGCCGAGGACCTGTTTGCCGGCGGCAGCATGCACGGTGACATCGCGCTGTGCGAAGCGCAGCACTCGGCCCAGGCGTTCTACCACCTGGTCCAGGCCGGCGTCCCGTTTCCCCACGACCGCTACGGCGGCTTCACGGGCTACCAGACCGATCACGACCAGCGGGGGCGGGCCACGTCCGCAGGGCCCCTCACGTCACACCTGATGGTCGAGGCCTTGTCGCGAGTGATTCGCGAACAGCGGGTTCCGGTCTTCGAGCCCTGCCAGGTTGTGGCGCTGCTGACAGACGATGGCGGGCCCTCACCACGGGTGACTGGCGCGCTCGCACTGGATCTTGCCAGTTGCGCTGCGGGCACGCCACGCTTCATGGCGTTCAACGCCGTGAACGTCATCCTCGGCACCGGCGGGCCCGGCGGCCTGTACCTCGATTCGGTCTATCCCCCCGAGCAGACGGGCTCGATCGGGATCGCGCTCGGTGCGGGCGCGGTGGCCCAGAACCTCACGGAGTCGCAGTTCGGCCTGGCGTCGATCGGTTTCCGCTGGAACGTGTCCGGCTCGTATCAGCAAGTCATCCCCCGCTACGTGTCCACCGATGCCGGCGGCCGCAGCGAACGCGAGTTCCTCAACGACGCGTTTGCCGATGCCGGCTCCCTCGGCACGGCCATCTTCCGGAAGGGTTACCAGTGGCCGTTCGACCCGCGCCGCGTTCGCGACCGCGGGTCGTCCCTCATCGACCTGCTGGTCTACCGGGAACGCGTGACGCGGGGGCGGCGTGTGTTCCTCGACTTCACGCGGAACCTCACACCGCACGCCGGGGCGCCCTTCACGCTCGCGTCGCTGCACGACGAGGCACGAACCTACCTCGAGAAGTGCGGCGCCACCGGCCCCACGCCGATCGCGCGCCTCGCCGTGATGAACCAGCCTGCCATCGAGCTGTATCGCGCCCACGATATCGACCTCGCGCGTGATCGGCTGGAGATCGCCGTGTGCGCCCAGCACAATAATGGGGGCCTGCGCGGCAATATCTGGTGGGAATCGAACATCGCAGGGTTGTTCCCCGTCGGAGAGGTCAACGGCTCGCACGGCGTCCGCCGCCCCGGCGGCGCGTCACTGAACGCCGGCCAGGTCGGAGGCCTGCGCGCGGCCACCTACATCGCCGCCCGACGCAACGGCCAGCCCCCGCCAATCGACACGTTCCGATCGTGCTGCGAGGCCGCCATCGCGCAGACGCTGCGAGGCGCACGCCGCGCGCTCGACACCCTGTCCACGGGACGGCTGCCCCCCGACGTCGTCCGCCTCGACATCCAGCAGCGGATGTCGCGCGCCGCCGGGCACGTCCGGACGCTTCACATCGCTCGCGTGGCTAGCCAGGAAGCCTGGGACCGGCAGGCCGACATCGGAAAAGTCGAATGGGCTCCCGAACCGGCAGCCTTGCCCGCCGTCTTTCGTAATCGCGACCTCTGCCTGGCCCACGCCGTCTACCTCGACGCTATCGTCGAACATCTCGAACGGGGCGGCCAGAGCCGCGGTTCCTACATCGTCGTGAATCCCGAAGCGGAACCGGCCCTTGATGGCCCCGATCCGTTGTGCCGGTTCGCAGTCGAGCCGCCCGGCTCGTTCGTCGATCAGCACATCCTGGAAATCGCGTGTGCCCGCAGTGGCGGGACGACACGCCGATGGACATCCATCAGGCCCATCCCCGACCCCGATGGCTGGTTCGAGTCGGTCTGGCGCGCGTTCAGGGAGGGCTCGACCGTCAGTGACGACAGGGCCTCCGAAGGAGATGACTGGTGAATCCAATGCCTGTGGCCCTCGTCACCGGCGCAAGCCGTGGGATCGGGCATGCCGTGGCGCTGGCCCTGGCCGGCGCGGGGTTCGACATCGCCGCCCTCTCCCGCTCGGGAACCGGACGGCCTGCCACCCTCCCTCCCGGCCGCCGCTGGTGCACGATCGTTGGCGACGTGTCGGATGTCGACGCCCACGACGCGCTGGTCCAACAGGTGATCGCCGAGTTCGGGCGCCTCGACGTCTTCGTCAGCAACGCCGGCATCGCGCCCGAACAGCGTCTCGACGTGCTCGAGACCACTCCCGCCAGCTTCGATCGTGTGCTGGCCACGAACCTGCGCGGCGCCTTCTTTCTCGCCCAGAAGGCTGCACGCTGCCTGATCGCGTGCCGGCGTTTCGTGGACGACGCGCACCCGCGTATGGTGTTCATCGGCTCGGTGTCGGCGGTCGCCTCGTCTCCGTCCCGTGCCGAATACTGCATTTCGAAAGCCGGCCTGGGCATGGTGGCACGCGTCATGGCCGATCGGCTGGCCGCCGAGGGCATTCCGGTGTTCGAGGTGCGGCCTGGCATCATCCACACGGACATGACGGCCCCTGTCCGGGAGCGGTACGACGCCGCGATCGCCGGTGGACTGGTGCCGCAGGGCCGGTGGGGTGAACCCGACGATGTCGCCCGGGCCGTTGTGGCGCTGGCGCGGGGCGACTTCGACTACGCGACGGGTACCGTCATCGATGTGGGCGGAGGCCTGCAGATTCCGAAGTTGTAGGCGAATCATGGTCAACGTTTCCGAGCACGTGTATCACGACGACCCGGCTGTCGGGCATCCGGACGTACGCACGCGTCTGGCCGGGGTCTCGTACTTCTTCCTGGGCAACGGGAGCATCCAGGCTGGTGTGCAGTTCGCCCCGGAGGGTGAAGGCACACCGCTCGGGTTGCTGATCATGGACCCCGACCGGTTCGGCAAGAAACGCGACAGCCTCTCGATGGACGCCGTTCACGGCCTGTCGGGCACGGTGGTGCGACTCGGCATAGGAGGGACGGAGTGCGCGCCAGAGCTGCCGCATCTCGAGGTCGCCTGGCTGGCTGGCTCCAACGTCCCGACGGTCGAGGCCCGCTGGCACTGCGGGCTGGTGCGCGTGGTCGAGCGGTTCTCGTGTCCGGAGGATGGCACTCCCCACCTGGCGCGAGACGTGTCCGTCACCTGCACAGACCCGGCCGTCAGGCACATCACACTGCGCGGAGGCCTGCAGGACCGCCCTGTCGCCCACACGCTCGACCTCGATGCCGACGGCCACGCCCGCACCGTCCTGGTCTACGAACTCGACCGGAACGCGCCGTCGCTCACGCTGCGGGTGCCGGGCGCCAGGCCCGCCTCTCCGGCAACACCCCGCCAGGCCGATCGGACGACTGTCGCGTTCCACGATCCGTTGCTGGACCAACTCTTCGACGCGGCCCGCTGCCAGTTGCCGGCCGCCATCTCGTCGCGCGGTCGTCTGGACGGATCGATCTGGCAGTACAACCGCGAGTGGGTGCGCGATCAGGCTGCCGTCGCGCTAGCGCTGACGCAACTCGGCCACCGCCACCTTGCGGCGACGATGCTGCGCCGCATGCTCACCGACTTCGTGACGCCCGAGGGCGCCACGATCGACTCGAGCGAGATCCGGGGCCGCGACGACGTCGAACTGGATCAGAACGGCATGCTGCTCGACGTGCTGGAGCAGTACGTCTACTGGACCGGGGACCTCCGTCTCATCCAGGACCACTGGGACCGCGTGCAGGCGCTGGCTGACTACCCCTTGCGCGAAGAATTCCGCCACAGCGAAAGCGGCATGCTGTCTGGCAGCCGCGAGTACTGGGAGCGTCACGCCACGCACGGCATCGAACCCGGATTCGAACTCGTCTACCAGATGTTCGTCTCGATGGGCGTGTCTCGCGCCGCCACGCTTGCACGGATGCTGGGGCATCCGGATGACGAACGCCGCTGGCTGCAGGCGGCGCACGACCTGCAGCAGGCCTGGCTGGCGCACCCGACGTGGGCGCTGCAGGATGCTCGCGGGTTCATCAAGCGGCGCGGGCTCGACGGACGCGTCCAGGAGCAGGCCGTCGCGCACCCCGACGCAGGGTTGCCGCCTGGCGTCCCACTGGCTTCACCGGGTCCACACTGGCTCAACCCTGACACGTGCGCGGTGTTGCCCATCGTCTTCGGGCTCGTCGATCCCGCGTCGCCCGTCGCACAGGCGACGCTCGACTCCATGGAAACACTCTGGAATCAGGGGTGGGACAGCGGCGGGTACGGCCGGTATCACGTCACCTCCGAGCCTGATTCGCCGGGGCCCTGGCCTTTCGCGTCACTCTTCGTCGCGCGTGCGCACGTGGAAGCGGGCCGATCCGCTCCGGTCTGGCGCACGCTCCGCTGGATGCGCGCCATCAACGGCGGTGTGTCCGGCGCCTGGTTCGAGTTCTACGGACAGCGGTACGCCCCGCCCTTCCCTCAGGTCGGCATCGTCCCCTGGACGTGGGCCGAACTGGTGCTGCTCTTTGTCCATCACATCCTGGGCGTTCGCCCGGGCGCGCACGGCATCTACCTCAGGCCTCGGCTGCTCGCGGGACTGCAGCACGTGGAGGCGAGAATCCCCGTCGGCTCCGGCTGGCTCGACCTGGCGCTGCACGCTGACGAGTCGGCGGCACCGGTATCGACCGTTGTTGCGTGCCCGGCCGGCACAACCCGGCTGACCATTCCCGTCAGGACCCTGCCATGACCACGCGTCACCGACTCGTGCTGGTGTGCAACTCCCACATCGATCCCGTGTGGCTGTGGCCCTGGGAAGAGGGCCTGGCGGCCACGCTGGCGACCTTTCGCGCGGCAGCCGACCTGTGTGAGCGGTTCGACGGCTTCGTCTTCTGCCACAACGAGGCGGTGCTGTATCAGTGGGTCGAGGAGTACGAACCGCCGCTCTTCGCACGCATCCAGCGGCTCGTGCGGGATCAACGCTGGCACATCATGGGCGGCTGGTACCTCCAGCCCGACTGCAATCTCCCGAGTGGCGAGTCGCTCGTCCGCCAGATCCTCACAGGACGGCGGTACTTCCACGACCGGTTCGGCGTCGAGCCGCGCGTCGCCGTCAACCTCGATCCGTTCGGCCACTCACGGGGTCTCGTGCAGATTCTCCGCAAGTCCGGTTACGACGGGTACCTGTTCTGCCGGCCCGACCGCAAAGACCTGCAACTGCCGGCTGATGACTTCGTCTGGGAGGGCTACGACGGGTCGTGCGTGCTCGCGCATCGCGCGGCGGACCACTACAACTCGCAGCGAGGGCAGGCGCGCAACAAGACTGAGGCCTGGCTGCGCGCGCATCATGGTCAGCCCGACGGGCTGCTGCTCTGGGGCGTGGGCAACCACGGTGGAGGCCCCTCACGGGAGGACCTCGGTGCCCTCGCGGCGCTCATGGCCGAACAGGGCGACCGCACGGTCGTGCACGGCACGCCCGACGACTACTTCGCGGGGCTGGCCGCGCGCGCCAGCGAACTGCCGCGCCTGGCCGGCGACCTCAACCCGTGGGCCGTCGGCTGCTACACGTCCATGTCCACGGTGAAACGCGCCCATCGCCGGCTCGAGCACCGCTACTTCGGCACGGAACGAATGCTGGCCGACTGTGCCGTCCAGCAACTGCTGCCGTACCCCGGCTCCGAACTGGCCGCGGCGCTGCAAGCCCTGCTCTTCTGCCAGTTCCACGACATCCTGCCCGGCTCGGCCATCGCCGAGGTAGAGGTGCAGGCCCTGCAGCGCCTGCACCACGGCCTCGACATCGTCGATCGGCTTCGCACCCGCGCGTTCTTTGCGCTGGCGAGCGGCCAGGCCGCGGCCCCTGAAGGCGACTATCCCTTCCTGATCTACAACCCGCATCCCCATCCGGTCACGGACACGATCGTGTGCGAGTTCCAGCCTCCCGAGCCGAACTTCAATCACGCGACACTGCTCGTACCTGAGTTGCTCGGTCCCGACGGCGCCCCTGTTGCCGCACAAGTTGAGAAAGAGAGCTGCAACATCCAGGTGGACCAGCGCAAACGCCTGGTCTTCCGCGCATCCCTCGGTGCGGCGTGCATGACGCGATACACCTGCCGCCTTCGCGAGGTGCGGTGCGACCAGGACGGCGCTGCTGGGGGCCGGCTTCAGCCGACCCCAGCGCGTCCGATCGCGGGCGTCTACCACCACGATGGGGACGATTGTGCGGTCGAGATCGACGGTACGACGGGCCTGTTGTCCCGATACCGCGCGGGCGGGTACGACTACATCGCGGGAGGGGCCTTTCAACCGCTTATCATCCGCGATTCGGCCGACCCCTGGGGCATGAAGGTGCGGGCGTTCCGCGACGTGATCGGGGCCTTTTCCCTGATGACGCCTACCGCAGCCGCCGCGTTTGCGGGGGTCTCGGCCCAGACCCTGCCTCCGGTGCGCGTCATCGAAGACGGTCCCGTGCGCACCGTGGTCGAAGCCCTCTTCGCCTGGGGGCGGTCGGCCCTCTGCCTGCGTTACGCGCTGCCGAAGCAGGGCCACGAAGTACTCGTCCAGGTTCGGGAGTCGTGGCAGGAACGGGACACGATGCTGAAACTCGCGGTGCCGACCACGCTGGCTGACATGCGCGTCCGCAGCGAAGTGGCGTACGGCACCGAGCATCACACCCGGGCGGCCGAAGAACTGCTGGGCCATACGTGGCTCGCGTGCGTGTCGGCCGATGGGACTCGAGCGCTGACGATCATCAATGACGGCACGTACGGATTCGACGCCGCCGGTTCCGAGGTGCGGGTGTCGTGCCTCCGGTCACCCGCCCCTGCCGGTCACCCGGTGGACGACGTGACGCCCATCGTCCGTCAGGACCGCTTCGAGCCGCGCGTCGATCAGGGCGAGCATCTCTTCAGTTTCTGGCTCGCTGCCGGGCCGGCCGACAGGCGACTGGCGGCCATCTCGCGCGAAGCGACTGTGAAGCAGGACGCGCCCATCGCCCTGAACATGTTCCCGTCGGGTCACGGTCCGACGGCTGTGCCCGGCCCGACGCTGTCGGACGACGTCGTGAGGCTCGCGGCTGCGAAGCTGTCCGAAGATGGCCGGGCCCTGATTCTCCGCCTGTTCGAACCCACCGGCACGGCGCGCTCCACGGTCGTGCGCGTGCCGGCCCTGGGCGTCGAGGCGGCGATAGACCTTGGTCCTTTTGAGATTCGAACGCTGGCCATCGACCGTGCAACCGGACACGTCGCCACCGTGGACCTCCTGGAGCGACCCGGCTCGTGACACGAACGCCCCGGCTCCGCCCCCCTGGTCTGCCGCCCGTGCGGGTGCTGATGGTCGCCATCGGCGGCTACGGGTACTACTATCTGCGGACGCTGCTGGACGAGGTGCCCCGCGATCGGGCAGTTCTTGCCGGCGTGGTAGACCCTGTCGCCCGCGCGTCCCGGGCGTGGCCTGACGTCGAGGCACTGGCGGTGCCCGTCTGCGATACCGTTGAGGACTTCTTCCGCACCGGTTCAGCCGCAGACCTCGCCGTCGTCGTGTCTCCGCTTCACTGCCACGCGCCTCAGAGTGAAGCGGCACTGGTCGAGGGCGCGGACGTCCTCTGCGACAAACCCCTGGCCGTCACCGTGCAGGACGCCCGGCGGTTGACGGCCGCGCGCGACCGCGCCGGACGCGCGGTCACGGTCGGGTACCAATGGTCGTTCTCGGCTGCCATCCAGCACTTGAAGGCCGACATGCTGGCCGGCGTGTTCGGGCAACCGCGCAGGTTCGTCACGCTGTGCGCCTGGCCGCGCACGCCGGCGTACTACGCCCGGAACTCCTGGGCCGGAAGGCTGCGCGACGCGCAGTCGGGTGCACTCGTCCTCGACAGCCCGGCGAACAACGCGATGGCGCACTTCCTTCACAATGCCTGCTTCCTGCTCGGGCCGGCCCAGGCGCTCAGCGCCATGCCTGTCCAGGTCACGGCTGAATTCTCACGGGCCAACGACATCGAGAGCGCCGACACGGCGGCGTGCCGCGCGGTCATGGAAGGTGGTTGCGAGGTCATCTTTCTCGCCTCGCATGCCACGGCAGCGGCTGTCCAGCCCTGTTTCCGAATCGAGTGCGACGAGGCCACCATTACCTTCGGCACGCCCGAGGCCACGATCACAGCCACGTCACGAACGGGAGCCACGCGCACCTACGGAGACCCGGAGGCGACACCGCAGTTCACGAAACTCCATGCCGCCATCGCTGGTGTCCTGGAGCCGTTGGCACCGCTCTGCGGCCTGGAGGCCGCGATGGCCCAGACGGTGTGCGTCAATGCCATGCACGAGTCGGCGCCGGATATCGTCACGGTTCCCCGGTCGCTGGTGCACACGGGTCAGGACGGCGCCGTCTTCGTGGAGGGCCTGGACCACGTCCTGCGTGAAGGCTTCCGGGCGGCCCGCCTGCCTCACGAAACGGGCTTGACCTGGTCCCGCCCGGGCCGTCCTGTTTCCACCACGTCTTACACCCGCGTCCCGGGACACCCGCCGGCCGGCGACCCCGCGCCCGGAGAGAGGCCGTCTGCATGACGCCGCGTGAACTCGTGCGTCGCACGCTCGAGTTCGACTCGCCGCAGCGAGTTCCGCGGCAGGCCTGGGTTCTGCCCTGGGCCGAAGAACGGTATCCCGATGCGGTGGCGCGGTTGGGGCGCGACTACCCCGACGATGTGGTGGCGGCTCCGCAGGTGTACCGGACACCACCGGCCGTGGTGGGTTCGCCATACGCCAGGGGCTTGTACGTCGACGAGTGGGGGTGCCGCTGGGACAACATCCACGGCGGCGTGATCGGCATCGTCCGCGAACCCGTGATCAGGGATTGGGCCGACCTCGAGCAGCTCCACACGCCGGATGCCGTGCTGACGGTCGATCGCGACGTCGTGAACGCATTCTGCCGGGGCACGGAACGGTACGTCCTTGCGGGCACCCTGGTGCGTCCGTTCGAGCGCCTCGGGTTCATCCGGACGATGGAACAGGCCATGGTGGACCTGGCGGAGCAACGCCCCGAATTGAGCGAGTTGCTGCGGCGGATTCATGAACACTACCTGCGTGAAGTCGAGGTGTGGGCCAGGACCGACGTCGACGCGATCGTGATCATGGACGACTGGGGCATGCAGACCGGCCTGATGGTCAGCCCGCGCACGTTTCGCCGGTACTTCAAGCCGATGTACCGGGACTACGCCGCCATCGCGCGCGCCCACGGCAAACACGTGTTCATGCACTCCGACGGTCACATCCTCGGCATCATGGAAGATCTGGTCGAGTGCGGCATCCAGGCGCTCAACAGTCAGGTGGCCTGTATGGGCGTCGAAGAGGTGGGACGACGTTTCGCAGGCCGCCTGACCTTCTGGGGTGAATTCGACCGCCAGGAACTGCTGGCCGTCGGCACTCCTGCACGTATCGCGGAGGCCGTCCGCGAATTCCGCGCGCACTTGTACGCTCACGGGGGTGTCATCGCCCAGTGCGAGTTCGGGCTGGGTGCGAACCCCGACAATGTCCTCCAGGTATTCCGAACGTTCTCTGAACTCGATGGAGAAAGCCGATGACCCGTGGCAGCCGACTGACCGTGTTCTTCTCGACGCTGGCCTGCGTCGCCCTGCTGGCCGTGCCCGACGCCCAGAGCCCCGCTCGGGCCAGGACCGGGATGGCGGCGGCCGCGCAGAAGCCCCCGTCCGTGGGCAACGCCCGCTATCTGGACTATGCGAAGGCGTCGGCCGACTGGGCCTGGGACCATCGCGAAGAATCGCTCGCACGGTGGCGGACGCAGTTCGATCCGGACAGCCCGTTTGGTTACCGGGCGCCGGGGGGCCTCCTCGAAATCGCACTGATCTACTCATCGCTGTTCGAGCAGGACGCCAACCCGGTGTACGCCGAGCGCGCCCGCACGATCCTGACCACGTATGGGGACTATCGGTCCGCGTTTCCGGATTGGGCTGTGAAGAAACGACCGGATTACGACCACGGCGTACCGGCGTTGCCTGACTTCTTTGTCGTCATGCGTTACCTCAGGGCATACGACATCCTGCACCGGGCGGGAAAGCTGTCGCCGGCCGAGGTGGCGAAGACTGAGGAGATGGTCGGGCACTCGATCGACTACCTGCTCCAGACGTCCGAGTGGGGCACGATGAACCGGACGATGCTGCGGGCCGAGTCGCTGGCGTGGGCGGTGCGCGCCCTGCCCAAGCACCCTCGCGCCGCCGTGTGGGACAAGCAGCGGAAGGCGCTGGGCGATGACAACTGGGGCAACTGGCAGATCGAAGACGCCACCATCTACAACGGCGTCTGGCTCTACGCGCTGCTGGGGTATGCCGACGCCCGCGGCCAGATGGCTGAACTGTTCCGGACGCCTGAGATCTATTACTACGCACACTTCTATCTCAACCTCATGTCGCCGGCGAGCGTGATCCCCGACTTCGGGGACGCCGCGTGGACCCAGAACTGGCAGCACTTCTTCGTGTTCTTCGAGGCGGCGGCGGCGCACCTGAACGATCCGGAGATGGCGTGGGCCGCGCAGCAGATTGCGGGACGTTTCATCGACTTCAAGGCGCCGACGAATGTCGGCCTTGCCTGCTTCCTGCTCGATGCCTCGAGATGGGGCCGCGCCGGCATTCAGGCGGCCGCGCCTGCTCACCTCAGCGGCGAAGTGATGGAGGACGTGCAGGGCAAGAAGGTGGTGTTCCGGAACGGCTGGACGCCCGAGTCCACATACTTGCTGCTCACCTACCGGGACGAAGGTGACGGCGGCATGAATTTCCGCGACTACCTGCGCGACTCGATTCCGGTGGAAGAAGAGAAGATGACCCACGGACACGCGGACGAGAACAGCATTCCGATGCTGATGTCCGGCGGCAGCATGCTGCTGCACGATGGCGGGTATCGCGACTACATGCCCAGCGGCCCGTTTGGCGCGTATCGCCAGGACTACTTCCACAACCGGCTCGTGATCAGACCCGAGAAGATCTTCATGGGTCAGACGGCTGGTGGACAGCGGTACAGCACGAAGGAGGCCGTCCCGGCGCAGGGCGTGCTCGAGTTCCTGCGCAACGCGGGATCGTACCGCCCGATTCGGACACGAAAGGTGGACTTCCTTTCGCTGCCCGAGTTCGACTACGCCCGGACGCGAATCCTGGACGACGGGTGGGGGTACGAATACGACCGTGTGGTGGCGTACGTGAAGTCGCCGGAGATGTTCGTCGTGTTCGACATCTTCAAGTCGCGCACGGATGAGTTCTTCACGCTGGCCAACCTGTGGCACACGCGGACGATCCACGCGAAAGGAGACCATTGGTACGACACGGGCTACGACGTCATCGGCACGTCGGCGTTCCCTGACGCCAAGCGGCTGCTGGTGCTCTTCCCGGCCACCCACTTCCGCATGGAAGGCGTGGAGCCTATCAAGCGGCACTACCAGGATGAACTGGCCATCCACCAGACGACGGCGCACCACTTCGAACAGGGCCACACCGAAGGATTCATCACCGTGCTGGTGCCGCATGCGAGCACCGAGGATCCCGCGGCGCTGGCGTCGCGCATCCGTCTGGTGGAGACCGTGCCGGCGCGCGCGGGCCTGGCGGTCACGATCGAGGCTGACGGCCGGCGGATCACGGTGGCGGCCAAGCAGGATCTCCGGCGCGACATCACCTACGACTACCGCCGGCCCCGCTACACCTTCGAACAGGGCCGCATCGGATACGGGCCGCTCGTCACCGACGGCGACTTCCTGTTTACCGCGCAGCAGGGCGACGACCTCTCGTACACCAGCGTCAACATGACGAGAGCCCAGTACGGCACGCAGGTGCTGTTCCAGACCGGGCAGTCGTACCACGGGTTGCAGTTCGACGGCACCTCCGACCCGGGCGGCATCGACAAGGTGCGCTACTGGCGCGACACCGTGAAGGTGACACCCGATGGCCGCTGAGACGTGGATTCGGACGGGCGATCCCGTGTTCGACGGGTTGTTCCCGCTGGTACGGGGGTTCCTCGAACAGGACGTCTTCGACCTGCGCATCGACGGCCAGGTTATTCACGGGTATCGCACCCCCGATGCGCCGTCGTTGTGGATCCGGGACCATGGCGACATGATGCGGGGGTTCCGGTATTTCGAGCGGGACCTCACCAGCGCCGTCCAGCATTTCGCCGATACGCAGGCCGTCAGCGGCCGCGTCTTCGACTATGTGACGACCCATCCCGAGAAACTGCCGTGCGAACGGGAGAACTGGACGAAGTACGTGCGCGTGCCCGTCGAAGCCGACGTGGAGTACCGGTTCGTCAAGGCCGCGTTCCTGGCCTGGCAGGCATCGGGGGACGACACGTGGATGCGGGCGATCCTGCCGAACCTCGAGAGGGCCCTCGCGTACATCACGACAAACCCGCTCTACTGGGACGCGGCGCACGGACTGGTGAAACGCGCGTACACGATCGACACGTGGGACTTCGCGTACACCGCCGGCCGGCACGACTGGCTGCAGTTCCAGATCACCGACGAGACGTTCTGGGGCCTGATGCACGGCGACAACAGCGGCTACTTCGAGGCGTTCCGCCTCATGGCCGTCCTCCATCGCCGGGTGGGCGACCCGCAGATCGCTGAGGCGTGGGACAGCCGGGCCGAAGCCATGCGGACCGCCGCGAACCGGGCGTGCTGGAACGGGCGCTTCTACACCCACTTCGTCAAGCTCACGCCGGTCACGATCGAGGGAGTGGACGAAGCCAGCCAGTTGAGCCTGAGCAACCCGATGGACATCAACCGGGGCCTCACGGATCACGGCCAGGCCGTCTCGATCCTGCGGGAGTACCAACGCCGCGGTGCCGAAGGCCGGGCGTTCGCGGAGTGGTTCTCGATCGATCCGCCGTTTCCCGACGGGATCTTCGGTGATGAACGCCTCGTGGGCGGGGCCTACGTCAACGGCGGCATCCTGCCGCTCGTGGGCGGGGAACTGGCCCGGGCCGCGTTCGAGCACGGGTTCGAGGCCTACGGCATCGATATTCTGCGGCGGTACTACGCGATGGCGTCGGCTGGACCGGCGACGTATCTCTGGTACCACCCCGACGGGAGACCGGCCAGCGTCGAGACCAGTACGAGCCCTGACGCGCAGCCGACCGACGGCTGGGGATCGAGCGCGATGGCGTGGGCGCTTGTCGAGGGCCTCGCTGGCGTGGTGGACACGGGCTGCACGTTCGACACCGTCCGCCTCTCGCCACGATGGGCAGCGGCGGGGCTTGACGTGGCTGACGTGTCGGTGGGCTACGAGGCCTCAGGCGCGCGTCTCTCCTATCAGTACAGGCGCGAAGGCTCCCGGGTGGATCTGACGATCACCGGCCTCGCCGCCGGTGTCGACGTGCACCTGCTGCTGCCGGACCGCCTCGTGGCGACGGCCGCCACGGTGGACGGTTCGCCTGCCGTCTTCCGCAACAGCAGCGTCGAGGCGAGCCGGTACGTCGATCTGGCGTGCCGCGTCGATGGCCGGACACACCTCTCCGTGGACGTGAGACAGGCATGAAACGACGTACTTTTCTCCAGCGTGTCGGGGCACTCTCGGGCGGCCTGCTGGCGGCGGGCGGGCGGACGGGAGCGGCGCAGGCGCCAGCCGGCGTCACAGGGTTGCCGGCGACAAGCAGCCCGGGCTACTGGCCCGCGGTGCGCGCGTTGTTTCCGCTGGCCCCCGGGTTCGCGTATCTGAACACGGCCGGCCTGGCGTCATCACCGCTCCCGGTCACCAGCGTGGTCAAGGCGTGGATGGACCGCGAAGAGGCGAATCCGGCGCCGGGGCACAACGAAGCCGACTGGGCAGGGATTCGCGCCGCGTGCGCGTCGTTCCTGGGACCGTCGTGCCACGGAGACGAGATTGCGCTGCTCAGCACGGCGACCGAAGCCATCAACGTCGCCCTGAACGCGATGCCCCTCGCGGCAGGCGACGAGGTGATCACGTCGACTCACGAACATCCGGCGCTGGTGATCCCGCTCCTGCACAAGATGAAGACCCATGGGATCGTGATCCGCACCTTCGAGCCGGACCTCGAGGCGGCCCAGGGCAATGTGGATCGGATTGCCGCGCTGCTCACGCCGCGCAGTCGCGTGATCGTCATCAGTCACGTGACGTGCACCACCGGTCAGGTGATGCCTGTCCGCGCCATCGGACAGCTTGCGGCGTCGCGGGGCATCACGTTCGCGCTGGATGGCGCGCAGTCGTGGGCGCAGTTCCCCTTCGACGTGGCGTCGAGCGGCGCGCACTACTTCGCGGCGTCCGGCCACAAGTGGCTGCTGGGCCCCAAGCGGACGGGCATCCTCTGGGTGCGGAGGGACCGCATTGCGGAGTCGACGCCAACCGTGGTGGGCGCCTATTCCGAATCTTCCAGTTCGCTGCCCGACCGGTCGCTGGTGCTGCGCCCCACCGCCCAGCGGTTCGAGTACGGCACACAGAACGACGCGCTCATCTACGGCGTCGAAGCCGCCGCGCAGTTCATCCACGGTCTCGGTCTCGAGGCGGTCTGGTCGCACAACCAGGAACTGGCCGAACATCTCGTCACCGGTCTTGCCCGAATCAGCGGTGTGCGGGTGCTCTCGCCCCGCGACGCCGCCGATCGGTCGGCCATCATCTCGTTCGCCGTGAATGGCCGCGACAACCGCCAGGTCACCGCGGAACTCATGCGCAGGCGCCTCCGCGTGCGCAGCGTCACCGAAGCGGGCCTCGACGCCGTGCGAGCGTCGTTTCACGTCTGCAACGACGCGGAGGACGTTGAACGGCTGCTCGCGGCATTGCGCGAACTGACGGGTGCAGCCGGACCGAAAGGACAGGTATGACGGTACGGGAAGCCCTGGCTGGAGTCCGGGAGGTCCGCTGTGAAGCGGGCGCCCCCCCGGTTGTTGAAACGGTCGCCACGCTGCTTGCGGACCACTGTGCTGTGCCGGTGACCATCCTGCCGGCGGCGCCGCCAGCAACGACGCCTGGCGTGTTCGTTGTCTCGGCCGCAACCAGCCAGTCGTCCGGTGACGCGGTGCCGGACGCGGTGACGATTGGGCTGGGCCGCGACGGGTCGGGCCGACTGTCGTCTCCGGGCGGTCGCCTGCTGTATGCCGCCGCGCGTTACCTGCTCGAGGCCGCGCTGGATGACGACGTCGAACGGTTCGAGCGGGGCGCGTCTATCGTGCCAGCATTCACCTGGAATCGCTCCACGTACGACATCTTCCTGACCCAGGAAGCGCGTGTACAGCACCGGCTGGATCCCGAGTCCTACGTGCGCGAACTCGCGCGGTGGGGATTCACCCACGCGGAGGTCAACGCCCTCGCCTACCCGATGGGCATCGAGACGGGCCCGAAAGGCGAGGTCTACCCGATGTTCTACACGTACTGTCCAGCCATGGATCAGTTCGTGTATTCGTCGCTCAACAAGGGCCTCTACCCGTTCTACTATCTCTCCGCCAATCTGGCGCGGCTGAAGCGGAACGCCGCACTCGCCCTGAAGTACGGCCTGGTCCCGGGCCTCCTGTGTTTCGAGCCGAGGAACGTGCCCGAGGAGTTCTTTGCCCGTTACCCGATGTTGCGCGGCCCGCGCGTCGATCATCCCTTCCGCTCGTTCAGGCCCCGCTACACGATGACGCTGACCCACCCCCTTGTGCGCCAGCACTACGCGGACATGATGCGGGCCCTGCTGCACGAGGTGCCTGACCTCGGCTACATCTCAGTCTGGAGCAATGACAGCGGGGCCGGCTTCGAACACACGAAGTCGTTGTACGTCGGGCGCAATGGCGGCCCCTACATGATTCGCGAGTGGCGGGATGACGCCGCGATCGCCCGGACGGCAGGCAGCCACGTCCTGCAGTTCCTCGGGCTGCTGCGGGACGCCGCTCGCGAGGTCAATCCGGACTTCCGCGTAATGACACGGCTCGAGTCGTTCTACGGCGAACACGAAACCGTCTGGGCCGGCCTGGGCCGCGGCATCGAGGTGGAGACGACGTCTCTCATCGCGAGGGGATGGGAGATGCCCTACCGTCATCCTCGGTACGCGGACAGCAGCCAGATCAACGGCGGCTCCGTGTATCAACTGGAGTACGCCCCTCGCGAGCGGGCACTGGCGGCAGAACTGGCCTCGCGGGGCGCCACGGCGCACTACTACTTCTCCGCAGGCCCCCACCAGATGTTCGCACCGCTGCTCGGCGTGCCGTACCCGCAGTTGACGTGGCAGAGGCTTCACCTGCTGCACAGCAATGGCGTCACGGCCCTGGCGAACGTGGGCGGCACGTGCCCGCCGGAACTGGTGCCGTTCAACGTCAATCACGAGGTGATGCGCCGGATGCAGTTCGAGCCGGCACTCGATATCGACCGTACGATCGACAGCCTCGCCGGGCAGTGGGCCGGATCACGGTTCGCGCCCGCCCTCCGGGCCGCGTGGGCCGACGCCGAAGAGGCGATCCTCGCGTTTCCGAATACGAGCACGCTCTACGCAACCATCGGGTTCACCTGGTACCGGTTGTGGGCGAGGCCGTTCGTGCCGAACATCGAGGCCATCCCGGCGGCGGACCGCGCCTACTACGAAGACTTCATGTGTACGACGCCGCACAACCCGAACAACGTGGATCTGAGCCGCGACGTCCTGTTCCAGCTCACGACGGCCGCCAAGAGCCGCCTCGACGTCGAACGAATGGATACAGGCGTGTGGCCGCCCCTGGACCGTGCCATCGCCAGGCTGGCCGCCTGCGAACACGACGCCGGCGCGGCGCTCGGCCCGGGCAACGTCATGACCGATCACCTCGTGCGCCTTCGCGCCCTCCGATGCTGGATGATGACCCATCGTAACCTGGCCGCCTGGGTCGCCGGGGTCTATGGCTGGATGGAATCGACCACCGCGGAGGACCGGTCACACTGGCGCGACGTGCTGGACGACATGATGACGAAGGAGATCGCCAACAGCGCCGACCTCATCGCGTTGCTCGATTCCGGCGTCGAGTTCATGGCCACGACCGGCGAAGGCGAGTCGCCCCTGATGCACGGGCGCAACCTCCGGACGCTGCTCGTCACGCGCATCGCGTTAATGCGCCGCCACGCCGCCGACGACCCGTTCATCGACCCGGGATACATGGAGCGGATGGCTGGGCAGGCGGTTGGGTAGGGGATCGGGTGGGGACAAGGGACAAGGGACAAGGGGCATGGGGCTCAAGCAAGAAGCAAGAAGCAGGAAGCAGGGCCGCAGGCCGTAAGCCTCAGGCCGCAGGCCATCTATGACATCGCGTAAACGTCTTCTGACCACATTGGATCGCGGCGTGCCGGATCGGCTGCCGGTCACGACGCACCACCTCATGCCGTCATTCCTGCGGGCGGCTGGCCTCGCATCGGATCGCGAGTTCTTCAATCGCTACGGCCTCGACGCCATCCACTGGACGACGCCGCTCGTGCCCGACGCCGCCGCTGGCGCTGCGCCGGACCCGTCCTGGAACCCGGCCGGCGAGTCGTGGTCCTTCGTGTCCGACACGTGGCGTGTCGAGCGGGAGGTGATCCCCAATCCCGACTACGCGACGGTGCGCTACCGCTGCGTCACGCCTTCATGCACCCTGTCGATGGTGATGCAGGACGATGGCCGAACCGTGTGGGTGGCGGAGCGGTTGGTGAAGGAGAAGTCGGACATCGACGTCATCGCGCAGTTCGCGCCGGTGCCGCTCTGCGATCCGGCCCTCGTGCGCGATGCCCTCGCCGCCATCGGCGATCGCGGCATCGTCCGGGGCGCGGTCCCCGGGTTTGCGCTGTACGGCCAGCCCGGATGCTGGCAGGACGCGGCGGTCCTGTTCGGCGTCGAGGCCCTGATTCTCGAAACGTTCTACGACCCGGAGTGGGTCCTGGCGTTTCTTGCAATCATGCGCGACCGAAAACTCGCGTTCCTGGCGTCTGCGTCCGGCGTGCCGTTCGACCTGCTCGAACTCGGTGGCGGCGACGCGTCGTCAACCGTCATCTCGCCGAAGATCTTCGACCGTTTCGTCGCCCCGTTCGATGCGCCGTTGATCGATGCGGCACACGCCTCCGGTCAACGTATCGTGTACCACACGTGCGGCGGCATGATGCCGTTCCTCGAACGGATCGCGGCCATGAACCCTGACGCGATGGAGACCTTCACACCGCCAGACATGGGTGGCGACACGAGGCTGGCCGAGGCCAAGGCGCGCATCGGCGATCGCGTGTGCATGATTGGGGGCTTTGACCAGGGACACCATCTGGCCGGATGCGCGCCGGAGGAGACACGCAGGGCCGTGCGAGCGTGTTTCGAGGCCGCAGGGCCCAACGGCGGCTACATCCTCGCGCCATCGGACCATTTTTTTGCGGCGGAGGACACGTTACTGCGGGCGTTCGCTGACGAGGCCCGACATTGCGTCTACCCGGCGCCCGCATCTGCCATCTAACCTTTTCACGACTGCCACGGTCCAATCAGCCAGAACGCAAAGGAGGCTGGCGATGAGAACCTCGTTCTCGGGACTGAAGACATGGGGCCTGGCGGTGATGCTGTCGTTGGCCGTGGCGTCCTGCGCGTCGGCGGGCCCCCGGCGCGTCTACGTGAGGGTCGGCCCGCCGGCCGCGGTAGTCGAGGTGAGAGGCGTCGCGCCGAGCCGGTCTCACGTGTGGGTGCCGGGGTACCACCGCTGGTCCGGCGACCGCTATCTCTGGGTGGCAGGCGGCTGGCAGCTCCCGCCGAAGTCGCGCGCGGTGTGGGTGCCGGGGCATTGGGAGCGATCGCCCCGCGGGCACTACTGGGTCGAAGGACACTGGCGTTAATGTGGCTCCTGGCCTCGGACCACAGCTGACCATCGCTGGTGTGAGTGGCGGGCGAGGCATACGCCTTGCCCGCCGCTTGAATCTACGCTGCCTCCGACCGGAAGGCGGGGCAGCCCGGCGCCTCACTACGACTGTTCGAACGGCGTGAGGACCAGGTGCCGCGCGGCCAGGAGGTCCCCGCCCAGCCGCATCGGCACCTGCCGAGCGAGCGGGATGCGGGCGGCACGTTCGGCGGGGACGATAACGATCGACTTGGGCGGGTCGAACCGCAGCCCGACTGGATCGAGGGGACAGCCCTCTGCCGTGAGCGCCGCCACATCATCGGCCTGAACGGTGTATGCGGCGCTCATACCGGTGAGCAACTGGCGCAGGTCGAACCACACTCCGCGGGCGTGGTGCCGTTGCCGGTACTCCCACGACCTCACGAGCACGCGTGCCTGCTGGCTTCTGAGGCGCCGTTGGAGGGCCTGGCTCATGAGGTGCATCCCTCACACTGCTCCAGGTGGCGGAGGACGGCAGCAACTTCTGCTCGCCGCGGTCGCGGATCCGGCATTCCCGGCCTGGCGTCGAGGAGCGACAACACCGTGAGGTTGGAACGCACCGCGTGCCGCAAGTCCGTCCGCAGACCTCGGTACGCAGCTGCCAGGTCATCGAGATCCGTCTGGCCCATCATCGCCAGCAGTCCCAGCGCCACGAGCAAATCCCGCTCGCCCTTCTCGCCCGTGCGGTCGGTGACGAGCTTCTCGAGGAGCAGCCCCGCGGGACGCGGCACGCGCACGCGCGTGCCTGCCAGTTCGATGACTCGCCCGCCGGTGACGAGAGAGAGTGCGCCGAACACCAGCAGCGGGAGCACGTCGTCCTCAAGCACGTAAGCGTCGTCGGGATCCCGCGCCGGGTCCATCCCGACAAAGTTGACTTCGAGCAAGTCCGGAGAACGCGGAACCCACACAGAGGGCTCTTCGGACGAGGGCGTGAAGTGCACCAGCAAGTCGGGCAGGTGCCGCTTCACCGCACCGTGGCGGTCTACCGGCACGCCGATGTCGAGGTCCTGAGAAACGACCAGGGTGGCTGCCGCCCCGGCTTCCAGCAGGTTAGGAACCTCGGACCCCACGACCAGCACCCCCGGTTCCTCCAGCACGGAGCGGGAGGCGCCGATGGTTGCGAGCAACCGGTCCCGGAAAGTCATCGGGTACGAGTATAGGGTTCGTCAGAGGTGGGGTCCAGCGCCCCGTAAGACGTTGCCCGGGCGGCCGTCACCGTCAGCGGGTGCAACCCCGGTAACGGCAGATTCCGGCTCAGATAGCGCACCTTGCCGGTGTCGGTGTACTGCCGCTTCAGCTCGTCGAACACTGTGACATCCAGAGGCCGCCGGTCCACAACACGAGGAGCACGAGACTGGCGGGCAGGAGAAGACACCTCTTCACGACTGCCGCGGTCCAATCAGCCAGAACGGAAGAGGAGGCTGGCGACGCAAGGTGATATGATCCAGTCGGGTTGCACTCCGCTTCAGAACAGGAATCCGGCCTTCGTCCGAAGGAACTGCCGGGCGGTGTTCGTCCGCATGCTGCGGGGGATTCGACACCGTCAGGCGAGTTGACCGTTCTGCTCCGGCGCTGGCATGACGGCGACCAGGCCGCCGCCGACCGCCTCTTCCCCATCGTCTACCAGGAACTGCGGCGCCTGGCCCGGCGCCATCTCTTCTCCGAGCGCAGCGCTCACACGCTGCCGCCGACCGGCCTCGTTCACGAGGCCTACGTGAAGATGATGGGCGGTAACATCGACGTGCGCGACCGCGCCCACTTCTTCACCGTGGCCGCCAACGTGATGCGCCAGGTCCTGCTGGACCACGCCAAACGCCGACTGCGGCACAAACGGGGCGCCGGCAGCTATCACGTGTCACTCGACGACGTGAACGTGTCGGTGCAACAGGCCTCGCAGGCCGTCATCAACCTCGACGAGGCACTGACCCGCCTCCATCAGATCGACGCCAGGTCGGCCCGGGTGGTCGAGTTGCACTACTTCGGCGGCCTCGACTACGACGAAACAGCGGAAGCCATTGGCGTCTCCCGTTCGGTCGTCAACCGCGACCTCCGGTTTGCGAAAGCCTGGTTGCGACAGGAACTCGGGCCGGCGTGAACCGTTCGGGCGCATTCTGTCGCTTGTCCCTGGTGGAGCCTCGCGGCCAGGGCGTGCTCGGAGCGCCCTGCGTGAGGCCTGAGGTCCGGCCTTGATGAACGACCGTCAGTGGCAGCGCGCGCGGGCCCTGTTCGACACGGCGGCAGAGTTGCCGGCGGCCGAACGCGAGAGGCACCTGGCCGAAGCCTGCGCGGACGATCCGGACCTTCACCAGAAGGTCATTGCCCTGCTGGCCCAAGACGATGAGGGTGACGCGCCGCTGCTGGACGCGGTAGCCCGGGTGGCGGCGGATGTCGGGGCCGAATCCGACCCCGACCTCGATCAGATGATCGGTCCGTATCGCCTGGTCCGCGAGATTGCCCACGGCGGCATGGGCACGGTCTACCTGGCGCAGCGGGACGACGAACACTTCCAGCAGGCCGTGGCGATCAAGCTCATCCGCGGATGGGCGCACGACGAACTCATCCGGCGCTTCCGCGTGGAGCGGCAGATACTCGCCAACCTTGATCATCCGCACATCGGACGGCTGCTCGACGGCGGCGCGACCGCGTCGGGGCTTCCGTATCTGGTGATGGAGTATGTCGACGGCCGGCCGATCGGCACGTACTGTGATGCCGAGCGGCTGCCGATTCCCGACCGCATCCGGCTGATGGGCACGCTCTGCCGGGCGGTTCATTACGCCCACGAACGAGGCGTCGTGCATCGCGACCTGAAGCCCAGCAACGTCCTCGTGACGTCCGACGGCGTGCCCAAACTGCTCGACTTCGGCATTGCCCGGCTGCTGGACACGTCGGCTGACGGTGGCAGTGCCGTCCAGACCATCCAGGGCGCGAGCCTGATGACTCCCGAGTACGCCAGCCCCGAACAGGCTCTTGGGGCGCCCGTCACGACGGCCAGCGACGTGTACGTCCTGGGCCTGCTCCTCTACGAACTGCTGACGGGCGTCCGGCCGCAGCGCCCTCGCACGAACCGCCAGGAGGAGATCGTCCGGGTTGTGGCCGAAACCACTCCTCCGAGACCCAGCGAGGCCGTCCGACGCGCACGGGCATCGAACGAGGCCGCTGACACCGGCACGCCAGGCTCGCCGCCGGAATCGCTGGCGGATACGTGCGCGGCGCGCAAGACGACCGCCGACCGCCTGGCCCGCACCCTGGACGGCGATCTCGATCGCATCGTGCTGAAGGCGATCAGCAAAGAGCCGGGCCGCCGGTACTCGTCGGCGGCGTCGCTCGCCGATGACCTGCAACGGTACCTGGACGGCGATCCGATTCATGCGCGTTCCGACAGCCTGGGCTACGTCATGCGGAGGCGGCTGTCGCAACGCTGGCGGCTGGCGGCCACCGTGGCTGCGGTCGCGGTGCTCTTCGGTGCGCAGGGCACCTGGTGGCTCGCTCACCGCGCCGAGGCACGTGCGGCGGCCGAAGCCGCCCAACGTTTCGGCCGCCAGGTCGAGCGGCTGGGCCTGGATCTGCGCATCGAGCGGGGACTGCCGCTGCACGACACCCGGCCGGCCAAGGCCCGCGTGCGTCAGCGGATTGTCGACATCCGACGGCAGATGGTGGAGGTGGGGCAGCCGGCCACGGGCCCGGGCCACTATGCGATCGGGCTGGGCTACCTGGCTCTTGGCGAGAACGAGTCGGCGCGCGACGAACTGACTGAGGCGTGGAACGCGGACTACCGCCTGCCCGAAGTGTCTACCAACCTCGGCCTCGCGCTGGGGCGGCTGTACCGCGAGGCGCTCCTCGAGATCGGCAGCGTCGGCAATCCGGCCCTGCGCGATCGGCGGCGCACGAGCGCACAGGCGTCGCTGCGCGACCCGGCGGTCCGCTTCCTCAGGATGGGAGACGCGGATGCCGACTACGCGGTGTACGCGGCAAGCCTGATCGACTTCTTCGAAGGCCGACTGGACGAAGCGGCCGTGAAGGCGGGCGCCGCGCGCGCCGAGATTGGGTGGCTCCACGAAACGCTGCTGCTCGAAGGCGATGTCGCGCTCGACCGCGCGGTTGCACATGTAGGCACGGGCAAGACGGTCGAGGCCAGGCAGATGATCGCGCAGGCGTCAGCGCTGTACGAAGAGGCCGTCGGCATGGCCGCGAGCGATCCGGTGCCCTATAGCCGGCTGTGCGCGCTCGGGGCCATACGAGTCGGCCTTGAACTGGATGCGGGCGGCCAGTTGGCCGCGATGGTGGAATCGGCAGCGGAGGCCTGCCGGAAGGCCAGCGTGGCCGACCCCGACCTGGTCAAGCCGTACGTCGACCTTGCCCGGACGTACTGGAACTTCGGCACCTACCAGCGGCGCAGCGGCGGCGATCCGTTGCCGTCACTGGCGCGGGCCATCGAGAGCGCGGGCCTGGCGATCGTGGTGGACCCGCGGGACGCCCGCGCGTATCTGCATCTCGGCACAGGCCTCCAGCAGCGAGGCGCGCACGAACTGGAATCGGGCAAGGACCCGCGCGCCTCGCTCGACGCGGCCATCCGGGCGTACGGCCAGGCCTCCGAACGCGGACTGGACGATGCGAGCCTGCACAACAGTCTGGCGAACGCGTACGCGTATCGCGGCGACTGGGAACAATCGGCGGGCCTTGACCCGCTGAAGACCTACGCCGCGGCCGTCGCCGAATACCGGACGGCGGGCGAACGTGATCCGCAGAACGCGTTGCCGTACGGGAACATGGGCATCACGTTCAAGGACATGGCCCTGCTCGAAACCGGGCGAGGCCGGGACCCGCTGCCGCTGCTCAGGGACTCGATCGCCGCGTACGAGACCGCGCTGGAGCGCAATCCCAGGCACGCGCCGACACTGAACAACACGGCCCAGAGCTGGTATCGCGTCGGCGTCTACCAGTTTTCGCATGGCCACGATCCGACGAAGGCGCTGGACGAAGCCGACGGGTACGTCGCGCGGGCGATCGCGGCCAACGCGTCGTATGCGACGCCCTACGTGAACCGGGGAGAGGTGGCCCTGCTTCGGGCTCGCTTCGTGCTGGCGACGGGTGGCGACCCGAGAAGTGTGCTGCAGTACGGACGGGCCGCGCTGGCCCGTGCGCGCGAAATCAACCCCCGCAACCGGGCAAGCTTCTACGCCCACGCCGCGCGTGTCGAGGTGCTCGAGGCGCGGTGGCAACTGACGCAGGGCGGAGAGGTGGCCGGGTTGCTCGGCGCAGCGCGGCGTTTCGCTGCTCAGATGCAGCAGATAAGCGCCCGCGCGACCGACGCGTGGGACTTGCAGGCGCAGGCCGGCCTCATCGAGGCGCAATGGCGGATGTCACGAGGCCTGTCGCCCGACGCCGCGCTGGCGGCTGCCGGGACGGCCATCGGCAAGGCTCTGGGGCCGAATCCCGACGCGCCCTGGTACGTCGAAACGGCACTGGAGATCCGCCTGCGCCGGGCCGAGGCCCCCCCGTCGTCGCCGGCCCGGGCGGCCACGAATCTCGCGGCGGGACGCGAACTGGCCCGCGTGGCACTGGCGCGCAAGGCCGACGCGTTCCGGATTCAGGCGCTGGAGGGCGCTCTGGCCAGCGTCGTGGCCAGGCGGTCTGGAGATGCCGCCCAGGCCGCCCAGGGTGTATCCGCCATACGCTCGGCCATCGCCGCCAATGCGTACCTCACCCGCGAGTTCCAGTCCTATCTTCCCCGCTGAACGAGTCTCCCCATCGCACAAGTCGTTCTTCTGAAATGGTTGAGCCACTTCACTCCCCGGACCGCCCGGCCGAGTGAACCTGATCTCCCCCGGCGCTTCACGGTATCTCCCGCAAGTCTCTGCCCCGCAACGAGTTCAGACCGTTTGCCTCTGTGGCGTACCCGTCAGGTGAACCGAATCTCCCGATTGCGTCGCTTGGTTGAGTACAGGCGCGAATCTCGCCTGGTACCGGTTCACCGACTGGAGACTGCATGCACGCCGATCGAAGACTCAGCCACGCTCTGCAGACACCGGGCCTTCTGCGCAGGCGGAAATCCCGGCCCCTGACTCGAACGCTCATCCCGGCTCTCGCGGCGTTCTTGAGCGTGGCCCTCGGTGTGCCCGCCGCACAGGCGGACACCACGTGGACGCTGGCCAACGTGCAAGGGGCCTTCGGCAGTCCGGCGACGCCTGCGAGTGCCTGCGTCACCTTCAGCGGGACCTTCACCATGGACGCGGCGGGTGTCGTGACGAGTTCGAACATCGTCGGGACGGGGCTGTGCCAGACGAATCCCGGCACGCACCCGTACCCCCACGCGGGGCGCGGCGTGTCGAACCTGGGAGACGCAGCTCACCAAGTCCAGTTTTCCGACGATTTCGGCAACTTCGTGTCCCTGTATTTTGTCAATCCGCTCACGAGTGCCGGCGCCGCCCTTGGGGCCAACAACGTCGTGCCGTGTTCGGCCAACGTGCTGACGTCCACCGACTGTTACGCCCCCTACATCGATGCCGGGTATGGCACATCGGTATTCGGGACGGCGACCGACCGGGCCACGGTCGTCGGGGGCGCGGCGATTCCGTCGCACGGCCTGGTGGGCTACTGGAGCTTCGACGACGGGACGGCGACGGACCATTCGGGGTTTGGCAACCACGGCACGATCACGGGTGGAGCGGTGGCGACGGCGGGCGTCGTCGGGCAGTCCCTCGACCTCAGTGCGGCAGGCGACTACGTCACCATCCCGAACAGCGCGACCCTCCAGAGCGCGAACCTGACGGTGGCCTACTGGGCGAAGTTGAACGTCGTGCATAACCCCGTGATCGCCACAAAGCGCAATCTGGCGTGTCCCGACTGCGGCGGTGCCTGGCAGGCCAGTATCACCAGCACGGACAACGCGACGCAGAACGTGCAGGGTTTCGTGTGGCCGGCGGGCGGCGACTACTCCGCAGCCATCAACCCGAGCCCGGTGGGACGCTGGATCCATGTCGTGGTGACCTACGACGGCGCGTTTGTGGACGGCTACCTCGACGGCGTGCGGCTGTTCCACACGGCGTACGCGGGCGGCCGTCCTGAGCTCTCGACGGACGCCATCCGGCTCGGCAGCGTGGCATGGGGAGGGGGCTCGATCTCCAACGAGTACTCCGGCCTCATCGACGAGCTGCGGATCTACGACATGGCGCTGACCTCCGCCGACGTCGCCGCGCTCTACCAGGGCGGCTGGACCAATGCGTGCGCCGCCGGCACCTACCTCGCCGCGCCTGGCGACGCGGCGTGCACCGCGGCGCCCCTCGGCTCCGTTGTCAGTACCGTTGGCGCGACCGCGCCGATCCCGTGCCCGGTCGGTACCTATGCCGGCACACTGGGATCGGTTGCCTGCACGCCGGCTCCGCTCGGCACGTATGTCGACATCCTCGGAGCGGCCAGCGCCACGCCCTGTGCGCCGGGGTTCTACTCCTCGATCGAAGGCGCCGCGGCGTGCACCATGGCCGAGGCCGGCTTCCATGTGCCTCAGGCGGGCGCGGCCGCGCAGATCGCGTGTCCGGCCGGCAGCACCTCGACCGCGGGCGCGGTGGCGTGCTCGGCACCGCTCGCGCTGCCTTCCGGCGTGGCCTTCAGCGCCAGCAGTTCCTACCCCGGCGCCTCTCCCGCGATGGCCTTCGATGGCAACGAGACGACCCACTGGAACGCTGGCGGGCACGCAGGATGGATCGAGGTGGACTTCGGATCGCCCCAGCAGTTCTCGGGCATCAGCGGCCTCGTGTCTCAGTCCCCACCGGGCAACACGGTACACAATGTCTACCTGGATGGCGCGCTGGCGTTCACGTGGGCCGGGTACACCTCGAACAACCAGCCACTGACCCACACGTTCGCGACCCCGCAGACCGCGCAGCGCGTGCGCATCACGACCACCTCCAGCCCCAGCTGGGTCGCCTGGTGGGAGATTGTCTTCCAGACAAGCGTGGTCGCTCCGCCGGCGCCGAAGGGCTTCGGCGTCAACTTCTCCGCCGGCGTCCACGACATCGTGTCGTCTGATGAACCCGGCAATGTCCCGGGCGCGAACTGGACCAACGTCGCCGGTGGGTCGGGCAGCAGCATTCCGCTCGTCGATCACGCGGGCATGCCGACGACGGCGCAACTCAGCTTCACGAGCACCGGACCCTACGCCATCCCCACCAGTCCGGGCACGTCCAATCCTGCCGCAAACACGATGTATCAGGGCCTGCTGTATGGCACCAGTGTGCCCGGCGAAGTCAGCGTCAGCGTGACGGGCATCCCGTACGCCCACTACGACGTCTACGTGTACGCGTCCGCGGCGAACTCGCCGTCCACGAACACACTCTCGCTGTCGAACGGGACGACGACGTATTACTACCGCACGGATGGGCTGCAGACTTCTCAGACAACCTTGGTCCAGACCGTCAGCACCGACGCCAACGCTCCGACGGTCGCGCCCTGGCAGTTCCAGGTATTTCGTATGACCGGCCCCGTGCTCACGCTGGCCACCGGAGGCTCGGTGACGAACGTCATCAGCAACAACGTCTTCGGCTTCCAGATCGTGGAGACGACCGGCGGCGGAGGCGTGCAGTGCGTCGCCGGCTCATATCTCGCATCGCCGACGGATACGATCTGCACCCCCGCCGAGGCCGGGAGATTCGTGGCGACGGAGGGTGCGACCGAGGCGACGATGTGCAACCCTGGCTATTACCAGCCGGAAACAGGTCAGACCTCGTGCGTGGCCGCACCGCCGGGCAAGTTCGTCGCCACGATGGGCGCTGCCGAGGCGACGATGTGCGCGGCGGGTACGTATCAGCCGCTTGAGGGCCAGACCTCGTGTGAGCCAGCCCCGGCCGGGTCGTTCGTCAACACGGAGGGCGCCTCCGAAGCCACCGTCTGCCCGGTGGGCACGGTGTCGGAAGCCGGTGCGACGGCGTGCACCAATACCGCACCGACGCTGACGGCCGTGCCGGTGTCGGTGACCGCCAGCCAGTCGTCCACCAGGACGCTGGCAACGGTGAGTGACGCGGAAACCAACGTCGCCACCCTGACGATTCAACTGGTAAGCGCGCCGGCCGGCGTGACCATCGGCAATCTGGTCAACACCGGTGGCACGATCACGGCGGTCGTCGGCGCCAGCTGTTCGGCCTTGTCCGGCCCGCTGGTGTTGTCGGTCGCCGACGCGGCACTGCTGTCGGCGTCTGGCTCCGCGCTGGTCACCATTCTGCCGGCCGCGGCACCCGCGATTGGCGCGTTCGACAACGTGACGCTCAATCCTGGCGAGAGCATCACGATCACCCCCTCTTCGCTCGCCGTGGGCGCTGGCCAGCCGCTGACCGTGTCGATCGGCGGAGGCTTCACGGGTTCAGCAACCATCAGCCCCGCAGGTGTCGTCACCATCGTGAACGCCGGACCGGGCGGCAGCTATCCGGCAACCGTCACGGTGAACGGCGTCTGCGGCGCGCCGGTGACGACGACGTTCACCGTCGACGTCCGCACCGGGGTACAGCAGGCCGCGGTGCTGAGAGGCACAACAGTCCCGGCGCTCATCAGTTCGGGCGGGATCTCCCGAGCCGCCGCCGGCCAGATTGTCGCCGCCGCCCGGAGGCTCGAGGTCTTCGTGTCGAGGGGCAACCCTCGCGCGGCCGAGGCAGCAGTCACGAGCTTCAGCAACGTGGTGCGAGCGGGCCTGAACTCGGGACGCATCACGGTCGAGGCCGCGCAGACGCTGCTCCGTGCCGCCGGATCGATCCTGGGAGTGCCGCCGCCAAACCAGACGCCCGTCGCGCTCAGGTCGGCGGTGCAGACGACGGCCGAGGACAGGTCCAAGTCGTTCAACATGTGGAGCAAGGATCCGGACCCGGGCGACCTGCTGACTTTCCAGGTCGTCACGGCGCCTCAGCACGGGACGATCACTATCGGCGCGCCGCGCATGCAGAACAGCGCGTCCGGTCCGTACTGGCTCGCCGTCGGGACCTACGTGCCGAACCGGGATTACTTCGGCCCGGACACGTTCGCCTTCGCGGTGTTCGACGGACTCGCAACGTCGGCGCCGGTCGTGCAGGCGCTCAACGTCACGCCGGTCAATGACGCGCCCGTGGCCACAAGTCAGACCGTCGCGGCCGTCAGCGGAACGCCGCTGCCGATTCTCCTGTCGGCCACGGACGCTGACGGGGACGCGCTGTCGTATCGTGTCTCCGCTCCGCGGTATGGAACCCTGTCGGGCACCGCGCCTGACCTCGTCTATACGTCGACCTCCACCAAGCCCGTCACCGACTACGTCTGGTTCAGGGTCGACGATGGAAAGGGCGGGCGGGGCATCGGCGTGGTCACGATCACGGTCGATCCGGGCCCACAGCCGCCCGTCTGCGCGACGTCGATCGGGTACATGTCGGCGAGGAACCCGCGGCCGGCATGGATGAAACTCACCGTCAGCGATCCGAATGGCGACGCCCTGACCTTCGCATGGACGTCGGCGCCGAGTTTCGGAGCGGCGTCGACCATCAGGCAAATGACCGACGGAACGTACCGGTACTACTACAACCCGCAGGTCACGCCCTTCAGGCGGAGGGATACGTTCACTTACACGGTGACCGACGCCGGTGGACTGAGCGCCAGCTGCACGGCCGTGGTCACCCCGCGGTAACGCCGCGGTAACGCCGCCAGACACCGTCCGCTCCCATCGCAGCGGCCCCCCCCCCCCCCGGGGGGGCCCCCCCCGGGGGGGGGGGGCCCCCGGACGGGGGCCGCAAGCC
>CAYJPV010000003.1:307075-307174 GCA_964372095.1 uncultured Vicinamibacterales bacterium | reverse complement strand
TGGGGGTTGGGGGTTGGGGATTGGGGGTTGGGGACATCCCCTGCCTTTCCCAACCCCCCAACCCCCATCCCCCAAACCCCCCGGGCCATGGGCCGCCTA
>CAYJPV010000003.1:305416-307065 GCA_964372095.1 uncultured Vicinamibacterales bacterium | reverse complement strand
CAATCCCCAATCCCCACGGTACAATGGCCCGCATATGCCCGAGCGCCTGACGAAGATCCTGGTGGCCAACCGCGGCGAGATTGCCGTCCGCATCATCCGCGCCTGTCGCGAGATGGGGATCGGGACCGTGGCGGTGTACTCGGAATGCGACCGGGCGGCGTTGCACGTGCGGTACGCCGACGACGCGTATGCGATCGGGCCCAACGCGCCCCGCGAGAGTTACCTCCGCATCGACAAGCTGATCGACGTCGCGCGGCGGTCCAAGGCGGACGGCGTGCATCCGGGCTACGGGTTCCTGGCGGAGAACGCCGGCTTCGCCCGGGCGTGTCGTGACGCGGGCCTCACCTTCATCGGACCGTCGCCGGAAGCCATCGACCTGATGGGCAGCAAGACGGCGGCCCGCGCGGCGGCCATCGAGGCCGGGGTGCCCGTCGTGCCCGGCTCGCGCGACCCGTTGGGGCCGGACGTGCCCGATGCCGAGGTGGCGGCGATCGCGGCGGGCGTCGGGTATCCGATCCTCATCAAGGCTGTGGCCGGCGGCGGCGGCAAGGGGATGCGGACGGTGGCGGACCCTGCCGACCTGCCCGGCGCTCTGCGCGCGGCGCGATCGGAGGCGCTGTCGTCGTTCGGCGACCCGTCGGTGTACATCGAGCGCCGTATCCTGTGCCCGCGCCACATCGAGATCCAGCTGCTCGGCGATCACCACGGCACGGTGCTGCCGTTCGTGGAACGGGAGTGTTCGGTCCAGCGCCGGCATCAGAAAGTCGTCGAGGAGTCACCGTCCGTGGCGGTGACGTCTGATCTGCGCCGCAAGCTGGCGGAGTCCGCGGCGGCGGTGGCCCGCCGCGTCGGGTACACCAACGCCGGCACCATTGAGTTCCTGCTCGACCAGAGCGGGGAGTTCTTCTTCCTGGAGATGAACACGCGGCTCCAGGTCGAGCACCCCATCACCGAACTGGTGACGAACACGGACCTGGTGCACTGGCAGATTCGGATTGCGCGGGGCGAGGCGCTGACGCTGGATCCGGAGCGTCTCCTGAACCCGGTGGGTCACGCCATCGAGTGCCGCGTGTACGCCGAGGATCCCGATCGTGATTTTCTGCCGTCGCCGGGCCTCGTGACGGCCCTGCGCGCGCCGGCCGGTCCGGGGATTCGGCGTGACGACGGCGGCGCGGCGGCCGGCGTCGAGGTCCCGGTCTTCTACGATCCCCTGATTGCGAAACTGGCGGCCTGGGGCACCGACCGCCCCACGGCGATTGCGCGGATGGCGCGCGCGCTGGCCGAGTACGACGTGCGCGGTATCAAGACCACGATTCCGTTCTTCTGCTGGCTGCTGGCCGACCCCGATTTCCAGGCGGGCCGTTTCGACACGACGTTCATCGACGCCGCGCTGGCGGCGCGCGGCGGCCGGCCGTTCCTCGAAGTGCCCGAAGAATCTGAAGACGTGGCCGCTGCCGTGGTGGCGGTGCACACCTTCCTGCGAAAGCAGTCCGCCACACCCCCGGCCCGGGTGGCGGAGAGCCTGTGGAGACGCAGTGCCCGACTCGACGGCCTGCGGTGACGACAGGTGGCGTCCCGCGGAAGCCCGGCGCCCCCCCCGGGAATGGGTGAGCGGGGTAAAAGGGGGTGGGGGGGGGCGGGTGACGGCG
>CAYJPV010000003.1:268967-305406 GCA_964372095.1 uncultured Vicinamibacterales bacterium | reverse complement strand
CCGCCCGCGCCCCCCGCGCCCCGCGCCCGGGCGCGGGGGGCCGGCCGCGCCCCCCCCCCCCCCCCCCCCCCCCCCACGACCGGAAATCGTGACGCGGGATAAACGGGAGTCGTGGGGGCCGGCTCACTCCGTTGTGGGGGCCGGCTTCAGCCGGCCTTTGTGGCGCACGACGCGCGCGGGACGGCAGACGGGAACCGAGCATGGAACTGCAGATCGAAGTGAACGGGCGCGTGCGGGCGGTGACGGTGGAGCCTCGTGACGGGGCCTTCGCCGTGACCATCGACGGCCGGGAGCGCCTCGTGGACGCCGCGGCGGTGGATGACAGCACATACTCGCTCGTCTGTGTGAGCGGCGGGCAGCAGAGCGTGCAGGCAGGACTGGCCGGGACGGGGCTGCCCGGCGAACTGGCCGTCCACATGGCCAACGGCGTCGTGACGGCTCGGGTCCTGACGGGCGGCGCCGGCCGCTTTGGCCGCGGTACGGCCGGGCCCGCCGTGGTGTCAGGCGTCCGGCCTGTCCTTGCGCCCATGCCGGGCAAGGTCGTGAAGGTCCTCGTGAAACCGGGCGACCAGGTGGCCGTCCGGCAGGGCCTCGTCGTCGTCGAGGCGATGAAGATGGAGAATGAACTGCGCTCCCCGAAAGACGGCCGCGTGGTGGATGTCCTCGTGACCGAGGGCATGTCGGTGGAAGCCGGCCGCGTGCTGGTCGTGGTGGAGTAGCCGGCCACGACCATGTCGGCCCGTGATACGGCCCGCCGCCTGGGTGCCCACGCTCGCCGGGCGGGCATGATCGCCCTTGCCCTCATGGCGGCGTCGATTGTCACGACCGTGACGGTGGACGTCGGTCCCGCGGTGCGCACCCGCGTCGAGGCCTACGTGTCGGCGGAGATCCTGCGCCCCGTGACGATGGGGAGCCTGTCGGTGCGCCTCGTCGACGGTCGCCTCGTGGCGCGCGATCTGGCCGTTGAAGGCATCGACGCCGCGGCCGAACCGTTCCTGCGCGCGAAAGAGATCCAGATCGCAGTCCCTCTGTGGGCGCTGCTGCGCCGCGAGTTCCGGATTTCGAGCGTCGAAATGACCGGTTGGCGCATGCGGATCGAACAATTCCCCGGCGGCCGCCACAACTTCCCGCGGTTCCGATCCCGGGCGTCGACCGGCCCGGGCACGTTCACGACGACCGTCAGCTACGTGCGGGCGCACCGCGGCGAGCTCTCGTACACGGACCACGGCACGCCGTGGGGCGTGGACCTGCCCGGCCTCGATATCACCATCATGAACCTGGCGGGGTATCGCGGCGTCCTGCGATCGGGTCGCGGCGTGCTCCGCATCCAGAGCTACGAACCCGCCTGGGCGGACGTGCGGAGCTGGTTCCGCATCGACAAGGGCCTGGTGCTGTTCGACAAGATCGAAATCAGCACGTTCGGCAGCGAGACGGTCTGCACGGGGAAGCTGGACCCGGGGCACTGGCCCGAGCAGACCTACCAGGTCGAGTCCGTGCTGCAGTTGCCCCAGATGCGCGAGGTGTTCTGGGCGCCCTACACGTTCTCGCTCACCGGGGAGGCGCACTTCACCGGGACCTTCCACATGTTCAAGGGCGGGCGCGAGCTGAAGGGGACCTTCCGGGGGGACGACCCCGCCCTGAACGCGTACCACTTTCCCGGCATGGAAGGGGCGCTGGTCTGGACCCACGAGCGGTTCGACGTGACGCGATCACGCTCGGCGTTCTACGGCGGCCACGTCGAGTTCGTCTACCGGCTCTGGCCCATCAACACGCCGGCGCCGGCGAACGCCAGTCTCGAGACGACGTACACCGACGTGGATCTCAAGGAGTTCTCCGACGCGATGGCGTACGAAGGCATCCGGCTGGCCGGCCGCGCCACCGGGCGCAACCTGCTCGAGTGGCGCCTGCGCCATTGGGAGGAACACCGGGGGCACGGCACCATCACGGCCGTACCGCCACCCGGCGTGTCGGTGCAGACGCGGACATTGCCGGCGCGCATCCCGGACCCGCCCATTGCCCATGTATTCGGCGACCCGTTCCCGCCCCTCGACAACGTCGCGGTGGGCGGCACAGTGAGCTACGAGTACGGACCGGAATGGGTGGACATCGCTCCCAGCCGGGCCGCAACGGTGTCGACCTACCTTGAGTTCCAGGGGCGGACGGCCTGGGGGGACCGCTGCGTCATTCCGTTCCATGTGACCAGCACCGACTGGCAGGAAAGCGACCGGGTGCTCGCCGGCGTGTTGACCGCCTTCGGGTCGCCCACACGTCCGTTCGAAGTGGGCGGCGGCGGCACGATCGACGGGGTGCTGCTGAACCACATTGCGCGGCCCCGCGTGGAGGGCAAGGCCGTCGGCCGCCGCCTGCGGGCGTGGGACGTCGAGTGGGGGGATGGGGACGCGAACATCACCGTCGAGAACATGTACCTCGACACGAAGGACGCCGTCATCCGCAAGGATGGCTCCGAGATCCGGGCGAGCGGCCGCTTCTCGCTGGGATACCCTCGCAAGGATGGCGGCGAAGAGATGAATGCGCGGATTCGGAGTCAGGACTGGCCGCTCGAAGAGCTCCGCCACGCGTTCATCCTCGACGAGTACCCCATCTTCGGCGCCGTCAGCGGCGAACTGCATCTGTACGGCGACTACCTGGGCCCGTACGGGTTTGGCCGCGCGACGGTGACCGACGCGGTGGCGTACGACGAGTACTACGCGTCGGCGGCCTCGCCGCTGCGTTTCGACGGCACCGGCGTCTGGCTCGATGGCTTCGAGGTTCGCAAAGGAAGCGGTCTTGCCCGGGGCACGGCCCACGTCGAATGGCTGGGCCACTACTCGTTCAACGCCGATGCCCGCGGGATTCCCGTGGATGCCATCCAGATGTGGACGTTCCACCAGGCACCCCTGACGGGCACGGTCGAGTTCACCGCCAACGGCAGCGGCCAGATGATCGAACCGGAGTACGAGGTCCGGGGCCGGATCCGGGACTTGTACGTCGCGGACGAAGGCGTGGGCACGATCTCGGGCCGCATCAAGATGCGTGGCGACGAGATGTCCTTCGAGATGGAAGGCGGGTCGCCTCGCCTGGGGGTGACGGGCACGGGGCGGATGGTGCTGATCGGCGACTACGCCGGCGAACTGCAGTTCCGTTTCACGGATACGTCCATCGATCCCTACGTCCGGGTCCTCATGCCCGGCCTGTCGCCGTTCGCGACCGTCGTGGCCAGCGGCACCGTGCGGGCCGCCGGGTCGTTCATCACGCCGGAAGGCGTCTCGGCCCGCGTCCACGTGGACAAGGTGGACATGCGGCTGTTCGATTACCAGCTGCGCAACGACGGTCCGCTTGACGTGGCGCTCGATCAAGGGGACGTGACGCTCACGGGCTTCCGGCTGAAGGGCGACGACACCAGCCTGGCGGTGTCCGGACGGGTCGATGTGATCGCCGGCCAGCTCGGCCTGCACGCCGAGGGCGACGCCAACCTGGGCGTGCTGCAGGCATTCTTTCGCGATCTGCGCAGCGCGGGACGGGCGACGCTCCGGGCGGACATCGGCGGGACGCTGGAGCGCCCCCTGATCACCGGGCACGCCGACCTCACCGATGGCCGCATCCGATCCATGCTCATGCCGCACGCCGTGGACCGCATCAACGGTCGCGTGGCGTTCGACGGCCGGAACATCCGCGTCGATGACGTCCGCGCCGTGATGGCGCGCGGTGACGTCCGGTTTGGCGGCCGCATCGGGCTCGAGGGGTTCGTGCCGTCGGTGCTCGACCTGACGGCGAGCGGCGAAGCCATGGAATTGCGGTATCCGGAAGGGTTCCGGTCGTTGCTGGATGCCGATCTCACGCTGCGCGGCCCGATCGGGCAGCCCGTGCTGAGCGGCACGGTGCAGGTACGCGGCGCAACGCTGAAGCGCCGCGTCGACCTGGGCAGCGGCATGCTCGAACTGGGGGCGGCCGCCGTGACGACCGCCGGCGGCGGAGTGGCCGCGCCGACGGGGTTCCCGCTCCGTTTCGACGTGCGCATCCTGGCTCCGCAGACCCTCGAAATCGACAACAACCTGGCCCGCATCACCTCCAGTGCGGACCTCCGCCTGGGAGGCACCTACGACCGGCCGCTGCTGTTCGGACGCGCGGAAGTCGAACGGGGCGAAGTCTGGTTCGAAGGCAAACGGATCGTGGTGACGCGCGGCAACATCGACTTTGCCAACCCCCTGAAGATCGAGCCGTCCTTCGACTTCGAGGCCGAGACGCGTGTCCGTGCACCGGGGCAGACGTACCGCGTGACCGTGCGCGTCCTGGGCACGATGCAGCGCATGAGCCTCGACCTGTCGTCCGACCCGCCGCTGCCCCAGGTCGACATCGTCACGCTCCTGCTCGGTGACGCGGGCAACACGCAGGACCCGGAGTTGCGCGCCCTGCAGAATCCCAACACCGCCGAGCAGACGTTGCTGCAGGCCCGGGCAGCCCGGCTCCTGGCGAGCCCGATTGCGTCCAACGTGGGGCGTGTCGTCGAGCGGACGTTCGGCGTCGACACGTTCCAGATCACGCCGATGCTCACCGACCCGTCACAGCAGACCGGCCGCTTCATCCCGGGCGCCCGCCTGACCATCGGCAAGCGCATTTCGGACCGCGTGTACCTCACTTACTCGCGCAGCCTGACGTCGTCGACCGGCGACCAGGTCATCCTGCTCGAGTACGACCAGAACGACCGGTTGTCCTGGGTCGTCACGCAGAACGAGGACCGCACCTACTCGGTGGACGTCCGCGTGCGGCACGTCTTCTGATGCGGACGTCTCTTGCCGCCATCGTGGGGCTGCTGCTGGCAGCACAGGCCGCCGGGGCGCAGCCGGCGGACCCTCAGGCGCTGGACCGGCTGCTGGGCGCGACGGTGGCCGCCGTGCGCGTCGTCTCCCTCGGCGTCGAGGTGCGCGACCCGCAGGTGGCCAGCCTGATCGAGATGCGCGCCGGCGAGCCCCTGACGCCGGTCGCCGTGCGCCGGACGATCGTGCACCTCATGGGGCTTGGCACGTACCTGGACGTGCGGGTGCACGGCGAAGCCGCTGACGGCGGCGTCCGGGTAGTGGTTGAACTCGTACCTCTGCGGGAGGTGGGACGTCTCGTCTTCAGCGGGGACACCGGGCTGCCGGATCGCGTGCTGCGGGACGCCGTGACGCTGCGTTTCGGCACGCAGCCGCCGCTGGGGCGGGCCACCGACGTGGCCCGGACGGTCGAAGAAGTGTACGCGGACTACGGGTATCTCCGCGCCGCGGTGCAGCCGAGGGCGCTCGACGCACCAGGGGCCGAACCCGGTGACCTCGTGTTCGATGTCGTTCCGGGCACGCGCGCGGTGATTCGTGCCGTCGAGTTCCGCGGGGCGCCCGCCGATGCTGTCGCGCGCGTCCGCAGTGAACTGGGGCTGCGCCCCGGGTTGCCGTACCAGCCGTTGGAACTGCGTAAGCGCCTGAGCGCCCACGTCGACGCGTTTCGGGCGCAAGGGTTCCTGGAGGCCCGGGCCGATCCGTTCGTCAGGATCGACGAAGCCGGTGGGGGCGTGGATCTCACGGTGGCCGTCACGCGGGGGCCGCTGGTGACGGTGCAGTTCGCCGGAGACCCGCTGCCCGAAAAAGAACGCGACGTCCTGGTGCCCGTGGCGCGGGAGGGATCGGCCGACGAAGATCTGCTCGAGGACTCGCAGTTCCGCATCGAGCGCTTCCTGCGCGGCCAGGGATACCGGGATGCCCGCGCGCCGTTCACACGGGAGGAGTCCGACGGACACCTGCGCATCGTCTTCACCGTCACCCGCGGCGCGCTCTATCGGGTGGCTGGCATCGCCCTCAGCAGCAACGCCGCAGTGTCGAGCGGGAATCTGTCGACGGCCAGCCTCAAGCCTGGTGATCCGTGCGGCCCGGCGGGGCGGGAGGCCGACGCCGGCGCGGTCCTGGCCGGCCTTCGGCGGCGCGGGTACACCCGCGCCGCCGTGACGCCGCTCGTGACCGTCGGCGGCCGGACGCCGGGGTCGCCCGATGTACCCGTGACCGTGGCGTTCCAGATCGAGGAAGGTCCGCGCGCCGTCGTCAGCCGCGTGTCGTTCGAGGGCGTGCGTGCACTGCCGGATGCCGTCGTCCGGGCCGGTATGAACACGCGCGCCGGCGACCCCTACTACCGCCCGCTCGTCGAAGAGGACCGCGAGCGTATCCTTGTCGCGTACCGCGACGGCGGGTTCCGCGAGGCGGGCGTGGACGGCGTGGTCACGCTGTCCACCGACGGCACGAACGCCGATGTGCACTTCAGTGTGCGCGAGGGCCGGCAGACCCTGGTGGATCACATCCTGATCGTGGGGAACACGCGCACCAGTGAGGCGACCATCCGCCGTGAACTCACGCTGAGGCCCGGCGATCCGCTGGGCGATGCTGCCGTGTCCGAGAGCCAGCGTCGACTGGCCGCGCTCGGCCTCTTCCGCCGGTCGACGATTTCAGAACTGCCGCATACCAACGATGATCGCCGCGACGTGCTCGTCACCGTGGAAGAGGCGCCCGCGACGTCGATTGGCTACGGCGGCGGTCTGGAATTCCAGCGGGTCGAGACCTCCGAGGTCGCGCCACGGGGATTCTTTGAAGTCGGCCGGCGCAACCTGTGGGGCAAGAACCGCAGCGTGAACCTCTTCAGTCGTGTCAGCCTGCGCCGGTACGACCAGACGCCGGCCGGCGCCGGCAGTGAGACGGACCTCGAGTATCGGGTCATCGGTTCGTACCGCGAACCCCGCGTGCTGACGTCCCGCGGCGACCTCCTGGTGGCCGCGGTCTTCGAGCAGGGCAGCCGGACGAGTTTCCGCTTTCGCCACCGCTCGGCCCGCATGGACTTCATCGACCGGCGGGACGGCGGATGGAACTACATCGGCCAGTTCACGGTCGAGCGCAACGAGATCTTCGACGACCGGATCAACCCCGTCGACAAGCCTCTGATCGACCGGCTGTTCCCGCAGGTGCTGTTGTCGTCGGTGGCGGGCACGATGGCCCGCGATACCCGCAACGATCCGATCGAGCCCGTCCGAGGTACGCTCCTCAGCGTGAGCGGCGAGTTTGCCCTGCGTCAGCTGGGTTCCGAGATTGGGTACGCCAAGACATTCTTGCAGGCGTTCGCCTACCGGCAGCTGCCGGCCCAGCCTCGCCTCGTGCTTGCTGGCGGCATCCGCGTCGGCCTCGGCACGGGTTTTCCCCGGAACGTCAGCGTGACCAACCCGGACGGAACCACCGGCGTCGAGCGTGTGCGGGACCTGCCCGCGAGCAAGCGGTTCTTCGCTGGCGGCGATACGACCGTCCGGGGATTCCGCCTCGACCATCTGGGAACTGCGGCGGTGTTCGACCGCGATGGTATTCCCAAGGGCGGCCACGCCGAACTCCTCGTCAATGCCGAGGGCCGGCTGGCGTTATGGAAGGACCTGGGCATCGTTGGATTCGTCGACGTGGGCAACGTTTACGCACGGGTGAATGACATCGGTCTGGGGCAGTTGCGCAGCGGTGCCGGGTTCGGCGTGCGATACAAGTCGCCCATCGGGCCGCTGCGCGTCGACCTGGGCTTCAAGCTCGGTACGTTGCGCACCTACGGGTCGGTCCGCGAGGGCCGCCGTGAATGGCACATCAGCCTCGGCCAGGCGTTCTAGCAGGAAGCAAGAAGCAGGAAGTAGACAGTAGACAGTAGACAGTAGACAGTGGGCGGCAGACACGAGATGGCAGGAAGCAGGATGAGGCAGAGGAGCAAGCCACACAGCCGCGGCGGGCGACGATGGGGCGGGGCCGTCATGGTGGCGTGCGTGTGCCTGTTTGTCGCGATGCCGGCGGCGGCGCCCGCCCGGGAACTGCTGGATCGCGTCCTCGCGGTGGTGTCGGGCACGATCATTACGCTCTCCGACGTCCGGGCTGCCATCGAACTGGGATTCGTCGACACGCGAGACGCCCGTGATCCCGTGGGCGTGGGTCTCACGCGCCTGATCGAGCGACGGCTTGTCCTCGATGAGGCGCTGCGCTACGAGACGTCCGACCCCGACATGGTCAGCGTGGAAGCCATGCTCGTGTGGGCGCGGCAGCGGTACGCCTCGGAGGCCGAGTGGGAGTCGGCGAAACGCCGCCTGGGATTGACGGACGACGGGATCCGGATGATGGCGGCCGACATCCTGCTCGTCGAGCTGTTCGTGGAACGCCGCTTCGAAGCCCAGCCGCTGCCGTCCGAGGCCGAACTGCAGGCGTACTTCGAACGGCATCGAGCGGCATTCGTCCGCGACGGCCGTCCGATGACGTTCGCCGAGGCCAGGGATGACGTCGAGACGCGGGCCCGGCAGCAACGGCGGACGCAGGCCGCCAACGAGTGGGTGGAGCGGCTTCGCCGGCGGGCCGACGTCAGCGAACTCTACACGCCGGTCCGGTGACCGACGCCTACCGGACCAGCCAGAACAGCGCGAACGAGACCGTGGCTGCGACGAGCACCGCGCGGCGTGACGGCGACGACCATCCGCGCGCTGCCACGATCGCCAGATACACGTAGAGCAGCACTTCGGCCGGGCTTCGGTACCTGGGACCGCCGTACGCCGCGATCGCGGTCAGCAGGACGACGATCACGGGCCAGGTGGCCAGGACGAGACTGGCGTTCCTGCGACGGGCCAGCACGACGCCGAACGGGGTCAGGACAACGGCCGCCGCGAACAGGACATCCGTGCACAGGAGCGCATACAACTCGATCGCCAGGAGCGCCAGTCCCCTGGCATCCGCGAAGTAGATGTCCACCCACCGCGACCCCGCCGGCTTGAAGGCTGCCTTGACGAAGTCCAGGAAGGTGCCGACAAAGGCCTCAGGCGACCGCAGGAATGCGTCCGTCAGATCCGTGAGTTCCTTGAACAGGCTGGGCGGGGCGGTGTAGATCCGGCGCGTATAGGCACCGATGGAGATCACGCCGTGGTCTTCGATGAAGATCCAGCGCCCGACATCCAGGGAGAGGAACACGCTGTAGGAGAGGGTCACCGCCAGCAGCCCGAGCACCAGCAGCCCGAACTCCCAGGCGCGTTCCCGGCGGTCCTCGGCGAGCCAGATGGCCGCCGTCGTACCCACCGGCACGAAGTACAGCGGCATCGATCGCGTCAGGATGGCCAGTCCGAACAGCAGACCGCCCGCGAACCACCACGCCCCGCGGCGACGGCCGGTCAGCAGCCATGAGAGTGTCGCCAGTGACGTGAGCAGGAGCGGGATGTAAATCTGCTCCTGCATGAAAATCGGCGCGATGTGGACGAACGCCGGGCTGATGGCGAGCAACCAGCCGGCGATCACGCCCGCGCGCCGGCTGTGGAGGTTCGTGCCAAGGGCGTACGCGGCCACACTGTTGACACCCGGCACCACGGCCTGCGCGATGGCTGCCGACGTGGGCCAGTTCCAGGGCAACGTGCCGAACACCGACAGGAACACCTGGTACAGGGGCGGCAGGTGGAAGACCCGCCCACGGTGTTTGTACTGGAAGGCCTCCGACGTCCACTGCCAGGAGCCGCCCTCGAACAGGGCCCGGGACTTGGCCATGTAGAAGTCCGGGTCCGTCCACTCGAATCCCGGCAGCGCCATGACATGGTCCAGGTACAGCAGGCGGGCGGCAATCCCCGCAGCGACGGCAACGGCGAGGCTGACCCAGGCCCATCGGCGGGAGACGTCCGTCACGGACCGTGGCAGGGCATGTGCGGCGTTCGGTGTCACGGTGGCGGTCACGGGCGGGTCACCCGGTAGACACGAAGCGGCCCTGTCGTTTCCACCGCCGTCAACCACGCCGACGCCACGGTCACGAACGGACGGTTCGCCTCGGCGGGCAACGCGACGACGTAGTCGCACGCGTCCGGGCCGGGTGGCCGCCTGAGCTGCGTCAGCGCCGGCCCGGCATCTCGGCTGTCGAAGATCAGACTCGTATACACTGCCGGCTGGAAGCCTAGCGGAAGGTCAATGCGGCTGGCCACAAAAAACCGCCGGGCGCGGCACGCCACGCCACGGGCGGACTCGTCCCTGCGTGCATCCAGATACGCGCGGCGCTGGTCGTCCACACCCGCCACGCCTCCTTCCGCCGATCGGGCGAGTTCCTGCCGCTCGGCGTCCACAGCGGCCTGTCGTAACGGTGCGTGCCGGGAGACCAGCCAGGACGACGCCAGCGCCGCCGCGAGCACGAGCAGCCCCCAGGACCGTGCTGCGGCGCCGAAGCGCGGTGTTGCCTGCGGTGCGGTGGGGCCGGACCAGGCCACCGCCAGGCCCGCGAGGGTCACGGCCAGCACGGTGCCGGGCGCCGTGCCGACCCCGGATACCCAGGGGCCGTGCCCGCTCCACGCGAGGAGGGCCGCGCCCACGCCCATCACGACCCACCCGGCGGTGCGCGACCACGAGCGCTGAAACCACGGGTACTGGCGCACGAACAGCCCGGCTCCCGCCAGTGTTGCCCAGGTGACCCACACGGGCATCACGTAGCGCAGCGAGCCGCCACTGGTGTGCTCGAGGCTGGTCCACGGCGCCCCGATCATGCCGGCACCGTGGACGGCTGCGACGGCCGCGGCGGCGGCGACGACCCAGAGCCGACGCCGGTCGACCGCGTCGCCGCGCCGCCGGACGATCCGCCAGGCGGCATCGAGGCAGAGCGCGAGGATCGCGTAGCCGCTGACGACGAACCAGGAACCCAGCCACTGTGTGATGCGCCGACCGAGCCGCCAGGCCAGGTAACTCCATTCACCCTGATACGTCGTGCGGAGATCGCCCAGAATCGACAGGTAGTACGGGTCCGAGAAGCTCTCGACCGCCTGCCCGTACACAAGCGAGTTGCGCACGAGCCACAGCAGCCCGGGCGTCAGACCCAGGCACGCCACGGCTGCGCCCGCCAGCACCGTGTGCCACGATACCTTCGGGCCCTTCTGCCCGCGCCGGAGGACGGTCCGCGTGACGGGCACTGCGGCGGCGACAGCTCCCAGCAACACCGCTGAGTAGACGCCCGTGACCTTGGACGCGATGAGCAGTCCCAGTCCGCAGCCCAGCACCAGCCAGTCCCGGGTCCGGGTCGCAGGCGAGGTCGTCATCCGGACGAGTTGCGCGCTCACCGCCATGAAGGCCGCTGTGTAGGGGAGGTCCGCCGACGGGAAACCCGCGGTGACGACCAGGGGCATGGAGCACAGCACCAGGACGAGCCACGGCGCCCACGTCCAGCCCGAATCGCCTGTCAGGCTGCGGAACAGCGATGCCAGCGCCGCGAGCAGGAGTGCGCCGTGAATCAGCATGGCGGCGTCCACGATGAAGGCATCGCCGAAGGGCAGCATGAACCACGCGAAGAGCAGGCTCGTGCCCATCGGATACGCGTGGCGCGTAGGCAGGGGATCCCAGGGAGTCGCGCCCAGCGCGTAGTTCACGGCGTGGGGAATGTGGTAGTGGGCGGCATCGGTGCCGACGACCTCCACCGACATGGTCGTACTCACCAGCCAGCTGGCGCCGACCGTGACGACCGTCACCGTGGCAACCGACTCCATCCACGCCCATCGTTCGCGACGCGGCGGGCCGACGGAGCCGGCGACGCGGCCGCGGCCGGACCAGAAGCGGACGACGCCGAAGACCAGCACGACGGCCGCCATGACGAGCAGCACTCGACCCAGCGTGAGCCCGACGGTGAATGCCGTGAGGTGAAGGACGAGGTACAGACCGGACGTTCCCAGGACGGCGATCTCCAGACGCCGCCTGTCGTGACCGTCGCCGTTCCCGCAGGCCGCGGCAGACATCGCGTAGGGGGCCAGGGTGGCCAGCACGAACGCGAACACCGGCAGGCCAGAAGCCGAGTCACTCACCGGCGTGGTGCCTGGCCGCCAGTTCGTCGTACACCTCCAGCAGCAGGTCGGTGACCGCCGGCCAGGAGAACTCGCGTTCGGCCAGGTCCCGCCCGGCGTCGCCCATGGCCGGCAGCCGGTCCGTGGCGGACAGGGCCTGCCTGAGGGCGCCAGCCAACGCTGCGGCATCGCCGGGAGGCACCAGCCAGCCGGTGACGCCGTGCCGGACCTTGTCCGGCAGCCCTCCCGCCATCGTCGCGACGACCGGCCGGCGGTGGGCCATCGCTTCGAGCGTGACGAGTGAACTGCCTTCGTAGAGCGTGGGATGAACGAACACGGATGCCGCTTCGTACCAGGCGTGCAGCGCCGGCGTGTCGACACGCCCGGCGAAGCGCATCCGTTCGCCGAGGCCGGCGGCGAAGACGTGGCGTTCGAGGGCGGCCCGATGTGGCCCGTCCCCGACCAGGACCCATCGCCAGTCCAGGTCCGTCATGGTGGCCAGCGCGTCGACGAGCACGTGAAAACCCTTGTTGAACTCCAGGCGTCCGACGCTGACGAACAACGGCATCCCGTGGGGCATGCCGAGCAGGGCCCGCGCGCGAAGGCCGTCTGCCGCCGTGGCCTGCTGCTCGCAGGCGGCGATGTCGATGGCGTTGGGCACGAGCCGCAGGCGATCCGGCCCCACACCCAGGTGGCGCACAATCGCCGGCTCGATCGACCGGTCGGTGGCGATGACCCGGTCTGCGGCGCCGGCGCAGGCGCGCACGGCGCGCCGGAGCGGCGCGTAGCCCACGCGTTTCGCCACGTGCCCGCCGTAGGAGCCGTCGATGCCGCCGAATTCTTCGAGCCCCTGCGGGTTCATGACGAACGGCGCCGTGCTGCCGGGCGAGCGCCGCCTGGCCAGCGCGTAGCCGAGGCTGGCCGCACCCAGACCGTGCACGATGTCGACGTCGCCGCGCGCCGCCAGGCGGGCAGCGAGGCGACCGGCCCGGTGGCCGAACAGCGGATACGCGGTGGCTCGATCGAGAACGGTCGTGCCGCGGCGTCCCGCGAGGGGAAACGTGACGTACGGGACGCGGATCATCTCGAGACCCGGGACCTCGTCACCGATCGTCGCGCGCCCCGTCTGTGCGGGTCGGGTGATGAGCGTTACCCGGACGGCGCGCGCGTGCAGTTGCCGAACCAGATCGTAAACGTGTCGTTCCAGGCCGCCGAAGCCATGGTCCGGGTACACGGCGCGGCTGATGATCACCACCCTGGGATCCCGGCATGTCCCGTCTCGATCAGTCATGGGTCCGGTCCCGGTGCTCGAGCAGTTCGGCATACAGCCCTTCGATACGTTGGGCCACGTGCGGCGTCGCGAACGCACGCTCCACCAGCAGACGGGCTTCTGACGCCAGCGTCCTGCCGATGGCGCGGTTCGTCACGAGGCGCTGGATGTTGGCGGCCAGTTCGTCCGGCGTCGAGGCGAGCAGGCCCGTCTGCTCGTGCTTCACGATGTCGCTGGTCCCGCCGGTGTCCATGGCGGCGATCGGCACCCGGAGGGCGGCCGCTTCGAGCAGGACCCGGCTCAATGATTCGGGCCCGTAGGACGGGAAGATCAGGAGGGACGCGTGGGCCAGGCAGGCCAGGGCTTTCCCGCGGGCCAGCCAGCCCGTGAATCGGACGTCGCGCCCGAGGCGCTTCGCCTCGGCCTCGAGGGACGGGCGCTGCGCACCGTCGCCGATAACCATCAGCGGCCACGGCAAGCCGGCACGTTCGGCGGCGGGCAGCAGGAACTGCACCCCTTTGTTCACCTCGAGCTTGCCCATGAACACGGCGTAGTCGCCCGGCAACGGCGGGCGCGTGTCGCGAGCGGCCACGTCGAGGTCCGGCAGGTTCACGGGGTTCGGGATCACCTCGATGCGGGTCTCGGCCAGGTACGGCGAACGCGCGCGCAGATCCCGCGCGATGGCGCGGCTCACGGCCACCACGGCGCTCGCGCCGGCCAGGGCCTCCTGCTTGCGGCGGAGATTCCCGCGCATGTACGGAATCAGCGGCAGCGCGAGCGGCCACGCCGCGCCGGCTCGCGGCCGCACGCAGCGGCTCATCATGCCCGGTGTGCAGGCCGGGCACAGGTCGGTCGCCTCCGGATCGTGAATGAGGGTGCCCCAGTAGCAGACGGGCCAGTAGTCGCGCACGGTGCACACGACCGGCCTCCCCGTGGCCCGTGCCGCGCGGACGGCCGCGGGCGCCGTCAACACGTGTTGGGCGTGCACGATGTCCACGTGGTCGCGCTCGATCACCGTGGCCAGTGCTCCGGCCAGGCGTTGCCAGAGCCGCTCGTTCTTGACGTAATTCCTGAGGAACGGAACCGCCGGCGCCGGCGAGGCGACCTCGGACACCACGAAGCCGTCGTACTCCGTCCGGGCGTCGTCCGCCTGGCCGGGTTTCGGCTGCACCACCCGGACGTCGTGTCCCCGGTCCCGCAGGCCGCGGGCCAGTTCCCACGTGGACCATCCGCTGCCTCCGCACACCGGCGGGAAGGCATCGGTGGCGAGCAGCACGCGGCTCACGCCTGCCTCCCGGCGCGCGCGCGCTCCATCGCCTCCTCGAGGCGCGCGCAGTGCGCATCCCAGCTGAACTCCGCCTTCACGCGCGCGCGGGCGGCGAGGCCCAGGCGCCGGCGAAGGTCGGCATCGGTCGCCAGGCGGGCGAGGGCGTGTGCGAGCCCGTCCGGCTCGGCCGGGGAGTAGAGGTGCCCTTCCTGATCGTGTCGCACGATGTGAGACAGCCGATCCAGTGCGGGCGCGACCACCGGCAGTCCGGCGGCCATGTACTCGAAGATCTTCAAGGGCGACCAGTAGAAGGCGAGCTGCAGCGGTGCGTGGGCGCCCGCGTCGAAGGGGGCCACGCCGATGTCCGCCGCGGCCAGGCACGCCGGCATCTGCGCGTGCGGAATCGCTCCGGCCAGTGTCACCGTGTCGAGGTCGGCCACGCTCTCCCTGACACGAGCCAGTTCCGGCCCATCGCCGACAAAGACGATCCGGACGTCCGTCCGCCCCCAGGCGCGAAGTGTCCGGGCGGCACGGGCCAGCAGCGCCGTGCCGTGCCAGCTGCGAAACGCCCCGGCGAACAGGGCCGTCACGGTGCCGGGTTTCTTCACGAACGGGATCGGCCCGGTGACGTCGGGGCGGAACCGTGCCGTGTCGGCGCCCCATTCGATCTCGACAATCCGGGAGCGGGGGAGGTGGCCCGGCAGGATCGCCGCGGTGGGCGTGACCACGAGGTCGGCCAGGTCGCACTGCCGATCCCGCCACCGGCGCATCGGCTCGACGAGGAGGGCCCGGTCGAGCCAGGCTTTCGGCGACCCGGGGTAGTCGATGACCGGCGCGTTCACCTCCAGCACCGCCAGCGCCCCCGTCGCCCGCGCCGCGAGCATGCCCTCGCCGCCGAAGTTGTAGTACCGCTCGATGATGACGTCCGCCCCGCACCGCCGCGCCACCTGTTCGACCCGCGACGCCCGCAGGGCGCGCAGGTACTTGAGGCCCAGCGGCGGTCCCATCGCGTGCCAGCGGACACCGTCGTCGGGGAACGGCCGGCCGCCTCGCGAGGTCAGCACCGTCACGTCGTGTCCGCGCGCGGCCAGCCCTTCGGCGACCGAGGTGACGTGGACGGACCCGCCGGTGGTGCCGGGGACGCGTTGGTCGAGAGCGGCGTAGAGGATCTTCACGGGCGGCTCGGCTCCTTCACCAGAAGGGCGAAGAACGGCCCCGATCGCACACGCCCGAACAGGACGATGTCGAGTTTCATGACCCACGTGATCGCCGACAGCGCCGCATACAGGGCCCCGCGGCGGTTCACCTGTCGTTTGGCCGACATCCGGGCGTCACGGGCGGCCCCTTCGTCCAGCGCGGTCGTGCCGCCGGCGCGCCGCGCCGCCCGCCGGGCGAGCCACGTTTCGACCATCCGCATGAAGATGTTCTCGACGACGGCGCCGACCAGCGGCGTGTAGTAACGAATGTGCTCGATCCGGAAACCCGCCGCCCCCACAACCTGTTCGAGGTCGGGGATGTCGGCCAGCGGGTTCAGGTGATCGGACTTGCGCAACCGCTCCCGCGACAGGTCCACGAGGCCGCGGCGCTCCAGCCATCGCGCGAACCGGTTGACCGTTTTCAGGCCGCCGGCCAGCGGCGAGTTCTTGCGGACGTGGCTATAGACAAACAGGCGGCCGCCGGGTTGGAGTACCCGCGCCGCTTCCCGGAGCACGTCGTGCAGCGCCTCTCGCGACACGTGTTCCATGACGTCGAGGGCCCACGCCTTCGTGAACACACCGTCGCCGAACGGCAGCGTGCGGAGATCGCCGAGGACCAGGTTCACCTGCTCGGCCGCCTCGCGGGCGAAGTACGGGCTCACGTCGATGCCCGCCTGCCAGGCTCCGAGATCCGCGTTCCACGCCAGTGCCCGTCCGCTGCCGCATCCCAGATCCACGAGGGTGTCGCCCGGACCAGGCGCCAGGAACCGCCGCAGCATGTCGTTGCGGATGCGGGCCGACAACAGCGGCGGCGAGACGTGTTCGTGCCGGGCGTCGGCGTGAAGGGCTTCGTCCAGGTACTTCGTCTGCTCGGCAAACGTGACCCCGGGGTGCAGCACGAGGTACTCGCTGTTGGCCGGGAACCGTCGGGCGCACCCCGTACAGGTCAGTTCGGGCGGCGTGCCCGTGAGGGACTGGCCGCAGTCGGGGCACCGCACAATGTCGAGCAAACGTGGTGAAATCACTCCATCCTCCGCGGTGTCGCCGCGCGTCTGCCGCGCGTCGCGATCACCGCCTGCAGGAGCGCCTCGAGGCGCTCCGCCCGCCTGTCCCAGGAGTACTGCCGGACGGCTTCAAAGGCCCGCGTGGCCAGACGCCCCGCCAGTGCCCGGTCGTCCAGCACGCGCCGCACGGCCTCTCGAACGGCATCCGCGTTCCCGGCTTCCGCCAGCAGGGCCGTCTCTCCGTCGACGAGCACTTCGCGCAGTGAGGGCAGGTCCGACGCCACGATGGGCCGGCCCGACGCCATGTACTCGAACAGCTTCAGCGGCGACGTATACGTGGCCGAGATGCGGCTTGGCGTATTCGGCACCACCAGCACGTCGGCGGCCGCCAGGCACGCCGCCACCCGCGGCGGATCGACCTGCCCGGCAAATGTGACCCGTCCCGGCGCCAGGCGCCCTGCGATCGCGCGCACCCGATCCAGATCCGGTTCGCCGGCCAGTCCGCCAATGATCAGGCCTTCGACGTCCGGCAGTCCCTCAAGGGCGCGCAGCAGCACGTCCACGCCTTTCCACGGATACAGGTGGCCGGCATACCCCACCACGGCCCTTCGTTGCCCGATCTCCGGGAGCGGCGGCTGCACCGCCGGGACTCGCGCGCCGTCGGGGGCGACCAGGATCCGCTCCCGCGGTCCGAACCGCGCGGTCAGTTCTTCGCACAGGCCCTCGGTGATCGTGACATACCCGTCCGCACGTTGCCAGACCAGACGTTCGCGGGCGTCGAGGCGCCGGGCTTTGCGATCGGAGGGCGCCGCCCCGCCGGCCAGCAACGTGGGCATGTCCTGCGAGACGGCGGGAGCATAGCCATGCGACTCGTAGACCAGGGGCGGCCGCATCCCGGACGGGCAGCGCGCCAGCAGCGCGGCAAGCGCCAGGTCGCGGGTGTACACGACGTCCACGTCATCGGCGCCGAGTCCCAGCCGCATCGCGTGGGCGAGGTACACGATGCGCCTGGCCGATGGGGACACCATGCCCGGGACGGTCTCGAGGACGAGGGCGCCTGTTCGCGCCACGCCGTAGTACGCGAAGGGATCGCGGGCCGGTGTCTGCGTGTCCGGCCGCACCACCAGTTCGACCCGGTGTCCGCGCATCGCCAGCGCCTGGCACGTCTCCATCGTCTGGACGCCGTTGGCGCGCTCCAGGGGGAATCGAATGTCGGCGAAGTATCGGATACGCACGCGCCCGGGCCTCACCGCGAGTCGCGCCCGCCGGCGGGCGGTGTCGCGCGATAGAAACTCCGCCGCTCGAAGAGGTAGCGGTAGGCAATGCGGGGCAGATCCCGCGGCACCGTGACAAACGTCTGATACGCGTTCCGCGGGGGATCGAGCCGTTGTCGATCCATCAGGCCGGCGCCGAACTGAACCATGAGGCCGACGTTCCACCAGACGCACAGGCCAACTGTCAGGCCGAGGCCCACGCGGGCCGGCGTCGTTCGTGACCGGCTGAGCATGGCGGCCAGACCCGCCACGAGGATGACGGTGAGCGCCAGGAACCGGCGCTGGCCGAAGGCGCCAGCCAGCGTCCAGCTCTGGACCGCACCGGTCACGAAGACCTGCAGTGCGGCCATCGCGGCCAGGCCAGCCGCGACCTGGCGCGCCCCCCGGCCGTCCGGTGCCGTCTGGCGGGTTCCCCAGGCCAGTACGGCCAGCCCGGCGAGGGCGAGGACGGCCAGCGGTGTCCAGACGAAGAACCCGTGCTGGGGCGAGGTGAGCACGTCCAGGGCGTGGGGCGACGTCCAGTCCATCTTGCGGCTCGTGACCTGGGACGGCCCGATCCGGCCATTGAGCGACAGATATGCTGCCGCCTGTGGCAGATAGACCATGCCGAAGGTCAGCACACCGGCGGCGGCTGTGCGCCACGCGCGCCAGCGCCGCGTCCGGACGACCGTCCACGCGAAGTCCAGCGCAGGGACCAGCGCGAAGAACGCGTCCTGTTCGCGGACCATGGTCATCAGCGCCGCCGAGGCCCCGAGCCGGATGGCGTCAGCGGTCGTCCAGCGTTCGCGGGCGCGCAGCCAGAGCCACACGAACAGCGCGACGGCGAAGGCCGATGTGGCGTGGGCCATCACCGGCGCCACGTACATGTAGAACACGAGAGGCGTTCCGGCAAAGATGGCGGCGGCGGCGAGCCACGCGGCGCGCGCCGGGGATCCGCTCGCGGCCAGCACGCGCGCGGCGACGGCCCAGGACAGCCCGAGCGCCAGCAGGCCGTAGATCGCGGAGCCGTAACACACGGCGGCGACGTACGGGCGCGAGTACCCGTCACGCTCGACGGGCGAGCCGAACACCCGCGCGACGGCCACGCCGGCGTCGGCGGCGGCATAGAACGGCGCCCACAACACGGCGCTGCCAATCGTGCCGAAGTTGAGCCGCAGGCCGGCAGCGCTGCGGCGTTCGAGAAACGTCTCCCGGAACAGGGCGTCGCCGGCCACGCCCGAGTCGGCAAAGTGCCGGTACTCGTTCTCGAACGAGACGTCGCGATCGAACCACAGCGACCGCAGGTAGGCGAAGTACTGGATCTCGTCCGACGCGTAGATCCGCACCGTGACGCCCGGGAGCGACAGGGCAAAGACCAGCAGGAGCAGCAGCAGCGCCCGGCGGTCAGGAGCCGACGATGGTGAACTGGAGGATCTGGGCCGCATTGAATCCGCTGTGACTGACCATCGACGCGACGGCGCTGCGCCGCCACAGGAACACGATACCCCACACCAGCCCGAGCAGCGCGGTGATGATACCGACGTCCCATCCCTGAATCGCGTGCCCGGCGCCGAAGACCAGGCTGTAGAGGAGGAGGCCGATCCGGGCGCCCCCCAGGTGCTGCTCGAACCGTCGCAGGATGAACGCCCGCTGGAGTTCTTCCTTCACGCCGCCGCCGATCACCGCCGCCGCGCCCAGGAGCACGGCGTCGAGCGGCGAACGGATCGCCGACTCGAAGGGGTTGAGCGGGACGTTGTGCAGCCAGGGCCACAGCGTGCGCATCAGGCCCATTGCCGCGGCGGTGCCGCCGAACACCAGGGGCACCAGGCACAGTCCCACCCACACTTCCCGGGCGCGCGGGCGGATCCCGAGAAAGAGGCCGGCCGGCGACTCACCCCGCATCCGCAACACCAGGAACACGAAGGTGGTGACGACGATGGTGTCGACGAGCAGGAGGGTGATGAGGTATCGCATCGACAGCCCGCCCGCCGGGTCCCACGGGCGCATGCCGGCGAGGACGAGCATCGCACCGACGCCCAGTTGGGTAGGGAAGCCGGACGCCAGGAAGACCTCGGCCAGGGCGGTCAGGCGGGCCCACGGCACGGTTGGCGGCCGCACCGGCGGCGTTGCCGCGAGACGTGTTTCGGGATGCACGACCTGCGACTGTATCACGCGGCGCGCCGGGCCGCAGACGCCCTCGATGAACGACCGGGAACCCCTCGCCCGCCGGGGCGGGATTGCATGGTAGACTTGGGAAGCGAATAAAAAGCAAAATAGTCGATTTACGGCCAAAATATACACCATATTGCGTGTGCCCTAACTTTTGGACACCATATGTAGTGTCTTTCGGCTTGACAAGGGTGGGGTCGGGGGCGCATATTTCGGCTCTGTCAAATTGCGGCTGCAGCGAGGATATCCCAGCTTCTCGCTCCACCACGGTAAGTAGGCTGACACGTGACGCGGGCATAGGATCGTTCCAGAGGGTGACCAGGCAGAGGGCAACGCAGGATGGTCAACCCGTCGACGTATGGAACGCGGGCACGCGTGCGTGAGCGTTGTCTTGAGGGGAAGTGTCCGCCAGGGAACACGGGCGGGTGTTTCGCCGGGACGTATGGTCAAGAATATCGGTGACGCGGTGGCGGCCCAGGGCCAGGGCCGTCCCGCCGGGTCGGAGGATGCATGCAGAGAGGAGCGCAGGAAACAATCGTGAAGGGTGCGGATCAGAATTCCGACGCGACGCGGCGCATCACGAGGAGCGCGCGCGGCCTGGAGTTCTCCCGTTACTTCACGACCGCAGGTGCCGACCCCTTCGATGAGGTGGAGTGGGACCTGCGTGACGCGGTGATTGCGAACGAACGCGGGGAAGCCGTGTTCGAACAGCGGGGCGTAGAGATTCCGAAAGCCTGGTCGCAGCAGGCGACCAATATCGTGGTGTCGAAGTACTTTCGCGGACAACTGGGGACACCGGAACGCGAGTCCAGCGTCCGGCAGTTGATCGGTCGCGTGGTCGATACCATCACCGAGTGGGCCCGCTCGAAACACTACTTCGCCGACGAGAGCGATCTCTCTGCGTTCTCCGACGACCTGAAGCACCTGCTGGTGCACCAGATGGCGGCGTTCAACAGCCCGGTCTGGTTCAACTGCGGCATCGAGAAGCACCCCCAGTGTTCGGCGTGCTTCATCAATTCGGTCGACGACACGCTCGATTCGATCCTGACGCTGGCGAAAACCGAAGGCATGCTGTTCAAGTACGGCTCCGGTACGGGCAGCAACCTGTCCAACCTGCGTTCGTCGCGGGAGTCGCTGGCGGGCGGGGGCACGGCCTCCGGGCCGGTGTCGTTCATGAAGGGGTACGACGCGTTTGCCGGGGTCATCAAGTCGGGCGGCAAGACACGGCGCGCGGCGAAGATGGTCATCCTCAACGCGGACCATCCCGACGTGCTCGACTTCATCACGTGCAAGGTCGAGGAAGAGAAGAAGGCCTGGGCCCTCATCGACGCGGGATACGACGGCTCCTTCACCGGGCCGGCGTACGCGTCGGTGTTCTTCCAGAACTCGAACAACAGCGTGCGGGCGACCGACGACTTCATGCGGGCGGCCCTGGACAACGGCATCTGGCAGACCCGCGCCGTGCGCGACCGCGTGACGGTGCTGGACACGTACAACGCCCGTGATCTGCTGCGCGAGATCGCCCAGGCCACCCACATCTGCGGCGATCCCGGCATGCAGTTCGATACGACGATCAACGAGTGGCACACCTGCCCGGCCACGGATCGGATCAACGCGTCCAATCCCTGCTCCGAGTACATGTTCCTGGACGACTCGGCGTGCAATCTCGCGTCGCTGAACCTGATGACGTTCGTGGACGCGCGCGGCGAGTTCGACGTCGAGGCGTTCAAGGCCGCCGTGCGCGTGTTCATCACGGCGCAGGAAATCATCGTCGACAGCGCGAGTTATCCGACGCGGGCCATCGAGCGCAACAGCCACGACTACCGGCCGCTGGGGCTGGGGTACGCGAACCTCGGCGCGCTGCTGATGTCGCGCGGGCTGCCCTACGACAGCGACTCGGGCCGGGCCTACGCCGCGGCCATCACCGGGCTGATGACCGGGGAAGGATACGCGCAGTCGGCACGGATTGCCCGCGACCACGGCGGCCCCTTCGCCGGCTACGAGCGGAATCGCGAACCGTTCCTCCGCGTGATGCGCAAGCACCGCGATGCGCTGCGCGACATCAGCAGCAGTTACGTGCCCGACAACCTGTACACCGGCGCCCAGCGCGCCTGGGACGATGCCGTCGAAATCGGCGAGGAGTTCGGTTACCGCAACGCGCAGGCGACGGTGCTGGCTCCGACCGGGACCATCGGCTTCATGATGGACTGCGATACGACCGGCGTGGAACCGGACATCGCCCTCGTGAAGTACAAGAAGCTGGTCGGCGGCGGGCTGATGAAGATCGTCAACACCACCGTGCCGTCCGCGCTGACCCGGCTCGGCTACACGCCGGAGCAGGTGTCGGCCATCGTCGGCCACATCGACACGCACGAGACCATCGAAGGCGCGCCGCACCTGAAGGAGAAAGACCTGCCCGTGTTCGACTGCGCCTTCAAGCCCGCCAGGGGCCAGCGGTCCATCCACTACATGGGCCACATCAAAATGATGGGCGCCACGCAGCCGTTCATCTCCGGCGCCATCTCCAAGACGGTGAACGTGCCCAAGGAGGCCACCGTCGAGGACATCATGCAGGCGTACATCGAATCGTGGCGCCTGGGCGTCAAGGCCATCGCTATCTACCGTGACGGCAGCAAGCGGACGCAGCCGCTCAATACCTCGAAGAACAAGGATGCGGCGGCTGCCGCCGTCGCCGAGGTCGTGACCAAGGTCGTCACCCAGCCGATCCGGCGGAAGCTGCCCGAGGAGCGGCAGGCGATCACCCACAAGTTCGACATCGGCGGGCACGAAGGGTACATCACCGTCGGCCTGTACGAAGACGGCACCCCGGGCGAACTGTTCCTGGTCATGGCCAAGGAAGGGTCGACCATCTCCGGGTTCGCTGACGCCTTTGCCCAGGCGGTGTCGTACGCGCTCCAGTACGGCGTGCCGCTGCAGGTCCTGGTGGACAAGTTCAGCCACATGCGCTTCGAGCCGTCGGGCATGACGCGCAATCCCCAGATCCGGTTCGCCAAGTCGATCGTCGACTACGTGTTCCGGTGGCTCGCCACGAAGTTCCTGTCGCCGGAGGCGCAGTTCCGGGCGGGTGTCAACGGCCAGGAGGCGGCGGATCCATCCGCACCGCGCGAAGCCGAGCAACTGCCCCTGGCGGGCATCGTCCAGGCCGCCGATCCGGCGCCGGCGCAACGGACCGCATCCGTGCCCGAGATGCTGACGATTCAGAACCAGGAGGATGCGCCGCCCTGCAACATGTGCGGGTCCATCATGGTGCGTAGCGGCAGCTGCTACAAGTGCGTCAACTGCGGCAGCACGTCGGGGTGCGCGTAGAGGCTAGGGGCTAGAGGCTAGGGGCTAGGGCCCGGCGGGTGACGAACCCTCCGGGCCCTTGCTGTTTTCGGGCTCCAGACTCCAGGCTCCGGGCCTTCCTACTTCCTACTTCCTACTTCCTACTTCCTACTGTCTACTTCCTGCTTCTTGCTTCTTGCTTCTTGCTTCTTCAGTACCCAGCCGCGTGGAGTGCGTTGACGACGCGGGTCTCGGCGCGGCCGATGTGGAGGAGCATCAGGGCTCGTGCGCGATCGGGGTCGTGATTGCGTACGGCGTTGACGACCTCCACGTGTTCGGAGGTCGATGCCGTCCCGTCAATGCCCACTTCGAGGCCGAGATAGAGCGGCCGCTGGTGATGGTCGAGGGCCGACATGACGGCCGAGATGAGCAGGCTGTTGTGCGTACACCGGACCAGGGCGAGGTGGAAGGCGCTGTTGTTCCTGAGATAGGACACGTAGGTCTGCTCGTCACCGACGGTGTACTCGAGGCGCGCGCGGGCCGACAGCTCTTCGATGTCTTCGGGGGTGGCGCGGAGCGCCGACAACGCCGCGGCTTCAGATTCGACGATGCGGCGCAGTTCACACAGCTCGCGGAAATCGGCGACCGTGAGCGGGGCAATCACATAACCCCGGTAGGGTCTGAGGACGACGAGGCCTTCGAGCGCCAGCCGATTGAGGGCTTCGCGGAGCGGGGTGCGCGAAATGCCCATTTCGGCGCACAGCTCCTTTTCGATCACGCGCTGGCCGGGCAGCAGGACGCAGGTGAGGACGCGGTGTTTGAGCGTGGCGTAGACACGGTCGGAGATGGCGGCGGGGCTCGAGACCGTGGGGTCGAGTTCGATGAGTGAGCGTGGTCGGTTCGGAGTGTCCATCCAAGGATATATTCTAGACAGATATTGGCCTTGAAGTGACGCATTTGTGACACAAAATGTGCTGTTTGCGCAGGGTTTATATATTGTATACAATGCGCAGCGTATGAAGGCCCGATACACCCGCGATTGTTCCGAGTCCTCAACCCTCGCGGGTGATCGCGCCCCGCACCACGCGTTTCCGCCCACGTGCGGCCTTCGCCTGATTGATCAGCTCGCTCGACAGAAGGAGATCTCATGAACCGCCTGATCGCCGCCCTGCTCCTGTCAACGGTCGTCCTGAGCGCGTCGGCCGCCTCCGCGCAGATTGCCGCGGTGGGCACCGTCCGCGGGTACGTCAAGGACTCACAGGGAGGCGTGCTCCCTGGTGTCACCGTCACGGTCAGGAGCGCCACCGTCTCCGCATCCTCCACGACCGTCAGCGACCAGGATGGGTTCTTCCGGCTCGTCGACCTGGCGCCCGCCGACTACCGCTTCGAGGCCGAACTGGCCGGCTTCGCCAAGTACGTCCGCGAACCTGTGGCGGTGCGCGCCGGTCTGAACATCACCTTCAACGTCGAACTCGCGATCGGTGGCCTTGAACAGGTGGTCGAAGTCACCGCGGAGACCCCGCTGCTCGAGACGCAGCGGGCCGGCACGGCCGTGAACATCAGCGGTCAGTTCCAGCGCGACCTGCCGCTGACGTCCCGCAGCCAGTTTTCGGACTTCCTGGAAGTCACGCCCGGTATCGCGGCCAGGGCGGGTGATGCGACCGGCGGCGGCCAGATCTACATGATGCGCGGCGGCGAACTCGAGAATCACGTCATCCAGCTCGACGGCGCCGACATGGGCTCGTTCCGCCAGAATCGCGCCGACCGTCTGCTGACCTTCAACACCGACGCCGTCAGCGACGTCCAGGTGACCACCGGCGCCATCGACGCCTCGACGCCCCTCGGGTCAGGCGCCGTCGTCAACGTATCCACCAAGTCGGGCACCGACACGCTCAAAGGGGTTGTCGGCGCGGTCTACACGCCGGAAGCCTGGAACGGCAACAACGCCGGCGAAGGCACCGTGCGCTTCAATGAGATGTTTCAGCCCGACCTCTCGCTCGGCGGGCCCATCCTGAAGGGCAGACTCTGGTTCTACGGCGCCTACCGGTACACCCGCCAGTTCTCCGGCATCGGCCGATCGGCAGACCAGCTGGCGCTCCTGAAGGCCCTGAAGCCCACCTTCGAGCCCTTCAACAACTCCGTGCTCTCGCACAATTATTACGCGAAGCTGACCGGCTCACTGTCGTCCAAACACCAGTGGGTGGCCTTCTACGAACGCGACACGCACCCTGAAGGCGGTGACCGCGAGTGGTACACCGAACCGCTGGACGTCACGTCGGCGGGCGGCACCGGCATCGGCGTCCGCCTGCAGTCGGTGTGGGGCAGTTCCCTGACATCACGCGTCATGGGGTCCTACAACGACAAGTCCACCAACTCGAGTTTCGACATCTACGACGGCGTCATGAAGGATGGCCCGTCCATCAACGTCCACAAGGGGACGTTCATCTCGAGCGGCCGGATCACAGGAACCGGCGTGGTCGCCCTGATGAACAATGTGTCCGACTTCGGGATTTCGCCGGCCTCGAAAAAGACGTTCCAGGCGGATACGACGTACTACAAGTCCGGCTTCCTGGGATCCCACGAAGTCCAGACTGGCATCTTCCTGCAGGCGCTCAACGGCTCCGACTCGATCAGGTATCCGAACGGCGGGGCTGCCGTGGAGAACGTCGTCCTGAGGAATGCGGCGAACCCGGCCGCCGGCTACACGACGTTCCACAGGCAGGTGTTCAGTCTTGCAGAGCTCGAGCAGGACAAGACCGCCGCGACCGACTTGGGCCTGTACATCCAGGACGCCTGGCGACCCACGCCCCGGGTGACGGTGCTTCTGGGCATCCGGATGGACCGCATCAAGGCGACGGAAGAGATCTTCGACATCCAGTTGCAGGACGCCTGGCACGTCGGGCCGCGCGCGGGCGTGACCTGGACCATGACGGCTGATGCCAAGAACGTCGCCCGGGCCAGCTTCGCCCGCGTCCACGAGATGCCGATGCCCCGCAATCTGGGCAGCGTCGGCGCGGCGTCATCCACCGTCACCAACTACTACGACAACAATCTCGACGGCGTCTTCGAGACCGTGCTCGTCACGCCGGGCAGCACCTCGGCCCAGTCGGACCGCTTCCCGGACCCAGACCACCACCAGCCGTTCATCGACGAGTACACCGTCGGCTACGGCCGCCAGCTCCCCGGAGGCGTGACGGTCAACCTCGACTACGTGCACCGCGAGTACAAGGACATTCCCGCCCTGGTCGAAACCAACGGCATCTACGACGGTAACGTCTTCAAGGGCTACAAGAACGAGAACTTCAACCAGATCTACTCGATCACCAACGACACCTGGAACACGTACGTCTACAACGCGATCTCGGTGAATGCCAGCAAACGCAGCAAGCGGCTGCAGCTGCTCGGCAGCTACACGCGGGGATTCCAGCATGTCGACGGAACATGGCGGCCGAACGACCCCGCCTCGTTCTTGCAGCCCGACGCCTACCCCAACGACACGGGCATCGGCAGCATCCGCGGGAACCAGACCAACAGCCTCTCCGGAAGCGCGGACACGAGGAGCCCGTCCTGGCAGAAACACAACCTCCGCCTGGGCAGCACGTTCTTCACCCCCTGGGGTGTCGTCTTCGCGCTCAACTACTCCTACCAGTCCGGGGCGTACTCCGGCCCCGTGGTGACGCGGATCGCCGCTGCCGACCCGCAGTTCGGCCCGTCCACCGTCACACTCTCGAACGGCCGCCGGGTATCGAACCCCCTGGCCACCACGGTCCGCTTCGCATACCCGACCCGTGGTGACGGACAGCTCGCGCTCGACGCGCTCCAGATGTTCAACTTCCGCGTCGGTTACAACTTCAAGGTATTCGGCGGCCACCAGATCCAGGCGGCGCTGGACATCTTCAACGCGACCAACAGGGGCTCGTACGAACAATGGTTGTCCAACGCCAACCAGCAGTACAGTCCCAACTACGGGCTGGGCCGGGCCCTGCAGTTCCCGCGGGTCTTCCAGGCCTCGCTCCGCTACGCGTTCTGACGGTCTGAGGGCGCGTCCGGGGCACCAGCCCGGACGCGTCCCCGCCGACGGGCGGGCGCGCCAACGGCAACTGCTCGCCGATCCGATGCACGAGGACGATCCATGAGAACCATTCGCCTGTCGACACTTCTGATGGTCAGCCTGGCTGTGGCTTCCCTCGCGGGGCAGCAGGCACCCATCTCGGTCACCCACGGCCCGGTCCTGGGCCGTCTCGGCTCGACGCAGATCGGCGTCTGGGTCCGGACGTCGAAGCCCGGCAGCTTCCACGTCAAGTACGGTGTCGACCCCCAGCGTCTCGACGGCACGTCGCCGACGGGCACGACGACGATCGACCGCGACAACACCGGCTGGGTGCTGGTGGAGGGACTGAAACCCCAGACGAAGTATTTCTACCAGGTCGTCACGGGCCGTGACGCACCCGCCAGGCCTGACGGATCGTTCCTGACGCTCCCTACCGAAGACGCCTACCGGAACACCGCCCACAACCCGAAGGGCCTGTTCAATTTCCGCTTCGAGTTCGGCACGGGCAACAACCAGCGGCCTGCCGGCGACGGCCCATGGCCCCCGGCCTTCAAGACGATGCTGGAGCAGTTGCACGGCAAGGTCTACTTCAGCATCCAGAACGGGGACTTCATCTACGAGGAGAAACGCGATCTCTCCGCGGACGCCTGGCTGGCCCAGGTGGGCCTGACGGCCGCACAGACTCCCCGGATCGTGAGCCTGGCGCCGAGCATCGTCGGCGTCTGGGAGAACTACAAGCTGTACCTCGAGCGCGGCAAGGCCCTGGCCGCGTACCACCGCAACGTGCCGGTGTTCTTCACCTTCGACGATCACGAAATCCTCGACAACATCGACGGCACAAGCGTGGTCGGCCGGCGCAACCGCAAGTCGTCGTTCCGGGAGGTGGGCACCCAGGCCTGGTACGACTACGTCGGATGGGCCAACCCGGTCGAGCCCGGCGCGATTCACTTCGGCCGCGCCCGCATGCAGGCCGGCAGCGACGTGCTGACGGACCCCGACACCGACTTCACGACACTGCCGCTGAAGCTCCGCGACCCCGGGGCCCTGACCGTCTTGTGGGGCGGCCCGGCCGCCGGCGTCCCGCAGCGAGAGATCGAGAACATGCCCGCCGGCTCCGACGTCGGCGATCCCAACGCGAACGTCTACGAGGTGGTCGAGAAGATCGACGCGCACCGGATCCGCGTGCGGCCTGCGGCCGCGGCCGACGGGCTGTCCGTCTACGCCACGCGGCGGACGTCGTACTTCGACCAGCGGGTGGGCAACGCGCATTTCTTCTATCTCGACACGCGCAGCTACCGGGGCATCAGTGATCCCACGCACGCCAACCGGCCCGACCTCAGTATGCTGGGCGCGGAACAGAAGGCGTGGCTGAAAGACGGGATGGCGAAGAGCGACGCCGCGTTCTTCTTCGTGGTCTCGCAGGTGACGTTCATGATCCCGCATGTCGGCGGCACGCCCAGCGCCGGGGCCGGCGAACGCAACGCCGGGGCGGCGCCCACGCACGACGAAGCCTGGCCGGGGTTTGTCAACGAGCGCGAAGAACTCATCGGGTTCTGGGACGCCCTGGGCAAGCCCGTGATGGTGCTCACCGGGGACATCCACAACAGCTTCTCCATCAAGATCACCGACCGGATCTGGGAGTTTGCGTCGGGTCCGCACAACTCCAGGAACCATCGCCTCGACGCCGAAGCGAACCGGCCGCCGAACGGGGTCTTCGAGTACGCCGGCCGAAAGTGCGAGATCCGGTGGTCGAGCTTCTTCCTGCCCGACGTGCCGGCGGCATTGGTGCGGCAGCCCATCTACACCGTCGTGCAGGTCAACAACGTCGCCAACAACCCCACAGACGACAAGACGGCGCGCTGGGTCGCGTTTCCGCATCCGCAGGTCGTCGTGCAGTTCCATGACGGTCTCACTGGAGACCTGCTGTATGCGGAATCGGTCGTGATCGGCCGGTAGTGTTCGCCGGCACACGGGCGCTGCCCGGCTATCCGGAGGAGTGAGAACAATGGGTCAAGCCAATACGGCGGGGGTCTTTTCCCCCGCCCTGCTGCGGGAGATCAGGAACCAGTTCGCTTACGTCGACTGGGACCCCTACTCGGGGCACCGGATGTTCTTCGACGCCGCGTCGGGTTCCTGCCGGCCGCACCGCGTGATCGAGGCGGTCGCCCGCGAGACCTGCCTGCCGGACCAGCAGGGCCGGGCGAATCCGGGCTCCCGGCACGCCGTCGAGGTCACGGCGAAGGGCATCGACGACCTCATGCTGTTCTTCGGCGCGACGTCCGGCCACGTGATTCCCGGCTGGAGCAGCAGCCACGTCATCTACCGGATCACGGACGCCGTGCTGGCCTCGGTGCCCGGCACCAACGTGGTGACCACGGGACTGGATCACGCATCCGTGCGTAGCGCCCTCAACCAGTTCGCCCGGATGTACGGGAAGGAAGAGCGGATCGCCCCGCCGAACCGCGACACGGCGTCTGTGGAACCCGACCGCATCTTCGAGTTGATCGACAAGGACACCTGCTTCCTTGCCGTGACGCATACGTCCAACGTCACCGGCGAGGTGTACGACGTCAAGACCATCGTCCAGCAGGCGAGGCAGATCAAGCCGGATCTGTTCATCATGATCGATGGCGTCCAGTACTCCCCGTCGGGCCTGGTCGACGTCGAGGACTTCGGCGCGGACGCGTACGTCATCGCGCCGTACAAGAATTTCGGGATCAAGGGCTGCGGCTACGCGCACGCCACGGAACGGCTCGCCTCGCTCCCGCACTGGAAGTACCTCTTCAAACCGGACACGAGCTGGGACCTCGGCGGTGTCGAGCACCAGTCGTACGCCGCGTGGTCCGCGGTCGTCGACTACATCTGCTGGCTGGGCGGCCACTTCACGGACGCGACGGACCGCCGGGCTCTGATCGTGGCGGCCATGCGGGCCGTGAAAGCGCACCTGGAAGCGCTCCTGTCGATCTCCCTGCACGGCACCGGGAAGGTCCCGGGCCTCAGGGACCAGAAGCACGTGACGGCCTACGGCATTAGCGACGACCTCAGCAGGCAGTCGCTGCTGATCGGCTTCAACATCGACGGCATCGAATCCGGCGATCTGTGCGACATGTACAGGGGCGAGCAACTCAGGCTGCATGCGACGGGGCACGACCCGTTCTTCGGCCTCATGCTGCAGCAACTCGGCATCTCGAGCTTCATCAGGCTGTCGGGCTGCCACTACAACTCGCCGGAAGAAATCGAGAAGTTCCTGGAGGCGACGGCCAGGTTCGCGCCCGCCGCCGGAGGGGCGACGGCAGGCACCCGGCAGGCCCGGTAGGGGAGGCGCACGCCATGTTGCCCGGCAGCCAGACACCGTTGAGTTCCCGGACGTTTCGCGTCGCCATGGTGGTGCTGGCGCTCGTGTGCTGCGCCGGAACGGCCGGGCGATCCCAGGGCCCGGCCGCCCTGGCCGGCGAGGTCGAACCACGCATGCTCGCGGCACTGGCGTGGCGCAGCATCGGGCCCTTCCGGGGCGGGCGGTCCATCGCCAGCGCGGGAAGCTCCAGCCGCCCCTTCGAGTACTACTTCGGCGCCACAGGAGGCGGGCTCTGGAAGACGACGGACGGCGGCACGACCTGGCGGCCCGTCACGGATGGCCAGATCGCAAGCAGCTCGGTCGGGGCCGTGGCCGTATCCGAGTCGAACCCGGACGTCGTGTACCTCGGCATGGGCGAGACGCAACTGCGCGGCAACGTCATGCAGGGCGACGGCGTGTACCGATCGACTGATGCGGGCAAGACCTGGGCCCATCTGGGCCTCGCCGACACCCACGCGATCGGCAGGATCCAGATCCACCCCGCCAATCCGGACCTCGTGTACGTTGCCGCACTGGGTCACCCGTACGGCCCCAACGCGGAGCGAGGCGTCTACCGAACGCTCGATGGCGGGAAACGTTGGAGCCGGATTCTGTTCCGCAGCGACCGGGTCGGCGCGGTGGACATCTCGCTGGACACGAACAACCCCCGGGTGCTGTACGCCACGCTGTGGGAGGTGTACCGCACGCCGTGGATGCTGTCGAGCGGCGGACCCGGTTCGGGCCTGTTCAAGTCCTCGGACGGCGGCGACACCTGGACGGAGATCACACGGAACCCGGGCCTGCCCAAGGGGGTTGTCGGCAAGATCACCGTGACGGTGTCGCGCGCCGACAGCCGGCGCGTGTACGCGCTGGTCGAAGCCGACGACGGGGGGCTGTTCCGATCGGATGACGCGGGGCTCACGTGGACCAGGGTGAACGAAGAACGAGACCTGCGCCAGCGGGCGTTCTACTTCTCGCGGATCGTCGCGGATCCAAAGTCGGCCGACACGATCTACGCGCTCAACTTCCGCCTCAACCGCTCCACCGACGGCGGCCGCACGTTTGTGGTGCTGCCCGAGACGCACGCCGATCACCACGACCTCTGGATCGACCCCGCGAACCCGCAGCGCATGATCAACAGCAACGACGGCGGCGGCACCATCAGCGTGAACGGCGGCGAAACCTGGTCGGCCCAGGACTATCCGACCGCCCAGATGTACCACGTCGCCACGACGGCAGACTTCCCATTCCACGTCTGCGGCGCCCAGCAGGATAACTCGACCGCCTGCGTGCCGAGCGACGCCGCCCTGCACCTGCGCGACCCTCGCGACGCCGCGGGACGCTGGCTGTACGGCGCCGGCGGCAACGAGAGCGGCTTCGTGGTCCCGCATCCGGCGGATCCCAACATCTTCTACGCAGGCGGCCAGGAGGCATATCTCACCCGCTACGACAGGCGCAACGGACAAGCGCGCGACATCCAGCCGTACCCGCGGCTGTACTCGGGCGAATCAGCCGGCAGTGTCCCGGAACGCTGGAACTGGACCTTCCCGATCGCCGTGTCACCCGTCGAACCCGGCACGCTGTACGCGGCGTCCCAGCACCTGTGGCGGACCACCGATGAGGGCCAGCGCTGGCAGCGTATCAGCCCGGACCTCACGCGCGCCGACCCGGCCACCATGGGCGATTCGGGCGGGCCCATCACGAAGGACCAGAACGGGCCCGAGTTTTTCGCGACCATCTTCACGATCGCGCCGTCCCGCCTCGAGAAGGGCACGCTGTTTGTCGGGTCGGACGATGGCCGCGTGCACCTGACACGGGACGGGGGAGCTTCCTGGGCGAACATCACGCCGCCCGACATGCCCGACTTCACGACCGTCAGCCTGATCGACGCGTCCCCCCACGCGCCCGGTACGGCCTATGTCGCGGGCAAGCGGTACCGCCTCGACGATCGCGCTCCCTACGCCTGGCGGACCCGCGACTACGGCAAGACGTGGACCCGCATCGTGACCGGCATCCCGCCGCAGGACTACGTGCATGCCGTCCGCGAAGACCCGGTGCGCGCCGGCTTGCTCTACGCCGGTACGGAGCACGGTGTCCTGGTGTCGTTCGATGCCGGGGACCACTGGCAGTCGTTGTCGTTGAACCTGCCCGTCACCCAGGTGCCGGACCTGGTCGTCGAAGACCAGGACCTCGTCATCGCCACACACGGCCGATCGTTCTACGTGCTCGACGGGATCGAGTCGCTTCGCCAGATGACACCGGACGTGGGCCGTGCCGCGGTACACCTGTTCGTTCCCGGGCCGGCATACCGTAGGGCGAGGCCGGCCATCATCGACTACCTCCTGAAGGCGAGTGCACGGACGGTGACGGTCGAGATCGTCGACGGCGCGGGCACGCTTGCCCGGCGCTTCACCGGCGAAGGCCTCGGCAAACCCGGGCTGAACCGTCTCCGCTGGGACCTGCGGTACACGGGGGCCCCGACGTTTCCCGGCATGATTCTCCGCAGCGCCAATCCCGCACGGGGACCGCTGGCGCCTCCTGGAACGTACCGAGTCCGCCTCACGGTTGACGGGGCGGTCCTCGAGCAGACCCTCACGATTGTCAAAGACCCCCGGCTCGATGGCGTCACGGACGCCGACCTGCAGGCGCAGTTCGACCTGGCCCGCCAGGTGAGCGCCAGGACCGGCGACGCCAACCAGGCCGTGACGCGTATTCGCGCCATCAAGAAGCAGGTGGCCGATCGCCTCGGTGACGCACCGGCCGGCACGCTGAAGGCCGCAGCCGACGCCTTTGTCCGGAAACTCTCGGCCATCGAATCGGCCATCTACCAGGTCAGGAACCAGAGCCCCAAAGACCCGCTCAACTTCCCAATCCGGCTCAACAACCGGATTGCCGCGTTGCAGGACGTGATCGAAGAAGCGGATGCCCGGCCGACACAGCAGGCCTATGACGTCTTCAAGGAGCTCTCCGCCGAACTGGACGGCCACCTGTCTCGACTCGAGCAGGTCATCAAGGCCGAAGGCGCCGCCTTCAGCCGGGCGCCGAGCGACCCGAAACGCGAACCCGTCACGGCACGATAGCAGCGGGGCTCGCCCGGGCGGATCCCGGGGCGGCCGCGCAGGGACCATCATGATGACTTCGAACGTTTCTCCGCTCCGCGTGCTGGCCACCGCCATCCAGGCGGCGGTCGTCGTGCTCCTCGCGTCTGGCGCGCTGCCTGCGGGCGCACAGGACGCGGCATCGCCCAGGGTGGCGGCGCCGGCGCCCGCGGCGGGCACGATGTTCTTGTACCCGGAGCGGATCCCGCTCGAAGCCGGCGGCCTGGCCCTCGCCGAACGCGGCGTGATCTTCGTCCCGACGAATCGGTCGAAAGCGGGGAGTGCCGTCATCAGCCTCGAGGTGTACCGGTTCCGCGCCGTCAACCCGCAGCCGGGTGTGCCGCCGATCTTCTTCCTGCACGGCGGGCCGAGTTTCGAGGGGCTTGAGGTGCTGCTCGCGCGCAAGGGGCATTACGAGAAACGAATCCGGCCGCTGCTCGATGCGGCCGACGTGGTCGTGGTGAGCCAGCGGGGCATCGGGCCGTCCAAGCCCACCACCCTGATTGCCCTGCCGAGCCCGTCTCCGCTCGACCAGGACGTCACGCAGGCCGAACGGGCCGAGGCCGTGCGGGCGAACGCGAGACGCGAGAAGGCCTTCTGGGTCGGGCAGGGCCTCGACCTGGAAGGGTTCACGATCGTCGAGGCCGCCGCGGACATCGACGACGTGAGGAAGGCGCTGGGCTACGGCCGCATCACGCTGTGGGGCGGCAGTTTCGGCTCGCACTGGGCGATGGCGGTCATGCGGTACCACCCCGCCATCGTCGAGCGCGCCATCCTCAGGGGGATGGAAGGGCCGGACCATACCTACGACATGCCGTCGTACGTGCTGAACTCGCTCAGACGTATTGCGGCGGAGGCCGACGCCGCTCCGTCGCTGGCTGGCCAGATCCCGCCCGGCGGGCTCATCGCGGCATTCGAGAAGGTGATCGAGCGCACGGCCGCCAAGCCCGTGGTCGTGCCCGTCAAAGACCCGAAGACCGGGGCGACCCAGTTGGTGCGTTTCGGGCCCGAGGATGTGCGTGGCATGGCCACCGGCTACACGGCCAGCGCGTCAAACCGGCCGGGCATGCGCACCTGGGCGTCGGATATCCTGATGCTTCACCGGGGGGATTTCAGCGCTGCCGCGGAGGCCCGGCTACGCGAGCGCCAAACGGAGCGATTCCGGACCGCCAGTTACTACATGCTGGACTGCGGCTCGGGCATCAGCCCGGCGCGCCGCGCGCAACTGGCGGCTGACAGGGCCGTTGCGGTAATCGGCCCCACGGGCTTCAACTACGCCGCCGCCTGCCCGGAATGGAACATCGACCTGGGCGACGCGTTCCGGAAGAACTTCGACACCCAGATTCCGACGGTGATCGTCCAGGGGGACTACGACATCTCCACGCCCATCGAGAACGCGCGCGAACTGGTGCCCTACTTCAAGAAGAGCACGTTTATCGTCGTGCATGGAGGGTCCCATCCGGCCCTTGATGATGCGATGGACGCGTCATCCGAGTTCAGGCGCGCCATCCTGGCGTTTGCGCGCACGGGCGACACCGCCAGCCTGCCGGAGGCTGTCCGCCTTCCGCCGATCGACTGGGTGGTGCCGAAGTAACGGGGGTCAGCCAGGGACGTGGGACTTGGGGCATGGGGCGTGGGGAATCCCCTGCCTTTCCCGAGTCCCTAGCCCCTAGCCCCGCGCCCCTAGCCCCGGGCCCCGAGCCCCGAGTATGATCTCCCCGTGCCCGCCGTTGTCTTCCTCCACGCATTTCCCCTGACACAGCAGATGTGGCGCCCGCAGGTGGCGGCGCTGCCCCAGGCCACGAGCCTCGAGCCCCGAGCCGCGCTTGTCCGCCGAAGCCTTGGTGCAGGCGGAAGCCCCGAGCCCCGAGAAGCGTCATGAACCTCGACCTCGATTCCAAGATTGCCATCGTGACCGGCTCCAGCCGGGGGCTGGGGCTGGCCAGCGCCACGGCCCTGGCGCATGAGGGATGCCGCGTGACGCTGTGTGCCCGCGGCGAAGCGCGCCTGCGTGAGGCTGCCGATGCGGTGGCGTCGGCCGCCGGTGCGCCCGACAGGGTCCTGACCGTGGCCGCCGATCTCGCCACGCCTGAGGGCATTGCCGCGGTCGTTGACCGGACGGTGGCGCATTTCGGCGGGCTCGACATCCTGGTGAACAACATCGGGCTTGCCCGCGGAGGCGATCTGCTGGCCACGACGGACGCGGAGTGGCAGGAGGCGTTCGACCAGACGTTGTACCCGGCCATCCGCGCCTCGCGCCTGGCCGTGCCGCACATGTGTGCGCGGGGCGGTGGCGTCATCATCATGATCGCGTCGATCTTCGGCCGCGAGACCGGCGGCCGCATGACCTACAACGCCGTCAAGGCCGCCGAGATCAGCCTGGCCAAGTCGCTGGCCCAGCAACTGGCCAAAGACAACATCCGCGTCAACAGCGTAGCGCCAGGGTCGATCCTGTTCCCTGGCGGATCGTGGTGGAAGCGGCAGCAGGCCGACCCTGCGGGGATTGCCGAGTTCGTGGCACGGGAACTGCCGTTCGGCCGGTTCGGCACGCCCGAGGAGGTTGGCCACGTCGTCGCGTTCCTGGCATCGTCCAAGGCCAGCTGGGTTGCCGGCGCCAGCATCGTCGTCGACGGCTGCCAGTCGCGGTCGTTGTTCTGAGGGGTCAGACCTTGAATCGTGCATCGGCGTGAGACGGGACGACGC
>CAYJPV010000003.1:224771-268957 GCA_964372095.1 uncultured Vicinamibacterales bacterium | reverse complement strand
CCCCCCCCGCCCCGCCGGCCCCCCCCGCCCCCCCCCCCCCCCCCCCCCCCCCGCCCCCCCCCCTCACAGGGGTCTTCATGATCGAGCGCCTGGATTACGAAGCGGTCGGGTTCATCTCCGGACTCGAAGTCCATCAGCAACTCGCCACCACCCACAAGCTGTTCTGCCGCTGCCCGGCGGGTCTGTACACCGAAGATCACGACGGTGAAGTGCTGCGCCATATGCGGCCCACGCTCTCGGAACTCGGCGAGTACGACGGCACGGCGTTGATGGAATTCAAGACGAAGAAGGAGATCATCTACCTTCTCAACCACCTCAACGTGTGCACGTACGAGATGGACGACACCCCCCCGTTCCTGGTGAACCAGGAAGCCATCGACGTGGCGATCGAGCTGTGCCTGATGATGAACATGGACATCATCGACGAGATCCACGTCGCCCGAAAGCAGTACTTGGACGGGTCGATCCCCACCGGTTTCCAGCGGACGGCCATCATCGGCGTCAACGGGTTTCTCCCCTTCAAGGGGCGCAAGCTCACGGTGACCCACGTGAGCGTCGAGGAAGACTCGTGCCGCGAGGTGTCCGACAAGGGGCACCGGATCGTCTGGCGCACCGACCGCCTCGGGATGCCGTTGACCGAAACCGTGACCGGCCCCGAACTGCGTACGCCCGAGGAGGTACGTGACGCGATTCTGCTGTGCGGCATGACGGCGCGGTCCACCGGCCGCGTGCGCACCGGGATCGGCGCCAGCCGGCAGGACGTCAACGTGTCGGTGCGCGGCGGCAGCCGTGTGGAAATCAAGGGCGTGCCGAAAGCCGGCGACGCTGTGCAGCTCGTCCACAATGAAGGCGTGCGCCAGTGCAATCTGCTCGCCTTGCGCGACGAACTGCACCGGCGCGGATTCACCACGCCCGACAGCGTCCGTGTCGAGACGTGCGACGTGTCGAACCTGTGGTCCGGCGTGGACGTCGGGTTCATCCGTCGCGCGCTCCAGGCGGGGGGACGCGTCCTGGCCGTCAGGGCGCCGGGCCTGGCCGGTCTCGCCCAGCATCCCACACAGCCGGACACGACGTTCCTCGACGAGTTGTCGGGCCGCATCCGCGTGATTGCCTGCCTCGACGATCCGCCAATCGTGTTCTCGGGGGCGCAGTTCCCGCAGTTCCAGGGGCGCACGCAGGTGCTCGACCGGATTCGCAAACGCGCCCACGTCGGGCCCCAGGACGATGTGTTCATCGTGTTCGGGCCGGAGGGGGACGTCCGGACCGCCGCCGAGGAGATCCGTCTCCGCTTCGCCGACGCGACGCAAGGCGTTCCCAAAGAAACCCGGCAGGCTCTCGCAGGCGGGTACACGACGTTCGAGCGAATCCTGCCCGGCCCGGACCGGATGTACCCGGACACCGACTCGCCGCCGACGCGGGTGACCGAGGAGCGCGTCGCCGCGCTCAAGGCCAGGCTGAAGCCGTCACCGTGGTTGCGCACCGAACGGTACCGCGGGTGGCGCGTGCCCGACGAGACGTTCTACTTCCTGATCAGGAGAGGCGGCGCCGAGATCGTGGACGCCGTGGTCGAAAAGACCGGCGTGGACGGGCTGACGGCGGCCACGCTGATCGGCCAGCGTGCCCGCGCCCTGAGACGGGCAGGCATCCCCGTCGAACGCCTCGGCGCCGGCGAGTGGGTGCAGGTGTTCGACCTCTTCGCGACGGGGCGCATTCCCCGCGAGGCCATCCCTGCTGTGGCCACGCGCATGGCCAAGGATGGCCTCACGGCCGAGTCCGCCGTGGCGGCCGAGGGCATTGCCCTGGTCGGCCGGGACGTCTGGGCCTCCGACCTTCAGCACCTGACGCTGGACGGGTACCTCGACGGCAAGACCGATTCACGCGACCGCCGCGTGCGGTTCATGGCCGGGAAGGCGGTCGAGTATCTGAAGGGCCGTGCGCCCGCGAAAGAGGTGGCTGCCTTCGTGCAGGATCGCCTCGAGGAGATCCTGCGATGAGCGTCCCGCTCGACGAACGGACGGATCGGCTCCAGGGGTATCGCGGACCCACGATTGAGGTCCTCGACCGCTTCGGGATCGGCGTGTGGAGCGAAGTCGAGGTGACCAACGACGAAGGGTCGGTCTTTGCCGGCGTCATCCTGCCGCGCAACGAAACCTGCGACGATCTGCACATCGTCATCAAGCTCTTCAACGGGTACAACGTCGGCGTGGCGGCCCACCGAATCGTCGCGGCTCGCGAAACCGGGTATCGCAAGGCTGTCTACAAGATCCCCGAAAAAGAGTTCCCGTTCGATCCGAAGAAGAACAACATCACGCTGCTCGGGACCGGCGGGACCATCGCGAGCCGGCTGGACTACCGGACCGGGGCGGTGATTCCGGCCTTCACGCCGGGGGAGCTGTACGGCGCCGTGCCCGAACTGGCGGACATCGCCAATCTCACGACCAAGAAGCTCTTCGGCGTGTTCAGCGAGAACATGGGGCCCGTGCAGTACAAGGCGCTGGCCATTGCCATCGGCGAGGAGATCGCGAAAGGCGCCGACGGGATCGTCATCGGCCACGGCACGGACACCATGTCGCACACCGGGGCGATTCTCAGCTTCATGGTGCAGAACTCGCCCGTGCCCATCGTGCTCGTCGGCAGCCAGCGGTCGTCGGACCGGCCGTCCTCAGACGCCGCCCTGAACCTGATGAACGCCGTGCGGACGGCTGCGGAGTGCGAGATTGCCGAAGTCATGCTGTGCATGTTCGGGCCGACCTCCGACAACTACGACCTGCTGCACCGCGGCACCCGATGCCGGAAGATGCATTCGAGTTACCGGAGCACCTTCCGCACCATCGGTGCCACCCCGATGGCGACGGTGAGCCGCTATCCCCACGAGAGCGGCAGCCACTTCACATACCTGACGCGGGACTACCTGCCCCGCGACAAGTCGCGCGTCCCGGTGATCACCCCGGTGTTCGAAGAGAAGGTGACGATTCAGTACTACTATCCGAACTTCAACCCCGACATCATTGACGGGCTGTCGGCCATGGGGTACCGCGGCCTCGTGATGGCGGGCACGGGACTGGGCCACGTCAACAAACCTATCTATCCGGCGATCCGCCGGGCGATCCAGAAGGGGATGACCGTCGTGATGACGGTCCAGACGCTCTGGGGGTTCGCGCAGATGTACGTGTACGACACCGGGCGCGATCTGCTGGACCTGGGCATCATTCCCCTCGACAACATGCTGCCGGAAACGGCGTACATGAAGTTGTCGTGGGTGCTCGGCCAGACCGACGACCCGGCGCGGATTCGGCAGATGATGACGACGTCGGTCAACCACGAGATCACGCCGCGCGAACCCCACAACGGCTACCTCATCCTGCAGGGCGGACTCCCCGAGGTGGAGGCGTTCGTCAAGCAGCACTGGAAGTAGCGGACGCGGCTATCGGCCATCGGCGTTCGACTCTCGGCCCGTACGCCGCCCCGAACCTCCCGCCTCCGTGCGCGACGCTGCGCCGTGGCCGGGGGGCGGGCTCCTCTGCCGGGCACACCGAGGTGGAGGCGTTCGTCGCGCAGCACAGGAAGAGACGGCACATATGACACCGCAAGACCTGCTTCCCGGCTTGCTGACCATCTCGTGGCAGCAGGTCCTGATGATGGGCGTGGGGCTCACGCTGATTTACCTGGCGATCGTGAAGGAGTACGAACCCACACTGCTGCTGCCCATGGGGTTTGGCACGCTCCTCGTCAACATCCCGCTGTCGTCGGCCACGGGGCCGGATGGCGCGCTGACGCTCCTGTTCAACCAGGGCATTGCCACCGAGCTCTTCCCGCTGCTGATTTTCATCGCGATCGGCGCGATGGTGGACTTCTCGCCGCTCTTCAAGCGGCCGTTCCTGCTCCTGTTCGGCGCGGCCGCCCAGTTCGGCATCTTCTTCACCATGAGTGCGGCCACGCTGCTCGGCTTCGACCTCAAGCAGGCGGCCTCCATCGGGATCATCGGCGCCGCCGACGGCCCCACGTCCATCGTCGTCGCCGGCAGGTTCGCGCCGGACCTGCTCGGGCCCATCTCCGTCGCGGCCTACTCCTACATGGCCCTGGTGCCGATCATCCAGCCGCCGGTCGTCAGGATGCTGACCAGCCGGCGTGAACGCCTCATCCGGATGGCTGCCCTCCAGGGCACCGTGTCCAAGACGGCGCTCATCATCTTCCCGGTCGCCGTGACACTGATTGCCTCGATCGTCGCCCCATCGGCCGCCGCGCTGATCGGATTCCTCATGTTCGGCAACCTTATCCGCGTGTGCGGCGTGCTCAACAAGCTGTCGCTGGCCGCGCAGAACGAGCTGGCCAGCCTCGTCACGATCCTCCTCGGCATCAGCATCGCGTCGACGATGACGGCCGAGCGGTTCGTGCGGGTCGACACGCTCATGATCATCGGCCTGGGCCTCGTGGCGTTTGTCTTCGACACGCTGGGTGGCGTGCTGTTCGCGAAGGTGATCAATCTGTTCCTGGCGGGCGAGCACAAGATCAACCCGATGCTCGGCGCGTGCGGCATCTCGGCGTTTCCGATGTCCGCGCGGGTCATCCATCAGATGGGGCAGAAGGAAGACCCGCAGAACTACCTGCTGATGTCCGCCGTGAGCGCCAACGTCAGCGGCCAGATCGGATCCGTCGTTGCCGGCGGCCTGCTGCTGGCCCTGGTCCCGCTGTTCCTGTAGGCGAGGAAGTCATGGACGCATTCAACGCCGCTCTCCAGGTCAGCGCCTACGGGCTTGCCGGGGTCTTCGGGTTCATGCTGGTTTTCTACCTGTCGATCCGGCTGATCCACCGGCTGTTCCCGGCCGACGAACACCACCAGGAGGAGCGGTAGGCTCCAGGCAGAGACACCGGCTTCCGGCCTGCGACCTGCGCCGTACGGCAGGCCGAAGGCCGAACGCCGATCGCCGATAGCCGAACACCCCCACACTTTCGCCTCTTGATCGGTACCCGGGCGACTAGTACGATCCCCCCATGCCGCTCATCACCGACGGGACGAGCCCGGAAAGCCGCCGGGACTCCGCCCTCGAACTGGCGCTTCGCGAGGTCGTCCCCGGACAGGCGCTGATCGAGCGGCCCGACCAGCCGGACGGCCTGATCACCGCCGTTCGCCGCATTCCGGCGGCGGGCGCCGAGTACGCCGACTACCCCGACGGCATCGACGCACGGCTGCGCGCCGCCCTCGGCAGCCGCGGCATCGAGCGGCTCTACACACACCAGGCCGAGGCCATCGCGCACGCCCTTGCCGGGCGCAACGTGGTCATCACGACACCCACGGCCTCCGGCAAGACCCTCTGCTACAACGTGCCCGTGATGGATGCCATCCTGAAGAATGCCTCCACGAGGGCGCTGTACCTGTTCCCGACGAAGGCTCTTGCCCAGGACCAGCTCGCCGAGCTCGACCGGCTCACGCAGGAGGTTCAGCGGGCCGCGGACGTCGACGTCGGCGTCTTCACGTACGACGGCGACACGCCGCAGGACGCACGCCGCGCGATCCGAGGCCGGGCGCATATCGTCCTGACCAATCCGGACATGCTGCACGCCGGCGTGTTGCCGCACCACCCCCGCTGGGCCAAGCTCTTCGAGAATCTGCGATACATCGTCATCGACGAACTGCACGCCTACCGCGGTGTGTTTGGCAGCCACCTGGCCAACGTGCTACGGCGGCTTCGGCGTATCTGCCAGCACTACGGCTCTTCGCCGACCTTCATCTGTTCGTCGGCTACGATTGCCAACCCGCGGCAGCTGGCCGAGAGCCTCACCGAACAGCCCTTCGAGCTGGTCGAGCGCAGCGGCGCCCCGCGCGGCGAGAAGTTCGTCCTCTTCGTGAACCCGCCCATCGTCAACCGGCAGCTCGGGATCCGGCGGTCCTATATCTCGCAGGCGCGGGCCGTGGCCCTCGAGTTCCTGAACCACGGGCTTCAGGTCATCGTCTTCGCCCAGAGCCGGCTGTCAACCGAGATCCTGACCCGATACCTCAAGGATGCGCACGACGGCGAGCCCGGGTCGGCCGACGTGATCAGGGGCTATCGCGGCGGATACCTGCCGAACCGGCGCCGCGAAATCGAGAAAGGGCTCCGCGACGGCACCGTGCGCGGCGTCGTGTCCACCAACGCCCTCGAACTCGGCATCGACATCGGGGCGCTGGATGTGTCGGTGCTGGCCGGGTACCCCGGCACGATCGCGTCGACCTGGCAGCGAGCCGGGCGCGCGGGACGGCGAGCCAGCCGATCCGCCGCGATTCTCGTGGCAAGCAGCGCGCCGCTGGATCAGTACGTGGTGCGGCACCCATCATACTTTTTCGACGCGTCGCCCGAACACGCGCTGGTGAATCCCGACAACCTCCAGATTCTCGTGGACCACATCAAGTGCGGCGCCTTCGAACTCCCGTTCCGAGCCGACGAAACCTACGGTCGGGAAGATCTGCAGGGCATCCTGCGGGTGCTGGCCGAAGAAGGTCTCGTACACCTGAGCCGTCCGGCGGGCGCGGACGAGACGACAGGGCAGTGGCAATGGACGAACGAATCGTACCCGGCCGACGCCATCAGCCTCCGGTCGATCTCGTCAGACAACTTCGTGGTGGTGGACAAAACCGATACGACCAGAGTCATCGGCGAAACGGACTACAACAGTGCGATGGAGACCCTGCACCCCAAGGCGATCTACATCGTCGAAGGGCGGCTCTACCAGGTGGAAGAGCTCGATCACGAAGGGCGCAAGGCCTACGTGCGTAACATCGAGTGTGATTATTACACCGATGCCATTACGTACAGCCGCGTGACCGTGCTCGACACTTTCGCGGCGGACGGCGACCGACCGGGCCCCCTGTGGTCTCACGGCGACGTCCACGTCGTCTCGCGGGTGGTCGGGTTCAAGAAGATCAAGTTCTACACGAACGAGAACGTCGGCTCCGGCGAGCTGGACCTGCCCGAGCGCCAGATGCACACGACGTCGTACTGGCTGACCATTCCCCGGGAAGTCATGACGGGGCTGCCGTACGCCGCCGACGATCGGCGGGACGGGGTCGTGGGGCTGTCCTACGCGATGCGCCAGATTGCCCAGCTCCTGCTGATGAGCGACAGCCACGATATCGGCGTGTCCATCGGCCCGGCCAGCGAGCGCAGTGACGAGCAGCCGCCGGCTCAGACCACCTCGCGATGGCGCGCTTCCGTGCAGGACGGCGGCGACGAGCCGCGTGTCTTCATCTACGACAACTACCCGGGCGGCATTGGATTCAGCGAGCCGCTGTTCCGCATGAACCCCGATCTGCTGGGCCGCACGCGCGACCTCATCGTCGAGTGTCCGTGCGAATCCGGCTGCCCGTCGTGCGTCGGGCCGCTGGGCGATGTTGGGCCGCGGTCGAAGGCGGTGGCGCTGGACATTCTGGGGCGGCTGCTCGTGCCACGAGAGGCCGCGGAGGATCCGCCCTTCTAGGGCGCGCCCATGCCTATCGATCCGTCGCGCCTGTCGGCCCGTGTCCGGGATGTGCTGCGCGGCCAGCCGGGCCCTCCTGGTACCCGCGATGACGCGCGTCCGCTCGACGAGCCGGATCCGCCAGCCGGCGGCCTGCGAGAACTCCGGTACGTGCCGGATGACGACGCCGTTTCGGCCGGGACGCAGACCGGGTGCGTGGTCATCGAGCGCGACTATCCGGACGACCTGTGGCACGGCAGGGGCGTGGTGGGTAACTTCGAGAAGACGCTCGCGCAGCACGTGCCCTCACTGGCGATCCTGTCGGCGGAGCCCGTGGCGTCCGGCGCCGACGAGCCTCCGGAGTCGCACCGCTTCGAATGGGACGTGCGACGACGTGAGCGTGAGGCGCGCCGGCGCGTGCCGGTGCCAACCTGCGGCCCGTTGCTGTTCTTCGACCTGGAGACGACGGGGCTCAGCGGCGGGGTTGGGACTCTCGCATTCCTGGTGGGCTGCGGGTACTTCGCCGATGGCGGATTCCGCACGCACCAGTTCTTCCTGAGCGGCTACGACGCCGAGCGCGACATGCTGGCCAGCGTCGCAGAACTGACGCAACGGTTTGCGGGCCTGGTCACGTTCAACGGCCGGGCATTCGACGTGCCCCTGATCGACATGCGGTACGCTTTTCACCGGCTGAGTTCCCCGTTCGCCAGCCTGCCGCATTTCGACATGCTCCAGCCTGCGCGCCGCCTCTGGCGCCGCCGTGGCCGGACCGATGTCAGCGACGACTGGAGTCTCAGTGCTCCCGGCCGGGATTCCTCCTCCTGCGCGTTGAAGTCACTCGAGGAAGCCGTGCTCGGCACGGGCCGGATCGGCGACGTCCCGGGATTCGAGATCCCGTCCCGCTATTTCGGGTACCTCAGGACCGGCGACCTGGAGCCGCTGCAGGCGGTGTTCGAGCACAATCGGCTTGACCTGCTGTCCCTCGCAGCGCTGACGGCGCAGGCGTCGCGCCTGGCCGGCGAAGGCCCGGAGGGCATTGCGTCCGCCCACGAGTCGCTGGCGATGGGGCAACTGTACGAACGTGCCGGCAGGGAGCCCGAGGCGGAAGCGTGTTTCGTTCGCGCCACCGGCCTGGGCACAGCTCCATGGGAACCGGCCTCCGTGGAGCCGGGCATTCGCGCCGACGCGTACAGACGCCTGGCCCTGTTACGCCGGAGGCAGCGCAGGTACGCCGAGGCGGCCGAGGCCTGGCAGGCGGTGGTCGAGGTCGCGCGCGACCGGGCTGTCGTCCAGGAGGCGCGCCAGGCCCTGGCCATTCACTTCGAGCATCGAAGCCGGGATCTGGCGTCGGCCAGGCGGTACGCCGAACGGGCGCTGGCCGTCGAGAAGAACCCCGAGCGCGCCACGGCGCTGCGCCATCGCCTCGACCGCCTGGCACGCAAGCAAGGCCTGGCCGGGCCGGGCACACTCGACCATCTCTGAGATCCGGCCGGCGCCCGTGCCACCGCGTCGGTGCGCAGACACCACGGCCGCCTCAGGACGTACGCGCCTGCCTGTTGAGGGTGAGTGGGTGGAACGGCGTGGGGCTCACGCCAAGGCCTGACGCACGTCGGTCGACAGCCGACCGACGTACATCACCGGACACACTAGGCGGTCGGACCGGCCACGGACTTCTTGGCCTTGGCGGCCTGCTTGCGGGATTCCGACGTCTGCGCGCCGAACTTCTTCGTGAACCGTTCGACGCGGCCTTCGATGTCCAGGATCTTCTGGCGGCCGGTGTAGAACGGGTGGCACTGCGAACAGATTTCGAGGTGCAGTTCGGGCTTCGTCGAGCGCGTCTTCCAGGTGGCGCCGCAGGCGCACCGGACGTCAACGATCTCGTACTTCGGGTGGATACCTTCCTTCATTGCTCACTCCTTCCGGTGACCCGGAACTACCAAGTATAGCAGGGCACCGGTGGCAACACCACACTGGGGATTGGGGGTTGGGGGTTGGGGGGGGGCGGGCGGGCGGCGGGGCACATCCCCTGTCTTTCCCCTAGTCCCTAGCCCCTAGTCCCTAGTCCCTAGTCCCTAGTCCCTAGTCCCTAGTCCCTAGGGAATTACCGTCGTGCGGTCCCACCGATGCCGGCGCATCGCGGCCAGGAGGCTGGCGGCAAAGGGTGCGCCGTCGCTCGTGGCCATGTTCCGTTCCACGTTGCGGATCGACCGCATGCCGGGGATGACCGTACCGACGGCCGGGTGGTGCAGGATGAAGCGGAGGGCCAGGTCGGGCAGGCTCATGCCGGCCGGCACGTCGGCCTTGATGGCCTCGACGCGTGCCAGCGTCTGGCGCAGATTGTCCGGCGTGAAGTAGAGGCTGCGCCAGTCTGTCGACGGCCAGGTATCGGTGAGCGACATCGTGCCGGTCAGCGAGCCTTCATCGAAGGGCACGCGGGCGATGATCGCGACCCCCAGTTGCTGGCACAGGGGAAACAACTCGTCCTCCGGCGCCTGATCGAAGATGTTGTAGACCACCTGCACGGCGTCGATGAGGCCGGTCTTCAGGGCTTCGATGACGTTGGCCGGCTGCCAGCGGTTCACGCTGATGCCGACGCCGCGAATCAGCCCCTGGTCGCGCAGGTCGGCCACCGCGCGCTGCCAGCCGGCGTCGAGCGCCCAGGTGTCCGACCAGACGTGGAATTGCTGGAGGTCCACGGCGGCGACACCGAGGTTCTTCAGGCTCTGCTCGGTGCTCGCACGAATGTGATCGGCGGGGAACACGTCCGTGACGTCGTATTCGGCACGTCCCGGCCACTGCCCGTTCTTGGGCGGGATCTTCGTCGCGATGTACGGCCGCGGGCCCTGCCACTCGCCCAGGACCTGACGGATCAGGCCTTCGCTGTGGCCGTTCCCGTACGCCGCCGCCGTGTCCAGGAAGTTGCAGCCAAGTTCGAGTCCACGCCGGAGCGCGGCACGTGAGGCGTCGTCGGCGGAGCCGCTCCAGCCGCCCATGCCCCAGGTCCCGAAGCCCATCTCCGACACGCGCCATCCCAGTCTGCCAAAGGTGCGGTACTGCATGAGGCTACTATACCAAGGGGACTGGGGATTAGGGATTGGGGATTGGGGAAAGACAGGGGATGTTCCCAACCCCCAATCCCCAACCCCCAATCCCCAGTCATAATGCTCCCGATGCATCCGACCGTGCTGTTCGTGTTCGTGGCCGTCTACGCGGGCATGGTCCTGGGCGAGATTCCGGGTCTCCGCATGGACCGGGCCGGGATCGCGCTGCTGGGCGCCATCGCCCTCGTGGCGACGGGCGACATGACCGCGGCCCGTGCGTGGGCGTCGGTGGATGTCGGGACGATTGCGCTGCTGTTCGGGCTGATGATCGTCTCGGCGCAGTTCCGGCTCAGCGGCTTCTACACCCTCGTCGTGGAGCGGCTGGCGTCGTACGGTGCCTCCCCGTCCGGGCTGCTTGCTGGCGTGATTGTGCTGGCCGGCGTCCTGTCGGCGCTGCTGGCCAATGACATCGTCTGCCTGGCCATGACGCCCGTTCTGGTGGAGTTGTGCGCCCGCCGGTCACTGGACCCCGTTCCGTATCTGCTCGGGCTTGCGTGCGCGGCCAACGTCGGGTCAGCCGCCACGTTGATCGGCAACCCGCAGAACATGCTGATCGGGCAGACACTGCACCTCTCGTTTGCCCGCTACCTCGTGGATGGCGGCGTGCCGGCCATGGTGGGGCTGGTCCTGGTCTGGGCCGTGATCGCGTGGATGTGGCGGGCGAAGTGGAAGCGCCCGGGTGCCGTGCCGGCCGTTGAACACGTGCCGTTCAACGCGTGGCACACACTGAAGGGTGCCTTGGTTCTGGCGGCGGTGGTCGCGGCATTCCTGGTCGCGCCGTGGCCTCACGAAGCCGTCGCCCTGGCCGGCGCCGGCGTGCTGCTCACGAGCCGGCGTATGGATTCACGCGACGTCCTGGGGCTGGTCGACTGGCAGTTGCTGGTCCTGTTCATGGGCCTGTTTGTCGTGAACGCCGCGGCGCAGGAGGTCGGATTGGCCGCTCAGGGACTGGCACACCTTTCGGGCTGGGGGCTGGACCTGCGCCACCCGGGCGTCTTGTTCGGGGTGACCGTGGGTTTGTCCAACGTGGTGTCGAACGTGCCGGCGGTGATGCTCCTGCTGCCGGCGGCCAGCCACCCCCTGGCCGGCGCCATCCTGGCCCTGGCATCGACTCTGGCGGGCAACCTGCTGATCGTCGGCAGCATCGCCAACATCATCGTCGTCGATCAGGCGCGGAGGCTCGGGGTCTCGATCGACTGGCGCCTGCACGCGAGAGTGGGGATCCCCGTGACGATCTTGACACTCGCCATCGCCGCCGCCTGGCTGGCGTTCCGCAGTTAGGGGCATGGGACGTGGGGCATGGGGCGCGGTTTGGGGCTGGGGACATCCCCTGGCTTTCCCTAATCCCTAATCCCTAATCCCTAATCCCCAATCCCCAATCCCCAATCCCCAATCCCCAATCCCCAGTCTAGCCCCTGCCCCCGCCGCTCATCGCCGCGAGGAAATCGGCGTTCGTCTTGGTCTTCTGCATCTTGGACAGCAGCAGTTCCATCGCGTCCACCGGCGAGAGCGGATCGAGCACCTTGCGCAGCACCCAGATCTTGCTGAGGGTCTCGCGCTCGATGAGCAGCTCTTCTTTCCGTGTGCCGCTCTTCTGGATGTCGATGGCAGGGAACACCCGGCGGTCGGCCAGTTTGCGGTCCAGGTGAATCTCGAGGTTGCCGGTGCCCTTGAACTCCTCGAAGATCACGTCGTCCATGCGCGATCCGGTGTCGATCAGGGCCGTCGCGATGATGGTCAGCGAGCCCCCGCGTTCGATGTTGCGGGCAGCGCCGAAGAATCGTTTGGGTTTCTGCAGCGCATTGCTGTCCACGCCGCCCGACAGCACACGTCCCGAGGCCGGGACGACAGTGTTGTACGCGCGGGCCAGGCGCGTGATCGAGTCGAGCAGGATGACGACGTCCTTGCCGGTCTCCACCAGGCGTTTGGCCTTTTCGATGACCATTTCGGCCACCTGGACGTGCCGCTGCGGCGGTTCATCGAATGTCGAGGACACCACCTCGCCCTTCACCGACCGCTGCATGTCCGTCACTTCTTCCGGGCGTTCGTCGATCAGCAGGACGATCAGGAAGACTTCCGGGTGGTTCGCCATCACGCTGTTGGCCAGGGCCTGCAGCAGCATGGTCTTGCCCGTGCGCGGCGGGGCGACGATGAGGCCGCGCTGGCCTTTGCCGATCGGCACCATCAGATCGATGACCCGTGTGGAGAGGTCTTCGGCGTTGTACTCCAGGCGGATCCGCTCTTCGGGGTAGAGCGGCGTCAGGTTCTCGAAGAAGACGCGTTCGCGGGCTTTTTCGGGGGCCGAGAAGTTGACGCTGTCGACCTTCACCATCGCCAGGTACCGCTCGCCCTCCTTGGGCGGCCGGATCTGGCCCGAGACCGTGTCGCCGGTCTGCAGGTCGAAGCGCCGGATCTGGGACGGCGAGACGTAGACGTCGTCCGGGCCCGGCAGGTAGTTGTAGCTGGGCCCCCGGAGGAAGCCGTAGCCGTCCGGCAGGGTTTCGAGCACGCCCTCCGCCGTCATCGCGCCGTTGCGCTCGGCCCGGCCGCGGAGGATCTGGAAGATCAGGTCCTGCTTGCGGAGGCCCGTCGCGCCGGGCAAGTCGAGCTTCTTGGCCAGGGCGGTCAGGGCCGAGACGCTCATCGTCTTGAGCGCGCCCAGGTCCAGCTTGTCTGCCTCTACCGTGCTGGCGGTGTCCACTGCTGAAGGTGTTGCACGATCCATGTCCAGATATCCTCGATGCCTTCGCCGGCCGTGACCGACGTCATGAGCGCCGCTTGTCCAAACACGTCGGCCAGGGCGCGGGCGGTCCGCTGGCGTTCATTGCGGGAGAGTTTGTCGGCCTTCGTGGCCACCAGACATACGGGCGGCCCCTGTGCCGCGAACCACTGGAACGCCTGGACGTCGGCCTCCAGGCCCGGGTGCCGGGCGTCGACCAGCAGCATGACGCCGGCAATCGCCCCGCGCACGGCCTCACCCTGCTCCCCGAAGAAGTACTCGCGCGCCAGGGCTTCGAAGACGCCGCCGCTGCGATCACCGCGGGCGTAGCCGTAACCCGGCAGGTCCACCAGGTGAAAGGCACGGCCCTTGTCCGGGCGGATGGCGTAGTAGTTGGCCAGGCGGGTCTTGCCAGGGGCCGCACTCGTCCGGGCGAGCGTCCGGCCGGCGATGGCGTTGATCAGGCTCGACTTGCCGACATTCGAGCGACCAGCGAACGCCAGTTCGGGCAACGGTGAACGGGGCAGATCACCGGCGCGCGACGCGCTGGTGACGAACTCTGCCCCGAGGATTCTGACTCGGGCCATTCGGTGCAGTTGGATTTCAACACGATCGGCGACCGGCTTCATGCGTGCCGACCGCCGGGCGACAGACGCGCATGAGGCGCGTCCAACGACTTCACAGGCTCACGGCCCGCGGCCACGCGCCGGACTTCAGACTCAGGCCACCGGCTCCGGGGCTCCCGGCCTGCCCCCACGAGCGTTGCGCCGCGGGCGGCTTCACAGAGGAAGTGGGGCACAGCCCCTGTCTTCCCCTAATCCCTAACCCCTAATCCTTAACCCCTAATCCCTAATCCCTAGTGAGTAACCCTCTCGTCCCCGACCGCCCGTTCGACCTTGACGGGTTCGATCGGCACACCGGGACCGCGTCCAGGCAGCGGTTCGGCCAGTGCGAGGCGCAGGACCTCGTCCATGGTCTCCACGAGATAGATGCTGAGCACGTCCAGCACACTCCGCGGGATGTCCGCGAGATCCTTCTCGTTGTCTTTCGGCAGGATGATGCTCGTCACACCAGCCCGGTGGGCGGCCAGCACCTTCTCTTTGACGCCGCCGATGGGGAGCACTTTGCCGCGCAGGGTGATCTCGCCCGTCATGGCGACGTCGCGCCTGACCGCAACCTTGGCGAGGATCGAGACCAGCGCCGTCGCCATCGTGATGCCGGCCGACGGGCCGTCTTTCGGGATGGCGCCTTCCGGCACGTGGATGTGGACGTCGTTGCGGCGATGGAAGTCGGCGTCGAAACCGTACTCGTCCACCTTCGACCGCACCCAGCTGAGCGCGGCCTGCGCCGATTCCTGCATGACGTCGCCCAGTTTCCCGGTGAGCGTCAGGCGGCCGCGGCCCGGCATCAACGTCGCTTCGGTCACGAGAATCTCGCCGCCGACTTCAGTCCAGGCCAGGCCTGTGGCCAGGCCGATCTCGTTTGTCTCTTCGGCGGTCGTCGGCCGGAACCGCGGCACGCCCAGATGGACGGTCACCCGCTCGGCCGTGATTTCCTCGAAGTAGCTGGCGCCCTCGGTCACGACGCGTCGGGCCACCTTCCGGCAGATGGACGCGATCTCGCGTTCGAGATTGCGGACACCGGCTTCGCGCGTGTAGCGCTGGATGACCGTCTGCAGGGCTTCGTCGGCGAACCGGATGTTCTCGGAGGTCAGCCCCGTGCCTTCCACCGACTTGGTGACCAGGAACCGCTTGGCGATTTCCACCTTCTCCTGCTCGGTGTAGCCGGGGAGCTGGAGCACTTCCATCCGGTCACGCAGGGCCTGGGGCACGGTGTGCAGCACGTTGGCCGTGCAGATGAACATCACGTTCGACAGGTCGTACTCGACGTCCAGGTAGTGATCCAGGAACGTGTGGTTCTGCTCCGGGTCGAGTACTTCCAGCAGGGCGGCCGACGGGTCGCCGCGGAAGTCCATCGACATCTTGTCGATCTCGTCCAGCAGGAACACCGGGTTCTGGGTGCCGGCCTTCTTCATCATCTGGATGATCTGGCCGGGGAAGGCGCCGATGTACGTGCGGCGATGGCCGCGGATTTCCGCCTCGTCGCGTACGCCGCCGAGGGACAGCCGGACGAACTGCCGGTTCATGGCGCGGGCGATCGACTTGGCGAGCGACGTCTTGCCGACGCCCGGAGGGCCGGCGAACGTCAGGATCGTGGCCTTCGGCTTCTTGACCAGGGCACGTACTGCCAGGAACTCGAGGATCCGTTCCTTGATCTTCTCAAGGCCGTAGTGATCCGCGTTGAGGATCTCCTCGGCCCGCTTGAGATCGCGGCTTTCTTTGCTCTTCTTGTGCCACGGCACCGCGATGAGCCAGTCGAGGTAGTTGCGGGAGACCGTCGCCTCCGCCGACATGGGCGGCATGGCCTCGAGGCGCTTCAACTCCTGGACGGCTTTCTCCTGGACCTCCTTGGGCATCCTGGACTGGTCGATCTTCTTCTTGAGATCGTCCACCTCGTTGCCCTTTTCGTCCTTCCGGCCCAGTTCCTTCTGGATCGCCTTCATCTTTTCATTGAGGTAGTACTCCTTCTGGGCCTTCTCCATCTGCTTCTTCACGCGAGACTGGATCCGGCGGTCCACCTGGAGTTTGTCCACCTCGGTTTCGAGGACGGCGGCGATGCGATTCAGGCGCTCGAGCGGCGACAACATCTCGAGGAGGTTCTGCTTCTCGTCCAGGCTGATGACGAGATGCGCGGCGATCGTGTCGGACAGGCGGCCCGGGTCGTCCACGCGCACCGCGGCGATCATGGCGTCGTACTGGAGGCTGTTCGACAGCTTGATGTACTGCTCGAACAGCGACACCACCCGCGACATCGCGCCTTCCACGTCGCCCGTGGCGTCGCGATGGCGCGGCAGGACCTTCACGACGACCCGGAAGAAGCCCTTGTCTTCCTTCCACTCGATGGCGCGGCCGCGTTCGGCGCCCTCGACGAGGAGCTTGATGTTGCCGTCGGGCAGCTTCAGGCTCTGGACCACGTTGGCGACGCAGCCCATCGAGTAAATATCCTGGGGCTGGGGATCGTCGAGCTGGGCGTCGTGCTGGGCCGCCAGGAACACGCGCTTGTCCTTGCTCAGCGCGTGCTCGAGGGCACGGATCGACGCCGGCCGCCCGATGACAAAGGGCACCATCATGTGCGGGAACACCACGAGTTCCCGCAGCGGGATCACTGGGAGCGTTTCGTAGACTTCCACTTAGCCGGCCTTCTCCATCAGCGTAATGGGCTGAGCCTTGGCCTCGACCACCTCACGGGTGATCATGCATTCGCGGATCTTCTTCTGGCCCGGCAGGGTGTACATGATTTCGAGCATGAGATCCTCGATGATCATGCGCAACCCGCGCGCGCCGATCTTGCGGTGCAGGGCGGCTTCGGCAATCGCTTCGAGCGCGTCGTCCGTGAATCGCAGCTTCACGTTCTCGAACTCGAACAGTTTCTGGTACTGACGCGTGATCGCATTCTTCGGTTGCGTCAGAATCTCCACGAGCGCAGCCTTGTCGAGCTCGTGCAGTGTGCCCACCACCGGCAGACGGCCGACGAATTCGGGAATCAGGCCGTATTTGATGAGGTCTTCGGGTTCCAGCCGTTCCAGCGTCCCGCCGAGATCGCGCGCCCCGTGCGGCTTCACGTCCGCCCGGAAACCCATCGTCTTCTTGCCCACGCGGCGGTCGATGACCTTTTCGAGGCCCACGAACGCCCCGCCGCAGATGAACAGGATGTTGGTCGTGTCGACCTGGAAGAACTCCTGGTGCGGGTGCTTGCGGCCGCCCTGGGGCGGCACGTTCGCCATCGTGCCTTCGAGGATCTTCAGCAGCGCCTGCTGCACGCCTTCGCCCGAGACGTCCCGGGTGATCGACGGGTTTTCGTCCTTGCGCGAGATCTTGTCGATCTCGTCGATGTAGATGATGCCCTGCTGGCACTTCTCGATGTCGCCGCCGGCGGCCTGCAGCAGCTTGAGGATGATGTTCTCGACGTCTTCGCCGACGTACCCGGCTTCCGTGAGCGTCGTGGCGTCCACGATCGCGAAGGGCACCGACAGCATCTTGGCCAGTGTCTGGGCCAGCAGCGTCTTGCCCGTGCCCGTCGGGCCGATGAGCAGAATATTGGCCTTGGTCAGCTCGATGTCGTGCCGGCCGCGGGCCTGCTTCTGGATTTCAATGCGCTTGTAGTGGTTGTAGACCGCAACGGCCAGTTTCTTCTTGGTACGGTCCTGCCCGATCACGTAGTCGTCCAGGAATTTCTTGATCTCCTGGGGCGTCGGCAGGGTGGTCCGCAGGCCCTTGTTCTCGTACCGGTTATCGTCGGCGATGATGTCGTTGCAGACTTCGACACACTCGTCGCAGATGAACACCGTCGGGCCCGCGATCAGCTTGCGGACGTCGTTCTGATCCTTGTTGCAGAACGAACAACGCAACACTTCGGTTTCGTCGCCTTTTTTGGCCATGGTCCGAATCCGTACCTCGCACCCTCGGCCGGCTCCCGCGCCGGGGTGGTGGACGCTAGACGCGCTTGCGGATCACGTCGTCAATAATACCGTATTCCTTCGCCTGGTCTGCCGTCATGATGTGGTCGCGTTCCGTGTCCACCTGGATGCGCTCAATGGGCTGCCCCGTGTGCTGCACCAGGATGCCGTTGAGGTTCTGGCGCATCCGCAGGATCTCCCGCGCCGCAATGTCGATGTCGCTCGCCTGCCCGCCGAGGCCCTGCATCAGCGGCTGGTGGATGACGATGCGCGAATTCGGCAGCGAGAACCGCTTGCCCTTCGTGCCGCCCGCCAGCAGCACCGCGCCCATCGACGCCGCCTGCCCCAGGCAATACGTCTGCACGTCCGGCCGGATGAACTGCATGGTGTCGTAGATCGCCAGGCCCGCCGTGATCGACCCGCCCGGGCTGTTGATGTACACCAGGATGTCTTTCTCGGGATCCTCGGCTTCGAGGAACAGCATCTGCGCGATGACGAGGTTCGCCACGTTGTCGTCGATCGGCGTGCCGATGAAGATGATGTTGTCCTTCAGCAGCCGGGAGAAGATGTCGTACGCCCGCTCGCCGCGGTTGGTCTGCTCGACCACCATCGGGATGAGCTGGGCGCGGCCTTCGGGAAGCGTACTGTGCATGTCGTCCTCGCCTATGCCGTCGTGATGCTGGCGTTCGAAAGCAGGAAGTCCATCGTCTTCTCGCGGCGCAGGCCGGTGCGCAACCGGGTGAGCCCGTTGTCCTGCTCCACCTGCGCCCGCACCGCCGCCACCGACCGGCCGCTGCGTTCGGCGAACCGGCCAATCTCGGCGTCGAGTTCTTCGTCCGACACCGCCAGCTGATCGCGCCGCGCCACTTCGTCCAGGACCAGCGTGGCCCTCACCGTGTCGGACGCCGCGTCACGCTGCGCGTTGCGCAGTTCGTTCCAGTCGATGCCAGCCTGGCGCGGGTCCATCCGCTGCTCGATCATGCGGCGGGCCAGTTCTTCCACCCGGCGATCCAGTTCCCGCTCCACCAGAACCTCGGGCAGCGTGAACGGCACGCGCTTGGCGAGGTTCGCGAGGAGCGCCGCCCGGACGTCGCGATCCGCCTCATGCTGGGCTTCGTGTTCCAGGTCCTGCCGCACGCGGGCGCGCAGGTCCGCCAGGGAATCGAAGCTGCCGAGGTCCTTGGCGAACTCGTCGTCCAGATCCGGTACCACGCGCTGCTTGATGCCCTTGATCGTCACCGTGTAGTCCACCTCCGCCCCGGCCATCTCGGCCACGCCGAAGTCGGCCGGGTAGGTGACGGTGAAGGTCTTCGACGCGCCCGGCTCGAGACCGACCAGGTGCGCGTCGAATCCGGGAGGATTCGCCGTGGCGCCCAGTTCGATCGTCACATCGGCATGGCGTTCGCGGGGGGCCTTGCTGGCGCCGCTCAGCACCTCGCGTTCCAGGTCCACCGTCGCCCAGTCGTGACCCGCCAGTGGGCGTCCATCGACCGGTTCGAAACGCGCGGCACGCTGACGCAGCCGCTCCAGCGCCTCGTCGACGTCCGTGTCCTCGACCGTGGCGCCCTTCTTCCGAAGGGCAATGCCCCGATACTCGCCCGGGTCGAAGTCCGGTACTGTCTCGAAGGTGGCTGTGAAGGTGAGCGGCTTGCCCGGCTCCACCACCACGTCCCGCACCTCCGGTGTGTCCACGGGGTCAATCGCACGCTGGTCAAGCGCGTCGTCGAGGGCCTTGGGCACCAGTTCGCGTGCCACTTCGTGCAGAATGTCGTCCCGAAAACGCTGCCGGATCACGCCCACCGGCACCTTCCCGGGCCTGAACCCGGGAACCTTGACGGTCCGGGCCAGCCGCGCGGTGACACGATCGTGCTCCGCATCGACGGTTTCGGCGGGGATTTCCACAGTGAGGCGCTTGCGCGTCTCGTTGACGTCGGCGAACTCAACCTTCATCTTCGTATTAATCGGATGCGAGGGGGGCCGGCTTCATTATTCCGGCCAGTGGAAACATGGGACGCAACACGCGTGGCTTGCGGTGGCCCTGGTGCGAAAGGGGGGATTTGAACCCCCACAGCCTTTCGGCTACTGGATCCTAAGTCCAGCGCGTCTGCCAGTTCCGCCACTTTCGCAGACTCGAAAAGCGTCCAACCTCTGGAAATAGCTCATCCAGCGTAGCACGCCGTTTTCGGAGGGGTCAAACGGGGGGCACGGGGCATGGGGCATGGGAATGGGGCAAAGGCAGGAAGCAGGAAGCAAGAAGCAAGAGGTAGACAGTAGTCAGTAGTCAGTAGTCAGTAGCTGAGGCCGAAAGCCGAAAGCCGATAGCCGAAAGCCGATAGCCGATAGCCGAAAGCCGATAGCCGATAGCCGATAGCCGATGGCCGATGGCCGAAAGTGATGAGCTTCAGCCTCCCGCTGGTGAGGAAAGCACCGCTCGACCTGCTGGTGTGGATCCAGCGACTCGTGCTGCGGACGCTGGCCGGGTCGTGATCACCCGCTCTTCTTCATCGCCTGCCAGCCGCTGGCCAGCATGACCAGGCCGAAGGCCAGGACACCCATGCCGGCCCAGAGATTGACATTGATGCCGAGGGAGACGCTGTAGACGCTGGCGTCGCTGAGCAGGCCGTACCCCCCCAGCAGCAGCCCCAGCACGGTGAATAGCAGTCCCATCGGAAAGCGCAGATCGAGAATCATCGTCTATCCCCATCCGTCAGGCCCGGCCGCTGCGCCAGCAGGCCGGGCCGCCGCCTGTGTCCTACCAGAAGTAGACGTTGATGGCCACGGCGGCCGCGCCCACGATGACGGCCAGAGTGGCTGGCCGCAGATACCACGCCAGCCCCTCGTCGCGCACGCGCGGCGTGAGGGACCACACCAGCCCCTTCATGTCCTCCGCCGTCCGCGGCGTGGTCACGAGGCTCACGCCAATCGTCACGACGAAACAGGTCGTCCACGCCCAGATGGCGCCCCAGAAGTTGCGCGCCATGTCGCTGTAATAGGTGTGGTACCCGCCCCCGGGCTCGGCACCCACGCTGGTCAGCAGATAGTGCAGCGCGCACGCGACGATGCCGCCGAGCAACCCCCAGAACGCGCCATTCGCCGTCGTGCGTGCCCAGAACATGCCCAGCAGGAACGTCGCGAACAACGGCGCGTTGATGAACGAGAAGACCAGCTGCAGCAGGTCGTTGATGTTGCCGAAGTTCATCGCGACGTACGCCGTCGCCACACTGGCCACGGTGCCGAACACGGTCGCCTGGCGCCCGATCTTCATGTAGTGCGCATCGGTGCCGTCATCCTTGATGTACGGCTTGTAGATGTCATAGGTCCAGACGGTATTGAACGCCGTGACGTTGCCGGCCATCCCGGACATGAAGCTGGCGAGCAGCGCCGTGAGGCCGAGTCCCAGCAGCCCCGGCGGGTAGTACTTCGCGAGCAGCTGGGGAATCACCATGTTGTAGTCGGTCTGCCCGTTGAACTGGAACGCTTCGGTGGGCAGCACGGCCAGCGCCACCATGCCCGGCAGGATGACGATGAACGGCATGAGCATCTTGGGGACGGCGGCGATGATCGGCGTGCGCTGCGCGGCGTTCATCGACTTGGCGGCCATGGCCCGCTGGATCACCAGGAAGTCGGTGCACCAGTACCCGAACGACATGACGAACCCGAGGCCGGCGACCATGCCGAACCACTCGATGCCCATCGGGTTGGCCGACGGTGAGCCCATGTGTTTCCACGAGTCCGTCCAGGCCCCGGCCGCGAACCCCGCCTCGACGGCCACCGTGCCGAGGCGCGCCTGAATGCCCGACCATCCGCCCGCGCCCATCACGCCGATGAACATCAGCGGCAGGAAGCCGAACACAATCAGGAAAAACTGGACGACTTCGTTGTAGATCGAACTCGTCAGCCCGCCCAGCAGGATGTAGATCAGCACGACGGCGGCTGACACGATGATGCTGACGTTGATGTCCCAGCCGAGGAGCAGCTGGAACAGCCGGCCCATGACGTACATCGAGATACCCGACGAGAAGATCGTCATGATCGCGAACGACACGGCGTTGAGCGCCCGCGTCTTCTCGTCGAACCGGAGGCGCAGGTATTCCGGCACCGAGTGCGCCTTGCTGCCGTAATAGAACGGCATCATGAAGACGCCGACGAAGATCATCGCGGGGATGGCGCCCACCCAGTAGAAGTGAGCGGTCATGATGCCGTACTTCGCCCCGCTGGCTGCCATGCCGATCACTTCCTGCGCGCCGAGGTTCGCCGAGATGAAGGCCAGCGCCGTGATCCACGCCGCGAGACTGCGGCCCGACTCGAAGAAGTCGAGGCTCGTCTTCATGAAGCGTTTCAGGGCCCAGCCAATCCCCAGGACGAACACGAAGTACAGCCCGATGATGGTGTAATCGATGCCGTGTAGCTGCATGGGGGGGCATTGTACAGGGGCTAGGGGCTAGGGGCCAGAGGCTAGGGGCGAGGGGCAGAAGCAAGAAGCAGGAAGTAGGAAGTAGGAAGTAGTCAGTAGACAGTAGGCAGTAGACGGTAGGGCCCTGCTGTCGATCGCCGAACGCCGAACGCCGAACGCCGATCGCCGAAAGCCGATCGCCGATCGCCGAAAGCCGAAAGCCGATTACCGATCGCCCGGAGCCTGATACCCTTGTCCCGCCATGGCAAACGATGACCGCTCGGCGGACCCCCAATCCCCAACCCCCAATCCCCAACCCCCATCCCTGCGCCCCGTGCCTCGTGCCGACTATCTGCTCTGGGCGAAGCGCCGCCCGCACCCGGCCACCGACCTGGCGCGCAGTGACGTCGACGGTCCAGCCCTCGACGACCTGCCAGGCTGGCGGGCCGCGTTGGAGGTGTCCGGGAACAATGACGAAGGCTGGCCGCCGCTTGTGGCGGCGATCGCGGCACGGTACGGCGTGGCGGCGGATCACGTTGCGACGGCAACCGGCACGTCCGGGGCGAACTTTCTCGCGTGCGCGGCGCTGGTGAGGCCGGGAGACGACGTGCTCGTCGAGACGCCGGCGTACGACCCGCTGCTGGCGGTGCCACGCATGCTCGGCGCGCGGCCGATCCGGTTCGAGCGGCGCTTCGAGGAGGGATACCGCGTCGATCCGTCACGCGTGGCGGCGGCCATGACACCCGCGACCCGCCTGATCATCCTGACCAGTCCGCACAACCCGTGCGGCGCGATGATTGCCGCCGAGACCCTGCAGGAGGTCGGCGCGATCGCCGAACGCCACGGCGCCCGGGTGCTGGTGGACGAGGTCTACCTCGATGCCGTGTCCGGAGCGCCTCTCCCCGCGGCCACCCTCGGTCCGGTCTTCATCTCGACGAGCAGCCTCACGAAGGTGTACGGCTTGTCGGGACTGCGGTGCGGCTGGGCCCTGGCCGCTCCTGACATCGCCGAAGAAATCCGCCGGATGCGCGACCTCACCGACGGCGTCGGCCCCATCGTCGCCGAGCGCGCCTCGACCGTGGTGTTCGCGCACCTGGCCGAGTTGGCCGCGCGCTCGCGTGCAACCCTGGCCCTGAACCTGGCGGCGTTCGAGCGGTTCATGCGGGATACGCCAGAACTGGAATGGGTCAAGCCGGACGGCGGGACTGTGGCGTTCCCGCGGCTGCGATCGGGGGCGGCAGCTGATGGCCTGGCTGACCGGCTGCTCGCCCGTCACAAGACGATGGTGGTGCCCGGTCGGCACTTCGAGTGCCCGGCGCACTTCAGGGTCGCACTGGGCATCAGGCCCGAGGTACTCGAACGGGGGCTACGCGCGATCAGGGAGGCGCTGCGCGAGGGTTAGGGACATGGGGCATGGGCCATGGTTGGCTCCAGACTCCGGGCTTCAGGCCACAGGCCTGCGCAGCCGGTAGGTCCACCTCCTACTGACTACTGCCTACTTTCTACTTCTTGCTTCTTGCTTCTTGCTTCTTGCTTCCTGCCTCTGCCACGTCCCTGCCCCCCTACCGCCCATGCCCCAAGCCCCATGCCCCATGCCCCTACCGTCCCCCTCCGAGCACGCGGGCGGGGAGCATCAGCATGGCGCGCAACAACTCGAAGACGCTGGTGACGGCGATCCCGACGAGCCGGAAGGGCAGGGTGATCAGCCACACGAGCGGATAGAGCACGAGGGCCAGCAGGGCCACCGGCCAGCAGATCACGAAGAGAATCACCCAGAGCAGGAACTTCAGCACCGTTGCCTCCCGCGCCGACGACGCGCGCGTACGATCAGTCCTCGCTGTACCTTACGGGCGATCGAGGCCGGCGGTTTCAGCGCCGGCCCTTACCGCGGGAGGATGATCAAAAACGTCTGCGTGGTCCAGTCACTGCGCCGCGTGACACTCCCTCTCGCGGTCTGCGGTGCCCGGGGGAAGTAAATCCGAATGGAGTCTCCGGGCCCCGCCGTCACGCGGCCGTCACCCAGGACCCGCAGGCCGCGTTCGATGCCTGAGACCACGCCGGGCAACCGAATGCGGACCTGGTATTCGACGCCGCGCAGGCCCTCGACCTTCAGGTGAAATTGCTGACCCAGCATCCAGGTGTCGATGATGCGCAACCGTGACGACGGGTCTCCGAGTGCCAGGGGCTTGTGCATCGGGATGACCTCGACACCAGGTGTCACGCCCAGCGTGGCCGTGAACGGTGCCGAAATCCGGTCGAACCGGGAAACGTGGACCTCGCGCTGCGGCTGGTCTGCCTCCACCTGCAAGGACTGCCACACGTTCCAGTTCCACCCGGGCGTGTTGGCCGGCCACGGACCGCGACCGGTGCGCAGCACCGAACCCGGCGCGAAGCGGGCGTGCATTTCCAGCGGCAACGTGCCTCCGCGTGGCGCGACGGCAACCTGATATCCGTTCTCCTCGCGCGTAATCGCGACATCGGCGGTGATGCCCCGCCAGCGCAGGTTGCGGATGCGCAGCCACCCCCACCCGGCCGGCAGCTGCGGGTCGAGGACCAGGCGCTCGGGCAGTTTCGTGTTGCCGCGCACCTCGGCGGCCGCGGTCTTGATGCCCACCAGTCCGCGCAGCAGCGTCGAGACGAAGCCCGTCGTGGCGAACAACTGGTGCGGCACGGCCGCATCGATCGAACGGAGCCGGTCGCCCGAGAACAACTCGGCCATGAACCCGCGTGATTCGAGGAAGGTGAGGTCGGCCATGCCGTCGAGGTACTGCCAGGCGGCATCCGGCCGGCCGTTCGAGTAGAGGGCGAGCGCCGCGAACCCCGTGAGGAACGGCCAGGACGCGCCGTTGTTGTAGCTCTGCGGCTCGTAGAGCGTCGAGTCCATTGACAACATCCGCGCGCCCCAGTCGGCGCCGACGCCGGCGCCGGCCAGTTCGTCGAGCATGCCGTCCACCGCGGCGTTGGGGGTATCGAAGACGCCGCGCCAGAGTCCGAATGCCGGCCACACGGTTTGTTCGGCCTGGCCCTTGCCGTCCTTCATGACCGCGAAGAACAGGCGGCGGTTCTCGTGGTCGAGGAAGCGCCGGTTCAGCGACGCCCGGGCTTTCTCGGCGACGAGATTCGCGGTCGATGAGAAGATGTCGCCGGCCAGGGCCGCCAGTTCGGCAGTGGCTTCCGCGGCTTCCGTCCACGCAGCACCCAGAAACACGTCCGTCAGCACATCACTCCGGCGGAGTTTCCCGGTCTCGACGGCGGCCAGGCCGGCTTTGGTGTTGTCCATCAGGCCGTCGAGGTCTTCGTCCGTCGAGGCGCAGTAGTCGTAGGCCAGGCGGATCGACGGCCAGATGTCCTTCGCGAATGCCGTGTCGCCGCTGGCGCGCACGTAGTCGCGGACGGCAATGATGTAGAGCGGGGTCGTATCGGCGTGGTAGTAGCCGTACGGGAACTCCTCGAACCACTTGATGTAGTGGGCGCCCTGCGACAGCTCGTGCATCATCTTGCCGTCGGCCCGCTGCCGCTTGCGCAAGAACTCGAGCGACTGCTTGACGGTGTCGAAGTCGCCGTAGGCCGTCATGGCCCACGCGTTGATGAAGGTGTCGCCCCCGAAGAACCAGCCGAAGCCGGGCCGCTCGCTCATGCCCGACGGCCCGAGGCCGGCAATGAGGCCGCAGCCGAGGTGCGGGTTGCACACGAAGCCCTTGTCGAGGGCGACCTTGCCCCACTCGAGGGCCTGATCGAGGCGGTCGTCCGGCGTGTCGATGCTCGTCAGCTCCTCACGCAGCCGCCGATAGTGGTTGAACGACGCGATGTACTGCTCCTGCGTGTGCGTGAGCAGCCGCTGGTACGTGGCCTTGGCGTCGTCGAGCCCCCCGGTGCTCGCGGCAATCACGATCGGCACCAGGCCGCGCCGCGCGGTGTCGGGCGTGATCGTGATGGAGAACTGCGACGGCGCGTCCGGCAGGTTGTGCGCCGGCTGTTCGGGTGGCGTCAGCGAGAACGGTGAGCCAACGAGGGCGGCGTGTTTGCGGCTGGCTTCGCCGGCCACGTAGGCCTTGAGCGCGTCGTCCCAGTAGCTGTACTGCCCGCCGAGGGCCGCCGGCCACATCGGCTTGAGATCCACGCGGAACTGAACGACGACCGTCAGGGGTTCGGAGGCGTGTACGTCCAGCAGCACGACGCCGCCGTTCTCGGTGAGCGGCACGAACCAGGTGGCGTCCACGGTGAACGACGCATGCGCGTACCGCACGAGGCTGGCCTCGGGCCGGATGTCGACCGTCGTCGCGAGGCTGGCGCCCGGAATAGGGGAGGCGTACGCCGCCGTGCCGAACGACAGCCGGACGTCGTGGATCACCTTGAGCGGATAGACCCAGGCTTCGAAGCTGCCATCCTCCTTGCCGAGGAACGCCGCCTGCCGGCCCGAGGCCTCCATATAGCGCTCGGGCCGCGCCGAGCCGCGCAGCGCAATCGGGTTCGGCGGCCGCACGAACCGCGTGATGGTGCCGTCCGGCGTCGGCGCCTGCACCGCAGCCGGGACAGGCGCTTGCGCGTGGCTGCCGAGCGGCAGGCAGGCGACGGCGATTCCACACAGCCAGGCACACCACCGGAGCCGACGGGTCTGCGTCATGGATCCTCCCGATACGCGGTGGATTCTATCAGCCTTCACCCGGCCTCGCGGAGCCGGCCTTGCCGGGCCGGCGGCGAGGCCGTGCTAATAATAGACAAAAATTATTCAAAAGCTTGACAACGCGAACCGCCGTGTGGCACACTCGTTTTTGTGAGCGACATCATCCTTGTCACCGGCGGCAGCGGCTACGTGGGCGGGCGCCTCATCGACGCCCTCGAACGGCGCGGCGCACGCGTGCGGGTGCTGGCCCGGCAGCCCGAGGCGGTGGCCGCCCGCGTCCAGCCCGGCACGGAGGTCGTCCGCGGCGACGTGCTTGACGCCGCGTCACTCGATGCGGCCCTCGAGCGTGTGGACACGGCCTACTACCTGGTCCACTCGATGGGCGCCTCCGGCGACTTCTCGGCCCTGGATCGCCAGGCGGCCTCCACCTTCGGCCAGGCCGCGAGCCGCGCCGGTGTCCGCCGCATCGTGTATCTGGGCGGACTCGGCGATACGGGCGCGGACCTGTCGCCCCACCTGCGGAGCCGCCACGACACCGGCGACGCGCTGCGCGACGCGGGCGTGCCCGTGATCGAACTGCGGGCGTCCATCATCATCGGGTCGGGCAGTTTGTCCTTCGAGATGATCCGCGCGCTGGTGGAACGGTTGCCCGTGATGGTGTGCCCGCGCTGGGTGGCCATCCAGGCACAGCCCATCGCCATCGAGGACGCCGTGGCTTACCTCGTCGAGGCGGCCACGGTCGGCGTGGACGGGCACCGCGTCTTCGAAATCGGCGGTCCCGACGTCGTGTCCTACGGCGACATCATGCGCGAGTACGCGCGGCAGCGCGGACTCCGGCGCCTGATGCTGCCCGTGCCCCTGCTGACGCCGCACCTCTCGAGCCTGTGGCTGGGACTGGTGACGCCGCTCTACGCCCGGGTGGGGCGCAAGCTCATCGGCAGCATCCGCAACGCCACCATCGTTCGCGACCCGTCGGCCCTGGCTGCGTTCGGCATCGTGCCGCGCACCTTGCGCGACGCCATCGCGCGTGCTCTGGCGTCCGCCGACAGTCCTGCCGGCGCCAGCCGCTGGTCCGATGCCCGCTCCTCAGGGGCTCCGGGCGTGCCGGACGCCGGCCAGACCGGTACCGTCGTCATGGATAGGCGGGAGGTCGTGGTGGACGCCACGCCCCACGCGGCGTTCACGCCGATCCGCCGCATCGGCGGTTCCACCGGGTGGTACTGCGGCAACGCCCTGTGGCGCCTGCGCGCCGCCCTCGACCTGGCCGTTGGCGGCGTCGGCATGCGCCGCGGCCGGCGCGACCAGGACGCGTGCGTGCCCGGGGACGCGCTGGACTTCTGGCGCGTCCAAACCTACGAGGCTGACAGACGGCTGGTGCTCGAGGCGGAAATGAAGCTCCCGGGACGGGCCTGGCTCGAATTCGACGTCGAACCCGTAGGACCGTCGCGCACGCGGATCCGTCAAACCGCTCGCTTCGAGCCTTCAGGTGTCTGGGGTCGTGCCTACTGGATGGCGTTGCTCCCGGTGCATGCGGTGATTTTCTCAGGGATGCTCAGGGCCATCGCACGCCGCGCGGTCGCGGGCGCGCCGGTGCCCCACTCGCGACCCCTGATGACGTGGACGTTGTAAGGAAAGTAGACGGCTTCGCTCCGGTATGGTCGCGCGTCCGACATGCCTGAGCCGCTCCGAGCGGAGCGACGTTGACACTTCGGACGCGAATCACAAGGGCCGGCGCCGCCGGTCCCGTCGTTCACTGAGAAGAAGGAGACAGTCCCATGCGTACGTTCCTCGCCTCCATCGTTGCCGTCACGTTGCTGGTTGGTGCCGCGTCCACGGTCAGCGCCCAGCCGAAAGACATCGTCGACACGGCCGTCGCCGCGGGCAGCTTCAAGACCCTCGCCGCCGCGCTGCAGGCCGCCGGCCTGATCGACACGCTCAAGGGCAAGGGCCCCTTCACGGTGTTCGCCCCGACCGACGAAGCGTTCGCCAAGATCCCGAAGGCCGACCTCGACGCGTTGCTGAAGGACAAGGCGAAGCTGACGGCCGTCCTGACGTATCACGTCGTGGCCGGCAAGGTGATGGCGGCTGACGTCGTGAAGCTCAAGGACGCCAAGACCGTCCAGGGCGGTCTCGTGAAGATCGACACGACGAATGGCGTCAAGGTCGACAACGCGACGGTGGTCAAGACCGACATCGTCGCGTCCAACGGCGTCATCCACGTGATTGACACCGTCATCTTCCCGAAGCTGTAACCGTCCGCTTCCCGAGGCCGCGGCGTCCGGCACGTGCCGGGCGCCGCGCGTCTGCCGGCCAGCTGTGGCATGATGTGGTCGCGCCATGCGCAGAACCTCTTCAAGACCTCCAGACAGTGCCGGCATGTTGACGATTGGCGCCCTCTCGCGCGCCACCGGCATTCCGACCGAAACCCTGCGCACGTGGGAGCTGCGGTACGGTTTTCCCGCCGCCGAGCGCAAGCCCTCCGGCCACCGCGTCTACCACACGGCCACCGTCACGCGCCTGCGCCGCATCGCCGAGGCCCTGACCCGGGGTCACCGCGCCGGTGAAGTGGTCTCGGCCTCGGACGCCGCACTGGACGCGCTGCTGGCCGCAGCCCGGCCGACCGGCCTCAACCTGCCCGGCGGGCTGCCTGCCGCGGCCGATACCGACGCACTGCTCGGTCTCGTGGAAACCTTCGACGCAGACCGCCTGACGGCCACCCTGCTCTCGGAGTGGTCCAGGCTCAGCCCCGAGGCGTTTCTCGAGACGCGGCTCGTGCCCGTCATTGCAGCGGTCGGCGATGGATGGGCCAGCGGACGCTTGGAAATCCGCCACGAACACTTCCTCTCCGAGCGTGTGGGCGACCTGCTGCGCTCGTTGCGCCTTCCGATGGACCTTCGCGCCTCGGGGCCGCTCGTGGCCTGTGCGACCTTGCCCGGAGAGGCTCATGCCCTCGGCCTCCAGATGGCCGCCCTCGTGCTGGCGTCGCAGGGACTCCGCGTGATCTTCCTGGGGACCGAAGTGCCTCCGAAAGAACTGCTGTCCCTCGCCCGCGAACGCGCCCCCCTCGCCCTGGCGCTGAGCCTGTCAGCCGCGTCGCCCGCGGACATCACCGGGCCCATGCTCTCGACCCTGCGCCGGGGCCTGCCGTCCGGCGTGGCGCTCCTGCTTGGCGGCGCCGGTGCGCCCCGGTTGCGAGGGGCGGTGACGGTGGACTCGTTCTCGGAGCTGGGCGTGTGGGCCCGGCGCGCGGCGGCGGGCGGGCTTGTGGCCGGACGGGCGCAGGCACGATGACGCTCGAGACGATCCGCCACAACGCTCGCGTCCGGGTCCGGAAGGACGGGCCGCCCGATCCCGCCGGCCGGTGCGTCGTCTACTGGATGCAGCGGGCCCAGCGGGGTCTCGACAACCCGGCCCTGGACGTCGCCATCGACGCGGCCAACATCCTGCGGCTGCCGCTCGTCGTGTTCATCGGTCTCGTGCCGTTCTACCCGAATGCCAACCGCCGCCACTACCGCTTCCTGGCCGAAGGGCTCTCGGACCTGGCGCACGACCTTCAGCGCCGGGGAGCCGGCCTGGTCCTGCGGCGCCACCCCGACCACGGCTTGCTGCGATTCTGTGCCGAAGTCGCGCCCGCGCTGGTGATTGGCGACGAGAATCCCCTGCGGGAGCCTGAGCGCTGGCGCCAGATTGCCGCCGATCGCCTGCCCGTTCCGTTCTGGACGGTTGACGCCGACGTCGTGGTGCCCGCGGCCCTGATCGAGAAAGAGCAGTGGGCAGCCCGAACGCTCAGGCCACGAATCGGCAGGCTGATTCCGCAGTTTCTGGAGCCATCTTTCGAACCCGACGTCCACGTGCCCTGGCGCCCCGCCATGGTTCCCGCGTCGCTCACGGCTGACGCGGCCGAACTGGATGCGATGCCCGTTGACGAGTCGGCGTCCCCGGTGACGGCGTTCCGCGGCGGCACGCGGGCTGCCGAAGCGGCGCTCGCGCGCTTCATCCGTGCCCGGCTCGACGGCTACGCAGCCCGGCGGAATCACCCGGAGCTCGACGGGACGAGCCAGGTGTCGCCCTGGCTCCACTTCGGGCACATCGGCGTCCGTTCGGTGGCGCGTGCCATTCGCGACGCCGACGCGCCGCGTGCGGACCGTGATGCCTTCCTCGAGGAGTTCATCGTCAGGAGAGAGCTTGCCGTGAACTTCGTGCGTTACAACCCGCGGTACGACACGCTGGCCGGGTGCGAGTCGTGGGCCATCCGATCGCTGGCGGCGCACGCGGACGACCTGCGCGAGTACCTCTACACGTCAGCCCAGCTTGAGGCCGCCGAGACCCACGATCCGCTGTGGAATGCGGCCCAGATCCAGATGGTCGGGACCGGATGGATGCACGGGTACGTGCGTATGTACTGGGCCAAGAAGATCCTGGAATGGTCGCCCTCGGCCGACGACGCGTTCGCCGTGGCGGTGACGCTGAACGATCGGTACGAGTTGGACGGCCGCGATCCCAACGGCTACACCGGTATCGCGTGGGCGATCGGCGGCAAACACGATCGGGCGTGGGGCCCGGAACGTCCGGTCTACGGCATGGTGCGGTACATGTCCTACGCGAGCACGTCTCGCAAGTTCAACTGCAAGGCCTATATCCGGCGCGTCGAAGAGACCACGGGCCGGCGTGTGCGCGGCACCGGTAGGTAGCGCCTGTTGCCCGAAGCCTGGAGCCTGGAGCCTGGAGCCTGGAGCCTGGAGCCTGATATGTCCCTCTCAACCGACCCCATCCGCATCGGCATCTCCGCCTGCCTGCTCGGCCAGCAGGTCCGCTTCGACGGCGGCCACAAACGCGACTCGTTCCTGGTCGACACCTTCGGTCGCTTCGTCGAGTGGGTGCCGATGTGCCCGGAAGTCGAACTCGGTCTGGGCACGCCCCGGGAAGCCCTTCGTCTCGTGCGGCGCGACGGCGAGATCCGCATGGTCAACACGCGCAGCGGCCGCGATATCTCCGACGCGATGCGCGACTGGTCGCGGCGGCGGGCCGACGCGCTCGAGGCGGAACGCCTCGCGGGTTTCGTGCTCAAGAAAGACTCGCCCAGCTGCGGCATGGAACGCGTGAAGATCTACGTCGAGGGCGGCATGGCCGAAAAGCAGGGACGCGGCCTGTTCGCCCAGGCCCTGATGGATCGGTATCCGCAGTTGCCGGTGGAGGAAGAAGGCCGGCTCTCGGACCCGCGGCTCCGCGACAACTTCGTCGAGCGCGTGTTCGCGTACGTCCGCGTCCGCGCGCTCTTCGAGTCGCGCTGGACGGTGGGAGATCTGGTGCGGTTCCATACGGCGCACAAGATGGCGCTGCTGGCGCACGACCGCGACGCCTACGATGCCCTCGGGCGCCTGGTGGCCGGAGCGAAACGCGCCGATCGTGCCGGCGTGGAGCGTCACTATCGTGACCAGTTCATGGCGGCGTTCGCGAAGATGGCGACGACCCGCAAGCACACCAACGTGCTGCTGCACATGCTCGGGCACTTCAAGGAGAGCCTCGACGCCGCCAGCCGGGACGAATTGCGGGCCACGATCGACGACTACCGGCAGGGACTCGTGCCCCTCATCGTGCCTCTCACGCTCGTCAAGCACCACGTGCGCCGGTGTGATGTGGCATACCTCGCGGGCCAGGTGTACCTGGAGCCTCACCCGCGCGAGCTCATGCTGCGCAACCACGTGTAAGGCCCCGGGGGCCGGCTGAAGCCGGCCCCCACGATCAGACGAATGACGCGCTGAAACCGTGGCGTCCGGCTTCCGTCGTGGCGTCCGGCTTCAGCCGGACGTTCAACCACCGTTTCTCCAGCTCAGTGACAGCACGAGCCGGCCCCCGGTCTTCGCGAGCGTCTCCTGATCGGTCACCGAGTCGGGCAGCGTGGCGCGGTCGGGACCGTCGAGGACGAGCCCCACCGCCTGCTCGAAATGACCCGCCGTGAGCACGATCGCGCCGTCCATCGCGTCGAACACGCCTTCGAACGGTTCGGCGCAATGGTCCGGCGCCGCGTCCAGGATGTCTGGCCCCAGCTCCGCCCAGAAGTCCCAGGTCGTGATACCGCCCTGTGTTGCTGTGCGAGTGCCATGGGGGATGCCGCACGCCGAGAGCAGTGGGGACCACACGGCCCCGAGGTCCTCGAAGCGTGCCGACACCAGCGTCATCCAGGGCCGCAACTCGCGAATCCGCAGCGTCTGCACGTCCCGGCCCCCCAGGGCTCGGAGAGATTCGGTCACGGCGTGCCGGTCTTCGGCGAGGGCCGTCAGGTATGCGCCTTCTTCGGCGGTCCGTTCTGTCCCGGCCCTGGCGTCGGAGCGGACGTTCTGTTCGAGAACGACCCAGTCGACTGTTCCGTCCGGATTGAGGTAGAACGTGCTCGTCGTGTCCTTCTGCAGGCACGCCGTGGCGCCCAGCGCCGCGACCATGATGATGGCGAACGAAAACCGTTTCATCGGCTATCCTCCGTGTCCACTGTGAGTGTGCTTCCTGCTTCGTGCTTCGCTTCGTGCTTCGTGCTTCGTGCTTCTGTCTTCAATCCCGGTGTCCCTTGCCCCTTGCCCCTTGTCCCTACCCATGCCCCATGCCCCACGTCCCACGCCCCTAACCTTGTAGACGGCGTCGGGCGACCGAACCGAACGTCATCAAGTCGGCAGTAGCCGAAAGCCGATGGCCGATCCCCAGCAGAGTGCCAGGCGTGGTAACGTGAGCGCGATGACACCCCTTGCGAGTGCCGAGCTCATCCGCGCGGCGCGGTGCGGATCGCAGGCGGCCCTGGATGAGCTGTACGCCCGTTACGGCGGACGTGTGCTGGCGTTCATCCGCGTGCGGATGGGGCGCGCGCTCCGGGGGCGGATCGATTCGCGTGACGTGTTGCAGACCACGCTGTTGAAGTCCTTCCAGCGCATCGACCAGTTCGACGGCAGGGACGGGGCATCGCTGATGGGGTGGCTGTCGCGGATCGCGGATAACGAGATTCGGGATCAGGCGGACTTCCAGCGGCGGGGCAAGCGCGACATCGGGGCTGAGGTTCCGATCGACAGCCAGGCACCAACGGTGCCGGCTGGCGGACGTTCGCCCCTGAGTCAGGCTGTGGCCGCCGAAGAAGCGGAGCGGCTGGCGGACGTCCTCGAGGCGCTGGAACCGGACCACAGGCAGGTCATCATCCTGCGCAAGTTCGAAGAGCTGAGCTTCAAGGAGATTGCCGGACGCCTCCAGCGATCCGAAGACGCGTGCCGGATGTTGCTGGCGCGGGCGATGGTGGCGTTGACGCTGAAGCTGCGGTCATCGTCATGAACGACCCGGACCTCGAGCGACGATTCGAGCACTGGGTCGAGCGGCACCTGCGGGACGGGACCTCGCTCGACGTGGCGGAGGTGTGCGCCGACCGGCCCGACCTGGTCACACCACTCGGCTCCCTGGTGGAGGAGTATCGGCAGGTCACGGCGTTCCTCGATGGGGATACGCCCGCCGCCGGCGACCACCGTTCCGGGGCCGCGGACCTGCCGGCCTTCGAGGGCTTCCGGACTATCGAGCGAGTCGGCGCGGGCGGGGCCGGCGAGGTCTACAAGCTCCAGGATCTCACGCTCAACCGTGTGGTGGCCGCCAAAGTCCTCCGCGGCGATCCGACCCTCAGGACGTCCCTGAGCGACTTTCTCCGCGAAGCCCGTGCCCTCGCGCTGTTCGACGACCCGCGCATTGTCCGTGTGTTCGAGTTCAGAGCCGACACCGATCCGGCCATCCTGATCATGGAGTATGTGGACGGGTTCGATCTCAGCCGGGTTGGACCGTCGCTCGAACTCCGCCAGCGTGCGCGGATCGTCAAGGACATCTGCGAAGCCGTCCACCGCGCGCACGAACTGGGCCTGCAGCACCGCGACCTGAAGCCATCCAACGTCAGGCTCAACGCGGGCCTGCAGCCGAAGATCCTGGATTTCGGCTTGAGCGGGGGCAACCCGGCTGTCGGGCACTTCAGGGGCACACCCGAGTATCTGGCGCCGGAGCAACTCGACCCGTCCGCACCGATCGATGCCAGGACAGACGTGTATGGCATCGGCGCCATCCTCTACGAACTGCTGTGCGGAGCGCCGCCGATCAGCGGCCACGACACGACCGACGTAGTGGCACGCGTGAAGGCGGGCGCGATCAGGCTGCCCGTGGACATCGAGCCACGCGTCCCCGAACCGTTACAGGCCATCGCGCTGAAGGCACTCGAGCGCCGGGCCGCGGACCGGTACCCGACGGCGCTCGACATGGCGGCTGACCTCGGGCGCTACCTGGCTGGACGCCCGGTCGAGGCGCACCCGTCGCAGTACTCGGCCGCCTTGTCGGTACGCGTGCGGGCGCACGTCGATCACGTGCGGGACTGGCTCCGCCTCACGCTGATCTACCCTCACGAGGCGGAGATGCTGCGGGGTGCCTACCGGAAGCTGGAACGACGCGACGATGACTGGATTGGGGAGGCGCGGGTCTTGTCGTACTCGCAGATTGCCTTGTATCTCGGGGCGTTCCTGCTGATGTGCGGCAGCCTGTTCTACTTCGGGGCGCACCGGTTGCACGAAGCTGTTGACGGCATCGCGCGCCCGTTCATCGTGCTGGGGTTGCCGTTCATCGGGCTGAATGCCTCTGCGCACGTCCTTGCGCGGCGCGATCACCGGGCCGTGGCGGTGGCGTTCTACCTCGGCGGAGTCAGTCTGCTGCCGCTGTTCCTCCTGATCCTGTTCCACGAACGTGGCCTGTGGGTCGTGGGTCCCGATACGGCCGGGCAGCTGTTCAGCGATGGCGCCGTGTCGAACCGCCAGTTGCAGGTGACCATCGCGGTGGCCTGTACATGGACGGCCTGGCTGGCTGTGCGGACCCGGACGCTGGCGCTCAGCACCGTGCTGGCGGTGCTGGCGTTCCTGCTGACACTGGCTCTCCTCGCAGACGTCGGTCTGCGGACCTGGTTCGAAGAAGAACGGTGGGATACCCTGGCGCTGCACCTGATGCCTCTCGTGCCGATGTACGCCGGCGCGGCGCTGTGGTGCGACCGCTCGAGCCGGCCGTGGTTCGGGCGCCCGTTCTACACCGCCGCCGGCGTGCTGTTCATCGCCGTCCTGGAGTTGTTCGCGCTCGATGGGCGAATGCTCCACGTGCTGCACCTGTCACTGCAGCCCTGGCAGCCTGACGGTGTCAGCAATCCGGTGCTGCTCGACACGCTGGCAGCGATGTCGTTCAATGGCCTCGTGTTCTACGTGGCGGCGTCGGTGGCCGATCGTGTCGGATCCGAACTGGTGAAGCCGGCGGCCTGGATCCTGTTTACCGTTGCGCCGTTTGCCGTGCTCGAGCCGCTGGCCCGTCTCAGTCAGACCGGGGAGTACACGCGGGCCGTCGATTGGGCGTTTCTGGCAATGGCGTTGGCCACGGCGGTGGTCAGCCACCGCCGCCAGCGCCGCAGTTTCTACTATGCGGGGCTCTTGAATACCGGCGTGGCGCTGTTCTTGATTGCCGACCACTACCAGTGGTTCGACCAGCCAAACTGGGCCATGGCCCTGGTGGCGGTTGGTCTGACGGTGTTATGGGCCGGGTTCGCGCTCAATGCCCGTGAACGGCGCCGGCACGTGCCCGGGGCCGAAGGAGACTGACATGCGGCATCGTACGTGGCTGATCGTCCTGCTGGGGATCGTGGGGCTCTTCACCTGGGCCGCCTGTACGCGTGACGAACCGCTACCCCCGCCTCCCGAGGGGTTCGTCGATGTACTCGACACGATCGAACGCTCCTGCGGGGATACCACCAACGCCTACGAGTGCGCGAAGGCCGTGGAGCAGTACCGCCTGGGCAAAGGTGTTCGTGGTGTCTCGCGGACCGGGAAGCGCCTGTCCGTGGCCCTGGGCAATGGCACGGTGGCCGACCTGACCGACTCACCCGATCCGGCCGCCGACGACTACGTGGCGTTCACCTACACGGAGTTTCTCGGTTGCTTCGGCTACCACCTGATTCGGCGCCAGCGGCAGGTGGGCGAAGGGTATCTCCTGATGCAAGCCGAGACCGGCACGCGCATCGATGTGCCCGGCGTGCCCATCCTGTCCCCGGAATGCGGACGCCTGGCCGTCGTGGCCGGCCTGCCGGATGCCGGGTCCGTCCTGCAGGTGTGGCGGTGGAACGAGAACGGCCGCGCCTCGCTTGAGTGGAGTTACCAGCCTGATTCGCCGTGGACGCCGGGCACGGTTGTGTGGAAGAACACGACGCAGATCAGCGTCCCGTACACGGGTGAAGAGGAACCGGGAACGCTGCGCACGCTGAAGGCGAGGCTCTACACCGACGGCTGGCGCGTGGAGAAGTAGCCAGGCCCGGTACGAAGTGGCAAGTACGTAGCCCCGGGGCTCCCGCCACCGCGCGAAGCGCTACGGCGAGGCCTCGCCCGAACGCCTGGCGCGTAGGCGGAAGGACCGGGGCTACGTACTCCCTAGCCTCTAGCCTCTAGCCTCTAGCCTCTAGCCTCTAGCCTCTAGCCTCTAGCCCCGAGTACCATGTGCCCATGTCCGGTCGCCGCCTGTACTGGCTGCTCCTTGTCGTTGCCGCGCTCCCGTATTTCGTCAACCTGGGCGCGACGTCGATCATCGACGCCAACGAGGCGTTCTACACCGAGACGCCCCGCGAGATGCTCGAGTCTGGCGACTGGCTGAACTCGACGTTCAACTACGAACCACGTTTCAACAAACCGCCGCTGTCGTACTGGGCCGTGCTGGGGGCCTACAAGGTGTTCGGCGTCTCGCTCTGGGCAGCCCGCCTGCCGATCGCCCTCGGCGCGCTCGTCATCGTCGGGACCGCGCTGGTGCTGGGCCGCATCGCATTCTCGCCCACGGCCGGGTGGGTCGCCGCCATCAGCCTGGCGGCGACTCCGCGGTTCCTGCTGTTCGCGCGCCGGATCATCATCGACGTGTACTCGGCGATGTTTCTGGGGCTTGCCCTGCTGTGCTTCGTGCTGGCGGAAACAGACCCGTCGCGGCGCCGCCGGTGGCTGGTCCTGATGTATGTCGCCACCGGGTTCGGTGTGCTGACCAAAGGCCCCGTGGCCATCGTCATTCCGGGGCTCGTGTTCCCGCTGTACCTCCTGGCAACGGGACGGCTGGCGAGCCTGCGGCGCGCCATGCTGCCGACCGGGGTCCTGATCGTGGCGGCCATTGCGCTGCCGTACTACGCGGCGCTGTACCTGGAGCACGGATGGGAGTACATCACGACATTCCTGCTGCGTGAGAATCTGGCGCGCTACACCGAGGGTGCGGGTGTCGGCATCACACGGGGACCGTTGTTCTACCTGCCAGTCGTCTTCGCGGACTTCTACTTCCCGTGGTCGTTCGTGCTGCCGGTTGCACTGGCACTCGCGCCGTGGCGTCGGCTGGCCGTGTGGCGGCCGGCGATGTCCGGCGGGGAGCCCGGCAGCGCGAGCGAGGCCGCCAGCCCTGCCGATGTGCGCCTGCTGCTCGGTCTGTGGATTGTCGTGATCGTGGCGTTCTTCTCATTCTCCCGCGGCCAGCAGGACCTGTACGTGCTGCCGTTTGTGCCGGCGGCGGCGGCGCTTGTCGGGGGCGCCGTGGCAGCCCTGATCGGCGGGACCGCGTCGCAGGCGCTGGTCCGGTGGACGCGCGGCGCGATGATCGGCATGGCAGGGCTGCTGGCCGTCCTGGGCCTGGCGGCTCTGGTGTTCTTCGCGTGGGCGAACGTTCCCGTACGCCTGGCGGGAGGCGCGCCGGCCGGCGCGGTCCTGTTCGCAACGGCGGCGGCGGCCTGTGTGCTGCTGATCCGCCGGGCGTATGCCGCAGGTGCAATCACCGCCTTTGCCGGTGTCGTCGTCGTGCTCTGGGTGATGGTGGTTGTCGGCCTGCCGGACTTCGAGCGCTATAAACCCGTGCCCAGGCTCGCGGCGGTGATCGCGTCGCAGGAGGCGAAGGCGGTTCGCGTGGGCACGTACCGCGTGGCGACCCCGAGCCTCGTGTTCTACCTGCAGCGCCACATCGATCAGATGTTCGATGAACGCCAGTTGCAGGAGTTCCTGGCCGTCGACGAACCCCGCTACTGCGTCATTCGGGATACGGACTACCGCACGGTACGTGACCAGCTACCCTCGGGGACGCGTGTGGTGGCGTCGGCACCGCGCCTCGACATCCGCTTCGTTGACGTGCTCCAGGACGCGAGTGCCCTGCCCGAGCTGCTCGTGATCACGAGGGAGGGCTCGGGACTGCCAGGGACTAGGGACTAGGGGCTGGGGGCTAGGGAACAGCCCTTGTCATCTCCAACCCCCATGTCCCATGTCCCATGCCCCATGCCCCATGCCCCATGCCCCATATGACGGCCTCTCGGCAGCCCGGCAGCGATTCGCCGAGAATCCGAAAGCTGGACAATTTCGCGTAATGGAAAACGTGGAATACACGCGTGAATCCGCGCGCTGCTGCTGACCTCGCGTCTGGCATTTCGCTTGCGATAAGAAGAGGCAGCAACCCACCGCTTGGGTTCTGGTGTTGACCGTTGGGGGCCGGTCGGCATCGGGGCATCAGGCGGTGGGTTCATTCATGTACGCCGCTCTCACCCCTCGATGCTCGGCGCGTTGAGTTCTTCTATGGTGCGCGTCTGCGCATTTCCCGTCACTGCTGAGAGATGCAACATCGGCGCGCTGTCGGCCACGAGTCTGCGTCAGTGCGCGGCGTCGTGCACGACCTGCTGCAGATCGGTCGGAATGGCGTCCAGATACAGCTGCGAGATCACCGACGCATCGACGTGCTGCTGGTCGGCCCAGGTCGAGACCGCGTTCCAGTCGCCCCGTTCGTACGCGAGAATGCACGCCATCATCGGGTGCAGCGGGCCTTTCTGCTCCACAAGGGCCAGACGCACATCGTCCGAGATCGGCAGGTCGTCGAGCACGGTTGCCATCGGCTGGCCCATGATGGCGTCAATCAGCGACAGCATCCCGAGCAGGAATGCCTCGGCCTGCCAACGCGGCTGCCCGGTGGCGGTAGCCAGACCCTCGCAGAATCGGGCGCGTGTGACCGATACCAGCAGCAAGGCCTCTGGCTGGTCCTTGCCCAGACCGGCGAGCGCCCAGACTGACGCCAGCGCGCGGACGTTACGCTGGCCCAGCAGCAGCAGGGTCTCCCGGATTGACGTCACCCGCCCCCGCAGCCCAAGTGCCGCCGAGTTGACGTACCGCAGGAACTTGTACGACAGCGACACGTCGCGCTTGAGGATATCTTCGACGCGGTTGATGTCGAAGGGGACTTTGTTGATCTCCTTCAGCAGATCGAGATACGCGGCCTTGAAGCCTGGCACGCCCTTGCCCGACAGGATGACCGGCTTGGCGAAGAAATATCCCTGGAACAGGGTGAAGCCGGTACAGGCCGCATAGTCGAACTCTTCCCGCGTTTCCACCTTCTCGGCCAGGAACTCGAGGCCCGGCCGCCTGAGTCGCCGCACGAGCGGAGCCAGGCTGGCTTTCGGCGTGGCCAGCAAGTCGACCTTGATGACATCCGCCAGGTCGATCAGCGGGCGCATGGCCGGGCTGTCGGTGAAGTCGTCGAGGGCGATCCGGTACCCGGCTTTCTTGAGCTGCAGGCACGCGTCAATCACGTCGTCATCCGGTTCGATCGTCTCGAGCAGTTCGATCGTCGCCAGTTCGCACGGCAGGATACGCGCGTGGTCGTTGAGGAGTCCCTCTCGGGCGACATTGATGAACGCGCCTTTTCCATCCGTGAGGCGGGCGAGGTCGAACAGCAGCACGCTGTCGCTGATGACAGCCGAACTGGCCTGTGCGAGGCTGGCCGCCTTGCAGTAGTTGTCGAGATCCGAGCGGAACAGCAGCTCGTAGGCGACGATGCCGAGTTTCGTATCGAAGATCGGCTGCCGCGCGATGAATCGTTCTTCCGACATCAGGTCCCTCCCGCGGGCCGGCATCGGCCGCGTACGCCGGCAGATGTCACCGGCGCAGACTGGCACTCACTGACGGCCGGGCGAGCGTCCGGCCACCGGGGGCGCCGGTGGCTGTTCGAGGGGAACGTCGTCGTCGTCGTCGTCATCACCGCCCACGACGCGGATGAACGCCGCACGCCGCGGCGGGGGCATCGGGCTGTCCGCGCCTTTGACCGAGCGCCAGACGATCTCGTTGAGTTCGAGTTCCGGCGCCAGGTCGGCTTCGGCCAGGTACATCCGGGCCGACGCCTCGGCCCCCCAGGCGTTGGCGAGGTTCTTCTCGGCGAGGTCGATTCGTGCCGGACGCGTCTGGAACGGCGTCAGCACCGGCGTGGTCTGGAACGCGTTGTACATCGGCGTGGCGGCCGCATCGAGCTGGCTCATCGGCGGCAGGCCCAGAATGAGCTCCATGGTGCGCAACATGCCGGCGGTCGTATACAGCGTGCTGTCCACGGCGCCTCGCCTGGTGAAGGGGCTGATCACGAACGCCGGCGAGCGGTGGGCATCGACATGGTCAGGCCCGTTCTGGGCATCGTCTTCCAGGACGAAGATGGCCGACTCCTTCCAGAACCGGCTGCGGCTGATGGCCTCCACGACCCGCCCGAGCGCCAGATCGTTGTCGGCGACCATCGCGCGCGGCGTCGGGTAGCCGACGCGGGTGCCGGCGGTGTGATCGTTGCCGAGGCGGATAATGCTCAGCCGGGGCAGCTCGCCGGTCTGCTCGAACTGCCTGAACTCCTCGATCCAGATGTCCACACGCTTGTTGTCGGGGATCGTCAGGTCGTACGGCGGGTAGTTCGGGTGCACCTTCCCCTCCAGGCCGGGCACGGTGGCCACCACCGCGCCGATGCCGTCGTCCTTTTCGCCCTCGGGTTCCGGCCCGCGCCTGACGAACTCCCCGTAGCTGCGCACGCTGACGCCCGCACGATTGCACGAGTCCCAGATGTACCCGTTCTGCGGCGCCGTGATGTTGCCGTAGGCGTTACGCATCGTGCCGCCGCCCTCGCTCAGATACCGCGCGCCGCGGCCGCCGTAGTTCGTGGGCCAGATCTTCTCGACGAAGTCGGTCGCATACGCGCCCGTCGAATAGGCGTGGCCGTCGTAGCTCACCTCGGCGTCCACGTAGAAGTTGTCGAGCAGGACGAATTCGCGGGCGATGGCGTGCGCGTTCGGCGTGATGCTCTCGCCGAACAGGCAGAGATTCGGGTCGCCGTTGCCGCGTTCCATGTCACCCAGGACCTGGTCGTAGGTGCGGTTCTCGCGGATGATATAGAACACGTACTTGATGGGGGAGGTGCCGCCGACTTTCTTCGGGATGGGCGACGCGACCGGCGCCGCGGCCGGAGCCAGGATCGACGCCTCGGTGAACGGGGCGAGATCATAGACCCGCTGCGTCATCACTTTCAGGATGGCCGCGTCCGGCGTCGGCACGATCGACAGCGAGCCCAGCAGCATTGCGCCGGTGTACTGCAGGTCGGGGGCGCTGTTGCCGGGCTGGCTGCCCCGCGTATTCGGGGCGGAGGTGAGCCCCTTGCCACTGAGGATGTGGATTCGCGACCCGTCCTTGCTGAACAGCACGCCCGTCGGGTACCACCCTGTGGGGATGAAGCCCTCCACGACACTGCGGCCGGGTTCCTCGACGTCCACCACGGCGACCGTGTTGTTGTCGGCGTTGGCGACCAGCAGCGTCTTGCCGTCAGGCGACAAACCCAGGGCGTTGGGCGTGGAGCCCGGAGGCACGTTGGGGAACAGCGCAATCGCCACCTGCTCGCGTGCCGCGCGCGCGGCCAGGTCGATGACCCACACCGCGTTGGTATTCGCGCACGCGACAAAGAGCCGCTGACGGTCCTTGGAGAACACCATCGCATTGGGATGTTCGCCGACCGCCACCTCGCCGGTCCGCTCGAGCGTCGTCGCGTCGAACATCAGGATCTTCGCGCCGCCCCACACCGACACGTACACGGTCTTGCCGTCCGGCGACACGAGGCAGGTGTACGGCTCCGCGCCCACGTCAACCGTGCGCAGCACCAGCCCGGACTTCAGATCCAGCATGGTCAGGGCTTCGCCCAGAACGTGCACCGCGTAGAGGTAGCGGCCGTCGGGCGCGATGGCGAGTCCGCCCACGAAACTCTGTTCGACCGGTTCGGGCCGATTGATGCCCGGCATCGGACGCTGGGTGTCGCGGCCGAGCGCGTACGTGCCGCCGGGCTGGAGGCGCCCGTTGGCGAAGTAGAACTCGTGGACCGTGGTCTGGCCCGCGCCGGACGAAAAGACACGCCGCCCATCGGGGTGCCAGGCCAGGCCCAGCCAGGCATGGTCCAGCTGCGTGCGGCTGGCGATGGTGCCTTGGCGGAGATCCACGACCGTCAACGTCGGCTTGGCGTACCCGTTGTTGGTGATGATGAGGTGGTTGCCATCGGGCGACTCGACCATGGCCAGCGGCAGGTCACCGACCGTCATGTGGCGGCCCGCCGGGGCAATCTTCCAGCCGTTCGGCAGGAGCGTGACCCCCTGGCCCATGGCACCCGGCCACACCGGAGGGGCCGGACCGCGCTGGGCCACCGAGCCCACGGCGGCGGCGACCAGAACCAGGCAGACCAGCGCGACGGCAACGAATGGGCGTGAAGTCATGAGGGGGATTCTACTCCAGTGTCCCCCGGTCTGAGGGGGCGAACGCGCGTGACGACACGGCCCCGTGGCGGCCGGCGTCGGAGGGCGATGGCACCGCGATGGTACAATGCCGGCGAGCGTGTTATGCCCTGGTGCCTGCGCCACCCGACCGTCCGGATCGTGACCGACACGCGCGGCGTCTCGACCTGTGAGCACTGCGAACGGGAACGCCGGCTGACCATGACGCTGTTGTGCCCCCACTGCGGCGGGCCCGTGGACCGGCCGGGCGTGTGCGCGTCGTGCGCGCAACCGTGGTGGGTGCGTGGCCTGGCTTGGCTGGCGGCACACCCCGTCCTGGTGGTGCTGTTGCTGGCGGGGCTCGCCTTGCTGCCGATCATGGCCGGGTTCGGAGACATCATGGAGATGGCCAGGACGATCCGGACGGACCCGTGACATCCAGACGCCCCTCATCCCGCACCACTGTGCCGTCCGACGTCCGCCGCGGGCCAGCGCCGCCGCGGGTCCGTTGGACCGACTGGCTGGCCGTCTTCATCGTGGCCGCCGGAGTCTGGGCGTACGGCAACAGCCTGTCCGGCGTGTTCGTGCTCGACGACATCCGGGCGATCATCCGGAATCCGACGATCCGCACCCTCTGGCCGCTGTCCGTGCCCCTGTCACCGCCGGGGGAATCGACCGTCTCCGGGAGGCCGCTGGCCAACCTCTCCTTCGCGATCAACTACGCGCTGGCGCCAGCCGGGTGGCCCGGCGGGGTGGCGCCCGCGCCCGCCCGGCGGGGCCCCGCGCCGACCCCACCGGTACAGGGGCACCCCCCCGGCGATAA